>CAMYJH010000031.1 GCA_947258715.1 uncultured Gammaproteobacteria bacterium
GCCGTGGTGGCGTCTTCGAACAAATGCCTCGAGGGGGTTCCGGGGATGGGTTTCGTCATTGTCAGGCGGGAATTCCTGGCCGGCTCGGAAGGCAACGCGCCTTCGCTGTCCCTGGACCTGTATGACCAGTGGAAAGCCATGGAGGCCAACGCCCAGTGGCGCTTCACCCCGCCGACCCACTGTATCGTCGCCTTGGAACAGGCCATTCGTGAACATGAGGCGGAGGGGGGCATCGAGGGCCGCGGGGCGCGCTACCGTCGAAATTGCGAGATTCTGGTCAGTGGCATGAGAGAGCTGGGGTTCCAAACACTGCTGCCGGACGAGCTGCAGGCGCCCATTATCGTGACATTTCATATGCCGACGGACGCCGCATTCGTATTCAAGACTTTCTACGACTCGCTGAACGCGAAAGGCTACGTCATTTACCCGGGAAAGCTGACCGTCGCCGATAGCTTCCGCATTGGCTGTATCGGCAGGCTGGGCGAGAAAGAGATGGAAGGCGCGCTTGATGCCATCCGCCTGAGCTTGAAGGAGATGGGTGTCAGCCAATGCGCGCCGCTAGGCAAGGATTCGCAACATGAGCAACAGAGGCAGGTCACCGGCGGTTGACCTACGGATGTTGACAATACGCCGACTGAGAGCGGCGTGACCGTTCGTGTTTAGATCGACCGCGCTTTGTCGCTAAAAGTGAGTTCGTGGACCCATTACGGCGCCAAACCTGCCTTGCCGCCCGAGACGAAAAGCGGGTTTAGAATCGCTGAGCCAAGGCCGCTCGAGATCAACGGCGAGGACCCGTAAAAGAGTTGAATCAGGACTTACTCAGGCCCAGGCAATTCGCCGCGGTTAAGCAGCTGCTGGGGTATCGCTTCAAATTCGCTTGGCGGCTCGAGCGGAAGATCGAGTATCTGGCGCGGTGTTTTGAGATTAAGAAGTAACGGGATTTCGATCGCGCTCTTGGCTCACGCGGGGATCATCAAGGCCCACTGAGGGACGATAGCCCGCGCTTCCTCGGATTGGGCGGCTACTGATTCCCCGTTTCACATCACCGTATTGAGCGCCTCTTCGAAACGCTCGAGAAAGGTATCGCAGCTGTCCCGGGTGTGGGCCAGGGACAGGTACAGCTTGGTGCCCATGGGGTTGAGGAATATGCCGCGTTCGAACAGCGCCAGCATCAGCGCGCGACCCCGCTTTCGGTTTCCCCGCCGGGTGGATCGGTAGTCGTAAACCGGTGTCTTGGAAAACACGACCTGGGCCAGCGGCCCGTCGCCGATCACCTGAGCCTGGATCCTGTTTGCCGCCAGCATCGCCTCGATGCCTAAGCGGAGATACTGTCCAAGCTCGTGCAGCCGGGTGTAGCTGCCTTCGCGGCGAAATACGGACAGGGTGGCCAGCGCGGCGGCACTGGAAATCGGGTTGCCACCCAGGGTCGAGGCCACCCACACGTATCCCGCTTGGCCGAGTCGTTCCTCGCGCACCAGCGACATGATCTCGCGGCTCCCGCCAAAAGCCCCAATGGGGTAGCCGCCGCCGAGCGCCTTGCCGTATGCGACCAGATCCGGCACCACGCCGTAATATTCCTGTGCCCCGCCATACGCGAGGCGGAATCCGGTAACCACTTCGTCGAAGATCAGCAGCACACCCTTGTCGCTGCAAGCTTGCCTCAACGTCTGAAGGAAGCCCTCCCGTGGCGGAGTGCAGCGCTGCAGCGGTTCCACGATTACCGCGGCGAGCCGCGCCGCGTGTCGGCGGATGAGCCTTGCCGCCATATCCGCGTCGTTATAGGGCGCGACGAGAATATCCTTGGCAACTGCATCCGGAATTCCGGCGCTCGATGGGTCGGCGCTGGGAAAGGGTTTGAGGCGGTGGGGAAAAAGGCTGGTGACGCCGACTTCATTGGCGCCGTGGTAAGCGCCTTCGAACTTCAAGATCTTTGTCTTTCCCGTATGAGCTCTGGCGAGACGCTGGCAGTACATGGTGGCTTCGGTGCCTGAGGCGCAAAAGCGTACCTGTTCGCAGGCCGGGCTAAGGCGACAGATCTCTTCCGCCAGAGCGAGAGTTTTAGCGTTGACGTAGGCGAAATTTGAACCCAAGGGCGCCTGCTGCTGTACAGCGGCCACCACTTCGGGGCGGGCGTGACCGACCAGGGACGAACCCCAGCCCATGGAAAAATCGATATATCGTCTGCCTTCGGTATCCCATATCTCGCACCCCTCGCCGCCAGCAATCACCATGCTGAGTTCCGGAGGTAGATTGAATTCTCCGTTGGAACCAGCGGGAAACACCTCCAGCGAGCGAGCCCGTGCCGTCGACGATTTTTCGGGAACAAACATTCGTCAACGCGACTCTATTTTCGGAGCGGGCACTGTGCTCAGGTTTCGGCCTTCAAGGCGCGCCTGTAAAGCGCAGATTTCTGTACGTAGTGATCGGCGATTTGTTTCAGCTCCTGGATCTCTTCCTCGCTCAGTCCCCGCTTGACGCGCCCCGGTGAGCCCATCACCAGGGAGCCGTCAGGGATCTCCTTGCCTTCGGGCACCAGTGTATTGGCGCCTATGAGGCAGTTCTTTCCGATAACCGCGTTGTTTAGAATGACCGCGTTGATGCCGATCAGGCTTCCTTCACCAATTGTGCAGCCGTGGAGCATGACCTTGTGTCCTATGCTCACGTTGGTGCCCAGGGTCAGTGGAATGCCGGCGTCGGTGTGAAGCACTGATCCATCCTGAACGTTCGCATTCTCTCCAATCGTGATGACGTCGTTATCGCCGCGGACGACGCAATTGAACCAGATGCTGGCGTTGTTCTCCAAAACAACGGAGCCGATCACGACGGCATTGTGGGCGACGAAATACTCTCCGCGTGTTTCCACTTTACGGTTGTCGAGAGCATAAAGCATGGGCGTGTAAGTCTTGTAGGAGGGGAGTTAATTCTGCGCCACGCGCTCAAGCCAACAGCTTCTCGGCGAGCTTTCTTGCCTCCTCGAGGCTCTTGGCGGATCCAAAGAAGGAATGACGGCCCGAGGGAGGAAAAGTCGGCCGCTCCCGCTTCCACACTAGGTAGCTGCCGTTCTCTTCGCGAATTTCACCGATGATGTGTCCTTCCTTGTCTTGAATCACTTCGGGTTCCACATCTCCTCTCCAATCTGGTGTCAAAACGTGCTAGAGCTTCGTTTTAATATTCCCTATGTTCATTACCTGGCTGTCACTACGAATTAAGGGAAAGAGCGAGCGCCGAAAGGCACTGTTGCGACTGACGGAGTGCATTACAAGGTGCATCCACGCGCGTACCCGAGCTTTCTATTGCGGTTCGAAATCGCCGCAGGCGGCAATAGTATCTCAAAATCCGTGCCTGACCGATCCGGTCTGCATCTGACGGCTTGACACGATTCGCAATTGCCGGATTCAGCTATGAAAATTTCATTTGACCGGGTCCTCAGCGGATTCGCACAGGGCGCGCGCCCAGCGAGCCCACTCACGGTCCTCAACGCTAGTTCCCGTGGCCTGAACACCGGGTCCGCCCATGCGGCGCATCATGCCTGCAAGCATTCCTGGAGCGCGAGTCTCGGCCTCGATAAGCGTAAGCGCGCGCAGGGCGTAGCCGCGGGCGGCCTTTAAATCATCGCTTGCGGCATGGGACTCGGCCAGTACCTTGAGGCAGGAAAAATGCTTCGGGTCCGCCGATATCCCGCGTTCCGCGGCGACGATGGCCGATTCGTGCTGGCCGAGCCGTTGCCGGCATACGGCCAGCACGTGAAGGGTATTGGGATTCTCACCCACGAGGCGCAGCAGTTCCTCGAGCGGGCGGATGGCGCCCGCGTAATCCTTGAGCCCGAATGCACGCGCAGCGCGCCGCTCGAGTCTGTTTTTCCTGCTTGCGTACCACATTCCGACCACGCGAGCGCGCTGGCGCGGGCCTCCACGGATTTCGCCCCGCCCCATTTTATAGCTTCGCCGGGGAGGACGGATCCCAGGTCGCGCGCGTCCGGCATTCCCGCAGCGGTCAGCCGAACAGACTTCTCAGCAGATAAAAGAAAACCACCGCCAATAGCGCGCCGGCGGGCAGGGTGACTATCCAGGAGACGAAAATTGCCTGGACGACCCTCAGGTTGATGGCAGCGATGCCCCGGGCCATGCCGACGCCCAGCACAGCTCCCACCAGCGTGTGGGTGGTGGAGATGGGCAGTCCCGTCCCCGAGGCAAGGACCACGGTGGTGGCCGCCGCCAGCTCGGCGGCGAAGCCCCGGCTGGGCGTGAGGTCGGTAATGCGGGTGCCGATCGTCACCATCACCTTGTGGCCGTAAGTGACGAGCCCGGTGACAATTCCCGCCGCGCCGATGAACAGGACCCAGACCGGCAGCGGCGATTTCTGCGCTACATTGCCACCGCTTTGAACAATACCGACGATGGCGGCAACGGGGCCGATGGCATTGGCCACGTCGTTGGAGCCGTGGGCGAACGCCATGGCGCACGCCGTGATAATACACAGCACGCCGAACACACGTTCCACGTTGGCAAAGTGAAATCCTTCCACATCGGTCGGCTCGCGCCTGATAGCGCGGATTCGCCACCAGCCGATGCACATCAGCGACACGCCGACGACCGTGGCGATGGCGAAACTTTGACCCGTGGAAAAAGAAACACCGATGTGTTTGAGTCCTTTTAGCAGTGTCACCAGCGCAACCATAAAGCCGGCGAAAAATACGTACAAAGGCACGTATCGCCGCGCGTTTCGAAACGGATCTTGAGCATCGAAGATCAGCCGCTGGATGCTTACGAACAGCGTAAACGCGATGGCGCCAGCGAGCAGCGGCGAGACCACCCAGCTGGCGACAATGGTGCCAATCTTGCCCCATTTGACCGCGCTGACGCCGATACCCACCATGGCGAAACCGACGATGGCGCCGACGATGGAGTGGGTGGTGGACACCGGCCAGCCGAAGTTCGAAGCCACAAGCAGCCAGATCCCGGCAGCGAGCAGGGCGGCGAGCATGCCGTAGACGAGAATCTCCGGTGTGGCGGAGAGGGACGAGGCGTCAACGATGCCCTTGCGAATGGTCTGGGTCACCTGGCCGCCGGCGAGAACCGCGCCGGCGAATTCAAAAATGGCGGCGATGATGAAGGCCTGGCGAAGGACCAGTGCCCGCGAGCCCACCGAGGTGCCCATGGCATTTGCGACGTCATTGGCGCCAATGCCCCAGGCCATGAACAGCCCGAAGGCGGCCGCCAGGCTCAGGTAGAGAAAGGCGTGCTCCATCGGCGAGGTTTATTTTGCCAATAAGAGCTGAAGGCGGCTGCCGACGCGCTGGGAGAAATCGCCAATATCGCCGGTCCAGTCAATCAAACGATAAAGAAACATCACGTCCACGGGGGGCAGGTCGCGCTCGATTTCGAACAATCGCGCTCGGACTTCCACCTGGATCTGGTCGGTTTCTTTCTCCAGCCGGTCCAGCTGCTTGATCAGGTTTTGCACGATTTCCACTTCGCTTCCGCTGAATCCCGTCTCCACCAGCTCGTCCAGCTCGTTAACCGTCTTCTCGGCCTGGGCGCAGGCGTCGATGCTGCGTCGGACGAATTCGAGAAACTGAGATCCGATCTGATCCGGGATCACCATCTTGCGCCCGCGCACCAGGCCGGCGAGATCCTTTGCCCGGTTGGCGATGTTGTCCTGCATGGTCAGGACCTCGAGCAAATCCCGCCGCTCCACCGGAAGAAACAGCGTGCGCGGCAGGTGCAGCCGCAGGTCGTGCTTCAAATCGTCGGCTTCGTTCTCGAGGCCCGCGATCTTCTCCTGCAGCTCTCGCACGCGATTTTCATTCCCGGCGACGACCGCTTCGAAGAAGGGCTCGAGGACGCGAACGCATTCGGAAACTTTCGACATATGCTCCTGCAGCGGCTTCACCGGGGAGCGTCCGAACAGATTCAGGATAGGGTTATAGCGTCGCATCGGCGCAGTCCTTCATCATCCGCTGTCTGAACAACGGGGGGCGGGTCGCTGAACGCCCCCTGGCGAATGCGCATTGTACCGGTAACCATGGGCGTTCGCGCTGCTAAGTTCCGTCAACGCCAATGCGGTTCTTCGGGCCGGTCCGGCTGTCTGCAGACGGGTGGCTCCGGTATCCTTGCATCGCTTCCTGGACAACTCCGGTGCGTCACGCCTCGTCACAGAGTGACGCCGGGGATCAACGAAGATCGAAGTGAGGCCCAAATGAGCCACGACCCCGCACGTTTTTCCGCCACCGAATTGCTCACGCTCTACCGGACCAGAAAGCTCTCCCCGGTGGAAACCATCGAAGCGATTTTTTCCCGTATCGATGCCCACAACGGAGCCGTGAATGCCTTCGCTTTGCTGGATGAGGAGGGATCACTGGCTGCGGCTCGGGAATCGGAAACCCGCTGGCACCGGGGCGAGCCCGTAGGCCTGCTGGACGGCGTTCCGGTAACGATTAAGGACCTGATACTCACCCGGGGCTGGCCTACCCTGCGGGGCAGCCGGGCGGTGAACCCCGCCGCTCCCTGGGACGTGGACGCTCCCGCCACGTCTGCGCTCAGGCGCCACGGAGCGATTTTTGTCGGCAAGACAACCACACCCGAATTCGGCTGGAAAGGTGTGACCGACAATGGCCTTACCGGCGTGACCCGCAATCCGTGGAATACGGATTTGACCCCGGGGGGCAGCAGCGGGGGCGCAGCGGCCGCCTGCGCCCTGGGAATGGGCGCGCTGCATATCGGCACCGACGGTGGCGGCTCCATTCGCATACCCGCGGGATTCACCGGCATCTTCGGCATCAAGCCGAGCTTCGGCCGTGTGCCCGCCTGGCCCCTGAGTCCCTTCGGCACCGTCGCTCACGTGGGGCCCATGACCCGCACGGTGGAGGACGCGGCGCTGATGCTCAACGTCATCAGCGAGTACGACAGCCGCGACTGGCACGCGCTTCCCGGGGACCAGCTGGACTATCTGGAGGACTTGAGCGCCGGTATCAAAGGGCTTCGGATCGCCTACAGTCCGGACCTCGGTTACGTGGACGTCGACCCAGAGATCGCCTCCGGCGTGAAAGCGGCGCTCGGCGTGCTCGAAGATCTGGGCGCCCGGGTGGAGGAGGTGTCGGCGCCGTTCGCGTCCAGCGGTCCGGTGTTCCTGCTGCACTGGGCCTGCGGCGCATCCCAGCTGATGAAATCCTTCACCGAGGAGCAGCGCGCTCTCATCGATACGGGGCTTCTCGAGATGGCGGCCTATGGGGATCAGGTTTCGCTCTCCGACTACCTGGACGCGGTCGCCGCCCGCGGCGCCCTGGGGGAGTCCATGCAGGAATTTCACACTCACCACGACCTGCTGGTGACACCGAGCTTACCGATTCCGGCGTTTGCAGCAGGGATAGAGAAGCCCGAGTCCATGGCTGCGGATCGCTGGGCCGACTGGACCCCGTTTACCTACCCCTTCAATCTCACCCAGCAGCCGGCCTGCTCGGTCCCCTGCGGCTTCACCAGCGGCGGGCTTCCCATGGGAATGCAGATCGTCGGCGCCAAATACGCCGATACGCTGGTGCTTAGAGCGGCGCGCGCCTTCGAGTCGGCGCGCCCGTTTGAAATGCCCGACGCGCCGAGGGTGCCGGCTGCGGCGTGACCATCGGTCGGGAACCCTCGGAGGGCGTCAGTACGACGGCACCCCGGATCGGACATCCCGGCTTGAGGGTCGAGTGAGCGAGAAGTCTTCAGCAACCGTTTCACCGACAGCGGATTTGGCGCGCTTTGCCAGCAGGCTCGCCTGGACCGACCTGCCGCAGAGGGCGCGGGACCACTTGAGGCGGCTGGCTGTCGATGCTATCGGCTGCTGCCTTTACGGCGCTTCACTGCCCTGGACGCTCAAGCTACGTCACCAGACGGTGGCACAGGGCGGACGTCAGGAGTCGACGATTCTCGGCACCCGGCTCAGGGTTCCCGCTCCGGGGGCGGCTCTGGTCAACGCCACCGCCGGTCACGGTTTCGAGATGGACGACATTCACCTCGACGCCATTATCCACGGTGGCTCTCTGGTGTTTCCGGCGGCGCTGGCGCTTGCTGAGGCCGAGGGGGACATCGATGGCCGCGAGTTTCTGTGCGCCGTAGCCGCCGGCTACGAGGTGGGTTTGAGAGTCGGGGCGGCCGCCGGTCAGGGGCTGCTGATGGCCGGATTTCATCCCCAGGGAACCAGCGGCGTCTTCGCCGCCGCCGCTGCGGCCGCCCGGGTCCTGCGCCTGGACCCTGCGGAGACGCGACACGCGCTGGGCGTCGCCGGATCTCTGGGCGCCGGACTGATGGCGGCGCAGGAAGGCGCGATGGTGAAACGACTCCATGCGGGGCACGCGTCCCGCGCCGGCGTCGAAGCCGCTCTGCTTGCGCGAGCGGGGTTCAGCGGCATCGAAAACGTCATCGAAGCGCCCTACGGCGGATTTCTCTCGACCCACTCGCCGTTACCACAGACGGAAAGACTCGTCTCCGGACTCGGCAAACGCTTCGAGCTTTTAAAGGTCGGCATCAAACCTTTTGCTACCGTGACCAGCATTCACACTTGTCTGCAGGGGTTGCACGCGATCATGGTCGAGAATGATCTTCGCCACCAGGACATCGCGCGTCTGAGGGTGGCTGTGTCCCGCGCCACTCACGTTCACTGCGCCTGGCCCTATCGAGGCCAGAGCCTGACCGCGGCGCAGATGAATCTTTACTTCGGACTCGCGGTGATGGCCATTTCCGGCGACGCTGGTGCGCCACAATTCACCGAAGAACGGGTGAACGATCCTGAAATTATGCAATTCATCCCACGCATCGAGGCGCGAATCGACGGCGAGATCGACGCCGCCGGGCCAAGCGCGCGGCACGCGGCTCGCGTCGAGGTGGAAACGCAGAGCGGCGAGCGTCTAGAACGATACGTAAAAGATCGCCTCGGCAGTCCGGAAAGCCCGTTGTCCGAGGAGCGGATTGGGGGCAAGTTCCGCGCCAACGCTGGAGCGATCTTGAACCAGGTGGCTGTAAACCGGCTGGAGAAGGCAATCGAGGTAATCGACACTCTCGACGACGTTTCAATCATCGCCGACCTATGCACGGAGAAAAGTGAGGATCAATAGCTTCCCCAACTGCCGGGAGGCGGGTTCGGTTCAGGTCTCCGGCGTACCAAAACCGCCGCCGCCGGGAGTCTCGACCACGAACACGTCGCCGGGATTCATTTCGGTCAGATCGGTGCCGCTTAGATCCTCCCTGGCGCCGTTCTCGCGAATGACGTAGTTCCTGCCCCTTGCGCCGGGCTCGCCGCCGGCGACGCCCCACGGCTCTTCCCTGCGGTGGCTGGAAAGGATCGCCGCGGTCATTTTCTCCAGAAAGCGCAGCTTGCGGATGGCACCATCACCACCCCGATATTTTCCTCTGCCGCCACTGCCTTTCCGGATCTCGAAGCTCTCCAGGTGAACCGGAAAGCGCCACTCCAGCACTTCCGGATCCGTCAACCGCGCGTTGGTCATGTGGGTGTGCACCGCGTCGCAGCCGTTGAAATCGGGGCCGGCGCCGGATCCCCCGCATATCGTCTCGTAGTACTGATACTTTTCGTTGCCCCAGGTGAAATTGTTCATCGTCCCTTGAGCCGACGCCAGCACACCCAGCGCGCCGTAAAGCGTGTCGGTGATGCACTGGGAGGTTTCTACGTTGCCGGCAACGACCGCTGCCGGGTATTCCGGCGCCAGCATGGAGCCTTTCGGTATGACGATTTCGATTGGCTTGAGGCAGCCGTCGTTCATCGGAATCGCGTCCTCCACCAGGGTGCGGAAGACATACAGTACGGCGGCGCGGCAGACCGCAGACGGCGCGTTGAAGTTACTCTCGAGCTGCATCGAGGTGCCGGTGAAGTCAATGCGCGCACTGCGCGCATCTTTGTCGATGCTGATCTTCACTTTGATGACGCTGCCGTTGTCCATGGGATAGGTGAAGCTGCCCTCTTTGAGCGCCCCCAGCACTTTGCGTACTGCGCCTTCCGCATTGTCCTGCACGTGCTGCATGTAAGCCTGAACCACGGGCAGGGTGAATTGGACCACCATCTTTTTGAGCTCCTGCACCCCCTTTTCGCAGGCGGCGATCTGCGCCTTGAGGTCGGCGACGTTCTGCACCACGTTGCGAACTGGGTATGGGCCGGAGGTGAGCAATTCGGTGATCTCCCTTTCCAGGAACTTACCTTTGTCGATCAGCAGCACGTTATCGATGAGCACGCCTTCTTGGTCGATGTGTTTGCTGTGGGGCGGCATCGACCCCGGAGTAATTCCGCCCACGTCGGCGTGGTGACCGCGTGAAGCCACGTAGAACAGGATCTCTTGGCTTTGCTCGTGGAATACGGGGGTTATGACGGTAATGTCTGGCAGATGGGTGCCGCCGTGGTATGGGTCGTTCAGTACATATACGTCGCCCCGATTCATGCGCTGGTTGCGCTTGCGGATGATCTCCTGGACGCTCTCGCTCATGGAACCCAGGTGTACCGGCATGTGCGGAGCGTTGGCGATCAGCTTGCCCTGTTGGTCAAATATCGCGCAGGAAAAATCCAGCCGCTCTTTGATGTTCACGGAGTAGGCGGTGTTCTCCAGCGCGGCGCCCATCTGCTCGGCGATGTTCATGAACAGGTTGTTGAACACCTCCAGCATGATTGGGTCGGCTTCGGTGCCCACGACTTTTCTCCTCGGCAGGGGGACGACCCGCTTCAGCACCATGTGGTTGCGCGGCGTCACTTCGGCCTCCCAGCCGGGCTCGATGACCGTGGTTGCGTTGGCCTCTTTGATGATTGCGGGCCCTTTGAGGGTGTCCGACGGCTGCAGGGTCTCACGCTCAAAAATGGGCGTCGCTTGGTTTTCTCCCGCCATGTAAGCGCCGGTTTCGGCGATGGGATCCGGCGCCCGTTCGCGCGTTTGCGGCTCCCGCTCCGGCTCGTCCGGGGTCTCCGTCTCGCCGATGGCCTCGATGGAAATAGACTCTGCCAGGTGACGTTTGTCCGGCATCACGAAGCCGTAGCGATCTCGGTACGCGCGCTCGAACGCATCGGCGATCTGGCCGCGGCTGCCGAAGGGTACGATGAGCGCTGAATCTGTTCCCTCGTAGCGCACGTGAATTCGCTTGATGACGCGCGTATGGTCCTCCTCGATGCCCTGGGCGCGGATTTCGCCGCCAATCTGCGCTGCGAGCTCGGCGTAGCGTGCTTGGAGACCTGAAACCAGCTCATCGTCCAGAGGCGCCTCGACCGCCTGCTCGCGCATGGCGCGCACGTCGGCTAGACCCATGCCGTAAGCCGAGAGCACGCCCGCATAGGGGTGTATAAAAATGGTTTTCATGCCCAGCGCATCGGCTACCAGGCAGGCGTGCTGCCCGCCCGCGCCGCCGAAGCAACAAAGCGTGTAACCGGTGACGTCGTAGCCGCGTTGAACCGAGATCTTCTTGATCGCGTTGGCCATGTTCTCCACCGCGATTTTCAAGAATCCGTCGGCGACTTGTTCAGGCGTGCGGCGCTCGCCGCCCGCCTCATTGATTCTTTCCGTAAGCGCGTTGAACTTCTCGCGCACAACCTTGACGTCAATGGGCCTATTCGCGTCCGGGCCAAAAACCGCGGGGAAATGTTCGGGGTTGATTTTGCCCAGCAGCACGTTGCAGTCGGTTACCGTCAGCGGTCCGCCGCGGCGGTAGCAGGTGGGTCCGGGGTTGGCCCCCGCCGAGTCCGGGCCAACGCGAAACCTCAGTCCGTCGAAGTGCAGGATGGATCCGCCGCCGGCGGCGACTGTGTGGATGCGCATGATGGGTACGCGCATTCGCACGCCGGCCACCAGGGTGTCGAAAGCCCGTTCGTATTCCCCAGCATAGTGGGACACGTCGGTGGAGGTTCCGCCCATGTCGAAGGCGATGATTTTTTCGAATCCGCCCATCTCGCTGGTGCGCACCGCGCCGACAATGCCCCCTGCGGGACCCGAGAGAATGCTGTCTTTGCCCTGGAAAAGCTTGGCGTCGGTGAGCCCGCCGTTGGACTGCATGAACATGATGCGCGCAGCGTCGAGCTCGCCGGCCACTCGATCGACGTAGCGTCGAAGGATGGGCGAAAGGTAGGCGTCGACCACGGTGGTATCGCCGCGCCCGACCAGCTTCATCAACGGGCTTACCTGGTGGGAGACGGAGATCTGGGTAAAGCCCAAATGCTGAGCGAGCCGCGCTGCCTCCCGCTCATGCTTGTGGTAGCGGTAGCCGTGCATGAATACGATGGCAACGGACCGAATTCCGGACTCGAGCGCCGCCGCCAGGGCCTCCTCGGTGGCGGCGAGATCCAGCGGCACGAGCTCGTCGCCGCCGGCGCTGTAGCGCTCGTCGACCTCGGCAACGCGCTCGTAGAGGGCGTCGGGAAGCTGGATTTGTCTTGCGAACAGATCCGGTCGCGTCTGATAGCCGATGCGCAGCGCGTCTCGAAAGCCACGGGTGGTAAGCAGCAGCGTGCGGTCGCCCTTGCGCTCCAACAGGGCGTTGGTGGCGACGGTGGTACCCATCTTCACCGCCTCGATAATCTTCGCGTCTACCGTTTCGTCCCCGGCCAGTCCCAGGCTGTCGCGGATCCCCTGCACCGCCGCGTCTTGGTAATGCTCGGGATTGTCCGAAAGCAGCTTGTGGGTGCCCAGCTTGCCGTCGGGACTGCGGGCGACTACATCGGTGAATGTTCCGCCGCGATCAATCCAGAACTGCCATTTGCCGTTGTCGCGCGCGCCCATCGGATTTTCCTTGAAACGGTGAAACAAGGACGGCGGTGCTACTGCGGGGTCTCAACGGCCGGTCTAACCGTCGTCCGGGCCAGAAATATATTCACTCCGATCCCAGATTGGAAATGGATGCCGAGATTTGATGTATCCTCGCCACGTGTGAACAACAACCACGAATACCGAGGAGATCGACACATGACCAAGGCGATTCGCATCCATGAGACCGGTGGACCGGAAGTGCTCAGGTGGGAAGACGTTGACGTAGGCGACCCCGGAGAGGGAGAGATCCGCGTGCGGCACACGGCGGTGGGCCTCAACTATATCGACGTCTATTTCCGCACCGGGCTGTACCCGGGTCCCGATCTGCCTTTCAGCCTGGGTCTGGAGGCGGCCGGCGTGATCGAGGCCGTGGGCAAGGGAGTAGAAGACCTATCCGAGGGAGACCGCGTGGCCTACGCTGCGCCGCCCATCGGCGCCTATGCGGAGGCGCGGGTCATGCCGGCGAGAAAGGCGGTAAAGCTCCCTGACGCTATCGAGGACCGGCAGGCGGCGGCGATGATGCTGCAGGGAATGACCACCGAGTATCTACTGCGTCGCTGCTTTTCGGTCAAAAAAGGCCAGACCATCCTTTTTCACGCCGCAGCCGGCGGTGTCGGACTCATGGCTTGCCAGTGGGCCAAGCACCTGGGCGCGACGGTGATCGGCACCGTTGGAGGCAAGGAAAAAGCCGAGCTGGCCAAGGCCCACGGCTGCGACCACACGATTTTGTACAACGAGGAAAGCTTCGTCGATCGGGTCAAGGAGCTCACCGACGGCAAAGGCGTGCCCGTGGTTTACGACGGTGTCGGCAAGACCACCTTCATGGGTTCCCTGGACTGTCTGCAGCCGCGCGGCACGCTGGTGAGCTACGGTCAGGCCTCCGGCGCCGTCGAGCCCCTGAACATCGGAATCCTGAGCCAGAAGGGGTCGCTTTACCTGACCCGCCCGACGCTGATGACCTACACCGCGTCGCGGGAAGACACGCTGGAGTCCTCCAGCGCCCTTTTTGAGGTAGTCAAGAAAGGGGCGGTGAAGATCGAAATCAACCAGACCTATGCGCTGAAAGACGCCGCTGAGGCCCACCGCGTGCTGGAAGGGCGGAAAACTACGGGGTCGACGGTGTTGATACCTTGACACGAGATGGGTGACGCGTGACGCGTAATGCGACGAGCGCGTTTGCCACGCCGTGATGTCTTGGATGAATTTCCGCGAATCGCGGCACGCGTCCCCTCGTTCGCATTATCCCTCACGCATCACGGATCACGCGTTACGCATCACCCATCACGCATCACCATTATTCCGGCAGCCAGCCAAACTCCTCCACGCTGCGGAAGAGATCGGTGTCGCTGACGATGCCGATGGGCACCTCATTTTGTGCCACCACCACCCGACGGATGTTGGCGCCGATCATCTGAGACGAGCAGTCGTAAAGAGACATATCTACGGGCACCGTCACCAGCGGCATGGTGGCGATTTCCTCAACCTTGACCGTTGCCGGTGATCGATTGGCGTGTACGATGCGCGAGACCACATCCCGCTGCGTCATGATGCCCCACTTGCCGTCACCAGACGGCGCTATGAGTACACTGCTGACCCCATGCTCGCGCATCATGTGCATGGCTTCGCTGACTTTGGTACCTGCCTTCACCGTGACCGGCATCCGGGTCATGATGTCGCCTACGGTGGTCGGCGTGCGGCCCGACTCCTCCATCTCTTCAAACGGCCGCTCGACGCGGCGCGCCTCTCGCTCCCGCCTTTCCGCCTCGATGGCCTTCATCCGTTCTTGCTGCTTCGCTTTCACGTCGATGCCGCTTTCCATTTGCTCGACCATTGCGCCTGCGAATCCGCTGGTGGAGACCTCGGTCGCGCCGTCCATCTGACGCGCGAAGTCGTAAGTGACGATCTTGGCTTTAACTGTTTCAGCGTAAGCCTGGCTGATGAGCTCGGCGGCCTTGGTCCAGCCAATGTACTCGAACATCATCACGCCGCTGAACAGGAGTGAGCCCGGATTTACCTTGTCTTGGCCGGCATACTTGGGCGCGGTGCCGTGGGTGGCTTCGAACACCGCGACGTGGTCGGCCATGTTGGCGCCGGGTGCGATGCCCATACCGCCCACCTCGGCGGCACATGCGTCCGAAAGGTAGTCGCCGTTCAAATTCATAGTGGCCAGCACGTCGAACTCTGCCGGGCGTAAGAGCATCAGTTGAAAAATAATATCGGCGATTCGATCCTTGATCACAATTTTGCCATCGGGGCGCTTTCCCCCATGCTGGCTGTAGAGTTCCTCCTCGGTGATGGTTTGTTCACCGAATTCTTCCCGCGCAACCTCGTAACCCCAGTTGCGAAACGCGCCCTCCGTGAATTTCATGATGTTGCCCTTGTGCACCAGGGTTACGCTCTCGCGATCATGGTCGATGGCATACTGAATGGCTTTACGCACAAGTCGCTTAGTGGCGAATGGGCTGATGGGTTTTATCCCGAGTCCTGCTTGCTCGAAGAACTCGACCTTCATGTCTTGGCGCAAGAATTTCGCCAGCTTTTCGTTTTCTGGCGTTCCTGACTGGTATTCGATACCCGAGTAAACGTCCTCGCTGTTTTCCCTAAAGATGACGATGTCCACTTTCTCCGGCTCTTTGAGTGGCGAGGGCACGCCGTCGTAATGTTTGACCGGGCGTACGCAGGCATAGAGGTCGAGCTCTTGGCGCAGCGAAACGTTCAGGGAACGGAACCCGCCGCCCACCGGGGTGGTGAGCGGCCCCTTTATGGACACGATTAAATCTTGCAGCGCCTCCAGGGATTCCGCCGGAAAATAGTCGCCTTCGTAAATGCCGCCGGCCTTTTCCCCCATGAAGACCTCGCACCAGTGAACCTTGCGCTTGCCGTCATAAGCCTTGTGAATCGCCGCGTCCCAGATACGCAGACAGGCCCGGGTGATATCGGGGCCAATCCCGTCGCCTTCGATATACCCCAGTATCGGGTTGTCGGGGACGGCGAGCCTGCCGTCCTTTACGCTGATTTTTTCTCCCCCTTCCGGGATAACGATGTGCTTATAGCTCATGACGGCCCCTCGAGTGATCGTTATACTGGTAAATCAATAAATTAGCGCTGCACCCATCCGCCTTACGGTGCTTGGTGCGGCGCCCACGGAGAGGCCAGCGCGGCCTCACTGCCCGAAATATGGTGCGGATCTTACTGGTCATAATCAAACAGACACGCCCGGGAAGGTCTTTACAACCTTTTCGTACATTGACGCCATCATAACCCAGCCCCGAGGCAAGGTTGACAGTTCGAAAACCCAGGCAGCAGTCGGTCGGTATGCATTTAGGAAGCGACAAGTCCCAGATCCGGGAAGACCTTCAGTACCAGCACCGGATCCTGCAGCAGGTCTCCAGGACTTTCGCGCTGACTATTCCCCAGCTCCCGCCCGATCTTTCCTCCGTGGTTAGCAATGCTTATCTCCTTTGCCGAATTGCTGACACCATCGAGGACGAGGCCGCTCTCTCGGCGGAGGACAAGCTGCGCTTTTCCAGCGCCTTCAACGCCGCGCTGGACGGAGGGCTGAAGGCCGCGGAATTCGCCCGCGAACTCCATCCGCTGTTGACCGGCAGCACGCTTCCGCCGGAGCGGGAACTGGTTTTAAACACCCCGACCGTAGTGCGGATCACCCACAGTTTCTCAGAACGGCAGCGCGCTGCGCTCAAGCGGTGCGTGCGGATCATGTCCCAAGGCATGGCGCAGTTTCAACTCAACGCGACGCTCGATGGACTCCAGGACGTGGCCCACTTGGATCGATACTGCTACCACGTGGCTGGCGTAGTCGGTGAGATGCTGACCGAGCTCTTCTGCGCCCACTCCGAGGCCGTTGATCGCCAGCGGGACACGCTGCTCCGTCTGGCTGTTTCATTCGGCCAGGGTTTGCAGATGACTAATATTCTCAAGGATATTTGGGAGGATCGGCGCCGGGGGGCATGTTGGCTTCCGCGGGACGTCTTCGATGACGTTGGATTCGATATTTCCTCACTCAATTCGCGGAATCACGACCAGAGCTTTCAGCGCGGTCTCACGCAACTCATTGCCATTGCCAAAGTCCACTTGGAAGATGCACTTGCTTATACACTGCTGATGCCGAAGGAAGAAACCGGAATTCGTCGCTTCTGCCTCTGGGCTTTGGGAATGGCGGTGCTGACTTTGAGAAAGATCTATAGGCGCCTTGACTTCACTTCGGGTCAAGAGGTGAAGATAAGCAGGTGGAGCGTAAGAGCGACCATATTGGCGACCAATCTCACGGTAAGGAGGGACACGGTGCTACGCTTCCTCTTCGAGTACTTCACCCGTCCTTTCCCGGCACCCAACGGCCACCCGCGGGCGCTGTCGACTTAAGCACTGCTTTTTCGAGTTACTAGAAATCTGTCCCGTCATGAGATCAAAGCTAATCAGTTTGTTTACGCGCAAGGTCAGTTTCGAAATACCGGAAACGCAGCTTGAAACAGTCTCGTTATCAATGCGTTTCCTCGCTTACGTGCAACCGTACTGATGGTCGATCGTAGCTTGCAATCCGCACTCGCCTGCGACCCCGCCCCGCCAGCGGCGCCGTCGACCCTTGACGCGAGGCCGGACCTCGAGACCGCCATTGCGCGCGGCCTGGCTACCCTCGAGCGTGAACAGCACGCGGATGGCTACTGGTGCTACGAGTTCGAGGCCGATTGCACGATTCCCGCCGAATACATTCTGATGATGCACTTCATGGACGAGGTGGATCAGGCGCTCGAGCAAAAGCTTGCCGTTTATCTTCGCTCCCATCAGGCCGCAGAGGGCGGCTGGCCACTGTATTACGGCGGAGCGATGGACTTGAGCTGCTCGGTGAAGGTCTATTTCGCGCTCAAGCTCGTCGGGGACGACCCGGAAGCGCCGCACATGGCGAGCGCACGTCAAGTAATCCTGGAAAAAGGAGGCGCCGCATGCGCGAACGTATTCACCCGCATTACGCTCGCGCTTTTTGGACAGGTGCCCTGGAGGGCCGTGCCGTTCATTCCGGTGGAGATAATGCTGCTGCCGAGCTGGTTCCCGTTTCATATTCGCAAGGTTTCTTACTGGTCGCGAACGGTGATGGTGCCGCTTTTTGTACTCTGCAGCCTCAAGTCGAAAGCGGCCAACCCGGATAAGGTGGGCGTTCGCGAGCTGTTCGTCACTCCACCGGAAAAAGAGAGAAATTACTTTCCGTCCAGGTCGGTGCTCAACCGGGCCTTCTTCTGGCTGGATCGTGTCGGTCGTCTCATCGAGCCGCTGGTTCCGGGGTTCATACGTCGGCGCGCAGTCCGCGCCGCAGCGGAATTCGTCATCGAGCGACTCAACGGTGAAGATGGACTCGGGGGAATCTTTCCGGCGATGGTCAACGCCCATGAAATGCTGGCTGTAATCCGGTACCCCGAGGACCACCCTTACCGCCTCTACACAAAGCGCGCGCTGGAAAAGCTACTGGTCATCAGAGACGACCGGGCTTATTGCCAGCCGTGCCTGTCGCCGGTGTGGGACACGGGCCTGGCGTGTCTTACGGTACAGGAAGCAAGTCGCGACAGAGATAAAGAATCGGTACTGAAGGCTCTAGATTGGCTGAAACCTCTGCAGCTGCTTTCGGAACCAGGCGACTGGCAGTGGCAGCGGCCCAATCTTCGAGGTGGCGGTTGGGCATTCGAGTTTCGAAACGACCATTATCCAGACATCGACGATACGCCGGTGGTGGCGTGGGCGATGCTGAAATCCGGCAAGATGCGCTATCGAGAGTCCGTCGAGCGCGCCGCCGAATGGATCTGTGGCATGCAGTCGAACAGCGGGGGGTTCGGCTCTTTCGACGTAAACAACACGCACTATTACATGAACGAGATCCCTTTTGCCGATCATGGCGCTTTATTGGATCCCCCCACAAGCGACGTGACCGCGAGATGCGTAACGTTTTTATCCCGGCTGGACCGCGAACGCTTCCGAAAAACAATAGATGCTGCGCTCGAGTTTTTGAAAAGTGAGCAGGAGGATCAGGGATGCTGGTTCGGGCGATGGGGTACGAATTATATTTACGGAACCTGGTCGGTACTGATCGCGCTTGAGGCCGCCGGCGAACCGCTTGAGCAGTCTTACATACGCCGGGCCGCTAACTGGTTGAAGGGTATCCAGCGCGAGGACGGTGGCTGGGGCGAAGACAACATCACCTATTTCGAGCCCCAGCGCGCCGGGCAGCACATCCACAGCACCTCGTTTCAAACGGCCTGGGCGCTGCTGGGGCTGATGGCGGCCGGGGAGGCGCGTTCGGAGTCCGTCGCCCTCGGTATCGACTACTTGCGGCGCACGCAGCTGAGTCACGGTCTCTGGCACGACCCGGATTTCACGGCTCCGGGGTTCGCGCGCGTTTTTTACTTGAAGTATCACGGCTATTCCCGTTATTTCCCGCTTTGGGCGCTGGCCCGTTACCGTACGCTCACCGAGTCGGAATGAGCGCGGTGAATTGTTCAGCGACACAGGCATTCGCGCTCGGCTGAGTTGAGCCTCGTATGCATTTACCCGATCTCTTCGGGGACCTTCTGGCCGCCCGTTGTCCAAAGCGCGGAGCTTAAGTTGCATCCTGTTTCGAGAGACATGAAAAGCGGGCCTGAAAGCTGCGTTTGCCTTCAGAAGAGGTATGCCCGCTCAGCATGAGTGCGGGAACTGTTGGCCTGGTCGTCGCCATGAGCGCTGAAGCGCAAGCCCTCACCGGTCGGGCCCAGCCAACGGAGCAAGTGATCAAGTTAGCCGAGAGCGCCTATCTACGGGTCGGCGGCATGGGCCCGAGTGCGGCCGAGCGTAGCTGCGCTGCGCTGGTCGATGCTGGCGTCCGCGCGCTGGTGAGCGTGGGCTGCGCCGCGGGTCTGGCGCCGGCATGCCGTCCGGGCGCTCTGATGCTGCCGGCGGAAGTGCTCTCCGCTCAAGGGCACGCGATTGCCACCGACGCTCCGTGGCGGGCCGCGCTACTCGCCGTTCTTGGGGGGAGGTGGAACCCGCTTGTGGAAAACATTGTCGGCGTGGACCGTGTCATCGGATCGACGGAAAAGCATGGCTTGCACGCGACGACCGGGGCGATCGCCGCGGACATGGAGAGCGCGGTGGTGGCGCGAGAGGCGCGGCGGTTCGGACTTCCGATGATTGCGGTCCGGGTCGTCTCGGATGAAGTGGATGACAGTATTCCGGAAGCATTTCTCGATGCCATCGACGTATTTGGCCGTCCGCGTGTACGGTTGCTGCTCAACGCTCTGATTCGAAGACCCGGCGATGCGGCCGACGTTGCGCGCTTGCGAAGGGGTTTTAAAAAAGCCTGCGACACCCTGTCCCAGATCGCAGCGAGGACGGGACCCGCGTTTTGTTGCCCGGAAACGAGCGATCTTTGACGCGTCACGGATCGTTTATGCCCACCACCGTACTGACTCATTTCCTTTCTTGGTGGGTAGGCCATTGCCGTCGATTCGCCTGGCCCATCGTGATCGGCGCGCTCGCCGTCGGAAGCTTGAGTATTCAGTACACGATCTCGAACATCGGCATCAATACCGACACCGCGGACATGATTGCGAAGGACCTGCCGTGGCGGCAGACCTACATCGCATACAAGAAGGATTTCCCGCAGTTTGTCGATACTCTCTTGCTGGTGGTTGACGCGGCTTCGCCGGACAGGGCAGAGGAGGCCGCGACGCTTCTTGCGGATTCTATCCGCCGCCAGCGTGACCTGGTGAATTGGGTTAAACAACCGGGAGACAGCCCTTTTTTTCGCCAAAATGCGCTGCTGTTCTTGAACGACGACCAGCTCGATCAGCTGGCCATAAACCTGGCCCGGATGCAGCCGTTTCTCGGCACCCTCATGCACGAGCCGACCTTGCCCGGGTTGTTCTCGCTGTTGCAGAAGGCTTTGCAGCGAAAGGTAGCGGAGAGAAGCCTAGAGCTGGCCCCGATACTAAAGAATCTGGCCGATGCGGTGGAGGCGGAAAATGCGGGCCGCTTCCATCGCCTTTCGTGGCACAGGCTGATGCAGCTCGAAGGGGAGCGGGGCACCGATGCCCGGCGCTACCTGGTGGTCAAACCGAAGCTGGACTTCGGCGAGCTGTTCCCCTCGGGTCCGGTTCTCCAGCGGATCCGATCGCTGACCTCGAACCTGAATCTCGTTCCCGAGAACGGTGTGCGGGTACGCATCACCGGCGAGCCGGCGCTTGCCCACGAAGAGTTGGCCAGCGTCACCCGCGGCACCAACCTTGCCTTGCTGCTCGCCGTGGTGATGGTGACGGGGGTGCTGCTGGTGGGCCTGCGTTCAGTCTGGATGCTGCTGGCCACCCTGGTCACTTTGCTCCTGGGGCTTAGCTTGACGGCGGCATTCGCAACGCTCGCTATCGGGCACCTCAATCTCATTTCAATCGCCTTCGCGGTGCTCTACATCGGTCTAGGCGTCGACTACGCGGTCCACTTTTGTTTGCGCTGCCGCGAGCTGCACATGAACGGGGCAAAGTGGTCCGAGGCTCTGGACGGAGGTGCCAGGGACGTGGGCGTCGCGCTCGCCATATGTGCGGTCACCACAGGCATTGGATTCTTCGCTTTTGTACCCACGGATTTCACCGGCGTGTCAGAGCTCGGAATCATTTCGGGGACCGGCATGTTCATCAGCCTGGTTGCCAGTCTCACCGTGCTGCCGGCGCTGCTCGAGATTCTTCCTCGACCCGCGCCGATTTCCGCCGAGCTCCGACGCCAGGCCCCGCTTCTGCCAAAGGCTTCATGGCCGATGCGGCACCGCCGCGGCATACGCGTGGCGGCAATCGTACTCGCGCTGGGATCACTTGTGGCGCTACCGTACGTGCGATTCGACGATGATCCATTGAATCTGCGAGATCCTAGAAGCGAATCTGTCGCCACGGCGCGGGACCTGATGCAGGACGGGGGCCATTCCCCGTGGACACTGTCGCTGATGGCAAGGGACGCGAACGAAGCGCGCGCGCTTGCGAAGCGCATCGAGTCGCTGCCCGAAGTCAATGACGTGCTCCATCTGCAGAGCTTCGTTCCTGTCGGTCAGGCGGAAAAGCTCGCGGTGATCGATGATCTCGATCTGATACTTAATCTCGATACGAACGCGGTTGGTGAAAAAACAGCCAGCGATCCGGAATCGCGGCGCGCATCGACGGATAAGCTCGTGGTCGTGCTCGAGGAATTCGCCGCGAACTCGGAGGCTCCGGTGGAAAGGGCGGCGGCAAGACGGCTGACTGTGTCACTCACCGAGCTGATGGAAAGAAAGGATGTCGAGGATCGTCTGGCGTCACTGGAACAAAATCTTACCTATTACCTGCCAGGGCAGCTCGAGCGTTTGAAAACCGCCCTGTCGCCGCAGGAAGTTTCTCTACGATCTCTTCCGCTTGAGATCCAGCGGGACTGGAAGGCGCCGGACGGGAGATGGCGTTTGGAAGTCGAACCGGCGGGAGATATGAGTGATAACCATAATCTCGAGCGTTTCGTCGCGGCGGTGCAAAGCGTGGCGCCCCAGGTAACCGGCACACCGGTAGTGCATGTGGGATCCGGCCGGGCCGTGGTGCGCGCCTTCGAGCATGCGCTGATCTCCGCCTTGCTGCTCATCAGCGTAGTGCTTTTCTTGGTGTTACGTCGGGTGCTCGAGGTTGGTCTGGTGCTGGCGCCGTTACTGCTTGCGATGTTGATTACCTTAGCGGTGATGGTGGTTTTGGGCCTGCCTTTCAATTTCGCCAACGTCATCGCCTTGCCTTTATTGCTCGGGCTTGGCGCGAACAACGGCATACAAATGGTTTATCGCTGGCGCGTCGCGCCACCTGCTTCCGGTGATCTGCTGAAAACCAGCACTGCCCGTGGTGTCGTTTTCAGCGTGCTCACGACCATGTGCAGCTTTGGAAACCTCGCCTTCAGCGCTCACAAGGGCACCGCAAGCATGGGTCTTTTGCTAGCGCTGGGGCTGACGCTCATGCTTGTGTGCACTTTGATACTGACGCCGGCATTGCACCCGGGCAAAAAAATGCTTTCCGGCGCCGCGGCATGAAAACGCTAGTCACGGGCGCCACCGGTTTCGTCGGCGCGGCCGTCGCGCGGCGCCTGCTCGAGGCTGGCCATCGGCTCCGTGGTCTGGTGCGTAAGGGCAGCGACCTGAGTAATCTCGAGGGATTGGAAATTGAAACCGTCGTCGGCGATCTGCGCGAATCCGAAAGTCTAGACGCCGCCGTTTCGGGTTGTCAGGCGCTCTTCCACGTGGCGGCCGATTATCGCCTCTGGACGAGGGACCCTGCGTCGCTTTACGCCAGCAATGTTGACGGTACGGTCAACCTGATGCGTGCGGCTTTGCGCGCAGGCGTCGAGCGAATCGTTTACACCAGCAGCGTGGCGACGCTGGGTCTGAACGCCGACGGTACGCCGTCCAATGAAGAGACGCCGGTGAGTCTCGAGGACATGATCGGTGATTATAAACGCTCGAAATTTCTCGCCGAGCAGAAGGTCAGGCAAATGGTGCTAGAGGACGATTTGCCCGCGGTCACCGTCAATCCCTCCACTCCTATCGGACCACGTGACGTCAAACCGACCCCGACGGGAAGGATCATTCTTGATGCCGCGGCCGGACGATTGCCGGCCTTCGTGGATACGGGACTGAACGTGGTCCACGTAGACGACGTTGCTGCGGGTCATTTAATGGCCTTCGAGCGCGGGGAGAAGGGTGAGCGTTACATCCTCGGAGGCGAGGATTTGAGCCTCGAGGCCATCCTCGCGTGTGTCGCAGGGATCAGGGGAAATAAGCCACCAAAACTAAGGTTGCCTCACGCTCTGGTGTTGCCTATCGCCCATGGCTCCGAACTCTTTGCGCGAATCTTCGGCGGCGAGCCACTGGCCACCGTCGCCGGAGTTCGCATGTCACGGAAGCGCATGTATTTCTACAGCCGCAAGGCCAAAGAAAAGTTAGGCTACGACTACAGATCGTCGACAGAAGCAATTCGTGACGCGGTGGACTGGTTCGCCAGAAACGGCTATCTGGATTGAATGCTGGCGGCCGGGGGCAATTCGGTCAGGGGTCCCCGGAAGTCGGCGCCGGCGTGTTTTGTTCGGGCCTGTGGACGGAAGCCCGCAGGGTTGGCCGGAACGAGAACCACCAGCCGAGAAGAAGGCCGCCAGCGATCCACACGATCTCGCGGCAGCGGCGCACCAGCGCCACCGCGAGCCCGGAGGAAGCGCTGCCGGTGAGCGTTGCGCAGACGAGCACGAACGCCCCCTCCTGCGCGCCAAGGCTGGCCGGGATGAAAAAAGTCCCGGCCCGCACGAGCTGGGCAAACGCTTCGATGATCCACGCATCGGTGAAGCTTACGGAGGTGCCAAGAAACATCATGCTGTAATAAATGCTCAGCGCGCCGATGAACCAAGCGCAAAGCGCCATTATCAGCGCAGCGGCGAAGCGGCCTTTTCGTCTGGAGTAGAATCTCACCAGCCGGGCGTCGAACGCCTCGATATGGTGCAGATAGTGCGCGATCCTCTCGCCCGCCCGCCAACCACTGAGCCACGCGCTTATCCTGGAAGTAACCCGCATTCGCTGAATAAGAAAAAAAGCGGACACGACGCAGCAGAAAATGAACAGCCCTACTCCTGAGACCAGGGTATGCGCGTTGGAAAAGTGAGAGTCCAGGAGTATGAGCGTGAAGCCGCCGACGAGGAAAAAAACCAGCGAGATAAGATTCGTGGTCTTCGCCAGCAGCACAGATGCGAAAGCGTCAGCGTAAGGCACGCCGTAGTATTTCTTCAGCAGTACCACCTTGACCGGCTCGCCGCCGATGCTCGCCATGGGGATGATGGCGTTGAATGCTTCCCCAACCATCCGTACCAGGTACAGCTTGCGCAGCCACGATCCGTGTAACGGCAAGGTGCTGAAGGTGATCTGCCAGCCGGCAACGTCGGCGAGGAACTCGATGGCGTAAAGGGCAATGATTAACGCCATGCCGGTAGATCCGAATTCCAGCGCTTGCCTGTACACTTCCGCCAGCTCGGCGTCGGCGATGATGTAGCCGAGCAAGGCGAGGCCGATGGCGAGGTAAAGCAGCCGGAAAATAGTCATTTGCACATCGTAAGGCTCAGGAAGGCGTTTGCTTCACCCTGTAGGCAGGCCGACAATCGGCGCACCCTTCTCCGACTTCGGGCGCAAGTGTTCCGTGCTGATGGTGGAACTATCTATGGGCCCTGCAGCGGAAGAAGTTCGCGCTTGAAGCGCCACGGCGGGCAAGAGAAGGTCAGGCCTGTGATAAAACCCGCTCTGCTTGCTCTGGTTCGGAACCGATTTTGATCAGGTATGCCTGAACAGAGCGGAGGATTCCCTCGGTGTCGAGGCCTGCGTCCTTGAGCATGTCTTTCCGGGAACCATGCTCGATGAAACGGTCGGGCAGGCCGAGATTCAGCACGCTGACTTTGACGCCGTTGGCGGCCAGATGCTCGTTGACGGCGCTGCCGGCACCGCCCTGCACCGCGTTCTCGTCAACGGTCACGATGACGTCGTGCGACGCCGCCATCTCGAGCACCATTTCTTCGTCCAGCGGCTTGACGAAGCGCATGTTGACCACGCTGGCGTCCAGTTCCTCGGCCGCGGCCATGGCATGTTCGAGCATCGGTCCGAAGGCAAGAAATGCGATTCCCCCACCCTGGCGCCGGAGCTCCGCCTTGCCGAGGGGAAGGGCGGCCATCTCTTCTTTCACCTCGACGCCGGGTCCACTGCCGCGCGGATAACGAACCGCTGCCGGCCCGTCGAGCAGAAAGCCCGTGTACAGCATCTGCCGGGTCTCGTTCTCGTCGGCGGGCGTCATGATGACCACGTTCGGCAGGCAGCGAAGATAGGAGATGTCGTAGGCGCCGGCGTGGGTAGGGCCGTCACCGCCTACGACGCCGGCGCGATCGATGGCGAACAGCACCGGCAGCTTCTGGATCACCACGTCGTGCACCGCCTGATCGTAGGCGCGCTGCAGGAAAGTGGAATAGATTGCAACCACGGGTTTCAGTCCCTCGCACGCCATGCCCGCGGCCACCGTTACGCTGTGCTGCTCGGCAATACCCACGTCGAAGTAGCGATCGGGAAACTCGCTGGCGAAGCGTTCCATCTTGGAACCCTCGCGCATCGCCGGGGTGATGCCCACCAGGCGCTCGTCCATCGACGCCATGTCGCAGAGCCACTCGCCGAAGACCTGCGAGTAAGTCGGGTTCGCGGCTGATCTGGAGGGCGTAATACCAACGTCCGGATCAAACGGCGAGCCGATGCCGTGATACTTCACCGGATCTTCCTCCGCCGGGGCGTAACCCTTGCCCTTCTGGGTGACGACGTGAAGCAGGCGCGGACCGTCCAGGGCCTGAATGTTGCGGATGGTGGAGATCAGCGCGGATAGATCGTGGCCGTCGATGGGGCCAAAGTAATTGAAGCCGAGCTCTTCGAACAACATTCCGGGAACGATAAAGCCCTTGACGTGCTCTTCCGCCTTGCGCGCGAGCTCGCGCATGGCCGGCATCCGCCTGAGCATGCGTTTGCCTCCTTCGCGTACCGTCGAGTAGAGCTTTCCTGAAATTATCTGGGTAAACCGCCGGGTCAATGCGCCGACGTTAGGCGAAATGGACATTTCGTTATCGTTGAGGACGACCAGCACGTCCGCTTCCATTCCTCCCGCGTGATTCAGCGCCTCGAACGCCATACCGCAGGTGAGACCGCCGTCTCCAATTACGGCTACGATGCGACGCCCGCTTCCTGTACGCCTGGCGGCGACCGCCATCCCGACCGCGGCACCGATAGAGGTCCCGGCGTGACCCACTCCAAATGTATCGTATTCACTCTCGGCCCGCTTCGGAAACGGCGTGATCCCGCCCCATTTTCTGACCGAATGCATGGCGTCGCGGCGGCCGGTGAGGATTTTGTGCGGATAGGCCTGATGGCCCACATCCCAGACGATACGGTCGTCGGGAGTGTGGTAGAGGTAATGGAGGGCGACCGTGAGCTCAACGGCGCCCAACCCCGCAGCAAAATGGCCTCCCGACCTGGAAACGCTGTGAATCAGGTAACTGCGGAGTTCCGTCGCCACCGCCTCGAGCTTCGACTGAGGAAGCTTGCGCAAATCAGCGGGGCTGTCGATTTGTTGCAGAAGAGGGTAGGACCCGGATTCGATCATTATGCTTGCGTAATGGGCGGCCACCGCTTGGCGAAACAATCTTATTAAAGCGGCTCGCATGCTGGCAAGAGAAAACGGTTCATCGACGGAGTTTCGCCCCAGACCCAGGAGCGCGGCCGGGCGGTATTTGGATACCAAGCGCTGCTGGATTTTCGACTTCGTGGCTAGCGACGAAATTGAAGCGTGCTTCTATTATCGCCTCTGCAAGGCCATGGTGAGCCTTCTATCGTGGGCCGCCGATATCGGGTTATTATCGACCCCAGCCAGCTCTCGAGGGCGCGAAACTTGTTGCCCGCTTGACCGGTCACAAGAAACCAGGCGGCGCTGATCCCGATAACCATCCAGAGGTCGATGGAATGAGCGTACCCCTAAGGCAGCAACTCAGCGTAGGGTTATACATACTCAAAAACCGCTTGCGCGGACGTTACCGATATCCTCTGGTGCTCATGCTGGAGCCTCTTTTCCGCTGCAACCTGGCCTGCGCAGGATGCGGCAAGATCGACTATCCCGATCACATTCTCAACAAACGGATCGGCGTCGAGGAAGCAATGTCAGCCGTCGACGAATGCGGTGCGCCCATCGTCTCCATTGCTGGCGGAGAACCCCTGATTCACAAGGAGATGCCTCAAATCGTCGAGGGTTTCATACAACGGCGCAAGTACGTTTATCTGTGCACCAACGCGTTGCTGTTGAGAAAGCGCATCGGGGACTACTCGCCTTCTCCTTACCTCACGTTCTCCGTTCACCTGGACGGAAACCGCGATCGCCATGACGCCTCGGTGTGCCGGGACGGCGTATTCGATAAAGCCGTCGAGGCGATAGATAGGGCCCGCGGGCAGGGATTCCGGGTTACCGTCAACTGCACCCTGTTTCAGGGCGAGTCGGCCGGAGAAATCGCCCGGTTTTTTGATGAGTGTATGCGTCTCGACGTCGAGGGAATCACTGTCGCTCCGGGATTCGGCTATGAGCGCGCGCCTCAGCAGGATGCCTTCCTGGGTCGAACAACGAGCATCGAATTGTTTCGTGAAGTATTCCGCCTGGGGAAGAAGCGCAGGTGGCGCTTTAATCACTCAGCTTTGTATCTTGATTTTCTCGCCGGGAACCAAAGCTATCAGTGCACCGCGTGGGGCAACCCGACGAGGAACGTGTTTGGCTGGCAAAAGCCCTGCTATCTGCTGGTGGGGGAAGGCTACGCGCGCAGCTATGAATCGCTGATAGACGAGGTGGATTGGAACAAGTACGGTGTGGGGCGCAATCCGAAGTGCGCCAACTGCATGGTGCACTCCGGGTTCGAGCCGACAGCAGTCAACGACGCCGTGTCCAATCCGTTGAAGGCTCTGAGAGCGTGGTTCAGCGGTCCGCGAACCGAGGGCCCGATGGCGCCCGCACCGCCGGTCAGCTACGCCGTGGAGGTCAATCTCTCCAAGGTACAAAGCTCGCGCCGGGTTGCTTGAGCAATGACCGCGCAGATCTAACCACGCCGGTAGTAGCTGGCTTGGTCGAGAACCTCTAGAGACGATGTAGAAGGTTTGGCCGCAAGCGGATTTCTACATCGTTTCATTGAGTCCAGGCGCATTTCCGAGGTGTGATGTACATGCTTGCACTCTGCATCGTCGCGTTGCTGCTTTGGATCGGGGTGCTGCTAGCGCCTTGGCGGCCCTGGTCGACCCTTGAGCGCCTCGACTCCGGTTTCGGCGCGGTTGACGGAGACGACGACTTGTCCGACGTCGTGGCGCTGGTACCGGCCCGAAACGAGGCGGATCGCATTACGGACACCCTGTCGGCGCTCCATGTCCAGGGCCGCAATCTGCAGATCGTGGTGATCGATGACGGCTCCGAAGACAATACTTTTGCGGTGGTGGAAGGCGTCGGGCTTGAGGGCGTATCGGTGCTGCGTGCGGGGTCGCTGCCTCAAGGCTGGACAGGCAAGGTCTGGGCGCAGTCCCAAGCGGAGCCGCTGCTGAAACGGCCCCTGGTGCTGTTGCTGGACGCGGATATTCGGCTCTTGCCCGGTCTGGTGTCAGCGCTCAAGGCCAAGCTTCGGCGAAAAAACGCGGGCCTCGTTTCGGTGATGGTTGAGCTGCCGATGAAGAATCGCTGGGAGCGGCTGTTGATACCCGCCTTTATTTATTTCTTTAAGCTGCTCTATCCCTTCGCCCTGGTCAACGCTCCCCATTCCCGCGTCGCCGCCGCTGCGGGCGGGTGCGTATTGATGACGACCCAGTCGCTCGAGGAAATCGGTGGGTTCGCCGCTTTAAAGCACGCGCTGATCGACGACTGCGCCCTGGCGCGCCTGGTTAAGCGTAAAGGCCATGCCATCTGGATTGGACTGACGCGCTCAGCAGTGAGTACCCGACGCTATCATCGTTTGTCCGCTCTTTGGAACATGGTGGCGCGCACGGCATATACCCAGCTAGGCTATGCCCTGCCGATGCTTGTACTATGCACCATGGTTCTGGTCGTCGCGTTCATTATCCCGCTGGCAGGCATGTTTACCCTAAATCTCAGTTCGGTTTTGTTGTCTGCGATGGCATTGATCTTCATGGCGCTGAGCTATATTCCTACGCTCAAGTATTATGGGCTGAATCCAGTCCGCGCACTAAGCTTGCCGCTTTCCGGGGTGCTCTTTCTGGCCATGACCTGGTCCTCCGCGTTTCGATACTGGTCAGGCGAGCGCTCTGTCTGGCATGGTCGCGCCTACCGCGCCTGAAGTGGGAGCACAATCAGTCGGATTGGCAGAGATGTCCTCAACCCTAATGATTAATTTCGAGGATTTCTTGAGGCGTTTAGTCGGGGTGAGTTGTGCCGGAGCTTTGGTCGCCGTGATCTCGGTATGTAGCTCCTCGATGGCGATGGCCGAGCCGTTGGCGCCCACTGCTACTGTTGACCGGCTGCACTCGGCGTTACTGGAAGCGATGAAAGATGCTGACGCGCTTGGCTTCGAGGGACGCAAGGGTAAATTGGCGCCGGTCATTACGGAAAGCTTCGATCTGGCGTTCATCTGTAAGGTCATCCTCGGCCGGCGATGGGACGAATTGTCTCGGGACGAACACGCTCAAATGATCGATACGTTCACCCGATTGACAGTAACAACCTACGCCGCCCGCTTCGATGGTTTTTCCGGCGAAAGTTTTCGTATCGTGGAAGAAAAACCCATGAATCGTGGACGTGAGCTGGTTCGCACCGAGCTCATTAGACCGGCAGACGAGCCGGTTCATTTGGACTATGTTATGCATCGGACAAAAGGTCAGTGGCGTATCGTCAACGTCGTTGCCGAGGGCGTCAGCGATTTGTCACTCAAGCGTGCGGATTATGGATCGGTCATCAAGCGCGATGGATTCGAGACGCTGATGCAAAAACTGGAAGCCCAAATCGACGATCTGAAAAACGGCGCCTGATGGGCCAAAAGACGTGATTGATCTGCGTCGCAAATAAAAGAATATTTTCGGGCGAGAATCGAGGGTTTGTTGATGGAACGGAGAACGCAGTGTTCGGCGGTGCTACATTCGCTGCTGTTGTGCACGGTTCTCTCCGCTTGCGCCACGACTCCGGCAGACAAAGGTGTCGATACGCCGGATCCGCTGGAGCCAATGAATCGCGCTTTTTTCGCCTTCAATGATACCTTGGACAAGGCCGTTCTCGGGCCGGTTTCACGCGGCTACGCGAAAGTGACTCCAAAGCCTGCCCAAACTGGAATTCGAAATTTTTTCGACAACCTTGGCTACATCGAAACCATTATCAACAACTTTCTTCAGGGAAAGATCGAAGATGGGTTGGAAGATATTCTGCGCGTGGTCATCAACAGCACTTTCGGCCTCGGCGGGCTGAACGACTTTGCGGGCGACATAGGTTTCCCGCAGCGGGACGAAGACTATGGACAGACGCTCGCCGTGTGGGGCGTCGGCCCTGGGTTCTATCTGGAGCTACCGATCTTCGGTCCGAGCACCTTGCGCGACGCGGCCACGATACCAGCAAGTACCGTGAGCAGTCCGCTTTTCTACGCCGATACGGCCGTGGCATTGTCGGGCAGGGGAGTGGATCTGGTGGATACGCGAGCACGACTGGAGTCCGCGATCAAGCTTCGTGACGAAACGGCGCTGGATCGCTATATCTTCCAGCGCGACGCCTGGCTGCAGCGGCGCCGAAACCATATTTTTGACGGCAACGCGCCGCTGGAAGAACTGGACTTTTTCGAATCTCCGCCGCAGTAATCGCGTTGAAACGAAAGTCTGGAGTCATCCGGTAAGCTGCATGTCGCGTGCGGTTGTCTGGAAGATGGTGGCTCGTAGATGAGTGACCGAGATCGGATCAGAACACCGAGCGAAATTTGTGGCTTGGTATCGCCACCCGCTGGTCTGCGCAAATCGCGTCACGCGCGTCCAACGCAGCTGATTACGGATCACAAACCTTTGCTCCGCGCTTTGCCGGTATTTTACTTTATGGCGCAATAGATCCACATCCTGGTTGGAGCGTGATGCCTGCTGTCGCCTTGTACCTGAGGGTCAAAAAAATCGAGGCCGCTAACGCAGCACCCATCGAAGTTATAACAGCTTCCTCCTCGTTTCATGCCAGAATTGCGATTAGCGCTGATTTAGTCGGTCACATGCAAACAGATAGATGCTCGCGTGCTGCTCAGGCAGAAGCGCAAGACCGAGGCGGCGGGAGGACGGCTGGATTTTGCTGCCCGACTGGCAGCTCTGGTACCGAAACGAGCGTCTGAAGCTCACGCGCTTCCACGCTCTGTTTGCTCCCAACAGCACGCCGCTTACGTGGGAAAGAAAGCCCCGGCGTCATTAACGGGCAACGGGGGCTCGATAGCGCTCGACCTGGCGTTGGCAGCCGCCTAACAGCTCGTCGCCCTGGGGCGCATCCCGGGGAGGAGAGTCACATCCCCGATGATGATCTAAGCGATTGAAAATTATACATTTAGTTCGTTCAGCGGAGGTTCAGCTAAGGTGTACTAATGTTGCAATAAGATCACTTGGTCCGCGGCCAATCAACGCGGAAAACCGCCGAGCGTTAAAGATGTTGAAGAACGCACAAATCATTTCAACAATACACCGTTCCCTCGTGACGGCTGCCTTCGGTTTGGCGGTGTGCGGTGCGGTGCTTTTATTCGCACAAACGGCCGAGGCACAGGAGACCGCGGCTCCCGATACGGAAGAGCGTACACCGCTCACGCCCGCGGAGCTCGAAGATCTGGTGGGGCCGATTGCGCTCTATCCGGACGACCTAGTGAGCATCGTACTGCCTGCGTCCACGTATCCTATCCAGATTGTGCAGGCCGCGCGGTATTTGGAACAGCACAAAGCCAACGCCGAACTCAAGCCCAGCGAAGACTGGGACGACTCAGTCGTCGCGCTCCTTAATTACCCGGAAGTAATCGAGCTCATGAACGCGGATCTCGACTGGACATGGGAGTTGGGCGAGGCCGCTCTTTATCAACAGACGGAGCTGCTGGATGCGATCCAAAACTTTCGCGAACGGGCATACGCGGCCGGAAACCTGAAGACCGATGAGCGCCAGGTGGTGACGAAAGATGCGGAGACCATCGTCATCGAGCCGGCAGACCCGAAGGTGATCTATGTGCCTTACTACGAGCCAAGGCACGTTGTCGTGCATCAGTCGTACCCGGTGTATCACTACTACCCCTACGGATATCCGGTTTACTATTACCCGTACCCCTATCGTCCGTCGTTCGGCTTAGGTTTCTTCTGGGGCGTGACGATTGCCTTCGCGATCGACTGGCACTCACATCATGTGACAGTGCATCACCACCGTCACCGCTCTCATCCATACCACGGGCACTTCTACAAGTATCCGTGGTATCGACGTCATTCGGTCAGCGTCAGCCGCGGCGGAAATATTTGGCGACCGGGTTATCAGAGCGGTTCCCGGCAGCATCACACCGCCAGGGCGCGTGGTGCAAATCGAGCGCTGGGCGCGACCTCCGTGAACAGGGGAAAGCTTCAAAGGCGGAACGACCAGCGGCTTCGCAGGCCTGGACTCAGAACCACGAGGCGTGCGATTGAGTCGGGTACGGCCGCTCAGGAGCGGAAAAGACGGGTGTCGAGTAGCCGTCGGGTGTCTAGGCATCGAACCCAGCGTGGGCAAAGCTTGGGAGCCGGTAGAAAAAGCCCGCGAGCCCTCACGAGAACGGAAATAGCCGGACCAAAGGCTTCGACGGCTGTGGGCCAGCGTACGCAGCCGGGCCTGGAGCCCACGCAGCAGGCGCGCCGACGGGCAGGTATCCGTTCGAGCCAGCCCTCGAGGAGTCAGTCTCGTAGGGACACCGTCTCGAGGCAGATAAACCGAACGAGCTTCACTTCCCCCCGGAGCGTGGCCACGCGCCAGGGGATTTCCCGCTCTGCTTCTAGAGGGGCGCGGGCTTTCAAAGGGTTCGCGGCCCGCGGCACGCGGGGCCCCCGGTCGGGCTGGAGTGGAAGCTTTCGATCGAGCACTCGCTCTGTCTTTAGTGCCCGTCACCGGTCGAAGTTTGGCCGTCGAGCGGCCCGGAGCCGACGCTGATAGAGCGCCTACCGATCTCGCCTCAGGCGAGCTGGATGCAGCTGCGTGTGTCGATACAGGCCACCGACCGCAGGGTCGTCACTTGATACCTCAGTCCCTCGTCCCTGGCGTACACCCCCAGTCTCAATAAACTCCGCGGCACTGCGCGGCATCAGACCAAGGTCCGATGGCGCTCGGGCCAACGTCGGATGGCATTTCTATCCAACGCCCTTATCGGCGCACCCGATGCTGAGACTATCACTGCTCACGCTGGCATACGTAGGCATCGTCGGCGGCGAAAGCCGGTAGGGATCCGCCATTGCCGCATTCGAACGCGAAGAGGAGATTCAGGTATATGGTGACTATGCAGTCCGCCGGTGAAGAGCACACCGGATTCACCTGCGCCATGATTACTTGATTCACTTGCACGTTATTGATGGTGATGGCGCAACACCTGATATGACCTGAGCACACACAGAAGCAGCAATTTCATTCAAGCCCCGGCCGCGCGCCGGGGTTTTCTTCTATCTGGCCTGCCAGTCCGTTTCCAGCGTCCGTTTGACGGTGAATTCGAAGTAACGGGGCTCGAGCCATAGAGTTAGCGGGAGAAGCCGTGTTGACCGGAAATGGCAGTTTGAAGCGCCCCCAGGAACACATAACTCAAGGCAGTCGCTTTGACTCGCCCGTCCCGACAAGCAGCATTTTCTCCACCAGTCCGAGCCGATGTTTGCAATCCGTTTGCAAACCGGGAAAATGCCGCCCCGCAGCAATAATGTGCTGCCGATAAGTACCAGTTTTTGAAAGGATAAAAAGCCTCTCAGCGTTACAGGACCAATGGCGCAATATATTTACACCATGAACCGGGTCACCAAGGTGGTGCCCCCGAAGCGAGAGATCCTCAAGGATATCTCCCTGTCGTTTTTTCCTGGCGCCAAGATTGGCGTTCTGGGACTGAACGGTGCAGGAAAATCCACGCTGCTGAAGATCATGGCGGGTCTCGATACCGAGGTCTACGGTGAGGCGCGGCCGCAGAGCGGAATTCGGGTCGGTTATCTGCCCCAGGAACCGCAACTCGATTCGTGTAAGGACGTACGAGGCAACGTGGAGGAGGGCATCTCCGAGGTGAAATCGCTGCTGAATCGTTTCGACGAGGTCAGCGGTAGGTTCGCCGAGCCCCTGGACGATGGGGAGATGGGCAAGCTGCTCGAGGAGCAGGCGAAGCTTCAGGACGCTATCGAGGCGGCCGACGCCTGGGAGATTGACCGCAAGCTCGAGATCGCCGCCGATGCGTTACGCCTTCCGCCGTGGGACTCTGAGGTGGATCACCTCTCTGGAGGTGAGCGCCGGCGCGTCGCGCTTTGCCGGCTGCTGCTCTCGGCGCCGGACATGCTGCTGCTGGACGAGCCCACCAACCACCTGGACGCGGAGTCGGTTGCCTGGCTGGAGCGTTTTCTGCACGAGTACGCGGGCACTGTGGTTGCCGTGACTCACGACAGATATTTTCTCGACAACGTGGCTGGATGGATCCTCGAGTTGGATCGAGGTGAGGGCATTCCCTGGAAAGGCAACTACTCTTCCTGGCTGGAGCAGAAAGAGCAGCGCTTGGCCCAGGAGCGGCGCGAGGAGAGCGCCCATCGCCGCGCCATCAAGGCGGAGCTCGAGTGGGTCAAGGCGAATCCCAAAGGCCGGCGCGCCAAGGGCAAGGCGCGGCTTTCACGTTTCGAAGAGCTGGCCTCGCGGGAGTTTCAAAAGCGAAGCGAGACAAAGCAACTCTATATTCCGCCGGGGCCACGGCTCGGTGACCTGGTGGTGGAAGCGGTGGCCATAGGAAAGCGTTACGGCGACCGCGTGCTGTTCGAAGATCTGAGCTTCAAGCTCCCCACCGGCGGAATCGTCGGCGTCATCGGTCCCAACGGGGCGGGCAAGACAACTTTGATGCGCATGTTTGCGGGCCAGGAGCAGCCGGACTCTGGCGAGTTGCGAATCGGGGACACGGTGAAGCTCGCTTACGTGGATCAGTCGCGAGACTCCCTCGATGGTGCCCACAGCGTGTGGGAGGAAATTTCCGGCGGCGAGGAGCGCATCATCGTCGGCAAATACGAGGTGCAGTCGCGGGCTTACGTCGGGCGCTTCAACTTCAGGGGGCCGGATCAGGAAAAACGAGTGGCCAATCTGTCCGGCGGCGAGCGCAACCGGGTTCATCTGGCCAAGGTTTTGGTGAAAGGCGGGAATGTGCTGCTGCTGGACGAACCCACCAACGATCTGGACGTGGAGACCCTGCGCGCGCTTGAAGAGGCGCTGCTGGATTTTCCCGGCTGCGCTGTCGTGGTCTCCCACGACCGCTGGTTTCTGGACCGGATTTCCACTCACATGCTGGCCTTCGAAGGCGACAGCCAGGCGGTGTGGTTTGAGGGTAACTACGAAGAATACGAGGCGGATCGGCGTAAGCGTCTGGGCGCCGAGGCGGACCAGCCGCATCGAATCCGCTACAAGCGCCTTCAGACCTGATCCCAGCTCGCAGCGCTTATAATCCGGGCCATGGCCAAGGAAGAGAAAATGTTGCGCGTGCTCGATCGCCTGGAGTCCCTAATCGACCGCGTCGAAGGCATGGTGCCGACGCCGCCCGCATCGCCGGACCTTTCAGCAGCAGTGGCGTTTCGCTGGCGCAAGATCAACGGCCGGAGTTTTCTACAACCGGTCAAGTACCCGCACCAGGTGCGACTCGCAGATCTGCACAGCATCGAGCGTCAAAAAAACGAGCTGGTGAGAAATACGCTACAGTTCGTTTCCGGACTTCCAGCCAATAATGCCCTGCTTTGGGGTTCCCGCGGCACGGGAAAGTCCTCGCTGGTAAAAGCTTTGCTAAATGAGTACTCGAACCGGGGATTGCGACTGATCGAGGTGGACAAGCATGATCTCATCGATCTATCGGAGATTGTCGATCAAATTCGGGACACCTCGGAACGCTACGTGATCTTTTCTGACGATCTATCTTTTGAGGCAAACGATCCGAGCTACAAAGCGCTCAAAGCCGCCCTCGACGGATCGGTGCACGCACCGCCGGAAAACGTGCTCATTTATGCCACCTCCAACCGCCGCCACCTGCTTCCGGAGTACATGAGCGAGAATCTGGACGCCCACCGCGTGGACGGAGAGATCCATCAATCGGAGGCCGTGGAGGAGAAAATTTCGTTATCGGAACGATTCGGCTTATGGATCTCTTTTTACCCCTTCAAACAGGACCAGTATCTTGAGATTGCTTTTTACTGGCTTGACTACTTCAACGCGCTTCCCAAGGACAGCGAAGAAGCGCGCCAGGCGGCATTACAATGGGCGCTTACCCGCGGATCCAGGAGCGGGCGAAGCGCCTACCAGTTCGCGCTGGACTGGGCCGGGAAAAATCGCCTCGAAGACTGATCCAGCCATGCTGCCTTCAACCGGCCCGTTTCACGAGCGCTGCTTTAAAAGATAAACGGGGGATTGAGAAATCGAAATCTCTGCAAAGCGGCCCATTGATCCCGAGCGGGTGCTGGCGGAATCCGAGGTCGTGTGCACGGAGGAGGAGGTGGTGGCTGCTTTTGACCGCATGGCGGTCGAGATCCGCGCTGTACTGAAGGACGCCAACCCGGTGATTTTGTGCGTCATGTTGGGGGGTCTCATCCCCACCGCGCGTTTGCTCGTTCGCTTCGATTTTCCCCTTGAGCTCGATTACGTGCACGCCACCCGCTACCGTGGCGATACGCGGGGACGCGAGCTGCACTGGCGGGCGCGGCCCACCACGGCGCTTGCTGGACGGGACGTGCTGGTGATCGACGACATTCTCGACGAAGGCATTACCCTTGCGGGGGTGCTCGACTTCTGTCGCGACCAAGGTGCCAAGACGGTAAGGAGCGCGGTGCTGGTAGAGAAGCAGCATGGGCGTAAGAAATCGCACCAGCGCGCGGACTTCACCGGACTCCAAGTGGATGACCGTTATGTCTTTGGATGCGGCATGGACTATCGGGATAGTTTCCGCAATCTCCGATCGGTATACGCGTTGCTTGAATCCTGATGGCCGACGCAAGCTCCAAGCTGGCCATCATCGGCGGGACCGGCCTGACGTCGATTAAGGACCTCCAGATAATCCGTAGGGAGATGGTTCACACGCCCTGGGGCGAACCTTCCGGTCCGTTGACCCACGGTATCCTCTACGGCAAAGAAGTCGCCTTCGTTGCCCGTCATGGTTACGCGCATACCATACCTCCGCACAAGGTGAACTACCGGGCAAACCTTTGGGCGCTCAAGCAAATCGGCGCCGATCGCATCATTGCCGTGGCGGCCGTGGGCGGCATTCACCCGGATCTCACCCCGGGGCGGCTCGCCGTTCCTGAGCAGATCATCGACTACACCTTTGGAAGAGGGCACACCTTTTTCGAAGACGGACTTTCACAAGTTGTTCACGTGGACTTTACCCGCCCGTACTCGCCAAAACTTCGGGACATGCTCATTGGCGCTGCGAGAGCCGCGCGAGTCGATGCCTGGGAGCGCGGAACCTACGGCGCAACCCAGGGGCCGAGACTCGAAACCGCGGCGGAGATCGATCGCCTGGAACGCGACGGCTGTGACCTGGTGGGGATGACCGGTATGCCGGAAGCGGCGCTGGCCCGGGAGCTGGAGCTCGGGTACGCCCACTGCTGCGTGTGCACCAACGCTGCCGCCGGACGCGGCGAAGGCGAAATCAGCATGGCCAGCCTCGAAGCGAACCTCGAGACAGGGATGAAAAGCGTGCGTACTGTTCTGGAGCGTCTGCTGGCGCTGGTTTGAAAAACAGTGATTGGTGATTATTGATTAGTGACGGATAGTCAGCATTGGGCGAGTCGTCGAGTCTGACGCCACCAATCACCAATCACTAGAACCTATCTCAAGATTAGCGAGCGCAGGCGAGACAAGGCAAAAACAGGCGAAAAAGCGGAGTTTACACGCCAGTAAATGAGCATTTTGAGCCTGTTTTTAACGCCGTATCGGACATCAGAGCTACGGGTTTTCGCGGCCACATTCAATTCTGCGGCGCTAATTGCTCTTCTCGATTTCGATGGGGATTACCTTGATCAGCACCCCGAAAACCGGGTGGTCCAGGTAATGCAGCTCGCCGGATCGCATTCGGCGGCTGGTGTTGAGCCGAAACGGCGTCTCGATGTTTTTGCGGTGGTAGACCAGATCCACGTCGGCGTGCAGGTAACGCGCCAGATGAACGCGGATGGTCCCATCCAGCACCGGCGGAGAGGGCGTTGGTTGCTGCAAAGCAGCCAGGGGTATCAATGCCGGCAAGCCGCCGGTCGCCGTATTCCGCGCGCCCGCTCTTTGGGCCATGCCGAAGAAATTACCAGGTGCCCGCGCCGCGCTTCCGTCGCCGGGGGGCAGATAAAGATTGATCCACTGGGCTTCTTCTTTGGGCACCCCAGGCTGCCGCCACCCGACGTGCAGAATTGGCGTAGTTTCAGCGCCGTTCTCTAAATGGCTACGGGTTTTCGACATGGTCAGTGCGTCGGCGGGCAAAATCCGGAACGCGTGGGGCCCGGGACCCTCCACTGGCGATTCTCCTGGGGCGATGAGGGCGATGGATTCTTCGATCGGAGGACGGCCAGGATCCGGATCCCAGCTTTCCTCGTGCAGCACCTGTTCACCCCGGCGTTCGAAAACGAGCAACTCCACCTGGTACCACTTTTCTTCGAAGCCGGTTGCAGAACCCTCCTGAGCGCCGCCCGCGGGCGCCAGCATCATCTGGGCTATGCCCACGCCCGCCGCGACGAGGATTGCGCCGGATTGTTTCCACCTCATTGCATTCTCTCCCGATTCAAATCGTCTTGAGGAATCTCTGAATCATACACAGGTTCCTTTGGCACACAGGAGTGCCATAGTTTTCGTCATCTCTCAGCTACTGCAAACGTGAGCACTATCAAGTCATGTTTTCAATTTGCGGCTGTCAGAAACGATAAGCATGGATTTTTCAGATAGTCTTCGAATTACTTGCGCTCATCAAGCAGCGTCCCGGATTCTCAGCTCAGCGAGTAGATCGCCCAGGGCAGCCAGCCGCTGGCCTTCATTCGGTAGCGGCATTGACATGCGCAGCTTGTTTGCACCATCCAGTCTGAAGACCGCTGGCTTACTCTGTACCAGACGCACGATGCACGACGGATCTACTTCTGCCTGATCGCGAAACTCGACGCGTCCGCCCTTTGGGCCGATATCCGCCTTGCGGATTCCGAGGGGAGCGGCCCTGAGTTTTAATTCGGTCAGTTCGAAAAGCGTCTTCGCGGCATCGGGGAGCAGACCGAAACGATCGATCATTTCTGCCCGCAGGTCTTTGAGCCGCTCACTGTCTTCCGCACTCGCGATTCGCTTATACATGATCAGACGCGTGTGCACGTCGGGCAAGTAGTCTTCCGGTATCAACGCCGGGGCGTGGATGTCGATCTCCGTGCCATCGTCTAGAGGGCGATCCAGCATCGGACTCTTGCCGCTGCGAAGCGCTTCGACCGCCCGCTCCAGCAGGCGTGTATAGAGGGCATAGCCGACTTCGTGGATCTGTCCGCTTTGTTCGTCGCCGAGCAGCTCGCCGGCTCCGCGTATCTCCAGATCGTGGGTCGCCAGGGTGAAGCCGATGCCCAGATCCTCCAGCGACTCGATGGCTTCAAGACGCTTTACCGCGTCTGCGGTTATGGCCCCGCGCGGCGGAACGACGAGATAAGCGTAGGCGCGGTGATGGGAACGACCGACGCGCCCGCGCAGCTGGTGCAGCTGGGCCAGTCCAAAGCGATCAGCGCGGTTGATGATGATGGTATTGGCACTCGGCACGTCGATGCCGGTTTCGATGATAGTGGTGCACACCAGCACGTTGAAGCGGCGGTGGTAGAAATCTAGCATCACCCGTTCCAGGTCCCGTTCGCGCATCTGGCCGTGGGCCACCTGCACCCGGGCGTCCGGAACCAGGTCCGCCAGGTTCTTCGCTACGCGATCGATGTTTTCCACCTTGTTGTGAACGAAATAAACTTGGCCGCCGCGTCGGATCTCACGCAGCACGGCTTCGCGCAGCAGCACGCCGTTCCACTCTCGGACGAAGGTGTTGATTGAAAGGCGCCGCTCCGGGGGAGTGGCAATCAGCGAAAGATCCCGGATCCCTGAAAGCGCCATATTGAGCGTGCGCGGAATTGGGGTCGCAGTGAGCGTCAGCACGTCGGTTTCGGCGCGAAGGGTTTTGAGCTTCTCTTTCTGTCGTACGCCGAAGCGGTGCTCTTCATCGATAATGGCGAGCCCCAAGCGCTTAAAAGAGATGTCCCCCTGCAACAACTTATGGGTGCCGATCACGATGTCGACTTTGCCGGCGGCCAGATCGGCGATAATGGCGTCGCGCTCGGCGCGGTTCTTGAAGCGGGAGAGCTGCTCCACACGTACCGGCCAGTCGGCAAAACGGTCGAGAAAGTTCTGCTCGTGCTGCTGGGCGAGAAGGGTGGTCGGCACCAGCAGCGCCACTTGCCAGCCGTCGTTGACGGCGACGAAAGCGGCGCGCATTGCCACCTCGGTTTTACCGAAGCCCACGTCGCCGCAAACCAGCCGATCCATGGCATGGTCCGAGGCCATGTCTGCCAGCACCGACTCGATGCACTGGCGCTGATCCGGTGTTTCTTCGAACGGAAAGCTCTGTTCGAATGCCGCGAGCTGTCCGAAGTCGATGTGGAAACGGTGGCCCGGGCGGCTCGCTCGCCTTGCCTGGATCTCCAGCAGCTCGGCGGCCACGTCGTGTATCTTTTCCGCTGCTTTGCGCCTCGCTTTCAGCCACTGCTGGCTGCCCAGTTTGTGCAACGGTGCGTGGTCGGCATCGGCACCGGTATATCGGGTTACCAGGTGCAGTGAGGCCACCGGCACGTATAGCAGGTCGCCGTCGGCGTATTCGATGCACAAAAATTCGCTGCTGATGTCGCCCACGGTTAGGGTCTCGAGTCCGCGGTAGCGGCCGATGCCGTGGCCTTCGTGCACCACCGGCGCACCGGCTCGAAGCTCGGTCAGATCGCGGACGACGCTCTCTGAATCGCGTCCCGCCGCTCGTCGGCGACGGGTTTGGCGCGCCCGTTCTCCGAACAGCTGGGTCTCAGAAATAATGGCAAGCCCCGGCTCATCAATGATGGCGCCGTCTTCCAGAGGCGCCACAGTGACCGCCACCGGAGCGTCGCCGTCGCGAAACGTTTCCCAACCCGGAACCACCGCGACGTTCAATCGGTGAGTGCGGAAAGTTTCCAGCAGCGTTTCCCGCCGTCCGGGAGACTCAGCGACAAAGAGAACTCGACCCGGAAAATCGTTGACGAAGCGTTTCACCGTCGCCAGCGGCTCCTCGGCGCGAGCCTCCACCGGGAGCCGCAGCGGCGCGCGGGTGGCAAAGGCGCGCTGCGCGTCGTCGCTGGATTCTTCGAAGCGCCGCAGGCGCACCCGCATGAAAGGTTTGAAACGCGCGTAGGTGTGTGAAGTTTCGATAAACATTTCGTCCGGCTGCAGCAGCGGCCGCTCCCGGTCGTGGGCGCGCTCCGAATAACGCCCGCGCACGTCAGAGCTGAACGCTTCCGCCGCTTCGTACACGTCCTCGTACTCGATAACCAGCGTTTCAGACGGCAAGTAATCGAACAACGTGGCCGTTTCTTCGAAAAACAGCGGCAAGTAGTACTCGATGCCTGCCGGGCGCAGTCCGCTGCTCACGTCTCGGTAGATGGGACAGTCGTTGGGGTTGCCTTCGAAACGCTCCCGCCAGGCTTGGCGGAATCGCCGGATGGCTTCATCCGTCAAGGGGAATTCCCGCGCCGGCAGAAGGCGAACGTGTTCGACGGTTTCTGCCGAGCGTTGTGATTCCGGGTCGAAGGTTCGCATGGAGTCGATTTCTTCGTCGAATAAATCTACTCGCAGCGGTTTGTTCCCGCCCATGGGAAAGAGATCGATGATAGAGCCCCGCACCGCGAACTCACCGTGCTCCATAACCTGGCTCACGCAGCGGTATCCCGCCGACTCCAAGCGGTTGCGGAAGTCTCCTAACTCGAGGCGCTCGCCGACCCGGAGCTCGAGGCTGTGGGCGCTGACGTAACGTATCGGCGGCATGCGCACCATCATCGAAGTGACCGGGGCAACCAGGATGCCGCGTTGAATGTTTGGGAGGTGGCGCAGGATTTCGAGACGGTCGGATACGATGTCCTGGTGAGGCGAGAAGATATCGTATGGCAGCGTTTCCCAGTCGGGAAAATGCATTACCGGGACCGAGTCGGTGGCGGCGAGAAAGAACTTAAGCTCGGTTTCCAGCTTGATCGCAGTGGCGGGGTCGGGCACCACCACCACCACGGGACCGGCGTGGCGGTCGGCCACGCTCGCAACCGCCAGCCCGCGGCTGGCGCCGTAGAGATGGGTCCAGTCCATCCGCGCCCCTGCTATTTTCGGTGCGGGCGGGCTGAGCGGGCTTATTTTCGGATTTTCGCTCACCTTCTGAGGATCGTGCTGGGACCAGAATGAATGCCTAGCGACTCGGAATACGGGCGCGGTATTCTGCTAAATGGCGCGGTCTGCGGCAAATGAGTCAGAAAGTCCGTAGAGGGTAGATGGGGTCGGTAATAGAGACATTCTTTCGCCATATTCCAGCCGCCATCTAGCGACAAAGGATATTGTTACATCTCTATCAGCCGCGTTTCGCTTTTTGAGCTTCAGTCCCCAGGTTTCGCCTCCCAGCAGCGCACTTCGAATCCATCGCGCTCCGTCACCAGCGTGGCCACATAGCCGGCGCCGGGCTCGAGCTGGTTCAGCGTCCAGTCTCCATGAAAGCGTCCGTTCCAGCGGGTGCCGAGAAGCGCAGGGGGCGCATCCGGGTCTACGCTGACGTCAAAGCTCCCGAGACCGCCGCCCAGCCCGGTTCCGATAGCTTTCAGAACCGCCTCCTTTCGCGTCCAGCAGGTGAAAAAAGCACGTAGACCCACGCCCTTCGGCAAGCTCGAATAGCTCCGGTACTCGAGCGGTGAGAAATAACGCTGCGCGAGCCTCTGCCACTGCAGATTTTCGCGGATGCGCTCAACGTCGATGCCGAGCTCACGATTCAGCGTCATGGCAACGAGCGCCAAGTGAGAGGTGTGGGTCATGTTGAACTGAATTCCGGCGTTGGCGAACGATCCACCCAGGTAGGGCTTGCCCTTAGGTCCGCGATCGAATCTGAGCGCTTTCGGGTCGGCGTCAAGGACTTTGCCGAGCAGAATTCGGGTGAGACCTTGGGCGATGATGTACTGCTGACGCTTTTCGGCCACGCGCATGCGTTGGGCTCTAGTGCGCTGATCCGGGGATAGCACCGAGTCGAATTTTGCAACATCCTTGTCCTTCAACGACGTGGAAACACGCCAAACGTCGACATAATCGGCGCTCAATTGGAGGTCGTCGCGGGAGGGCTTCCAGTGGGTCAAGGGTACGATCGTCTTTCGTATGTCGGGCCTTACACTCTGACCCTTGCCCGCTAATAGATGCCGTAGGAGCCTGCTTGTTCGCGATCCCTTAGATCAGGAGTGAATTGTCTTCCGAACGGCCTGATTCAAGGAATCGCGGCCAAGGTCGCTCTTACAGCGGGCTTCGCTCTTTCTCGCGTCACGCAATACGGCGTCGCGCGCGAATCATCGCAACGCCGCTTCCGGACCGTAGCGTCGGATCAGAGTAGTGAAATAGCCGCGGTAGAAAGCGACCGCGCTGGCGCCGTTGGCGCTGACATCATAGATCCTCCAACCTCCACCGCCCCAATAGCATCGAAACTGCAGCTGCACCATTCCGCCCGCATCGGTGAGCACGCGAACGTCTACCGTTGCCTCGTTTCCACTGTGGCCCGCGCGGGCCGGAAATATCTGTATCTGCGGTAGCGGCCGCGCGTAGGTGCCCAGGTTTCGCGCCAGAGCGTCGAGGAACATGTTCTCGAGCTTTTGCGCCAGCCGCCGATGCTGATCCGATGTCAAGCGACGGTAAAGCGGCCCCGCCGCCCATTGCGCCATGTAGGCAAAATCAAAGTAAGGCGAAATTTCGTGAGAGAGAAAAGTCCGTAGCGCCTCGGGACTCGGGTTGCCGGCTCCAATGAGATAGCCAATCAGTCGATCGAGACCCTGGCGCAGCATCTGGTCCGGTGTTGCCGGGGTCTGCGCGAAATCTTGGGCCCATCCGCCCGCGGGGCCACGACCGTGGGTCGTGGCGTGTGACGCCATCGGCGCTAGGCCAATGCATAGGGCGAGCAGAATGATTCTCATGGGTGCTCCAAACAGTGGCGCAAGGTTTTTGGGCCGCCAAGCGATCTTTGCCGGCGAGAAGGCGAGACCGAGAATAGCGCGAATCAGGTCGCTTCGCCGGCTTCGACGTCGGCTTCTACCGGCTCAAACTCGAAGTGCAGGCTGCCGTCTTCGACCCCGACGCGCACCGTGCCGCCGCCTACCAGTCGCCCGAACAGCAATTCTTCGGCCAGCGGGCGCTTGATATTTTCTTGGATGATACGGGCCATCGGGCGGGCGCCCATCTTCGGATCGAAACCATTTTCAGCCAGCCACTTGCGGGCATCTTCGTCGACGTCGATGGCAACCCGTTTTTCTTCCAGCTGGCCTTCGAGTTCGATTATGAACTTATCGACCACGTGACCGATAGTTTTTTCGTCAAGCGAGCCGAATTCTACGATGGCGTCGAGTCGGTTTCGGAACTCCGGAGTGAAGGTGCGTTTGATGACTTCGATACTGTCACCGGTGTGGTCCTGCTGCGTGAAGCCGATACTGGGACGGCTCATCTGCTCGGCACCACAGTTGGTTGTCATCACCAGAACGATATTGCGGAAATCCGCCTTGCGCCCGTTGTTGTCGGTCAAAGTGCCGTGGTCCATCACCTGGAGTAAGAGGTTGAAGACGTCGGGATGCGCCTTTTCAACCTCGTCCAGCAGCAGCACCGCGTGGGGATGCTTGTTGATTTCCTCGGTCAGCAGGCCGCCCTGGTCGAAGCCCACGTAACCCGGGGGCGCGCCGATCAGCCTCGAAACCGTGTGCCGCTCCATGTATTCCGACATGTCGAAGCGCACCAGTTCGATGCCCATGATCCGGGCGAGCTGCCGGGTGACCTCGGTTTTGCCCACCCCGGTCGGCCCGGCAAAAAGGAAGGAGCCTATGGGTTTTTCCGCGTCGCGAAGGCCGGAACGCGCCATCTTGATGGCGGCGGAAAGCGTCTGGATAGCGCTGTCCTGGCCATAAACCACCATCTTGAGATCACGCTCGAGGTTGCGCAGCACGTCTTTGTCAGATGTCGACACGGTTTTGGGCGGCACTCTCGCCATACGCGAGATGACGATCTCAATCTCGCCAACGCCGATCGTCTTTTTGCGCCGTGATGCCGGCAGCAACTTTTGCGTAGCGCCCGCCTCGTCGATGACATCGATGGCCTTGTCGGGGAGATAGCGCTCGTTGATGTACCTGTGCGAGAGCTCCGCGGCGATGCGGATTGCCTGGTGCGAGTATTTGACCTGGTGGTGCTCTTCGAATCTGGACTTGAGCCCTTTGAGGATCTTGACCGTCTCCTCGACGGAAGGCTCGGTGACGTCGATCTTCTGGAAACGACGCGACAGCGCCCGGTCTTTCTCGAATATTCCCCGGTACTCCTGGTAGGTGGTCGAACCGATGCAGCGCAAATCGCCCGAAGCCAGCATCGGCTTGATCAGGTTGGATGCGTCCATGACGCCGCCGGATGCGGCGCCGGCGCCGATGATGGTGTGGATCTCGTCGATGAACAGGATAGAGCCGGGCTCTTTTTTGAGCTGTGCGAGGACACCCTTGAGGCGCTTCTCGAAGTCTCCTCGATACTTGGTTCCGGCCAGAAGGGCGCCAAGGTCGAGGGCATAGATGGTGCTCTCGTGGAGGATGTCCGGAACCTCGCCGTCAACGATCATCTTCGCCAGCCCCTCGGCCATGGCGGTTTTACCCACGCCGGCTTCGCCGACGTAAAGAGGATTGTTTTTTCTCCGCCGGCACAGAATCTGGACTGTTCGCTGAATCTCGTCCCGACGCCCGATCAGGGGATCGATCTTGCCAAGCAGAGCCTGCTGGTTGAGATTGATGGCGTAGGCCTCCAGCGGTGATTTGCTGGAGGACTCACTGAGTTTTTCCTCTTCCGCCGGCGCGAATGCATCAGCATCTTCGTTGTCGTGGACCTTGGAAATCCCGTGAGAGATGTAGTTGACGATGTCGAGCCGGGTGATGTTCTGGCGGTTGAGGAAGTAAACCGCTTGGGACTCCCGTTCGCCGAAAATAGCGACCAGAACGTTGGCGCCGGTGACCTCTTTCTTCCCCGACGACTGCACGTGGAAGACCGCACGCTGCAGCACGCGCTGGAAGCCGAGCGTCGGCTGGGTCTCGCGATCGTCCTTAACCGGCAGCACCGGCGTCGATTCGCCGAGATACTCGGTGAGCTCTTCGCGAAGCTTGTCGATCTCCACCCCGCATGCCTTGAGCACTTTACTGGCGGCCGGATTGTCGAGCAGTGCCAGAAGCAGATGCTCCACGGTCATGAATTCGTGCCGTTTCTCGCGGGCTTCGCGGAAAGCCGAATTGAGCGTCAGCTCCAGTTCTTTGCTCAACATATGCGTGGCTGCCTTTATTTGGGCTTCAAGCGTATTCCATTGTGCACAGAAGCGGGTGATTGTTTTCCCGGGAATAATCGTTGGTTTGTGCGACCTTGGTCTCGGCTATCTCCCTCGAAAAAACACCGCAAACGCCTTTCCCCTGGGTGTGCACCTGAAGCATGACGCGGACGGCGCGCTCTCGCTCCATGCTGAAAAACCTTTCCAATACGTGTACCACAAACTCCATTGGAGTGTAGTCGTCGTTGAGCAGTACCACGCTATACAAAGGGGGCCGTTTTAACTTTGGCTTTGCCTCTTGTACGGCAAGCCCATCTTCGCGCGTGGTCTCTGGCGAGTCTGCCATAGCGAAATTCTAGCTTATCTCCAACGCCCTTTCATGACCGCTCGGCGTGACCCGCCTCCGGTAAAAAAACCTTTGGCTACGGTAGCTTACAATGTCTTCGGCCGGGGATTCTGCCGCCTTGTCTTAGCCTTTGACGGCGCCAGAGGCAAAGGAGTTTCGTCGCGCGCCGGAGATAATCCGGACAATTGCGGTCCCCCTTCGTGACACTCTTCACCACCCGCCGAATTCGGCACCCCGGGGCCTTCGGGGAACATTACTTTGCCAAATGTCGCCTACCTGAATCAATAACTTAGGCCGTACTTGGTTTATCTCGGTCTTACTCTGCCGGGGCTGGGCCGGTCAGTCAGCTCGGCCACGAGCTCTCGGCTTGTTGGCGAAAAACTCCGGATCCATGGCGGCGATGAAGCGCCGGGCCGCCGGCGACAGAAACTTTCCCCGTCTGAGAACAACACCATAGGTGCGTTTGGGAAAGTAGTCCCCGAGCGGGATGACAGAAAGATTGTCCTCTTCGGCGAGACAGATGCTGGAAACGATAGAGACGCCGAGTCCGAGACCCACATATTTCTTTATCACCTCCCAGCCGCCGGCCTCAAGGGTCACCTTGTAAGGCAGGTTGTGCTGCTGGAAAACCAGATCTACCACGCGCCAGGTGCTGAGGTGCTTGGGCGGAAGTATGAGGCCGTGGGGGCTGATGTCTTGGAGCATCAGTTTGCGCTTGTTTGCCAGCGGGTGGTCGCGGGCCGTAATCAGTACCGTGTCGTAGGAAAAAATCGGCCGGTAGTCGATGTCGTCCGGGATCTCCAGCATGGAGCCTACGGCGAAATCCACCGCGTCGGCACGAAGCTGACTGAGGCCGTCACGGCCCGTGACGTTATGCATCCGCAGCTGGATGCCGGGGTGTTTGCTGGCGAAGGCCTGCATGAACTTGGGAAGTATATAGAGGATGGTGGACTCGCCGGCGGCGATGTCGAGCTCGCCCGAGTCGAGACTTCCGCAACGCTCGGCGAAGGTCGCCGGCAGCGTGTCCATGCCCTCGACCAGTGGTGAGGCGAGCGCGTAGAGCACCTGGCCTTCGGGAGTGAGGTTGATACGCGGGCCACGGCGTTCAAACAGAGCCACGCCCAGCTCCTGCTCTAGGGCCCGGACCTGCAGCGAGACCGACGGCTGGCTCAGAAACATGCGCTCAGCCGCCTTGGAAATGCTGTTTGCCTGAGCGGCATAGCAGAACGCTCTTAGCTTCTTGAGCCGATTTTGCTTGTAATAAAAGCGGTTGCCGGAAGCTTCCATGGCCGTTTTGCCGCGCTCAGCTGCGGGGACGGGAACCAATCATTAACCTGATTAATATTGAGCATTGAAACAATTGGGTTGTCAAATGCTCTTCGCCGGGTAAGCTGCAATGCAACATACGCAAGGATTTGAATCACTGGGAGTTGACGCAACGCACTATGGCAATACGGCAACATGGCTGAAACTGGCTCCCTTGTACGTATCCGGATCGGCAACCTGACTCGGTTCGCTCAGCCATTCCCCGCCCGTATCGCCCCGTCGTACGTCTTCCAGCGGCAACTACTCACACATTCGCCCTCGCCGTCTCCGAATTCCTCGGGCGGAATCCTTATAGCGCTCAGGTCCTAAGTTTTGGAGGTTATCCCATGAGTCAACGAGCTGAAGTTGAGACACTGGAGAAAGACTGGTCCGAAAATCCGCGCTGGTCCGGCGTTGAGCGAGGCTACACGGCGGAGGACGTCGTACGTCTGCGCGGCTCGGTCAACATCGAGTACACCTTGGCACGTCGTGGTGCGAACCGGCTTTGGACACTGCTAAACGAGCAGCCGTATCTCAACTCGCTTGGAGCGATCACGGGAAATCAGGCGATGCAGATGGCCAAGGCCGGTCTGCAGTCCATCTATCTAAGCGGTTGGCAGGTGGCCGCGGACGGCAACAATTCCGGGGAAATGTATCCCGACCAGAGTCTCTATCCCGCCGACAGCGTTCCCAGCGTAATTAGGAAGGTCAATAAAGCCTTTCAGCGCGCCGATCAGATCCACCACGCCGAAGGCAAGAACGGCATCGACTGGTTCCTGCCCATTGTTGCCGACGCTGAAGCCGGGTTTGGCGGCGTCCTGAATGCCTTCGAGCTGATGAAGGACATGATTTCGGCGGGAGCGGCCGGCGTCCACTTCGAGGATCAGCTGTCCTCGGCAAAGAAATGCGGTCACATGGGCGGCAAGGTGCTGCTGCCCACTCAGGAGTCGGTGCAGAAGCTTATCGCTGCGCGACTCGCCGCCGACGTTTGCGGGGTGCCGACGGTACTTGTGGCGAGGACCGACGCCCTCGGTGCCGAGCTGCTTACCAGCGACGTGGATCCCCGGGACCAGCGATTTCTCACTGGCGATCGCACCGTGGAAGGGTTCCATCACGTTCGCTGCGGCATGGAGCAGGCGGTATCCCGCAGCCTTGCCTATGCGCCATACGCCGATCTCATCTGGTTTGAGACCAGCAAGCCCGATCTGGGGGAGGCGCGCGAGTTTGCCGCCGCCGTGCATGAGCAATACCCGGGCAAGATGCTCGCCTACAATTGTTCGCCTTCATTCAACTGGAAAGCGAGCCTCGACGACGACACCATTGCTCGCTTTCAACGGGCTTTGGGTGAAATGGGCTACAAATACCAGTTCATCACTCTCGCGGGCTTTCACGCCCTCAATTACAGCATCTTCGATTTGGCGTCCAAGTACCGCGACAGCGGCATGTCCGCCTACGTTGAGCTTCAGGAGCAAGAGTTCGCTTCCGAGAGCCGCGGTTATACCGCGCACAAGCACCAGCGCGAGGTCGGCGCGGGCTATTTCGACGCCGTGACCCAGGCGATCACCGGAGGCAATTCGTCCATCACCGCACTTTCGGGCTCTACCGAAGAGGAGCAGTTTGACGACGGCTCGGGTGTCGATCAGAAAGCTGTTGCCTGATTAATGAGACGCTGAAGCGATTCGGCAAGATGCCGGGCCGCGCACTTAGCACTGCGCGGCTTTTTTTTCGGTGACGCGTGATGGGTGATGCGAAGGTGGGACCATGCCCGCTGTAGGAGCACCCTTGGGCGCGAATTTTTTGAAGCACTGCGGAAAGTTCGCCCGCAGGCGGGCTCCTTAATTGTCTCTTGGCGGCCGAGGCTTTTGAGCCTGACCTTCGACATACGACATACGAAACACGCTTTTCGACTCCAACCCTGCCTACCGTCTACCGTCTAGCAAAAGAATCTCCATCACACGCTCGTAGATCTCTGACAAGAGATCCAGATCCTCGACCCGCACGCGTTCGTCGATTTTGTGGATGGTGGCGTTGACCGGACCGAGCTCCACGACCTCCGCGCCGGTGGGGGCGACGAAGCGGCCGTCGGAAGTGCCGCCTTCTGTGGAAAGCGCGGCCTCACCCGCGGCAAGCTCTCGAATTGACGTCCTCACCGCGTCCAGCAGGGCGCCTTCGCGGGTGAGAAAAGGTAGTGCCCCATGGGTCCACTGCACACGATGTTGGACTCCGTGTTTTTCCAGAACGACGGTGACACGTTCCTTCAGCGCTCGCGCGGTAGTCTCTGTCGAGTAGCGAAAGTTGAAGCAGGCTTCGAGACCGCCGGGCACCACGTTTTCGACCCCGGTCCCCGCGTCGACGTTGGAAACCTGAAACGACGTGGGTGGAAAGTCGGCGTTGCCTTGATCCCAGACGGTGTCCGCCAGCTCCGCGAAGCCGCGGGCGAATGCGTGAACGGGGTTGACTACCTGATCGGGGTAGGCGACGTGACCCTGTCGACCCAGCACGGTGACGCGGCCCGTGAGTGATCCGCGCCGTCCGTTCTTGACCACGTCACCGACCCGTACCCGGCTCGAGGGCTCGCCAACGAGGCACCAATCGATATGTTCCCCGCGCTGGCTCAGCTTCTCCACCACCTTCACTGTGCCGTCGACGGCGTCACCTTCTTCATCACTGGTGAGCAAAACGCCAACGGAGCCACGATGTGCGGGGTGATTTGCTAAGAATCGCTCCAGGGCGGTGACAAACGCCGCAACGCTGCCCTTCATGTCCGCAGCGCCGCGGCCGCAAAGGTAAGCGCCACGAAGTGTTGGCTCGAAAGGCGGTGTTTGCCACTCGGATTCCGGCCCGGCAGGCACCACGTCGGTGTGGCCGAGGAAAACGAACAAAGGCGCCTCCCCGCCTCGCCGCGCCCAGAGATTGGTCACCTCACCGAAATCCATGGTCTGGCAGTCGAGTCCGATCGCCGAAAGCCGATCCGCAATCAGCGCCTGGCAACCACCGTCTTCGGGGGTAACGGACGCTCTTGATATGAGCTCCATGGCAAGGGCGAGGGTGGGGGAGGAGGAGCGGGGAGGCATGGGATGCTAATCACTATTCAGGACTTGGGAATCGTTACCTGTCGAACGGCTTGATTTAGGGATTCGCGAGCAAGCTCACTCCTACGATGCGCCGCGCCTTCGATTGAAACTATCGCAGTTCAAACGTAGGGTTTCGTTTTCCGTCGCGTCAGGAGTCACCCGTTACGGCAGAACCCTCTTGAAAGGCTTCACCGCAACTTTCGCGTAGACGCCGGCGGGATTGTAGGGATCTGCGTCAGCCCACGCATTTGCGTCCTCGAGAGAGTCAAATTCGGCGACGATTAAGCTGCCGCTGTAGCCGGCTTCCCCGGGATCGTCGGCATCCACGGCGGGATGTGGTCCCGCCAGCACCAGGCGACCCTCTTGCTTCAATGCTTCGAGACGTTCAAGGTGCGCCGCGCGAGCGCCTTTTCGTTTTTCCAGGCTGTTCTCTACGTCTTCGCAAGTAATGGCGTAAAGCATCAACGTTCCTCCTCGACTTTTTCGCCATCCACGTGCCGGGCAAGATAAAACCCCTGGGCGAGCACGAACACCAGGGTCAGGCCCAAAAGACCGAACAGCTTGAAGTCCACCCAAGTGTCGGTGTCGAAGTTGTAGACCACGTAGAGATTCAGTACCCCCATGAAAGTGAAGAACGTCACCCAGCTCATATTGAGCCGGCGCCAGACAAAGTCGGGAAGCTGCACCGAGCTCTCCATCATTCGACGCACCAAGTTTTTGCTTCCAACGAACTCGCTGGCAAGAAAGGCGACGGCGAACAGCCAGTTCACAACCGTGGGCTTCCATTTGATAAAGATTTCGTCCTTGAGCATCAGCGTTGCGCCGCCGAAGACCACAACCAGCACCAGGGTCACCAGGTGCATTTTTTCCACCCGGCGATTTCTGAACCAGGTCACTCCCACTTGAACCAGCGTTGCGGCAATAATCACCGCGGTCGCCACCAGAATGCCGCGCTGCGGATCCTCATGCATCTTGAAAGTGATGAAGAAGAGCAGTACGGGAAAGAAGTCGAAGAGCAGCTTCATATAGTGCCGTGTTCGTTCATGCGTGAATTGAGACCAATCGAAGTCCGCTGTAGGAGCGAGCTTGCTCGCGAATCCTTAAATCAGGCCCTTCAAGGGGTGACAAAGGCTATGTAGATGGTAGACGGTAGATGCGGTAGTAGGGCGTTCTTGACTGCCCGCCGCGGCCTACCGTCTACGACCTACCCTGTTCCGATACGTTCAATGCGCCCGATCTTCCGACGCCGAGCTCCCATTTCCAAAGCGGCCGGATTATAGCCCAGTATTCCGTGAGCCTGCTGCCAGTGTGTGTTCGGGCCTGGCGCGCTGATAGAATGCGCCGGCGGCAGAGCGGGGGGGGCGCAAGATGCGGCGCGACCCGGAACGCCGGAGCACTAGGTATGGCACAGTATTTCAGCATTCATCAGACCAACCCGCAGCGCCGGCTCATTTCCCAGGCGGTGGCCATCGTGCGCAACGGCGGCCTGATCGCCTATCCCACGGACTCCTGCTACGCGCTCGGCTGTGCGTTGGGCAACAAACAGGCGCTCGATGTAATCATTTCGATTCGCAAGCTTGACGAACGGCACAACTTTACTCTTGTTTGCCGAGACCTGTCCGAGCTCGGCAGCTACGCCCGGGCAGACAACACTGCATTCCGGATGCTCAAGGCGTTCACCCCGGGTCCGTACACCTTCATCCTCAAAGCCACCCGCGAGGTGCCGCGCAGGGCGCAGAATCCAAAACGCCGCACGGTGGGGATCCGCGTCCCGGACAATGTGGTTGCCAGCAGTCTGCTCGATAGTCTGGGGGAGCCCCTGTTGAGCTCCACGCTGTTGTTGCCGGAAGCGGATTTGCCGCTCACGGATCCCAAGGATATCTATGACCGTCTGGGCGATCGGCTCGACCTCGTCATCGACGGCGGCTTCTGCGGCGTCGAGCCAACGTCCGTGGTGGATCTCACCGAGCAACCGCCGCGGGTGCTGCGCAGGGGGCTGGGGGATACGAGCGCTTTTGAGACCCCGCAGCGTGATTGATTGCGGCGGCGACTAGCGCGGCCCGAACGCAGCCTGCACCTAGGGAAAATCGTGATTCGTGATTGGTGATTAGTGATTAGTGGCATCCAAGTCGGGGACTCGCTTGATACAAGCTTTCCGCCGCCAATCGCCAATCACCAGTTACGAATCACTTATCCCAAGTAACTTTTCACCGATAACCATTTCAATTAACCCGCGTGGACGAACTGACCCTCGCCAACAAGATCGCCATCTGGATCCTTCCGGTGGTGTTCGGCATCACCGTGCACGAGGCGGCCCACGGCTGGGTGGCGAACCGCTTCGGCGACCCGACCGCGCGCCTGGCGGGCCGACTGACGCTCAATCCTCTAAAGCACGTGGACCCCGTGGGCACGGTGGTGGTGCCGCTGCTGTTGCTGTTTTTCAGCGGATTTATTCTGGGGTGGGCGAAACCGGTGCCGGTGGACGCCCGTCGGCTCAATAATCCGCGCCGCGACATGGCCATCGTGGCGCTGGCAGGACCGGGGTCGAACATCCTCATGGCCCTACTGTGGGCGCTGGTGGTCAAGCTCGCGCTGTTCTACCATAGCGCTCTAAGCGGTGCCGCGGTGCTGCTGGTTTTTATGGGCGTTGCCGGCGTCTTCATCAACACTATTCTGTGCGTATTGAATCTCTTGCCCCTGCCTCCACTGGACGGAGGCCGTATTCTGATCAGCCTGCTGCCGCCACGCTGGGCGTCGGTGGTGGGGCGCATGGAGCCGTTCGGGCTGGTAATCATTCTCATTCTTCTGCTGACCGGCGTGTTGGGGCGGATCCTCTATCCAGCGCTTGATTTCGTGGGCCTATCGCTCAATTTTTTAATCGGAGTCTCGCCCGACTTCTTTTTCTCAACCCTTGCAGCCTTGTTGGGAGCCGGCTGAGTTGGTAACCGTACCTACGCAACATCAACGCGTCCTTTCCGGGATGCGTCCCACCGGCGCGCTTCATTTGGGCCACTACCACGGCGTGCTCAAAAACTGGGTCGAGCTGCAACATCAGTTCGAGTGCTTCTTTTTCGTTGCAGACTGGCACGCCCTGACGACGCACTACGAAGACGTGAACGTCATCGGCGAAAACGTATGGGACATGGTCATCGACTGGCTCGCGGCCGGCATCGACCCCGGTGACTCGACTCTGTTCATCCAGTCCCGGGTGCCGGAGCACGCCGAGCTCCATCTGCTGCTTTCCATGTTTACGCCGCTCGGCTGGCTAGAGCGCGTGCCGAGTTACAAGGATCAGCAGGAAAAGCTCAAGGAGCTCGACCTCGCAACCTACGGATTCCTCGGTTACCCGCTGCTTCAAAGCGCGGACATTCTGGCCTATAAGGCCGGCATCGTCCCCGTGGGCGAAGACCAGGTTGCGCATGTGGAACTGACCCGGGAGATCGCCCGGCGCTTCAATTTTCTCTACGGTCGCGCGCCGAATTTCGAACAAAAAGCTGAGGCGGCGACGCGCAAAATGGGAAAAAAAAACGCCAGGCTGTACCGCGAGCTGCGCAAGCGCTTTCAGGAGCAGGGCGACGTGCAGGCGCTGGACACGGGTCGGGCGCTGGTGGAAAGCCAGCAAAACATCACCCTGGGTGACCGGGAGCGGCTGTTTGGCTATCTGGAAGGGGGTGGCAAGGTGATCCTGCCGGAGCCCCAGGCCTGGCTCACGCCGGCGTCGAAAATGGTTGGTATCGACGGACAGAAGATGTCCAAATCTTACCAGAACGTGATCACCCTGCGGGAAGAGCAGGACTCGGTGGTGTCCAAAATTCGAACCATGCCCACGGACCCCGCCCGGGTGCGCCGCTCCGATCCGGGAACGCCGGAAAAATGTCCGGTGTGGGAACTGCACAACATTTATTCCGATGAAGAACGAAAGAACTGGGTGCAGGAAGGCTGCACCAGCGCAAAAATCGGTTGCCTGGACTGCAAGCAACCCATCATTGACGCCATTCTGGTGGAGCTCGAGCCGTTGAGGGAGCGGGCGAAACAGTATCTCGAGCAGCCAGACGTGGTACGCTCCATAGTTACGGAAGGATGCGACGCGGCGCGCGACGCTGCCCGGGAAACTCTGGAGGACGTGCGCGAAGCGATGGGGCTCACTTATCGATGACGGGTGCCGAAGGGCAGGTGGACAGTCGCATGCTCGATGCGGAGGATCCGCGCCAGCAGGAAATGCCTTTCGCCATAGTCGAAGGGTCACCGATCACCGATCTTCCCAGAGATCTCTACATTCCGCCCCACGCCCTGGAGGTCTTCCTGGAGACCTTCGAAGGGCCGCTGGATCTGCTGCTCTATCTGATCAAGCGCCAGAACCTGGACATTCTGGACATCCCCATTGCCGAGATTACCCGCCAGTACGTCGAATACGTGGAGCTGATGAAGGAGCTGCGGCTGGAGCTCGCGGCGGAGTATCTGGTGATGGCGGCCATGCTGGCGGAGATCAAGTCGCGCATGCTGCTGCCTCGGCCCCAAGACGAGGACGGTGAAGAAGAAGATCCACGCGCCGGTCTTGTACGCCGTCTGCAGGAATACGAGCGCTACAAGCAGGCGGCTGAAGCCTTAGAAACGCTACCACGGGTGGGCCGGGACATCTTCGAAGCCCGCGTGCTGGCACCCTATGCCGAGGCGGTCAAGGTTCAGCCCACGGTCACGATGGACGATCTGATTTCGGCTATGCGGGACGTTCTGTCGCGGGCGGAGATGTTTTCCCACCATCACGTACAAATGGAGCCGCTGTCTGTGCGTGAGCGTATGAGTATTATTCTCGGCGCAGTGAAGGGCGATGAGTTCATCGAGTTCAGCTCCATGTTTACCCCGGAGGAGGGGCGGCAGGGCGCGGTGGTGACGCTGCTGGCGGTGCTGGAGCTGATCAAGGATTCCCTTATCGAGCTGGTTCAGTCGCGTCCTTTCGGACCCATCCACATAAAGGCGACGGGTACATGAGTCCGGATAGCTTGAAGCACGTTATCGAAGCCGCGCTGCTGGCGGCGGGACGGCCACTTCGAGTGGAGGACATCATTGCGCTGTTTGAACAAAGCGACGATCTGCCCCAGCGGAGTGAGATTCAGGACGCGCTGGCCCAGTTGTCTGCAGACTGGGAGGCGCGCGCGCTAGAGCTGGTGGAGGTCTCGAGCGGGTTTCGCCTCCAGGTGCGCAAGGAATTCTCCCTCTGGATGGGCAGACTGTGGGCCGAGCGTCCGCCGAGATACTCGCGCGCGCTGATGGAAACGCTCGCCCTAATTGCTTATCGTCAGCCCATCACCCGCGGCGAGATCGAAGATGTCCGCGGCGTGAGCGTGAGCCCCAACATTATCCGCACGCTGCTCGAGCGCGAGTGGATCCGGGTCGTGGGACGCCGGGAGGTGCCCGGTCGCCCGGAACTTTTCGCCACCACGACGCTATTTCTCGACGACTTCGGGCTCAAGGCGCTGGCCGAAATGCCGACGCTGGCTGAAATCCGCGACCTGGACCCGCATCCGGAGGATCTCTTTGCTGAGATGTCCGCGCCGGTGCCAGTGTCTCTGGCAGTGAATGTCTCTGCACAGGGGCTCGATGTTCATCCCCCCCCGAACGGAGGGCCGGATGACCAGGCCGGGCAAGTGTCCCTTTCCGAAGCGAAAGAGACCACCGACTGAAGAATATTGCCTGGCGTAATTTCCCCGGGGGAGAAGCTGCAGAAAGTGCTGGCGCGCGCCGGGCTGGGCTCTCGTCGCGCGATTGAAGACTGGATCCGGGCCGGCCGGATTAAGGTCAACGGTGAGCCGGCCGACATCGGTGCCCGCATCGGCGACAAAGACGTCGTCCACCTGGATGGCCGGCGCCTTCGTCTGCCGCAATCCCGCCCGGCCTTGCGTGTGCTCATGTACCACAAGCCGGCCGGCGAGGTTTGCACCCGCAGGGACTCCGAAGGACGCCCCACCGTGTTCGAAAACCTGCCCAAGATTCGCAGTGAACGCTGGGTGGCGGTCGGACGACTGGACGTCAGCACAAGCGGACTGCTCTTGTTCACCAACGACGGCGAGTTTGCCAACCGGCTGATGCATCCTTCCGCGGCGGTGGAGCGGGAATATGCCGTGCGCGTTCGCGGACGCGCCGGCGCGGAAACGCTCGAGCGGCTGCGAAGGGGCGTCAGGCTCGAAGACGGCATGGCGCGCTTCGATTCTATTGCTCCCGCGGGCGGCGAGGGCTCCAACCAGTGGTTTCACGTCGTGATTAAAGAAGGACGCAAACGTGAGGTGCGCAGGCTGTGGGCGTCTCAGGGTGTCGACGTGAGCCGGCTCATCCGAGTCCGATACGGCAATGCCAGTTTGCCCAGGAGACTGCGGGCGGGGCGTTATCTCGAGTTGGAGAACTCGGAGCTGGATGCGTTGTGCGGGCTTGTGGGTTATGAGCCACCCAAGTCGCCACCCGTGGGTCGTTCGCAGACAAGGAAGTCCGCGCGGCGGCGAAAAAGGTAACGCGTAATGAGTTACGCGTGCGGCGAAAAAAAGGCCTGCATGTTGATCCATTGGCAGCGCGAAATGCGCTGCGTGTATTGCCCATGACGCTTCACCGATGAAGGAGAGATATCGCGATCTCTATAGACGTCTTCTCAACGCTTACGGCCCGCAGAACTGGTGGCCTGCGGACGATGCCTTCGAGATGATGCTTGGCGCCATTCTGATTCAGCACACCGCGTGGCTGAACGCGAGCCGCGCAATCGAGAATCTGCGAAGCGTCGGCCTGCTCGCACCCGGGACGCTAGACGGGGCCGGGTTCGAACGCCTTACAGACCTCATTCGGCCAGCCGGGGTTTACAAGGTCAAAGCCCGGCGCATTCAAGCCTTTGTCCGCTGGTACCGTTCCGAAGGCGAATATTCCGCGCTGCGGACCCTTCCTACTGCCGAACTTCGACAGTCCTTGTTGCTCGTCCACGGCATCGGCCCGGAGACCGCCGACGACATTCTCGTTTATGCCTTCGGGCGTCCGGTATTCGTCGTCGATGCATATGCGCGGCGCTTATTCGCTCGCTACGGTCTCACCCGGGGAGACGAAAAGTATCCGCAGCTCAAGAAAAGGGTTGAAGTTGGGTTCCCCGGCGACGCCGCGGCCCTGGGAGAGTTTCACGCGCTCATCGTCGAGCACGGAAAACGAATCTGTCGACCGAAACCCTCATGCGAAAGCTGTTGCCTGAGGGAGGGTTGTGCGCGCGTGTTGAACTGAATAGCTGGCGCGTGGAGCGTAACAGGTAATGCGTAATGGGTGACGCGTAACGCGACTTGACAGGGTACTCGGGCCGATTACGCTGCTTGCATCACGCATCACGCATCACGCATCACGCATCACGCATCACGCATCACGCATCACGCATCACGCATCACGCATCACGCATCCACGCATCACGCATCACGCATCACGCATCAGCGCTTTACTCCCTGAAGCTCGCTCACGGCCATGATCGACGGATCTCCCACGTCCTGCAGCAGCGCCGGTGGCAGGCTGCCTGCAGCTTGTCCGGCCGTTTCTTCGGAATCGAACATTCCGTACAGAACCCGGTAACGGGTATACGGATTGGTGGTTTCCAATAGGCTCAAGTCGAGCTCAGGATAATCCGCCTGAAGGCGCCGGGCGCTGTCCACATTGTCCGTGGCGAAAACCTGCAGCGTGTATTTGCTTGCGCCCACACCCGCGACCGGCTCGTCGATACCGCCCTCGTCACGCAGGCTGCTTAAAGATTTTACCAATGGAACCGGTTGCGCCTGGCGAATTTTCTGCGGCAGCTCTGCGTAGGCGCTACGGGCCGCTTCCTCGGAATCAAAGGCACCGTAAACGACACGGTAGCGGGGTTCATTGCGGGCGCCCACCAGCACCCGTAGATCGACATCCGGGTTAGCCGCGATCAGATTCTGGATCTCGTGCAGATGGTTCATGGTGAACAGCTCAAGCGTGTACGCGTGAGCCGGCTGGGCGTCGAGCCACTCGCTATCCGACACGGACGTCGTCGTTTCTTGCCCCAAAACCCGGGGCTGATGGGGTGCGGGATCGCTGGCGGCGACATTATTCACTGACGCCGATTCGACCCCAGGATCCGAACTGCTCGCCGCCGCCGCAGTTCGGGACTGCGCCGATTGCTGCGAGGCGGTCACATTCATCGTCGCCGTCAAGTCTTCGCTCAGACTCGAATCGCTTACGGCCACGTCCTCCGCGGGCTGTGCGGGAAGGCTCCTGAACTCGATCACGAACTCTGAAATGCCCAGGAAAGACGCGAACTCCGAGAGCCGCCTGCCCATCTCTGCGGCATACGCAGCCTCTTGAGTGTCCAACAGGGCGTTTTGCGCTTTGATTTCATCACTTATGAGCTTGACCAGACCATTGAACCAGGGCGCCGAATAGGCCTCTCTCTTCTCCGCATAGGTGAGGTGGCTCCAGCTTTCCTTGAAGCTTGCGATGCTGAATGCGCTGAAGTCTTTCTCAATCACGAACTCGTCAATCAGGGAACGGGCCCTGGAAACGGGCGGAGCGTGTGCCTGCGGGTCCTCCGCGCTCTCACCCTCGTGTTCGCCGCCTGGTACCAGCATCCAGACGATTCCGGTGAGTAGCACGATGACGATCAAAAGGGCGGCGGGGGAAATGCGTTTAGCCCCGTAATGACCCGCAATGCTTACCTTGGTGGTAGGGTCCTCCGAGTAGGCCTGCGGAGGAGGCGGTGGGACCTCGCGGACGATTGCGACCGTTCCATTAACGATATCGTCGACGAGGGTGCGCCGGCGATGAAGATATTCGCCCTCCTCGAGATTGCCCAGCGCGTACTCTCGCGCCAGCTTTCTCAGTTGGGACTTGTTGAGGACAATATTCGACGACATTTCGATACCAATGCCGTCTCTACGGCATTCTTTTCCAGTCCGAATAAGCCAGAACACTCATTTTTATTATTCTCGTCCACGATTGCCCATACCTCCACCTGGATTTTGTCGGAAAGCGGCTCAGTTCAGGGTCGTAGCCGGGTCGCTTGCATTGACTCATGGGATCCGGTACGGCTTTGCAAATATTCATCCCATCTCACGGACCAGACGGAAGCCCGTTATCCCGTCCGGTCGACCGCTATGACTGCGGGAGATGGAAACGTCGCAGCGGCTGAGCGGATCCTGATAGGTGCCGCCACGGGCCTTCAGTCCAGCAGCCGTACTTACCCACTCCTGCGCGTTGCCCACGTAGTTTGCGAGCCCCCAGCCATTCTCCTCCCCCGACGCGGCATCGACTAGGGCGTAGCCGGAAATCACGCTGCCAGCCGCGGTCACGCGGCAATTGTATTTCTTGGCTGGCGGTCCCCCGGCCGCACTCGTGGCGTGTTCCCACTCTTCCTCGGTGGGCAGGCGATAAACGATTTTGTGTCCCGCCGTCTTGCTTGCCTCTTCGGACAACCAGCGCGCGTACTCCTCCGCTTCGTTTGCCGAGATACTCGTCAAGGGCAATGTTGCCTTGATACTCGACAGGCTTCTGCATCTGCCTGTGGACTTGCAGTAGTCGTTGAAGTCGCTGCCGCTGATCTCGTATTTGCTGATTGCAAACGGTGCCCTGATGGCGTCTCCGGCAGGGACCACCACCATCCGCGGACCCTTGGCGCGGCCTATGAGATCCCAGCACTCTCCACCCCTTCTCCGGCCGTAACCGGCAAGGTCCTTTTTGCATTCCCCGCGGCGGAGTGGGGCGATTTGGATCCGCCGAAACTTCGGATTGTCCGACCAAAGCTGCTGAATCGAGTGATAAATATTGTCGAATTTTGCCTGATCCTCCGTCGATCTCGATCGCCTCGCAGCCTCGGCATAGCGCTGATACTCGTCGTTCGCCTTTTTCATGCTGGACTTGAGGATGCGTTCGAAGGCGGGCAGGTCGGACGGCGTCGGGTTCTTGTTTCGAGCCGCTTCCAGGCTACTCCGGGCCGCATTGAGTCGGCCCGACGCAATCAGCTTCATGCCGTCTAAAATCTCGTTCGTCGGCAGTTCGACCTCGATTCCCTTGAACGACGATTCACCAAAGTGCCTGATTGAGGCTTCCAGGAGACTGGCGGCGGCGAGCTTGTCTGTTTTACCCAGCGAACGGATGTGCCCGGCGAGCTGGCTGCTCAAATCCTTGCTCAGCGACGCATAGCCGCTGGGAGAGAAAGCGCGAAATTCGGCTAGCGGGCCGCCCAAAATTTCTAAATCTCGCGCGTTCAGGATCCGTGCCGCCCTGATCCTCTTTCCGACGATGGATGCCAGCGATTCGTGAAGCGCTTGCGCCTCATCGGGAAACAAGGCCCTGAATTCGTCCATGCGTTGATGCAGCGATGTGATCCGCAGATCCTTTGATTTGGCGAGCTCGCGGATCCGGTTGCCACGGATTTCAGCGTACTCCTCTAACAGCTCGGGATAGCGTTCCGGAAAATCAGCCTCCAGTTGCCGTAGTTTCGACTTGGTCGCGACCACGTCGATTTCACCGCTGCCGTCAAAGAGTCTGTGAAGCGAAATTTCAAGCTGCCGCTTCTTCACCTCCGACTGAAAGCTGGCGACAGCAAGGCTGAGCTCTTCGAAACCCGGGGCAAGCTCGAGACCCCGGGTGGCGAGCGTTAGCGCCTGCTCGAAATCAGGCCGTCCTTGATCGATTCGGCTCCGGGCCAGCCGGATATAGGCGTGGGCCAGCTTAATCGGAGCATCACGGGCCAGAAAGGGGTCGTCTTCCGGCACGCCTTCGGCCCTGATGCCGGCGAGCTTGGCGTTGGCGTCCTGGATGTCGTCTCTTTCCGCGGCTGCCGTAAAGCCATTCTTCAAAGCGTCGATACGCGCCAGCCGCTGCTCTTGTTCGCGCTGTTTGCGCCACTTTTCCTGAGCGATAAGAATAGCCCGTTCGAAATCTTCGAAGTTCCTGAGTTCGGGGTGATATGCGCGGCCGCGGTCGACAAAGGCAAGCGCTTCAATGAAACGTTCAGATTCGAACGCGGATTTGGCATTCTGCAGGAAGAGGCGGGCCGTTTGGTTGCGAACCTGCTCAAGGCCCGGATCGCCTTCCGGTAGCAGGGCGATGAGGTCTTTGTAAGGCGCTTTCAATTTGATTTCCCAGTCGCTGGAGAATTCTGGCGTGGCCAGCAATCCGGAGATGGTTTGAACGCGTTGGCTAACGGCCGCCTGACGTTCAGGTGTCAATTGGAGACTGTGACCGGCCTGCTCTTCAATCCTTGAAAGAAGTTGACGTTGCTTCATCAGGTAGGGGATATCAAACAGGTTCGAATATTGCATTAGCACCCGCTCGCTCTCTGCCCAGTTGCGTTGCGCGGTGCTTGTTCTCAGCTGGTCGTGGAAAAGTCCCCTGAGCTTTTCCTGCATCTCGGCTAGAAGCTTAGATTTCGGGCTCAGGGCTTCGAGCAAGATCAAATCGTCCTGGATTTCGAGAAAATCGGGAAGGGTGTTGAGCGAAGCAAGTCGCGGCCCGACGCGCTGCTCGATCTCGGCAACACGGCGCTGGCTGGCAATGCGCTGAAATTCAGACTGTAGGCGAAAGCGCAGGTCCCTAAGCTTCGAGTCGCCCGCAGCATAGGTTAGTCCGGCCCGGAGCAGAGCGTCGGCGCGTCCGTAGGCCTTGCGGTCAATGGCTGCTTCGGCCAGCTCGCCGTACCGGAATCGTAAACGCTGGTCCGTGAGTAAAGGGTGTTGAGGATCGATCTGTCTCACCAGGTCGATGATGTCACCGATGTCACGGCCATTTTTCTCCGCCAGCAGACGGCCGTCCTCTAGATAACGGGTATAGTCGTCGTTCAGCTCAGCCAGCTTCAAGGCCTTTTCCTGATTAAGAAGAGCTCTGCGCTCGAGCACTTCCGCGGAATCGGGATAAAGTCGGTCCAGCTCCGAAATCAGAGCACTGGCGGCGGCAAAGTCGTAACGATTCCCGTCGACGTTGAACGCTTCACGAATCTTCTTATCAAAGACGGTCATGATCGCCGACTTCACGCGCTCGACCTCTTTTAGCTCCCGCTGCCAGTCGAGGTCGTAGGGGGCTATGAGCGAAAGCATTTCACTAATCTTCTGTTCTTCCCCGTTCTCGACATAGGCGACAATGGAGTTCTTGGTTCGCTGATTGTTAAGAATTAGGCTGAGCTGCTTCGGATCACCGATCGCATTGGCCTGGTCCAGACCCCTGCGGATGTTCACGATTCCGGGTTGTTCGATAATCGAAATAATCTGCTCGCGCCGGTACTGATTGATGAGGTCAACCATCGGGCTGTACGCGCCCGCGCCAGCTATAAGCGTTGCAACAAGGCTAACCGCAACGATTACAGGAGCACGGCTCTTCTTGGGTCGAACGCTTTCGAAAAATTCTTCTACTGTAGGGGTGCGATCCTCGCGCTCGAAGGCGAGTCCGCGCATCAGCGCTCTGTTTTGACGCTTATTGAGCTTTCCAATGGGTTCCGGTTTTAGTCCCAGCTCTCTCGCCTTTGGGGCCGCCTTTTTGCCATATGGATGTTTTCCCGTCAGCAGCTGGTAGGTCATGATCGCCAGCGCGTAGACGTCATCACGGGGATCCGGATCGACGCCCTCGAACATTTCCACTGTCGCGTACGTGGGCGTAAGCGCGCCGAGCTCACTGGGGTCAAAAAGTGTAGTTTCCCCTTCGGCATCGGGCTTTGTGTTTGAGGCGCGCGCGATCCCAAAATCGAGCAGCTTGATGGTGCCGTCTTTGGTGTAAAAACAGTTGCCAGGCTTGAGATCCGCGTGCACCAGACCGTGAGAGTGAGCATAGGCAAGACCGTTGCACAGCTGCTCAATGAGCGGCATGGCCTCCTCCACGGATAGACCCCCATCGGGTAGCTTGCGGATAAACGAGTCCAGCGGCTGGCCTTCCAGCACCTCCATGGTCATGAAGACTGTATTAGAGGAGTCGTCGCGGTCGAAGTCGAAAACAGTCGCGATGTTGGGGTGCGCAAGCCGCTGCTGCTTGGCGGTTTCTCTCTGAAGGGCGATGAAAGCTTCCGGGTGCTCTTTGAAATCGCCCTGGAGGAGCTTGATCGCAACGAAGGGATTGCGGTCCCGTGCCTCTTCCTTCAACAGATCTTTTCCTTTCCATACCGCGCCCATTCCGCCCTCGCCAAGCTTGGACACAAGCTGGAAACGATCGCGCAGGTGGTCTCCTTCTCGAAAGGCGCTGGAAACGCCGGGCCGTCGCTGCTCGTGGATGGTGGGCCAGCTGGCGCCGGTATCCGGGTCCGCGGTTTCATCCGTCGACGCCAGGGCCTCGTCGGAGAAGGCGTCGAAATCCGCCTCGGCCGCCAGGGCGATGGTCTTGTCCGTGCCGTCGGCGTTTGCGCTGGTCGCGTCATCGCTGGCGGGATTGAGCTCGGTGCTGTAGGTGTAAACGTGGTCGTTCTGGCGCTCGTCGAGTCCCGCGGACAGACCAAGCCCCGGGTTGACGCTGGCAGGGTCATATTCGACTCCGGCTTCCATCAGGGTCGCTTCGTCGGGGACCTCCCCATTGGGCCCCACGACTTCCGCAGTCCGCTCCGAAAAAGCCGCGGGCCTGGCCTTTTTGTCCAGGGCTTCCGCTCGACCGTCCGTAGCATCGGCCAGGTCGCGAGTTTCGGCCAGCAGGGCCTGATTGGCGTCCCGCGTTGGATCGTTGAGAGCATGCGCCGTTCGATCGAGACCTTTGACGCCGTCATCGAGAGCGAGGACCGTCGCCTCTGGATCGCGATCGGTGACAATGTGCGAGGTCACGTGACTGCTCAGGGATACGTACATCGGGTGGGGCAGGCCCGCGTCACGGGCGGCACGAAGAAGTTTTGCCACCAGCGGCGCTTTATCCGACGACTGGGCGAGGAACTGTTGAACCGCCGCGTTGGTCTGCTCGAAGGATCCTTTTCCTTTAATCAGCGCGACCAGCAGCTTCTTCAGTTCGGCCACCGCGATATCCGTCCGCAGGACTACTTGGTCGGCTGCTTGACCGTATCGAGGCGCGGGAGGGTCTCTGCGGTATGGAAGTCATCGCCCGCATCCGCTAGACGGTCGCGGGTTGTTTCGCTGCCGGTGACGTGGACGCTCACCACGGTTACGTTGTCTCGGGAGCCCCTCGAAAGGGCCAGATCCACCAGCGTATCGCTCAGTGAGCGGTCGTTATCCTGCCCCGCGATCTCAAGAATCTCTGCAGGCTTGACCTCCTTGTCGAGTCCGTCGCTGCAGAGTATGAACACATCCCCCGGCTGCAGCTCGACGATCTCCAGATCCAGCTTGAGCGCATCGGTGGCGCCTATGGCGCGGGTCACAAGATTTCCCTGGGGGTGGCTGGAGGCCTGGAGTCGGGTGAGGATCCCCTTCTCCACCAGTTCTTCTACCAGAGCGTGGTCCTGCGTTATCTGAACGATCTGCCCGCCCCGGCAGCGATAGATCCGGCTGTCACCGGCCCAGATGCAGACCGCGTGACGGCCTTTCGCAATGAGGGCAGCGACGGTGCTGCCGATGGTCTGAGACTCGTTTCCCTTGGCAATCGCGCGCAGCTTGTCGTTGACGCGCAGCAGGCGCTTTTCCACCTCGTCCAGGAATTCGCTCAGAGCCTGGGGCGGTTTGACCGATTTCAGCGCCTCACAGATCATCCCGCTGGCCACGTCGCCGGCGGTATGCCCTCCCATGCCGTCCGCGACGGCCCAAAGACCCAGATCGGATCGCTCGAGGTAAGCATCCTCGTTGACGTCGCGGACCATTCCGACGTCAGTCCGGCTGGAAGATGACCAGGAAATTTTGGCTTGCTGATTCATAGGCGCTGGGCAGCCAAACAACTTTTTTTCGGGCGGATTTCAGCGCCGCCGCGTGCGTATCGATGTCACCCCAAGCTAACGGTTTCGACGGCAGGCCGGAAATCTTGTGCTCGCCCAGCCCTTCTCAGGTGGAGATCACGTCACCTTAGACTATTTTAGACGGACCTGAGGCGATTCTCGCGGAATATCGTCGATTGAGAGCCGCGGCTCGGGTGGGCAGAAGCGGGTCCGAAACTGGCTGCCGGCGACGATCTGGCAACCAAGACCTGCGCTGCACCGATTTCCCTCGGCGAAGCAACTCGGGTGTTGGAGAAGCTGTGGTCCCCGCCTCGCGGGGATGTGGGCCCTATCCGCCGGGGAAAAGCATGTTTGGAAGTAACCGCATCAGTGAGAATATAACTCCCTTTATTATTGCTCATAGCCGGTTGTGAACGAGGATGCGAGTAGTATTCGCTCCTCTACAGCGGGAGATTGGAGCTGGATTCGCAGGCGTCATTCGAAAATTCGAATCCGGGGTCCGTGCCGGGGCAGTCGCGGCACAGCGGCACGATCGAAACAGCCGTTCAGGCGCCCGAGGCGGTGTTAAAGAGGGGCGGGCCCTTAGGCTACTTGGAACAGCGCCGGAAGGAGGAAACATTCGGCGTCCAGGTGCTCGGGTGGCCGCAGCTTGCCACGCCGTAGCCAGAAGGCATCGGCTGAACTGGCCCGAAATAAAACCCATCTCCAGCACTTGTCTTCTGGCCTGCCCGGGTAATAGGCACGTTGACCATTGACGGTGAATAACTGGTCAGCTGATAAGATTCAGGTATTATCCGCGTAGCTTTCAGACTCTGTCCCTAACCGATCGGATCGAAACGCGAATTCGTGGCAAACGAGGTTCTTTTTTACGATCAAGCAGAGCCGGTGACGAAGGAGCGCCATCGTGATTGGTTCGTCGAGACGGGGCACGATTATTCATTCGCGCGAAGTACGAATTCGGTGCCGCTGATGACGGTGGAGTTTTCGTCCGCGGGGTGCGAATACGCTATCGTCTTCGCCGGCGCGGGTGAGGGGACAACGGTTCCGGTTGCAATCCTCGGCATAGAGGACAAGCAGAATCTCTACGTCACTGGAGACGGTGGGTGGAAAGCGCACTACATTCCCGCATTCGTGCGCCGCTATCCTTTCATTTTTGCCGCCGACGGCGAAGCTAAAACTTTTACCTTGTGTATCGACGAGGGATTTGCCGGCTGTAATCAGGAGGGACACGGTCGCCCGCTTTTCGACGACCAGGGTGAGCGCACCGATTATCTGCAGGGCGTGTTGAGGTTTCTTCAGCAGTATCAGGTCCAGCACCAGCGCACGCAGAATTTCGTCCAGCGGCTACAGGACCTTAATCTGCTCGAACCCATGCAGGCCAACGTGGCGCTAAAGTCCGGCGAAAAGCATTCGCTTGCGGGTTTTCAGGTGATCAGCCGGAAAGAGCTCAATGGATTGTCGGCGGACGTTATCCATGAACTGTTTAAAGACGGTGTTCTCGAGCTCATCTATTCTCACCTCCAGTCCCTGGCTAATTTCGGCACCATGGTCGATCGCCTGTTGAGTCACCGCAGCGTCTGACGGCAGCCAAGAATCCAGTCACCGGGCATTTTGGTGACCGCGCCCCGAAGGCAAAAAAGCTTTCTGAAATTCATGGTCTTACGAACCTTTTGCTCAATACCCTTTTATTCCGGTCTGTTCTATACTTTTTCACCAAGTTCAGGCGTCAGCTGCAAAATCAAAGTCATGTCTGCCGGTGGAACCCGTCTCCGGTTCTGTTCTGGCGTCGAAACCGGGGGCGCCCCTGCCTGCGGCAATTTCTGCCCGCGTGCGGTTTAAGGGAATCGAGCTTTAGACGTCATGGCGAGAAAAGCCGCCACGCTCTCTATCGTGTTCGCCGACATCAGCGGCAGCACTCGCCTTTACGAGTCGCTGGGAGATTCGGTCGCGCGGGAGCTCATTGCCCAGTGCCTCGGCGTGATGACAGAGTACATCGAGAAAAACGGCGGCAGAGTCATCAAGACAATCGGTGACGAGATCATGTGCACGTTCCCCACCGCCGATCAGGCAGTGGAGGCGTCCATGGACATGCAGGAAGGCGTGGCCGAGGACCTACCGGAAATCAATATCAACACGCCGTCCACCATGGCGATTCGCGTGGGCCTGCATCATGGACCCGCGATTCTCGAAGGCGGCGACGTGTTTGGAGACGCCGTCAATATCGCCGCCAGGATGGCGGGACTGGCGAAGGGCGGACAAATAATCACCACGCAGGAAACCGCCGAAGCGCTGCACTCCGCGCTTCGATCGAGCACGCGTCACTTGGACCGCATTCCGGTAAAGGGTAAATCCGACGACATCGATATTTTTGAAGTCATCTGGCAGTCGGAAGATGTCACTCGAATGGCTACCGGCCTGCTCAAGTCCCAGGACAGACCGGGCCAGCTGGTATTGAACCACGACGGACGGGAAATGAGACTGGACCAGGACATGCCACCCATGATCCTAGGCAGGGGCAAGAAAGCCGATATGATCGTCAACGACAGCATGGCCTCCCGCGAACACGCTCGCATCGAATGCCGCCGGGGAAAATTCATTCTCACGGACATGAGCACGAACGGTACCTACGTGCTCACGCCTGAAGGACCCTCTTACTTGCGGCGCGAAGATATCGTGCTCACCGGGGAAGGAAAAATTACGCTCGGCCGTGATCTGAGCGAGGCGACGGAAGTGGTCAACTTTTTTTGCGACTGAACCGGGTGGTGGATGGAAATCGAATTCGTTTTTGAGAAGCCGAGCCGCTGATTTAAAGCCTTTGCCGCTGATCTTTGAAAGCGCTAAGGAGCGTGCGCCAGCAACCAGGCCCTTATAGCGCGATTATTTCTTCTGATCGTCACTGACGCATTATTAAATCGCCCGCGATTGCGGACTTATAAAGCGTAAAGGAATGGTGGGCGATACTGGGTTTGAACCAGTGACCTCTGCCGTGTGAAGGCAGCGCTCTCCCGCTGAGCTAATCGCCCGTTCTCGAAGAACGCACATTCTATGAGCACCGTTCGCGCGCGGTCAATCGCAGCTATGTCTATAATGCCCGCCCAAACTCCCCTGTAATTGCGACCCTCGATCACAGTGAGCGTACGCACCAGATTCGCGCCCAGCCCCACCGGATTGCTGCACGTGGGCGGCGCGCGCACGGCGCTATTTTGCTGGCTCTATGCCCGCCATTGTGGCGGGAGCTTTGTCCTGCGCATCGAAGACACCGACCGGGAGCGCTCCACCGAGGCCTCGGTAAACGCCATCCTCGAGGGCATGGCCTGGCTCGGGCTCGACTATGACGAGGGTCCTTTCTACCAGACCCAGCGCATGGCGCTGTATCACGACCAGATTGAGCGGCTGCTGTCAGAGGGGAAGGCATACCGCTGTTACTGCACCCGGGAGCGCATCGAAGCGTTGCGGGAAGAACAGCGCGCCAAAGGTATCAAGCCCCGCTACGACGGCCGTTGCCGGAAACTCTCGACACCACCGCCAGGCGCGCCGGATCCAGTGGTGCGTTTCAAAAATCCCCGCGAGGGCGAGGTGGTGGTCGACGATCTGATTCGCGGTCACGTGGTCTTTGCCAATGCAGAGCTCGACGACCTCATCATCGCGCGCCCCGACGGTACGCCGACGTATAACTTCACCGTGGTCGTGGATGATCTCGAGATGCGGATCACCCACGTTATCCGCGGCGACGATCACATTAACAACACGCCGCGCCAGATAAACATTCTCCATGCGCTCGGAGGCGCGCGACCCGTCTACGCGCACGTGCCGATGATCCTGGGCCCCGACGGCCAGCGGCTTTCCAAGCGCCACGGCGCCGTGAGCGTGCTGCAGTTCCGCGATGACGGTTTTCTTCCCGAGGCGCTGCTGAATTATCTGGTCCGCCTGGGCTGGTCCCACGGCGACCAGGAGATTTTCAGCGTTTCCGAGCTCGTGCAGCTGTTCGATATTGCCGACGTCAACAAGGCCGCGTCGGTGTTCGACTTCGACAAGCTGCTGTGGCTCAACCAGCACTACATCAAGCAGGCGGACGCGACTCGCGTCGCGGCCGAACTCGAAAGACATATGGCGCAACTTGGCCTCGATGTCGGCGATGGACCGGACCTGTCCGAGGTGGTGAACGTGCAGCGCGAGCGCGCAAAAACACTGGTCGAGATGGTTGAGAAAAGCGCCTTCGCCTTCCGGGATTTCGACGACTACGAAGAGACGGCGGCGAAAAAGCATCTGAAAACCGTCGCCCTTGAGCCTCTTCGTAGCGTACGTGAAAGCCTTGATTCTGTTTCGGAGTGGACGCCCCAAGCGATTCATCAGGCCGTGCTGGAGGCGGCGGAGTCGACGGGTGTGAAGTTGGGAAAGCTGGCCCAGCCGCTCAGGGTCGCGGTGACCGGAACCGCCGTATCGCCGTCCATCGATCAGACGCTTTGGCTGGTCGGAAAGTCGCGCGCCCTGGCGCGGATCGACGCCGCGGTCGCGCACATCGAACGCGCTGCGGCCTCAGCTTGACACCGATCAGGGGGTTTCGTAGAGTCTCGCGCTTTGCTTTCCGGGGCCATAGCTCAGCTGGGAGAGCGCTACAATGGCATTGTAGAGGTCGGCGGTTCGATCCCGCCTGGCTCCACCAATCCAGCAGGGTCGCGGGCAGTGCGCGCGGTATTCGGGTCGTGAGTCTTAATACCTTCCTTCCGTCCCCATCGTCTAGCCTGGCCTAGGACACCACCCTTTCAAGGTGGCGACACGGGTTCGAATCCCGTTGGGGACGCCAATTTTCCATTATAAATCAGAAAGTTATAAAACCATTGGGCAACTGTCCCTACCAATTATTCATCCAGCTTGAATCTATTGCCTTTTTCATAAGGGTACGGCTAGTGTTCTGGTCGTGCTTAAATGGCTTGGAATCATAATTC
>CAMYJH010000032.1:0-31946 GCA_947258715.1 uncultured Gammaproteobacteria bacterium
GCTGGCTGACATACTTGAGCGGCTGGAACGCCAGGGCAGCGTTAAGATATGGACGTCGCCACAGGTCCAGTCGCGACTTGTCACCGAGAGCTTCTCGGAACTGTCGATAGAAGAAGCTCTTCGCCGATTGCTGCAAGGGATTAGCTACGTGCTCGTCGGCGGTTATGACGGCGGTATCGTAGAAGTGTTCGTGCTTGGACCGGCCAACGGGACAGAAGTTGGCGCACGCAGTCCGCAGCGCTTCGATGCCCGCGCCGAGGCGCTGGAAAAGGCGCTCAAGCCCGGCCGGTTGCCGGACAGCGTCCGTGCGGCGATGATTGCCAATTTGAAAGGCACGGATCGGGTTCATGTGTCCGAAGAGGACATCCCTGCAGTGTGGATCAGTGCGCTTGCGAAAATAGCCGAACAACTGGAGTCAAGTACCGGAGACACGGAGACAAGCCGGAAGTTGCGGGCCACGATCCGGCAGCTTCAAGAGCCCGTGACACAATAGGCGCGGCCGGACTGGTCGGCCTGTTGAAACCTGTTTGAGATAGGGGAATAAAAATGCAACCGAATCTTGCGAAACGAATCAAGGGAGCGTTGCTGTGCGCTGCCATCGCTTCAACACAAATAGGTTCGGCGACGGCTGGACCGGCTGTTGTCGGCATCGGCGACAGTATCGGTGAAGGCGTCCAGGCCGCCGATGCTGCCTGGCAAACTCAAGTATTTAGCTATATCCACTTGGTCAGTGCTGCGATGGCCACGCCAGTAACCATCCCGTTAATACAGTCAGACCTCTTCGGCCAGGTGGGTGATACCAATGGGCGCACGCGTATTTTTCCCGATGTTATCGGCACTAATGTCGCGGTGTCCGGCGCGGACGTGGACTCAATTCTGAACGACGCTGCCAATGCCGCCAATGTCGGTAGCATCGATTCTGAGACCGATCTTGTTCTGTTCCCCCGTCAACAATCGCAGATCGAATACGTAGAATCTGTCGCCCCAGACATGGTCCTCTGCTGGATTGGAAACAACGACGTCTTGTCGGCGGTAATATCCTTCGGCAATATGAATACCTCACAACTCACTCCCGTTGTCGATTTCGAGAATGCCTACATCCAACTAGTCAATCGGCTGGGCGCTTTGGTCAACTCGAACGGCATCAAGGTTGTCTTTGCCAACATCCCGGATGTCACCAGCATCGGGTTTCTGCTGGACCGCGCCACGGCATCAAACATCGCCGGCTTCCCTGTGAACCTGCCTGACGGCCATTTCACGTCCATCGTCGCCGCCTTCCTGATGAACGTGTTCGGCAACGACGACCTGATGAATGTTCCTGATTTCGTTCTGGATCCCGCGGAGGTTGCTACCATCATCGCGCGGACCCAAATTTTCAATGCTATCATCCAGCGGGAAGCGGCTCGCATCGGAATGCCGGTCGTCGACATGAATGCGAAGTTCGCCGAGTTTCTCGCAACCCCTCCTGTTTTTTTTGGAAACCCCCTGACGACGGAGCCGCTTGGGGGCCTGTTCAGTCTGGATGGCGTGCACCCGAACAATATCGCGCACGGATTGATTGCCAACGAGTTTATCTCGACAATGAATCAAGCCTTCGGTATGAGCGTCCCGTCTTTTGATCAAACCATCCTCGAGGGGCTTTATTTCTCCGATCCCAGCATCGACAAGGATGGCGACGGTCAGGCACCTGGACGCTTTGGCGTCGGTCTCCTGGAGACGTTGGCGTTTCTGACTGGGCTAACGGGTGACACCAACGATTAGACATCGGGACGAAGCTCACAACGAATGGCACCCAAACGACGTAATTCTTAGCAGGCCCGCTCACTCGCGTGCTACCGTTCGCCTGCAACCACAACAAGAAAAGCCAGGCCGTGGATCTCCGCAGCGAGGAGGGCAGGGTGGTGTCTCGAAGGCTCGTCGGCGAGTGCGGCAGGGGTGCAAAGGGGACGTGTTTATTTTCGTTAAGGGGTAAGGCAGAAAATAAGTCTAAAATTACACCTGTGTCGTGAGAGAGGCCTGGGAACGAATGCAGCATGAACCAGGATTGGGTTAACGACTGGTACTCCGTTGGCGCCACCGCCGACGTCCCATCGGGTGCGGTGATTCGAAGGCAGATCGGGCCGGGCGACCTCGCCTTGTTCAATTTGGACGGAGCTTTTTTTGCCCGTGAGAACGCATGCAGCAGATGCGAACAACCGCTTTCGGATGGCAAGGTCAGAAATAGCGAAGTTGAGTGCGCGGGCTGCGGGCGTCGCATTCACATTGCGCAGCTGAGCGACCCCTCGGCGGCGGCTGTATATCCAATCATGATCGTGGACGACGAAATCTTCGTCTGGATCGAGAACGCTGCCGCCAATTCCCAGTCGTGAACTCAGCGCCTAGCGGGTAACGCCATATGCGCGAAGCAGTGATCATCGACGGTGTTCGTACTCCCATTGGCAAATTCGGCGGCCGACTTTCCAGCGTGCGGCCGGACGATTTGCTTGCCCACACCTATCGCGCGCTGGTCGAGCGCACCGGAATCGATCCGGCGATGCTCGACGACGTCTACGCCGGCTGCGGCAATCAGGCAGGCGAGGACAATCGCGACGTGGCGCGTATGGCAGTGCTGCTTGCCGGATTTCCGGTGGAGGTGCCCGGGATCACCTTGAATCGCAACTGCGCCTCGGCGCTGTCGGCGGTCAATGACGCGGCCAAGTCAGTGCTTGCCGGGGAAGGGGAGAGCTACATCGGCAGCGGTGTCGAATGCATGAGCCGCGCCCCCTGGGCGGTGGCCAAGCCGGGCAGGGTACCCACCAACCGGCCCCCTGAAGTCTGGGACACGACGGTCGGGTGGCGCTTCAACAATCCGAAGCTGGATGCCATGTATCCCATCGTCAGCTTGGGTCAAACCGCCGAGGCGGTGGCCGAGCAGATGCAGATCAGCCGATTGGAACAGGACGCGTTCGCCCTCGAGAGCCAGCGTCGGGCGGTGAACGCGATGAACGCCGGGCGCTTCAAAGACGAAATCATTCCGGTGGAGACTCCTGGGCGAAAAGGACAGGCGGATGTCCTGGACGTGGACGAGCACCCGCGCTGCCGGCAGGCAGACGGAGCTTTCGAAGTCGCCACCTCGCTTCAGGAGCTGGGATCGCTGAAGCCCGCGTTCAAAGCGGGCGGCAGCGTGACCGCCGGCAACTCCAGCGGAATCAACGACGGCGCCGCGGCGATGCTGATCATGGATCGAAACAAGGCTGAGTCGCTCAAGCTCAAGCCGATGTTGCGTTGGGTGGGTTCGTGTGCCGCCGGCGTCGATCCGGGGCTCATGGGGCTGGGACCGGTGCCTGCTACCAACAAGCTTCTAAAGCGTTTCAATCTCAAGCTCGAGGACATCGGTCTTATCGAGCTCAATGAGGCGTTCGCTGCACAGACGCTCGGCTGCATGCGCCAGCTCTCCATGCGCCACGAGATCACCAACGTCAACGGCGGCGCTATAGCGCTCGGCCATCCTACCGGCTGTTCCGGTGCGAGAATTCTGGTGACGCTGATGCACGAGATGAAACGCCGGGCACTCACAGAGAAGCGTCCCTTCTATGGCTTGGCGACACTTTGCGTGGGCGTTGGCATGGGCGTCTCCACCCTGGTGGAGTGGATTGGAAACTGAACCCCGATCGGGACTGCTCGACTAGCGAGCCCAGTTCGGACACAAAAACAACCGAGGAGCCATCATGCAGCGCCCGCTCACCGGGATCCGAGTCATCGGGATTGACCAATACATTGCCGGTCCGTACTGCACCATGCTGCTGGCCGACGCCGGCGCGGAAGTGATCAAGATAGAGCGCCCCGGCGTGGGCGACCCGCGACGCGCTATGCCGCCTTTCGCCGAGCGCGACGGCAAGCGCCGGGCCGGCGGGTTCATGGCCTACAACCGCAACAAGAAGAGCCTGGCCCTGGATCTCCGAAATGAGGAGGGCAAGACGGTGTTGAAAAAGCTGGCGGCTAAAAGCGACGTGCTGGTGGACAATCTGCGTCCGGGATCGCTGGAGCGGCAGGGCCTGGGATATGAAGATTTGAAAGGCATCAACCCGCGTCTGGTGTACGCGGTTATCTCCGGATTCGGCCGCCTGCCGGAACGCCGCGGACCTTATGCCGACCGTCCCGCTTTCGACATCGTGGCCGAGGCCATGAGCGGCATCATGCACATGGTGGGCTTCGAGGATAAGCCGCCGTCGTGGACCATCTATGGTCTGGCGGACATCTACTCCGGACTGGTCGCCGCCTACGGCATCATGCAGGCGTTATTCATGCGTGAACGCAGCGGGGAAGGGCAGTTTGTCGATTCGGCCATGTACGACAACATGCTGTCATTGAACGAAAGCATGATTGCGCTGCATTCGGTGGACGGGCAATCGCCACGCCGCGGCCGCCCGCGCAACGCGTACCCGCGTTCCGCCTATCAAACCAAAGACGGCTACATCGCCCTCAACGTTCCGGACGAGCGCATCTGGGAGCGACTGGCAAGCACCATCGGACACCCGGAGCTGGTCCAGGACGAGCGCACCCGAAACGCCGCCGCGCGTATCGCCAACCGAGAGTACCTGGATCCGCTGATCGAGGGCTGGCTGAACGACTTGACCCGGGATGAGGCGGTGGAGCGGTTGAATGCAGCGGGGGTTCCGGCGGGCTCGGTGTACAGGGTGGAGGACATCTTTGCCTGCCCCCAAGTGGCGGCGCGTAATCTTCTGATGCCGGTCAATGATCCGGAGGTCGGCGAATACCGCTTCGCGCGCACGCCGCCGATGCTGTCATCATCCCCGGATCTTCCGGCCAATCCGGCGCCTCGGCTGGGAGAGCATACCCGCGAGGTGCTAGAGGACGTGCTCGGGTACGGCCAGGAAAAGGTTAAAGCGCTGGCGGCCGCTGGCGTGATCCAGGTGACGAGCTGAGCACGCCACGGACCCGCGCACGGTTGCTTAAATAGATATTTAATTCTCAACCTGATGCGCGTATGGTCAGCGTTCGGTTGGCGGACCGTACGTTTTTTTGATTAGCCAAATTCCGTTATCGACATTTCCAGACTGAAACCACGCCCAACCCGCTCAGGCGCGTTAGCCACGACGCTGCGCGCGGGGACCGAAGCGCCGCGCCATTCGTCCTCGTCGTGAGCCGGGCACGGGCAAGACTATCCCCACAGGAGACACCCATGGCGACCGGAACCGTAAAGTGGTTCAACCCCAGCAAGGGCTACGGGTTCATACAGCCCGAGGACGGCGGCAAGGACGTGTTCGTTCACATCTCGGCATTGGAGCGCGCAGGTATCAAGACGGTTCGAGAGGGCCAGCGGCTGGAGTTCGAACTGGCGCCCGGACGAGACGGGCGCACGGCAGCGGAAGAGATCAAGCTTCTCGACTGACTTCAAGTCAGCGAAGTGGGCAGGGCGATACCGCCTGCCTAAACCGTAGATCTCCTCAACTCGCGGCAAGGGGGCTAGGTCGCCGCGGCTGCGTTTTGCTTCTCGGCGCGAAGAATTCGGCGCTTTCCACCCGGGACGGGTAAGTTCGGCGATTCCCCATTAATCCCCATTAAAAAAGTATACCCAACAAGTTGTTACGCTAATTTTTTCATCTTGTGTCTGATTTGCGGCGAAAACCGCGGAACTGGCCTCTGTATGGCGGTAACCGTGCGGCTAGATTTCCGTGCTTAGCGGCTTTCGAATCCGACGTCCTAACCCCTTCAAAAGTAATACGACCGGTTCCGTGAGGAGCCTGGAAGGGGCCCCCGACGGCGCCCATGGGGCGGTGGCCACCGAATCAGCGGCAAGAGCGAAATTACAGCGCGCTGGATGGGGTTAGGTGGCGCGGTCCGAGCACGCTTCCCAGTCGGTGGGGATCAGGTTGAAAGCGATGCTGATGCGCGGCTCGTTTGCGCCGGATTCGAACGCTGCCACCCGGTGATAGAAGTAAGAGGGAAACAGAACCAGCATGCCAGGGCGCGGCGGCAGCGCCAGGAACTGCGAATGGGCACTGTCTTGTGAGAACTGGGGAAAACGACAAAATTCAAGAAATCCGTCGCGGCCATGATCGCCGCCGCCGACGGAAGCCGGCACGCTGACATAGTAGACGCCGCTTACCCAGCCGTGCTGGTGGAAATGGTGCTCCTGGGGCGGCATCCGGCGAAGCCTTGTGGCCCAGCCTTCTAACTCCCAGCGGCTTGGTCGCGTCGCCAGAAAAGGATGCGTGGGATCCGTGGCCAGCCTTCCCAGATAGTGTTTCAGCGCCTGCTCCACCATGGCGCGGAAGGTGGTCATGACGCCGTGGGGCTCGATCAGAATGTCCACCGTCTGGGTAGCATCGAACGGTCGCGAGGGCACCGATTTGACGTAGCCCGCGAGCTCACGGTTGAACCCGTCTACGCTTAAGCGCCCGTCGCCGAGCTCTACCTGGGTGGCCCAGGTCAGGCGTTCGAAATCCACCAGGCGCAGACCTTCCTCCACCTGTCCCAGTCTTTGCAGCGCGGTGGGCTTGTAGGCGAGGCTGGCCACGTCGCGGGGGTGTCTCTCGAGACACGCGTCGCACATCTCGAGCGCGGCCTGGAAGTCGCCGTTGGCGAGCAGGGCAAAGGTGAGGTTGTTGTAGCCGGTGTGATCATTCGGCCCGGAGGCTACGGCCCGCCGGCCGGCTTCGATCGCTTCCGGCAGGCGCCCGAGGCGGCGCACGGCCCAGCAGAGCTCGGCGTAGGCGCGGGCGTTGTCGGGATCGAGGGCGAGGACTTTTCGCTGGCTGCGCTCGACGTCACTCCAGCGGGCCACTTTGGCCTGTAGCTGGCCCAGCTTTGTCCACACTTGCGGGTCATCCGAGGCAAGCTCGGAGGCGCGCGAAAGCGCCTCCAACCCCTCGTCGATACGCCCGAGCTCCGCCAGCAGCCGGCCAGCCTCGAGAAGGGGCCGCGGGTTCCGGGGATCGTTCGCCGCGTCGGTTTGCTGGGTCTCGAGCGCAAGCTGCAGGCCCGCACGGTTGGTAGTGCCGGATCCGCCTTGCACCCAGGACTGTGCGCGGGCGCGGGCCGCTGTTGCGCGCGCTCGGAGGTCAGCGTTGGCGTTTGCGTTAGTGGTCGTCGGATGCACTCGCGTTTGTGTCCATTTTCGGTCTTGGCGCGCCTGCGCCTGGGATCATTTTCTTTGACGCAAACGCGTAACCGGCCACCTAAGATGCGCCACCAATACAGCGCGCGTGAGTTGAATACAAGCCAAGCAGGGCTGATTCTGAAACTGCGGCAACGGAGGAAAGAGGTAAAGAGGATTTGAGCTACGGATTAGGGTAACTTTACATAATATACATTATGCGCAATTAATTCTGGACCCGCGGCTGTCCGGAATATCCGTTGTCCCCCGCCGCCAAAGGCAATCAGGCCGCATCCTCTATCTCGGCCAGCGCCGCATCAAGGCTCTGCTCGATGATGTCCAGGCCTTCGTCCACATGGGCGTCGCTAGCGGTCAACGGCACCAGCACCCGAATCACGTTGCCGAAAATACCGCACGATAAAAGGATCAGTCCACGCTCGGCGGCCTTGGCCACCACCGCCTTGGTGAGATCCGCCGCGGGCTGAAGTCGTGATTTGTCCTTGAACAGCTCGATGGCCACCATCGCGCCTAAGCCCCGAACGTCACCGATGCAGGCAAGCCGCTGGGCCATGCGCCTGAATCGCGACTGCATGTGATCGCCAAGCTCCAGGCTTCGCCGTAACAGATTCTCTTCTTCGATCACGTCCAGCACGGCGATGCTTGCGGCGCAGGCCAACGGATTTCCTCCGTAAGTGCCGCCCAAGCCTCCGGGGCCCACGGCGTCCATTATCTCGGCGCGGCCGATAACCGCAGCCAGCGGAAAGCCGCCGGCCAGACTCTTGGCGGTGGTGATCAGGTCCGGCGCCACGCCGCTGTGTTCGATGGCGAAAATTTTGCCGGTACGTGCGTTGCCCGCCTGCACTTCGTCGGAAATCAGCAGCACGCCGTGGTTGTCGCAAAAGCTTCGCAAGGTCTTTAACAATTCCGGCGGCGCGATGTAGAACCCGCCTTCGCCTTGTACCGGCTCGATGATAATGGCGGCGATCCGCTCCGGCTCGATGTCCGTCTTCACCAGGATTTCAAGCGCCTGGAGGGAGTCTTCCACCTCGACCCCATGCAGCGGCACCGGAAACGGCAGGTGGTAGATCTCCCCGGGCATCGGCCCGAAGCCGCGCTTGTAGGGATCCACCTTGCCCGTAAGGCCCAAGGCCAAGAGGGTTCGGCCGTGAAAACCACCCGAGAAGGCCACCACGGCGGTGCGCTTGGTGTGGGCGCGGGCAACCTTGATCGCGTTCTCCACCGCCTCAGCGCCGGTATTCACCAGCAGCGTCTTCTTTTCGAAATCCCCGGGCGCCGCGGCATTGAGCCGCTCCGCCAAGGCCACGTAGGGTTCATAAGGCGCCACGTGAAAGCAAGTATGAGTGAAGCGCTTCATCTGTGCTTCCACCGCCGCCATCACCTTGGCGTGGCGGTGACCGGTGTTGAGTACGCCGATGCCGCCGGCGAAGTCGAGATAGCGCTTGCCTTCCACGTCCCACAGCTCGGCGTTTTCGGCCCGATCGGCGAAGATTGCGTGGATATTGGCGGCCCCCTGAGCCACCGCGGCCTGACGCCGCTGCATCAGCTCGGAATTGGTCGTCATAGAACATCTCCTGAAAGATCAGATTTCTGGATCGAGTGCATCCGTAGGGCAGAACGCCGTCGCCGTCCCGCCCCGTGTGTTCAACTGGAAAACGCCTGAATCCCGGTTTGCGCCCGGCCGAGGATTAAGGCGTGGATGTCGTGGGTGCCCTCGTAGGTGTTGACCGCCTCCAGGTTCATCAAGTGGCGTATGACGTGATACTCATCGGCCACGCCGTTGCCGCCATGCATGTCCCGCGCCATTCGCGCGATATCCAGCGCCTTGCCGCAGTTGTTGCGCTTGAGCAGTGAGATGGCTTCCGGCGCGGCGTTGCCTTCGTCCATCAGCCGACCGAGTCGCAGCGCCGTGTGCAGACCCAGGGTGATTTCCGTCTGCATGTCGGCCAGCTTCTTCTGTATCAGCTGGTTGGCGGCCAGCGGCCGGCCGAATTGCTTACGCTCCAGGGTGTAGCTCCGGGCCGCGTGCCAGCAGAATTCCGCCGCCCCCATGCTGCCCCAGGCAATGCCGTAGCGGGCGCGGTTCAAGCAGCCGAAGGGACCTTTGAGGCCCTCGACGCCGGGCAGCAGATTCTCTTCCGCAACGAATACCTCGTCCATGGCGATTTCCCCAGTCACCGAAGCGCGGAGCGAGAACTTGCCCTCGATCTTGGGGGCGGTTAAGCCTTTCATGCCTTTTTCCAGGATAAAGCCGCGGATGGTGCCCTCCTCGTCCTTGCCCCAAACCACGAATACGTCGGCGATGGGGGCGTTGGTGATCCACATCTTGGCGCCGCTCAGCAGGTAACCGCCGTCGGTCTGCTTCGCCCGGGTCTTCATCCCGCCGGGGTCGGAGCCAAAGTCCGGCTCGGTGAGACCGAAAGCGCCCACCAGCTCTCCGCTGGCGAGCTTTGACAGGTATTTTTCTTTTTGCGCCTCGCTGCCGTAGGCTGAGATGGGGTACATCACCAGACTGGACTGGACGCTCATGGCCGAGCGATAGCCGCTGTCGACCCGCTCTATCTCCCGCGCCGCCAGCCCGTAGCAGACGTAGCTCAAGCCGGCGCAGCCGTAGCCTTCGATGGTGGAGCCCAGCAGGCCCAGGTCTCCCATTTCGCTGAAGATTGTGCGGTCGAAATGCTCGTTGCGATGGGCCTCCAGGATCCGCGGCATGAGCATTTCCTGGGCGTACTTGCGTACGCTGTCGCGCACGATCACTTCTTCCTCATTGAGACAGGCTTCCAGCAGCAGCGGGTCTTCCCACTGAAACTGTGGCGTGCGCGGTGCCAACATGACGATATGCCCCGAGTGTGTCCTTGACCCGCTCGCGATTTTAACCCGGGCCGACCTTGATGCGAGGCAGCGTATCAGTGTTTAATTATTTCAACAAGACCTGTCAATCAAATTAAACAAACCTCGAATCATAATTAATATACGTTGTTATTAATATGTTATTAAAAGATAATTTATGAGGAAACAGAGTGGCTAATATGTTAAACGATATAAAGAGTCAGCGCTCCGTGGGCCCCGATATCGGCAGCCGACTGCGCGCTATCCGCGAGCAACGGGGACTCTCGCAAAGGGAGCTGGCGCGGCGGGCCGGGGTGACCAATGCCACAATTTCCTTAATTGAGAAAAACAAAAGCAGCCCGTCGGTGTCGTCGCTAAAAAAGGTGCTGGACGGTATCCCGATGACGCTGGCAGAGTTCTTCGCCTTGGAGCTGCCGCCGGAGGAGCAGATTTTTTTCCGCGCGGGCGAGCTGCCGGAGTTCACCGAGGAAGGCGTCAGCTTCCGCCAGCTGGGTGGGGATCAGAGCCGGCAGAAGCTTCAGATCCTGCGCGAGCGCTACGCCCCCGGTGCCGATACCGGCGAGACCATGCTCAGCCACGAGTCCGAGGAAGGTGGCGTTGTCCTCAGCGGGAGGATAGAGGTCACGGTGGGCGACCAGCAGCGGGTGCTCGGCGCCGGTGATGGTTACTACTTTGATAGTCGCATCCCGCACCGCTTCCGCAACGTGGGCGATGAGCCCTGCGAAATCATCAGCGCCTGTGCCCCGCCCTATCTGTAGGCCCGAGGTGGCGGGCGACGCGGCTGAACGTATGATCGTGAGCTCGATCCCGCACCCAAGGAGCCATCCACAGATGTCGAAGGACATCCACGTTCGCCCGGCGACCGAGGACGACATGGAAGTCATTCAGGAGATCTATGCCCTCGAGGTGACTCAGGGCTCGGTTTCATTCGAGCTCGAGCCACCGGGCTTAAACGAAATGCGCCGGCGCTTTCAAGCTGCCCGCGAGGCGGGCTATCCCTATCTGCTCGCGAGTCTGGGTACGCGCATCGCCGGCTACGCGTATGCCGGGCCTTACCGTTCGCGGCCGGCCTACCGTTACACGCTGGAGAACTCGGTCTACGTGGCCCCATGGGCGCGGCGTCGCGGGGTGGCCTCGCGGCTGCTCGAGGCGCTGATTTTAGAGTGTGAAGCGCTTCCATTCCGCCAGATGGTGGCCATCATCGGCGACTCAGCCAACGAGGCCTCCATCGAGCTGCACCGCAAAGCCGGATTCCGTCTTGTGGGTACCCTTGAGGACGTCGGCTTCAAGTTCGGTCGCTGGCTGGACACGGTCATCATGCAGCGGCATTTAGGTCCTGGCGCGGCGGACGGGCCGTCGCCGACGGAGACACGATGACGGCGGACCAAGAGCCGAAGCAGGGGCTGCCGCTGACCCCGTCCGTCGCCCTCGACGACGCGGCGCTTGCTGATCTGATGGCGTTCGCGGGTCGGCTCGCGGACGCCGCGGGGGCCGAAATCCTGCCCTACTTTCGCTCCGATCTCGAGGTGCAAAACAAGGCCCGCGGATCCTGTTATGACCCGGTCACTCTCGCGGATCGCAGCGCTGAGCAGGCGATCCGCGCCTTAGTTCATGAGACCCGCCCCGATGACGGGGTGCTGGGCGAGGAGTTCGGATTCGAGGCGGGCGTTTCCGGGCTCACCTGGGTGGTGGACCCCATCGACGGCACCAAGAGCTTCATGACCGGACAGCTCCACTGGGCGACCCTCATCGCCCTGTATGACGGCGAAAATCCCTGCATCGGGTTGGTAGATCAACCCTACGTGGCGGAGCGATTCGTCGGCAGCCGCCTAGGTGCTTCGCTCGCGCGTCGGGGCGGCGAAGCAAAAACCCTGCGAACGCGCGCCTGCGAGGGAATCGAGGCAGCGGTGTTGTGTTCCACGGGGCGCGAGATCTTCGCCGACGGCGACGAGCTCGCGGCCTTTGACCGGGTAGCAGGCAGGGCCCGAATGGTGCGTTACGGCGGTGACTGTTACCTCTACTGTATGCTGGCCTCGGGTCTGGTGGACCTGGTGATCGAGTCCACCCTGAAGGCCCACGACGTGCAGGCGCTGATCCCGCTGGTGGAAGCAGCCGGTGGCGTCATCAGCAGCTGGTCGGGAGGAGCGGCGATCCACGGCGGGCGCGTGATCGCCGCCGGCGACCAAAGGATCTATGACCAAGCCCTGAAGCTCCTCTCGGGCTGAGCCATAGTTTTAAAATAGGTGACCCGAACTTAAGCCTGCGGCCTTCAAACACCAGCGCAGGGAAACGGTCCTAACCCTGGAGAAGACTTCCATCCCCTCCCCCACGCCTTTACGTATCGACTCCCCGCCAACTGTCCCCGGGCTCATCGCCTGCCGGCCCCGATTGGCTGGCATCTGTTACTGCCTGATTTCAGCTCACGTGGTTTAGCGCCACGTCCAGAACGTCGAAGTTTCTCAAACGGCAATCCGCAGAGAGATACGGCGCCTTGCGGCTCACAATCAGCGGTACCCGTTGTTCCGAAACGCCGCCGTGGGAGCGAAGCGGCACCTCGAGCGCGCTCAGATCGTGCTTTTCCGGCGCGCTGCCGATGACGCGGTCGGCTTGAGCGATGACCACCAGGTCACCGATACGATCCGGCGGTAGCTCGAAACGCTCACAGGCAAGATCCCGGATCAGGGCGCACTCCACTCCGTCGATTTTTGCAATTCGCTCGGCCAGCGCTCCGGTGTCCGCGTCTTTCGGAAGATAGGCGGTGGCAAACCCGCCTAAGGCGCCGTGGTGAACCACGTAGGGATCGGTGATCGGCAATATGACCCGCGCACGTCCGGTGCCGAGCCACTCGTCCAGCAGCGGTTGCAGATAGATAACGTTGGGTTGTCCGTCGGACGAATGCTTGGCCTTCATTCCGTGGTCCGCAGTCAGCGCCAAGGTCGCCCCAAGCGCATCCAGCCGGGCCCAGTACCGATCCATCATGGCGTAGAAGGCATTGGCCGCGTCGGAGCCCGGCGCGTGCTTGTGCTGTATGTAATCAGTGGTGGATAGGTACATCAGGTCGGGCCGCACCGACTCCATCAGCATTACGCCGGCGGCGAATACGAACTCGGTGAGATCGGCGCTGTAGACCGACGGAAGCGGCAGTGCCACTTTCTCAAGCACAGCGTCGATACCGTGGCTTTGGATCTCCGCCTCGTCCGCCTTCTCCGCGGAAAAGCAAATGGCCCCGCGTTCGCCAAAGCTCAGCCCGTGACCGAGCAGTCTTCTCAACTTGTCTTTGGCGGTGACCACCGCCACCCCCGCGCCGGCGGCGGCGAACGCCGCCAGCACGGTGTCCGTTCGAAGCAGCGCTGGGTCGTTCATCATCACCTCGTTGCCGCTCTTGGGGTCGAAGAAATAGTTCCCGCAGATGCCGTGCACCGAAGGCGGCACACCGGTGACGATGGAGAGGTTGTTGGGGTTGGTGAAGGACGGCACTACGCACTCGGCCAGCCTCACCGTGCCGTGCTCGAATACTTCGCTCATGAAAGGCAAATGGCCCGCAGCCATTGCGCGCTCGATATAGCCTCCGCCGTCGCTACCCGGATAGCCCGGTTCACTGCCGTCAATGCACACCACCACCAGCGGCCGCTTTGGCCAGCGGTAACGACGGCCGTTGACGGTAATGTCTGCCCTCGCGGATGAGGTATTCAAACACGTGCCTCCGAGTACTCTTTCACTGGCCCTTGGCGGCATACGCGTTCACCGCGCAGGAATCAAAGGTGGGCCTTGACTCGTTTCGTCAGGCATTAATCTAATCGATATCGACTATCTTCGGCATAGCTTTGCTCAACAATGCTGCCGGCCGCGCCGCGGGCGTATGAGCGCGGACGGGGGTAGGTTGCGCGTCGTTGACGTAAACGGAGGGGCCGGGTCGGGCTACTTCCGACGGCGGATTACATGGTGTGGGTCTGGCGCTCCGACTGCAGCGCGGCGGCGAGATATTTTTCGATCTTGTTCCGGGTCTGACCTTTGTCCAGTTCGCTGAACTGTACGCCGATGCCGGTGGTGCGGTTACCTTGCGCACCTTTGGGCGTGATCCAAACGATGCGCCCCGCTATGGGCATCTTCTCTTTCTCGTCCATTAGGCTGACTAGCATGAAGACCTCGTCGCCAAGGCGGTATGCTTTAGAGGTGGGAATGAACAAACCACCGTTCTTGATGAACGGCATATAGGACGCGTAGAGGGCGCTCTTGTCCCGGATGGTCAAGGATAAAATGCCTGGTTTCGTCGCCAAAATTCGCTCTCCTGCTTTGCACTCGATTACGCCTCAGGAACACGCACTGCCGGCTGCCGCGAAGCGGATGGCGACATCCTCCAGCAGCAGCTGCGGGTTGAAGCTGGTCTGCCGCTCACAGAGCCAGCGGAGCTCCAAGCAGGCGTCCAGCAGCGCGAATAATCGAATTAAGTCTAGTCGCCGTGCTACGGGTTGCATAGCTTGGCGCAGGTCCTCATGGGTGAGCGCGGGCGAGTTTTGGTCGCTTTTGAGACGTATTAGATCCATTGTCAGGGTCGTCAGCCAGCGGCCCACTTCCGGCACCTCTTTTCCCCGCCAGCCGTCGGCCACCGCCAACGGGTCGGCACCCTCGGCCGCCAGGGCGACCAAATCCCGGAACAGGTCCGAGCGCGCCTCAGCACCCCCCGCCTCCGCAATCTCCAGGGCGCCGAAGGGAGCGCCGTCGGCAAGTCTGAGCAGGGTCTCGGCGGGCGATTGCGACGGCAGCCGCGAACTTAGCCACGGCAGCGCGCGGGACGCCGGCGGCAGCGAAAAATCAAGCATTTGGCAGCGGCTGCGGATGGTCGCCGGCAGCAGTCCGCTTTGGTGAGCAGCCAGAATGAACACCGCCGCTCCGGGGGGCTCCTCCAGGGTTTTTAACAGGGTGTTCGCCGCTTGCCGGGTCATCAGCTCCGCCGGATTCAAAACCACTACTTTGTAGCCGCCGTACTGCGTGGTCAGCCACACGTGTTCGATCAGCGCGCGGATCTGTTCGATGCTTATGCTCAGCTTGTCCTCTGCAGGAGAGACGGCGAGAAAATCGGGGTGATTGCCGCAAGCCATCAGCCGGCATCCGCGGCACCCTCCGCACGGTTTGGCGTCCCCCTCGCAAAGCAGCACACAAGACAGTCTAAGGGCGAAGTCCCCTTTGCCGAGTCCCCTCGCGCCCCGAAGCATCAGCGCGTGGGGCATGCGCTCGCTTTGCCGCATCGACTCGATGCGCTGCCACTGTCTCTCGTGCCAGGGCAAGGACTGAATCATTGAAGAGACTCGAGCATCGCGAGAATTTGTTCGCGCACCGAAGCCTGCTCGCCGCTGGAGTCGATAATCCGATAGCGTTTCGGCGCGGCTCTGGCGCGCGCAAGATAACTATTCCGCACGCGGTGAAAAAAAGCCACGTCTTCCTGCTCGAAGCGATCTTTGTCGCTGCGCGACGCCGCGCGCGCAAGACCGGCTTCCGGCTCGATATCCAGAAGAATTACCAGGTCGGGTCTCAGACTCCCCTGCACCCACTCCTCGAGCGCAGCGATGCGCGCAGGTTCGATGCCGCGGCCACCACCCTGGTAAGCGTAGGTCGCATCCGTGAAGCGATCGCAAAGCACCCATTCTCCGGCCTTAAGCGAAGGGCAGATCACCTTCGCAAGGTGTTCAGCTCGGGCCGCAAACACCAGCAAGAGCTCGGTGTCGGCGTCCATGCCGAGATTGCCGGGATCCAGCAGCAGCTCGCGCAGCGCTTCGCTCACCGGGGCGCCGCCTGGCTCCCGGGTCACCCGCACCGTTAGTCCGCGCGCTTCGAGATACGCGCCCATGGCTGCAATATGGCTACTCTTTCCGGCCCCTTCGATTCCCTCCACAGTAATAAATCGGCCGCGCTTTTTGTTTCCCGGCATCCGCGCTATCCGCCCTGCTTCTTCTTGCCGCCTTTGCCTCGGAGCTGAAAGCGCGTTACGGCTTGGGTATGCTCTTCGTAAGTGGCGGAGAAGTGATGACTGCCGTCGCCCTTGGCCACGAAGTAGAGGGAACCATCGACCAATGGGTGCATCACCGCGTCGATAGCGGCGGTGCCCGGATTGGCAATCGGGGTCGGCGGCAAACCCTTGCGCGTATAGGTGTTGTAAGGTGTATCTCGATCCAGATCCCGCCGCCTCAGATTACCGTCAAAAGCAGCGCCGATGCCGTAAATTACCGTAGGATCGGTCTGCAGTCGCATGCCTTTTCTCAGACGCTGTACGAAGACCCCGGCAATCCGTTCTCGCTCCTCCGGAATCGCGGTTTCTTTTTCCACTATGGAGGCAAGAATCAGAGCATCGTAGGGGGTTTCGAGCGGAAGCCCCGCGTCTCGGCCGCGCCAGGTCTTGTCGAGATAATGTTCCATCGCCCTGTAGGCGCGGATCAAAAAGTCCGCATCGGTGGTTCCCTTGGGAAAGTGATAGGTATCGGGAAGAAACCGCCCTTCGGGATGCGTATCGGGGAAACCGATCTTCGCCATCATGTTCTCGGGCGCAATGTCATCGAGCGTGCTTTCCAGGGTCGGCGCGCTTCCAACTGCGTCTAACAGCTCGCGAAATGTCCAACCCTCGACGATTGTGAGCGAGCGCTGAAACACGCGCCCGGAAACGAACAATTCCAGCATTTCAGCCGCGCTCAGGTCCGGCGACAGCTGGTACTCGCCCGCTTTGATCATCGATGCCGTACCTGTCAGTCGCGCGTGCCAGATCAAGAATACGGGGCGCTCCAGTATGCGCATCCGCGTAAGGTCTCCTGTCACCCCCACCAAGCTCTGCCCCGTCGGGATCTCATAGATGATTGGCTGGTTCAGGCTCAGCTTTGATCCAAGCGCGTCGTCCATTTCGAGCTTGAGCCAGAACGCCGTGCCGCCGAGGCATAGCAGCAGGCCCGAAACGATCCCGATGATGCTGGCACGACGGATCTTCATAATCGAAACGGAACGTCGATCAGACAGCAACTTGTCTCAACGGCGGGCGAACTGTCGAACGGGCTTGTCACGACATCATTTCCGCAGTCAGTCGGGAGTAATAATTTCGGCTGCTTTCAGCTCTGATTGAATTGATTGGGTTACGGGACCTAGCGGAATTTCGCGGCCGTCGATGGATCTCACAGGCCATACGCCAATCAGGCTGTTGCAAACAAAACACTCTTCGGACTTCAACAGCGTCTCCGGTCCCACCCGGGTTTGACCGACGGGGGTATCCAGATGGACCCGGGTCCAATCGAGAATCTCGGCTCGGATGATACCGTGAACCCCGCAGCGGGAAAGATCGGGCGTCATCAGCCGCCCTCCTTCGACATAAAACACGTTGCTCATGGTGCCCTCCACCGCCGCGCCATCGGTGTCGAGCATCAGGCCCTCGGAGACTTTAGGGTCGTCGATCTCGTTAACCGCCAGCACCTGCTCCAGGCGGTTGAGGTGCTTGAGCCCGGCGAGTCTCAAATTTATAGACAGCCGGGTGCGACACACGCGCAGGGCCACCCCTTCAGCGCGGTTGCTGAGGGGGAACGGTGGCCAGGGATGTGAGGACACAATCCGGGTGGGACTGGGGTTTGCAGCGGCGCGGTAACCACGCGCGGATACGCCTCGCGTGAGAATGATTTTCACCACTCCGCGGGCAACGCCTTTGGTAACCGTGGACAGGTCGTTTCGAAGCGCGCCTTCGTCCGGCACCGGAATTTCCAGCGACCGGCATCCCGACGCGAGCCGGGACAGGTGGCGGTCCGCGCAAAGCACCTGCCCCCGGTTCACGGCCAGCGTTTCGAACAGTCCGTCGCCGTACTGAAGCCCGCGATCCGCCACGCCGACGCTGGAGCCGGGTTTGCCGTTGACCAGTATCACGCGGTTGCGCCCAATGCACGCAGCGGTCCGCGGGCTTTTTCCCTGGTTTCGTTGAGCTCGCGCTCCGGCATCGAATCGGAAACTATCCCCGCGCCCGCTCTCAACTCGAGCTGTCTCCCGTGAACGGCGATGGTACGGATGAGTATATTTAAGTCGGCGTCGCCGTTGCGATCGAGATAACCGAAGGCGCCGGTGTAAGGACCTCGTCGAACGCGTTCCAGCTCTCTAATGATTTCCATGCAGCGGACTTTCGGGCACCCGGTGATAGTGCCGCCGGGAAAGACAGCCCGGATGACGTCCGCAGGGGAAGTATCCGAACGCAGCCGGCCGCGCACGTTTGAAACGATATGGTGCACGTGAGTATAGCTTTCCAGCACCATGAGTTCGTTTACCTCGACGCTGCCGGTTTCGCATACGCGTCCTAGGTCGTTACGCTCGAGGTCGATGAGCATGATGTGCTCGGCACGCTCCTTGGGATGAGCGAGCAGCGCTCGCGAAAGCGCCCGATCTGCGGCTTGGTCGGTGTTTCTCGGATGGGTGCCGGCAATCGGCCGGGTCTCTATGCGACCCGCGCGGACCGAATACAGACGCTCGGGCGATGAGCTCAATATGGCGAATTCTCCCAAGCGGACGAGACCGGCGAAAGGCGCGGGATTGGCTCGGCGCAGCCGCCGGTACAGCTCGGGGGCGTCGGCGCCCTCGGCCAGTCCACCGCGCCATGCGCGCGACAGGTTCACCTGAAATACGTCGCCCTCGTATATGTAGCGCTTTATGCGATCGACCCCCTGAAGGAATTGCTCCGCGGGTGATTCCACCATGTCGATGACCATCGCCGTCGTTTCGCCGTCAGAATTATCCGGCGTCGACCCGCTTACGGCATTGAGATCGTCCAGCATAAGCTCAAGGCGATCAGAATAAGCCGCTTCCGCCACCGCGAAAGCACGTTTTTGCTCATGGTCACGCAGCAGCGCAACGGGCACCCTTACGGCCGCGGCCAGCGGCCAGGGGACTTCGATTTCGCCGACACCTACTACGGGTTCAACCTCGCTGACAAGCTCGTAGCCCAGGTAAACGAACCAGCCACCCGAAAACGGCAGCGGGTCCGGGCCTCGCTGACCGCCGCCCTCACGCCTGAACCAGCCGTCCAGGGCTTGGAGAAATCTTCTGCCCTCAATCCTCGAACCGTCAAGGCTGAGCACACCCTCGGCGTCGAGGATGAGCATTGACTGCGGAAAGGCAAACAGAATGTCGAATCGAGAGTGCGGAGTGTCTCGGGCCGCGCTTTCGAGCAGAAACGGGTAGCGCTGCGAATTCCGTGCGTGGAGACTGAGCGGATCGAAGGCATAATCGATCTCGATTCGCCTCACTTCTTCGCTCCGCCGGAGCTCGATCATGCTCGCTTTACCAAGCAACGGATCTCGATGGACCGCCCGGCGTGTCCCGTCAACTCGCAAGTCGCGGGCTCAGCTCAAACGCTTGAAGATGAGTGTGCCGTTGGTGCCGCCGAAGCCGAATGAGTTCGACATCACGGCGTTGATGCGCATCTGCCGCGCCTCGTTGGCAACGTAATCCAGATTGCACCCTTCGCCGGGGTTATCCAGATTGATCGTCGGAGGCGCGAGTTGATCGCGAATGGCGAGAATGCAGAACACCGCCTCGACGCCTCCGGCCGCGCCCAGCAAATGCCCGATCATGGATTTAGTCGAACTCATCGCAAGCTTGCGCGCGTGGTCGCCGAAGGCATGCTCAACCGCGAGGGATTCGACCACGTCTCCCGAAGGTGTAGACGTACCGTGGGCATTGATATACTCGATCTCTTGCGGTTGCATGCCCGCATCCTTGAGCGCCAGGAGCATGCAGCGGCGGGCACCATCACCATTCTCGGGGGGTAGAGTAATGTGGTGGGCGTCGCTGCTCATTCCGAATCCGGCGTATTCGGCGTAGATTTGCGCGCCGCGGCTCTTGGCGTATTCGTATTCCTCGAGCACCACGACGCCTGCACCGTCTCCGAGCACAAAACCGTCGCGGTCTTTGTCCCACGGCCGGCTGGCCTTCTCGGGTTCATCGTTGCGCGTCGTTAACGCGCGCGCGGAGCAGAACCCACCCAGTCCCATCGGCGAGGTCGACATCTCCGCGCCCCCCGCGATCATCACGTCCACATCACCGCGCTCAATCATGCGCGCCGCGTCGCCGATGTTATGCGTGCCGGTAGAGCACGCCGTGACGATACCGTAGTTGGGACCTTTGATTCCGTACTGGATAGAAAGATTTCCGGCGATCATATTGATGATGTTGCTGGGTACGAAGAAGGGCGAAATTTTGCGCGGCCCGCCTTCGAGATAGGTGGCGTATCCTTTCTCAATGCCCGGCAGGCCGCCCATGCCCGAGCCGATCGCGATCCCGATACGCTCGGCATTTTCGTCGGTCACCTCGATGCCGGCGTCCTTTATCGCCTGTATAGAAGCCGCGATGCCGAAATGGATGAACCGATCGGTCTTGCGCATCTCTTTGACAGACATATACGGTGACATGTCGAGATTGCGCACCGTGGATCCGATGCGGCTCGCAAAGCCGGCGGTATCGAAGCTGTCAATCGGGGAAACACCACTGCGGCCATCGAGAATATTGCGCCAGGTGCTCTCGACATCATGACCTAGCGAGGTGACCACGCCGAGACCGGTTACTACGATTCGACGCATTGATGTTTAAGGTTTAAAGAAAAACAAAAGGCCGCGATCCCCCGGGCTCCAGATCGCGGCCTCGTGGTCTGATGAGTCTTTAATCGGTGTGCGCGTTGATGTAATCAATCGCCTGCTGAACCGTAGTGATTTTTTCGGCTTCCTCGTCGGGGATTTCACAATTGAATTCCTCCTCGAGAGCCATGACCAGCTCTACGGTGTCGAGGGAATCGGCACCCAGATCGTCGACGAAAGAAGAGTCGCCCCCGACCTCTTCTTCCTTCACCCCGAGCTGTTCTACCACAATTTGTTTGACGCGTTCTTCGACCGTGCTCATTAGCGGTAAGTCCTCCCCAAAAAAACCGGGGCTGCCCGAGCCCCGCGGTTAGTTTATGTAAATGGAACCAAGTTTCAAGGCGGAATTTCCGAATACCACATTATGACACTAAATCTGTTAAGAAACCGCCGCTTAAGTCTAAATTTTCACCGGCTGCGTGAATTATCCCATGAACAGCCCACCGTTGACGTGGACCAGTTCGCCGGTGATGTATCCCGCGCCGGGGGATGCCAGAAAGGCGACCGTGCTGGCGATATCCTCGCCACTTCCGAGCCGCCCCAGAGGGATTTGGCCAATGAGCGCTTGACGCTGTTTTTCTGCCAGCGCTCGGGTCAAGTCCGTGTCGATGAATCCCGGCGCGACGGCATTTACGGTGATGTTTCTCGGCCCGAGCTCACGCGCAAGAGCGCGCGTAAATCCGATCATTCCGGCCTTTGCCGAGGCGTAATTCACCTGCCCTGCATTTCCCATTACGCCCACCACTGAGGTGATATTGATGATCCTGCCGCGCTTGGCGCGCATCAGGTGTCGTGCCGCCGCCTTACAGGTGCGATAGAGGGCTTTGAGATTGGTGTCCATAACGGCGTCCCAATCGTCCTCGCCCATGCGGGCAAGCAAGCCATCGCGTGTGATCCCCGCGTTGTTGACCAGAATTCCGGGAAGCGAGGAGTCGGATCCGAGCTGTCGGAAGAGTTCACTTACGGACTCGCTGTTGCCAACGTCGAGAACCATTCCGCAGGAACCCGGAGGCGCATTTGCCAGCGTAGCGGAAATGCTCTCGGCCCCGGCCGCGCTGGTTGCGGTGCCGATCACCTGCGCACCTTCGGCCGCCAGCTTTCGCGCTATGGCATCGCCGATACCGCGGCTCGCACCCGTGACAAGGGCCACCTCTCCCTCGAGCCTCATCTCCTATCCTCCCAGCTCCGCCAGCGCCGCCTTGAGACTTTCGGGATCATGTAGTGACAGGGCTACTAGGTTTCGATCGATGCGCTTCATTAGCCCGCTCAACACCCGGCCTGGTCCGCACTCGACGATAACTTGTGCGCCTTCCTGCGACAGCTTACGGATCGTTTCCGTCCAGCGCACCGGGTTGAACAGCTGTCTCGCCAGCGCGTCGCGGATGGCGTTGGGCTCGGTTTCCATGACCAAATCGGCGTTGTTCACTACCGGTATCTCCGGAGCCCGGAGGCTGGCATTTGCAAGCGCTGATGAGAGTCGTTCGGTCGCGGGCCGCATCAGCGCACAGTGCACCGGAACGCTCATGGGAAGCGTGAGCGCGCGTCGGGCGCCTTTTTCCTTTGCTGCTTGCAAAGCATGTGCCACCGCGGCGGCGTGCCCCGCTACCACCACCTGGCCGGGCGCGTTGAAGTTGACCGCCGAGGCCACTTCGCCGGGTCGAACTTTCATCGCTTCCTCGCAGGCCTCCAACACCTGAGCGTCTTCCAGACCCAGCACCGCGGCGATGGCGCCCTCACCCACCGGTACCGCCTGCTGCATAAAGCGACCGCGGGCCGCCACCAGCTCGACCGCGGTGCTGAAGTCGAGGCTTTCTGCGCACACTAGCGCCGAATACTCGCCCAGGCTGTGTCCCGCCAGAATCGATGGCTTGGGGCCACCGCAGGCCCGCCAGGCCCGCCATACGGCGACGCCGGCGGCCAGCATGGCCGGCTGCGTCTGTTCGGTCTGGTTGAGCTTCTCTTCCGGCCCCTGCTGCGTCAGCGCCCAGAGATCGTAGCCAAGCACGCCGGATGCCTGGGCAAATGTTTGTTCGATCTGCGGATACGCCGCGGCCATTTCCGAGAGCATGCCCAGGGACTGGGACCCCTGTCCGGGGAAAACGAAGGCAAGGCTCATGGCGCGCGGTCTGGTACTCCGTTCATTAGTCGAAGCTCGATGTTTTCCGAACGGCTCGATCTATGGAATCGCGAGCAAGCTCGCACCTACAGTGGGATTCGTTTGGAAATGCCATATCCCGGCCAGCTGTAATCAGTATCTGACAAGGGCGGCGCCCCAGGTAAATCCACCGCCGAACGCTTCCAGCAGTAGCTTGTCGCCGCGTTTGATACGACCGTCGCGCACCGCCACATCGAGCGCAAGCGGCACCGAGGCAGCCGAAGTATTGCCCTGATCCTCGATCGTCACGACGACTCTGTCCATCGGCATGGAGAGCTTGCGCGCGGTGGCTTCGATGATGCGAATGTTGGCCTGGTGAGGTATCAGCCAATCAAGATCGGATTTTTCCATCCGATTGGCTTCCAGCACTTCGTCAACGATTCGCCCGAGAGTGCGAACCGCGATCTTGAAAACCTCGTTACCGCGCATCTTGGTGTATGCGTTGCCTTCTGAGATCTCACCCTTTCCCCGGGGCACACCACCATCGACATAAAGCAAAGGTTCGTATCGGCCGTCGGCGTGAAGATGGCTGGAATAAATCCCGGGTTCATCCGATGCTTCCAGCACAACGGCACCTGCGCCGTCACCGAAGAGCACGCAGGTGGTGCGGTCGGTCCAGTCCAGTAGGCGGGAGTGCGTGTCCGCGCCAATGACCAGCGCAGTCTTCGCCGACCCGCTCTGGATGAATTTTTCCGCGATGCCCAGTGCATAGATAAACCCCGTGCAGACCGCCTGGACGTCAAACGCGGGACACCCGAACACCCCCAGCCGCGACTGCAAACGGCAGGCGGTGGCGGGGTAAATCTTGTCCGGGGTTGTGGTGCCGACGATGATCAGATCGACGTCCTCGGGGTGCTTTTGAGCCGATTCCAGCGCGCTGCGGGACGCCCTTTCCGCCAGGTCGCAGGTCGACTCCCCGTCGGCGACAATATGGCGCTGTCGAATGCCTGTACGTTCGCGGATCCACTGGTCGGTTGTGTCGACGGTGGATTCCAGCTCCTTGTTGGTCAGTATTCGCTCGGGCAGATAGCTGCCGGTGCCGCTTATGCGGGCATAAGTCACACGACCTCCTTGTCTGAAAGCACCGACTCGAGACGCTCGCGAATTCTGTTGGGAACGTTTTTGCGAATTTCTGTCACGGCTTCGGCAATCGCCCGAGCGAAAGCGACGACGTCTGCGCTGCCGTGACTCTTAATCACAATTCCGTTCAAGCCGACGAAGCTTGCTCCATTATATTGCCTGGGATCGAAGCGTTTATGCAGCTCTTTCAGCACCGGCATGCAAATTAATCCAGCGGTCTTTGTGAATATAGACCGTGAGAACTCCTGGCGCGTGAAGTGGCCGATCATGAGCGCCACTCCTTCGCTGGATTTCAGAGCAACGTTACCCACGAAACCGTCGCAAACCACGACGTTGGCCGTCCCCTTGTAAATGTCATCGCCTTCTACGAATCCAATGTAGTGTAAATCGCTGGACGCGAGGAGTTTCGCCGCTTCCTTGACGTTCTCGTCTCCCTTGATTTCCTCAGCGCCGATATTCAGAAGGCCCACGCTCGGGCGCGGATTGTTATCTACCGCGCTTGCCAGCACCGACCCCATCACCGCGAATTGAAACAGCTGTTCCGGCGAAGTCTCGGCGTTGGCACCCAGGTCCAACACGTGGGTATGTCCCTTGATCGAGGGCAGCGAGCTGATTATCGCCGGTCGATCGATGCCCGGCAGCGTTTTAAGCACGAAACGCGCAATGGCCATCAGCGCGCCGGTGTTGCCTGCGCTGACGCAGGCGTCGGCATCACCGCCTTTGACCAGCTCGACGGCCACGCGCATGGATGAGTCCTTTTTACTTCGCAGTGCGAAGGAAGGCAGATCATCCATCTCTACCCGCTGAGATGCGTGATGCAGCGTGACCCGCGGATGATCACTCGCACCTTGTCGCGAAAGCTCTCGCAGGATGATGTCCCGGTCCCCGACTAGAACCAGGCTGACGTCCTCATTCTCTGATATGGCCCTGAGCGCCGCTGGCACCACCACGGGCGGACCGTGGTCGCCGCCCATAGCGTCCAGGGCAATATTGAATACCAAGCCTTATTCGTCCTTGCTCGCCGCGACTTTGCGCCCGCGGTAAAAGCCATCCGGGCTGACGTGGTGCCTGCGGTGGGTCTCCCCGGTAGTCGGCTCAACCGAGAGAGCGGGCTTTTTTAGCCCGTCGTGGGCGCGCCGCATACCGCGCTTGGAGCGGGACTTCCTGTTTTGCTGTACGGCCATCGTGGTCTCCTAATCCTTGTGTGTTGTTCATCGGCATCCGCCGGATCGGGTGTAAAACATTGTATTCTAACTTGGCTGGGCCAATTTGCCCCAGTAAATTCTCCCTCCGACGAGCCCACTTCAATCGCTCACTCACTCGCCTTCTTTCGCTTTCCCGCAACCCCCGCGAGATCCGAAAATCGGTTGACGCCCGATGCTTCTTCTTCCGACGGCGACCCGGCGGGGGGTCGGCAGCTTCCGGGGGGATGATTGGGCGCGGCCGGCAGTCCCAGTATGAGTTCGTCCTCCACCACTGTGGCTAAAGAAACGCTGTCGGTGCTTAGAATCAGGGGCTCGTAATCTTCACGAAGGGCGACGGCTTCCTCATCCGACCGTACAATGCCGAGCCGAAGCTCGAGGTCCAGGTCCAGACTCATAGGCTCGAGGCAGCGCTGGCAGATAAGCTCGAGCGTTGCCTGAACCCGTCCGGTCATCAGGGGGCGAGACTGGGAATCCAGTCGGAAGTCGAGTTCAAACCGGACTGTGCCCTGGTCGTTACACAGCAGTGGAGCCAGTCGAGACATCCGGGAGACTTCAATTATGCCTCGCCGAGACGAGCCGTCTCGGGCCATCCGATAGGCGTGGACGAGCTCGGACGAAGGCTCCGACATGACCCTGGAATGCTAATGACTTTGAAGACAGAGTGTCAAAGCTCAACCCCATTCGGTAGGAACAATTTCATTTTCCCTCCGCCGAGTGCGCGGATTTTTTCGCTATGAGCCGACTGCATATCGTGCTGGCATCGTCGTCGCCCTATCGCCGTGCTCTGCTGGCGCGACTGGGACTCGAGTTTGCCTGCATCGCCCCAGAGCTCGATGAGCGTCCCTTGAAGGACGAAACTCCGTTTTCGACCGTGACGCGTCTGGCGGAATCGAAGGCCCGTTCGGTCGCCTCGCGCACGCGTGACGCGCTGGTAATCGGTTCCGATCAGGTGGCAGTCCTGGAGGGGAACATTTTGGGCAAGCCCGGGAGCCGCGAGGCCAACATTGCGCAACTCGTAAATGCCTCGGGGCGGTGGGTTGATTTCCTCACCGGCGTCTGTCTGCTCAACTCAAACAGCGATTTCTGCCAGCTGGCGGTGGTCGAGTACAGCGTCGAATTCAGGCGCTTGAGCCGGTTTCAGATCGAATGCTACGTGGACCGTGAGCGGCCTTTCGATTGCGCCGGTGGATTCAAAGCCGAGGGACTGGGAGTGGCACTATTTCGCCGCATGCGCGGCGACGATCCCACCGCGCTCATTGGCCTGCCGCTGATCCGGCTGAGACGTATGCTCGAAAAAGAAGGCGTCGAATTGCTCTCCCCCGCGACCTCCGCCGGGTAGAACGGCGCCTGAGCGCGACGACGCTATCTGAGCTGCCAGTCCCGGAGGTCCAGCCGCGCGGCCACGCCGCGACCCATGGCCGATCCGAATCGCTCCGCCAGTACCTCCAAGTAGCCCCGCTTCGGCGTGAAGTCGACAATATCCTCGGCGCCGATAATTTCCCGCGCCACGTAGCTGCTGCTACCGAGCGCATCCACCAACCCAAGCTGGATACTTTGCTCTCCGGTCCAAATGAGCCCGCTGAACAGCGAATCGTCATCTTTCAGTCGGTCACCGCGCCCCCGTTTCACGGTTTCGATGAACTGTTGGTGTATGCGGTCGAGAATTTTCTGAATGTGGGTAACTTCTTCCGGATTCTCGGGCGAAAACGGATCCAGCAAACCTTTATGCTCACCCGCCGTCAGCAGTCTGCGTTCGACGCCGAGCTTTCCCATTGCGTCGACGAAGCCAAATCCGTTCATCAACACACCGATCGAGCCCACCACGCTAGACTTGTCGGCGTAAATTTTGTCCGCGGCAACCGCGACGTAGTAACCGCCTGAGGCGCAAATGTCGGTAATGACGGCGTAAAGCGGTATTTTTGGATACTTCTCTCTCAACCGGACAATCTCGTCGTTGATATATCCCGCCTGCACGGGGCTTCCGCCCGGACTATTTATCCGAACGATAACGCCGGCAGTATTGTCGTTCTCGAATGCCGCGCGAAGACCGCTGACCACCAAATCCGCGCTGGCGTCAGTCTCATCGGCAATTAGCCCCTGCACCTCGACCAGCGCCGTGTGCTTGCCGCTCTTCGTATCCGGGAACAAGGTGAACGGAATATATATAATAGTGACGATGACCAGGTAAATCAGAAAAGCGAACTTGAAAGCAATGCCCCAGCGTCGTGCGCGGCGCTGTTCAATCAACGAAGCAAAGGTGAGCCTGTTGACCAGATCCCGCTGCCAGATTGTGTCGTCCCCGTTTCCTTTGACCATTCGGTCCTTCGCGTCAGCTTCACCATCATCGTCTTTTAAGGGCGGAATCTGATTCAAGCTTTCGTCGCTCATCGGGTTTCCTCATTAACGCAATGGACTGCTCGAGAGCCACTGCTCGAATTGGTCCAGCGAATCGACTATCTCCAGGGGATCAAATTCTAGCAAACGGGATATTTCATGGGTGCCGTAGGACACCCCGACCCGGTCAACCCCAGCGTCTCGCGCCATCTGCATATCATAGGTGGTGTCACCAATCATCAGCGCTTGGTGCGTGGGCCTAGCGGTGAGGTCGAGAATCTCCTCTAGCATCTGCGGATGCGGCTTCGACGGCGACTCGTCGGCGCAGCGGGAGACCTGGACAACGACGTCCAAACCCGATTCCTCGAGCTCTCGATCCAGACCCCGGCGGCTTTTGCCAGTGGCAATCGCAATCGTGTAGCCGCGCGAATCGAGTAAGCTCAGCACCTCTTTGGCCCCTGGAAAGAGCACCACCGGAGTGTCGTTTTGGAAGCTGAAGTGCTTTCTGTAAGCCTTGACAAAGCCGGCGTGGCGCTCACGCGCCACGTCCGGGAACAGCGTCTCAAGACACTCCTGCATTCCGAGTCCGATGACGTTCCGAATTTGGGTCGGGGTCCGATCCGGCAAGCCGAGCTCGTTCAGCGCCCGGCGCACCGATTCCACGATGCGCCGCTCCGAGTCGGCGAGGGTTCCGTCCCAGTCGAAAATCAGCAGCTCGTATCGTCTCTCATTCACCGCACAGTATCCTCAAGTCACTTACTTCGAAGGTCGAGGCACGCGCAGCCCCAGGGACTCGAGCACCTGGACCAGGTTTTCGTCCAGCGGCGCGTCGACCTGAACCCAGCGCCCGGTGAGCGGACTGGTGAATCCGATCAGGTGGGCGTGCAAGAACATTCGCCCGAGCCCGTAGTTTCGAATTTGCTTATTGAATTCTCGATCCCCGTACTTGCCGTCTCCCGCCAGCGGATGACCGATCTCGGCCGCGTGGACCCGGATCTGGTGGGTGCGGCCAGTGAGCGGCAGGGCTTCGCACAGAGTGGCGTCCAAACCCCGGTCCAGCGGCAGGAAAAGGGTTTGCGACGGTTTGCCGCCCGCCCGCGCCCGCACCACGCGTTCTCCCGAACGAACGACGTTCTTCTCCAGCGCCGTGCGCACGGATCGTTCGCCTCCGCGCCAGCGGCCCCTGACCAGCGCCAGGTAGCGCTTTTCTATTTTTCCAGCGCGCAGATCCGCGTGCAGTTGGCGCAAGACACTGCGCCTTTTAGCCACCAACAGCGCTCCGGAAGTATCCCGGTCGAGACGGTGAACCAGCTCGAGCTGTGACGCCGCCGGCCGACTGGCGCGCAGAGCCTCGATCACGCCGTGCCGGCGACCACTACCGCCATGAACCGTTACCCCGGCCGGCTTATTAACCACCATCACGCCTTCCTCTTCATACACGACGCTGTGCTCGATGCGCTCAACCAGCGCTGCCGAGGGTGCCCGCTGCAGCGCCGCGGCGGTGGTGATGGCAGGGGGAATCCGCAGCCGGTCTCCCTGCTTGAGGCGGTAGCTTTGGGTTACTCTCCCGCCGTTTACCCTGACCTCGCCTCTGCGCAGCATCTGGTAGACGCGAGAACGCGGCAGACCCTTGAGGGTGGCGAGCAGATAATTGTCTATCCTCTGCCCCTCGCGGTCTTCAAGCACGCAAACTTCCCGCACGCCCTGGTGGACCGCGGCGCTTGCGCCGAATTGATCGATTTTGGATGGCATCAAGTACAAATCAAGGTGCGAGTGAGCGCGACCGAGAATTTCACCCACAAGGGAGCGCTATCGAACCAGCCTCGGGCCGTTGCTCCATATCAGCCACTACCGGTGGCAAAAGCAAGAATATTAACAGTTTGCCGCTGTGCACCAACATTGCTATATTTCCTTGCGAACCCGGCGCCGCGCCAAAAATAGCGGTATAGCCGAGCCGCCCGAGAACAGCTTTGCGGCTCGATGTGTCCGGGGCGCACGAAGAGACAATTTAATGACGCTCGACGCGAAGAAGAGCGAAAACCTGGAAAGACAGGGCGAACAGGACAACGTAGATTCAAGTCGCGGGAGTGTGATCACTCCCCGGCGCCGCGGCATCGCAAGGTCGCGGCAGGCGGCGCAAAAGCCTCGAAAGCGAGGCCGCCGCGAAACTAAACCCTAGCTGGATGTTGACTCTCAAAGCTTTGGCGATATGGCGAAAAAAGCCGCCCGGACTCGCGTCGTGCATGACCGCGCCGGGCAAGCAAAGCCGACATCCCGGAACGCCTTCGGTTTAGCGTCCCGCGCTTAAGGGCAAGAGCCGGCGTTCGCCGGGTTGCGCCCCGTCTAAATGGCCAGTGGTAGCGGCCGGTCTTTCCACACGCAGCTTATCCTCGCGCGCTGGCAGATATGTGGTGCATCCGTTGGATGGCCCATGTTTGCCCCTGTCGGGCACGAACCAGAGACGGTGGCCAATGAAAAGGATGCTTGTTAACGCGACCCAGCCCGAAGAGCTGCGGGTCGCGATGGTGGATGGACAGTATCTCTACGACCTGGACATTGAGGTCGAGTCCCACGGCCAGAAAAAGGCCAGCATATTCAAGGGTAAAATAACCCGTATCGAGCCCAGTCTCGAGGCCGCATTCGTTGATTACGGCGCCCAGCGGCATGGTTTCTTGCCGTTCAAGGAAGTCGCCAGAGATTATTTTGCCGACTCGGAAAAGGGCGGCGCAAAAGCGGCAATTAAGGATGCGCTCAAAGAAGGCCAGGAAATCCTGATTCAAGTGGAGAAGGAGGAACGCGGCACCAAGGGCGCCGCGCTGACCACTTTCCCCAGCCTCGCGGGCCGCTACCTCGTTCTCATGCCCAACAACCCCCGCGCCGGTGGAATCTCCAGGCGGGTGGAGGGCGATGACCGAACGGACCTGAGAGAAACTTTGAGCGAACTCGATGTGCCCGCAGGAATGGGGCTGATTGTCCGCACCGCGGGCGTCGGAAAGTCCACCGAAGAGCTGCAATGGGACCTGGACTATCTGCTCAAGCTTTGGAGCGCAATAACGACGGCGGCAGCACAAAAGCCCGCCCCTTTCCTCGTTTATCAAGAAAGCAACGTCATCATTCGTGCCATTCGGGATTACTTCCGCCAAGACATCAGTGAGATCCTCATTGATCGGCAGGCAGTCTACGAGCAGGCACGTGAGTTCATGGGTCAGGTCATGCCCCAGAACCTGAATAAAGTGAAGTTGTACCAGAACGATGTGCCGCTGTTTACCCGTTTTCAGATCGAAAGCCAGATCGAATCCGCCTTTGCTCACGAGGTCCGACTACCGTCAGGCGGTGCTCTGGTGATTGATCACACGGAAGCGTTGGTGACGGTCGATATCAACTCGGCTCGGGCAACCAAGGGAAGTGACATCGAAGAGACGGCGTTCAACACGAATCTGGAAGCGGCGGACGAGATCGCCCGCCAGCTGCGGCTTCGCGACGTCGGCGGACTCATCGTCATCGATTTCATCGATATGACTCCGACGAAAAATCAGCGCGAGGTGGAAAATCGACTGCGCGAAGCGCTGAAACAGGACCGGGCGCGGGTGCAGGTCGGCCGGATATCCCGCTTCGGGCTGCTCGAAATGTCTCGTCAGCGCCTGCGGCCGTCGCTCGGCGATTCCAGCCTTCGGATGTGTCCCACGTGTAACGGCCGTGGAAATGTGCGCGGCCCCGAGTCGCTGTCCTTGTCAGTGCTTCGCATCGTCGAGGAAGAGGCGATGAAGGAGAATACGGTCAAGGTCGTCGCCAAGCTGCCGGTGGAAATCGCCACCTATCTACTCAACGAGAAGCGCGCGTCAATTCGGGAGATCGAGGATCGGCAGGGCATTGCAATCATCCTGGTTCCCGATCCCCTAGTTCTATCGCCAAACTACGAGGTGCACCGGGTGCGGGATGTGGATACCTCCCACGACGCCAACCAGCAAGCGAGCTATCAGCTTGTCACCGAGTCGACAGATATCTCTGAGCTTGGGCAAGAGACCGGCCGACGACGCGCAGATGAACCCGCGGTGAAATCCGTAAGCCCCTCGTTGCCCGCTCCAAGCGCGGGTGCGGCAAAACAAGTGCAGTCTGGCCCCGGCCTTTTCGTCCGCTTGTGGCGCACGTTGTTCGCGGCGGGAGAAAAACCGGCGACCGACTCGGCCTCCCGAAAGCGCGACGACCGCGTCCCACAGACGCGCCGGCAGCGAAGTCGTGGCCGCGCCTCGGGCCCGCAGTCCCAAGACCGCGATCGGCGCCGCCGCGGCGGTCGCAAGACGGGCGCTGGCGGTAAAAGCGGCACCGGGGGCAAGCGCGCCGATTCCCGCAGCACCCAGCAGCGCGGCGGCGGCCGGCGGCGCAACGAGCGGCGCGACAGTAGCGGACAGAACGACGCTAATGAAAATGCGCGCCGCCGGGGCGGACGCGGCGGAGAGCGGGATAATTCCGGCAGCCGGCCGCAGGCGGAAAGCAAGTCCCAGCCGTCCCGTCCGTCCGACGCAGCGGCAAGCGACAACAAGCCACCAGTCGTGGCGGAGCGGGAA
>CAMYJH010000032.1:31959-101849 GCA_947258715.1 uncultured Gammaproteobacteria bacterium
CCGCCGAGCAGCCGCGACTCGATGGCTCCGCCGTGCAGCGGGCCATTCAACCCAGCGGGGCGACCTCGGGTTCCAGCGATACTCCCCGGGCTGCCGAAACGGCTCCAGCTGCGTCATCCGGGGACACTCCGTCGCCACGGGAGGCGGAAGTGGACAGCAGGCGCAACGCTGAAGAACGTGGCCCCAAAGCAAACCGTGAGGAACGAAAACCGGTAGGTAACACCATCGACGGCGACTGATCTAGCCTTTCACCTCGGGCATCTCGTCTTCCGCCGTCGGCGTCGACGAGTATCGCGCCGCTATCCGCGGCTCAGGCTCCAGCTCGGCACCTCGGGACCTGAGGCGCCCTGCTCGGTACCGCCGCAGCGGGCCCGCGCGCTCTGTTTTGGGTACAGGGTCCGGGACACCAGCGGGCGTCCTTCCAGGTGCATATTGATCGCCGATCGCATCAGATGCTTGGCCTCCTTGAGCGCGGCCGCATCCATCAGCTGCTCGGACGCGAGCGCCAACAGCGTCGACCCTTTTACCCGAACCCCTGCTCCCTTTTCTCTAGCGCCGGCTTCCACCGGTCCATGATCGGGAATGTAGTGATAGCGTGCTTTTGGATCGATCGGGTCTCCCGAAGCCGTGGTTCGGTCGAGCATCAGTCCGTAGCCGACAGCGTTGAGCAGGCGTTTCTCGAATATTCTCAACCATTGCTCTAGCGGGCAGTCGGTCCTGGCCAGCGCCGTGAGCGTGTGCCGGTATTGAAGAAACAGCTCCGGATGCGGGTCGTGTCGATGAAGCAGCCGAACTAAGAGCTCGTTCAAGTAAAGCCCGCTGACGATGGCGCCAGGTGGTAATACCAGCGCAGGGCCGTCGGGCTCCGCACCCACCACGAGGCCGAGCTCGCCGCGGCCCCGCCAGGAGAGTAACAGCGGGCGAAACGGACTCAGCTGGGTGCGCAACGGTGATTTCGGCCTTCGCGCGCCCTTTGCAATCAACCCGACTCGTCCCGCACCAATCCCGAATACCTCGAGAAGCAGGCTGGTCTCTCGATAGGGTCGCTGGTGAAGCACCAGTGCGGGCTGAAGATCGACCTTGCTATCGGCGCTCATTTCGTGAATTCGCCCCTACCGGCTTAAAGGCTTTGGTGCATTTCAGTCTAGGTAACCAAGCGAAGCCAACGCTCGATCGTTGTCCGACCACTCGTCTTTGATCTTGACCCACAGTCTAAGATCTACGCGCTGCCCGAAGAGCCTCTCCATCTCGCGACGCGCTGATGTGCCCACTTGCTTTAGCAGCTCGCCTTTTCGCCCGATGACGATTGCTTTCTGCCCAGGCCGCTCCACCCAAATGATGGCGCTGATGTGCATTACGTTGTCGCGCGCCACCATTTCTTCGATTTCTACACTCAAGCGGTAAGGCACTTCCTGTTCCAGGCGAAGGATCAGCTTCTCACGTATAAGCTCGGCGGCGACGAAGCGGTCGCCGCGGTCGGTGAGCATATCTTCAGGGAACAGCCGTTCACTCTGGGGCAAACGACTCTTGATCGCCGATTCCAGCGCCTCGAGATTTTCTCCACGTCGGGCGGAAACAGGAACAATTTCGTCGTAGTCGTGATCTTTTGCGAGCTTATCAATGAAAGGCAGAAGCTTTGAACGCGGTCGCACGCGGTCCACTTTGTTGAGCACCAGTATCGTCGGCCGTTTTGATTCCTCGATGCGCTCCTCAACGCGCTGATCCTGCGGGCTCCATTTCAATGCTTCCACCACGAAGACGACCACGTCCACGTCCTCAATTGCACCGTGGGCCGCTCGGTTCATGTAGCGGTTCAGCGCCCGGGTTTCGGCGTAATTGATTCCGGGCGTGTCGACAAAAACGATTTGAGCGTCGCTGGTTGATTTTATTCCCAGAATGCGGTGCCGGGTGGTCTGAGGCTTCGGCGAGGTGATGGAAACTTTGCGCCTTAAAAGCGCGTTGATAAGCGTCGATTTCCCGACGTTCGGTCGGCCGACGACCGCCGCAAATCCACAGCGCAAAGTCGATTCAGTGTCCTTGGTCATTCAGCTGCTCAAGCGCCAACCGGGCAGCCGCCTGTTCCGCTTGTCGCCGACTGCCGCCGACCCCACGGGTGGGATTATGCAGACTTTCCACCCGACAGAACACCTGAAATTCCCGGTTATGGGGCGCCCCTTTGACCTCCACCACTTCGTAAGTGGGGAGCGGCAATCCTTTCGCCTGCAAACGCTCCTGTAGGCGGGTTTTGGCATCCTTGGCAACGCGCCGCTGTTGCACCTGAGCGATCTTCTCGGCAAACAGCCGCTGCACCAGATCGCGGCAGCTGTCCATTCCGGAATCCAGGTACACCGCGCCGACGAGAGCCTCCAGAGCATCCGCAAGAATCGAGTCGCGATCCCGACCGCCGCTTTTCAGCTCGCCTCCGCCAAGCTTCAGCGCCATTCCCAGATCGAGCTCGCGCGCAACTGCCGCCAGCGTGTCACGGCGAACGAGCAGCGCCCGCAAGCGCGTCAGCTGCCCCTCTCGCGCATCCGGCTGGGCGCGGTACAAAAATTCCGCCGTGATGAAATTAATAATGGAATCGCCAAGGAACTCGAGGCGCTCATTATGCCCAGATCCAGCGCTTCGATGAGTGAGCGCGCGGTCGAGCAGAGACTCGTCCTTGAAAACGTAACCCAGACGGCGAAGAAACTGTCGTCCCGGGTCATTCATCTTCAGTGCACGGATCTCGCCTCAAAGTGAGCACGTGGCCGACCTTGGGCGCGGTCACGAAATGCAATGGCAGCGCTATCGGAAGAACAATCGCTTCAACCGATTAATCTCCATATTGAAAGAATTTCAATATCTTCCCTCGAGTTGAGATCAGTTGGAAGCCCGTTTTTTAAAGTCCGCCACCAATGAAACATTTCCGACCAGGTGAGCTTCAGCTCGATACTCAACCGTGATTCTCACTCTACGGCCTTTCTTATCGATACCAACGTAATTCTTGAAGTTCCTTTCCGTAATCCGCGTAACGTCGTCAATATCGAAACGCTTCACCAGGGTATCAAAAATCTCGGTGCGTGACCGATCGCCAACGCCGGGATCGCTGGTCACACTCTCGATGGCCCGATCGATCTTGAAGCTTTCCAAATAAATCGGAAACAGTTTCATGGCAACAAAGAAAGCGATCCCGAGCACCACGAGGACAAACAAGAGCATCCAAAACGTCATACCCCGCTGTTGTCGCTTGAGAATCATAATTTGCACTCCCATCAATTCGCCTTTTGACATTCACTGAATGGAATCGCCAATTCGGCTCCATTTGATTCCGTGGCCCCAATCCCAGCTCATCCAGATCATAAAGGCTCGGCCAATCAGCAATTCATCCGGCACGGTGCCCCAGAAACGACTGTCTCGACTGTTGTCTCGATTGTCGCCTAGCACAAAATAGTTGCCTTCTGGAACAACCAATTTCCCTTCCAGCGTCGGCGATCCCGGTTGTACGAGAAGCTCATGCAGATGCCCGCCGAGGTTCTCCCTTCGCAGGCTTGCGCCACTCATGCTGGTCCCGGAACCGGTACCAGAGAAAGTGCCCAGACTTTCCTGTTCGGCGGCTTCCCCGTTCACATACAAGACTTTATTGTAGTACGCGATACGGTCGCCGGGTAAACCAACTACCCGTTTTATGAAGGGCGTCGCAGGATTTTCCGGCGATCGAAACACGATTACATCGCCTCGCTTGGGAGATCCCAGATCGACGATTTTGGTGTCGATGATGGGAAGCCGAATTCCATAGCCGTACTTGTTGACGAGAATGAAATCACCGATGAGTAAGGTGGGCATCATTGATCCCGAAGGTATCCGAAACGGCTCGGCAACAAATGATCTGAGAACCAGCACGATGAGAAAAATGGGGAAAAATGAGCGCGCGTACTCAACGACCTTCGGAGCGTGGTAAGCCGATTCCGTCTTTAAGGCGTCATCGGCTTCCACACCGTTTCCGGCGTCCGAAGCCCCGCCCTTGGTCTCGGCAAGTCGCCGCCGGGGCGCGAAAAATGCCGCGTCCACGGCCCAGATGAGGCCCGTCACCACGACGAGCATTACCATGATGGTTGGAAAATCCAGCCTCACCGCTCTCTCCCTACGTCTAGAACGGCAAGAAACGCTTCTTGCGGAATTTCGACCTTACCTAGCTGCTTCATCCTCTTCTTTCCTTCTTTCTGTTTTTCCAGAAGCTTGCGTTTTCGGGAGACGTCGCCACCGTAGCATTTCGCGGTGACGTTCTTCCGAAGCGCCTTGACGGTCTGGCGCGCAATGATTTGAGAACCGATCGCCGCCTGTACAGCAACGTCAAACATCTGTCTGGGAATGACTTCCTTCATTTTCTCTGTCAGCCCGCGGCCCTGCGATTGAGCTTTTTCGCGATGGACAATTGTCGAAAGTGCGTCGATGCGCTCGCCGTTAATGAGTACGTCGAGCTTCACCAGGTCGGCAACCTGGAATCGCACGAAATGATAGTCCAGCGAGGCGTAGCCTCGGCTCGCAGACTTCAGGCGGTCGAAAAAGTCGAGAACTACTTCCACCATCGGAATTTCGTAGGTGATAGAAACCTGGCGTCCTACATAATGGAGCTTCTTTTGCGCACCCCTTTTTTCCTCACAGAGACCAATCACGTTCCCCAGGTGCTCGTCGGGAACCAGTATGTCTGCAACGACAATAGGTTCCCTGATTTCAGCAATCTGGTTAGAAGGCGGGAGCTTTGCAGGATTTTCCACCTGCTTGGTTTCACCGTTAGTGGTGAGCACCTCGAACACGACCGTAGGTGCACTGGTAACCAGGTCGAGGCCATATTCCCGTTCCAAACGTTCCTGCACGATCTCCATGTGCAGCATGCCGAGAAAACCGCATCTGAACCCGAATCCCAGGGCGACGGACGTTTCAGGCTCGTAGTGCAGCGATGCGTCGTTCAGTCTGAGCTTGGCAAGAGCTTCACGAAACGCCTCATAATCATTGGTATCTGACGGAAACATTCCGGCAAACACCTGGGGTCTCACCTGCTTAAATCCAGGCAGCGGCTTGCTGGCGGGGTTACTGGCGCCCGTAATGGTGTCCCCCACCGGGGCACCGTCGATATCTTTGATTCCGGCGACCAGGTATCCCACTTCTCCGCAGCCAAGGACGGCTAAATCTTTGCGCTTTGGGGTAAAAATGCCGACATTGTCGACTTCGAAGCGGTTTCCCGTGGACATGACGATTATTTTTTCGCCACGACGAAGCTCTCCTGACTTTACTCGCACCAGCGAGACCACGCCGAGGTAATTGTCGAACCATGAATCGATGATCAGCGCCTTCAGCGAATCGTCTTCAGGCTTTGGCGGCGGCGGAATGCGCTGCACCAGAACCTCTAGCAAATCTCTCACGCCATCACCGGTCTTCGCGCTCACTCGAATGGCGTTCTTTGCCTCCAGGCCGATGATGTCCTCAATCTGCTCTATCGCCCGGTCGGGCTCGGCCGACGGCAGATCGATCTTGTTAAGCACCGGGACCACTTCAAGCCCCTGGTCGATTGCAGTGTACGAATTGGCGACGCTTTGCGCCTCGACGCCCTGCGCCGCGTCCACGACCAGAAGCGCGCCCTCACAGGCTGCAAGCGATCGAGATACCTCGTAGGAGAAATCTACGTGGCCTGGGGTATCGATGAGATTGAGCTGATACCGCTTGCCGTCCGAGGCATCGTAAAACAGCGTCACACACTGGGCCTTGATGGTAATACCGCGTTCACGCTCGATATCCATGGAATCGAGGACCTGATTGGCCATCTCGCGGTTGCTTAACCCCCCGCAAATTTGGATGAAGCGATCGGCCAGGGTGGACTTACCGTGGTCAATGTGCGCAATGATGGAAAAGTTACGAATATGATCCATGGCAACGCAAGCCGCGCTTTCAGTCTGCTCTGCGCGCATACGCACTCCGGCGGGCCGTTCGTCCTGGGACCCGGGTCCGATCGACGCTCATGGGAGAAACAAAGGCAGCGCGCCGCTTAAGGATAGGCGAAAGGTGAAGCCTTGGGTGGACACAATGGCCGCGTAGTCTACTTAAACTCCGCGCGGCCCACCACACGAGCGCCCGCCGAAAGGGATAGCAAATACCGCAGTCGCCGAGACTTTACTCTCCCCGCGGTTGCTACCAATGGATTCGCGGCAAACGTTACTCGTCGGCTTTGAGAGCGAGAAAAATGGGGTTACCCTGGCGCTGCACCAGTACCGACACCGCCTTTTCTTTCGGCAAGTCCTTTGCCAGCTCTTTGAAATGCGTGCTGTTCTTGACCTTGGTGTTATTGAGCATCAGGATGACGTCACCCTTTCTCACCCCTGCCCGGCTTGCCGGCCCCGGCGATACATTCTCGACCATCACGCCATTCTCCTTGATTTCATGCTCCTCGCGTTGCTCAGCTGTCAGGTCTATTACCGTGAGGCCCAACTTGTCGGCTGTGGCACCACCCTCGGGCTCGCCGGCCGCGAGCTTGAGCTCTTCTTCCTCGGGAAGCTCCGCGATCAGCACCCTCAGCATCTGGGATTTACCTTCCCGCAGAATCTGCACTGGTACCCGCTCTCCCACCTGAGTGCTTCCGACGATGGGCGGAAGCTCGGATGAGCGGCTTACGTGCCGGCCGCCGAACTCCAGCACGATATCGCCCACTTGGAATCCCGCCTCCTCCGCCGGGCTGTCGGGGAGCACTTTGGCAATCAACGCACCCTCCGGCTTCTCCATTCCGAATGATTCGGCCAGTTCCCGGGTGACGTCCTGAATGAGAACGCCGAGCCAGCCGCGGGAAACGCGGCCTTTATCCCGAAGCTGGTTGGCCACGTTCATGGCCACCCTGATGGGGATGGCAAACGACAGACCCATGAACCCCCCGGTGCGGCTGAATATTTGGGAGTTGACCCCGACAACTTCGCCGCTAAGGTTGAACAAAGGACCGCCCGAGTTGCCCGGATTGATAGCCACGTCGGTTTGAATGAAAGGTACGTAGTTTTCTCTCGGCAAGCTACGCCCCTTCGCACTTACGATTCCCGCCGTTGCTGAGTGCTCGAAGCCGAACGGTGATCCGATGGCCAGCACCCACTCACCTACCTTGAGGTCAGCGCTGCTTCCCAGCTTGACCACCGGTAAATCGCTCGCGTCTATCTTCAACAGCGCAATATCACTGCGGTCGTCGCTTCCGATCAATTTGGCGACGAACTCTCGACGGTCGCTCAAGCGGACAATGATCTCGTCGGCATCTTTAATCACGTGATTGTTTGAAATTACATAACCGTCGGAGGAAATAATGAAGCCCGAGCCCAGCGACTGGGTGTTGAACTCTTCTATCTCACCTTCACCGAAGAATCGTCGAAAGAACTCGTTGAACGGACTGTCCTCCGGCAGATCGGGAATTTCGAACCCTTTCGGCAACTGCGGACGCTGCGCCGACTGACGGCGTTTTTGTGAGGTGCTGATATTGACCACCGCCGGACTGTACGCTTCGACGAGTTCGGTGAAATCCGGTAGCGGGCGCGCGAAGGTGGAAACAGAGAGCAGCATGAGCCCCGCAAACAGGAATGCTGGTCGCAGTCGCGGGAAGGGCTGGGGTACGGTCATCGTTCCTCCGGAACGTCAATTCGATGGGCGGTGAGAGAATATTATAAACTGGTAATGATTCAACGTCGCTCGACGGAATCCGCCACCCGCTCCACAGTGATGCTCGGGACCTCCCCGACAACGGTAATCTGGTAGTCGCCGTGCACGCGTCCGTAAGCGTTCATGGCACCCATATTGGAGTGCCCCTCGATGCCCTCCGCGGCCGAAGACAGGCGCTCGATGAACACCGATACGGACGCGAGGCCGTCTGTGTAGACCAGATGCTCGATAGGCATCCTGGATAGACTGGTGGGGTCGAAGACACGATCACTCATCTCGAATCCGTCCGGCTGCCAGCCCACGAACCAGCCGCTAGCCATCTCCGCCACCGGCAGCGTGTTGGAGCCGTTGTCCGAATACCAAGTGTAACCCGCACCCGATATGGCGGGCTGGAGCAACTCGGCCGGGATGGTCGCCGGCATTTTGATATCGGTATAAACGATCTGTTCCAGCGCCCTACCCGCGTCGCCCACCAGCTCCGATTTGAGCAACAGACCCGTCACCCGGTCGAGCCACAGGCGGTAGCCGTATCGATATTCGTCCTTAGGCCTCACTTCGATCAGCGCCGTCTTTCTACCGGCGACCCGTTCGCCAGGCTGAGAAGAAAGCACATAGTGCCTGGAGAATCCCTCCCGCGGGTCGAATACCCTCAGCGTGACAGCTCGCGGGCGCCTCTTAGTCACCACGACTGACTGACTATCCGGAAGAATGCAGGTGACTTTTTCGTTGTCGCGCAGGACCTCTCGGGCCGCACCGGTGAGCGAAAACATGCGCTCGCGCTCCCCGTTCGGCGTTGCGAGGTGAATGATACGCATGGATTCCATACGGTCGCCGTTTCTATAAACGAAGGTGCCGTCGTAGTTGAGGTTTTGGGCGGCTGCGGCCATTTTTTCGAGCCATTCGCTGGCCGGTCGCTCAGACCAGGTACCGGCTAAAGACAAATGGGACCAGACGGTTAAGGCGAGGCCAAGAACGACGGAGGTGACCCCTCGACGTGCCGTAGCCATGATAACGTCAGGATGGGCTGAACCGCCTGAACGCATGTGCAACCGCAGCACCCCGCAATCTCCGATTCAATCTTGTTCGTCGTAGGCCACGATGCGGGCATAAGGCAGCATGCCGCGCATCCCGTTACTAAGGTATTCGTTGTGGGTAACCAGATATCCGTTCAGGCGATTAGTCACCGTCGGCGCGGCGTCGTTCCAAGTCATGCGCGCCAGATCGATGCCTAGGGCGCCGGCCACGACGGAAGTTGGCCCCGAGCCCTCGAAAGCGGGTACCTGGATGCCGGGGGACTTTGTAGCGACCTTCACCGGCGTGTTCTCCGTATCGGTCAGCGCGAAGATGCCGAGCACCGCGACCAGGGCCACCGAGGCGGCAAGCGCCAAACCGGCCAGGGGACGCAACCCACCCGTCCCACGCGGGGCCAGGGTTCGCTTCGGCCCCGCCGCGTTGGCGAGTTGCGCAACTTTTTCCTCCGCGCCCTCGCGATCGATGACATGCGTACGCATGACGTCGCCAATCAGATGATAGGTCCTCCAGCGCACCTTGAGTGAATCGTCTTCCAGCACCTGGTCGAGCAGGCGCGGACTGTCCTCGGCGGAGAACTCACCATCCACAAGCGCTGAAAGCGCTTCGTGCTTTTCCTCACTCATATCGTTATCCGCATCTTGTCAGTGCAAAAGGGGCTCCAATCGCTTGTTGATTGCCTCGCGGGCGCGAAATATGCGCGACCGCACCGTGCCGATGGGACAATCCATCGTTTGCGCGATTTCGTCGTAACTCATGCCCTCCAGCTCACGCAGCGTAATGGCGGTCCTCAAATCCTGAGGCAACTGGTCTATGGCGTCGATAACCGTGCGCTCGATCTCCTCCTTGAGCAGCATTCGCTCCGGCGTCGCGTACTCCTTCAGCTCCGATTCGCCGTCGAACTGCTCCGCTTCCGAAGAGTCGACGTCCGAATCCGGCGGCCTTCGAGATTGCGATACCAGGTGGTTTTTGGCGGTGTTGATGGCGATCCTGTAGAGCCAAGTATAGAAGGCGCTGTCACCGCGAAAGTTGGGCAGGGCGCGGTACGCCTTGAAAAAAGATTCCTGCGCCACGTCGTACACCTCGGCCGAATCTCGTATATATCGCGAAATCAGCTTGATCAGCCTGTGCTGATACTTCAGCACAAGCAGATCGAAGGCCTGTTTCTCGCCCTCCTGGGCCCTCCGGACCAGGACCTTGTCTGGATTCTTATCGGCCATTGGGACCGTCCCGTTGCCTCATGACGGCCCCCGCCTACTGCTCCTAGACAAGGTCCGACTTAGATAGTTCGCGAAAACGCGCGTAAATGACCCAACATCGGGCAAAAACGCGGATTGTAGTGTAGATTCCGCCGATTGCGGTGTAATTCAAGCCAGGCCACGGTGATTGGCGGTTTGGCCGCAAATAAGCCGCGGCGGAAATTGCGGTCCTGAAGCAACTCGGCTGGCGTTCCATATTGAGTAAATGAGTCGCAGCGTGACGGATTCTCAAAGCTACGACGTTATCGTCATCGGCGCCGGCGCTGCGGGGCTCGGGGTCGCGCTCCGGCTGGCCGATCATTGCGCGGTCGCAGTCATCTCCAAGGCGCCGCTTCCCGAAAGCAATACCTTCTACGCCCAGGGCGGAATCTCCGCAGTGCTGAGCCAGGGCGACAGCTTCGAATCCCATATCGAGGACACTGTCCGCGCCGGTGCGGAACTCTGCCACCCGGATGTGGTGCGCGAGGTCGTCTCCGAAGGTCCCGGTTGCATCGAGTGGCTGATCGCCCAGGGAGTCGAATTCACCCGCGATGCCGAGCAGGAGAACAATTTTCACCTCACCCGTGAGGGGGGGCATTCCCATCGCCGCGTGCTCCACGTGGAAGACACCACCGGCCGGGCCGTGACCGAGGCGTTACTGGGGGCAGCGCGCACACAGCCAAACATCCGATTGCTAGAGGGGCTGCTGGCCATCGACCTTGTCCGCGGTCCCCGGGGGGAGCCGGGACCCGCCCGCTGCGTCGGGGTCTACGTGTTGGACCAAGGAAGCAAGCAGATCCGGACTCTCCGGGCGCGCAACATCGTGTTCGCAACCGGGGGTGCCGGCAAAGTCTACCTGTATACCAGCAACCCCGACGTGGCCACCGGCGACGGTATCGCCATGGCTTGGCGCGCCGGCTGTCGCGTCGCCAACATGGAGTTCGTTCAGTTTCACCCCACCTGCCTGTTTCACCCCCACGCCAAGTCATTCCTGATTTCCGAGGCCGTTCGCGGTGAGGGGGGACGCTTGCTGCTGCCCGACGGCGAACCGTTCATGCGGCGCTTCGACACCCGGGCGGAACTTGCGCCCCGGGACGTTGTGGCGCGCGCCATCGATCACGAGATGAAGCGGCTCGGCGCCGACTGCGTTTATCTGGACATCTCGCACCGGCCGGCCGAGTTCGTCCGCGCGCACTTCCCCAATATCTATGCCCGCTGCAAGGATTTTGGTTTTGACATGACCAAAGAGCCAATACCGGTGGTGCCCGCCGCCCATTACACCTGCGGAGGCGTGGTCACTGACCTGGAGGGCCAGACCGAGATTCCCGGCCTCTACGCTATCGGCGAGGTGGCATGCACCGGTCTGCACGGCGCCAATCGCATGGCTAGCAACTCTCTGCTGGAATGCTTGGTGTTCGCTAAGTTTGCCGCCAAATCAATCTTAGATTCGCTGCCGTCCCAGCAGTTGCCGCCCGAGGTTCCCGAGTGGGACGCGAGTCAGGTGACGGAACCCGACGAGGAGGTTGTCGTCTCCCACAACTGGGACGAGCTTAGACGCTTCATGTGGGACTACGTGGGAATCGTGCGCACCAGTAAACGCCTGCAGCGGGCCAAGCGTCGGGTCGATCTCCTGCTGGGAGAAATTGACGAGTATTACGGCAACTTTCACGTTAGCGGCGATCTCATAGAGCTGCGTAACCTCGCCCTGGTAGCCGATCTAATCATCCGTTCCGCCATGGCACGGCGCGAGAGCCGCGGTCTTCACTTCACCCTCGACCATCCCGAAACTCGCGGACCGGAAGCCGCGCACGATACGGTGCTGAGCCCTGTCGACTCCCCACCCGAAGCGCTGGAGCAGAGAGAGGTTGCCGGCTGAGCTCAGGCGCGGTCGACTGGAAATGCCATCACCCGGCGAATGTCCTCGACTCCGGCCTTAAGCCCCACTAGGCGATCGAAACCCAACGCGACTCCGGCACATTCGGGCAGACCGTGTTCGAGCGCCTGGAGCAATCTAATGTCTGCCGGCACCACCGGCAGACCTCTCTCCCGCCGCCGTGCCAGATCGGCTTCAATCCGGATTCGCTGCTCCCGGGCATCGATGAGTTCCTGATAGCCGTTCGCAATCTCAATCCCGTCGAGGAACAACTCGAAGCGTTCCGCCAGGGGAGGATTCCCCGGGCGAACCTTCGCCAGGGCGGCCTGATCTGCTGGAAAGTGGTAAAGAAACACGCATCCTGGCGAAAGTGCGGGCTGAACTAAACGTGTGAGCAGTATATCGAGCCCTGCGCTGCGATCGTCGAGGGCGCCTCTAAACCCTGAGCGGCGGCAAAGCTCGGCGATAGCCTCGATGCTCGCGGTATAGGGATCGATGCCTGCGTAACTGATGAACGCTTCGCGGTAACTCAACTGCTCAACCGGGATCTTGGGTTTCATCAAGACCGCCACCAGCGCCGCCACCTCGTTAATGAGCGCCCCCAGGTCGAAGCCCGGGCGATACCACTCGAGTAACAAGAATTCGGGGTTGTGCATTGGCCCCGCTTCAGCGTCGCGAAAAGCCCGCGCGAACTGAAAAATGGGACCGCTGCCGGCGGCCAGCAGCCGCTTCATCGCAGACTCCGGGGACGGCTGCAGATATACCGGCTTTGGTCCGTCCAGCGAAATATTGGTCTGCAGACTGGCGATATGCACGTCCGAAGCGGTGGCGGCGCTCAGCACCGGGGTATCCACCTCCATAACGCCACGTTTGAGGAAGAAACGTCGCGCCGCGGCGAGCATGGCCGCGCGAAGCCTCAGTACCTCGCACGTCGCCGCGGGCCGCCAGCTCGCCTCGCTGCTCACTGGCACGTCCTGTTCGAAAAGGGGAAGCTATTCCTTTACCCGCGACACGTACTCGCCGGTGCGGGTATCGATTTTCAGCACCTCACCTTCGTCAATAAACAGCGGAACCTTGATCACGGCCCCCGTCTCCATCGTCGCGGGCTTGCTCGCCCCGCTGGCGGTGTCGCCGCGCACGCCGGGGTCGGTCTGGGTCACGGTAAGATTGACGAAATTTGGCGGCGTTACCATCAGCGGTTGACCGTTCCAAAGGGTTATGGTGCAAACGTCCTGTTCTTTGAGCCAATTCCTGGCGTCGCCGACGGACTTGTCATCTGCAACGTACTGCTCGAAGGTCTGCTCATTCATGAAGTGGTAGTGCTCACCGTCGTGATATAGGTATTGCAGCGGCACTTCCAGTACGTCGGCGGCTTCCAGAGAATCCCCGGACTTGAAGGTGCGCTCCATCACCCGTCCGGTTTTCAAATTGCGAAACTTGACCCGGTTGAACGCCTGGCCTTTCCCCGGCTTAACAAACTCGTTTTCGATGATGGAACAAGGGTCATGGTCCACAAGAACCTTGAGACCCGACTTGAATTCGCTGGTGCTGAAACTTGCCATCAATCTTCCCTCAAGCAGTGCGTCCTTATTTCCGCCAGTGATATAGCCAAATCCGGCACCCGACCGAATTCGAGCTTCACCGCTGCGCGCGCAGGCCTGTCTCCAGCGCCGCAATCCGCTCATCCAGCGGCGGATGCGACATAAACAAACGGGAGAGGCCGCCGCGGAGCCCGCCAGCGATGCCGAAGGCACGCAGCTGATCGGGTAACTCCGGCGCATCGGCGGTCGCTTTCAGCCGCTCCAGCGCCGCGATCATCTTTCGCGGTCCCGATAGCGCTGCGCCGCCCGCATCGGCCCGGAATTCGCGCCAGCGACTGAACCACATCACGACGATGCTCGCAAGCACGCCGAGAATCACCTGTGCCAACAGATAAATAATGAAGAATGCCGGTCCGTGACCGCGCTCGGTTTTGAACACCACGCGATCGACCAGGTGACCCACAATCCGCGACAAGAATATGACAAAGGTATTCAGCACGCCCTGGATCAGGGTCAGCGTGACCATGTCGCCGTTGGCCACGTGGCTTACCTCGTGGGCCAGTACAGCCTCCACCTCGTCTCGATTCATGCCTCGGAGCAGACCCGTGCTCACCGCCACCAGAGCGTTGTTCTTGAGCATCCCGGTAGCAAAGGCATTCATTTGCGTCGCCTCGAATACCGCCACCTCCGGCATGCCAATACCCGCCGCCTTTGCCAATCGTTCCACAGTGTGCAACAGCCAGGCCTCGACCTCGCTGCCCGGTCGCTCAATGACCCGCGCGCGAGTGGCCATCTTGGCGCTCCACTTGGATATCGCCAGAGAGATGAGAGCGCCTCCCATGCCAAACACGGCGGCGAAGATGAGTAGCGCCTGAAGGTCGATCTGCAGCCCCTGTGCTCGCATGTACGGTTCGAACCCGAGCACTGACATGGACACGCCCAGCACCACCAGGATTGCTATATTCGTCATTAAAAACAGAGAGATACGAAGCATTTTTAAACTCCTGTATAAGGCCGCGTTTCTACCCCAGGCAAGATTTAGACGGCTTCGACTAGATTTGGGCTAAAGCTTCTCAAGACCCGGCCGATATCCCGGCCACGGAGACGGAATCTCCTCCTTCTATCGCCTAGTTGGGCCGGGAGCGATCCCGGCCTTTTTTTTGCCTTACCGATGTTCAATCGCCCTCTTTCTGCGTCGAAACCACCACCAGGTCATCTACGCGCTGCAGCCCTCGGGGAAGCTTCAAGCCTCGCCGCCCGCGACCCAAGGCGTAATGATCCAGGTCGGCAGATTTGAGCGTCAGGTGGCGTTTGCCCGCGTGCACCGTGAGCTGGCCATCTACGGGCACCACCGCGATGGCGGCGACAAATTCTTCCCGCTCCTTCAGCTTCGCCGGAGGGATCTGGATGATCTTCAGTCCCTTGCCCTTGGCCAGCAGCGGAAGCTCTGCCAGCGGCAGGACCAAAAACTTGCCGCTCGAGGTAGCCGCTGCCACCCGGTCGGTTTCCAAGTCGTAAACCGGGGACGGCGTGAGCACTTTGGCGCCCTTGGGCACCGAAAGTATCGCTTTTCCTGCTTTGTTCTTGGAAACCAGATCCCCAAGCGCGGCGACGAAACCGTAACCCGCATCAGTGGACAGCAGGTACTGGGCGCTGGGCTCTCCGATCATGGCGCCTTCGAAGGTGGCGCCCTCGGGGGGCTTGAGTCGCTTTGACAGCGGTTCACCCTGCCCTCGGGCCGACGGCAGGGTATGGGTGGCGATGGAATAGGTGCGTCCGGTGGAATCGATCACCACCGTTGTCTGATTGCTCCGCCCCCTCGCCATGTGGCGATAGCCGTCGCCCGACTTGTAGCTGAGCTTGCGCGGCTCGATGTCGTGACCCTTGGCCGCGCGCACCCATCCGCGCTCCGACAGCACCACAGATACGGGTTCCGTCGGCACCAGCGCTTTCTCCTCCATGGCCTCGGCCGGCGATCTGGAGACGATGGGGGATCGCCGATCGTCGCCGTAGCTCTCGGCGTCGGCGATAAGCTCGTCGCGCACCAGCTTTTTCAGCCGTGGGGCGCTTTTCAGCGTTTTCGAAAGCGTGTCCCTCTCGCTTGCAAGCTCGTCCTGCTCGCCTCGTATACGCATCTCCTCGAGCTTGGCAAGGTGTCTGAGCTTGAGTTCCAGGATCGCTTCGGCCTGCGTTTCGGAAAGCTTGAAGTTTTTCATTAGAGCGTGCTTGGGGTCGTCCCTACTGCGAATGATTGCGATCACCTCGTCGATATTGAGAAACGCGACAAGCAATCCCTCCAGCACGTGAAGCCGGGAATCGACCTTCTGTAGACGAAAGGAGAGTCTTTTGCGGACGGTCTGGATGCGGAACTCGACCCACTGAGAAAGCAAATCGCGAAGATTCAGCATTTGCGGGCGACCGTTGAGTCCGATCACGTTCATGTTGACGCGGTAGCTACGCTCTAGATCCGTGGTGGCGAAAAGGTGTGACATGAGCTGATGGACATCGACCCGGCTGGAACGCGGCAGGATGACCAGTCGGGTCGGGTTCTCGTGGTCGGACTCGTCCCGAAGATCCTCCACCATCGGAAGTTTCTTCGCCGCCATCTGCTGGGCGATTTGTTCCAGTACGCGGCTGCCGGAGACCTGGTATGGCAGCGCGGTGATGATGATCATTCCGTCTTCGCTCTCATAGACCGCACGCATCCGTACCGAGCCGTTTCCGCTCTTGTAAATAGCCCGAAGGTCCTCAGGCGGCGTGATGATTTCCGCTTCCGTGGGAAAGTCGGGACCGCGCACGTGCTTGCACAGCTGCGCCAGGGTGGTCTTGGGTTGCTCCAGCAGGCGCACGCAGGCGCTGGCCACCTCCCGGGCGTTATGTGGTGGCACGTCGGTGGCCATGCCCACCGCAATGCCCGCGGCGCCGTTGAGCAGCACGTGGGGCAGGCGCGCCGGCAGCAACGCGGGCTCTTCCAACCTTCCGTCGAAGTTCGCCGCCCAGTCCACGGTGCCCTGCTTGAGCTCGCTCAGCAGCACGTCGGCGAACCGCGTCAGCTTCGCCTCGGTGTAGCGCATGGCGGCGAAGGACTTGGGGTCATCGACCGACCCCCAGTTGCCCTGCCCATCCACCAGCGGGTAGCGAAAGGAAAAGGGCTGCGCCATCAGCACCATAGCCTCGTAGCAGGCGGTATCACCGTGAGGATGAAACTTGCCGAGCACGTCGCCCACCGTGCGTGCGGACTTCATAAACTTCGCCGCCGAAGACAGTCCCAGCTCCGACATGGCGTATACGATCCGCCGTTGTACTGGCTTCAGTCCGTCGGCGAGATGGGGCAGCGCGCGATCCAGAATGACGTACATGGAGTAGTCCAGGTACGCCTTTTCGGCGAAGGTCTTGAGTGGCAGGCGCTCGCTGCCGTCAGCCTCGGTCGTTCGAGTCTGGGTCATGGGTCAAAGGCTCCGTGTTTATATGAGCAGCTCAAACCAGAGGCACAGGCAGTTCAGCCGGGCCAGGCGGCGGAGAGATTCAGACTTCCGCCAGATCACCTTTGGACTCGAGCCAGGCTTTGCGATCCGCGGCGCGCTTTTTCGCCAGCAGCATGTCCAAAAGTTTGTTGGTGTCATCGCCGTGCTCGAGGGTCAGACGCACCAGCCGCCTGGTGTCCGGGGCGATGGTCGTCTCCCGAAGCTGCATCGGATTCATCTCCCCCAAACCTTTGAACCGCTGGATTGAAATCTTGCCCTTGAGCTTCTCCGCGGCAATACGGTCCAGGGTTCCTTTTTTCTCGTCGTCGTCCAGCGCGTAATAGACCTCTTTGCCCACGTCGATGCGATAAAGTGGGGGCATGGCCACATAGACGTGGCCCTTGTCTACCAGCGGCCGGAAATGGCGCGTGAAAAGCGCACACAGCAAAGCCGCAATATGGGCGCCGTCGCTGTCCGCGTCGGCGAGAATGCAGACCTTGCCGTAACGCAGCCCGCTTAATTCGTTACTTCCCGGGTCAACGCCGAGGGCCACTGAGATGTCGTGGACCTCCTGGGAGGAAAGCACTTCTGCAGGGTCGACCTCCCAGGTGTTCATGATCTTGCCCCTCAGCGGCATCACCGCCTGGAACTCCTTGTCCCTGGCCTGCTTGGCCGAGCCCCCGGCGGAATCGCCCTCCACCAGGAACAGCTCGCTTCGCTCAGGGTCCTGGGCGGTGCAGTCGGCCAACTTTCCCGGCAAAGCCGGGCCGCTGGCGGTTTTCTTACGCGCCACCACCCTGCTCGCCTTGAGCCGTCTCTGCGCGCTGCTGATGGCCAGCTCAGCGATCTGATCGCCGGTTTCCGGATGTTGCCCCAACCACAGACTCAGCCGGTCCTTGACCACTCCGGAAACGAACGCCGCGCACTCCCGCGAGGACAGTCGTTCCTTGGTCTGGCCAGTAAACTGGGGATTGCTCATCTTCACCGAGAGCACGTAGCTGGCGTGCTCCCAGACGTCTTCGCTGGCGAGCTTGACGCCCCTGGGGAGCAGGTTGCGAAACTCGCAGTACTCTCGAATTGCGTCCAGGAGTCCTGATCTAAAACCGTTCACGTGGGTGCCGCACTGAACCGTCGGAATCAGATTGACATAGCTTTCGGAGATCCCTTCGCCGTCGCTCGAAAGCCACACCAATGCCCAGTCCACCGCCTCGGTGTTGCCTTCCATGCTGCCCATGAACGGCGTCTGCGGCAGGTGCTCGATGCCCTGCAGGGCGCCTGCCAGATAAGCGGCGACTCCGTCCTCGTACTGCCACTCCTCCCGTTTTCGACTCCCTTCCTCGCGATAAGTCACGGTGAGACCAGAACAAAGCACGGCCTTGGCGCGGAGTGCGTGCTTCAGCCGTGGAAGAGAAAATTTGGCCGAGTCAAAATACTTGGGATCGGGCCAGAAGCGGATCGTGGTTCCGGTATTGCGCTTGCCGACGGTGCCCACTTTTTTCAGCTTGGAGGACTTTTCGCCCGAGGCGAATTTCATCGCGTACTCGACGCCGCGTCGGCGCACCCATACTTCCAGCCGCTTGGACAAGGCGTTGACCACCGACACCCCGACCCCGTGTAACCCACCGGCGAAGCGATAGCTCTTATTGGAAAATTTTCCGCCGGCGCCACCGGCGAAGCGATAGCTCTTATTGGAAAATTTTCCGCCGGCGTGCAGCCGGCTAAGGATCAGTTCCACCCCGGGCATGCCCTCTTCCGGGTGAACGTCCACAGGCATGCCGCGCCCGTCGTCGCTAACGGAAAGAGAACCATCCTTGTAAAGCACCACGTCGATCTGACGGGCGTAACCAGCAATGGCCTCATCGACGCTGTTGTCGATGACCTCCAGAGCAAGGTGATTGGGGCGAGACGTATCGGTGTACATCCCGGGGCGCTTGCGAACCGGCTCGAGACCGCTTAAGACCTCGATGTCGGACGCATCGTATGTTCGGCTCATTCGCGCATCAGTGCCTTAAGGTCCGAAGCCACTTCGCTTGGGGCGATGCCGGATCCGGGAGGAATCGTTTTGCGCGATGCGCTTTCGTACTTGTTCCTCGTCTAACGCCCAGCCGTTCTGATCGCATATGTAGCGCTCCGCGAGCAGTCTGCGATAGTCGTAGGGCCCTGTGGACTTCAGCTTTCGCCAGGCTTTCGACGCTAAGGGCTTGAAGTCTCCCGTCTTAGCGGCGTAAGCATAGGTCCTGAACTCCGAGGTCGCACAGTGGATCCCTTCATAAAAGATATTGCGTACCCCGGTTTTTGATTCCAGCACCACGGTATACCGAAGAACCTCGTCACTTCCCATTGAAACCGAAGCGCGGTCGATGAAGTATTCGTAGGGACCGTCAATTAATTCGGGATCGAGTCTGACGAGGTCCGCGTCACGCGGAGCGTGCGGGAAATTGATCGGGTCGGATCTAGGCAGCTCCGTGTCAGGAGACGAGAGGAAGCCCTGCTCCGACTCCTTCAGGTCCAGATTCGGTTGCGCCTGCCCGCTTTGTACAACGCTTAGCAAAAGTCCGAGCAAGATGCCGGCGAACCGCTTTGTCGGCGACCCATTGAAGCCTGCGAGGGGGATCATTTGGCGCGTAAGTGTACTCTGTCGATTGGCCGTAATCGACCGGGTAGCAGGGAAATTTGATCCTCAGATTAAACCTTAAGGCCGGGCTTAAAACTCCGCCTAAACAAAAGATTAGGAAAACGTTCTAGTTTGCAGAACGAAGTTGCCGGGGCACGCCAAGATGTGCTCTCGGCCAACCCGGATGGTGTTTAAGAGTCAGATTAGATCCGCGGCCAGCGCGTCACGCACGGCCGTGGGTAGCGGTTGCACCGATTGGCGGTAGTTCTCATGATCAATTCCGATGGAGATATCGGCTCCAGACTTGGCCCGCTTAACGTCTTCAGGCTTGAGCTCAAAGCGCAGAAAATGAACCGCTGAGGTCTTTTCCTCGTCCTCACGGTCCATATCCTCATCGGCAATTGCAAAGATCCGCTCGCCCTCTCCAACACTCACCCATACTCGGTCTTCTACACCGATGAGCTTCGCCAGCTGCTGGCGGCGCTCATCCACGTCCTCGTATTCGAGCATGAAGGTGGCCTTTAGGTTGGTTCCGTCGGGGATCAGCGGGTTGTAGGCGGCGAGTTCTTCCTCGATGCCGTGTTTCTCGTAAATCCGTTCCACACGCAGCATCTCTTGGATCTGATAGTGAACGGTCATGCGGTCCTCGAAGTAAAGGGTTGCGTTTCGCCCCACGGCAACTTTGCGCTTCTTTTTATGCTCGAGGACCTTCGCCCTGAATTCGTTGCGCGCCTCGGCATACTTCTCGAGGCTGTAGAGATCTTCGCGTTTCAACGGGTCCATGTTCATATCCCGTAGGCCTTGCGTAAAAGACTGAACGGCGGCACCGCCCGGGTACCGTCGTTCAGCCCGTGCTCGATGTGCCGTCCCGCCATGGCGCAGTCGCTGGTGTAGTGGTCCGGCGCCGCGCTCTTCACCCGGCTGACCACCGGACGCCCTATTTTCATCGAGATCGGATGAAACTCCGTTTTCACCGCGTAGGTGCCATCGTGTCCCGAACAGCGCTCGATAACGGTGATCTTGGTCTCAGGCACCAGAGCAAGCACGTCCCGGGTCTTTAGGCCGATGTTCTGCACCCGCTGGTGACAGGCCACCTGGTAAGCGACATGCCCGAGAGCGTGCTTGAAATCCGTTTTCAGCTTATTCACTTTGTGGCGCAGCATTAAGTATTCGAAGGGGTCGAACATCGCGTCGCGCACTTTGGCGACGGCCTCGTCTTCGGGGAAAAGCAGCGGCAGCTCCTGCTTGAACATCAGCACGCACGAGGGAATTGGGGCAACGAGGTCATAGCCCTCATCGACGAGCCGTGCCAGCACGGGTACGTTTACGTCCTTTGCCCTGGCCACGGCTTCGAGATCCCCCAGCTCGAGCTTGGGCATTCCGCAGCAGCGTTCCCGCTCTGCCAGCGTCACCGGAATACCGTTGTGCTCGAAAACCGCGATCAGGTCTTCTCCCAGCCACGGCTCGTTGTAGTTGCCGTAACAGGTGGCAAACAGGACGACTCGTCCTTTGGTCGCATCGGTCGCTTCGCCAGCGCTGCCTGCCGCCGGGCGGCTTGACAGGCGCTTTCGCAGTGGTCTGCTCTGGTACTCCGGCACCCGGGCGTTACGATGAACGCCGAGGGTTTTTTCCAGCGCTACCCTGACCCCGCTCTGGCGATTGACAGCGTTCACCAAGGGCGCCACGCCGGGCGATGCTGCCAAACCGCCCACAAAATCGGTGGAGCTCAAAAGCTTGTCCCGAACCGGCGTCCGCCCCTTACGAGCCTTGATCGCCTTTGCTCGCAGCATCAGGTGAGGAAAATCCACGTCCCAGGAATGCGGCGGCACGTACGGGCATTTGGTCATGAAGCACATATCGCACAGGTAGCAGTGATCCACGACCTTCCAGTAATCGGTCTTTTCAACGCCGTCGACCTCCATGGTCTCGGACTCGTCCACCAGGTCGAACAGCGTCGGGAATGCATTGCAGAGACTGAAGCAGCGGCGGCATCCGTGGCAGATGTCGAATACGCGCTCGAGCTCGCTCATGAGCGCGTTTTCGTCATAGAATTCCGCGTCGCGCCAGGCAATAGGCCTGCGCTCCGGGGCCTTAAGACTACCCTCCCGCTGAACTGAATTACCGCCGTCGCTCATGAACAATCAAGCCAGACGTTTGCCCTGGCTTGAGCACCAGAGCCCATGTGTTCGATTAACCCAGACCGCTAAGGAGCGGATAAGACCGCTCCTTCGGGGAACGGAATCCGAACCTAGTCGTTTAAGCTGTCCAGTGCTTTTTGGAATCGATTGGCGTGAGAACGCTCCGCCTTGGCAAGTGTCTCGAACCAGTCGGCAACTTCGTCCAGACCTTCTTCCCGCGCGGTCTTAGCCATACCCGGATACATATCCGTGTACTCGTGAGTCTCACCGGCGATGGCGGCCTTTAGATTGTCACTGGTGCCACCAATGGGAAGTCCTGTCGCCGGATCGCCGACCGATTCCAGGTATTCCAGGTGTCCATGGGCGTGGCCGGTTTCGCCTTCCGCGGTGGAGCGGAACACGGCGGAGACATCGTTGTAGCCTTCCACGTCGGCCTTGGAGGCGAAGTACAGGTAGCGGCGATTGGCCATCGACTCGCCGGCGAACGCGTCCTTGAGGTTCTGTTCGGTCTTGGTGCCCTTGATCTGCATTTGGGTTCTCCGTAAGCGCTCAATTCGAAGCGGGTGTCGACCCCCGTTTTGCGGGGCCCCGCGGTTAGAATTCGATGATTTAGACTTATTCTAAATCGAGGTAAAAGATTACTCGCAGCGCCGAAGATCTGTCAATACGGGCAACGGGTTCCGATAGCGAAATCGCACCGACATCGTTTTAACGTTTCTCGGCGCTTGGCGACTCTTTAGACAGCCCTGACTTTTTGACAATTTTCCCGTTGTTCGCATGCACCGTAGTCAGACCTTCTTACTCCGCCATCAGGCGGCATGGAACCACATTGCTAGCGCCAAACATTGTCCAGCGTCAAAAGATCGCGCTTATTTCTCCACCCGACGTGCTGCCAGCACGGATTTGACCCGCTTCGTCTCCACCCGCTCCACGTCCTGCCGCCACCCTCTGTTGAATCGAAGAGATCTCGACGCCATTTGCGTGCCGAACTGATCGCCGCCGTCCGCCCGGCCGTCCCCAAGGGGTCGACAGCCGCGGAGAACGCTAGGGACGAAAAAGCCAGCGCCAATTGTCGCCCCTCCGTCGGGCTGGATTGACCGGGTTTTGGGCCTGGGTTAGGGTAGCCCGCCTTTCTCAACCCGGACTCGTTGCGTGGCTCGTAAATCGACAAAAGGCGTTGACTTCGAGCGCGCCCTCGATGAGCTGGAAAAGCTGGTCGAGCGCATGGAGGAAGGCGAACTGAGTCTCGAGGAATCCCTTAAGCTTTACGAAAGGGGGACTGAGCTCAGCAAGGCCTGCCAGAAAGCTCTCGACGCCGCGGAAAAGCGTATTCGCATACTTTCCGAGCAAGGCGGCAAATCGGAGCTCCAAGCTTACGAACCCGACGCGGACTGATTGCCACCAAGGTCGAGCTAAAGGCCGGCGGGAACCCATCGATCCATTTCCCGACAGATGGATTTTTCGAGTCTGAACCAATGCCTTTCGACCTATCGCGAGCGCGTACGCGCGGCCCTGGACGCGCGTCTGCCTGCCCCGACCATGGAGCCTCGGCACCTCCACGAAGCCATGCGCTACGCGGTGCTCAACGGCGGCAAGCGGGTGCGCGCAGTGCTCGTTTACGCCGCCGGAATCACCCTGGGCGCACCGTTGGTTCGCCTCGACGCACCCGCCTGCGCGGTAGAAATGATCCACGCTTACTCGCTGGTCCACGACGACCTTCCGGCTATGGACAACGATGACCTGCGTCGTGGGCAACCCACCTGCCACCGCGCTTTTGACGAAGCCACCGCGCTACTTGCCGGCGATGCGTTGCAGGCGCTGGCGTATGAGGTTCTGGTAAGCGAGAAGGCCGGCCTACCGGAAAACCGTTGTGCCGAGATGGTGCGCACTCTGGCCAGCGCTAGCGGCTCACTGGGTATGGCCGGCGGTCAGGCAATCGACCTTGCTGCGGTAGGAACGCCCCTGTCTCTGCAAGCATTGGAAAACATGCACCGTCACAAGACGGGTGCGCTGATCCGCGCCAGCGTGCGGCTAGGCGCCTTGAGTGGTGATGCGGAAGATGCTGATCGAACCGAGGCGCTGGACACTTACGCCAGCGCCGTCGGCCTCGCGTTCCAGATCCGCGATGACATCCTCGACATCGAAGGTGATACCGCAACCATCGGCAAAAAAAGCGGTGCAGACATTGCCCGCAATAAACCGACCTATCCGGCGGTCATTGGAATCGAGGCGGCAAAGCTCAAGGCGCAAGAGCTTCACGCCGCGGCGCTGAGATGCCTCGATACCTTCGGCACCGAAGCCGATCCCTTGCGCTGGCTGTCCGAGTTCATTGTCAACCGACCGAGCTGAGGCTGATAGCTGCCGGCGAGGGCTTCGCCGATGGCGTGTTACCGCAGCGGCTGCAGAGTTGCCGAGTGGCGGGCCAAAGCCGGCCCTAGTAATATGGCTTTAATTAAGGCGACGTTGCCCGTATTTACCGTATAGCCGACGCCCGGTCGCCCCCGCTTGGATGTGGCGCCATCCGCCTACCGAATATTGGAGCCGTAGTTTAATGAGTCGACCCGCAGGCTTAGTGCCCAAAATCCCGCAAGCGCCTTCCATCGCCGATGTGCAGGGCAGCCCGGATACGCGCCGCATTCCCATCGACAAGGTGGGTATCAAGGGTATTCGACACCCGGTGCGGGTCCGTGACCGGAGCCAGGGCGAGCAGCACACCATCGCCACTTTCAGCATGTACGTAAACCTTCCAGACGACTTTAAAGGCACGCACATGTCCCGGTTCGTGGAAATCCTAAACAACCATGAATACGAGATCTCGCTGCAATCGTTCCACGAAATGCTCGAGGAAATGACACAGGTGCTCGACGCGAAATCGGGTCACATCGAAATGAGCTTCCCCTACTTCATCGAGAAGAAGGCGCCGGTAACCGGCGTCAAGAGCCTGATGGATTACGAGGTGACTTTGATTGGAGAGGTTTGCGACGGTTCTCCCCACATCGACATTCGGGTCGAGGTTCCGGTGACCAGTCTTTGCCCCTGCTCCAAGGAGATTTCGGACTACGGAGCACACAATCAGCGCTCACATGTCACCGTGACCGCCCGCACCACGGGTTTCGTTTGGATCGAGGAGCTGATCGAGATAGTTGAAAAGGAAGCATCGTGCGAGCTCTATGGGCTGCTCAAGCGACCAGACGAAAAATTCGTCACCGAGCGTGCTTTTGACAATCCAAAGTTTGTCGAGGACATGGTCAGGGACGTGGCTGCGCGTCTGAACGAAGACGACCGCATTAGGGCGTACACGGTGGAATCCGAGAACTTCGAGTCGATTCACAACCACTCCGCTTACGCCCAGGTGCGCATGACCAAGTAAACATTCGCAGCGCTCAAACGAACAGTGTCAGCACGCCGGTGTAAGCGTAAAGCCGGTCGTTGGAAATCTCTCCGTTGCCGAAGAATCCCGCCAGTGGCAGGCTGCCGATGGGGTTCTGAATTATTTTAAGCTCGCGCGAATCTGGCCCAAACAGATTCGGGCCACGGGCGACACAGGAGAAATACACGCCTCCCTTGGCCCCTGCATCGAGTCCCTTCTTCAGCTCGTTTAGCATTCTCAGAAGGTCGCTCTCCGCCGTCGACGCGTCCCGCTGGCAGAACATGATCTGCTCCACGTCGTGCAGAAGCTCGCCCACGGCTATGGCGCCGTGCCGCGGGTCGATTGCCATCAAATTACGCACCATGTAGTCGCCGGTGTCACTTCCGGTTACCGGAATCGCCACCTGGATAGAGCCGGAAAGCGCGGCGGGATTAACCGTTCCCAGAGCCGCAATATCCTCGGCGAATACCTCCACCGCGGATCGACCATCGAGGGTGAATACTACGTTACCCTCGGTACGGCCGACCGCGTGGCGCGGACCGATGGGGGCACAGCCCTGGCTGAGCCGCGTGCAAACCGCCACCTTGCTGCTGAACAAAACTCCTGAAATACCGCCCGCGACGACGCCGTCGGCTAACTGGAAATGCGCCAGCCGCGCGCTGGACAAGCCGCCCACCAGAAAACTTCCGCCAAGACGCGAGGAAAGGCTGGCAAGGATGGCCTCCAGATTGGGGTTGCGGGGATCTCCGTGGACGATACCGAATCGCGGACAGCTGTCCTCGATCCAGGGGGCGATTCCGGGATCGAAATCGGACAGGTCGGCCCTCGAGGCGCTGAAGACTCGAAAATCCGATTCTGGCATCGCCAAGGTGAGCACGACCGCCGCTGGAGAGCCAAAATACTCTACCCCGTCGCTGCAGATGCCCGAACCGACGGTTCCGATCCAGTGGGCCACATCGGATCGCTCACGCAGTCGGCGAAGCGCCTCGGCAGAGTCAGCGCCGACGGCCTCGGTAAGATAGCAAATTCCCAGCTCAGCCCGTCGCCCGACCGGGCCGAGGTTCTGCAGCGCGCGATCAATGGCAATGCGCCAATCGGCGCCGGAAGCGTGACCAGAATGAATAACCCGCATGAGCCGCTCCGTTATGAGCGGTTAACTATATCGCCGCTTGTCGGCTTGGGTGACGCAACTTCGAGCCCCCCCGCGAGGGGCGCAGAGGGAGCTGATGGGCTGGTGTCGACCTGCGTCGAGCGGGCCGGGCTAGGCCGCCAGGACTACCCCCATGACCGCCGCCGCCAGCACCAGGGCGCAGAATGCCCCGGCAATCAAGGCTTCGGCAAGCAGCCGTCCGAGGGTCTGCAACTGCCCCTGGCGTTTAGATATTGTCTGCACTGGTTGCATCCTCCCGGTGTCCATCGGCCGTTTCTGAATTCGGTAGTGACAGAAGTTAGCATTCGGGGCCCCTCGAGATGAGGCGCCCTCAAGACAAAATATGGCAAAAAAATGGAAACTTGCCCAACTCCACGGTGGCGGCTCGCCGCGTGGGTTACCCTTGTCGGGGCGGGCTAATGTCGCTAAATGGATCCGGTTCCGGGAGGGCCCATGAGCAGAAACATCGCCATCGTCGAAGACGAAGAAGCGTTACGAGAAAACTACGCCGAGGCCTTTCGCCGCCAGGGCTACGCCGTCTCCACCTATGCCGACCGGGGGACCGCCATGTCGCGTTTTCGCGAGCGCCTCCCCGACCTCGCCATTGTGGACATCGGCCTCGGGCCTGAGGCCGAAGGCGGTTTCGACCTCTGCCGGGAGCTGCGCTCGCTTTCCCCGGCCCTGCCAATCATGTTTCTTACCGCCCGCGACAGCGACCTGGACACCATCTCCGGACTGCGCCTAGGAGCCGACGATTATCTCACCAAAGACATCAGCCTCTCGCACCTGCTGGCGAGGGTGGCGGCTCTGTTCCGCCGGGTCGAGGCCCTGCGTTCTCCCCCCGATAGCCACTCGGTGCTGGAACGAGGCCGCCTCAGCCTGGACGCGGATCGAATCACCTGCGCCTGGGGCGGCGAGGCGGTGCCGCTGACGGTGACGGAATTCTGGATTGTCCACGCTCTGGTTCGATTTCCCGGCCACGTCAAGTCCCGGGACCAACTTATGGAAGAAGCCAACGTGGTCGTGGACGACAGCACTATTACTTCACACATAAAACGCATTCGGCGAAAGTTCCAGGCCCTGGATCCCGGCTTCGACTGTATCGACACGGTTTACGCCATGGGCTATCGCTGGACATGCGGCTGACGTCGAGTCCGGTATCGGACTTCAAAGGGTGACCTTTTTTCGATTCAGCATTCGCGCCAAGGTGCTGATGGCATCGGCGGTGCTTCTGGTGATCCCATATGTGGGCTACCGCTACGTTCAGGAAATGGAGAATTTTCTCCGCCAGGGGCTCGAGGCCTCAGTGCTTGCGGCGGCCCAGGCGTTGGCCGGAGCACTACACGATCGCGTCGACCTGCTCGAACAGTACGCTTCCATCAGCGAGGATGCGGCGTTCCAAATTTTCGTCCATCCGCTTGCCTATGCGATGCAGCTTGACGGCTACGCTGAGGACTGGGAACGCTACCGCAACAATCTCAAACCGCTAACCGGTGCTGGCGAGGACTCGGGGTTCTCTGCCCGATACCTGGCAGGGCGCTACGGGGATTACCTGTATCTGCTGCTCGAGGTCACCGATGCCCGGGTCAGCTATAGACGACCGGGGTTTCCCCAACCGCTGCCCGGCGATGTGGTAGATATTCGCCTTGGCGACGACCCAGGAGAAACACAGCGCTATCGTATCTCCCCCATTGCCCCAGGTCGGGTCAGCGTTTATGCGTTGAGCGCCGCAGATCCGCTGACGCCGCTCAACCGCCGGGAGCCTCGCATCTGGGCTCAGTGGCAGCCTAACCCTGCGGGTTACACCGTGGAGCTGCGGATCCCCACGGCCCTCGTAAGACAACGAATGGCGCTCGATATCGCCGACGTGGATTCGGCGCGGGGCGAGGTATCTCGGGTCCTTTCGACCGCGGCCGGAAGCCGGGCAGCGCCCGCTCGGCTGGTATTTCCATCTCCCGGCATCGAGGGCGTGATCCGCAGCCTGGGTAGAAATCCGGGGCGCAGAATCCATGTCGTCGACACCCGTGGCCGGGTGCTGGCCAACGGCGGCAGCCTCGCCGAGCAGGCCCCAGGGGTGAAAATCAATCCGCTGTTTGCGCTCCTTCTTCGCCCTCCGCCGGCGGATCTTTTCGAACAATCCACGGTCGCTGGCGAGCTCTCCGGACCGGAACTCGACGCCGCCCTGGAGGGTTTGGAGTCGGCCCGCTGGAAAAGCACCGATAATCCGGACGTGTTCATCGTCTCTGCAGCCTACCCCATCTGGATTGAGGACAAAGTGGCGGGAGCGGTGGTGGTAGAGGAAACTTCCCTCAGCATTCAGACCGTGCGCCGCCAGGCCCTGGCCGATTTGTTCACAACGACTCTGATCGTCTTCTGCGGTGCCGGATTGCTGTTGTTTCTATTCGCCGATCGCATCAGTCGTAGATTGCGCAAGCTGCGCGACGAAGCCGAAGGCGCCATCGACGAGCATGGCCGCCTGGTGGGACAGGTGACGGGATCCGGCGGCGGCGACGAGATCGGGGACCTCGGCCGCAGCTTCTCTGGCCTGATGGAGCGTCTGCGCCAGTACAACCACTATCTCGAACAGCTGGCGCGGCGTCTTTCCCACGAGCTGCGCACGCCGTTGGCGGTGATTCGGTCGTCTCTGGACACTCTAGCCATGGGCGGCGACGAGTCTGAAAAATACGTGGGTCGGGCCCAGGAAGGACTCTCTAGGCTGGAAACCGTGATCGTGCGCATGAGCGAGGCAACACGTCTAGAAGAAGCCATGCAAAGCGCCGAGCGGGAACGCTTCGACCTCGATCGGATGCTTTCGGCAAGCGTCGAGGGTTATCGCCAGACCTGGCCTGAAGCGCCCATGATCTACTCGGGCCCGGGAGAAGCGTGCATGCTGGACGGGGTACCGGACCTCATTGCGCAGCTACTGGACAAGCTGGTGGCCAACGCGCGCGATTTCGCCACCCCGGGCAGCGTTATATCGGTGCGCCTCGAAAGGACGAATTCGAGGGCGGTTTTGCAGGTGCTTAACCACGGCCCGCCGCTCCCGGACGCCATGAAAGGCAAGCTTTTCGAGTCCATGGTGTCGTTACGCGGCAGCGAAAAAAGCGCTGAGCCCCATTTGGGGCTGGGGCTCTATATCGTCCGCCTCATCGCCGAGTATCACGGTGCCAAAGCGCAGGCGGAGAACCAAACAGGCGACGAGGGCGTCACGGTGCGGGTGACGTTTCCTTTAAAGTCGTCTCATTGATCAATCGCCGCGTGGCGAGCGCGAACCGGCGCGCGCTGAGGGGGCCGTCGAGCCCTCACGATATGCTGCGCTTAGCCTCGTCCCAGAGTGCTTCCAGGGTGTCGGAGTCGGTTTCGGTCACGCTTCGACCATCGCGGGCGAGACTGCGCTCGATATATCTGAAACGGTTCTCGAACTTGGTGTTGGTGTTGCGAAGCGCCATCTCGGCGTCAATGTTCAGATGGCGCGCAAAATTGACGCAGCTGAACATGAGATCACCCAGCTCCGCTGCTAGGCACGCCGCTGGCGCACCGTCGTTCATAGCCTGGCGAAGCTCCGAGATCTCTTCCTCAAGCTTGGGTATCACTTCCATCGCCGACGGCCAATCGAACCCCACAGTGGCGGCGCGCTTTTGCAGCTTCTGTGCGCGCTTGACCGCAGGAAGCCCCTCGGGAACGTGGTCGAGCAGACTCTGCTCTTTTTTCCCGGATCCGCGCTGTTTGCGTTCCCGGGCCTTGTGCGCTTCCCAGCTCAGCGACTGCGCCTTAACGTCGTTCACTTGCTCATCGCCGAACACGTGGGGGTGACGTCGAATCATCTTGCCCACAATCGCGGCCACCACGTCGCCGAAGTTGAAGGTGCCTTCTTCGCTCGCCATCTGGGCGTGAAATACCACCTGAAACAGCAAATCACCGAGCTCGTCGACGAGCGCTTCCGTGTCCCCACGGCTGATGGCGTCAGCGACCTCATAGGCTTCCTCGATGGTGTAAGGGGCGATGGTGTGAAAGTCCTGTTTTCGGTCCCAGGGGCAACCGGCAGTCGGATCGCGCAATCGGGCCATGACCTCGAGCAAGGTTTTAATGGACTTAGTCGAGCCTTTAATTGGAAAATCGCTATGCGGCATGGGACTTTGGGTTCTTTTAATGCGGAATTGGGTTGCGGAGAGATCCTGCGACGACTAATAACTATGTATAACAACGAGACTTTCCTTTAATCAGCAGGTGAAATCCACCACGGTATTTCATTCCCGGGATTGTCTTTCTGATCTTCGGGAGCCGCGGGGTTTGCCCGCGAAGAACCGGCGCTGGTGCGGTCAGTGGCTGCACCGGGTTTCGCTGGTGCTCATGCTGGGGGTGCTGGTATCGACCCCTTCCAGGGCCACGATGGAGGTGGGTCTGAGCAGCGAATCGCTGGCCCTGCTCTCGCCGCTACCGGTTCCATCGTCCTCGGACTCCGAAGACCTGGCTTTTCTCGAGGCGGAGCGGGCGATCAAGCTCGGACAGCGTCGGCGTTTTCTGCAGCTGGCTGAATCGCTGAAGGACTATCCGCTTTATCCCTATTTGCTCTACGCGGATCTGACGCGGCGGCTCGCGCGCGCGAAGCCGGAAGAAGTGGAGGCCTTTCTGAGCAACTACAGTGACCTGCCGCTCACACCGCGGCTCAAACGCCGTTGGCTGAAAAGGCTTGCAAAACAGGGCCGCTGGAAACGCTTTCTCGAATTTTACGAAGCTACCGACGACGTCACCCTGCACTGCCAGTATCTGCGGGCGCAAATTCGAACCGGTAATAGCGAGGCTGCTTATGCGCAGATTGCGGAGCTTTGGCTGCACGGAAAATCGCGCCCGGCCGAATGCGATCCCGTGTTCAGGTCCTGGATCGCTGCCGGTCACCTGAGCGAGGAATTGGTGTGGGAACGGATTTGGCTGGCGATGCAGAGCCAGCGCACAGGTCTTGCCAGGTATCTTTCGCGCTACCTGCCAGATGAGCAGCGCCCAATACTCGAGGATTGGATTGCGCTCAGGTCATCGCCCCATCGGATCAAGCGCTTTTCTGCTGATGCGAACGAGATTCTCAGCGCCCGCATGCGCGTCTATGCGGTGGAGCGCATGGCGCGCTCGGACCCGGAAGCGGCAGCGGCATTGTGGAACTATCTTGCCTCGAAGCATGTCTTCGACGAGACGCTTGCGCAACGTGTCTATCGCCGCATCGGCCTTGCTTACGCCCGCAAGGGGCGCGCCGAGGCCGGCGACTGGCTTGCAAAGGTGCAGAGCGAGAGCGAATACCTTCGGCATTGGCGTCTGGCCAACGCGGTGCTTCACCACCGCTGGCGTGAAGCTCTCGACGTGCTTCCGGATCCCGAGGGCAATAACGGTGACAACGCCCAACGCTGGCGATACTGGCGGGCGCGGACGCTGGAGGCGCTTGGCTATCAGCAGGTCGCCGAGTCACTGTACAGTAGCATCGCGAGCGAAAGAAGCTACTACGGCTTTCTTGCCGCCGACGCCATCAGTGCACCCTACCAGTTCAGGGACGATCCGCTGATCTTCGACGACTATGCGCTTCACCGCCTGGCAAGCACCCCGCCCGTACGGCGCATTCGCGCCCTGCTCTCGCTGGACAGGACCCTGGACGCGCGCCGCGAATGGTACTACTGGATCGCCAACCTGGATGTAGTGGAGCGGGCCCAGGCAGCGAAGCTCGCACAGCGCTGGGAATGGCATCATGTCGGTATCCTGACCGTCGCGCGTACCCCCTATCGCGACGACCTGGGGTTGCGCTTTCCGGTGGCCCATGAACAGGAAGTGGCGCAGAACGCGTCGGACCAGGGGCTCGAAACCGCCATGGTTTTGGCCATGATCCGCCAGGAGAGCGCGTTCAAGATTGACGCCGCTTCGCCCCGGGGCGCGCGCGGTTTGATGCAGTTAATGCCGTCCACCGGGAGGCACGTGGCGCGGTCGGTGGGCGTACCCCTGAAGCAGCGCAATGAACTGTTCAACCCCGCCCTCAACGTTAAGCTCGGCACGCTGTACTTCCGCCGTCTTCTGGACAGAACCGAAGGTAACCACGTACTCGCCCTCGGCGCCTACAACGCGGGGCCGCATAAGGTAGAGGCCTGGCGGCCGCAGTCGGGCTCCGTTGCCGCAGACGTCTGGATTGAGAATATTGCCTACACCGAGACGCGCGAGTACGTCAAAAGCGTTCTCGCCTATACGGTGGTTTACGAGCACCGTCTGGGAATCGCGCCCACTCCGCTGTCCCAGCGCATGGCCACGATCACCGCGCCGGTGAGCGACGACGACAGTCGATCGGGTTAGAACCCATACAATAATTGCTGCGCCTGCGCTCGCTAATTCTGAGGTGGGTTCTAGTGTCCCGTCCCGTAAATAGGTTGCGTATCTCGGCGAGCTATCCGGGTCGTGTGGCAAGGCGCGGGGAGGAGGAATAGCCGTAGCTATTGCGACGACGGGACACTAGTCTTCGAGTGCCCGTCGACGAGCGGTAATCCAGTTCACCACCGCCGCCACAATTTCCTCCCACACCTCCTTTTGCGTCACGCCCGCACGTTTGGGCAGATCAAAAGAATGGTCGCCACCCTGCACCAGGTGCAAATCAGTGTCGCCCTGGATTCGCGGTAAGGCTTCGCGCAGAAGGGCAAGATCGCACAGGGTATCCCGCGTGCCCTGAATGAACAGCGCGGGCACGGTGATGTCGGGGAAGTGCGCAATTCTTTGCTTCTCCGGTTTTCCGGGCGGGTGTAACGGGTAGCCGAGGAACAGGAGACCATCCACCCGCTCGCCCTGGGCCACCACCCGGGAAGCCATGCGCCCGCCCAGCGACTTTCCTCCGGCGAAGACGCAATCAAAATCAAGTGCCGGGTCGTGGCGTATTCGATCCAGCACCGCTCGCCACGTCGCTTCCAGCTTTTGAGCGGAATCAGGCGCTCTGCGCCCTTTTTCCTTGTATGGAAAGTTGAACTTGAGCGTAGCGATTCCAGCGCCGGCCACGCCCTTGGAGACGAAACTCAGAAACGGGTTGCGCATATCGTTACCCGCTCCGTGGGCAAGAACCAGTAGCGCGGAAGCTTTTCCATCGCTTGCCTTTGGAACAAGAACAGAGGCGGAAACGCTCTCCTTCTCGTCGAGCACGACTTGAAGCGAGCGTTCATTCATGCTCGGGGACCTGCTTTGAGTTGCCTTTCGCCGAAAGTGCAGAATTTCTGTCACCTGGATTCAACTCAAGAAACAAGGCCGACAGATATTCGACCGCGCGGTCGGCAATACCCGGTCGCTGACTCTCCCTTGGCCCGGCGACATTGAGAGTGCGAATATCGTTGTCGCGGATCCATCCACAGACTTCACTCCATGGCGCAGGAGAATCGAGGTCGATTACACAAAGGGGCTTAGGCATGGCCAACGCCAATTCACGCGTTAGCGCCGTTCCTCCGCTGATGGCGCCCACGACGAGTATCAGCGTGCCGTCTGAGTCGGCAATGTTACGCCGGGTGCGGTCGCGGTAGTCGGCGCTTTCGGTTTCCTTCAACGGATATCGATCCGGAATGGTGCCGTCTTCGGCCCGCCGGCCCTTGGGACACCATCCGCCGCAATCGAGTCCTGCGTCGAGCGCCGCATCGAGGGCAGCCCGATCAACGCCGGTTTGCCCGCCGCTGATAACTCGATCAATCATGGACCTCGCGCCCGGTTGAAACCGGCCACCAATGCCGGCCACGAAAAATCAGAATCGGTGGACAAGGCCGCACCGAAAAACGGCGCCTTAGGGAAACTCTGAATAATTCCATCCCTGGAATTTTCAGAGTCGGCAAGTGAAAACGCGGTTTCCACTTGCCTCACGCATCCAATGACTTACAGTCATCGGATTCGGCGGCGCATCCCTGCTTAGCTAAGGAAGGTCTGATAAATCAGACCTTCCTTAGAATCGTTGGGCCTCGGGTCGGGTCGATCTAAGTCTCGCAAACCGCCGCCGGTTTTGCCGTGCATGCCAGGAAAAGGTGCCCCTGGTGGCTACAGAACCGCAGCCATTTGAGCAAAAAGCGGTTCATTTCCCATCGTCGCTCGAGCTCCGCCATGCGCCCGACACGCCAAGGCAACACGCCCCACGGACGCTTGCGCCGACTATGACCGAGCAGTTCGGCGCAGCGTACGTCATGATAAACGCAAACACGCGCGTTGGGTTCCAGGGCATACTCGTCGCCGTCCCGGAAACGATAAGTCAGTTTCAAAGTGGTGGTGTATTTGAAGCGTTCTTCGACGCTCATGTAGAGGTCGAGCGCACCGGCAACTCGAGATACGACAGTGCCATTGATCTGCCCGAGCTCCGGCGCAAGCTTAAGCAGGCGCAAGTAGTTACTTTCGTAGAGAGTAATCAACGCCGCCAGATCGTGGGTCTGGAATCGCGCCAGTGATGACAGTGCGGATTGCGACATGGCCGAATCTTAGCATAGGTTTTCGGAAAATTTAGACTATCAAAGGAGACGAAAACATCTTGATTTCCAGCTAATATTCGCCTTCGCTTGGAGTGCAAAATTCTTGACATTTTTCTCCATCGGCGTTAGGCATATTTTTTCACCGCGATCGCCAGTTAGGAATGCGCTGCCGCTCGGCTTACCACACAGCAAGGGATTGCGCTGGCAGACTATACAGTCGACAGGAGATCTTATGACGCTGACCCCATCGATAATGGCGGAGCTCGGCACCGTGGCACCGGACTTCGAGCTCCCGGACACGCAAGGGAAAACCGTGCGCAAGAAGGACTTTGCCGGCGCTCCCGGACTGCTGGTGATTTTCATGTGTAACCACTGTCCCTACGTCAAGCACATACGCGAGGCGCTGGCCTCGTTCGGCAGGATATACCAGGACAAAGGCCTCGCCGTGGTGGCAATCAATTCTAACGACGCATCCACTCACCCCCAGGACTCATTGGAGAACATGGTTTTGGAGAGCGAGCGGTTCGGCTACACTTTTCCGTATCTACGCGACGAAACCCAATCCGTTGCCAAAGCCTACGACGCTTCCTGCACGCCTGACTTTTTCCTCTATGACGCCGACAGCCGTCTCTTCTATCGCGGTCAGTTCGACGACAGTCGACCCGGCAACGGGTTGCCGGTAACGGGTAAGGATTTGCGCTCCGCCGCCGATGCCCTGCTCGAAGGCCGCGACGCGCCCGAAGACCAAAAACCGAGCGTCGGCTGCAACATCAAGTGGAAGCCCGGAAACGCACCTGACGGCGGTGGGAGATAAGAGAGAAGAAGCGCCCTCAGAAGAGTACGTAGATAAACGGCCCCACGGCCAGAGCCCGGCGTGGGATTATCGCGGTTGCCAGCAGCAGGGCGAATATTCTGCGCCTTCTCTCGGAACAAAGCGCAGCGCCCACATCATCGGACCTGACACCGTCCTGGCGAGTGCAACCGCGGCTCGCGCTTGCGGGAACTCATGACTCGCCCCGATGTCAGGTGAAGCAGTTCCAACTACGCAGCGGCGATCTCGGCTTGGTAAGCGGAGAATCCGGGAATGTCCCTCATCTCTTTTGTCTTCCCGAATTAAGGCTGTGCGCGCGTAATCAGGTGATTGCCTAGAACCAGCCGGTCCATATCGGTGCGAACAAAGCAGTCGATCGCCTGCTCGGGCGTACACACGATGGGCTCGTTCTCGTTGAACGAGGTGTTCAGGATCATCGGCACGCCGGTGCGCTGATTGAAAGCATCGATCAAACGAAAGTATTTGCGGTTGCTTGACGCGGTGACGGTCTGAAGTCGCCCGCTGCCGTCGACATGGGTCACGGCGGGTATCAGCTCGCGTTTCTGCTCCCGAATGGTGAACACCTGCATCATGAAAGGGACGTCGTCATCGGTTTCGAACCACTCTGGCGCGTACTCGCGCATGACCGATGGTGCAAACGGCCGAAACGATTCTCTGCGTTTGATCTTTTTGTTGAGAATCTCCTTCATGTCCGGCCTCCTCGGATCACAGACGATAGATCGATTTCCGAGCGCACGCGGCCCCCATTCCATGCGACCCTGAAACCACCCGACCACGAGGCCTTCGCTTATGGCTTCGGCGGTCGCGCGGCAAAGTTCCCCTTCGTCCTCGATTAAACGCACGCGGCAGCCGTTTCCGGATAGCGCGGGGCGCATCGTCTCAATGATTGCGGCCAGCGTATTGTCGTCGTAACCGGGTCCCCAGTACGCGTGTTCCATGGGCGACGGCCGCCTGGCCTCGACTACCCGCCGGCATACCCACGCAGCCGCCCCGATGGCGCCGCCCGCGTCGCCCGCCGCTGCCTGCACGTAAATCCTCTTGAAACGCGTGTTCGCATAAATCTTGCCGTTGGCAACGGAGTTCATGGCGCAGCCGCCCGCCAGCGCCAGCGTGTCCAGCCCGTAGCGCTGTTGCAGGGCATTGAGCATGCCGAAAAATACTTCTTCATAGCGCGCCTGCATCGACCGGGCCAAATCTTTGTGACGCTGTTCCAGGGTTTCGCTCTCGCCGCGGGCGGGCCCCAAGCGCTGAAGAAGCTTATCACTATAAAGCGGTCCGACCACCGGCAGGCCGCCATCCCAGCGGTATTCGAAACCACCGCCGTGGTGGGTGAAGTAATCGAGGTCGAGCTCGAAGCCGGCGCCGTTGCCACCACGCACGATTTCGCGCATGGCGTCAAGATGTCGAGGCTCGCCGTAGGGCGCGAGACCCATGACTTTGTACTCATCGCCGTAGTGGGGAAACCCGAGGTACTGCGTCAGGGCCTGGTAAAAAATCCCCAGCGAGTGCGGGTAACGTATCTGTCCGTCCAGGCGCAGGTCGTCTCCTCGACCTAAACCCCAGGCGGCGCTTGCAAAGTCCCCAAAGCCGTCCACAGAGACGCAGACGGCCTCCTGAAAAGGCGATACCAGAAACGCGGATGCCAGATGCGCCAGGTGATGATTGACCCGGTGCACCCGGCCCGTAAACCTCCCCGGCAGTTTTGCCTCCGCCAGCGCCGCCTCGAGTGCCAGGCGCGCCCTGGCGTTCTTGATTCTTCCCGCCAGCTGCCCGGCAACGCGGGGTTTGGTCACGATGCGGACGAGCTTTCGCCACAGATTGGATAAAGGATCGCTGTTGATGGCGATGTGACTGACGCCGCGCAGATCGATGTCCGCGTGCTCAAGGCAGTAGCGAATCGATTCAGCCGGGAACCCCGCCCAGTGCTTCTTGCGCAGGAATCGCTCTTCTTCAGCCGCTGCCACGAGGTTCCCATTCTTGAACAGACACGCGGATGAGTCGGCATGAAACGCGTTCAGCCCCAGAACGTAGACCGCCGCTCGAGCCGTCACGGGGACGACTCGCGGCGGGCACTTGTTCGCTGCTCGTAGATTTTTGCGTCGACGAGAAAGCGAAACCAAAAACGCTGCAGGGTGTGAAAAATTAGCCCAGGCATACCGTCCAGAAAACCCAGCCTGAGCACGTAGCCGTATATCCAGAACAGAAATGGCCGCAAGAACAACGGGAAATTCTGGTACACGATGGAGCGCAAAAAGCGCTTTCGCTGTATCGGAGTGCCGAAGAGATCGGGTACCACGGTCTTCTCCTGCGCCGTCTGTTGGCGGTTTTTCTGCGCCAGAATCTCGCTCGCTTCCAGCGATGCCCAGCGATTGTGTCGCTCGATCCAGTTGCTCAAGTCGGCAGTGATAATGTCGATGTAGTCGTTCTTGAGCGACGCGACCTGACCCGCTACCAGGAAGTGCTGATCGTAGAGCCGATCTTCGCAGCGTCCTTTTCCGGTTTTAAACAGCCGCAGATGGTAAGCCGGATACTGGCCGCCGTGGCGGATCCATTTACCCAGGAAATAGGTACGGCGTTTCATCATGTAACCGTCCGGACCGCCGGCCGGGACACTGATGCGTTCAATGATCTCCTGTCGCAACTCGGGCGTCAGGCGCTCGTCCGCGTCCAGGCAAAGCGTCCACGGCGTTGTTATCGGCAGATTCTCAAAGGCCCAATTTCGCTGCGCGGCGTAGTTCTCGAACTCGTGATTGCAGACGTGGCCTCCGGCCTCCTTGGCAATGCGCACGGTGTCGTCCGTGCTGCCTGAATCCACCACGAAGACCTCCGCATCGAGCCCGTCGAGACTCTGAAGACAGGCGGGCAAATTGCGCTCCTCATTCAGAGTGAGAATTACTACAGAGAGCGGCCGGTTCAGCTCTGTACCCTGTTGTTCCCCCGACGCCGCTTCGGTCATACCCATGCACCAGAAGCAAAGGTTATCGCCAGCACTTCATCGTAAAAGGACAGCATTCGGCGGGCGATCACCGCAGACTCCAAGCTTGTGCGCGCATATTCGACGGCCCGTTTGCGCACCGACTGGCCGAACTCGGGGGTGTTTAGAACTTGGGTCACGGCGTCCGACACCGCCGTCGCCTCGCGCTTGACCACGATGGCGGCATCGTAGCGCGCCGCTTCGTCCAGGTGAGTTGTGTCCGTGGCGATGAGCAACCCGCCCACGGCCATGGTCTCCATGGCGGAAACAGAGTTGCCTTCGAAATGCGAGGTCAGCAGCACGCAGTCGGCGGCTTTCAACAAAGCTAAGCGCTGATCGCCGTACACCGGCGGCAGTATTTGCACTTGCTCGTCCACTCGCGCCGCCCGCGCGAGCTTTCTCAGTCGCGCTGCATCTCCACCGTCGGGTCCAATGAAAAAAAGGCGCGCCTCGATGCCTCTGTTTTTGAGGCCGCTCAAGGCGTCCAGCTGCAGCCCCAGCCCCTTGGTGGGGTGAAGCCGGCCCAGATAGAGCAGATTAGGACCAGCGTCGAGGAACATTGTTGGCGAAAACAAGCCAGCCGCCTGCTGCACCGCGTCCACCTCGATTCCGTTGGGGATCACCGCCGTCCGCTGCCCGGCGTGAGGCGGCCAAACCGCCGTAGCCCGCTCATCTGTGGTCAGAAAATGAAACCCGGCCGCCCCGTTCGAAGTGGAGTGATCGACCAGCATTCGGTAAAGGCGCTTGAACGTCCGCTTCTGCCGAATAGCTTCGGGATCCAGCATGCCCCTGGGACTGATTACGTAAGGCACGCCCGAATTGCGGGCAATGCGAGCCGCTGCGGTGATGGTACCGTTCCAGAGACTGTGCAGGTGGGCCAAATCGGCCTTGGCGATCTCCCGCTCGAGCGTTCGCAGCATCCCGCAGGAGGGAAGTTCGAACGGCAGCGGCAGCTGACGACAGTGGCGGATCTCCAGCTCTCCGTTTGAGTCCTCGGCCGCATCATCTTTACCGCCTTGCCCGTTCTCTCCGCTGACCACCAGCACCTGCGCCCCCAGTCGCTGTTGCGCGCATGCGAGGCGTATGACGCTGCGCGCTGGTCCGCCGCCGCCGACGTTCAGCGAGGGCACAACGTGAACCACCCGCAGGGCCCTGGGATCAGAGGCCGGCACTCTGGGAAAGCTCCTCCGGCGAGGTTTGACCAAGCGCTATGCGAGCAGCTGCCAGAGCACCGCGAGCGAACCGATCCAGATCCCAATCGCTAATAAACGCCGCGGCAGCCGCCCCCATGGCCCTCCATCTTTCCCGGTCCCTGGCCGCCACCTCGAGTCCACCGACCAGCGCTTGTCTCGATGAGGCATCGAAAATCCAGCCGGTATCCGCGGTAACCAAGTCTCGGGCGCAGCCGCACTGGCGTGACACCAGCACCGGCATTCCCGATGCCATGGCCTCATTGACCACCAGTCCCCATGGCTCGCTTAAGCTCGGCTGCCAATAGACATCGTGGTCCGCGTACTCCAACGGAAGCTCTTCGTAGCCGCGAAACCCCGCCAGGATGATGCGCCCCTGGCTTTTGTCGGCGATGGCCTGTAAGCGCTGCTGTTCGGGCCCGTAGCCGACGATCGTCCAGCGCCACGCCGACGATGAACCGCGCGAGCGGCAGAACTCGATGAAGGCGTGTGCCGAAGCGACGAGATTCTTTTCCGGAATCAGGCGGCTTACGGTCAGCAGACGTTTTCCCGCCTCGCGCCGGAGTTGTCTTGCGCTGGCGAAATGGCGATTGTCGACCACGTCGCACCCCAGCGTGATGGCGCTTGCGGGAACGCCGAGAGATTGGAGGTAGCTTGACGAGGACCGCCCGGCGGCAAAGGCCGCCTCACAGCCGCCGGCGAGGCGCGACTTCATCCACTCTTTGAGTGCCGCCCGGGGGCGGTCGTCGGCCTGGCTGTCGCAAACGAGCACCCGGCCCACGCCGTTCAACCGGCACCATGCGTGGCACAACAGGGCGTCCCGGGCGGACCATCCGTTGACGAAGACCAGGTCCGGGGAAAGCCGCGTCAGCGCGCTATAAAGGCCGGCCAGACCGATCCAGGAAAGTCGATCCCGGGCGTCGCCTTCCAGGTCGAGTCGAATAACGGATTGATCCAGCGGGTGGGACCAGCGGTACTGGCGCGAGGCGGGGAGGATGCAAAGCGGAACGAGCTCCAGGCTGGCGGCGGCGAATGCGCGTCGCGTCGGCTCGATGCGGGCACAGTGGTAGGGACCAAAATACCTGTAGGGGAGCAGTGCTCTCTTCATGTCTACAAGTATTGGCGCAGCGGCGGAAAACTTCAGCGCCTATCGACGCCGGCGGCGCGATCCGGTCAGAGCTGGCGTCGGGATTGCTGGCCGCGATTGGGCTCCAAGGCCATCTGCGAGCGCTGTTGCGCTTTTTTGAGGTACAGCGCCAGCAAGGCGGGGAACATGATGACGAACAGACCCATATAAAACATCTCCGGAACGCCGCCGCGCACAATCATTGCGGTCCAGATGGCAGCCGTGGCGCCGATCTGGATCTTGAGCGGCTCGGCGATATGCAAGCCGCGGATCACGTCGTCACCCTTCCTGGCGGCGAATCCCAGAAGTCCCGCCCACAGAAACACGCCGAAGTAGCCGAAGTTGCCGTAACCCTCCCCGGGTAATCCCGATGCGATGCTGGCTGATCGAGCCTTCAGAGTCTCGCCCCTTAAGCGGGTGAGATGCAGGCTGAAGGGATACGGTTTGTCGGGCCAAACGGGCCTAGGCACCCAGCCCAGCACCAGTGCAACCAGGGATTTACCGTTCTGGTAGGGAATTTTTTCCGGAAAGCCTTCGACAATCTCCGCCAGGGAGTCGTAGATGTTGAGCGCGCCGGTGACGTGCTGCTCCGGATTGATATCCCCCCAACCACCTTCATAGTTGCGAATATCGCCGCCGCGCATGGCCGACATCGCGCCCCATGAGATGATAATCACGAACGCCGCCGAGACCAGCCACATCCAGCGGAACGAGCGCAGTCCACGCCTCTCCGAGACAACCGACCAGATGACGACAATCAAGGGCGTCAGGGCGTAGAAAAAGACCGCCCGCGATCCGCGCAAGAAACCGATAGCCGCGGCCAGTACCAGCACACTCCAGCACAAGGTAAGCACTACCATACCGGCTTTTCTCGAGCGCGTGATCAGCACCACCGCCGCGGCAGCGGCGAGGTAGATTCCCGAGACCACCACCATGCCGCCGTAATAACCCAGCACTGGATTGGCGTCAGCCGCCGCCCCTTCGATGTTCCCCCGCATGGTCAATAGCAGCGTCGTCGCCGGCACTTGAAATGCCGTCACCTGGTCGACCACGAAGATCAGCCAGCCGAGAACGCCGAGAATGAGAAAGCTGACGAGGTTCTTTTGGGTTTTCAGATCAAGCGGAGGATCAGACGTGATCTCGAAACCGCGCCGGCGGCTGGGAGCGAACCACCAGTAGCCGATCTCGAAGCTCACCACCGTGAGGATCAGCATCCAGCCGACGGCGTCGATAGTCTCGCTGCTGAGACGGGCGCTGATGGCCTCCGTATCGAACAACGGGATGTAAAGAAAGAAAGCAAAAAAACCGACGTGAAAGCCAGAACGCATGAAACTCGCCAGTGCACTGCGGCTGCCGCCGAACATCGCCAGAACCAAGGTAGAGGCAATCAGCGCGGCGAAGGGATGAATTAACGGCGGATGGTCCGCCGTCACGAGTGCAAACAGTGCCGCGATCACCGTCAGGAACAAAAAAGCGGCGGTAAACCGACTGGGCGAAGGGATCAATGCGGGATCGAAGCGCATGCCAATTAAGCTGTCATCGGTTGGCGGACCTCAGGCTCCGCCCGATATCGCCTGGCCAAATTCGGAGGCCGCGCGTTTCCAGGTGGTCCAGGCGCGCGCCATCAATGCTCCCCGAGACAGGGCGGCGTAGGCTTGCTTGTCGGCGCATAATCTACCGATGACCTCCGCCAGTCCCCTTGGATCGACATCGCTATCCAGCAGCACGCCGGCGCCCTCTGGCACGGCGTCGGGGATGCCGCCGACCCGGGTGCCCACCACCGGAATACCCAAACGCAGGAACTCGAGCAGCGCGATGCCCAGAGCCTCGGCATAGGACGGAAGACAACCGAGCGCACACTGTGCCAGCGCAGCGACGAACGCCTGGGGATTCGCCCGCTTGTCTAAGAACCCGATTGCTTCCACGCCGTCTGCTCGACGCAGGTCGTCCGGACAGTGACCAATGACGCGGAGGCGAACACGCGTGCCTTCGCTGCGCAGCAGCGCCACCGCACGCGCCAGCCGGTACAGACCTTTCCTTAAATAGTCCTTTCCAATATAGCCAACGATGAACTCAGAATCGCCCTCAAGAGAGGGTTCCCCAAATTGACTAACAAGCGTCTCGTCCAGGTTCGCCCCGGGCACCACCACATAAACACGTTCTCCGGAGATTGAATATTTTCGCTGCAATATCTCCGAGGATCGGCGCGACATGGTGACAATTCTTCGAGCAGCGCGGTATCCTGATGCCTCCAGCTCGAGCGCATCGCGGGCCACCCTGCGGCCGATTTTTGCGCCCAGTTCGTAATCCTCGAACAGCTCTGTCAGGGTCATGTCGATGTACGGCACCAGCGTCACCCGGGAGCGCTCGGCCATGGAGACCACCGACGGCGCGTAGAGCTGGAAGTGGTTCACCACTTCGCATCCCTCAAGGCCAGCCAGATGGGGCGCCCACAGGCGCTCCAGAAAGCCGTAGCTGAACTGGTAGCCTCCAGGTCGGTCGCCCACGAGCATCCGGCTCGCGTTCCAAAGCAGCCTTTTCACGCGCCACTGCAAGCCCCTGGGCTGCAAATCCAGCCCGCGTTGGATCAGCCCTCGGGCCCTAGCGGCGCTTAGAAAATGATACGGAATACCGCTCCACGCGCCTGGGTCGTTGGCGTCGCCGATCACCGCCAGCACCCGCGTATGCGGGCACAGTGAGCGCCTTCCAGCATCCGCATTCACCTCGGCGGGAGCCCCGGTGTCGAAGTTCACAGCATCTCCGCGCTTGAAGCCTCTTCGCCGCGGCGCAGCACCGCCACTCCCGATCCGTCGGCCGCGAAGGCGCTAATCTCGTCAGGCCCGCTTCTCTCATCCAGCCGCTCAGACATTACCGGGCCGCCACATCCTCATAGACGTCGGCCAGCATCCGCGCCTGGCGCTCGACGCCGAAGCGGCTCGCCACCCACGCCCTGGCCTCTTCACACATGGATACAAACGCGTCGCGCTCACTCTCCAGAGAGCGAAGGCGCATTGCCAGTGCCGCGATGACTTCATCGGCCTCCTCCGCCTCAAAATCGCTTTTGTTCCGGCGCGGAATCAGTAGCGCGTTTCCCGGCGTGATCAGCGGATACTCGGGTTCCCGATACTCGCCCTCCCCTTCGAGACCGAGTACCGGTACGCCCGATGCCATCGCCTCCGCGGTGGCGATTCCAAAAGTGTCATAACGGGCGAGCAGCAAGAATGCGTCCATACTGGCAAACACTGGACGCACATCGTCCAGAAGACCGATGAAGTGCGTTCGATCGAGCACGCCGAGTTCTTTCGCAATAGCTTGAAGCTTCGACCTGTACGGCCCGTCTCCGCAAATAATCAGACGCCACCTTGTCGGCAACATGTTCAGCAACCGGAGGGCATCCTGCACACCCCGATGCTTCACCAGTCGGCATACCATACCCATGACCAGGGCGTCGCTTGGCAATCCCAGGGCGACGCGGGAAGCCTCGCGCTCGCTTTGTTGCGCAAACAACCTGCAGTCAACACCGTTGTGTACAACAAAGTTATTTCCATTTCCCGTCCAGCCCAGCTTTCGCAGCGATTTCAAGGCACCATAGGTGACGCACACCCGCGCGTTCGCGGTATCTATGGTGGCCCGATTCAGTAGACGCTTCTTCCATGTCAGATGATCCGGGAAGAACCTGCCGTGAACGTGGACGATCTTTTTTGCGGCCGTACCTGACAGCATGAGTCGAAGCCAATTCACCGGCTCGACGAAGTGCACGATGTCGAAAGCCAGGCATTTGAAATACCTTCGCGCCCTTATCCAGGCGGAAAGATCAATCGGTCCCTTGGCGCCGAGAAACGCGGACTCGCCGTTGAATCTTCGGCTCAGTGTGCCTTTCCCACCATAGGCGAAAACCAGGTGAGGTTCGATTCGCGACCGATCAAGATTTACGGCGAGCGCCTCCCCAACTCGAAAAGATCCGCCCGCGCGGGCATCATCGCGATAAAGCACCAAAGCAACCCGCAAAGTATCACGGCTCAGCTGCGGATCCATTTTCACCGGGTTGTATCTTCCAAAAGACGCGGATTGAAAATTGGCCGAAGATTCAAGCGCTGTGCCAGCGGAGAGTTACGGCTCGTCTGGCAAAAGATCGGAAACGCGAGACGCTATCAAAGCATAGCCATCCGGCGTGGGGTGCGTATCGAGACCGGAATAGTAAAGCGCGGTGCTCGACGACTGTGCCGACACACGCACATCAGCGGTGAGATCCCGGTATGGAATGCTCTGCTTTTTACATACACGGGCGAGCGCATCTCGAATAAGACGGGAACCGCGCACAACCGTTGCTTTCCAAGGCGAGTTGGATGGATACACGGCCTCCCGGCTCGGTATAAAAACCACCAGGAGCCTTGCTCCATTTTCTTTGATCCGCCGATTGAGCCAGGCGATTTCACCCTCGAATATCGCAATTATGCGTTGCCATTGCTCAGGCGAACCCATGTTCTGTCGAACTCCGGGAACCGATGACGGGGTTCTCGTCGATCTCATCGCTGCCAGCCGATGAGAGACAGTGTTTCTTGCGAGAGCAAGCAGATGCGCATGCTGCGATAGATAACGATAACCGGGTACAGCATTCGCGAGTCGTCGCACTCTCCTCAGGTGGTTGTCCGCTCTTGCTGTCTCGTTGAGACTTCTAGGTCTCACTTTGTCCTCGGTGCCGACATAAAAGAGGCCACGTTTCATGTCGTCATCGAGATCGTTGCTCGTGACGCCTAAAATGACGAAATGAGGGTGGAACTTTTTGACCCAGATATCGAACCAGAGCGCTTGTTCGCCGGTCCCGGTTCCTCCGTTTCCAGCATTGATCACCTCAGCTCGCCGATACCGCTGTGACTCCAGAAGCCGGGCATTGAGCAAACCTTCGAGCCGCGCAGGATACGCCTCGTGATCGTCTGCACCGTAGCCAAAGGTAAAGCTGTCACCGAGGGCGACCACTCTTAGAACGTCGTCGGGCGGCTGTGTCTCGTACTCCACAGTTCCCCGAAAACGTTGCGCGTTAAAGCTGATACGAACGTCAAACGCGCCGGGGACGAAGTGACGGCCCTCCACCTCTGGTCGCGGTGCCGTAATTCCGCTGATTTCGTCCTGCCATGGGACCACGAGAGCCTGAGGCTGCAGCCAGCGAACCAAAAGCTCAGCCAGCAAAAACGCGAGCAGTGTGCTGCACAGCACAAGCAGCAGAGAAAATATGCCGCGATTAGGTGAATCCAATAGCTGTCGTTACAAAGGGCCGCGTGGCGGCGACTGTCGACCTTGATCTCGATTGAGCACGTCGAGCATGCGGGCGGCTCGATGGTTCCACGTAGACTCCTTCGCAAGACGCCAGCGCTCCGTTTCGTATCCGTCGCGGAAACTGCTTTGCTTTAAAGACTGCAACACGAAGATCATTTCCTCCGCAGATCGACAGACCTTCACCAGCGGTTGCCGCTGCAGCAACTCGGCAAATCCCTCGCTGGCGAGAATCGGCCTGCCCGCGGCGAAGTGCTCGTATGACCGGGTGGATGAGCCCGAATAGGTTGGCTCGCGTTTCATGTACGGCAGCACCGCGACATCGCAAGCACGGGCAAATCCATTCAGCCTAGCTGGAGGCTGCCAGCCGAGGAAATGCACTCTTCCTCCTGTTTCCATCAGCCGCCGTCGAATGCGCTCGTGCGCATCCGACGCACATCGCATTTCGGTTGGGCCCACGAACACCCAGTGGAGCCACCATGTTTCGCCAACAACCGCTTCCAGCAGCGGCCAGTCGGTGTTGGCGGCGAGATTGCCCATCACCAGCGCCCATGGCCGGGGTATCGGCGGCATCTCCGCCGGCGGCTCAGAAGGCGCATCCAGCGGTACGCGCGGAACGTTTTCGCTCCGCACCCCGTTGGGGATCACCGTCAAGCGGTCGTCTTCGACCTTCGCCTCATCGACAAAGAAACGCCGGATACGCTCGGAGTTGGGAAACACGTGGCTGACGCAGGCAGCGAGCTTTGCCTCCAGAGCGGCAATAGCGGGCTCTTCGGGAAAACAGGCGCGAAAATTGTCGGTGACGTAATACGCCGTGGTACAGGCCCGAAAAGCACCTGCCACCGAAGCATAGTGAGGCGAAGTAAAGATAACGCAGGTGGTGGGATTCATCGCTGCCCGAGAACGGACGAACGCCACCAGCTTCCGGCGTTCGCTAAAAAGCGCGCTTCGCCACCAACCGCGCTGCAGCCGGCAGGCGAATACGTTGAGCGCGCCTTCGCTGTTTAGCGGGCGCGCGGCGCGATGAAGCAATCCCAGGTTGTCGATGCTTGGGCGAAGCCCCGTAGTGGGTATCTCCGTCGCCAGGGCGCGTGCAAGTTCGGTGACCCATATGGAACGCACGTCAAAAACGATGACATTGTTGATCGGCATGGTCGCGTTAAGCGCCCCGCGCCTCCCGGCGCAGCGCATGGAACCAACAAAACGCGCAAGCGCACGCGCCCGCCGCTGCGCACCACGCAATCCAGCTCTGGCCGCTCAGCGCTCCGGCCACCGCGCCAGCAGTTAGCGCCAGCACCACGCCCACATCGATCAGAGTGTCCCGATCGATGCCTCCCTGGATGCGCACCAGCGCCGCCGTCAGAATCATGGATGCCACATGGGCTGCAAACCAGCCAAGACCCGCCGCCAGGGCCCCGTGCGTCGGAGCGAGCCACCAGACTATTGCCAGGAACACGCTTGCCCAGATCAAATTTACAACAGCAATCAGACTGACGTTTCCAATCGTGAGCGCGTGCACGATGGGCATGGCAAATAGATGACAAATACTGCCGGCGACGACCGCGCACGCAAGCCCGGCCCCGCCGCGAAAGTCCGTGCCGAACAGCGAAAGCAGTGGTCCCGCGAAAAGCATCAGCAAAATTCCAACAGGCAATACGGCAAGGCCCGAGATCAGCACGCTCGAGCGCAAGGTAGTGCGAAATTCCGATCGCTTCGGATCAGCGGAGTGAAACGCGAGCAGCGGCAGCGCCACCTGGGACACGAGTCCGGGCAGCAGGGCGACGATATTCTTCAACTGATGCGCGGCGCCCCAGAAGCCCAGGCCTTCGAGTCCGTTGGGAAGCGCCGAAAGTCGCCACGCCACCAGCCACATCACCGGGGCGAGGATGGCATTGGAGGCAAGAAACACGGCGCCGAAACGAAGCATGACACTGAGTCGCTCGCCGGCATCTCCGGAGTTCGCAGCGTGAAGGCGCCAACGCCGCGCCAGCATTACCAGGCCGACACCGATGGCCGCCATTGACGCAGTCGCTTGGGCGAGAATGAATCCCGGCAGCTGTAATAGGGGCGTGAGCAATACGATGGCGGTGAGCCCGACGGCCCCCGCAACCGCGGTACACAGGGCGATGCGGGCGAATTCCCGGTAACCGCTCAAAGCCCCCTGAACCGATTCCCAGGCGACGCCCGCCAGCACCAGAAAGGCGGCAGCGCGCACCGCGCTGGAGAGCTCCGGCCGGCCGAGCAGCGCGTTGGCAATCCAGGGCGCGCCCGCGCCGACCGCTACGGCAGCGACTGCCGCGGCGATGAAACCGAAGCAGATGAGCTTTTTCGACACGCTTCTGGCGGCGCTTTCGTCTTTTCCCTGGGAGGCCACGTAGCGTGTTGCCGTGGTGCCGACGCCCAGTCCGGCATAGGCGTTGACCACGCTCACCGTGGACTGCACGAAGCTGAATGCGCCAAACCCTGCGACGCCCAGCAGCCGTGCACCGATGATGGTACCGATGAAACCAAACAAGCGCCCCAGCAGGGTTCCGCCAGCGGACCACGCCGTGCCGCTCAATATCTGGCGCACCTGCGAGTCGGGTCGCGCCACCGATCGCCCTTCCTGCGGAAGCCAGTTCACGGTTGTGCGTCTTCATGCTCGAAATGCCGACTGACGTAAACGGCGTCAGCCCACAACGGGACACCCCGGCTGATGTGGGGGCAGGATACGGCGCTGAGCCTGAAACCCGCGCCGCTTAAGCGATCGTGGGCGTCTTCGAAATGACCGCCGCAGGAGTAGTGCTCCGCGTAGTTGATTTCCAACATAACCACCGCGGTGCGCGACAGCGTTTGCATCGCGCCGTCCAGCACCTGCGGCTCGAAGCCCTGGACATCGATCTTCAGTAGACCCACGACGACGTCCGCCGGAATCTCTGCATCCAGCGTTGTTATCGGGACTTCGATCCGGTCGATTATGCTTATGGCGTCGCGGTAGTGCTCGCTCATGGCCGCTTGCGGTTCGAGCACGCTACTGAGTTTTGGGCTGCGGGCTCGGTTCAACACCAGCGATCCGATTTGATCGCCAGCCGCCGCGGAAATCACGCGCCCCTGTTCGTGATGCTCCAAGGTCCGCTCGAGTACCGCCTTGAGCTCAGGCAGAGGTTCAAAGGCATAGACTGCGGCGGGCGCCCTGAGGGCGCCGACGCTGTCTATGAATTCACCCTCATTCGCGCCCACATCGACGAGCGACCAGCGCTCGAGCTTGAGGCGCAAGAATTCTGGCCAGAGATCAAAACGGCATCGCTCCACGTGGGCGGCGAGCTGCGCCGTGCGCCAGTACGCCGCCGGCCCGCCGTGGGGGATGCCGAGCAGATCGAGTGCGATGCGCCGACGCCTGTGCTCCAGCAGAAACTTCGGAGTCAGCGCGCCTGCGATTTTCAATAGTGCGGGCAAAATTCCCGTATTGCGCCGACGCGCGGCTAACGGTTTCTTATCTCGCCAGCTTCTGAAAGCAGCGCGTCGAAATACCCTATGGTTCTTTTTAATCCCTCCTCGAGCCCGATGCAGGGCGTCCATGCGAGAACTTCTTTCGCCATCGTGATGTCCGGACGACGCTGAACGGGATCATCTTCTGGCAGTGGCTCTTTCACAATTCGCGAACGCGATGCGGTCAGGTCGATGATCTTCTGCGCGAGGTCTAAGATGGTAAATTCGCTGGGGTTGCCGAGGTTTATCGGACCAGTGATCTCATCAGGGGTCGCCATGAATCGAACGAAGGCTTCGACCAGTTCGTCCACGTAGCAGAACGATCGCGTCTGCGAGCCGTCGCCGTAGATGCTAATCGGTGCGTCTGTAAGCGCCTGAACGATGAAATTGGAGATCACCCGCCCGTCATTCGGGTGCATGTTCGGACCGTAGGTGTTGAATATACGCCCCACCTTGATTGACAGTCCGTGCTGCCGTCGGTAGTCAAAGAAGAGGGTCTCAGCGCAGCGCTTACCTTCGTCGTAGCAGGCTCGTTTTCCCACGGGGTTGACCCGACCCCAGTAGTCTTCGGTTTGAGGATGGATCTCCGGATCGCCGTAAACCTCGCTGGTGGAGGCTTGAAAGATGGTGGCACCCACGCGCTTGGCGAGCCCCAGCACGTTAATCGCGCCGTGCACGCTGGTCTTGGTGGTCTGCACCGGGTCGTGCTGGTAGTGAACCGGAGAGGCCGGGCACGCCAGATTGTAGATCTCGTCTACCTCGACGTAGAGGGGAAAGGTCACGTCGTGACGCATGAGCTCAAAATTCGGAGCCTCCAGCAGCGGCTGGATGTTGCGCTTTCTGCCGGTGAAGTAGTTGTCCACGCAAAGCACGTCGTGGCCCTCTTCGACCAGGCGTTTACACAAATGGGATCCCAGAAAGCCGGCGCCGCCGGTGACCAGGATTCGTTTCTCACCCTTAATCTTCAAGCTGCTGGCCTTAGGTCCTGCTGGCTCGAGGCGTCCGCCATCACGTGGTCGCCGTAATGCCTTCGACGCCTGCCGCCTCCCCGCTCCAGATCGGCGGCCACCAGCCCAACGCCCAGCAGTATGAAGAATAGCGCCGCGTTGGCGGGAATATTGAGATTAAAATCCACCAGGCCGTGCGCCAGTAGCGAGGTGGCACCGCATAGGGCAAAGAATAATGCGCCGCGCATCAGCGGATCGCGGCGACGAAGATAGCCCGAAATGATCTTAAACAGCAGGATGCAAATAGCGCCGCCTGCCAGGACGAACCCGATAACGCCCTGCCCCGCGAGCAGCTCCAGAAAATCGTTATGGGCGTGCTCGTAGTAACCGCCGCCCAGCGCTTCGGTCTTATAGGCGGGGAACACCCATTGAAAGGTCCCGGCCCCGGAACCCGTGAGCCAGAAATCTCCGACCATGGCATAGATCGCTTCTCGAATGTCGCCGCGATTGTTGGCGAAGCCAACGGTTTCCAGCTTTTCCACGATTCCGCCCGCGCCGAGCCATGTGACGCCCACGACTGCGACAACGCCGACTTTCAGCGGCACTCGCGATTCTTCAGCGCGACCGCGGCGAAAAAAGACCGCCAGCGCCACCGCAAATCCGATGGAAAACACCAGCGCCGCTACGCCGCCCCGGGAGGTGCTGAGTATAAGCGCGGTGCACATGATGAGCAGGCAAAACGACACCCAGCCGGTGTCCTTGAGCGCGAAATCCATGCTGCCTCTCAACGCCTCGCGCCAGCCGCGGCCGTAGTGCACCGTCGATCGCGCAATCAGGAGCCCGATGGCGGCAGGGATGGTGACCTCCATCAGACCGGCAAAGTGGTTTCTGTTGACATAAGTGCCGGAGACCGAGTTTCCCCAGATGCCGGGATACCAGAGCTCGAAATGGCCCCGGCCCAGGTACACCAGAATGCCGTAAAAGGCCTCGGCGGTGCCAACGAGCGTGAGCACCGTGAGCATGAGTCGCAGTCGGCGACGCGACGTCAGCAGCACGATGGTAAGGAAAAAGAGGGCAACATAGGCCGAGATCTTTTGCAACATTGCCAGGGTCGACCCCGGATCCAGGCTCAGGGTCGACAGCGGCGCAAACCCCGCGACGGCGGTCACGGAATAGTGCTCGAAGGCCTTGGGACTGAGAGCTGCCAGCAGCGCCGGCGGAAGCGGCAGCGCCTGAAGCGCGACGTAAGCGAGCCAAAGCACGCAAAAACCGAGCGCCGTACTAGCATTTCGCAGCGCCGGCGTCACCACGGTGCCGTGAGCGATGAATCTCAGGCACCACGCGCCCAGCAGCACCATGGCGGCGGCGTGCATCAGCCCCGCGGACCAGACGCGATTGCTGCCCAACGGCACCGGCAGCCAGGCGATCATCAACAGCAGGCCGAAAAACAGAGCGGAAGAAGCGGAGGAAGGTCGGCTGTTGTTGGCTTGGGTCATAGCATTATCGGTCGTGGGCCCCGTCCTTCAGCGGCCACTCTGGGCAACAATTCGATTCAGCAACTCGCGATGACGCGCGTGGGTCAGCACGCCCTCCACTATATGTTCACGCCCGGTATGTACCGCCATGCGAAAAATGAGTTCCACGTTCTCGTCGACCAACAGCGCTCGTCTGAGCGAGGCCACCGTCTTTGCGCGCTGACTCTCGCTCAGACGGTCCCAGATAGAAAACGCCACCAGCAAGGACTTGAGCTGCGTCTTTGTCTCCAACGGCGCCAGCACGAGGGCGCGCTCCAGCGCGAGCCGGGTGCCGTATTCGGCGTCGTCCTGCAATAGTCTGGACTCGGCGTAATTGGCCCAGGCATACCCCCAGCTGGGGCGGCGGCCGATGCTTTCCAAGTAGGCCGCCCGGGAACGCCGTCGGTACGCGCGCGCCGCGTCCGCGACGCCGCCGCTTCGCCAGGCGAGCCAGGCGTAATGTCGGCCGAGCTCGGCAGCATATCTCGCGTTAAGCGGATCCAGGGCGCGGGCCTGATAAAGACGTTCAAAGGCTTGCTGCCAGCGATCCGGCGTCATTTGCGCCAGACTCTTCGCATTTTCTGGCGCCCGCGCGACGCTGACCGTGAGATCGGCCCATGACCATGCCAGCGCCAGAACCGCCGCGGCAAAGCAGCCCGCGGCGGACATCGCTGCCGCGGCACGATTCATTGCTTCGCGCCCGGAAGACGCTCGCGGATTCTGGATTTTGGATGTCCGCAAGAAAGATTGGAACTAGCTGGAAGGCTGCTGCTGATACTGGTACGTGGAATAGCTGCGATACAGGCCGCGGTAACCGCTGGAGTAGCTTTCAAGAGCGGCAAGGTCGACCTGCTGCAAAACCACGCCGGCAGGTCTGATCCGGCCGGACGCAAGGCGCCTCAAGGCTTCCTCAACCGTCTTGAACGTCGTTTGCTGACTCTGAACGGTGAACACGACGGCATCGACCAGATGCCCCAGCACCACGCTGTCGCTGACCGGCAGCACTGGCGCGCCGTCAATGACGATGTAATCGAAACGGGTCCGCAAATCCTCCATCGCGCGGGCGAATTTTCGCGAAGAGACGACCTCCAGCGGATTCGGCGGCACCGTGCCGGCGCAGAGCAGGAACAGGTTTTCGGCTTTCGGATGGGCGAGGATGGTATCTTCCAGCGCGCACTCGCCCAGTACTACGTCGGTGATCCCCGGTCGCTCCGCGTCGACTCCGAACACTTTAGCCAGGCGCCCTCTTCTCAAGTCCCCGTCCAGCAACAGCGTCCTGCCGCGCTTTCCAAAAGCCAGCGCCAGGTTACATGCGAGCGCCGTCTTGCCTTCCTGGGCGATGGACGAAGTCAGCAGCACCACGTGGGGCGGGTCGTCCACGTCTGAATAAAGAATCGCAGTGCGGATGTCGTTGACGGCTTCGGAAAACGGCGTGCGTGGATCCGTCAGCACGTATTGATCCAAGGTCTGGCCTTTGCGGCGCCTGACCCTGACGCTCTGGAGCATGCCAAGCAGCGGCAGACCGAGGCGATTTTCCACGTCCTCGCGCGTCTTGACGGTGTCGTCAAGTCGAGAACGAATGATGGCGAGGAAGACACCGAAAAGCAGTCCTATGAGCACGGAAACAAAAACTATCCGCTGCCTGTTGGGCTTGAACGGGCCGGTCGGAACTTTGGCCTCGTCGATGATGCGTACGTTGCTTACGTCGTAGTCGTCAGCGATGTCCGCTTCCTTGAAACGCGCGACGAAACTTTCGTAGAGCCGGCGGTTGGCTTCCACCTCGCGCTCGAATTTGGCAAGGGTGAACGCCTTTCCCGAAAGCGTACGCATCTCCGCCTGCTGCGCGTCGATGATGTTTTTCAGCTCGCGCTCCTGAGCCTTGGCGACCTCGAACTCCTTTCGCACCGTCTCGACGGCTTTTTCCACTTCCGTGCGGAGGCGGGATTCGGCTTGTTTCAAATCCGCCAGCGCGGCACGCATTCGCGGATGCTTCTCGCCGTAGCGCTCGTCCAGCTCGGAGACTCGCCGCTCCATATCGACACGAGACCGGTGAGCGTCAAGCACTAGAGGATTTCCGATTACGGTCACCAGGGATTCATAGTCGCTGCGATTGACGACATACGATTTCACCTGGTTGTAGCGCGCCTCAGCCTGACTTCTGGCGGCCTGGGCTTTGATCAGCTCGGCGGTGAGGCTGCCCAGCTGCGCGCCGACGATCTTCTCACGATTTTGCGTATCCACTAGGCCTTCGGCCTGCTGAAACTCCTGCAACGCCTGCTCAGATTTCTCCAGCTTGAGCTTGAGTTCGTCAATTCGCTGGCGAAGAAAACCCGTTGCCTGCTGAACATTTGAGCTTCTCGATTCCAAGCCGAAGGCGATGTACGCCTGGGCCACGGCGTTGGCAACCTGCGCCGCTCGGTTCGGGTCGGTGGAAACATACCGGATCTGCAGCACCTCCGATTCCTTGCCGCCGGTGACCTGCAGCCCGCCGATAATGGCATTGATAGCGGCGTCTGTTGGAGACTGCGGTGCAATCTTCGGATTCTCGGGCGCTCGCCACGCCAGCGGCAACAGCTCTTTCCAGCCGTGCAGCCAGGAGACCAATTCCGAAGCCCAGCCATCAACCACACCGGGGGTGGCGTTCTCATTCTTGGAAGACTCGTCCTGCGCCGTTGCGGATGGGACGGTCTTATCCAGGCCAAGCTTGTCCACCACCCGCGCAGCTACCGAGCGGCTACGGATGATGTCAATCTGAGTTTCGTAGAAGTACCAGTAAAGCGGTGTGCTCTCGAACTGCTGTACGTTGGCAAGATTGGGCTGGTTGTACTTGACCAGGATTCGGGTTTCGGCGCGGTACAGGGGCACCGCTTTCATTGCGGCCAGGGTTCCAACGGCACCGGCGATAATTGCTAGGGCGACAACGCTCCACCTGTAGCGCTTGAGCGTGCGCCAGTATGCGAGGAGGGGGAATTCGTCCTGATCGACGCCTTCGAATCCCACCGAGGTGCCGGCGTTGAGGTCAACCGGAATCAGGTGCGAACGACCAGAGTCGGGGCCCTGGCTGAATGAATTCACTTTAGAAGAAGCTCTCACCAACGGTAATCACATCACCCGGTCGGATACGCGTCCCCGGCGTTGCCTGTCGGGCGCGCTGCGCGGGATCGCTGTCCCGGACCACCGTGATGTTTCGCTCGGATGCACGTTCGGTGTATCCCCCCGCCAAGGCCACCGCTTTTTGCACAGTGAGCCCGTCGACGTAGTTGAACCCCCCCGGATTCCGCACTTCACCTTTAATATAGAACAATCGGAAGGTGTCGATGCTGACGGTGACGTTGGGCTTCTTCAGATAGCCGTCCGAAAGCATCTCGGTAATGAGTCGCTGAAGCTCCGAGGCAGTGCGGCCGCGGACCTGGATTTCCCCAAGCAGAGGATAAGAAATCTTGCCGTTACCCTTGACGCGCTCGTCCTTGATGCTCAAATCGGGCTCGTCGTAAACGGTGACGGAAATCCCGTCACCCGTGTCAATCCGGTAGCTGTCGGCGCCTTCAAAGGCCGGCTGCGCGCTGCCGGTCTGAGCGACTGCGTCCTGCGCCAAGGCGCCCGACCCGGCTTCGCCTCCACTGGCTTTGCCCGTTGTAGATTCGCTCACTAGGGCCTTCGCGTTACTGCTCCCGACGTCCGTAGACAAAAGCAAAGTCGGATCGACCGAGGACTTGGGTTGCCCATCCGCGGACGTAGTCAACGCCACCGATGACATTCCGGACACCGCCAGCAATGCGAAAATAATTCTGATCGACCAATGCCTCAAAACTGGTGCCCTCGTCACGCGCGCTATAGCTTCAACGGCTACCGCAGGAAATACCGCGTTGATACTCCCAAGAATACTTAAAATTCGCATCCGGACAGTGCCGGTCTACTGATACATAGACGGTGATCACAAAGACCACGTGAACCACGTCACAAAACTTTAATTCATCAAATCTCCGCCACCTGAACCCCGCTCCAACAACACGTTCAGCTCGATGAAGACAATGGAATTGTCGTATTCAGCGCTGGAATCGTCCGAGCTTTGGGTCAGATATTCGAAACCACCGCGCAACTGAACGAAGCGGTTGAGGCGATAATTTGCGGCCAAGTCGAGTCGATACAGGTCGTCCTCGCGGTCAGATTCGAAATCCGCGTGCTGAAACTCGAGCCCTGCCTCGGTCAGCAGACGCGAGCTGAACCCGTGGCGCCAACGAAGCCCTGCGGTGTCCACCACAACCGAGCCACCACCCTGACCGGAGTCCGCAATGTCGCGGGAACCGTAAGCGGTGAAGGAACTGTAGGATCGCGGCGACCATTCCACTTCGAAATCGAAGCTGGCTTCTGAAAAATCGTTCTGGCCCGGATCGTCAAAGTCATTCTCGAGGAAGCCGACCTTCACCTCGCCGCGGGTCCTCGCGGTGGCCCTCCAGGCGACGCCCACCAGGGTCTCCAGCTCCCAATTGTCCAAAGGCGTCGCCGAATCCGTGTAGTCGGTGAAACTGAGGTCCGCATCCGCCACCAGGGAAAGCTTGGAACCCAGGTTGTAGCGCCCTTTTAGCGCGAAAGACTGGCGGTCGAAGTCCCGAGAGCCCTGGTTATTGTTGAGGTAGCGGATTCCGGACTGCTCAAATCCGATGCCGAACCCGCCCTTGGTCGGAAGCACTGATGCCCAGGCACGGCCGAAGGTGGCGGTAATCCCCGCGTGATGATGGCGCCAGCGGTCCGGCTCCTTCGAGCCAGTCAAGCGAGAGGTAAATGCGCCGCGCCGGTCGTGGCCGAAAGACAGCCCATTGTCCAGAACAAGCTTTAATTTTCGGTGCAAGCGCAAATGCGCATCGGCGATAAAATCGTGGTCGAAGTAGTTTTCATCAGAAATATCGAAATGGCTGGCGTACTCGCCCTCGTAGCCGAGCAGAAAATCGTGGCGTCCGACACGCCCTTCCAAAAGCGCTTTTGGTGTCGTTCTAAGAATGAGCGACGACTCTTCGTTGGAACTGCTTCTGAGAACGTTGTCGTCGTAAAGCGTGGCCACCGTCAGTCCTAGATGCAGAGCTGAGAATCGCGGTTGAAACCGTCCCGGCTCCCGCGCCTCTGGCCCGTCGGAAACCAGCGCCTCGTCACGAACGTCTTCCGAAAGCTGGTCGCTCAAACGCAGCTGGATGCCCTCGTTTGCAGCCGCGAGGATTACCGTGGACGTGCCCAGCAGCAGTCCAAGACAGAGCGCCCGCGACGCCAGTTCGGCCGCGGCCGAGCGAAATTGGGCAAGACGACGATGACCCACGGGCGATACTCGTCCGTCGCTTGGATCACGCAGATGCCGAGTAATGAAGTTGACCGCTACCGAGCCCTTCACCGAATTTGCAGACACGGACCATTGCCGCCGAATCGAGCCGCCAAACGGGCAAAGGGCATGGTGACAAAAGGGCGTGTCAGCCCCCCCTTTAAAAAGCGAAGCAATATCTTTAATTTATCGCCTATCTTATTGTTATAATGAATATTTTATAGCACAGCGTTAACCCGTTTCCCAGCCGATCGGTGCCCTCCGAGCGGTTACTGGGCGATTTAGCACTGGAGTAAAAATCTAGCAGACGGCGCCGGCGTTGGAATCGTATCCGCGGATAGGCGAAAGTGCCCTGGGACGGCAACTTCGGCCGGGGATACGGACCTTGGTTGCGTCCCGGCCCCGGGGGGTACCCAGCGCCAAATCAGGGGCAGAGCTAACTGGAACTGACGGTGCCACCTCCACCGGATCCCGAACCCGGCACCAGAGGCGGAGGAACGACCACATTCGGATCCGTTTGCGGCTGCGCTTCGCCGACTGCGGGTAAAAGGCCGGGGACGAAGGGATCGGGCTCGCCGGTGTCAGCCACGGTCACGTCGGGAACCGGCGGCGGGGCCACGGCCGGGCGCGTGTCCGGCGGCGGCGGCAGCGTTGGGGCGGCGTCGCTGGTCGGCCCATTGGGGCCACCTTCATCTTGCGCCAGGGCCGTGCTCAAAGTGAGATCCGGCTGCCCGGCGAGGCGCTCGCCGGCGCGCTCGGCATAGTCTTTGAGTTCGCGGCATTTGCAGAGGTAGCCGAGACCGGTGGCGCCGTTCGAGACCATGGCAGCGCGCATGCCTGCAAACACATTCGCGGGCAGCTTGAAGCTGGAAATCGGATTCGGGCCCCCTGCGCCGCTGACGCTGACGATTTGCCCACCTTTCGCCATCGCGCTCCGTTTCGTCAATCCTTGGTCCACCCTCAGCTCGAGGCCCTTGCTCAGGTTACAAACTAGGCAGCCGCCGTCTTCGGTGGCGACACTTTCGCCCGTATAGGCATGCCGGGTGAGCGCATCGCCGCTTTCGTCAGGTGCGGCGCTCAGAGTGGTGTTGTTGACCTCAACGCGGAAGGCGTCGTTGTCCTCGAACATGAAGCGTCCGCTTCCGGCTATCACTTCGAGCAGCGTCTCCCCGGATGAAAGTCGGGACACGCGAACGCGGGAATTCGGGCAGATGAAGACCATGCTGCCGCTGTCGAGTTTCAATATTCCCATGGCGTTGGGTGCGGTGCTGATGAGCTCTCCCCCCGAAAACGCGTAGGTCGTGTTTTCGACAGGAATCCGAGCACCGCCCCAGTTCACTTCGACCGGGCCGTTGGTGTAAAGCACACCGCTCACTAGCGGCGAGCTGATTGCGCCCGATACGGAACCGGCGTGAGATGAGCCCGCAGCCGAACGCTCGAGCGTTGGCTCCCCGCTCGCAACGGTCAGCGGCGCAGGTGCGCTGGCCGCGTTCAACAGATAGCTGCCCAGCGCCATCGGCACGCCGAAGGCGACGCTCAGCAACAAAATCAACATCGCCACATTGCTGCGGCGTTTGTTCCGGGTTCGTTTCATGACTGGGCATGTTATCGGCGCGAGTCGCTAATTATTGAGACCGTAGTCACGAGTTAACGCAGTTTTCCCGCCCTCACCCCGCATATAGCAGGCCAACACGGGTTCTTCGGGAACGGGATTCGTTCGACGGATAAATAGGGCTCAGGCGAGCTCGGCACGGACGCGGCTCCAGTCGAAGGCGGGACCGGGATCGGTTTTGCGTCCGGGCGCGATGTCGCTGTGACCGGTGATGCGATTCAGGGTGATTTCGGGCCAGGCCTTCATCAATAGCTTCAGCACCGAGATCAGGCGCCGGTATTGCGCTTCCTCGTAGGGGAGGTCATCGCTGCCTTCGAGCTCGATACCGATAGAAAAATCGTTGCAGCGCTCACGCCCACAGAACACCGACTCCCCTGCATGCCAGGCCCTGTGGCTGAACGGTACGAACTGCACCAACTCGCCGTCGCGTCGAACATAAAGATGCGCGGAAACGCTGAGGTGCGAGATCTCCGAAAAATACGGATCAATGTCCGGGTCGAGGCGATTACAGAAAAACGCCTCCACGTATGCGTTTCCAAACTCCCCTGGTGGCAGGCTGATGCCGTGGAGAACCACCAGATCGATGCCGCATTCTTCGGGACGTGGGTCACAGTTTGGCGAGGGACAGCGCCTTGCTCCGAGGATCCAGGCTTTTTCTCTATCGAACTTCATAGCGCAGTTCAAGGTCGCCTCCTGGGCGCCGGTCGGATCATGTTCGTGTCGAAGATTAGTTCAGGCCGTCACGTCTCGGGGTGAAATCCGGCTCCAATGGCATCATATTGCTTAATATGAGGACACAACACGAGGGCGAGAAAGGTTCACCGCGGCGACTCGGTTTCGGCATGATCGTGTTCGCCTGGCTGCTGGTTCTGGGGATTCTGAGCGCCTATTTCAGCGGTTGGCTGGGCGAGCAGCGAAATCCCAACCAGAGCGTCGAGACCGCCATCACCGCCGGCGGCGAGCGGGAGGTGGTGCTGAAACAGAACCGCTACGGGCACTACGTGGCCAGCGGTCATATTAATGGGGTCGAGGCGACGTTCTTGCTGGATACGGGGGCCACCGACGTTTCGGTTCCGGCAGACCTCGCCGAGACGGCGGGCCTTCAGGCGGGACCGCCGGCGCGGGCCCAGACGGCTGCTGGAGTGATCACGACCCGAATGACCCGCATTGATCGCGTCCGCCTCGGCGGGATCGTGCTGGAAAACGTGCGCGCCCACATCAACCCACGCATGCGGGGCGACGAGGTTCTGCTGGGCATGAGTTTCTTGAGACAGCTCGAATTCACCCAGCGGGGCGATGAGCTCACTCTGCGCCAGAGAAAACCTCCGGCATGACCCAGGCGCCCGCTCACGTGGCGATGACACCTGCACTGCCGGATGCAGCCTCGATTGCCCAAAACGTACGCCAGGCGTTGGCAGAAGACGTCGGCAGCGGTGACGTGACCGCAGCGCTGGTTGCGGAAGCTTGCCGGGCGCGGGCGCGGGTGGTTTGCCGCGAACCTGCGGTGCTTTGCGGTCGCGACTGGTTCGATCAAGTCTACGCTCAGCTGGATGAGCGTGTTTCCGTCTGCTGGCAGTCCCGCGACGGCGACCCGCTGGCACCGGACCAGTGCGTCGGCGTGATCGAGGGTCCAGCCCGGGCGGTGCTGACTGGCGAGCGCACCGCGCTCAACTTTATTCAGCTGCTCTCCGGCACGGCGACCGCGGCAAGTCGTTGCGCGCAGGCGGTTGAAGGCACCGGCACCCGGATTCTCGATACGCGCAAAACGCTGCCGGGATTACGGCTTGCACAAAAATACGCGGTGCGTTGCGGCGGTTGTGACAATCACCGACTTGGCCTATATGACGCCATCCTGATCAAGGACAACCACATCGTCATCGCGGGATCCGTGGCTGCGGCGGTGAGCGCCGCGCGGCGGCTGAATCCAGATCTAACCCTGGAAGTGGAGGTAGAAAGCATCGAACAGCTCAATCAAGCCATCGAGGCCGGCGCCGACATCATCATGCTGGACAACTTCCGCAAGGAGACGCTGCGCGATGCCGTGTCGATGACCGCAGGGAGAGCGAAGCTCGAGATTTCCGGAAACGTGTCGCTGCAAGAGATCCGCGCGCTGGCAGAGACGGGAGTGGACTACATTTCCCTCGGCGCGCTGACCAAGAACGTCTGCGCCATTGATTTCTCCATGGACTTCGAGCCACTCAAGGCCAGCTGAACGTTCGCTCAAGCCACCTTCATTTTCAGGCGCTTCAAGTAATCGGAATAGGCAAGCGCGATGCCGTCTCGAAGCGATGTTTCTGGGGACCATCCAAGGGCGCGTATTCGGCTAATGTCCAGAAGCTTTTGCGCCATACCGTCTGGGCGGGACCGGTCCCAGTCGATGCCGCCTTTGTAACCGACGACCTCAGCAACTATTTCAGAGAGCCCACGAATGGAGATGTCTATCCCTGCGCCGACGTTGATCATCGGCGGCGCGTCGGCCGGGAATGCTGCGGTGAGCGCCTTGCTGGACATCCCCGCAATCAAGAGCGCAGCTTTGGCAAAGTCGTCGCTGCACAGGAATTCCCGCTTAGGCTTTCCGCTTCCCCACACCGTCATCGACGTTTTTCTTGCCATCTTTGCTTCGTGGGCTCTGCGAATCAGCGCCGCGAACACGTGAGAGTCATTCGGGTGGTAGTTGTCGCCGATGCCGTACATGTTAGTGGGCATCAGAGCGACGAACTCGGTACCGTACTGGCGGTTGTAGGACCAGCAGGCTTCCATCCCCGCGATTTTGGCGATGGCATAGGGGCGGTTGGTGGGCTCCAGGGGCCCGCTGAGTAGGTACTCTTCGCGCATGGGCTGGGGACAGTTCTTGGGATAGATGCAGGAAGAGCCGAGGAATATCAGCCGTTTGACCTTCGCGCGCCAGGCTTCGTGAATGACATTGCTTTGAATTGCGAGATTCGAGTGGACAAATTCGGCAGGATATGTGTCGTTTGCGAGAATCCCACCTACTTTTGCAGCGCACAGAAAAACGACGTCGGGCCTCTCGGCTCGGAAAAACTCGATCACGTCAATTTGTCTAGTGAGCTCCAGCTGCAAATGGGATCGCGTGATGAGGTGACACGCACCCTGCGCCTCAAGTGCGCGATGGATAGCGGAGCCAACAAGCCCGCGGTGCCCGGCAACGTAAACTCGCATGCGCTTAAGATCAATGGTTTCGATCCTATCTCTTGACATCACCACCTCCGGCGCAATTCCGCTAACATATATATTTAGACTATTCGTTGTACTCGTAGGACTTAAAGCCTCCATCCCGCACCAAGCGGTCTCGCCGTGCAAGACCTAGGTCATCGCTTACCATTTCGGTGACCAGTTCGTGAAAACTCGTCTTTGGCCTCCAACCGAGCTGGGAATGCGCTTTAGTCGCGTCGCCCAGGAGATCGTCTACTTCCGTGGGACGAAAATATCGCCGGTCCACGGAGACCACTACGTCACCCGGGCGGCAAGCCGGTTTCTGGTCTCCCTTTGCCTCCACTGACTCGACCAACCCCTGCTCGTCGACCCCCTGGCCTTCCCAGCGAAGTTTTATTCCCGCTTCCCCGAAAGCGGCATCGGCAAATTCACGCACCGAGCGCTGCTCTCCGGTGGCAATGACGAAGTCGTCGGGTTCAGGCTGTTGAAGGATCAACCACTGGGCCTCGACAAAATCCCGCGCGTGACCCCAGTCGCGGCGCACGTTCAGGTTGCCGATGTACAACCTCTCCTGAAGCCCAAGGGCAATGCGCGCAACCGCACGGGTGATTTTCCGGGTGACGAAGGTCTCGCCGCGTATGGGGGATTCATGATTGAAGAGTATGCCGTTGCAGGCATATAGCCCGTAAGCCTCGCGGAAATTCACGGTAATCCAATAAGCGTAAAGCTTGGCCGCCCCATAAGGCGATCGGGGATAAAAGGGGGTACGCTCGGTCTGCGGCGATTCCTGCACCTTGCCGAAGAGTTCGGAGGTGGAGGCTTGATAAAAGCGGGTTTTCTTCTCCAGGCCTAAGATTCGAATCGCCTCGAGCGCGCGCAGCGTGCCTAGTGCGTCCGCGTTGGCGGTGTACTCGGGCGTTTCGAACGAGACGCCCACGTGGCTCTGAGCCGCCAGGTTATAAAGCTCGTCCGGCTGAACTACCTGAATCGCCCGAAGCACGTTGGTGGCGTCAGTCATGTCCCCGTAGTGGAGAATAAAGCTGCGATCTTTCTCGTGGGGATCCTGGTAAAGGTGATCGATGCGGTCGGTATTGAAGCTCGACGCTCGCCGCTTGATGCCGTGCACCTCGTAGCCTTTGTTCAGCAAGTACTCGGCAAGATACGCCCCGTCTTGTCCGGTCACACCGGTAATCAGCGCACGCTTTGCCATAGATATCCCCCGTGCGGCGTCAATATACTGCCCTGCCTGATTGCCGATTCATTTAGATACACAGATTTGACGCTTGGATCATCGTATTAAAAATAGCGCGTAATTAGTCCGAGCGTGGGAGATTCGAACCATTTTTTTTCGCGAAGTCGCGCGCCGTCGCGAATGTTGGAACTTTCCAGGCGCTCTTCGGGTTCAACCGCGTCGCTGCATCACCTCAGCGGGAGAGCGGCCCACCAGGCGGGAATAGATTTGCTCATCCGTCGCCCCTTCGGTGCCGAACACAAGCACCCGGGCGTCGGCATCAAGTCCGAGCTGGCGCGAGTGTTCTCCTGATCTAGAGGCCGCCATGAGCGCGGCGAAGCCGGCTGCGCCGGACTCGCCGGCGACGATGGGCGGATCACCGTCGGCCCCGGTAGCCAACACGCGCATGGCCTCCGGTGCCAGATCCTCGCCCAGAGTCATGAAGGCGTCGACGCCGCGTTCCAGCACCGACCAGGCGAGCGGTGACGGTTCACCGGCGGAGAGACACGCCATCACCGTTTCCTCGACGATATCCACTGTGGCGCAATGTCCATCGCGTCCGCTTTGGTAAAGACAGGCGGCCCTCGCCGGCTCGGCGACGATGAATTTGGGCCGCGACGGCCCGAACTCGTAGGCGAACCTGGCGCACACTGCAGCGGCGACGCCACCGACGCCCGCCTGGACGATCACATGGGTCGGTGGGTCGGTCCTCATGCGCCGAACCACTTCGTCCGCCATGACGGTGTAGCCGTGCATCACGTCTCGAGGAATGACCTCGTATCCCGGCCAGGATGTGTCGGAGACCACCGTCCAGCCGTTTCGCTCCGCGTCCGCCGCCGCGCGACGCACCGATTCGTCGTAGCCGCCCGGCGTGCGCACGATTTCCGCGCCGTAGGCCGCAATCGCCGCTTGGCGCCCGGCGCTCACATGCTGGTGGAGGTAGATGACGCAGCGACAGTGGAATTTTTGCGCGCCCCAGGCCACCGAGCGCCCATGGTTACCATCGGTGGCGCAGCACACCGCGATTCGCGACGTGCGCTGGCCGAACCGTCCGCTTTCCAGATCTGCTGAGGTGATCTCGTCTGCGGCGCTTTCAGCGCCAAGGGTCGATTGCAGCAATCGGAATACCGCATAGGCGCCGCCCAAGGACTTGAAACTCCCGAGCCCGAAGCGCCCCGACTCGTCTTTGTAGTGAAGCCCGGCGATACCCAGCCGAGCCGCTTGGCCCGGCAGAGCGACCAGCGGCGTTTCCGCGTAGTCCGACCAGCGCCCTATCTCCTCGATGGCGGCATCGGAGCCGGCCGCGGAAAGGGCGCCCCAAAGCTCGCTCCTTTCGGTATCGGCGCGGGGATTGAGAAACAGTTCCGACTCGTTGTTGGTAGATACTTGCAACCGACTGCTCGAAGGTTTGGCGCCGACGTCAAGCGACTTGAGAACGAATCGGCTCGCGGCGAGAAGCCAAAGTTGGCGCCTACGGAAACAAAGCGGCGCTCAGGCCGCGGACTGGGCCCGCGGGCTAAGGACTCGAACCTGCTGCCGCGCGTCGATGGTGCGCAAGATGTCGAGACCGTTGTAGGACTCGACGTCGAAGAAGCTCAGCACGTAGTCGAGAGCTTTCTCGGCCTCGAAGTCCTTGCGCGAATAAGCGTCGAAGGAGAAGAAGTTCTCCTCGGCCCAGGTGTGGATGGCCGCGTGGGACTCCAGCCACGCGTTCACCCCGGAGATGCCGGCGTCCTCGTTGTGGCGCTTGTTCAGAAGCTGCTCCATGGTCTTTACCGTGCGGGCCTGGATCCCTTTTTCAACCAGAAACTGAACAAATCGAGATAACTCATTGGAAAAGAATGGAAATTTAGCGACGAGCGGCGGATAGACCAAGGTCATGTCAATAGTCTTTGAGAGTCCTTCGAGCATGTTGTAGATGCTTCCGGCCTCGCTGATCCCCGGGGCGTGGACGTCTGCACGTCGAGCAACAGGTGCCTGCCGACAAATCCCTCCGTGTGGGCGAAGTTCTGAGCCTTATCGACAATGTGTACAGAAATGGCGTCACTCATTGACAGTAATCTAGTCCTTGTGGCGTTACGCTCGCGTGCGCCTCACGCGCGGTGAGCAGCATGCGAAGTCTACGGCCGGAGCCGCCCGCGGGTGAAGGCCCGGAGCAAGGCTCGCGCTGCGCCATATGTCGCTTTGGCGCGCTTAAGAACCAGGGTCAAAAATCTCGCCCGGCGCAATCCTTCGCGATGTGAGCCCCTGGGCATGCATATGCGATGCAAAAATTTCCAGCACCGCGCGGTTTTGCTCCAGTCCGCTTTCGAAGGCGTCGAACGCCCCGCCACGGTTTTCAGTTTCCACCCAACCGTGATGCAGCGGCAGAGGGAGCACGCTGGCGTCGGTATCAGCCAGCCACTCCAGCGCGATGCGGCGAGCGTCGTCGAAGCAATCGACCAGAGTCTTGGCAAGCTCCGGACGCGCGTCCACCAGGCTTCGGCGAACCAGCACCGTGTGCATGATGGGCAGCAACCCCGACCGTTGGAAAAGCGCCCGTTCTTTCTCAGGCCAATCGGGGAATAACCGCTTCGCCCTGCCCTTGCGGAACACCCCTGGCACCGAGGTGGAAAGCAAGCAGTCGATGCGCCCGTCGGCGAGCATCGCTTGAAGTGCGGCAACGCTCCCGGCTTCTTTCAACTCAACCCCTTCGGGCTCAAAGCTTTGCCGCTCGGCGACCCACCAGGCGATTTCCGAGAGTTCGATTGCGAACTGTTCCGCCAGCAGGGCTCGGCCCCACACGGCTGCGGTTTGGCCGTAGCGAACCACGCCGATGCGCCCGCCGGCCAGCTGCTCAGGGCGATCGATCCCCGTTCGCACGTAAAAGGCCGAAAGCCGGTACATGCGGGAGGGGAAAACGGCAATGGCCACAAAGCGCGAATCTTCGCCCGCCGCCAGTGCCCAGGTGGTGGCGAGCGACATCTCGGCCACGTCGTAAGGCGCCTCTTCGCTCAGCGCTCGGCCAAAGATGGTCTCCGGCCGTCCTGGCTGCCAGTGGATGTCGAGATCGCCGTTCACGCCTCCGGCTGCCGCCAGCGGGCGAGTATGGGCGTAATCACCGGTGGCAACAATCAGCTTCATGCGAAGCCTCGAGCAAGTGCCGAAAAGATCAGATCCGATGCCGCCGTTTCCGCCGGCACCTGTTGCCAGAGGCAGCCTTTAATTGTGGCGGGGATGTCAACCTCAGCGCAGCCCATTCTCGCTCAGCACCATTCAAACCTCGAACTCTTCAAGCGTCTCCACTGCGGCGCGATCGTAGCCCCGGCTCGCCCGCACGAGCTGCTTGGTGTACGGATGTTCCGGAGTATCGGTTCGCATCTGCCCGACGTTCAATGTCTCCACCACCATGCCGTGCTGCATCACGGCCAGCTGGTCGCACATGTGGCTCACCACCGCGAGGTTATGGCTGACCAGTACGTAGGTCAGACCGTGCTCGCGGCGCAGTCGGCCGAGGACGTTCAAGACCTCCGCCTGTACCGAGACGTCGAGTGCGGAAGTGGGCTCGTCGAGAAGCACAATTTCAGGCTCAATGATGAGCGCCCGCGCCACCGCGACCCGCTGACGCTGGCCGCCGGACAGTTGGTGCGGGTAGCGGAAGCGGAACGAGGCATCGAGTCCGACTTCTAAGAGCGCGCGGCGTATCCGATCGTCCACCCGGTGAAGGCCGTGCACCCGCGCCGGCTCGCCCAAGATTTGATCGACGGTGTGACGCGGGTGCAGCGAGCCGTAAGGGTCCTGAAACACGATCTGCACCCGGCGGCGAAAGGCGCGGGAGCGTTCGATCCCCAGTGTTTCCCCCGCGAGCCGCATCAGGCCGCTTACGTGCGCGGATTGCGGCAACAGTCCCCCGATGGCGCGCAACACCGTGGTTTTACCCGATCCCGATTCACCCACCAGACCGAAGCTTGTGCCAGCCTCAACAGAGAAGCTGATCCCACGTACGGCGCGAAATGCCCGCGAACCGTGGCCGAAGACAACCTCGAGCCCGTCAACTTCGATCATCGGGGCGACACTCATTGCGCCCACTCCGGATCGCGCTTGAGAACCGGCAAATCGCTGCCGTCACCTTCGATGCGCGGCAAACAGTTCATAAGCCCGCGGGTGTATGGATGCTTTGCCGAGCGAAGATCACGCGCGGCGACTGTCTCCACGACCCGGCCGGCATACATGACCAGCACGCGGTCGCAAAACGAAGCCACCAGATTGAGATCGTGGCTGATGAACAGCAGCCCGGTGCCGCGCTCTTTGACCATGTCGTCGAGAATCGCGAGCACCTGGATCTGCACCGTGACGTCGAGCGCCGATGTGGGCTCGTCGGCGATGATGATGTCCGGCTCCGGGATCATCATCATGGCGATCATGATTCGCTGCCCCATTCCGCCCGAAACTTCGTGCGGGTAGGCGTCGAAGACGTGCTCCGGGTGGCGGATCCGCACCGCGCTCAGCATGTTCAAAGCGCGCTCACGCGCCTCGCGTTTCGACGCCTTGGTGTGCACACGATACGCCTCCACGATTTGTTCGCCGACGCTGATCACGGGGTTCAGCGAAAACTTCGGATCCTGCATGATCATTGAGATCCGCGCGCCGCGGATGGATCGCAGGGTCCGCTGGTCCGCGGCGAGCAGGTCGATACCGTCGAATGAGAGCCGTTTCGCTTCTATGCGACCGTTGCCCGCGATCAGACCGAGCAAGGCGCGCCCAGTTTGCGACTTGCCTGAACCCGATTCACCGACGATACCCAGCTTCTCCCGGCCGAGCTCGAAGCTCACGCCCCGCACCGCCTCAACCCGCCCACGAGGCGTATCAAAGGTGACGCGGAGATCTTCAACCACCAGTAACGGCTGACGCTTCACGCTCACACCTCTACTCACCGCTCTTGGGATCGAGAACGTCGCGCAAGCCGTCGCCGAGCAGATTGAAGCCAAGGCTGACGACAAAGATCGCGATCCCCGGGATCGTCGGCACCCACCACTGGTCGAGAAGGTACTGTCGCCCGAGCGAAATCATTGCCCCCCACTCCGGCGTCGGCGGCTGCGCGCCCAGGCCCAGGAAGCCTAAGCCCGCTGCGGTGAGGATGATCCCGGCCATATCGAGGGTGAGGCGCACGATTACCGAGGAGACGCACAGCGGGGTGACGTGACGGATCAAGATACCCGTAGCCGGAATTCCCTGCGATTGCGCGGCAAGAATGAAATCGCTGTTGCGAATGGTGAGCGCCTCGGCGCGCGCGATGCGCGCGTAGGGCGACCAGGTGGTGAGCGCGATGGCGAGCACCGCGTTCTCCAGCCCGGGACCGAGGGCGGCGACGAACGCGAGGGCGAGGATCAGCCGGGGAAAGGCCAGGAAAATATCGGTCAAGCGCATCAGCACGTTGTCCACCCAGCCGCCCACGTAGCCCGCGACCACGCCGATGACCAGCCCGATGGGCACCACGATCACCGACACCAGTCCGACGATATAAAGCGTGATCCGCGAGCCCCACACGATTCGGTCGTAAATATCGCGTCCCAGCTCGTCGGTGCCGAACCAGTGCTCGAAGGTGGGGGGTTGCAGTCTGTTTCCCAGTTCCGGGTCGAGACCGTTGGAGCCGGTGATCCACGGCGCCAGTGCCGCGCAGACAATCAGCGTCGCCACGATTCCGAGCCCCGCCACCGCGATCGGATTACCGCGAAACGAAAGCCAGCCGAGGTAGAGCCGCTGACAGCGCGCGTGAAAACGCGATTCTGGAACGTCGGCCAGCAGCCATGCGCGGGCGCTGCTCATCGCACCCTCGGATCCACCAAGCGATAGAGCAAGTCGGAGAGCATGTTGATGCCGACGAAGCAGATGCCGACCACGACCGTGCCGCCCAAAACCGCGTTCATGTCGTTATTGAACAGCGAGTTGGTGATGTACTGCCCGATCCCCGGCCAGGCGAACACGGTTTCGGTCAGCACCGAACCTTCGAGCAGCGATGCGTAGGTCAGCCCGATGATCGTGATCAGCTGAACCAGCACGTTGCGAAACGCGTGGCGCCAGATCACCGCGAGCTCCGAAACGCCTTTGACCCGGGCGGTGAGCACGTATTCCTGCCCGAGCTGATCCAGCATGAAGCTGCGAGTCATGCGCGCGATGTAGGCAAGGGTGAAGGTGCCGAGGATGGTCGCGGGCAAGATCAGATGAGAGATCGCATTGCGGAAGATGCCCCATTCCCTGGCGAGCGCCGAATCGATCAGGATCACGCCGGTGACGCGATCGACGACGTCCTCATAAAACACATCCAGGCGCCCGGGCCCCGCCACCCAGTCGAGCCTGGCGTAGAAGATCAGCAGCCCCACCATGCCGAGCCAGAAGACCGGCACCGAGTAGCCGAACAGCCCGAAGACGCGCACCAGGTGGTCCGGCCAGCGGCCCTGCTTGACCGCAGCCAGCACGCCCAGAGGGACGCCGACAAAAATGCCGAGAAGGGTCGCAATCGTCGCCAGCTCCAGGGTCGCGGGAAAGAAGCGCAGCAGGTCGTCCATCACCGGCCGAGCGGTCATGATGGAAACGCCAAGGTCGCCCTGAAACAGCTGCCCGAGATAGCGCAGGTACTGCACCGGGATCGGCTTGTCGAGGCCAAGCTCGCGATAGACCGCGTCGTAAACGTCCTGCGGCGCCCGATCGCCGACGATTGCCAGCACCGGATCGGCGGGC
>CAMYJH010000033.1 GCA_947258715.1 uncultured Gammaproteobacteria bacterium
GCTCGGTCGCCCCAGATTGTCGTAGGTGTGGGTCTCGAGATAGCCGTTGGGCCCGCTCACCTGGTGCAGCTTGCCGATGCCCTTGGTGGGCGAGGTGTCATAAGTCCAGGTCGAGATCTCTTCGTACGGGCCTTTGTCATCGATGCGCTGGAACATCCGGCCGAGGACGTCGTACTGCATCTCGGTGATCTGGCCTTTTGCATCCGTTTGCGAGACGAGCTCGCCCAGCGCGTTGTAGTCGTAGGTCCAGTACCCCATGTCCGGGTCGTTCATATTGTCTTTGCGCCCGCGGACGTCGTAGCTCATGGTCACCACGTTGCCCGCGGCGTCCGTTGTCTTCAGCAGGTTGCCGAAGGGATCATACGCATACGTGGTGGTGCCGCTCAGGTGGTCCTGCACCTGTGCGAGCTGGCCGAGCGCGTCCGTGGTCCGGGTGGTGGTCTGACCCTGCGGATCGTTCGCCGTGGGCGGGGAGGTCACCGAGGTTTCGAACCCGCTGTAGCTCGTCGCGGTGATTCCTCCGTCCGGCGCCGTGCTTTGGGTGAGGCGGCCCTGAAGGTCGTACTCGAGTTTTGTCCAGTAAATTGGATCGCCGGAAAAGAACGGCCTCGACCGTTGCTTGATTTGTCCCGCGGCATGGGGCTGGCTGGGATCATCCGCACCGTAAAATTTGGTCCGCGTGCGGATCCACGTCGTGTTGTCGAAACTCCTGACCAGAGTTTCGTATTCCCTATCCAGCGTGTCGAAATAGGCGTGAGTCGTTGGTGCGCCGGTGGTTGTCGTCGTCACTCGGTATGACCCGTTCCCCGACGCCGGACAGCCGACTTCGGCACAAAGCTTGTAGCTAATGCTCGTGCCGGTGCCGTCCGCACGCGTCTCGTTGGTCCGGCGCCCGAAGCCGTCGTACGTCCAGGTGGTCACCAGACTGTTCGGGCCTTCGAGCTTGGTCATGGCGCCAAAACGGGCATCGTAGGTGCGCTTCTCTACGTGCCCCAGGGCGTTGGTCACTTCCACCGGGAAGCGACCACTCAAGGTGACGGTGCCCGCAGCGTCGCGCTCGCCCCATGTGGTAGTGGTCGAGCGGGTGACGATGTCCGGCCCGCTGACGGTGACGGTTTCTTTGTTACCAAACGCGTCGTACGTGTAGGTCGTCTTGAGTTCGTCCGCAGTACCCGGTTCGATGGTCTCCTCGGTGAGTAGTCCCGTCGTCGGGCTGTAGGCGAAGCTGGACGCGCGCGTGGCCACCAGGTTCTGACCTGGATTCGCATCATCGGGCACGGTGCTGGTGACGGTGGCCTGGGTGAGGCGGCCCAGGAACCAGTTAACGGTGTCGTTTGTGTATGTGTTGGTAGTGACTTTCGAAAAGGTCTTGCCGCCGCCCGTGGTATCCACGGTGATGGACGTCGGGTTGCCGAAATCGTCGTAGACGCTTGTTGTCTGCACCGTAGTGACCGGCGAGTTATTGACCCCGTCGTTCAGTTCGTAGGTATCGACGAAGCTCTGCGAGACGTAGGGAAAATGGGTCGCGCCGCCGTTAAGCGACTTCGAGGACCACACGTTTTCGATCTCGGTGAGGTTGGTGTCGTTGGTGCCGTCGGTCAAGTAACTCCGGCTGTAATCAACCTGACCGATGTAGGGAAAGTCCTGACGATACTCTGTGGTCGTGTAGATACCAGTCTGCTCGTCCTTGACGTTCATCCAGCGAAAGCCGAGGAAGCCGCGACCTTGTACATGAAGCTTGGCACCGCCATAGCTGTAGCGCTTGACCTTACTGCCTCCAATACCGTCGTCGCTCAGAATCGAAGTGACAACATAGAGTGGGGATTGAGTGTCAATCTCCGGAAAATCGGCGCCACTATCTTTAGCGTAGACGGAGCCATCGGTAAGTGGGTTGTAATCAATGGATGAGAATACGCCCAGGCCGTCGGTAATCAAGGTGAGCAAATCCGGGAAAGGGCCCTTAAGTGGATTTAGCCAGATCCTTCCGGTACCTGTGTGCCAGAAAAATACATCAGTTATGCCGTTTCCGTTGAAGTCACCAAAAGAAGGCGCACTGCCTTCGTGGAAGCTTGACCTTTTATCGGTTCGCGCCTGGATAACACCGCTGCTGATGGGGTGGATCCAAATCGTTCCTGTACTTGTGTGCCAGAAGAATACGTCGGTGATGCCGTCGCCGTTGAAGTCGCCAAAATAGGGGGTGCTGCCTTCGTGGAAACTTGTTCGCTTGTCGGTTCGCGCCTGGATAACACCGCTGCTGATGGGGTGGATATAAATCGTTCCAGAACTTTTATTCCAGAAAAATACATCGTCTATGCCGTCTCCGTTGAAGTCGCCCAAATAGGTCGAGCTGCCTTCGTGGAAGCTAGTTTGCTTGTCGGTTCGTGCTTGGATTACGCCGTTTCGGATGGGATGGATATAAATCGTTCCAGAATTCTTATGCCAGAAAAATACATCGGTGATGCCATCGCTATCAAAGTCGCCGAAACGGATCGAGCTGCCTTCGTGGAAGCTTGTTCGCTTGTCGGTTCGGGCTTGGATCACGCCGTTTCTGATGGGGTGGATATAAATCGTTCCAGAACTTTTATGCCAGAAAAATACATCGCTGATGCCGTCGCCATCGAAGTCACCAAAATAGGGGGTGCTGCCTTCGTGGAAGCTTGTTCGCTTGTCGGTTTGGGCTTGGATCACGCCGTTTCTGATGGGGTGGATATAAATCTTTCCATAACTTTTGTTCCAGAAAAATACATCAGAGGTGCCGTCGCCATCGAAGTCGCCAAAATAGAGCGAGCTGCCTTCGTGGAAGCTTGTTTGCTTGTCGGTTCGGGCTTGGATCGCACCGTTTCTGATGGGGTGGACATAAATCTTTCCATAACTTTTGTTCCAGAAAAATACGTCGGTGATGCCGTCGCCATCGAAGTCGTCGAAATAGGTCGTGCTGCCTTCGTGGAAGCTCGAGCGCCCGTCGCTAGTATCATCTACGACGCCACCGGCCCCGTCTTGCCAGGTGAGAGAAGTAGGTGCAATGCATTCTCCCTCTTGGCGACATAATGAAAGAGTCGAGAGCCGTGATCTGTTGGTCGAACCGGTCTCGTAGGAGAGATCGTAGATTTGCACAAGTTCGGCGCTGCCGTAGACTTCAATGGAACTAAGTCGCATCGTGATGGCGATGGGTGAACCGCCCTGATACCCGTGAATAGCGTCTGGACGGCTTTCATAAGTGAATTCCACCGAACTGTCTGCCCCGAGACCAGGAGCGTCATTGCTCGTGTAATCTATGCGCGTGGGGTGAAACTCGCCCGTTGCGGTGTTCTCGAAATAGTTCACAGTTAGATAATTTCCGACGGCGTCCTGGACCCGGTTGACTGTCCAGAGACGCGCCTCAGCACGGCCTACCGCCTCAATACGCGCATCGACGCTGTTGCCATACTCGAGAATCTGCCCGGACTTCGTCCAAACTTCGAACCAAGCGGGTCCGCTACCAGCGCTTCCCCGGGAATAAACTTTACCGAAACCTTCGATTTCTGTGCTGTACTCCGCACCCTCGGCACCATAGACTCCGTTGACCAACACGAGTCGCTGCCCGTCGAGGCACAATCGATCATTTGCGTCGAATCTAACCGCCCCGCTAGTGCCGTCCTGTACAATGGTTTTTGGGCAGCGATGAATTACCGAAAGCCCGCCGAGTGACCAGCCGACACCGAGCAGGCCATTGCCAGAACGACTGTTGTAGTTGAGTGACAGACTCGGCTGCATGCCGGCCGTGCCCGGCGGCACTTCGATGGGAATGGTGTAGTTGGCGGCGCCCGTCTGGTCGACGGAAAGCTGGCCTGGAATCGCCCCGGGCACGTCGGCCGCGCTGGCGGCTCCGACAGCTGAAATCAGTAAGCCGGCAAATATTAACGACGTAGTAGTTCGGATAGATGCGACACGGTTCACCGGCATCGAGGGGCCTCCTCTTACAGAACCGGCGCGCTTCGCTGGTGAGGTGGAAGTCCTAGACCTCCTTTCCCATTTGCAGTCCAAATAAAAATATTCGGCCTGATCTTCGCTGGCGCTCCGGGGTTATTGATTGTTTTTCGCGAGTGCGTCTACTCGTGACATGTCGCACCCGAAGGAAACCTTATTGCCGACCGATGTTTCAGTCAAAGAAAAATATCGATTGCTCCACATTCTGCGTCACGAGCCACCGATTTTTAACGACTTACTTAATACATCTCGAAAATCTGAGAACAAGCTATGCTGGGATTATCTTGAAAGCTGGCGCCAAAATAACGTCCTTTGACCTGGAATCGTTCAAGATGTGCAGAAGCAGAAGGGGTGTTTTGTAGACGCAGAGGAGGACTGGGCCGAAATGTGCACCGAAGCGAGATTACATTATCGGCCCGAAGCTTGAGCTCCAAATTTCTACGGCAACCCGTTCACCGGCGGAATGCGCGCGCGGATTTTGGAAATGGTATGGGTCGTCACCTCTCCGGACCAAATGGCATTGATCGGTGGGGCAAGTCCGAATAAGCGTAGGTCCAGCGCCAGATTGGTGACGTAAATATACTTGCCGTCGCTTACCAGACTCGCCGGGAACAGCAGGCCAACAGGTGCGCCGCGTCGGGTGATCCCGCCGAAGTCGCCGAGCTTGGCGATGGCCCGTCCGGCGGGATCCACCACCACGATCTCGTCGGACTGGTTGGCGGCAATCCAGAGGTTATCGTTTTCGTCGATGATCAATCCGTCGGCGCCGTTGACGCTGTTGACGAAAACTTCCGGCACACCGGCGGATCCATCGGGATTCACCGGCACCCTGATTACGGTGTCGTCTCCGGTGTTGGAAACGAACAGGGCGCTTTCGTCATTGTTGAAGGCGATGCCGTTGGCGCCGAAGGGAGGAACGCCGGAGGTCGTAAGCAAGGGATCCTGCACCCAAACGCTCGGCATACCGCCGCTTCCGTTCTGATCGGTTACCCAGACTATCCCCTGGAAAGAATCCGAGATGTAGACGTTTCCCAGACTGTCGAAGGTGAGCACGTTGGGGCCGGCGCCACCGCCGCCGGGGATGGTGGCAAAAACAGAAGAAGTGCCGGTGACGGGATCCACGTCGAGCAGTTGCTGGTTGCCAAAGTCGATCACCAGCAGATCTCCGGTATCCGGATGAAACGCGAGTTCGAGCAAAAGATTGCTCGAGCCGGCGACGGCAACTTTCCTGACTAGACTGCCGCCTTGATTGAATACAAAAATTTCCCCCACACCGCTTTCGGTGCCTCCAACGGCAAAAGTGCTGACGTAGATATTGCCGTCGGGACCGACGGCGATGCCTTCGGGATTGGTTGCCCCTTCCGGAAGCGTGGCGAACTTGGTCGCCGGGCTTCTGATCCAGGCGCCGGCGCTGAGCGGCAGCAGCAAAAGAAGGATGGCGGTGCCGCGCAATAGCTTTTTAAACAGTCTCGGATCCATGGACGTATCCTCCTCGGCTCGCGTGCCTTTTTGCGTTGTTGGGCCGGCGCCGGTCTCCCGAGAGCAGGGCGGTCGCCAGTCGGGGAATTGTAAGCCCAGCGCACCGCCACTGGGAGACGGCGCTGCCAGGCCGCAGCAGCTGGAGATCAGATACCGTAGATAATCGGCAGCAGCCAGGAATACATCAGCCACATGATGATCGTCAGCGGAACGCCGATGCGCATGAAATCCGAGAAACGGTAGTTGCCGGCGGTCATCACCAGCAGGTTGGTCTGGTAGGCCATGGGCGTGGCGTAGCTCATGTTGGCGCCGAAAAGCACCGCCAGCACGAAGGGTTCCGGCGGCAGGCCGAGCTCATGGGCGATGCCGACGGCGATGGGTGTGCCGATGACGCCGGCGGCATTGTTGGATACCACGTTGGTGAGCATCGCCATCAGCAGCATCAGCGCGCTCAAGACCACCGGTCCGGGCGCGCCCCGGGTGAGGGCGAGAAAGGCCTGGGTGATGAACTCGGTGCCGCCGGTCTGGAGAAGCGCCGATCCCATGGCAAGACTGGCAACGATAAGAAGAATGACCTGTGCGCTGAGCGCATTGCTCGCGTCCCTCCATCGCAGACAGCCGGTGAGGATCATGAGCAGCGCGCCGCAGACCGCGCTGATGGCGATGGGCAGAATGCCGAATGCGGCCAGCAAAACCACGCCCGCCATGATGACCAACGCGTGGGGTGCCTTGGCGGTGTGCGGTATATCGGCGGTGGCATCCAGCACCAGCAGCTGGTTTTCTTCCTTGATCCTGGCGATCTGGTCTCTCGCACCCTGCACCAGCAACACGTCGCCCGTATGCAGCCGTATGTCGGAGATGTCCTTGCCCGGCTCGGTGATGGCGCGGCCCTGGCGATGCAGCGCCAGCACCGCCAGCTGATAGCGATCGACGAAGCGGTTGGACCTAAGCGACATGCCGTTCACCGGTGAGCTCTGAATCACCACCAACTCGGCTAGCTGCTGGTCTTCGGCGGAGAGCGGATGCTCTTCGTCTACCGGATCGTCTCCGGTGTACAGGGTCGCCCCAAGCGCGCGCTCGAAATCTTTAAGCTTTCCCGGGGTGTCGCGAACGACCAGCTGATCGCCGGGGCGAAGCACCGCGTCCGGCAAGGGGAAGATCTGCGTGTCTCCGCCGCGTCGGATGCGGTTGACCTTGAGCGCGCCGCTAGTTTTCTTGATCGCATCCGAGAGCGTTTTGCCGACGAAATCGCTCTTTTCCGGAATGTTGAGTCGAGCAGAAAAGAGCCGCGGCGATGCGTCCGGCATGAGCGCTTCGCGTTCCGGCAGCAGCCTCGGCGCAATCAGCCAGAGGTACAGAATCGCAATGCCCCCTGCAGCGGCAGCCGGGGCGACGAAATCGAACATGTCGAATCGTTCCACCCCGAGATCCGCGGCCACCGCCACCACCAGCAGGTTGGTGGAGGTGCCGATGGTGGTGCTCATGCCGCCCACCAGAGTGGCGAACCCCATGGGCATGAGCACGCCGGAGGCGGAAACGCCGGTGCGCATTGAAACGCTGACCAGGATCGGAAGCAGCAACACAACGATAGGCGTGTTGTTGACGAATGCGCTTAAGACAGCGCCGATGAGCAGAGTGGCAAACAGCGAGATTGTCGGACTGATGCTCCACATCCGGGCAAGGAAGTGACCTATGGGCTCCAGCGCGCCGGTGCGCACCAGCCCGTGTCCGACCACCATGAGCGCGCATACGGCGATCAGGGCTTCGTGCCCGAAGCCGTGGAAAAAATCGACCGGTTGCAGCACCAGACCCTGGCGCTGGAACGGAAACAGCTGGAACCCCAAAGCCAGCACCGCGATCACCAGCAGGCTCGAGGTCTCCAGCGGCAGCTCCTCGCGGCTGAAGAGGTAAAGCGCGACCACGGTGAGCACGAGAACCGCCAACGCGTGAGGCTCTGGTAGGGCCGGAAATTGCATGGTCCTTTTAAGGGATTAGGTGAATCGGGTGGGTGGCGCGTGGTTTAATGTAGTGGCGCCAGCGGCGCGATGGTGCGACGGTTGTGCCGCCGCGTCATGCGCGTCCAGGACGGGCTGCTAAACTCAAATCCGAGAGCCGCTCTGCCGATCGCGCAGCGCGGATTAAAAGCGCCGGGGGGAGCATTCATGGCCCAAATCGTACTTTTCGTCGTTCTCGTCATTGCCGGTTTCGTTTTTCGCGAGATGGGCAAGTCTCAGAATACGCCCTGGGCGGGATGGCTCACCTGGCCTTCGTGGATCCTCAGCGTCGTCGTCATTGCATCCATCTCCTTTGTCACCATCGATCAGAATTCCATTGGTCACCTGAAGCGAATCTATCTCGGCAAAAATATGAAGCCCGGTCAGATCATAGCCTTTGAGGGAGAAAAAGGACCGCAGGCCAGGATTCTGGGCCCGGGATTTCACTTCATTCCGCTGGTGAGGTTTCTCTACAAAGTGGAGGAACTGCCCGTAATCGAGATCCCGCAAGGCAACTACGGCGTGCTCAAGGCCCAGGACGGTGAGCCGCTGGGCGTGGGCCAGTTCATCGCCCGGGGCTGGGCCGAAGCCGAGTTCAACAACATGCTCGAGGCGAAATATTTCCTTACCAACGGCGGGCAGAAAGGGCCGCAGCTCACCGTTCTACGTCCCGGCACCTACCGCATCAACCGCTATCTGTTCGAGATCAAGCGCTATCCGGCGTTGAGCGTGGAGGCGGGGCACGTGGCGGTAATCAAGTCCAACGTGGCGGAGCGCGGCGACTGCCCCAAAACGGAAGCGCTCACCGACGACGGCGAAATTTCGCAAAGCGGCGAGGCGTTGACGGTTCCTCTGGTTCCGAAGGGTTGTATTGGTGTGTGGAACGAGCCCGTTTTGCCGGGGCGTTATTACCTCAATCGCGAGGCGTATTCACCGACCATTATTCCCACCCGGGCACAGACCTGGGTGTACGCCGGCGGCTATCAAAAGCGGCGCATCGACCTGACCCTCGGCGACGACGGCAAGATTCAGCAGGAAGCCAAAATTGAGACTTTCAAAAAGCCGTCGGATGCCGCGGACCAGGCCATCGTCGTTACCGTGGAAGGCTGGCGCGTGCCCCTGGACGTGCGCGTCGTCATTCAGGTCGATCCGGTCCAGGCGCCGCGGGTGGTCGCCGCCGTCGGTGGTCTCGACGAAGTGGAAGATCGCATCGTCACCCCAGCGCTGCGCAGTATTGTGCGCAACGTGGGCGGCGCTCCGGGACGACGCGCCCTGGACCTGATTAACGAACGCGATGCGCTGGAGTCCCTGGTGGAAGAGGCGATTTTTCCCGAGGGCATCAAGGCCGGCGTGACCATAAAAGAGGTCCGATTCGGTGACCCCGCGATTCCGCCGGAACTGCTGGTGGCGAGACAGCGCCAGCAGCTGGCCGATCAGCTGGAGTCCACCTACGAACGCGAGCGCGTGGCGCAGCAGCGCCGCGTGGACGTGGAAAAAAGCCGCGCCACCGCCGATCAGCAGACCGAGCTGGTGCGCGCTCAAATCGCGGTTCAGGTGGCGGAGCTGGAGAAAGAACAGCTGAGGCTGAAAGGCGAGGGCGAGAAGCTTCGCCTAATCGAGATCGCCAAAGGTCAGAGGGAGCAGACCAGCGTGCTCGGCGAGGCACGCGTGTACCAGCTCGCGGTTCTGGACAAGGTGCTGCAGGCAGCGGTGGCGAACCCGAACATCGTCAAGATCCCCAATGTCCTGGTGCAGGGCGAGACGGGGGGATTCGAAGGACCGGCGGCGATCCTGGGCGCCAGCAACCTGATGCAGTCCATCGGCGAAGGCAAGGAACCCAAGCCAGCGGCCAAGTAAAAGATCCGGGCTCTCTCACATTGCCCCTCGAAAACAGGCGAGAAGCGCCGGTCTGCAATCCATGATGTTTAAACAATTCCTGAAGGGTCTGGTGTTCGGCGCCGGGTTCTCCATTGCGTTCGTTTTTATCTACACGATTTGGTACACGTGGGCGTTTCCCAAGTTTATTTCATCGCAATTCATCGGCTCGCAACCGTCAGTTGAGTCAGGCTTTCCTGAAGTCAACAAAGCTCCAGAATTGAGTGAAGAGGAAAAATATCTTGGGACAATGGGATCCTATTCAGGAGATTTCTTAGATAACCGCGCCGGTGTGCTCGCCGAGGGCGAGGGGAAAATAGTCGGCAAAATTACGGTTCATACAAAGCCGGTGCGGGGAGTGCGAGTAAGACTCGCACTTAACGGAAGCGTTTATAGCCGCTGGGCGGAATCGGATTCAGATGGAAAATACATCTTACAGGTTCCCTACGGCGAGTATCGTATCGACGGATATGAGATCGATATCAAATCTGCCAACAAGTACCTCAAAGGCAAAATCAATAATCCTCAGAATCGGCATTCGAGAACTAGGTTCGTGGTTGAGTTAGATAAAGATGGTATGGGGGTTAATCTAGATTTCGTCGAGCCCGTCAAGGTCATAGGCCCCGAAGGAGAAATTTCATTAACAGACGAAATCATTGCCCGATGGGAAGATTACCCCGGAGCAACCACTTACGTTGTTCAGCTCTACGAGAACGAAGATCTCTATCAGTTTGCTTCGAGATCGAGGATCTTTAATTGGCAGGAGCGCCCTCAGGTATCGGAACCAAAATTAAACCTCAAAGAGCACGGATTGCAGTTGAAAAAGGGGTTTTATTACACGGTCGCAGTTATGGCTTTGGATAGCCAAGGAAAAACGATGTCAGAGACTCCGCACGTAAGCGAAGTAAAGCATTTCAAAGTCAGCGATTGAATAAACCTTTGGTTTAGTAACCTCGTCCTGCATCCACGACGTTCGTTAATTCTTGTCCCGCGATATACCGCTCCAGGTTGTCGCAGAACAGCTCACACATGGGCCGCTCCCAGTCGGCGATGGAGTCGGACACGTGGGGCGTGATCCAGGCGTTCTCCAGAGCCCATAGCGGGCTGTCTTTGGACAGCGGTTCGGTGCCGAAGACGTCCAGAATCGCGCCGGCGATCTGATCCTCTTTGAGCGCGGTGATCAGATCGCCTTCGTTCACCACCGGCCCGCGGGCGGTATTGATGAGCCAGGCGCTGGGCTTCATGCGCTGAAAAACTTCCGCGTCAATGAGTCCGCGGGTGTCGTCGGTAAGCGGCACGTGCAGGCAGACGAAGTCGGCCCGCGCGGCGGCGTCGCCGAGCTCGTCCGGGGGATAGAGCTCGTCCACGTGCTCCACCGGCTGGTTTTTCGAGCGAGCGCCGAGCACCTTCATGCCGTTTTGCTTCGCCTGCTTCGCCACCCGCGCGCCGATGCGTCCTAAGCCCACCAGCAGGGCAGTGCGCTGGTCGATGGGGCGCCAGGCGTGCTGGCGCCACTCGCGCTTGTGTTGCTGATTTCGGTACGTGGGAAATCCAAAGTTGACCATGAGCATCGCGCTCATCACGTACTCGGCCATGTAGGGGCTCAAAACGCCGGCGGAATTGGTGAGCGTGATTCGGTCGCCGTCCCAGGGGCACACGTGGTCGATGCCGGCGCCGGCGATGTGCACCCAGCGCACGGATTCACAGTCGAATATCGCCTCGTGGGGCAGCGGCTCGTTGACGTTGAACTTAAAGCTGAACACCGCTTCGGGCTTGAAGCGGGCCAGGGTGTCATCGAGGGCGGACCGATCGGCGCAGATGCCGATTTCCAGATCGGGAAAGCGCGACTGGAGGATGTCCACGTGGATCTGCGCGCGGTCGTGGATCAGCAGCACGCGCGGGCTTTGTTTGCTCGTGCCCATGACGCCGGCGTCAGGCGGCGGCCTGCTTCAGCTCGCCTTCGTCCCGCAGCATCTTGAGCGCGCGGCGGAACGCCTCCGCGGTCTGCTCGATGTCGGCATCGGTGTGCGCGCAGGAGGTTAAGCCCCCGGGCTTGCTGGAGACATCGACGCCGTTGATCAGCAGCGCAAGCCTGAGCTTGCGCACCAGCTCACCTTTCTTCATTCCGCGAAGCCTTGCCACCGGGTACTTGAGCGCATCGAAGGTCCGCGGATCGAGCGCGTCGCCGTCGGGGTTGGTGTAGACGTAGACGGCGGAGTGAAGTCCGTAGGCGGCCCAGGGAACGCCGAGCTCTGAGAAGATTTGATTCAGAAGCCCCCGAAGTTTCGCCGCCTGCCGGCTCGCGGTCTCGCAGGCGCCGTTGTCACGGATAAAGGTCAGCGCCGCGACGCCCGCGGCGGCGGATGCGGGGTTGGCGTTGAAGGTGCCGTGGTGGCTGATCTTCTCGAAGCCCTTGGCTGCGGCGACGTCGAAGTCCAGAAGATCGAGCAGCGCTTTCTTTCCGGTCACCGCGGCGCCGGGCAGGCCGCCCGCCACCACCTTGGCGAAAGTGGCGATGTCCGGGGTGACGCCGTAATAGCTTTGCGCGCCGCCGGGGGCGACGCGGAATCCCGTTACCACCTCGTCGAAGATGAGCACGATGCCGCGCTTGAAGGTAATGCTCCGTAATGTCTCCAGCAGCGTTGGGGCGATGGGCTGCAGGCCGAAGCTCGCCCCGGTGGGCTCGAGGATCACCGCGCCGATGTCGTCGCGCTCTTCCAGCAGTTTCGAGGTGGCCTCGACGTCGTCCGCCGACGCCAGCAGCACGTTGTCGGCGATCTCTTTCAGCACGCCGGGTGAGGGCGAGCCGTCGAAGTGACTGTCGTAGCCGAAGGCGGCGTGGTCCTGCCAGCCGTGGAAGTGGCCGCCGAAACGCACCAGCTTGGATTTGCCGGTATAAGCGCGGGCGAGGCGAAAAGCCATCAGATTGGCTTCGGTGCCGGAAGAGGTGAAGCGCACCCGCTCAGCGCAGGGCACCATAGACTTGATCAACTCGCCCCACTCGATTTCCAGCTCGTGGCAGGCGGCGTAGTGGGTGCCGCACTCGAGCTGGCGGGTGACCGCTTCCACCACGACGGGATGACTGTGTCCCAGAAGGAGCGCGCCGTGGCCGCCGTAGTAGTCAAGGTACTCATTGCCGTCCACGTCCCACTTGCGCGAGCCGAAGGCGTGGGTGACGTAGATCTCGTACGGGTCCAGACGGCGGGCGTCGTGAACGATACCACTGGGCAAAACCTCTCGCGCGCGAGCTGCGAGCTTGTTGGAGCCCGCGGTCTTTTGCCGGTAGGCGGTGACGATGGGGGAATTAGTGGCGGCCGCTTCCATCATGCAGTCTTAGGCAGTTTTTTTTCGATCAATCGAAGTCGCGTTCCAGCGCCTTGACCAACGATACGATTACTTCGTTGACCGGCGCGCCAACGCCGAATTCGCGCGCCACCACCGGCACCATGCCGTTGATGGCGTCGATTTCCGAGCGGCGCCCGGCCAGGTGATCCAGCAGCATGGAAGGACGTGCCCCCGGGATCTTGCTGCCGAAGTCGTGAATATAAGCCCTGGGATCGTCGAACGAGAAGTTCACGCCTTTGGCCACGCCCGCGGCGTGGGCTTCCAATCCGCAGGCGAGCGCTACCTGCCAGGCGTTGTCATCCGCCAGAACTTCGCCGACACGACACCGCAGCACGGTGCATGTGCCGCTGAAGGTCACGTTACAGATGAATTTTTCCCAAACCAGCTGTTCGATGTCGTTGAAGGCTTTGACGTTGAAGCCGGCATCGCGCCAGAGCTGCGCGATTGTTTCCAACCGCTCGCTCACAGAACCCTTCATCTCACCCAGGCGGATGAGCTCCATGCCGTTGTGGTGCACGTGACCCGGGCCCTTGATGGAAGCACCGAAGCCTCCCGCCACCCCGATGAGAATGCCCTCCGGAGAACGGTACTGGCAGATCCGCTCGGCGGCGCCGAGCCCGTTCTGGATAGTGAGAATCAGAGTTTTGTCGCCGACCATGGGTTCGATGCTCCTGGCCGCCTCACCCACTTGGCCCGCCTTGGTGGCGATGATAACGAGCTCACACGGTCCGACTTCTTTAAACTCGGTCGTTGCCTTCAAACGCACGGTGCGATCGCCGCTGGCGCCCTCGACGTGCAGGCCACGCTCGTTGATGGCGTCGACGTGCTCTTTCCAAACGTCTACCGCCCACACCTCATTGCCGGCGTCCGCGAGCAGACCGGCGTATACCGAGCCCATGGCGCCGACGCCTACTACTGCAATCTTCATCCGCGAGTTAGATCCTTTGTGCGGGTCAAATGAAACTGATGGTGCAGCTGCCGAGTGTCGAGAATTCGGCCTCCCAGGTCTCGCCCTTGTTCACGTCGTGCTTGCTGAAGGAACCGGTGATGATCCGCTGCCCTGCTTCGATCTTGCGCCCGTAGCGTGCGAGCACGTTGGCCAGCGTGGCCAGTGAAACGAAATGATCGTCGATGACATCTTTGCCGATGGCCGTGGCGGCGGCCTTGCCGTTGCAGCGCATGCTGACTTCGAGCGTGTCGGAGTCGAAGTCATCGGGCACCGGGCTTGCCGGCGCGGCGGCGACGATGCCCCACTGGGTCAGATTGTCGGCAATGGCGAGGCCGAAGTCCTTGATTCCCCCTGACCGCTTCTCGTTGATTTCCATACCGGGGCAAACCCCGGACACGGCTGCGCGGGCTTTTTCCAGCGTTGCGCCAGGACCTTCCAGATCCTTGGCCATGAGCCAGCAAAGCTCGGGCTCCAGCCCGCACCCGACCCTCAGTCCGTCGATTGCTATCTCGGCGCCGGATTCGTAGATGCCGCTCTGCATGAGGTAGCCGAAAGGCTGCGACTCGGTGTTGAAATGTGCGCGCACCGAAGCAGAGGTGAGGCCTATCTTCCAGCCGGCCTGAATTTCTCCGTCGGCGGTTCTGCGCTCGAGCACCGCCAGCTGCACCTTGAGCGCGTGGTCGAAGTCCAGTACGCCTCGCAGGGGCGCGGGATAGAATCTTCCCTGCTTCGCCGAATTCCAGATCAAATCGGCCGCGGCGTCGATGTTCAATGCAGTCTTCTCTTTATCCAACGCTGAGTAATCCTCGAGGGTTGTTGCAACAGCGACGAAATCGTCAAACAACATCACCGTAAAGCAGCTCGCGAAACGCCGCCGCGTCGGCGATCAGTTCTGTGAGCCGGGTGACGCAGTCGTCGACGGCGTCGGCGAAGGCTTCGGCGCCGCCAAAACGTTTCAGCACTTCCGGCGGCACGAACTTGATCAACAGCGCCGAGGTCCCAGGGGGAAGACCGGCGAAGTGAACCGTGAGCACGCCGTAGTGCTTGAGCAACAACATGGCGAGCCCGGCGGTGGCCTCGAAGGGCACCACCGGCGGCGCGGCGAGGCCGCCCCGCTCCATCACCAGCTCCAGCAGGTCTTCTCCGGGGATCTGCAGAATTACCGGCGTCTCCAGCAGGCGGTTTCCACCAAGGCGTCTGCGCATCGCGTCCGCCAGCGACTTGGTGGTGGCCACCAGGGTGCGCACGCGTTCCGGATCGTAGGCTTTGAGCGACCGCACCACGGCGGGATAGAGCATGGGGCGAAGCTCGGCGCCGATCTCGAACGCTCGGGCGCGAATGCGGGCGACGATGTCTCGTTCGCCGCCCAGAAGTCCGATGCGCGGACCGAGGGTGCCGTACTTGTCCAGGCCCGTCGCGGCGACGTCGGCGCCGAGCGTGAGCGCCCGCGGCTGATCAAACATTGCCGGTCCCACCCGGGCACCGCCGGCGTCGTCGACGATAATGCGCGCGCCGGCGTTTTTGGCCAGCGAAAAAATTTCCCGTATCTCCGTCTCGGCCAGGATCTCGTAGCTCACCGAAAGACGGGTCACAAATACGACCTTAGGCGCGGTCCCGTTTCCAATCGCGGTGCGAAACGCTTCCAGCCCGGAAACGTCTTCGAATCGGCCGCCGGCGCGGTTCGCCGCACGACGCACGGCCGGGTGACTGTAGCGCGGTGAAACCCCGAGGACGCGGTTCCCATGGGAAACGAGAATCTCGGCGGCGAGTAGCAGTCCCGCGGTGAGGCGGTTCAGTGTGAAGACGTCGTGGCGTTCGGGATCACCGCCAAGGTGCTCCAGGCCGAGTTGCGTCAATTCGTCGATGTAGACCGCGGGGGCGATTTCGTCGTCAAGGAAAGACACTTCGTTGTCATCGAGGTCCAGCCGCCGGTCGAGGCCGCTGAAGTTGTAAACGGCGTCGAGACCCTTTTCATCGATGCGGGCTTTGAGCAGCTTCCAGGCGTGGCGGAGTTTGGCCAGATCGTCTCCGGTGTCGCGCACGAATGTACCCCGGGCGTAGGGCAGATCCGGAGCGTGGGGATTGCCGAAACGATCCCGGATCGTTTCCGCCTGTGCGCGGGCACTCATTTTAGGTAACGCTTCTCTTTTTCTTTCATTTGGGCTACCTGCTGCAGCTCGAAGATGCGGGTGACGGGAACGATATCGCCATCGACGTTATGAATGCCGCCGTCAGCGCGAATGCGCGCGAACACGTCCGCCATCGCGGTCACCGCGGCGCGGATGCCGTGGTTGCCATAGATCACCATTTTTATCTTCTTCAACGCAACGATGTCGGACTCGGTGAGCTGCGGGTAGGCGGTGGGAACGATCACGACCGGCGCTTTTAGCTTCCAGCCGCGGCAGAACTCGACGATCTGGTCGGGCGTTTTGGATTTAGAGTGGATCAGCACCGCGTCGGCGCCGGCGCTGACGTAAGCCGTCGCCCTGCGATTTGCCTCCTCCTGACCCTCTCCCGCTATCAGCGCCTCGGTGCGGGCAATGACAAGAAAGTCGGAAGACTTTCTGCTGTCGCAGGCGGCTTCGATCTTGCCGACAAACTCCTCCACCCGCAGCAGCTCCTGCCGGCCGCCTTCCAGCAGGCTCGTGTCTTTGGGAAATTTCTTGTCCTCGATCACCACAGCGGCCGCGCCCGCCGCTTCGTACTGAGTGACGGCATGGATCACGTTCACGGCGTTGCCGTAGCCGGTGTCGATGTCGGCCACCACAGGGATCTCCACCGCTGCGCAGATGGCCCGGGTGGTGTCCAGGTGTTGGGTCATGGAGAGAATGCTGGCGTCCGGCACGGCGTAGGCCGCCGACAGCTCGAAGCCGCTGGCCCAGATGCCGTCGAACCCGGCCTCCTCGGCGAGCCGCGCGCTCAAGGGATTGTGGGCGCCGATGACGCGGGTTAACGGCTGTTTGCTCAGCTTTTGCCGCAAAATGGCCGACTTGGACATAATTTTGAATACCGGGGATAGCGCAGACAACCGCCCTGGGTCGGTGACCGCCCAGATGTTGCCGCCAATGCTACCCCATCGTCTCGGAGGAGGCGTCAGAATGATAAAAAGCTGCCCGACCACGCGGGAACGCTGCCCTGGGCTGCTTGTCGAAGCAGAGCCCGGCCCGGTATCCGCGTGCACTTGCGCCCCGGGCTGCGCTTGGCTACCGTGACCGGTTTAGAGTTGACTAAAGAAAGGCCCGGGAGGTCCAATGGCGCTCAGCGAAGAGTTCAAACAACGCATCGAATCCATCCTCGGTTCCGACCGCGTGGTGCTGTTCATGAAAGGCACGCGGCAGATGCCCCAGTGCGGCTTTTCCGCCGCAACCGTGAGTATCCTGGATTCGCTGGTGCCGGACTACACCACCATCGACGTGCTCGAAGACCAGGCCATCCGCGAGGGAATCAAGCAGTTTTCCAGCTGGCCCACCATTCCCCAGCTTTACGTCGACGGCGAATTCATGGGCGGCTGTGACGTCGCCCGGCAGATGTTCAACACCGGCGCGCTGCACCAGGCCTTGGGCGTGCCGGCACCGGATCGCACGCCGCCGGAGATCAATATCTCCGACGAAGCCGCGTCGGTAATCGGAAACGCCCTGCAATCCCAGCCGGACAGTGCGGTGCACTTGAGCATTGATTCTCGCTGGCAGCACAACCTCTCCCTCGGGCCGGTGGAAGGTCACGAGGTGAAGGCGAAGTCCAACGGCGTCGAAATTCTCATGGACGTGGCCACGGCGCAGAAGGCGAAGGGCATGAAGGTGAGCATGGAGGACACCCTACAGGGACGCGGGCTCAAGATTGAGAATCCCAACGCGCCGGCACCAGTTACGCCGTTGAAGGCCCAGGAACTGAAACAAATGCTCGATTCGGGAGAGAAAATCGCCTTGTTTGATGTGCGCGAAACCCGCGAGGTCGAGCGCGCTCGGATCGAAGGATCGAAGCCGCTGACCGACGCGGTGATGAACGAGATCAACAACTTGCCCAAGGACACGTCACTGGTGTTCTACTGCCACTTCGGTGAGCTCAGCCAGGCGGCTGCGGAGCACTTCCGCCTGCAGGGTTTCAGCAAGATTTACAGCCTGGTCGGCGGCATCGACGCCTGGTCGCGGGAAGTCGACCCTGGCGTGCCCCGCTACTGACGAATGAGGTCTCGTTGAGGTGAGCACGCCGTTTACCGTCGCCTGCGTTCAGAACTGCGCCACCAAGGATCGCGAGGCTACCGTTGCGGACGCCGCGGCGCGCGTTCGGGAAGCGGCAGGGCGGGCACAACTCGTATGCCTGCCGGAATTCTTTTCCTGCCTTTCGCTTGAAAACCGGCGGCTGTTTGCTGACCCTCACGTCGAGAGTGCCCACCCGGTTCTGGAAACTTTACGCCAATTGGCGGCGTCGTTAGATGTGTGGCTGTTGCTCGGTTCTCTTGCCATCGATACCGGTGACGGAGTCAGGAACCGCTCTTTTCTCTTGAATGACCGCGGCGAGGTGGCCGCCCGTTACGATAAAGTTCATCTGTTCGACGTGGATCTGAAAGACGGCGAGCGTTACCGCGAATCCCAAAGCTTCAGCGCCGGCGGCGCGGCGGTGACTGCGAACATGCCCTGGGGCAGGTTGGGCTTGAGCGTTTGCTATGACCTTAGATTTCCGCATCTATACCGGGCGCTTTCCAAGTCCGGCGCGGACTTTCTCACCATACCCGCGGCCTTCACCCGCACAACCGGGCAGGCGCACTGGCACGTGCTGGTTCGCGCGCGGGCGATCGAGAACGGCAGCTACGTATTTGCCCCCGCCCAGTGCGGTCGTCACGGAGAGGCGGATACCTTTGGCCACTCGCTCATCGTCGATCCGTGGGGAGAAGTGCTTGCCGATGCCGGCGATCAGCCGGGGATCATCTACGCGGAAATCGACGCAGCGCGGGTCGCCGAGGTGCGAGGCATGATCCCCGCACTTCGCCACGATCGGCCCTTCGATACCGCGGACGAAAGCTCTCGTCGGCGGTCTGCGCGCCAGAGCGCCGCCGCCCGCGGCTAATTGCTTGTCTGCCTCAGGAACCGTGCTCGGAAAGCGAGGCCCCGAGTACAGGCCGCTCAGTTCGGAGCGGCGCTCGGCGATTCTCGAGCAAACCCTGGCGAGGGCGCCGCAGAGCGAATACCTGTGGGTTTTTGCCTACGGCTCGCTGATGTGGAATCCGTGCTTTGAACCTATCGACGCTCTGCCCGCTGCTGTCAAGAGCTACCAGCGGCAGTTCTGCATTCTTACCGTCCGCGCCCGGGGCACGCCGGAGTGTCCCGGTCTAGGTCCCGCCCTGGTACCCGGAGGGGGCGCGTGTCGTGGAATCGCCTATGCGCTGAATCAAGAGACGCTGGCGCAGGATCTCGAGGCTTTATTCGAGCGCGAAATGAACACCGGGGTCTATTGTCCTACCTGGGTCGAGGTGGAAGCCTGCGAGCAGCGGCTTAACGCGCTCGCTTTCGTAGCGGACGCCAATCACTCGCATTATTGCGGCCGACTCGAAGTCCACCAGATGGCTGAACTCATCGCCGCCGCGCAGGGCAGCTTCGGCAGCTGCCGCGACTATCTGGCGAGCATGGTGACTGAGCTCGAGCGTATCGGCGGCGCCGAGCCGGAGCTGGAAGAACTGCTGAAGCGCGTGGACGCGCGGCTCGCACGATCGGCGCCGCGCTGAGTCAGTGAATGCCTGTGAGTGCCCGCTGTGGCGGTGGAACCGGTCAGCCGTTTGCCGCCTGGTCAAGGTTGCGTTTGGGCCGGTTCGCGTCGATGAGCTCGGAAAGACATTCGGCGTAAAGAGCAACCGCGTCGGCGGGACTCACGTCCTTTTTGCTCTTTTGTGCGATCATGCCGGCGGTGAGAATGGCGGCAATGATATGGTCTTCGTTCATGCGCTTTCCCTGATTGACGCCGCTTAGCGGCGGTTTTCGGACGGCAATAAAAAATATAGCAGACGGATTTCTCCGATCCCATGAAATGGCGGCACCTCCTGCAGGTCATTTTCCTGGCGCTGCTGATTTTGGCCGCGGCCAGCGCCGCCCCTGAGACCAACTTCTCCCAGCACCCGGGCTTCTCCCGCTACTTCGCCGACAATCCGCCGGCAACGACGACGCCGAACCTGGAACAGCGCACGCTGTTGTCGCGCCACCGGCCCCGGATTCTGGTCCCCGGGGATCAGTCCGGGCCGATCGATTTTTATCGCGACTACATCGCCCACGGCAGCCTTTACGACGGCCAGGGAGAGTGGGTCTCTAGCGTGGTTACCCCGGAGCTGCTGAACCGCTTTAAAGGCGATCCACGGGCGGAGTTCCGCCACCTGCCGTCGAACCCGGGTAGCACAAATCCGGTGGTCTACGCCCGCATCGACCGCGCTACCTTAAATGACTCGAGCAGCGGCGAGGGTGCGGGCAAAAGCTTCGTCTTTCTCACCTATCACGCGGTGTTTCGCCATTCGGGATTGCCCGGAGGATTCATAGGCTGGAAGGCGGCGCTACTCGGTCTGTTGGGAGATCTGCGCGACTGGCATCAGCTGGACCACTATACCGCGGTGACGGTGGTGCTGGACGCGAAGGAGACGCCCGTCGCAGTCATGCTCCAGCAGCACAACTATCTGCGCACCCACCTGGTCGGCGAGGCCATCGAGCTGCCGCCGGATGGCCGCGTCGTCATCGACGTGGCGGCCCGGTCCAACGAGCTCTACCGGCACCTTCAGGGGCGCCACCGGCGGCGCGCGGTGCGTTTTGCGGACCGCGACGGAATGGCCTACCTGATGGGCTTTAATCGCCAGCCGCTAATTGCCGCTGACGACGTTACCGACAGCGCACGGGAAGTAGAATACGCGCTCGAGTTTCTTCCCCCTGACGACGCTTTCTACATGTTCCAGGGATTCCTCGGCGAGCGCCGGCTGTTGCCGGGCCGTAGTGGTCCGCCGGGGGCGAGCTACAACACGCTGCCGGAGATGAAGCCGCTGGATGTGCAGCTCTTGAGCGGTTACTGGCGCGAAGGAAACGCGGGCGACTGGCAGCGCTATCGCGACGCCAGGGGGGAAGGCGAAGCCGGCTTCGCTGCCGCCCAGGCACCGGTTTTTCTTCATAACCTGGGCTGCCTCGCGGACCGTCCCTCTGGTTGTCGCCTGCGCTAGACAAAAGCTGCCGGGCCCCGATTTGAGAACGGTGCCTGGCACTATCTTCCTAGTTTGCGCCGACGGGGCCTTGCTATTCCCCGCTGCGCTCCGGCGTTATTATATTACGTTGAGTTTTTTCAAGAGCCGGGACGGCGCGCTTGCCAGTCCCGCGGAGCGAATTTCGATGAATGAGTCCGGCATGCCGGTCAGCAAGTATCTGGCCTTCGAGCCCATCGACCTGCCCGATCGGGAGTGGCCCTCCCGCAGCATCACCAAGGCGCCCATCTGGTGCAGCGTCGACCTGCGCGATGGTAACCAGGCCCTGATCGACCCCATGGACGCCAATCGCAAGCTGCGTATGTTCAAAGTGCTGGTGGAGATGGGTTTCAAGGAAATCGAGGTGGGCTTCCCGTCCGCCTCCCAGACCGACTTTGATTTCGTGCGCAGGCTCATCGAGGACAGGCTCATTCCCGAGGACGTGACCATTCAGGTGCTCACCCAGGCACGCGAGCCTCTCATCCGGCGCACCTTCGAGAGCATCGAGGGCGTGCGCCGAGCGATCCTGCATCTCTATAACTCCACTTCGACCCTGCAGCGACGGGTGGTCTTCGGCCTCGACAAAGAGGGCATCAAGAAAATCGCGACGGACTCTGCCAAGCTGGTTCGCGAGCTGGCTGAAGCTATGACTGGATCCGAAATCATCTACCAGTATTCTCCCGAGAGTTTCACCGGCACTGAGCTCGACTACGCGGTCGAGGTCTGTGACGCCGTAGCCGAAATTTGGGGGCCGACGCCCGAGAAGAAGGCCATCATGAACCTTCCGGCGACCGTGGAGATGGCGACGCCGAATATTTACGCGGATCAGATTGAATGGTTCTGCCGCAAGGTCAAAAACCGCGACAGCCTGATAATCAGCCTGCATCCCCACAACGACCGCGGTACCGGTGTCGCGGCGGCCGAGCTTGCGGTCATGGCAGGCGCCGACCGCATAGAGGGCACGCTGTTCGGTAACGGCGAGCGAACCGGCAATGTGGACGTAGTGAACCTGGCGCTCAACATGTTTACCCAGGGGGTCGACCCTGAGCTCGATCTTTCCGACATCAACAAGCTGAGAGAAACCGCCGAGTACTGCAACCAGCTTCCGGTGCACCCGCGCCACCCCTATGCCGGTGATTTGGTGTACACGGCCTTTTCTGGATCTCATCAAGATGCGATCAAGAAAGGGATGGCTGCGATCAAAAAAAGCAACAGCGGACTTTGGGAGGTGCCCTATCTGCCCATTGATCCCAAGGACGTCGGCCGAAGCTACGAAGCGATCATTCGCGTCAACAGTCAGTCCGGCAAGGGCGGGGTGGCCTATATCCTGCATTCCGACCACCATCTCGATCTGCCGCGGAACCTGCAGATCGAATTCAGCCGCGTGGTTCAGGAGGTTACCGATAAGAGCGGCAAGGAAATCTCGGCGGATGAAATCTGGGATCTGTTCAAGCGGGAGTATGTTTCCCGGCGCGAACCTTACGAGTTCATCGAGCACTGGTCGGTGCCCGACACCCACGCCTCGGAGCTGCGAAGGCTTACGGCGACCATTCGCCAGAACGGCGAGGAGCGTACTATCAACGGCAAAGGCAATGGTCCCATCGCCGCCTATTTGAACGCGCTGTCCGAAAACTGCGGCACGGCGGTCAAAGTGGTGGACTACCACGAGCATGCCATCGGCCACGGCGCTGACGCTACGGCGGTGGCCTACGTCGAGGTGGAAGGGGAAAATGGTGAAACGCTTTTCGGCGTGGGCATGGACCCCAACATCACCATCGCTTCTTTGAGGGCCGTGACCAGCGCTCTGAACCGGCGTTTGGGCGGGACGGCGAGCTAACCGTTGCCGCCGGCAAAGGTGCTGGACTCGCCTTCAGCGGCTCAATGCAGCCTGCCGGAGATCAGACGCGCGTTGCGGTCGATGGAGTGCAGCACAGTTTCGAAGGGCTGACCATCTCGCATCATGGTCAGAGGAATTTCAGTGCCAGCGGGCCCTAAGCTCCAGACCTTTCGAAACATCTGCGCGAGCCCGGTCTGCTCTTCACCCGCGACCGCGATCACGGTATCGCCGGGCTTGAGTCCCGCCTCGTCCGCCGGGCATTCCGGGTAAGTGCTGCCCACCACCAGACGATCGCCCACATCCTGGACCAGCATGCCCATCCAGGGCCGCGCCGGCGAGCTGCGACGGCCGTAATGACACAGGTCGTCGAATACGGGCTTTAGCAGGTCAATGGGCACGATCATATTGGCGCTGGCGCTCTCGCCCGATGGCGTGACCTGCTGTACCAGAAGGGATCCGATGCCGAGCAGCTCACCCTGCATGCCGATGGCCCCAGAACCACCCCAGTTCGGATGCGCGGGAAAGGTGAAAATGGCCTCATCCAGCACGTATTCCCAGTAGCCGGCGAACTCGCCCCTGGTGGTGACTTTGGCGTTAATGGCCTGATCGCGGCCGCCGTGGCCGGCAACGATTACGGGATCCCCGGCCACTACTGGGTCCGAATCCCCAAGCGAGAGGGTGGAAACGTCCAGGGGTTGCACCGCCCGTACCAGGCCGAATCCGCTTTCCTGGTCGGAGCCCACCACGTAACCCTGCACCGTCTGGCCGTCGCTGCTGCTGAGCCACACCTGCTCGGCTTCCGTAATCAGATATCCGATGGTCAGGATGAGACCGTCGTCTCCGATGCAGGCGCCGTTTCCGGCGCGTTCGGTGCCCAGCGCGCCGGCGGTGAGCGCGGTTTCCGGGACCCGAGCGTGCACCAGCACCATGGCCGAGAGCGCTCGATCCAGATCGAAGGCGAGGGCGTGAGGATCCGGCGTTGGGCTCCAGCCAGCTTCGCTGTCCGCTGAGTCAGACATGGTTCCTGAGGCTTAACATTTATCTCCCTTCTCAATCATAGCCTTTCCCGCGCCGCCTGCCGAAGCACGTTTTACCGGTCCATTGTTCTGTAAGCATTCTGTGACGTCCATGAAACGCCGCCGACACAGGGTGCGTGCCACGCTATCCCCGTCGCAGCGATGAATGCGCGTTCCCCGGTCTCGGGACCGCGCGGAACAGCGCGCAGTGCCGCTGCATCACAGGCCGAGCCGCGTCCGAACCGGTTCAGGAGGTTAGACCGATGAAACGCATGGTAATTTCATTCTGCATGGCCACGCTCATGGCCGGCTGCGCTGCTCCTCAGCAAGGCGGTCCGAGCCCAGAGCACGGCTTCAACACCTTCGGCCAGGGAATCGGCCATCTCATACTTTCGCCGTTCATGATCGTCGCCGGGCTCCTCGAGGGCGTATCGACGGTGCCGTACTTTATATCAGCGGATCTGCATGAAATGAATCGCGCAATGGTGGAAGCAAACGCCCAAGTCGATCTCGAGCGCACCTACGAGTACGCGTACAAAGAGAAGATCGAAGACGTTCCGGCGAGCGGAGACACGGGAAAAGTTTTCCGCCACTTGAGCGCGGCCACGGAGCACTTTCAGCGCGTGCTCAAAGGCTACGGCGTCGAGGACTACGATCACTACGTTCTCACCGGCATCCGTACCGCCGACCGCGAAGGTTATACGCTTTACGCAGTGGTTTATCGCCCAGACACCGTCGTGCAGGTGAGGGAAGGCGGGACCACGCGCACCCTCGAGCCACGCGACTTCAGCTATTACAAGCCCATCTTGCGCGACGCCAACGGTCGCCCGATGGACGTGATCATCGACTGGGCCGGTGTTCCGCGCACGACCATTCGGACGCAGAAGGGCCAGGCCATTTTGATGACCATCGCCGCTAACTCGGTGCTGGTCAATCGCCGAAGCGACGACTATTGGGCGGTCGAGGAGCGCTGGGTGGCCGGCGAGTTCAAGGATATCGTGGCCGAGCGCAAGCGCTATCTGGACAATCGCATGGGTGTCAACACCTGAAGCGTTTGACGGATTGCCTTTAAGGTCCCGCGTCAGGGAAGCCGGATGGCCAGGGACGCGCCAGCGCGGGTATCCTTGAAGGTAATGAGGCAGGGGCGACGCCAGTAAGGCGCCGGCTTAACACACTCTTCCCCAGTGGGGTGCTGCCGAATGGACTGGGGAACAAAGGCTCCGTTTCCGCGGGGCCTTTGCTTTTCTGAAACCCCCGCGGGGGTCGCCTGGGATCTATCGAAATCTAGACGCACATCAAAATTGATCGGGCATCCCTGTCCAGATCGGTCGAATGGGTTAAGGCACCGGGCGAGTATGGAACAGACTTCGAGCCCTGTATGATTTGACCGTTTTGGCGCCGAGGGTGAGCGTAACTGAACCGGTCGCTATCGCTTCTCCGGCTTTCGTTACTTGTGTTTCGAAACGTAATGCCGTTAGATTCCGCGGCTAATGTATTCCGCTTGGAAAGCCCATTATAAAAAGATTTGATGTATGGCCGCCGCCGATATAGCTGATACGCCGCTTCCTCCTGCACGCCGAGTGCAATGGATACTGATACGCAGTATCCGCTGGGGCATTCATGCTGCAGCCTTGATTGGTATTTTTACCGCCGGGTTCTCATTGGCCGCCGGGATAGCGCTCGTTTTCTGTGTCGTCCAAGGCATGCTGAGCGTTACCTTATGCTATCACCGATACTTCGCGCATCGCTCGTTCAACACCAGTCGCTGCTTTCAATTCATTCTGGCATTTTGGGGGGCGACCAGCTTGCAACGGGGACCGATTTGGTGGGCGGCCGTACATCGGCACCACCACCGTCATTCAGACTCCGATCAGGATTGGCACTCTCCCCGACACGGGTTCTGGCATGCGCATAACGGCTGGTTGGAGTCTCCCCGCATCCTCGACGTCAGTTATGAAAAAGTTCGGGATTTAAGCCGCTATCCGGAGCTCCGGTTCCTGGACACGTTTTATCACATTCCGGCGCTAGTCATGATCGCGACTCTTGCGGCAACTGGAGCATATCTTGACTCCGTCCATCCCCAATTGGGCGCCAACGCTTGGCAGATGGTGGTCTGGGGGTTCTTCGTGCGGACGGTAATCGTTTGGCAACTGACCTTTGCCACCAATTCGGTGTTACACAGATGGGGCAACAAACGATTTGATAATGGTGACGAAAGTCGAAATAACTACATACTCGGCGTTCTAAACCTCGGCGACGGATTTCATAATAATCACCATCGCTGGTCGATGTCAGCTCGTCACGGGTTTTACTGGTGGGAGTTTGATGTGACCTACTATTTGATCAAGCTTTTGGAGGCGCTGCGATTGGTTCGAGACGTGAAGACGCCTCCGCCCGAAATTCTTGAGCAGAGGCGCGTTTCCGAGTAGGTGTAAGCCCAGTTTCATTGACGTAACTCCGCGCGGTTTCTCGCTGTTCGAATTTTGCCGAAGTTTGGGAGTGCCGAAATTTCGAGGCGGGCGCCCGCTCGAGATCTTCGGTCCATCCATCGCCTATTGGGAAAGACTCAAAAAAACGAGATCAAGCCGGAGGCACGCAATGAATCTCGTATCCTTTTGAGTCCCTACACGAATCTTGAATTTCGACGCGTCAGGCGCGGTAGCTGGTTCCGTCTAATCGCTCGAGCTGGCGGATCAGTGCCGGCCACTCCAGGCCGGCTTCGATGAAGCCGCCGGGGCCATACATCTTGAGCCCCTGGGCAATGGTGTGCTGCCGGGTCGCTTCTGAGATGGGGTTGAGCCCGGCCCCACCGGAGAGCGCATCGATCTGCATCCTGCAGGCGGTTTCCAGTCGATACATCCAGACGAAAGCCTCGCCCATGGTCTTGCCGACGCTCAACAGTCCGTGGTTTCGCAGGATCATGAGTTTCTTCTCGCCCAGATCACCAACGATGCGCGGACGTTCGTCGGTATCCAGCGCCGCTCCCTCGAAATCGTGATAGGCGAGCCAGCCCATCAAGGTGAGCGCCTTCTGGCTCGCGGGCAAAAGCCCGTTTTTCTGCATCGCGACCGCGGTTCCGAAGCGGCTGTGGGTGTGAATGATGCAGTTGGCCTCGGGAGCCGCCATGTGAATGGCGCCGTGAATAACGAATCCCGCCGGATTGGCGGGATAAGTGCTTTCGCCGATGACCTTGCCTCGGTGATCGACTTTGATCAGCGAGGAAGCGGTGATCTCGTCGAACAGCATACCGAAAGGGTTCAGCAAGAAACGATCGGTGCCCGGAATGCGCGCGGAAAAATGCGTGTTATTGAGATCCGTCCATCGGTAGATCACGGCCAGACGGTACGCCGCGGCTAGATCCAGGCGCGTGCGCCACTCCTCGGGGGCAATGTTCGGTGGCGTCTCGGACGCGCCGTTAAGGGTTTCGGCTTCAGCGGCCATAAAACGTCGTCTCCCTTAGCTGGGTTCTCCGGATCCGGTAGGCGCCGAACGGAAACTTAGTGGAGCTCCCGCGCGCTCAGCATCTCTCAATATTTCTCGATTGCGACGGCCACGCTTCCGAGGGCGTTCGAAATTCAGACTAGCAGCGCGGCGCCGGCCGCAAGCGTCACCGGGCTCGTGGTGGCAGAGACCAGCAGGGTGAAGATGCCGGTGCCCTTTTCCACAGACAGCATCCTGCCCACATCAGCGCTTCGGCCTGCGGGACTAGACGCCATAGACGGCCAGGGCGCGATGGCGAGAAGCGTAATGAGGGCAGTGCGGCGACTGGCAGTAGAGAGTTTCATCCGTGCTATCTACCCGGAAATTATTCTCGCCGAGGATTCGAACCTCAAAAGCGTGGAGACTGAGGCAAATATATCATTTTTCCCGTTACCTCCGGCGGCCCGACGCAGAGCGCAGACTAAATCAAGGGGGTTATAATGCGGCGCCCTGCGGTTAAGAAAAATGAAGCCGCGCGATGCAGCGAGATTGAGGCACCGATGCCTAAACGGTTGAAACCGGAACACGTCGCCTGTTACCGCGAGAACGGTTTTTTTGCACCTGTTTCGGTGCTATCGGCGGCAGAAACCGCGGCGTTTCGCAGTCGCTTCGAGGAATACGAGAACGCCAATCGGGGCTGGTACGCGCTTTCCAAGGGGCAGAAACTCTACTTGCTTCAGACCTGGGCCAGTGACCTCGCCAGCCACCCGATTATTCTGGACGCGGTGGAAGATGTGCTTGGCGCCGATATTTTTCTCTGGGGCTTAAGCTTGTTCGTGAAAGAGGCGAATGACCCGGGCTACGTTTCCTGGCATCAGGATTCCACCTATTGGGGACTGAGCGAGCCTGACGTGGTTACGGCGTGGGTGGCGTTGTCGCCTTCGAACCGCGAGAGCGGCTGCATGAAAATGCTTCCGGGGAGTCACAAGCTTCAGCAGCTCCCCCATATCGACACCCTGGCGGACCACAATCTGCTCACCCGCGGGCAGGAGATTGCGGTCGGAGTCGACGACAGCAAGGCAGAATTCTTGGTCCTACGGCCAGGCGAGATGTCTCTGCATAACATCCGCACGATACATGGCTCTGAGCCCAACCGAAGCGATGAACGCCGCATTGGCGTGGCCATGCGTTTCATCGCCCCCCACGTGAGACAGATCAATGCCGAGCGGGACAGCGCCTGGCTGGTGCGCGGAGTGGATCGCTACGGTCACTTCGTTCACGAAACTCCGCCGCAACGAGACATGGACGAGGCTGCGCGGGCCGAGCACGATCGAATCATGAAGCTGAGGCAAGGGATCTTGTACCACGGAGTCAGGGGCAAACCAGCGCACCTGGACAGGTGAGCGTTGCAGCCCCCACCCCCGGGCCGGAGGGACTCATCGGTCTTGGGGGCTCTCGCTATCCTTGAGCGTTCTCAGATCGCGGATTCTAACGACTCTGAATGCTGCTTTGAGGGCATCTTTCGCGCACAGTCGGCCGATGGAAGCGTTAGCCCAGCCACTGACAGTGTTCTGGATGAAGGCGGCGCGAACCGCTTCTGCATTTTTCGCGATTCAAATCGCTCGCGCCAAACTCGGACATGTTTTTTATACTCCAGACTTGTTGTCTTTGGATAGGGTTGGAGGCACCTTGGCTGGTACGGCTGCTCAACTTTCAAGCCGGATCTATTGACGTGATGCACCATTTAAGGAAGGTCTGAATTATCAGACCTTCCTTAGCTAAGCAGGGATGCGCCGCCGAATCCGAATCCGATGACTGTAAGTCATTGAATTCGTGAGGCAAGTGGAAACCGCGTTTTCACTTGCCGACTCTGAAAATTCCAGGGATGGAATTATTCAGAGTTTCCTTAATATCAATCGTAACAACACTATTGTGCACGCTGGCTGCTGGCAGGAGTGGGTTGCTTTCCATCTAAACCGCCTAAGCCTCGATGTTGCCTTCGAGAAAGCGAGTCTGGGGCGCGAGCGTTTCGTAACTTGCCGACCCGGAGGGTAACCGCATCGAGTTCTGAGCAGACTTAACGTTTCAAGTGTTTTAATAAGGAATCGAGGATCCAATGAACGACGCCCAGGCAATGTCGCGCAAAGTCGGAAAGCTGACTGGAAAGCTCGTTGAGCTCGGTCAGTTCGGACAGCGGGGCACGGAGCTGCAGTACACATTTGTTAACGTTGCTGACGAAGACGGCGATGTCACAACCTTGCAGCGCATGGCGATTCCCGCTGAGCTGAATCGGCTGCTGGAAATCGGCGAGCCCATGGATCTGTTTCTAACCCGGCGGGGTTTATGGCATTTCTGCTACGGGGTCAGGATCGGGGAGGAGTCGGCCGAGTCCTACCGCGGTTATCGTTTATTCTTTATTTTTAACCGCCTGATGATGTATCTGAATCTCATGTTCGGCGTATATCTTCTAATGGCTCCCGGCATCGTGTGGGCGGGCGCGGGACTTCTGGTATTCGGTTTGCTGTTTGCGTTCCTCGGCCCCGCGAGTCCCCGGCGCATGCATGCCTTCTTTGCTGCAAACGTGAAAGCGAAAGCCGATGAAAAGCAGGAGCAGGCCGAAACACCCGGCGACGAAAATCGCGGTTCGTCTGGGTCCTAAATGTAGTCCCCGACATCGCATTTGGGCCGGATTTGAAAGGCCCAAATAGTGCGTTATTTCCTTTGGCGGCTTCCCGATCCGTAGCCTAGACTCAATTGAGGCGCAGGCGGAAGCCGGCGCGTTATCGCATTGGAACCAATGGATCGAACACTAGGAGGGATTCATGCGAACTCTGACACAAACACTGACCGCGGTGGCGCTTCTGGCTATGGTTGGCGTGGCCCCGGTCTCCGCTCAGGACGTATCTGTGGATATTGCCGTCGCCCGGACAGTCATCGACCGGATGCCGGTGGACGAGAGCAACAGCTTCCCCGTGGACGTGGGAGAAGTGTGGTGCTGGACCCGCGTGAGCGGCGGCGAGGGCACCACCATCAAACACGTATGGCTGCGCGACGGAGTAGAAATGGCGGAAGTACCGCTGAACGTTGGCGCTAGCTCCTGGCGCACCTACTCGAGCAAGACGATCCCGCCATATTGGTCGGGCGATTGGCGGGTAGAAGTTCATGACGAGATCGGCAACGTGCTGGCATCGCAGGACTTTTCCGTCGGAGCGCCCTAGCCGGCATTCAAGACAATTGCCGGGGTCCGGGCCGAAATATCGGTAAAGTATTTCGGCTCCGGACCCGTCGGTCTTCTTGCTGACTTCTGCCTCACCTATACCTCTTTTTCTACGCACATCTCTCTCTCCGGCTCGTCACCGCCGATCCTAGCTTCTTCGGCCCTGGCGTCGTTGTGCGCGATTCGGAAACTTGCTTCCGGCTCTTTGCGCCGTCGGGTGATAACTTTTAGACTGCCTCAGTCTGAGGGCGTTGTTTCCAGTCGACGGAGGATCGGTCCCGGCAGCGGCCACGATTACTTCGGCTATGCAACGGAGTTCGATGGGGATGATGCGCCCTGGGCCGAAGAGGCGCCGATGGCTAGCTTGGACTGAAAAATGCGCAGCGTAAACTTTCTTCCTGCAGACCCGATTACGGCTGTCGCTGTGAATTCAACGTCCCGCTCAAGCGAACCACTTGTCAGGGCCTCGAAGCGTTGGGAATCATAGAGGACCACTGCGGCGAAGCTCCCCGCGATGACTTGCGCTTCGGCGCCACTTCCTGCTGGCGGGGGCCACTGCAAGAAGATAAGGGGATCGCGCGGGCAATCGCCGACGATCCCGCCGGCGAGGCGAAGAGAGAGGCAGTCATCAGTATTCTCTCGGGCGAGCAACAAAAACCAGTACGCATTTTTGATCGACGAGACCTACGGTCCTCATGGGATCTTCGAACACCGAGGTTCGACGACTAAGACCAGGGTAGTAACGAGCGCATCAGTGAGTCGCCCGGAACATTCCTATTTGGGCGCTGTTTCCCATGTGGATGAAGAATCTACAGATCATCCAAACAGTTGTCTGGGTTATTGCCGGGACAGCGGCATGGAGATTGTGGGATTCCTCGCATGACTGGCTTGTGTGGACGATCATTCCATTACTGATCTTGGAGTTGGGCATAGCGGCGACCCTCAAGCGCGTAGTCCAGGAGGGTCGTAGTGACATGGTAGAAACCCAAGAAGAGCTCAGAACCTTCAGCAGCGTCTGGGGCAAGGTTCACACCGGTGTGTGTTTCGCCGCCGTTTTGCTCGGCATCTACGGCCATACGCTTGCATGACCTTTACTTTTAAATCCTTCGACTCCGGCCCCCTGTTTCTTTGATACAACTAGAACAATAACAATATCGGTGGATTTGTCCTCGATCTTGCCAACAGAGGCCGCGGTCGCCGGGTGTCTGTGCTCGTAGGTCGCGCTTGAATTTGCTATACAAGGTCAGTATTCATTGATGATAATCGAGCCGCAGAAATCTAAATCCAGAGGTCTTGCTCTGAAGAGCCGAGACCTACTAATGTCATTATGGTCTCCAATAGTGTGGCGGCATTAACCTCAGTGCAGGCTGTTGCTGCAAGCTGAATAACCCGGGCAATAAAAAGCCGGAATCGTTCTTAAAAAAACCAACTGGTAAGGAAATATGGGCGCATTCAAGGAACCGCACGGCGGCGTGCTAAAAGAGCTCTATCTTGGAGAATCTGCTGCCGAGGCCGAAAAAGCCAGGTCAAAGGACTACAAGTCCTGGGATCTCACAGAGCGTCAGCTTTGTGATATAGAACTTATTCTAAACGGCGCACTCTCCCCGCTCGAAGGCTTCATGTGCCGGAGGGACTATGACAGTGTGCTTGCGGAGATTCGCCTGGCGTCGGGCCTGCTCTGGCCGATTCCGATGACCCTCGACGTCACACAGCAATTCGCGGACGAGATTTCAAAAGGCGAGAAGATTGCTTTGCGTGACCGCGAAGGCGTTTTGATTGCCGTACTGGAAGTCGAAGACGTCTGGGTTCCCGACAAGCCAGCCGAAGCTTCGTCAATATTTGGCACCGATCATCCAGCCCATCCAGGTGTCGACTATCTGATGCAGAAAGCCAACGGTGTATACGTCGGCGGCAAGTTAATGGGCATCGAGCCGCCGGTCCATTATGACTTCAGACTACTGCGGGATTCCCCGTCAGAACTGAGGGGGCGGTTTAGAAAGCTGGGCTGGCGCAAGATCGTCGCCTTTCAGACGCGCAACCCGATGCACCGGGCACATCGGGAACTTACTTTGCGGGCAGCACTTGAACATGAAGCCAATCTTCTGCTTCATCCCGTAGTCGGCATGACAAAGGCAGGAGACGTGGACCACTACACCCGGGTCAGGTGTTATGAACGCGTTATTGAGACTTATCCCGAACAAACAACGGCGCTGAGCATTTTGAACCTCGCGATGAGAATGGCGGGACCAAAGGAAGCACTTTGGCACGGAATCATCAGAAAGAACTTCGGCTGCACCCACTTCATCATCGGTCGCGATCACGCGGGTCCGGGCACAAACCCGGAGGGACAGCCGTTCTATCCCCCCTATGCTGCCCAGGAGCTTTTCGCCGCCCATGAAAAGGAGCTCGATATTTCGATGGTTCCTTTTCAGCAAATGGTTTACGTGGAGGATAAGGCCCAGTATCTGCCCGTCAACGAGACCACGCCGGAGATGAAGATCAGAACATTGACGGGGACCGAGTTCAGGCGACGAATGCGGGAGGGCCTCGAGATCCCGGACTGGTACACCTTCCCCGAGATCATTGAAGAGCTAAGAAAGATCTATCCGCCTAGGGACAAGCAAGGATTCACTGTGTTCTTCACCGGGCTGTCGGGAGCCGGAAAATCCACCATAGCAAACGCGTTGCTCGTAAAAATGGTAGAAAACGGGGCTCGAAAGGTGACTCTCCTTGACGGTGATATCGTGCGCAAAAACCTATCGAGCGAACTGAGTTTTTCAAGAGAGCACCGCGATCTGAACATACTGCGTATCGGTTTTGTGGCGGCGGAAATTACCAAGAACGGAGGCGTCGCGATATGTGCGCCGATCGCGCCTTATCGAGAAACGAGGAGACAGGTCCGCGAGATGATTTGCGACAAAGGGGGGTTTATCGAGATCTACGTGGCCACCCCGCTCGAGGTGTGTGAAGCACGTGACAGAAAAGGCATCTATGCGAAGGCGCGGGCAGGTCTTATCAAAGGTTTCACGGGTATCGATGACCCTTATCAAGAGCCGGAGAATCCAGAAATGGTCATCGATACCCGAGCCCTTTCGCCGGACCTGGCGGCCCACCGGATCTTCGTGAAACTGGAGAGCATGGGATACATTCGGTAATTTCCGCCCCGACGCGCTGGGTAAGTATCGCGGATTGAAAAGGATTATTTGGCGCGCCCGGAGGGATTCGAACCCCCGACACCCAGGTTCGAAGCCTGGTACTCTATCCAGCTGAGCTACGGGCGCAGGTTGTGAACTCACAAACTTACGCGATTTCGCTGCGCTTTAGAAGTACGAGTGCGAGGGAATTGCGGAATTCGGATCCACAAATTCGATTCGCCGCCTTGATCAAATTGGACAACTCCGCGGCCGAGTAGTGTTTCGTGATGCGCCCGGATTTGTGGCCGAGTAAGTCTTGCCGGTCCTCAAATGATACTCCAGCGGCGCGGAGCCGCCGACCGAAGGTGTGTTTGAGATCGTGAACGCGAGCATCGACCCCGGTTATTCTTCGAGCACGATTCCAAGCGGTGTTGTTCATCCGGCGCAGGGGTCGCCGAGCGTAGGTGAAAACAAACACCGGATGCTGCCCGCGAGCCTTACCGAAAACCGATCGAACGGTGTCAGGTAAGATTACGAGCCTGTCTTGGCGATTTTTTACCTCGCTGGCTGGAGTCAAGAGTACGGACGTATTGAGATCGGGCACGAGTATAGAAGATATAGACGCCCCCTCCTTGACTCGAGGGCTCCCATCGATGATGGATACCTCAAGTGGTTGATCGGCCACTGAATGCAAGACAGGA
>CAMYJH010000034.1 GCA_947258715.1 uncultured Gammaproteobacteria bacterium
GCGGCAAGGATGTCTATTCTTCTGAGGCGCAGCCGGTGGTCGTCGAACGCGCGCATGCCAATAAAAATGGTCGAGAGAACCGCCTTGTCTCTCACCGTATTTGCCTGGTACTGGCGGTGTTGAGCGGTCAGCTCAACGGCCTTGCCGTGCAGCCAGAGCAGAAAAAGACAGAGCGCGCCGATAAGCAGCAGAACCTGAAGGCGTTCCACGTCTTTGCTGCGGCAGTATTCAAAGCTCAGTCCGAAGCGGCTGCTCTTCAAGTCCCGGAAGGACTCTTCAATCTGCATTCGGGTGGTATATAAACCCACGACACGTTTGGCGAGCGTTGAGCAGACAGGTAACGACGTCGCCAGCAGCCAGGGCTCTCGCTTCCTGGCGGCGTTCTTCAGACTGTGACGGCTCGTTGCCGGCAGACCAAAGCGGGTTCGCTTGACCCGCCCCTTCGCCTTGCCCTTAAAAAGCACAAGCCGACATTCGACGGGGTTCGAGCGCGTGAGGACCACGCGCTCCAGGCATCGAGGGGTCGTCGTCGCAAAGGCATACAACGACTTACAAGGCAGCCACCCCGTCTCCCCATCAAACTGCACCAAGTTGCGGCCCCGTATCCGACCCACGTAATCCCAACCCAAGCGCGTCACTTGCTTAAACCACGGCCTCTGGAAGCCCGCATCCGTCACCACCACCGGCCGGCAACCCGGTTGAAGCATCGTGCTCAAACGATTCAAGAACTCACGATGAGTCCATGGCTTGTCCGCCGTCGCCTTCGGGTGAACCTCCTCATACAAGGTCACCGCCCGACCCCCAACGGGGGCCGATGCCCGAAGCAAAAAATGACGCTTCGAACCATCCATATCCGACCAGTCCACAATCACCACCGGCCGCCTCGCAGCGCCAATCGCCAGACGCGACAGCGTCCCGTACACCGCCATACGCTCCACGTGCAAATGCCGATTCGACAACAGCCGGCAAGCACGCTTGATGCAATGCTTCTCCCTCGCATCGCTGTCCATGCAGCGCCCCAAATCCGTCACCGTCAGCCGGCCGCCACAAAGCCCCGCGTCCACTACCGCTGCCACCGCACCCCGGCGCGCCGAGTGCATCCAAGGACAAGATTTTCTCAATATCCCGTGTAATACTTCCGCTGCCTGCATGGTGTGATCTCCTTACCGGTTTAGTCACCCATAGAAGATCGCGAAGCACCATGCAGGTTCCTTCTAACTCATAAAAATATGATAACTCGTTGAATTAGATCCGCTTTTTGTGGGGATAGCTCAGGCTCTGACCCCTTTTACTGAAAACGATGAACAAGTCCAAAAGCTCCTACTTCATGCTAGTTAACCAAGTCATTTTAGCACTATCGTTTGTGTTGCTTATTGGCGCGTGTGCTCCAGTTTCCCCGACCGCCAAGCAAGATCGGGAGTTATTCGAGCGCCTGTGTAATGCGGCCGATCGGGATGTTATAAAAAGAACCGCATTAGTTCCGGGTTACGTCGTGGCCGACGATGTTAGTCGAAGTCTCGCATGCCCTGGCGCAACGAAGCTAAAGGAGTCGCTATTTAAAGACAAGTATCAATATTATGAGTGTGTTATCGGCCCTTGGCAACGAGGCCGAAACAACGCGATAGAAACATTTCGATTCGAATTAAAACCAAAAGGGGAACCTTCCTGCACTCATCCCAAATTGACTATACACGAGAATGTAGTCGCGAGCTGGCAAGAACAGTACAACTTGCCAGGTGAAGTTTGCATTGGAGTCACTCAATATTCTCGACCGAGAAGTCGGTATATGGAGCTGAAGGAACATGGTGGTGTCGCTGCAGACGGGTCTCATAATCCAAGTCATGCCGCCGGATACAGGGAAATCCCGGGATATATTTCTTATAGTCGCACGAGAGTTATAGATATGCGCGCGGACGAAACGATCGCGGAATTTAAGGCATATGCGCACTACCCTGCTGGCGCCCAATTTATGGACATCACGAAGGAGTACTGCAAGAAGCGAGGAGATTCACAAAAGCAGTGGCAAATTAGCGATGTTCTTATACCGAAGAAGTGAAATTACTTCTCGCAGCTGAAATAGGGCCACGGTCCCGGAGTTGACTATTTGACTATCCAGGATTCGTGATGATTTCACGATCATGACGACCTGACTCCGGCCGGCTTTTCGAACAGGCAGAACAAAACTTTTCAACCCGCGCGATTCAATTGGTGAATCCGAGCGCGTCGTGATTTTTCCGACGGCTCGGTCTGAATTTCTACACGCCGTTAAGCCTTGATTTCATTTCCTTAAGTATGTGCGCGTCTGTCGGTGTTGGATGCTGGCGAAACGCGTGGTTAACTTCTCCTTTCTGGTTTATAGCGGCGATTCTGATGCGAAGGAATCGTTTTAAATGGAATGTCGTGAATTTTGTGGGAAGGAGAAAGACCGTGAAGAAATTTGCTTACGCTTTGACCATCTCTTTGTTCGCTTCGACTGGTTGCGCCATGGCGCAGGAAAAACCCACTTCGGAGGAAGCGAAAAAAGTCGTCAACTATTACTTCCACGGTAAGGGAAAGGGCGTCGTGCCTATGGAGTACAAGTTCTGCCAGGAGGTGGCGCTCAAAGGCGAGAACAAGAACGAATGCGTGGCCGAGATAACAGCCAACTCAATTAAGAAAGGTCAGGAGGCCTATATCTGGATGAACTTCCTGGTGCCGGCTGGCGAGCAGGCGAAGCTTCTGCTGCAGTATTCGCGCAATGACATGGTGCGTGATACCGGCAACCTGACGCTTGGTGGCGCGACTCGCTACAGAACCTGGAAGCGGATTCCGACGACCAAGGCGGGCGAGTGGAAAGTGAAGCTGATTCAGGAGATGGAGAACGCGGACATGGAGGTCGGTCAGCTGCAGTACTCTGTGGTCGACTGAGTCCACGTCGCGAATAGCCAGAATGAGTTCTACCGCAGGGCGTTGAAGGAAATCTTCAGCGCTTCGTCGTCCAGAGATTCGGCTTGACTCCAATGGCCGGGGTCCCGTTCGGGACCCCGGCATTTTTTTAGGCCTCTGTTCGAGCACTACGCGCCCCGGGTCGATGCGTTCTTGCGCGGGACTTTGTGCTCTGCTTTAGACTGAATCGGAATAGAGAAGGCATTCGCTGATTCGGGCCGCCACGGGCGCCGCGCATATTCTGCTCGAGCTTTCCAGAGCCGTTGTCTGTTGCGGAGATGCCCCGCCCCGCAGTGGCCTTTAAGACAGCGCGTCTGCTGTCGGACCCGAGGCGCCCTTTGGATCCGACAGCACTCTCCCGGTCTATGCTTACATCTGCGTCGCGGTCTGCCCGGGCGCAACGAAAGACCGCGCTGATTCATCGCCTCAAGCAATGGCGCAGCGGCGCGGGTCATCCGGGCGCGATGCGCCGTTCGGGCGCGCACTGGTCAACCAGGGGGAAGGCGGCAAAACAAGATGGAAGCAGGGACCGGCTCGCGCTCCCAGTACGCGCTGCTCAAGACGCCGCGGTTTCTTCCCTTTTTCGTCACCCAGTTTCTGGGCGCGTTCAACGACAACGTCTTCAAGAATGCGCTCATCATCTTTGTCACCTTCCACGTCGCGAACCTCACCGATGCCGACGTCAACACGCTGATCAACACCGCCGCCGGGCTTTTCATTTTGCCGTTCTTTTTGTTTTCAGCCCTCGCTGGCCAGGTGGCGGACAAGATCGAGAAGTCGCTGCTGATTCGCCGCATTAAGCTGGCGGAGATTGGAATCATGCTTCTGGCGGGCGTCGGCTTTTACATGCAGCACACCGGCTTTCTGATCTCGGTGCTGTTCATCATGGGCATCCAGTCGGCGTTCTTCGGCCCGGTGAAGTACTCCATCCTGCCCCAGCACCTGAAGGAGTCGGAGCTGGTGGGCGGCAACGCGCTGGTGGAGACGGGGACGTTCATAGCCATTCCCATTGGCACCATGATTGGCGGCTTTCTCGCCGGCCTGGGCGATTCCGGGCGGGGCTGGGTGACCGCGCTGCTGATTCTGGTTGCGGTGACCGGCTGGCTTTCCAGCCGCAAGATTCCGCGGGCCAAAGCGCCGGTGCCCGAGCTCAAGCTCAATTTAAACCCGGTCACCCAAACCATGCGGACGTTGCGCTACACCTACGACAACCGGGTGGTGTTTCGCTCCATCCTCGGGATCTCCTGGTTCTGGTTTTTCGGCGCGCTGTTTCTGGCTCAGCTTCCCAACTACACCAGGACCGTGCTGGGTGGCAGCACGTCGGTGGCTACATTGCTCCTTGCTGCCTTTCCGATCGGTATTGGGCTGGGCGCTCTTCTTTGCGAGCGTCTGTCCGGGCGCAAGGTGGAAATAGGACTGGTGCCGTTCGGCTCGGCGGGGCTCACCGTGTTCGCCGTGGATCTGGCGTTCGCCTCTCCTGAAATCCCCGCCGCGACCGCGCTCGGCGTCGGCGAGTTTCTTTCCGAGCCTGGCAGCGTGCGCATTCTGCTGGATCTTACGCTGATGGCGCTTTTCGGCGGCTTTTACAGCGTGCCGCTCTACGCCCTGGTGCAGCAGCGCACGAAAGCCGAGAACCGGGCCCGGGTGATCGCCGGCAACAACATCCTGAACGCGCTGTTCATGGTGGTTGCGGCGCTGTTCGCCATCGGCATGCTGAGCGCCGGCGTCACTATTCCCAATCTCTTCCTGGCCGTCGGGCTATTGAACGTCGCCGTGGCGGTGTACATCTTCAAGCTGGTGCCCGAGTTCCTGATGCGCTTCATCGTCTGGATGCTGGTGCACTCGGTTTACCGGCTGAAGGTGAAAAACATGGAAGCGATTCCTGAGAAGGGGCCCGCTGTGCTTGCGTCTAATCACGTGAGCTTCGTGGATGCGTTGATCATCATGGCGGCCTGCCGCCGGCCGATCCGCTTCATCATGCACCACGCAATTTTCAAGATGCCGATCTTGAGTTTCGTCTTCCGCACCGCAGGAGCCATTCCGATTGCGTCAAAGCGCGAAGATCCGGAGCTTCAGGAGAAGGCCTTCGACCAGGTGTCGAAAGCGTTGGAGCAAGGGGATCTGGTGGGGATCTTTCCCGAAGGCCAGATCAGCTACGACGGCGAGCTGGAGAAGTTCCGCCCCGGCATTGAGCGCATCGTCAAGCGCAATCCCGTGCCGGTGGTGCCGATGGCGCTTCGCGGCCTTTACGGCAGCTTTTTCAGCCGCATGGGCGGCGCGGCCATGACCAAACCGCTGCGACTGCTGACGCGCTTCTGGTCCGAAGTGGAGCTCATCGCCGCCGATCCGGTGCCGGCCGAGGGTGTGCGCGCCGAAGCCTTGAGAAATACAGTTCTGAACTTACGCGGCGAGCATAAATAAATAGTGCCAGGCACCATTTTTGAAAAATGGTGCCTGGCACTGATTTTCACCACCTGAAGACACTCCAGATGTCGGAGTAGCTGTCGGTCCAGACGTGCAGTGAGCGGTTTACCTTCACGGACTTCCAATCCGTCGCGGTTCTCGACGAGGCGATTTGAACCAGATTGCTCCGTAGCGGCGCGGCCAGCAACCACTCGGAGCTGCGCCTCATGATCTGATCGAACCGGGTGGGCGACCGATTGACGTCGCTGCGCCAGAGGGTGTGCAGATCCAGGCTCTCAGCGACGCGGTTGACCGCGTCGCGAAGCTCGAGATGTCGATTGGAGAGATGAAAGGCCAGCACCCCGCCCGACCGCAACTTGGTGAGGTAGAGCGCCACCGCCTCGCGGGAGAGCAGGTGCAGGGGCACCGCGTCGCTGCTGAAGGCATCGAGGACTAGTATGTCGAAGGATTGGTCGGGAAACTTTTCCAGCCTGAGGCGGGCGTCACCCAGCAAAACATCGATCTTCACGCCGCGTTCCCGCGCCGCGGACAGGTAGCTGAAAAAACGTGGATCCTCGGCGATTCGCGCCACAGTGGGATCCAGTTCGAAAAAGGTGTAGCGCTCGCCTGCCCTGCCGTAGGCCGCCATCGCGCCGGCGCCAAGTCCCACCAGACCGACGTCGACGGATTCACTTCCACGCTGCATGGCCAAGAAAGCGTCCCCCACCGGTCCATCCCGGTGGTAATAGACCAGCGGTATCAAAGGTGCGGCCGGCAAACCGGAATTCGGATCCACCAGCTGCGATCCGTGCATGGTGCTGCCGTGGTAGAGCATGTTCACCGCGTAACGCGGCCCCTCCTCTTCCGTTCGGCTATCCACCCGGGTCACGCGATGAATACCGAAAAAGGTCCTCTCGGCCTCGAGCTGTTTACCCTGGTCAAAGTCGTTGAAGCCGCCGGCGGCGAGGATCGCGACAACGCAAAACGCAAAACGCAGCGATCGCTTGGAAAGCAGGAATGCAAACATCATCGGCACGCCCGCGATGAGCAAGATGCGGAACGGCCGCGCCGCGTCCGAGAGCTGCGCCGCTAACAGGATCGCGCCCACGGTAACCAGACCAACCAGCAGCGGGAGGAAAATGTCCGACGCAACAATTTTTTGAGCTTTACCTTCGACGGCGTCGCGGTCGCGTTTTCGTTCCAATGCTCCCTTCCGCTTCCGGACGCGCAGGGCGTGAAGCAGGCAGGCGATGGCGATGATAACGGGATATTCGGTGGTGCGCGCGAATACTTCGGGCGCGACCAGCGCGTTGAATACACCACCGAGCACCCCACCGATACTGACAAAAAGATAAAACTCGGTCAGACGGACGACGTTCGGGCGCAGATCCGCGAGATATCCGTGGCAGAGCATCGCCACGATAAAAAGCGTGAAAAGATGAATCAGGATGATCAGCGCAACGGGCTGTGTAGCTCCGGTAATGATCAGCGCGACGGAAGTGAGCACCGTGATGGGGAACGCTTTTTGAATAAGCGGCAGCGAGTATCTTCGCTCACGGGCGAAAACCAGGATATACGAGGCGAGATAAATCATCAGCGGAACAACCCAGAGCATGGGCACGGCGGCAATATCTGTGGTGAGCACGGTGGTGACGCCCAGCGTCAGGCTAGACGGCACGAAGGCGAGCACGATCCACCACCAGCGTGTCCGCCATCGCCCGCTACTGACAACGGTTTTTGGCTGCAAAACTGCGGGCACGGAGTCAAGATCCGTTGCGCTGGCGGCGGCTCTACGCAGCGCGATCCATGCGCAAACGCTGATGAGCGCAACAAAAATCACATAGCCTCCACCCCACAGTTCGCTCTGTCGCCCGAGCTTGAGCAATGGCTCCATCAGGATTGGATACGCTGCGAGGCCGGCAACGCTGCCGGCGTTGCTGGCGGCGTAGAGAAAGTAGGGATCGGCCGAATGAGCGTGGAATCCCAGACTGAACCATCGCTGCAGCAGCGGCGCGCTGGCGGAAACGGCAAGAAAAGGAAGCCCTACGGTGACGCTGAGCAGGGTCAGAAGCCAGAGCGTTGGGTTAGCGTCGCCCAGTGGGGCCGTTGAGGCGCTGATGCCGATGGGCAGCACCGCCAGTGGAACCAGCACAATCAGAGCGTGGAGCGATACCTGCCTCGGCATGCTCAGCCAGCGCGCACTCAAGAAAGCATAGGCGTAGCCTGCCAGCAGCATGGCCTGAAAAAAGAGCATGCAGGTGATCCATACGTTAGGGGCGCCGCCCAATAGAGGCAGCGCCATCTTCGCGAACAGCGGCTGGATGAGAAACAGCAGCGATGCGCTCACCAGCGCGGTGAGCGCGAAAACGGCGATCAATAGAATCCTCCTTTAACCAAGTGTAGGAGAATTCCCCCGTCCGTTCGGGAAGAAAAATTGCCTCGCGGCCTTATCGAATTGTTCGAAAATTGATCCCCGGCACTACTTCAGAGGGTGGTGCAGAGGCGAAGAGCGTCGTAGAGCGCGGTGTGGATGTTGCGACTCGCCAGCGCGTCGCCTATGCGAAACAGCCCGAAGCGGCCTTGCGGGTTGTTATTGACGTTCTGTGGCTTGCCTGCGATCAAAGCGTCCTGGTCCAGCTCGCCGAGATTTCTGGAAAGGGGTTTGAGCGACTCGTAGATTTCGACCAAAGGTAAAGTGCCGTGCTCGACAACCACCTGGTCGACGCTGCGCTCCAAGCTCCTTTTACTGTATTCGTTGAAAAGCGTCGCCACCAAGCGGTTGCCGTCACGGCGTACGCCGGTGAGCCTGCGGTTCAGACTGACGGTGACGTCGTGCTGATCGAACACCTTGAAATAGGCCGGGTAGTTCATGCCGCCCACTTCCGGCGCCAGCGTGCGCTCCGGAGTCACGTACTCTAGGCGCGCGCCGGTTTCGGCGATGAACTCGGCGCAGGCCATGCCCGCATGCTGGCCGTTATCGTCGAAGAGCAGCACCTCGCCGGCAACAGCTGCGCGCCCGGCGAGGATGTCCCAGGAATCAATCACCAGATCCTGCCCCTGGTTCAAAAAGCTGGTGTTGGGAATGCCGCCGGTGGCGATAATGACCACGTCCGGAGATTCGCTGATGACGTCTTCCTCTTCCGCAAGCGTCCCAAGGCGAAGGTCCACGTTCAGGCGCTTCAGCTCCTCGTGGATCCATTCCGTGATTCCAAGGATCTCCCGCCGGCGTTTCACCTTGGCGGCGAGCAACACCTGGCCGCCCGGCTGGTCGAAGGCTTCGAACAACAGCACCTTGTGTCCGCGCTCGGCGCAAACCCGCGCCGCTTCGAGCCCCGCGGGTCCGCCGCCGACGACCACGACGCGCTTGCCCGGCGTTTCGGATTTGTCGATCACGTGGGGCAGCGTTTCCTCACGTCCCGTGGCCGGGTTGTGGATGCAGAGCGCTTCGCCGCCTTCGTAGATGCGGTCGATGCAGTAGCCCATGCCGACGCAGGGGCGGATGCGCGCCTCTTCACCGCGCACAATCTTGGTCACGATATGGGGATCGGCCATGTGCGCGCGGGTCATGCCCACCATGTCCACGTAGCCGCCGGCAACCGCGTGGCGCGCGGTGGCCACGTCGTTGATGCGGGCGGCGTGAAACACCGGCACCCCCAGCGCAGCACGGATGCTTTTTACGAACTCGAGATGCGGTGCTGAGGGCGTGCCCATGATGGGTATGACGTGGGAAAGCCCCTCGTCGGTGTCGATGTGACCCTTGATCACGTTGACGAAATCCAGATTTCCCGTCTCGACGGTGCGGTTAGCGATGGTGAGCGTTTCTTCCGGCCGCAGTCCGCCTTCTATGTCTTCGTCGAACACCATGCGGATGCCGACGATGAATTCGTCGCCCACCGCCTCGCGGATGGCCGAGACCACCTCGAGGCCGAAGCGCATGCGGTTTTCCAGGCTGCCGCCGTACTCGTCCTGGCGCCTGTTGGTGCGCGGCGACCAGAATGCGTCGATGAGATGTCCGTAAGCTTCGATCTCGATTCCGTCGAGGCCGCCTTCGCGGCAGCGTCGCGCGGCGGCGGCGTACTCGCCCACGATGCGGCGCATCTCCGAATGCTCGATGACCTTGGGGAAGGCGCGGTGCGCCGGCTCGCGCAGGGGCGACGGCGCCAGAACCGGCAGCCAGTCGCCGGTGTAGTTGGAGGTGCGCCTGCCCAGATGGGTGATCTGGCACATGATAGCTGCGCCGTGGCGGTGCACGCCTTCGGCGAGAACACGAAACCAGGGCACGATGGCGTCGTCCCAAAGATACAGATTGCCGAAGGCCGGCGGCGAATCCCGCGATACCAGCGAGGAGCCGCCGAACATGGTCAGCGCGATGCCGCCCTTGGCCTTCTCTTCGTGGTACAGGCGATAGCGCGCCTTGGGCATGCCGTCTTCGGAATAGGCCGGCTCGTGGCTGGTGGAGACGACACGATTGCGCAGCGTCAGGTGCTTAAGCTTGAACGGCTGCAGAAGCGGATCTTTGGAAGCCATCAGCGATTCAGGTTACGAGAATTGATTTGAAGCCTCGGGAACCAGCGCGTACTAAACATGCAGACTATGGATAAAGCGGGTTAAGCCTTATAAAGGGCCAGCAGTCAAAGCGAAAGACCGAGCTTTCGTCCCTCATAAATGGCGTGCACTGCCCAGCGTGGCGCAACGCAGTCGCCGACGACGTGCACTTCGAGCGTATCTTCCTCCAGCGCGTCGATGAGCGTGGTCTCGGACACGTTGGGCGTCGCAAGAATGAGCGCGTCGCATTCGATCCGCTGCTCGCCGCCGTCCAGCAGGTCGACCACCGTGGCCGCGTCGCCGTGCCAGGCGGTCACCGCGGAGTCGGTGACGAAGCTTACCCCGAGCTGCTTGAGCTTCCGCCTCAAAGGAAAATCCGCCGCGCTTCGAACCAGCTCTTTGCCCACCATGCCGTCGGGTGTGACCAAAGTCACCGCATGTCCCTGCTCGGCCAGATGCCAGGCGGTGCCGCAGCCGCGCCAATTGCCGCCGTCGTCCACTAAAAGCACCCGCTTTCCCGGCCGCGCGCGGCGCGCCATCACCTCTTCCACCGACCAGACCTTGCCGCGCCCGATCCCCGGCAGGGCATCGTTGCCGGGCCAGAATCGCTGAAAGCCGGTGCCGGCGGGCTGCGAGCCGGTGGCGATGACCACCGCGTCGGCGCCCGCGCGTTTGACATCGTCCGCTTCTATCGGCGAGTTGAGCTGTACCTGAACCTGGTGCTGTCTGAGCTGCTCTTCGTACCATGCGATGAGATCGAGGATCTGCGCCCGCCGCGGCTGCATGCCGGCGAGGCGGAACTGGCCGCCCAGCTGGTGCGAAGCCTCCGCCAGGGTCACGCGATGGCCGCGGCCCGCCGCCACCCGGGCGGCTTCCATCCCTGCGGGACCGCCGCCCACCACCAGCACGCGGCGGGGCTTCATTGCCGGCGACAAGCGATCGCCGCCCCACTGGAATTCGCGTCCGGCGGAAGGATTCACCAGGCACGAGATCCAGTAATCCCGCGAACGCCGCCCCCAGCACATCTGGTTGCACGAGATGCACGGCCGGACGTCCTGCGGCCGATCCTGTCGCGCTTTAGCGGCCATGTGGGGATCCGCGATTTGGCCGCGGACGATGCTGACCATATCCGCCTGGCCCGAGGCGATGACGTAGTCCGCGTTCTCCGGCGTGCGCACGTGGCTTTCCGCCTGCACCCGGGCGTGCGCCAGCGCGCCTTTGAGCGCTGCGGCAAAGGGCGCGCCCAGCTTGTCCTCATATATAAATGTGGGCATGAGCTTGAAGAAATCGAAGTAGCTGCCGGTGCCGCAGGTGACGTAATCCATTAGACCGCGCGCATCGTGCCAGGCAAGGATTTCGCAAAGGGATTCGATGGAGAGCGCCACCTCGATATCCGGATCGCAGTTGACCGCCAGCCCGACGATGAAGTCTTCGCCCACCAGCGATCGGATGCGCTCGATAATCTTCCTGGAAAAGCGCACTCGGTTTTCAAATGTTCCGCCGTAGGCGTCATCGCGCTGATTCGACCAGGGCGTCCAGAACTGATCGATCAACGCGTGATAGGCGGCAAACAGCTCGACACCGTCGAAGCCCGCCTCCTTTGCCCGACGCGCGGCCTGAGCGAATCCCTCGATCACTTCTTCGATCTCGTTTTGGGTCATGGCGTGGCTGCCATCGGAATCGTGATAGGACGGCATGCCCGACGGAGACCAGCTGGGCTCGAAGGAATTATCGAAGTCGCCGTGCTGACCGACGTGATAGATCTGCTGGAGCATCACCGCTCCGTGCTCGTGGCAGGCGTCGGTGATGCGGCGGAAGTGCGGAATGACAGCATCGTCGGAGTGAAGAAAGTTACCGCGGGTGAGCACGCCGGTGCGGTGCGCCGGAACCGGTTCAACCACGATCATGGCGGCACCGCCGCGCGCCCGCTCTAAGTAGTAGCCGAGATGGCGTTCGCCCGGTAAGCCCCCTTCGGCCATATTGGCGGTGTGGGCGCCAAAATTGAGCCGGTGCTTGAGCGTCTTGTGCCGCAAGCCCAGCGGCTCGAATAGGTGCGGAAACAGCTGCGACATGATTGCTCGGTTTTAGCTTACCCGCGGATACTTTTTCTCAATACCAGGCGTCCGGGCGCGATGCTTTCCGCCGGCAAATGAAATCCCTCAGTGCTTCGTCCACAGCAGCATCGATGGGCGGCGGCACATATTCGGCGAGCATCGCCTTGACGCGTTCGTTCGCGCGCTCGAGCGCGTCTTTTTCGCCGCCGTCGCGCCACTGCTCAAAGGAATTGCTGTCTGCGAGCGCGGACTGGTAGTAAGCGGTTTCATAGTTTGCCATGGTATGGGCGCAGCCGAGAAAGTGCTTGCCGGGCCCCACCTCTCTAAAGGCATCCAGCGCAAAGGCATTGTCGTCAAGCGAAAGACCCCGCATCAGTACGTGCATCATGCCCAAGCGATCCGCGTCGAGAAGCAGTTTCTCGTAGCCCATGGTGAGTCCGCCCTCGAGCCAGCCGGCCGCGTGGAGCACAAAGTTGGCGCCAGACAACAGCGCCGGCAGCAACGCGTCGGCGCTTTCCTGGGCGGCCTGTGCATCGGCGACCTTGGACGAGGTGAACGAGCCGCCGCAGCGAAGCGGTATCCCTAGCCTGCGGGCGAGCTGGCCGACGGCCATGTAGGCAAGCGCCGCCTCCGGCATGCCGAAGGTCGGCGCGCCAGATTTGAGCGACATGGTGCTGAAGAAGTTGCCGTAAATCGCGGGCGCCCCCGGCCGCGTCACCTGTGTAAGGGCGACGCCCGCCATGGCTTCCGCGTGGGCCTGGGCGATGGCGCCCGCCGGCGTCACCGGACCCATGGCGCCGCCGAGTATAAACGGCACTACCACGGTGGCCTGGTTGGCCGCGGCATAGGTTCTCACCACTCGGGTCACGGTGCCGTCATAAACCAGCGGTGAATTCACGTTGATGTTGCCGAGAATGATGCAGTTCTGATCGGCGAACGCCGCGCCGAAGACCAGGCGCGCAAGCTCGATGGATTCCGCCGCGCGCTCGGGCGCGGTGACGGAGCCCATGAAAGCCTTGTCCGAGTAACGGATGTGGGCATACACCATGTCCAGGTGCCGTTGGTTCACCGCTATGTCCACCGGCTCGCAGATGGTGCCACCAGAGTGATGCAGCCAGGGCGAAAGATAGGCGAGCTTGACGAAATTCTGGAAGTCTTCCAGGGTACCGTAGCGACGGCCCTGGTCCAGGTCGCGAACGAAGGGTGAGCCGTAGGCGGGGGAGAACACGGTGTTGTCACCGCCGATAATCACCGAGCGCTTTGGGTTGCGCGCGTGCTGGGTGAATTCCTTCGGCGCGGTGGCCTGGATGATGCCGCGCAGCAGACCACGCTGGAAACGGACCCGCTCGCCGTCGACGTCGGCGCCCGCGGCTCGCCAAAGAGCAAGGGTTTCCTTGTCACCTCGAAACTCGATGCCGATCTCTTGAAGTATGGTCTCGGCGTGATCCTCGATGGAGCGCAGACTTTCTTCGCCCAGCAGGGCGTAATACGGGATCTTGCGGCTGATGTATGCCGGCGCTTTGCTTAACGCCGCGTCCGGCCGGGCGCGCCGACCGCGCGCGCCGCGATTTCGCCGATGACGCCCGTCGCGGTTGGCCTCCGAGGGCTCCTGTGACATCCCCGATTTTCCCGACATTTAAATAATGAGCTGAGGTCGGAACTGATTCTCACGCCTTAAGGCCGAATACGCTAGCGCGGGTTTCAAACCATCGCGCGCAGATGATTCCTCTCTGCGGGCGCCGGCGCGAGGCGGCGGCATAGGCCATGTTAACCCGTCGGCGGTGGGATGAATTGGTTCGCCCAATGCGCGGCGCGTATAATTCTCCGCCTTTGAGTTCGAGCAACAAGGAGCCAGAACATGGCCGTCGAAAGGACCCTGTCCATCATCAAGCCGGACGCGGTATCGAAAAACGTCATCGGTGAGATCTACGCCCGATTCGAGAAAGCCGGGCTTCGCATCGTCGCCGCCCGGATGCTGCGCTTAAGCCGCAAGCAGGCGGAAAATTTCTACGCGGTGCACAAAGAGCGGCCGTTTTTCGGAGAATTGGTGCAGTTCATGACTTCGGACCCAATCATGGTGCAGGTGCTCGAGGGCGAGAACGCCATCGCCAGTAACCGTGAGGTGATGGGCGCCACCAATCCGAAGGACGCGGCCCCCGGTACTATCCGCGCGGACTTTGCACGGGAAGTGACCGAGAACGCCGTCCACGGGTCCGATGGTCCCGATACCGCGGCGCAGGAGATCAAGTTCTTCTTCAAAGACGAGGAAATCTGCGAGCGCACGCGTTGAACGCCCGGAAGAGAAAGCACTCAAACGGTTGAACCCGCATGAATCCTGAGCGCGCCCAAATCCAGACAATGCCCGCCGCGGCGAAAGCAGCCAAACGGATCAATCTGCTCGGGCTCAATCGAGAAGCGCTCGAGCACATGTTCGAGGAGATTGGCGAGAAGCGATTTCGCGCCTCCCAGGTGCTCAAATGGATACACCAGTATCGGGTGCGCGACTTCGATTCCATGTCCAACTTGAGCAAGTCGCTGCGAACGAAGCTTTCGGAGATGGCGGAAATCCGTCCGCCGGAGATCGTCAGCGACCGGCTGTCAAAAGACGGCACGCGAAAATGGCTGCTGCGCGTCGATTCCGGCAACTGCATCGAGATGGTGTTCATTCCCGAAGACGATCGCGGAACGCTGTGTGTGTCGTCCCAGGTTGGCTGCGCGCTGAACTGCACCTTCTGCTCCACCGCTCAACAGGGATTCAATCGCAATCTCGAAACCGCGGAGATCATTGGCCAGGTTTTTCTCGCCACCTCGCTGCTCGAGAAGCCCGGCGCCGAGGATCGCGCAGTCACCAACGTGGTGCTCATGGGGATGGGCGAGCCGCTGCTCAATTTCGAAAGCGTGGTTGCGGCTATGGATCTGATGCTGGAAGATTTCGCCTACTGCCTCGCCCGCAAGCGCGTCACTTTGAGCACCGCCGGCGTGGTTCCCGGCATCGATCGCCTGTCCGAGCGCTGCCCGGTGAGCCTTGCGGTGTCGCTGCACGCGCCCGACGACGATTTGCGCAACGAGCTTGTTCCGCTGAACAAGAGCTATCCCATCGCCGCGCTGCTCGATGCCTGCCGCAGCTACGCGAGGCGCAATCCGAGACAGAAAATCACGTTTGAATACGTCATGTTGGACGCTGTCAACGATTCGCTAGAGCATGCGCGGGCGCTGGCGAAGCTGCTGCGCGGCATTCCGGCCAAGGTGAACCTGATCCCGTTCAATCCTTTTCCCAAATCCAGCTACCGGCGCTCGCCGCAGGCGCAGATCGACGCCTTCCGTAACGCATTAGTTAGCGCCGGGTTGATTACCATCACCCGAAAAACCCGCGGTGAGGACATCGACGCCGCCTGCGGACAGCTGGCGGGAAAGGTCGTTGCGCGCGCCGCCCGGGTTCAGCGACGAAAGGCGGAAATACGCCCCGGCGCGGCCTGAGGAAGCATGCAAATGCGCCCGTGCGCTGGCGCAGTTTCCTTGACATATCACCTTATTGGCGGATCATCTTGTTATACGAGAGGAAATTCCCGGAAATCTCTTTGAAGCGACACCTCATTTCGCTGGCAGGGATCCTGACCCTCGCTTTGCTTTCGGCGTGCCAGTCGACACCCGTTCAAACTGACGGCGGCGAGCCTCAGGCCGCCAGTAAAGTCGCAGAGCTTCACACTCAGCTGGGCATCAGCTACCTGCGCCAGGGCAAGCTCGAACAGGCCAATAACCGCCTCCAGCGGGCGTTGAACGCGGATCCGAACTTTTCCACCGCGCACAACGCCATGGGTTTGCTGCAGGAACAGCTGAAAAATCCCGACAAGGCGGAACAGCACTACCGCCGCGCGGTATCGTTGAACCCCGGCGATTCCGCATCGCAAAACAACTACGGCAGCTTTCTGTGCCGGCAGCAGCGCTACGAGGAAGGCGAAGCCCGGTTCATCAAAGTCACCGAGAACCCGCTTTATGACAGCCCCGAGATCGCCTATACCAACGCCGGCGTTTGCATGAAGCGTGCCGGAGACTCCGAGAAAGCGGAGCATTATTTGCGCACCGCGCTTCAGATCAATCCAAAGATCCCGCAGGCGCTCTTCGCCATGTGCGAGCTGAGCTACGACAAGGCGCGCTACCTCACCGCAAGGGCCTACCTCCAGCGATACCAGGAATTGGCCCCCCACACGCCGCAGTCATTGTGGCTCGGAGTACGCGTCGAGCGTGAACTGGGGGACAAAAACACCGCGTCCAGCTACGCGCTGCTGCTCAAATCCAACTATCCTGATTCAAGAGAGACCCAGCTTCTGCTCGAATCCGGTGAGTTATGAGCACAACCCCGCGTGACGGCGGCCCGGTGATCGATCCGGAGGATCCCACGGGCCCCGGGGCACAGCTCCGCGAGGCCCGCCACCGGGCGAACCTGTCAATAGAAGAAGTCGCCACACAGCTCCGCCTGGACCGGCGCACGGTGCGCGCGCTGGAGGAGAACGAGTTCCAGTATCTGCCCGCGCCGACCTTCATCCGCGGCTATATCCGCAGCTACGCAAGGCTGCTGGGGCTGCCCCCCGGGCCGATCCTGGAGGCCTACGACTACCAGGGGTTCACCCCCCCGGCGATCATGGCCGATATCACCCAGCGGCCCCAGGCGCGATTCAGCGACTTTCCCGTTCTCCTGGCAACCTACGTGGTGGCCGCCGGCCTGGTGGCCATGGTCGTCATGTGGTGGCACAGCCGAGAGTCGGTGCCGGAGGCGCCGGCGGAGGTGGAACTCGTCGCTGACCTGCCCCAGGAAGCCGCCGCGACGCCGCCAGGCGCAACGTCGGAGAGCGCGAGCTTGGATGAGCAGCAACCCCCGGAGCCGGCCCCCCCGGCCGAGGAGCTGGTTGCGGTGGAAGTCGGCGACGCCCAGTCGGAGACCGGCATCGCGCTCGGCGCGCCGATGGTGAACGCGGCCCCTGAGAGCTTGGTGCGCCAGCTTCAGACGCCGAGCGAGTCGGCTTCGTCAGACTCCGGCTCCGCCGTCGCCCCGGCTCGCGAGCCTGCCGCAGACGCGCCCGCGAATGCGGCAACAAACCGCACTGTGACCGTGCGCGAAGCCCTGATTACCGCCATGGAGACGCCGCCGCCGCCCCCAGGCCGCCTGGTGATCCGTTTCAGCGACGAGTCCTGGGTAGAGGTCTTCGACGCCGACGGTATCCGGCGCGAATTTCGCCTCGCCACCCCGGGCAGCCGCACCAGCGTCAGCGGTACGCCGCCCTTCAACGTGCTGCTGGGCTTCGCCGAAGGCGCGCTGGTGACCTTCGACGGCCGAGACTATGACATTACGCGCTTCATCCGCGGCGATACCGCCCGCTTCCTCATCGGCCCTGACGGCCTGGCTAAAGCGCGCCCGCCGAAGCCGCCACCCGAGCCTGACCAAAGCTCCGCCATAGCGGGGTCCGAACCGTCCCCCCTTCCACCGGAAGCGGCCGCAGCGCAGCCCTCCGCCTCGACCAACACGCCGGCCTCAAATTGACCCCTGCGCGGATTCTTGCGCCTCTTCCCTTATGCCACCGCGCGCCCGCCCGCGGCGTGGAATTCTGCTAGAATCCGCGCCGCAATAAGCTTCGACTGAAGGCGCCGCTGACTTTCCGCAACGGCGTCTATGCGCCGCTCGCCTCATCCAGATATGAAAACGATCAAGGCGATTCGCGGGATGAACGACATCTCTCCCGCGGAAGTCTCCTATTGGCAGCTGTTCGAGGACACCGCGCGCTCGGTGCTGGCCGCTTACGGCTATCAGGAGATGCGCCCGCCGATAGTGGAACGCACGGAGCTGTTCCAGCGTTCTGTAGGAGAAAGTACGGACATCGTTGAGAAGGAGATGTACACCTTTGAAGACCGCAGCGGCGACAGCCTCACGCTTCGGCCCGAGTGCACCGCGAGCTGCGTGCGTGCCGCGGTGGAGCACGGCTGGCTGCGAGGCGGCGGGGTGCGCATCTGGCACATCGGCCCCATGTTCCGTTACGAGCGTCCGCAAAAAGGCCGCTACCGCCAGTTTCACCAGCTGGACGTCGAGGCCCTGGGGTTTCCCGGTCCCGACGTGGACGCCGAGCTTATTTTGATTTCGGCGCGGCTATGGAAACGCCTGGGGCTGAAAAACATCCGGCTCGAAATCAACTCTCTCGGTGCCCGCGACGCCCAGGCGGCCTACCGGCAGACGCTGGTGGATTACTTTGGCGCCCACCGGGAAGCGCTCGACGAAGATAGCCTGAGACGTCTTGGCAGCAATCCGCTGAGGATCCTCGACAGCAAAAACCCCGAGCTGCAGGCGCTGATTACTGATGCGCCGGCGCCGGTGGATCATCTGGATGCGCAGTCGGCGGATCACTTCGAAGGGCTGAAGCGCGCATTGCGCGAGGCGGGGGTCGCCTTCGAGGTCAACAAGCGTCTGGTGCGCGGCCTCGACTATTACACCGGCACGGTGTTCGAGTGGCTCACCGACGAGCTAGGGGCGCAAAATGCCGTTTGCGGCGGTGGCCGCTACGACGGCCTGATCGAGGAGATCGGCGGGCCGGCGACGCCGGCCACGGGATTTGCGCTGGGCATCGAGCGCTTGGTTGAGCTACTCAAAGTGCAACAGGTCGTTCCCATGGAGGCGTCTCCCCACGCTTACCTGGTGGCTGTGGGCGACCGCGCCGGGCAGCTGGCGCTGGCGCTGGCTGAGCGGATACGGGACCAGTCACCCGGACTGCGCCTGCTTGTGGACGCCGGTAAGGGCAGCTTCAAGGCGAAGCTCAAACGCGCCGACCGGAGCAGCGCCCGTTTCGCGCTTATCATCGGCGACTCCGAAGCCGAAGCCGGGACCGTGGGTGTCAAAGATCTGCGCTCGAACCATCCGCAGACGACCATCGCCCAAACGGAAATCGGTGGCTTTTTTCACCAGCAGGTTTTGAATTGATGGCACCGTGCGGGGTATTTTCCGTCTCGGCGCAGATACCGGAATAAACCAGAACAGGACCCAGCATTTGGAAACCGCAGAGCAGGAACTCGAAGCGCTTAAGGATTGGTGGAAGGAGAACGGTCGCACGCTGGTGGTGGGCGTCGCCATCGGTCTTGGCGGAATTTTTGGCTGGACATGGTGGCAGGACCATTTACGCAGCCAGGCAGAAGAAGCGTCGCAGATTTATCAACGACTGATTCAGGACGCCGCCGTCGAAAGGCACGACAGCGTTCGCGCACAGGCCGCGGAGATCATCCAGAGCTATCCGAAAAGCGGCTACGCCACGCTTGCCGTGCTGCTGGCTGCCAAGAGTGCGTTTGCGGAGAATGATTTCGACGAGGCCAAACGGCAGCTCCGATGGGTCGTCGACAGCTCGGACAACGCGAGCTTCAAGGACCTGGCGCGGCTGCGCCTCGCGCGCATTCTGATCGACGGGGACAGGCTCGACGAAGCCACCAGCGTCGTCGAGTCTGTTGAGCAAGAGGCTTTCCGCGCCGGCGCAGACGAAATTCGCGGCGATATCGAGGTCATCCGAGGAAATACTCAGGGCGCGCGCGAAGCCTTCCTGCGAGCGCTGGGGGACAGCGCCATCAGCGGCCCGACGCGCTCCCGCGTGCAGATGAAGCTCGACGATTTGGGAAGCAGCCAGGAAGACGATGTTCAGGGTTAACTGTTTGAAAGCGGCGATTCTCGCCGCCGCTCTACTGCTTGCCGGCTGCGCCACGGTGGGTTCGTGGTTCAGTAAGGATGAGGTCGCGGACCCGCCCGCTGAGCTGGTCGATTTCGAGGAACAGATCGAGGTCGACGAGATCTGGAGCCGTAAAGTCGGCGCCGGAGTGTCGGAGAACTACCTCAAGCTGCGTCCGCTGGTAGACAGCGGCCGCGTGTTCGCGGCTGGAAGAAAGGGTGGTATCCGAGCCTTTGAGGCAAAAAGCGGTGACGAGATTTGGAGCGCCGAGACAAGAACGCCGATCTCGGGCGGCCCGGGCGGCGGCGAGGGTCTGGTGCTCGTCGGCAGCAGCGACGGCGACGTGGTGGCGCTGTCGGCGGAGACGGGCGAAGAGAAATGGCGGACCCGGGTGACCAGCGAGGTGCTGGCGCCGCCGGTAGCCGCAAACGGCGTGGTCGTAGCCAGGACCTCCGACGGAAAGCTTTTCGGGCTGAGCGTTGAGGATGGGTCACAGCTGTGGGTGTACGACCGAAGCGTCCCGATCCTCACCCTGCGCGGCACCAGTATGCCGGTGCTGGTGTCCGGCGCCGCGGTGTCCGGCTTCGACAGCGGACAGCTGGTGGCCGTATCCCTGGAAAACGGACAGACGCTGTGGGAACAGCGCATTGCCGTACCCCGCGGCCGATCGGAACTGGAGCGGCTGGTGGACATCGACGCCGATCCGCTGGTCGCTGGCCCCGTGGTCTACGCGGTCACCTTCCAGGGCCGTCTCGCCGCGCTGGAACTTTCCAGTGGCAACATCATCTGGCGGCGGGAGATGTCCTCTTACGCCGGACTCGGTCTACAAGACGAGATCATCTACGTAACCGACAGTGACAGCTTGGTCTGGGCGCTGGACCGAAGAAACAGCGCCTCGCTGTGGCGTCAGGACAAGCTCAAGTGGCGCCAGCTGACCGCTCCGCTCGGCATCGGCCGCTACGTGGTGGTCGGGGATTTCGACGGTTACGTGCACTGGCTGAGTCGGGAAGATGGCCGCATGCTGGCACGGGTACGCGTCGACAGCAGCGGTATCCTGGCCTCTCCGGTGGCATACCGTGACATCGTCTTCATCTACGGCAGGAGTGGCACCCTGACAGCGCTTCAGGTGCAATAGCTGCTGCGGGTCGCGCTTACTCCAGGCCGACCGAACCCGTTTCGAGATCGCTCAGATGCTACCCGTGGTCGCAATCGCAGGCCGTCCCAACGTGGGGAAATCCACCCTATTCAACTGCCTGACGCGGGGACGTGACGCTATTGTCGCCGACCAGCCGGGAGTGACCCGGGATCGTATCTACGGCGTTGCCCGGGCCGGGGAACGACAATTCCTGATCGTCGACACGGGAGGTCTGAGCCCCGATGCTGATGACGTCGGTCGGCTGGTTTCGTCCCAGGCGGAGCGGGCGGTGGAAGAAGCCGACGTGGTGCTGTTCATTGTCGACGCCCGCGACGGACTCGCCGCCGACGACGAAACCATCGCTACCTGGCTTCGCCGATTGGGGCGAAACGTGGTGGTAGTGGTGAATAAGATCGACGGTCTGGACGCCGATGTCGCCGCAAGTGAGTTCTACAAGCTCGGATACGATACCCTGACCCCGGTAGCGGCAACCCACCGGCGCGGCATACGCAGCCTGCAGGAAATCATCGAGGCGCTGCTACCGCAGGACACTGAGGCGGCCGCGGGCGACGAAAGCGAGGGCGTGCGCGTTTGCATACTCGGGCGCCCTAACGTGGGCAAGTCCACCCTGATCAACAATATCGTGGGCGAGGAGCGCCTGGTTGCCCACGACGCGCCGGGCACCACCCGGGACAGCGTCGAAGTGCCCTTCTCCCGCGACAATCGCAACTACGTCCTCATCGATACCGCCGGCGTTCGCCGCCGCGCCCGGGTAACTGAGGCGGTGGAAAAGTTAAGCGCGCTCAAGTCACTGCGCGCGCTTTCTTCCTGTCACGTGGCAGTGCTGGTGGTAGATGCCAGTGACGGCGTGTTCGATCAAGATCTTCACCTGCTCGGCGCTGCCCTGGACGCGGGACGATCTGTGGTGATTGCGGTGAACAAATCGGACACGCTCAGTGCCGAGCAGCGCAAGGCGGTCAGGGCGGCCTTGAAACACACCTTCCGCTTCGTCGACTTCATCCCCGTGGTGTTCATCTCAGCCCTCAAGGGCACCGGAATCGGACGCCTGCTCATCAGCGTGGACAGGATATGGCGGGAACGGCGAAAGAAACTCTCCACTCCCATGCTGACAAGGCTGCTGGGCGAGGTGACGGAACGCAACCCGCCGCCCGCCCCGCGCGGCCGCCGTATCAAGCTGCGCTACGCCCACGCCGGTGGCAGCGATCCGCCGCGGATTATCATTCATGGTAATCAGGTGGAGAGCCTGCCGGAGAGTTATCGCCGCTACTTGACGCGGGTTTTCCGCGAGGCCCTGGGCTATCCGGGCACGCCGATCAAGGTCGAGTTCCGCCGCGGAAAAAATCCCTACGAGGGAAAGAAGAACCCGCTAACACCGCGGCAAAAGCGCAGGCGCAAACGAATGATCCGGCATTCGAGGAAGTGATTGATTGGGAGTTCCTCCATGCACGCATGACCGTGCCCGCCAATAGACCCTGTAGGAGCGCCTGTTGGGAGCGGTGCCTTTTGCACTCATATGCGAGACGCGGGTAGAGCGTCGAAGATAGGGTCTGAATCGGAGCCCGCTTAAGGAGCGAGCTTGCTCGCGATTCCTTGGATCAGGCGGTTCGCAAATCGACGAGCAATCTCACGAATTGCGCCTCACGGGTAACGGGCCTATTTAAGCTGCTGGTGTAATAGGCTAAGGATACGATCGGCAGTATCGCTATTCTCAGGCTCGCCGTTGGTGTTCAAAACTACGACTTCGGTGGTGGTGTCACCTTCACGGCCGCCCACCAGGCTGATGAGATATTCGTCCTTACTCGTATCCCGGCTTTCATCGCCCCAGAACTTGAGCTTGGAAAAAAAGCCTTCCTTTTTTTCGCCGCTGATGTCGATATTCGGATCGACATAACGCACGAAATAAAGACCGCGCGTCCGATCCCTATCTTCGACCGTGAATCCGACCCGATCCAGCGCCAATCCGGTGCGCCGCCATGCGCGGGGGAAACTATCCTCCAGCGACAGGGATCTGCCACCGTTCTCGTTCTGCACCAGCCTTGCCCGGTCACGCCTATCCGGCGTTTGTAAAACTATCTCCCGGGCACGCTCCTGCTCCATCCCGAAATTCACCATCATTCGGTGCAGCATTTCCGCCTCGAGCTCCGGGTCCGCGGGACGCGGCTGCCATACCTTGGACGGCTCGTCATCCGATCCCACCGGTCGCGTCCTGTTCTCGGGCAGGACCTCTTCGGCGCCGCGATGGGAAATGAAGACTTCCGTCGTGCCAGGCTCCACGCCGCGTTCCAACCGGGTTCTGAACTTGTCCCGAGTGGCGGCACCCCAAAGGACGGTGGAAAACTTGCGCATAAAGGAGAAAAGCCCGCCCTGGAACTGGTCCCTCTCCTCGGCCCAGTCGGTTTCCATAATACCGATGCTGGGATCGTCAATCTGGATTAGAAACCCCTGTTCCAGCCAGAAATCCCTGACCCGGGGCCAGATTTCCGCCGGCGTCGCGTTGATCACCAGCCAGCGCGTATCGCCGCTGCGCTCCATGCGAACATCGTCCACTTGCGGGAGAATGGTGTTCTGGACTGCCGCGGTGCGGTTCCCGCCGCTCGCGTACTCGGAATAGGTGGTACCGCTTTGCGCGGGATCCTCCGGTACAGGATAGCTGTCACCGACGTTTGCGCTGCTCAAATCCGGCGGTATTTCCAGCGGCGGAACGCTTTTGCTGGATTTGTACATGGGCTCCTTGCTCGGCAGAACCCGGTCCGCCGCATCTTCAAGCGTACCGCTGCAGCCACCGGTGATTGCCAGCGCGATTGAAACAAAGCCCGCCGCGACGAAGGAACGAGAAAGCAGCCAGCGGCTCATGCGGCCAGCGCCTCCGAGGCGGTCTGCATCGCGAGGCGCACCTGGTCATGAAACTTCTCCGACAACGGCGTGAGCGGCAAGCGGATGCCGGGGCCCATGAGCCCGAGTTGCGACACCGCCCACTTGGCGGGAATAGGGTTGGATTCGAGAAAGAGCGCCTTGTGCAGCGGCTGCAGGCTGTCGTCGATGCGCCGGGCCCCGTCGACGTCGCCGTCCAGAGCGCGCATGCACATGTCGTGCATCTGTGCCGGAGCGACGTTGGCGGTTACCGAAATCACGCCACGCCCGCCGGCTACAATGGCCTGCATCGCCAGCCAGTCTTCACCACTGTAAATCTCGAACTCGGAGCCGCACTGATCCACCAGCGCCTTGATCCGATCCAGATCTCCGGTCGCCTCCTTGATTCCAACAATGTTGGGGATGTCAGCCAGCCTCGCCACCGTTTCGGGAAGCATGTCGCAGGCGGTGCGCCCCGGAACGTTATACAGGATCTGAGGAATATCCACGGCCTCGGCGATGGCCCTGAAATGACGGTAGAGGCCCTCCTGGGTAGGCTTGTTGTAATAAGGCGTCACCAGAAGGCAGGCATTCACCCCGGCCTCCCTCGCGCCTGCGGTCAGATTGATGGCCTCCGAAGTCGAGTTGGCGCCGGTGCCGCCGATAACCGGAATGCGTCCGTTTGCCAGCTCTACGATTCGCGCGATGACCCGGGTATGCTCGCCGTGGTCAAGAGTCGCCGATTCGCCGGTGGTGCCTACGGCGATGATGGCGTCCGTGTGGTTCTCGACGTGGAATTCCACCAGCCGCGCGAGGCCTTCGTCGTCAATGGCGCCGTCCGTCTGCATCGGCGTCACCATCGCTACCATACTGCCTTGAAACATTCGCCCGCCCCCGGGTTTGCTGAATTGAGAAACTATGAAAAGCGAGCGGGAAATCGCCTTTCGGCAGGCCAATTGGGCACTTTTCCGCTCCGCCGGCCAGCCCATCGAGCGCGCTGAGCGCGATTTCTGAGAAGGACCCCTTTTGGCGAAACGCTGTCACCAAAATTCGAGGTTGCTCAGAAACCCTCTCATGCTACTTGCGCCCTCTTGGGTTGGCAACACGGGCGCCCGGCCCAGCCTCGCTGCCGGCTTCCCCGGGCGCCGGCCTCAGGTCCGGGGAGCGCGCTCTGGGCTATACTTTTCCGCCGATGCGCCGGTCAAAAACAGTCGGCGCGCTGCCGGACCCCGCCCCGATGGAGTCGCCCGAGGGAACATGACGCCTAACGCGCCTTCCTTGCCCAGTTAATGGAAACCCATCTAGTCATTTCCGCCATAGGCAAAGACAGCCCTGGTATTGTCGACCAGTTATCGCGATCCGTGCTCGACTGCGGTTGCAGCATAGGAGACAGCCGGATGGCGGTACTCGGCGGAGAATTCGCGGTCATTATGGCGGTTTCGGGAAACTGGAACGCGGTGGCAAAGCTGGAAAGCGCGCTACCCAGGCTTGCGGAAAAGCTCGGTTTGCTTTTGCAGAGCAAGCGCACCGAGCCCCGGCGCGGCACTGACAAGCTGATCCCTTACGGAGTTGAAGTGGTTGCCTTCGAGCACCCCGGGATCGTTAACGACGTGGCGAATTTTTTCGCCCGAAGGGACATCAACATCGAGGACGTCTACACCAGCAGATACCCTGCGCCACAAACGGGCGCCCCGATGTTCAGCCTGCACATGACGGTGGGAATCCCGGCGGACACGTCCATAGCCGCTGTTCGGGGCGAGTTCATGGACTTCTGCGACGAGCTCAACCTGGATGCGATGCTGGCGCCCGTCAAGTAACGGTATGCTGTATTTCATATTTCGTATACCGTATCTCGGAAGTCATGAGTCGCATGCCGTGCAGCATCGACTCCGCTGACCTCGACGGCAAACGAGACCTGCTGTGGCGGCGAGCTTACTCGCTTATTCGCGGGATATGAGTCATCGACGTCGCTGAGCGCGACGGTTAACGAAGCCCGCTGTAGGAGCGACCTTGGCCGCGATTCCTTAGATCAAGCATTTCAGAAAATACCGGTCTTAAATCAGTGACAAGTATTTCCGACAAACCTCACAAGCTCTTCATCCTCGACACCAACGTGCTGATGCACGATCCGGTTGCGATATTCCGCTTTCAGGAACACGACGTCTTCATTCCGCTGGTCGTTCTCGAAGAGCTCGACGCCGGCAAGAAGGGCATGTCGGAAACGGCCCGCAACGTACGCCAAGCGAGCCGCATTCTGGATGAACTGATTTGCAGCGCCGATGGCGACTGGGTCGAAACCGGCGTTCCTCTAGAAAACGGCCATGGCACGGGCGGCGACGGAAGGCTGTATTTCCAGACCCGATCCAGTCCCCACGAGCTTCCCGAACCGCTTCCGGGACATTCGGCGGACAACGACATTCTGAATACGGCTGTCGCCCTTCGCCGCGAGCGCGCAAAGGCGGAAGTCGTCATCGTTTCCAAGGACATCAACTTACGTATCAAGGCGCGGGTGCTAGGAATTCCGGCGGAAGATTACTTCGTGGATAAAGTTTTGGACGACGTCGACCTGCTCTACTCCGGCATCGCCCGCGTTTCCGCCGACGAGATCGCCGACCTGAGCGAGCTCGACTGGATGCAGAACGAACCCGACTCCCGCTGGATCAACGCGTCCGCCGCCAATGGTTGGTACCCAAACCAGTGCCTTTACTGCGAAGAGCGGCCGTTGGAAGCGCTGGTGCGGGAAATTGGGGAAGGTAGAGCACGAATCGAAATCGCGCGCAATTATGCCGAGGGCGAGGAAAGCGTGTGGGGGATCCACGCCCGCAATCGGGAGCAGGGCTTCGCTCTCAATCTGCTGATGGATGTGGAGATCGACTTTGTCTCTCTCCTCGGCACCGCAGGTACCGGCAAGACCCTGCTGGCACTGGCGGCCGGTCTGGCCCAGACCCTGGATAACCGCCGCTATCGCGAGATTGTCATGACCCGCGTGACGGTGCCGGTGGGCGGCGATATCGGATTTCTGCCGGGCACCGAAGAAGAGAAGATGACGCCCTGGATGGGTGCGCTGATGGACAACCTTGAGGTACTCACGGAAAGCGACGTCGGCGGCGACTGGGGCCGCGCCGCAACCCAGGACCTGCTGCAAAACCGGATAAAGATCCGCTCAATGAATTTCATGCGCGGGAGAACCTTTTTAAATCGCTACGTGATCATCGACGAGGCACAGAATCTGACCAAGAAACAGATGAAGACGCTGATCACCCGTGCGGGCCCGGGAACGAAAATTATCTGCCTCGGCAACATCGGTCAGATCGACACGCCGTACCTCACTGAAACCACCTCCGGTCTGACGTACGCGGTGGATGCATTTAAAAGCTGGCCGCACAGCGCCCACGTCACCCTGGTACGCGGGGAACGATCGCGCCTGGCGGATTTCGCCGCTGAGATGCTTTGATCGGCGACTACGGACGAACGCTGCCCGCCAATTATAAGTGTAGGAGCGAGCTTGCTCGCGAACCTTCCAGAGCGCGAGGCAATTCGCCCTAGTATGAGGTGAACACCTCGCAGCGTAGCCCGCGGTGGTGCGAGCTTGCTCGCGATTCCTTAGAACAAGCCGTTCAGTAAAAGCGAAACGCGCCTCTAATCTCCTGCCAAGGATTCTGCACCACTAGCAGCCTTGGATTCGGGCTTTTCTTGTGGCTTCCTCGGCGCTGCCTTGAGGGTTTCTTCTTCGCTGCCCGATTCGTCGAACTCCTCCACCGGCCGCAGACTGCGGATCTCTCGCATCGCGACGGACAGCATGGCGAAGTCCGGCGTACCTGAAGCGCGAAAATCCGAAAGGATTTGCCGGCATCGGTTGACCGCAACGGCATTTGCCTGCATCCAGGCCGAGATGCGCGCGTCCGCATCCTTGCTCTTGGACTCGACTCGAAGTACGTCGGCAGTGAGTTTGGCTTCCTGATCGTAGAGATCGTCGCGAAGGGCGGCGCGGGCAAGCGCCTGCCATCGATTCTCGCGGGGCAGAGCAACAATCTGATCGCGCATCCAGTGAAGGTCGAGCTTCGCGCTAAGGGCGAAATAAACCGCCGCCGCCTGCTCCACACCGACGCCCACGGCCTTGGACACTTCGACAATGTCCATCGCCGAGTAAAGCTCGTTAAAGGTGGCGACCCGCCTGGCGAGCGCCGGCGGCACATCCGCGTTCGCCAGCCTCTTGCTCTGTTTCTCTATAGCTTTACGCGTCTGCGCCATGACCAGCTTCGGCAGCGTTTCTGCAAGCTGCTCGATGCCGTCAGAAAAATGCCTGCAGGTGGCTGCGATGCCGAATCCGCTGCGCCGCTTGCGCAGCAGCCACCGGGACGCCCGCTCGAGCAGCTTGCGACCTTCGAGCAGCATCAGGATCTGAGACTGGGCCGGAACTTTATTGTCCAGAGACTCGATGGCCTCCCACACCTTCTTCATGCCGAAGATTTCACGCCCCACCAGGTATGCTCTGGAGATGTCCGCAGCATCCGCGCCGGTCTCCTCGCTCAGTCTGAAGGCGTAGGTGATTCCGGATCGATTGACCACTTCGTTGGCGACCACGGTGCTGATGATCTCAGCCGCAAGTCTGTGGGTCGGCATTCGGTTCTTGTAACGTTTCTGCAGCGGCCCGGGAAAGTAGTCCTCGAGTTCGGACAGCAAATAAGCGTCTTTGGGAAGATTCGAAACCAGCAAATCTTGGAACAAACCAATCTTCACATAAGCGATTAGAACCGAGAGCTCAGGCGTCGTTAATCCCTTATCCGCCTTCATGCGCTCCTGGATCTCCTCGTTGCCGGGAAGGTACTCGATTACCGGGTCGAGCTCTCCGTCACGTTCCAGCTTCCGGATAAGCCGCCAGTGAACCTCTAGCAGGGACGCTGACTGCGCGTGGGCGAGACTCATAGCCTGCGTCTGCAGATAGTTGTTCCGCAATACCAGTTCGGACACTTCGTCGGTCATCTCCGCAAGCAATGCGTTGCGCTGCTTTTCCGTGATATCCCCCTCTTCTACCACCTTGTTCAGCAGGATCTTGATGTTTACCTCGTGGTCGGAACAGTCGACGCCCGCGGAATTGTCAATGGCGTCGGTGAACACCCGGCCACCGTCGGACGCGTACTCGATTCGCCCCCGCTGGGTGAAGCCCAGGTTGCCACCCTCTCCGACGACCTTGCAGCGCATCTCATCGGCGTCGATACGCACTCCGTCATTGGCGCGATCACCCACCGCGTCGTTGTGCTCGTCACTGGATTTGACGTAGGTACCAATGCCGCCGTTCCAAAGCAGGTCCACGGGCGCCTTGAGCATTGCGCGGATCAGCTCATTGGGTGTCAGCCTTTTGGCATCGACGCCCAGAGCCTGGCGCACTTCCTCGCTGAGCTCGACCGACTTCGCGGCCCGAGAGTAGACGCCGCCACCCTTGGATATCAGATTCTTGTCGTAGTCCTGCCAGGTGGAGCGCGGTTTGTCGAACAGCCGCTTGCGTTCCTTGAAGCTCTTGGCCGAATCCGGACTCGGATCGAGGAAGATGTGGATATGATTGAAGGCGCCGATGAGCTTGATGTGTTCCGAAAGCAGCATGCCGTTGCCGAAGACGTCGCCACCCATGTCGCCGATGCCGATGACCTCGAAGTCGGTGGTCTGAATGTTCACCCCTAGCTCGCGGAAATGCCGCTTCACGGACTCCCACGCGCCGCGTGCGGTAATGGCCATGCCCTTGTGGTCGTATCCCTGGGAGCCACCGGAGGCAAACGCGTCCCCGAGCCAAAACCCGTACTCCTTGGCGATGCCGTTGGCGATGTCGGAAAAAGTAGCGGTGCCCTTGTCCGCGGCAACCACGAGGTAGGGATCGTCGCCGTCCTGACGCACCACGTCTTTGGGCGGCTTAATTTCGTCGGCAACCAGATTGTCGGTAATGTCGAGTAATCCTCGAATAAAAGTCTTGTAGCAGGCGACGCCCTCGGCCAGAATCGCTTCGCGATCGCCGCCGGGCAGCTGCTTGGGTACGAAACCGCCTTTGGAACCCACCGGCACGATCACCGCGTTCTTTACCATCTGCGCTTTAACCAGTCCCAGCACTTCGGTGCGGAAATCCTCGCGCCGATCCGACCACCGAAGTCCGCCACGGGCCACCGGTCCCCCACGCAAATGCACGCCCTCCACCCGCGGAGAGTAGACAAAGATCTCGAACATGGGGCGCGGCTCCGGCAGCTCGGGAATGCTGGACGGATCGAATTTGAAGGATACGTAATCTTTGTCTTCGCCCTCGTCCGTCTTCTGGTAAAAATTGGTTCTCAACGTCGCCTGGATGAGACCGAGAAAGCTGCGTAGTATCCGGTCCTCGTCCAGATTCGTTACCGCGTCCAGATCCTCGTGTATCTCGACTATCATCTGCGCCGCGTCTTGCTTGCGCGCGCCGTCGTAGCCGGGATCGAAACAAACGTGGAACAGCTTCACCAGTTTACGAGCGATCTTCGGACTGGCGGCCAGGGTACGTTCCATGTACGACTTGCTGAATGCGACCCCCGCCTGACGCAGGTACTTGCAGTAAGCGCGCAAGATGACGACTTCACGCCAGGTCAGGCTGGCGCGAAGAACCAGGTGGTTGAAACCATCGTTCTCGATTTCTTCGCGCCAGACGTGCGCAAAGGCATCCTGGAAAATGTCGCGCACCTGGTCAAAATCAAATCCCGGTTCTTCCTTGTGATGCATGCCAAAGTCGTGCATCCAGATGCGCGCGCTGTTGGCACGCTTGATCTTGCTCGGCCGCTCGTCCACCACCTTGAGTCCCATGTTCTCGAGCATGGGCAAGGCGTCGGAAAGCGAAATCGGCGCAGCGGGGTGAAAAAGCTTGAAACGGACCACGTTCTCGGGCGCTTCCAGCGGTCGGTAGAGGCTCATCGCCAGGTCGTCGTCTTCGACCAGGGTTTCCATTTTTTCGACGTCGCGCACGGCGATGCGCGGATGATAGTTTTCGCGGTAATCGGCGCGGAAAGCATCTCCATAGCGCCGGAACAGGCGCGTGCCACGTTCCTCTCCGAAATGATCCAACAGCTCGTCGTTGAGATCGTCGCTCCACGAACGGGTCACGTCGCGGAGCTTTGATTCAATCTCCTTGATGTCGAATTCAGGCGTGGTGCCTGGTGGCACGTGCAAGACGATATGCAAACGCGCGAGCACGGATTCAGAAAGCTGTACGTTGAACTCCATGCCGTCGGCTTTAAACGCCTGCTCGAGAATGGACTGGATCGCGAGCCGAATTTGGGTATTGAAGCGCTCTCTGGGCACGTATACGAGGCAGGTGTAAAAGCGACCGTAACGATCCCGGTGCACGAACAGCCTGATGCGCTGGCGCTCCTGCAGGTGCAGGACACCTATCGCCGTCTGATAGAGCTCGTCTTCCGGAATCTGGAACAGCTCGTCCCGGGGGAAGCTCTCGAGAATGTTCATCAGCGCCTTGCCGGCGTGGCTGTTCTCCGGATAGCCGGCTTTGGCGATGATGCGGGTGACTTTGTCGCTCAACAGCGGAATCACCCGCGGGCTTCGGTTGTACGCGGCCGAGGTGTAAAGGCCGATGAATCGACGCTCGCCGATTACCTCCCCCTTGTCGTTGAACCGCTTGACGCCGATGTAATCCAGATAGCCGGGACGGTGAACGGTGGAGCGGCTGTTGCCTTTGGTGATGATGAGCAGCCTGGGCTCCCGTGCCAGCCGTCTGACTTCGGGCGGAAGGCTGGAAAAACTCTTCGATTTCTTACCGCTCCTGTTGCCGCGAAGGATCCCGAGCCCCGACTCCGGCACGGTCGCGAGCACGTCCTCCCCGTTCCTGGTGTCAAGCTCGTACTCGCGGTAACCGAAAAAGGTAAAGTGGTTATCATCAATCCACTCGAGAAAGGAGCGCGCTTCTTTTATCTCGTCTTTATCCAGGGGCGGCGGTGCCTTATCCAGCTCATCGAGAATGGCCGCGAGCTGCCCGCGCATCGCTTTCCAGTCGTTGACCGTCGCGCGAACGTCGCCCAGCACAGACCGAATTCCGGATAAGATTCCGTCGATGACCTCTTTTTCCGTTTGCCGATCCACCTCGATATGCATGACGGCCTCGGTAATCGCGTCCGCATGCTTTTCGTTCGGGGGGATCGGCGCCATCAGGCGTCCGCTTTCGTCACGACGCAGGCGCATCACGGGATGGATGAGGAGGTGGATGGTGAGCCCCTGTCCGTTGATGGCCATGCGCACCGAGTCCACAAGAAACGGCATGTCGTCGGTGACGATCTCGACGATGGTGTGGGTGGACTGCCAGCCGTGCTCTTCGACTTGCGGGTTGTAGACGCGAACATTGGGCTCGCCGGGCCTGCGCTGCTTGGCAAAGTTCCATTGAGACAGCGCAGCGCCATAGAGATCCATGACCTCGCGCTCCAATAGATCTTCCGCGGCGGTGCCGGCGTAGTACTGACGGACGAATTCTTCTACCGCGGCTTTCTCATCACCCTTGAGCCTGTCGGCAATATAGGCAAGCAGCGGGTCGATGATGTCCTTGATGTTTACGGCAGCTGGCGTAGACATGGGCTGTCTCCTCGGCGTTCCGGTTCTGGCACGGGTTCGGGCCCGCTAGTCTTGTGCTGGAGCGGAGCCCGCCGACGGCGCGAGTTCGTCGCCACAGGTGCGGGGAAGATCAGCCGCAGTATTTCGGACGAGTATTCTCCGCAAAAACCCGTACGCGCCTTTCCTGGCTCAAAGAACAGGCTTTGTTTTGCGCTGAGGCTCCGATAAGGGCGACAGCTTAGTGCTCTCCGCATCCGTGGTCCATGATCCGAAGCCTGGTCGGTTTTTGATTTCCGCGATTGGCAATGAAACTCCGCCCTTACAGCGTTCGATTTCGAGTGCTGCGACGCAGCATTTCAGCAGCCCCCGGAATTGAAAAGGAAAAGCCCGCGCGCGCTCAGATGGCCTCGCTTTACCGCAATGCGGAATACGGTATCATGCGCCGCAGGAGTCCTTCACTCCACTTTCGGATAAGGGAGCGAAGCGGCAGCACCTAAGGACGGCGAGAACCAAGCCGCGCGGGCTGCTCCGAGTTTCGGCTGAGCCACTCCCTGCCACATAACAAACACTCTCAATCCTGGAGGAAACCATGCGAAAGCTATTGGCCATATTTCTTGGGACAATCGTCGCCGCGTCGATCGCCCCGTCGGTCACGGCAGCCGAGTTCATTACCATCGGCACCGGTGGCGTAACCGGTGTCTACTATCCCACCGGCGGCGCTATTTGCCGTCTCGTAAACAAGGGCCGGAAAGCGCACGGCGTGCGCTGCTCGGTCGAGTCCACCGGGGGTTCGGTCTACAACATCAACACCATCCGGGCGGGTGAGCTCGACATGGGCGTCGCCCAGTCCGACTGGCAGTATCACGCCTACAACGGCACCGCCAAGTTCAAGGACAAGGGCCCTTTTAAGGAGCTGCGGGCCGTGTTCTCCGTGCATCCCGAGCCGGTCAGCATCATCGCGCGCAAGGATGCGAACATCAGAAGCCTTAAGGATCTGGCGGGAAAACGGGTCAATATCGGCAACCCGGGCTCGGGCACGGAAGCGACCTGGGAGGTGATGTGGAAGGCGCTGGGTCACGCCAGCAAAACGGCTGATCTGAAGCTCGCTGCCCAGCTCAAATCAGCGGAGACGCCGCAAGCGCTGTGCGACAACAAGATCGACGCCTTTTTCTGGCTGGTGGGCAACCCGGCGGCTTTGAACAAGGAAGCCACCACCACCTGCGACGCGGTGTTCGTGCCTGTCGAGGGTCCGGTGATCGACAAGCTGGTGAAAGAAAACTCGTTCTATCGCAAGGCGGCCATCCCCGGCGGCATGTACCGCGGCAACCCGAACGATATTCCGACCTTCGGCGTAGGCGCGACCTTCGTCACCTCGACCAATACATCCGAGAAGACGGTCTACGAAGTCGTGAAGGCCGTGTTTGAGAATTTCGATGCGTTCAAAAAACTGCACCCGGCATTCGGTGTGCTGAAGAAAGAGGAGATGGTCAAGGATGCGCTGTCCGCCCCGCTGCATCCTGGCGCCGCCAAGTACTACAAGGAAGCCGGCTTGATGTAACCGGCGTTCGAGGGCGTTCAAGAAGGGGGAGCATGCGCGTCCCCCTTCTTCTCTCATTCTTGTTAAGGAAGGTCTGATTTATCAGACCTTCCTTAGCTAAGCAGGGATGCGCCGCCGAATCCGATGACTGTAAGTCATTGGATTCGTGAGGCAAGTGGAAA
>CAMYJH010000035.1:0-49403 GCA_947258715.1 uncultured Gammaproteobacteria bacterium
ACGAAAGGCTGCCACCTGGGGCTGCTCAAACCCGAGAGAATGTGGGCGCTGGCCGGGTTGAAGGGGCCGTAGTTGTATCCCAGCAGGCAGGCGGAAAGCAGCGCCGCCAGGGGATGCCCGGCGGCCAGCAGGAGCATGGCCGCGGCCGCCGCCAGCATGGTGGACTGGCAGACGCGGATGGCGCCGAAGCGGGCGATAAGTCCGCCGGTAATTGCGCCCACGAAGGCGGCAAGGAGATAGATCACCGAGGTGAAGGGCCCGATGAGCTTCGGGTCGAGATCCAGATCGGGGGCGACTTCCGGCGCCAGCACCGCCACAGTGAACACCGCCAAGCTGGAGGTTGTCAGCACCGCCAGCATGGCGAGGGTGGTAAAGACGATGGAAGGGTTCATGAGGAGCGCCGAAGTCTACAGCATCGTAGTGGGTCGCCCTGAAGTCCCTGATTTGTCCGCGCCCGAGCTAGCGCATATGCTTAAGAGTCTTGCCGCTGCGGGGGCGGTGAAGTAACGATGCAGAGTGATGAACGCCCGCAGGGAACCCAAAGAGCGACAAATGTCCGTATTTTCCGACCTACGCATTCAGACCGTTAAGCAGAGCCGCCGCGACCAGGTGGACTTCGACAACCTCGGTTTCGGGGACGTGTTTTGCGATCACATGTTCAGCCTGGTTTTCGAGGATGGCCGCTGGCAGCGGCCGGAGATCCTCCCCTTCGGCCCGCTTCCCCTGCACCCCTCGGCGCTCTCGCTGCACTACGGCCAGGCGGTGTTCGAGGGCTTGAAGGCCTTCCGCGGCAAAGACGAAGTGGTGCGCATCTTCCGCCCGGACATGAACGCGAAACGCCTGGTGGGATCCTGCAAGCGTCTGTGCATTCCCCCCATTGAGCCCGAGGTCTTCTACGCCGCCATCGAGCATCTCATCCGCCTCGACCACGCCTGGATCCCTCGAACCCGCGGTCAGTCGCTTTACATCCGGCCCATCATCTTCGGTACCGAAAGCCATCTGGAGGTGCGCCCGGCGCGGACTTTTCGTTTCGTGGTCATGACCGCGCCGGTGCGCAAGTACTTCCAGGACGACGTCAAAGCCATCGAGCTGAAAGCCGAGGAGAAGTACACCCGCGCGGCGCCCGGCGGCATGGGCTATGCCAAGACCGCCGGCAACTACGCAGCCAGCCTCTATCCCGGCGAGCTCGGCCGAAAGGAAGGCTACGCCCAGGTGCTGTGGCTGGACGGCGCCGAGCACCGATACGTGGAAGAAGTCGGCGCCATGAACATCTTTTTCAAGTTCAAGAACACGGTGGTGACGCCGGAACTACACGGCACCATTCTCCCGGGGGTCACCCGGGACAGCGTCATTACATTGTTAAAGGATCAGGCTATGCCGGTGGAAGAGCGCCTCGTCGACATCGACGAAGTGATCGACGGCATGCGATCGGGTGAGCTCGAAGAGATCTTCGGCGCAGGCACCGCCGCGGTGATTTGTCCGGTGGGGGCCATTGCCTACAAAGGACAAAGGCACGAGATGAGTAAAAACAGCGCAGGGCCGCTGACCCGAAAGCTTTACGACACCATTACCGGGATTCAACTTGGGGAGGTTGAGGACAAGTTTGGCTGGACCCGGGTGGTGGACGTGGATGCGGCGGTGTCTGCGGCGGCGGCGGGGGATTAGTTTGGCCCGCAGGCGGGGGTCCGGCAAGCCATCACCATATCTTCGTTCGTGTATCTCGTGGGGACTGAGCGACCTCCTTGTCGTCAAGCGGGGTATAACCTGCGTGGCCGGGATTTTGTCGCTTTCCGTGCGGCAGATAACGGATTAATAGCCGACTCCAACCTTCATTATCCAGCTAACGTAAGCAGGCTATTAACGAGTTAGAAGGCATATCTATACATGAAGAAACTTAAAAACGAAAAGGAATTAGTTAAAAAGGCAATCGCTGAAGGAATGAAATACGGCGAAAAAAGGGGTGTTGTCGAATTTGAGCCGACGGATTCTGCAACTGAAAAAATCGAATATATATACCGGTTACTGGTACACGACAAAATAATTCAGCCGTCATGGGGCAGAAATCGAAAATAGAGGTGGACATAAATCAATGCCTTCTAACGAGCGCATTGCAGTCGGACAAAATGCCCGCTACGCGCGCACTTTGCCGCTGATGCGGGGCGCTATGCGTATTGAAGCCAGCCCTAATTTCGTGGAGTTGCTTATTACGGAGTTGGTGCCTTCTGGCCTACCCTCGGAGGGAGACGTTCGTATACAGGTTAAGGCACAAATTCATGACTTCGTTGGTTCGGGCTCCTGCTGGGTTGAAGAGCCCAATTTCCGGTCATTCTCTGTTAATATCGATCAGCTGTTTTCTTCGTTTCAAGGTTCTGCCCAACTGGAAAGTATTTCTCCTGGCGAGTTCTCACTCTCCCTTTCTCCTGCGAACTCACGTGGTAATATTTTGGTTCAGGTGACAATGTCAAAGAGCTTGCCATTTCCACGCGCAATGTCTGGCACATTTGAAATTGAGTTGCCGGCACTTGAGCCGCTTATTTCATGGTCGGAGACACCGCGTGTATGCGCATAACGACAAAAGGGGATGCATTTATTTTTCACTCAGCTGATCCCCTCTTTTGCTCGCTAACGCGACAAATGAAAAGGTGAGAAAAAACGAGAGGAAAAAGGAGCGGTGACCTCAAACGGTCGCTGCAACACAGTTGTTAAATGGATTCGCGGGTGTGTCGAATCCCAGCGTTTTGCGCTGGCGCGGTCAGCCGCGCTTGCGATAAACGCATACCCAATGGCGCAGATCCGCGTACTCGTCTGAAAACGGAAAGGTGCGAAAAGGCTCCGTTTGCTGGACGAGATCCCAGGCCCTGGCGGCATCCAGCGCATGCATCTTTTCGCCGAAGCCGCCCTCCTCGAATGCGATTCGAGAAATGCTGAAAATGATCGGCGCGCCAGACTTCGCCAGGGTGAGCAACCCGTCCAATGATTCTGGTGGTGCATGGCCCTCGGTGAGCACGCCCGAGGCGATGACGGCGTCGTAGCTGGAAGGCTCGAGGTCGATCCGCTCGCCGAGCAGGAGGCGATAGAGGTTCTGATAGCATCCCTTGGCGCGGGCCACATCCAGCATGCCGTCGGACGCATCCAGGCCGTCTAAGTTCCGGTATCCCATTTGGTAGAGGATCTGGCCCACCAGTCCGGTGCCGCAACCGGCATCGAGGATACGGGCGTTAAAGTCGGGAACGTTTCGCCCGACCATGCCGTTGACGATCGCGGGGTGGGGATTGCCGGACGCCCACAAGTCTACGTCGTAGCTGCCGGCCCAGTTGCTGTAGGCATCGTCGAGCCGTTGCCGGTCGCCGCCGGCACCATAGACAACCTTCAAGCGTTTCTCGAATTCGTCGGACATTTTATAACCTGGAAGCCCTTCCAGAGTTTTGCCTTCGGCGACAAAAGCAACTGGAGCTGATATTTACTCCGGGTGTTCCCCATATAATACACGCGACTCCGCTAACTGTGAGAAAGACAATTAACCGAAGATTCGTTAAAGAAAATTCAAGGGCTGAGATCACTCTAAAATCAAGGAGTAAGATCCCCTGAATTCCGTAAGATAGCTTTTCAAGGGATCTGACACCTTGAATTTCGCTGCCCCAAGGGAATCAGGCTGGCGGTCGCGAAGCGGCCGAGAGCTTCATGCGCGCCTGGCGTAGTCGCGACTCCAGCCATCGGTAATGATTGTAGTTATCGGGATCGAGATTCCATTCATATCGGTTGTCGCGACCGGCGGCCAACGTTTCCTCGTAGAGCGCGATAGCTCGTGGGAGGTCAACGGGTAATCCGCGTTTTCCATACTCGTAACTCATGGCGAGTTCGCGCGACGCGTCGAAGTGATGGTTGGCAACGGCGAGCTGCAGCATGCGGAGCGCGGCCGCCTTATCGATTTCATCGGCAAAGCCTCGATCGTAGATGTGGAAGAGACGCCAGGCCGCGCCGCCATGGCCCAACCGCGCCGCTTCTTCTAGCCGCTCAACCGCTTCTGCCCGACGCTTGCTGCCGTGTCCGGCCAACAGCTGCTGGGCATAGCGGTAGTGCGATTCGGCGTCGGAGCGCTGGCCGAGCTGGTTCAGGTCGCTTTCGCCGAGGAGTGGCTCACCAGCGTGCTTTCCCAGGCGATCGATGTAAGCGAGCTGGTTTTTGAGGTTACGCACTCGAGCTTGCGCCTTTAGGTCATCGCTACTCTCGGCAGACCGAATGAGCGCTTCGATCCAACGCCGCGCCTCGGGATAGTCCACGGCGAATCCTTCTCGCCCGCTCATGTAGTTACCGGCAAGACGTTCCATGGCTTTGGTGTCACCTGATTCTGCCGCACTAATCAGCCAGGTCATGGCTGCGCCGGTGTCCTTGTTGAGACCGCCGGAGCCTGTTCTGAGCCCCACAATCAGCTCGTCTCGCGCATCTTTGTCACCGCCCGCCGCGACTTCCTCCAGCAGCTTGCGGCCGAGTTCCGGCACACCGGCCCCGGGAATCTGGCTACGCAGGTACCGCTCCGCCATCGCCTTGGTCACCGCGGGATCGCGGTTTTCGAGGCCTTCCGACCAAGCGCTGAGCTCCTCCAACCGCCGGCGGTAGTAGGCGGCGTCTAGATTGCGCGCGCGTTCATACGACGTCGGCTCAGCGCCGTCGGCGAGTTCACGTATGTACGCGCGCGCTCGATCGAGTTCGGCCGGATAGCCCATGCTGCCGTCGATATGGTGCTGGGCGAGTCGCAGCTTGGCCATGCGTGAGCCGCGCTCGGCGGCGCGCTCCAGCCACGCGTTTCGCTCGGCGAGACGGTCTCGCGACTGGGTGCGATAGATTTCCTTCGACAGCTGAGCGACCAGCACCATCTGCGCCGGCGCGTGGCCGCCTTTGGCCGCTTGGCGCAGCCACCGCTCTGCTTCTGCAATCGCGTCGGGGCTTCTTAAGCGCAACAGCCGTTGGTAAAGCGCGAACTGGATCAGCGGGTCGCCGCGCTCGGCACCCATACGCAGCCAACGCAACTGACCCTCGCGGTCGCGGGTATGCTTGATGAGCCAGGCAATCGCTTCCAGCTCGCCCTGTTCGGCTGCACGCTCGTACCAGTAACGCTGATCGCGATCCAACTTCTTAGCGGCGCACAATTGAGCGCTCGCGCTACCGAGCTCCGCCAAGGGCTTACAGACGAGTTGTGGGTGATAGCCGTAAAGGCCCGTGCCGGTGAGCACCATCGCAGCGGCGATGAGAACGGGATTGCGCCATCGTTCGACAAACGCAACTGCCGGATGGCTTTCCCGCAAGAGATATCCCGCATAGAGCAGGGCCAACAAACCGTGCAACGCGATCCAGTAGCTCACCAGCACACTGACGCTGAGCGTGTTGTCGAAGAGATCGATCAGATCGACGTTGCGCGACGAGTTGTGGCCGCCGGCGACGTAGACGGGGAAATAGACGACGAGCAGCAGGGCGATGACGACGATCGCAAGCACCGACGCACGAGCCGGTTGCGGAAGCCGCACGAGCCCCTTGCCGAGCACCCAGGACAGCACCCAAGCGATGCCGCAGTACGAGAGCGCAGGTGCGAGGGCAATAAGGCCTAACGCCGAGCCGTCGCGGGTGAACGTGAACAGACTTGCCAAGCCGAACGCCAGCAGTGTAATGGTGGGCGCGGTGCCGCCCGCGACCGGCGTAATCCACACCACCGGCACCGTATGCACGATGGTCAGCAGCAGCAGCCAGCGCGCACAACGCTCCTGAAATCCCGGTTTTTTACCCATATCTGGCTTAGCGACGATCTTGGCTGCACATGATGCGCTCAGATACGCTAACCGGCAGCGGTGCAGGCGCTCTTGTGCTTGACACGCGCTGCGTCATGAAATCGACCCGGAATCCCCGTCTTCGGAAAAAAACAAGTCAGAGACGGTTTTTGAAAAAAGCAGAGTTCCTTGCGCGGGAAGCCGGGCCGGCCAAAAAAAAGACGATCCACCCCGGCCTGACAATCATTCATACTGTAAATGGGCGAGAAAGGATCAGAGCCGAAATGTTTCGTATACTCGGCTGCGGCTCACTATTTTCCGGATCTGACCCCTTTTCCACCTCATCCGCGTGACTTCTTTACTCGACGACGCACTACAACACTATATAGATAAGAATGGCCTCACCATCAAGAGAAGGAACCCCAAACTGTTTCACCGCCTGGAAACACCAATGCACAAGCTATCTTGACGGACTTCGATGAGATCAACCGATTGCGTCGCTGCAGAAAACGAAAAAGCGATCAAAAAAAGGGGTCCAAAGAAGGGCTCGGAGTTAATATTCTCGAGCTACGACCAAATAGTTTAACTTCGATCTCTTCAGTCCAACTCGAACTTTATTATCCATCCTCTAACAAAGTAGGCTATTAACAAACTCAGACTCCCAAGTGACCGAGCCCAAAGAAGTTAGCAGAAAAACATACGCGTCTTTCAGGAGGGAAAGATGGAATGCGTTGATCGATCTAATATCGACCGCGAGTTTGGATAATGTTACGCCGATACAGCGTGTGGCTTTTCTCGCGTGGTGGTATAGCAGCGAAGTATTAAATGGAGAGCATGACCAGTATTTCGGCAATAAAGGGTATTTTGACCATACTGAAGTAATAGAATCCTTGGAAACTTTCGGTGCGCAGTGCCAAAGTGATGTTCTGAGAGATGCTTTTGCTTACTATTCAAAGGCACGGAAAGAAATGCCTGAAGAATTTGATGAATTCAGTTCTTGGGACAAAAGACACGGCTATTCGAGGCAAATGGAAATATTTGACCTAAGATTTTATGACTGCCGACCAGAGATCGAAACAGAGCTACTGGAGGCTTATCTGGATGCGCACGAAAGTGACTTCATTAGATGGATGCCATGAAACCTAACGAAGGGTTAAGGCCGACGGCGGTCCGCAAAGTGGCGCATACGCGGTTAGGGTTCGGCGGCGCCGCAGTTCAACCCAGAGTTTATATCTGCTCAAGATGAATCCAAAATCCGAATGGGTACTGGCCGATTTCAACGGTATTCTCGAGCCGGGATTATTGTGCTTGTCCCATACAGATGAAGTACAAACTGCTGAAGGCCATACTATCTCCCTGCAAGAAGGCATGGTTCTGACGGCATTCGACCTCGATACCGATGAATATGGAAATCCCGATAATATTTTTGCAACTGGGGTTGTTGAGAAGTCTCCACTCTATGCCCAGTGCAAAGGTTCGCTTTGGAGTTTGCGCATCGACTCGAACGGAATTCGTAACGAGTCAGACATCAATCGAGTGTGACGCGTCGCGCGTGCCGACACCGGCCTCAGCAGGGCATTTCCTGAGGCTTGGGTGGCGCCGCGGCACAGCTCTGCGTTATGCGCTAAGAGGTTTCACATGAAGGAAGAGTGAGGCTGGGGCGAAAATGCTTTCGCGCCCAATCTACTATAACGCCCCGGGCCTCAGATATTGCGTTAATTAGCTAGAGGGTCATCAGATGAGCAATGCGCCGCAGATCAGGCGAGCGGACAAGGTGATGTCCGACGAGCGCGTGCGCGAACTGATAGCGAATGAATACTCCGGACGCCTGGGCTCCGTCGGACCGGATGGTTGGCCGTATGTCGCCCCACTGCTTTATATCTGGATGAGGAAAGAGATTTGGGTACACAACACCCGCGTACGAGGGCACCTTCGAAGCAACGTCGATCATGAGTCGAGGGTTTGCTTCGAGACCGATCGACCGGGCAAAGTCTTCCCCTATGGCCGCTTCGAGTGTGACACTTCGTTGGAGTACCGCAGCGTTGTCGTATTCGGTCGCATCCGGGTGGTTGAAGACGAGGAAGACAAGCAGGCGTTCTTTGATGGGCTGATGGAAAAATACGCTGATCCACGCTGGGATCGCCCGAAGAATTTCTATCCCCGCTTGGACCAGGTGACCGTTTATGCAATCGCGATCGAGCGCATGACGGGCAAGGAGACGCTCCTGCCGTCGATTCAAGGCCGATGGCCCGCGATCGACCGCACGAAGTCACCGGAAAGCGCGCCCTGAAAGAGTGGATAAACACGTCGGAGAAAAAAACCTCGAGGAGTTGGGTAAAGCGACAATGGCGATAAAGCGGACATCGTCCTAAACCAAGGTCTAACAACCCAAAGAGACTCGACTTGGATTGAATTTAAGGACCACGGGTCCTTTAATTGTTAATTCAGACCGTTGGTGGCGGGAGAGATGGGACGACTATCGGCGAAGAATCTTGATCTGTCGACTCTGGTGATCGGCGTGCCAGTTGTCGGCATTCTGATGGGCGGCATGTATTCTTTGCCTGCAATGCGCGTCACTGGCAGTCGCGATCCTGCCTATACTATCTTGCTGGGCGCGGGTCTCTCGGTAACGGTGATCGGGATCGGAATGGCCGCTGATCTGTCGCTCCCTCTGGTTTCGGCAGCATGGTTCTTCACCATGTTGGTTCTAACGACCCGTCGCTTATTTGGAAAGCTCGATCACAACGTCGAGAGGTTCGGCATGGTTCACGCACTGACGTTAGTGGGCATGCTCTGGGTGGTACGGTTTTTCGGCTCTCTCTAGGGAAAAGTAGGGGGACATTCATAGTTCGTAAGTCATTGATCCTCGGCAGTCACGTAGGGAACGCCGATCAGCGGCGTACGAACTATGAATGTTTCCGAATGCGCAGATGCTGAAGTCATAGCCGGCTCCAGCCTTTCTTATCCGATCTTGGTAAGCTGAGCATTAACGACTGAGGCGGGGCCATGGTTTGTCGAGCGATTCAAGCCAGAACTCCGCAAGAAATGCTGGAGGACTACCCGCTAGAAGGCCCTCTTCCAAACTGGTTCTTTCGGATAATAGAAACCTCAAACAATGCTTGGCTTGTGGAAGGTTGCGATCTATGGGGTAGGAAGGTGTCTCGATCCGGAGGAGACCCAGATCAACTTCTGAATGCCTGCATAAGTGACGCGAAAGCCATTGTTGCGAAAATTAAGTAGAGATTTCGTGCACGGGAAATCAACAATCATGGGCGAATGTTATGTGCTCAACTTGCGATGAATACGACGTAGACGTTGAGATACATGGGCCGGCTCAACTACGACAGATAGTTTATAAGATCAAAGTTGCAGTTCGAAGCCAAAAATTGCAGGCTGATGATGATCGATCGAGACGCGAAATCAGTGATCAATCCTTCTTTCTAGATCTCGATTTGAGCGGAACATTGCCTGATGCCATCAGGTACTACTTCCAGTGCACGGACTGCGAGCGTGCGTTCATAATGCACTGTGATCCATTTCACGGCTCGGGAGGCAAATGGTGTCGCGCCTGACCCGTAACAACCGCATGGAACGGAAGCGGTACGGATAAAGTGCCTAAACGGAACGTCGACGGCGCGCCGGTTAAATCAGGTTAGGGAAAACCGGACGATCACAGAGCTGAGTTGTTTGCCAGGCTCCGCTTCGGCTGAGCATAATTTCGCCGCTCACTCCTTTAGACGTATGATCGTTGACCGGATCTCTCGAGGTAGAGGACGCAATGGGCGAGGCGATTAATGGGGATCTCGCTGTCCGGGCCGTCGCGGACACGACTGTAATGGAGTGGACGCCCAGTCCGAGCGGGTCGGTGTGGCGAAAGCGCGTCCACCTGGTGGGTCCTCCCGAATCGGGCCAGGTCACATCCGTCGTGCGCTACGAGCCGGGTTCGAGCTTTCCCGCTCACGATCATCCGGACGGTGAGGAGATCCTGGTGCTCGAGGGCGTGTTCTCGGACGAGCACGGGGACTGGCCCGCGGGCACATACGTCCTTAATCCAGAAGGCTTTCGTCATGCTCCCTTTTCGGATCCCGGCTGTGTCCTGTTCGTGAAGCTTAAGCAGTTCCCGGGGCGGGACCGGCGCCACGTGGTCGTCGATACCCACAGGCTCGAGTGGCAGCCTGGCTCGATTCCAGCGGTCTCTTACAAATCGCTCTACCAGCAAGAGGGCTTCTCGGACCTGATGCGCCTCGAGCGTTGGCAGCCGGGAGCAGATCTTGGAGCCTACTCCTATGAGCAAGGAGTCGAGTTCTTCGTCCTCGATGGGGCGTTTGCCGACGAAGCCGGAACGTATTCCGCGGGGTGCTGGCTGCGTCTCCCGATGGGCACTACGCATCATCCCCGATCCGCCGGAGGATGCACTCTGTACGTTAAGAGGTCTGGACTAGCATATCTGAGGTCGGCTTCCGCCTAACAACGGTTTTGGCGTCGGAGTAGGTCTCTGACACTCTTTTCTAAACAAGATTAAGCGCACCCGCTCCCATTTCTTCAGCGCAAACGTTAGGGCTAAAGGACCACGCATGAGAATTCACTACATAATGCATGCGTTTTTTGAGACTCCGGGAGTCATTGAAAGTTGGGCCAAGGACAAGGGTTTCGAGTTCGGCGGGACACGGACGTACGCAAACGAGGAGCTTCCGAAGTCATCCGCCGTAGATTTCCTCGTCGTAATGGGCGGTCCTCAGAGCCTCCTTCGCATCGGCGAATATCCCTATCTGCAAGACGAGATTAACTTGATCTCCCGCGTGGTCAAAGAGGGAAAGCCCGTTATTGGGTTTTGTTTGGGATCTCAGTTAATCGCCGGAGCACTTGGCGCTCGGACGCAGCGAAGTCCGGAGAAGGAGGTTGGGGTATTTCCAATTCAGTTAACGCAAGCTGGGCTGTCGGATCCCATTTTTAGGCACTTCCCGGCGGAGTTTGACGTGCTCCATTGGCACCACGATATGCCGGGCATTCCCGAGGGCGCGGTACTATTAGCACAAAGCCCGGGATGCCCGCACCAGGCGTTTCGAGTTGGTGACCGGATCTATGGGTTCCAGTTCCATATGGAGCCGACCAAAAAATCGGTACAGCCATTATTGAAGCATGCGGTGGATGATTTGACTCCGGATAATTACACCCAGACGACAGAAGAAATCCTGTCGTCGGACTTTGAAACGATGAACGAACGCATGAAGTTCATTTTGGATTCAATAATTACAATTGCAAATGGATGAAAAAAAAGCGATCCCCGGCCCCGTTAAGTAGTATTACGGCACTTGGTCGTCGCCAGGTTCAAAATAGGTCTCGCCGGCCCTCATCAGGAACTCCACAAACGAAGAGGTTAGGGACACGAAGAGGTTAGGGACATGCAAAGTCAAGTGTGTGGCTACTACAGTTCGCGCAAAGAGAAGCTGCTGAAGGACTTCGATTGGACGTTGTCTTTGATTAGGGACTGGCTTGCCGCACGCTACGGCGAGGAGTTCACCAGTGCGCTGCAAAGAGAAGCTCGCCAGGAGTTCGAAAAACTCATTCCGGAGATTCCATATATCAAAGGGCTGCGAGCCCGGCCGTTAAACACATTTCTCCTTGCCACCGCCCAAGAGCTTGCGGCTTACAAAGCGATGAAGACACATGGAAAGCCGCCCGCGGAGACCTGGGCGCTCTGCCACCAGGCGATACGGTTGAGGGTGGCGAAGATTCCTGAATGGAAGCGGTGGCTGCTGAGACGGCTGATGTTTTCAAACCTTGTGAAGAAGATAATGGCGAGGCGAGCGAGACAACAGCAGAGAGGCCACTTCGGCGATTTCGAGATTGAGTATCTCATTGGCGAGGGAGACGATTTTGATTTCGGCGTCAATTACCTGCGCTGCGGCAATCACCGATTTGCCATGAAACATGGGGGAGAGGCGTTTGCTCCCTATATCTGTTTGTCAGACATTGCTTTGAGCGATGCTCTGGGATGGGGCCTTATACGTACCCAAACGATTGCCGATGGCTGTCAATATTGCGATTTCCGCTTCAAGAAAGGCGCGGCAACGCAGATTTCTTCGAAAACACCGGAAGTACAGGAGACCATCGACAAAATTCGCCGCGACGAAGCCGAACAGGGCGCGGTAGGGCACGGCTAAACTCCGCCGCTGGGATTAATACGTATACGTCCTTGAACCGTTTCTCACCTGGCCGTTAGGCTGGCGGGTTGCTGAATTTTTCGACGCTTCACCCCGCAACCGGAGATCAACAGGGTCAGATTGTGGTGGATGATGGGCTCTGAAGATAATGTTGTCGTTTTAAAGTCAGTCTTTCTAATAGGTGCCGTGGCGGACGGCGCGATCGCCATAGAATGGTTCTTGATTAGCCTCGGGTGGGCGGATCTGCCGGTCCATCCGAGCTTCTTCGTGGGCAGCGGCGAGGATTTCCAGTTTGCACTGAGCATCGGCGGTCTTTTCATGCTGGGCTGGTCTGTTTTGCTTTATTGGGGCAGCTTGCGGCCGATCGAGCGAAGGGGTGTTCTGCTGCTAACGGCGGCGATGCTTTTTCTAGCCATACTCTCCGACGGTATTGTTTTTGCACACATGTTTTCAACCAAACAAATCGTGCTGGGCACAATGGTAAAGCTTTCTCTTGTGATTTTATTTGCCGGCAGTTACTGGCATTCGAAAAAAGTGCATGGCCGATAGAATCAATATGGCCAGACTCACTTTGTGGGACAGTAGTCGCTCAGACTCGATTGCTTGTCGTTATTGATTAGGCCGGGCGATGGAATAAGGCGCAGCGGTAATCGAAATGGAGAACCATGTCGAGCTTGCAAGGCAGAAATACCGGCTGCACGCCCCCTGGTACGATAGCGTCGCGGCGCCGCTGCTGGGTGTTTCCTACCAACGCGAAGCCGTGTCCCTATTGCACCTGAATGCTGGAGAAGTGGTGGTCGATGTTGCCTGCGGGACCGGAATCAACTTTCCTCTCATCGAACAGGAGATCGCCCATACGGGCCGCATTATCGGGGTAGACGTGAGCCCGGAAATGCTTCAGAAAGCCTGTAGTCGCATAGTTTCCCAAGGGTGGAAAAATGTCACGCTGGTAAACGCATCCGCCGAGGAGGCGCAAATCCATCAAACCGTCGATGCCTTCTTGTTCAGCTTCGCTCACGACGTCCTCCAATCCCCGCGAGCGCTCCGCAACCTTTTCCGACACGCAAAGCCGGGCGCTCGAGTGGCTGCGTGTGGCATCAAGTGGGCACCGTTGTGGAGCTTCCCGTTAAACTTCTTTGTCTCCCAGATCGCGGGGCAGTACCACGTGGTGCACGAAGGCCTGTTAAAGCCCTGGGAGAACCTCACGGCGTTCGTCTCGAATTTGGAGATAAAATTGGAGGCGTTTGAAACGATTTATGTTGCTTGGGGCACTGTTTCAGAAGGTGGTCGAGCTGCTGAAACAGAAGAGGGGGCCGGGGCAAAATGTTTTTGCATCTAATTTAATATCCAGAAAAGCGTCAGATCCGAAACGTTTCGCAGACCCCGCTTCAGCTCACCATTGTCTCGGCTCTGGTCCTTGGCTACTCAGGGCTCAGGGGGTGAAGCCCCCAGAAATGGACCCCTGGGCCTGCTCACTGCGTTTTTTCCGCCAATTTCGCCCTTTGCTGGAATTGCAATGACGCTGATCGAAGTCAATGCTCGGCTGGCCGTTTCTCGGTATTGTTTATCAGCAGAGGAGCCGTATCAGGTAATGTCTGCTCGGCCGGGTGAGGCCGGTGTTCTAAATGGTAAAAAGTTAGCGTTTCTAAAGAGGAATCGATCATGACCGTAGGAGCCTTTTGCAGTCGGATCGTGGTATTCGTCGGGCAAGACGACAGCATCGTCGAAGCGGCAAAACTCATGCGCGAGCACCACACGGGAAGCGTGGTGGTGGTCGAAAACGCCCAACACGGCGCTTTCGAGCCGGTAGGCATGGTCACCGACCGCGATCTCGTGGTCGAGGTGTTGGCCGAAGAGGTGGACGTGGATTCTGTTGCCGTCAAGGACGTGATGTCGCCGGACCCGGTCATCGCAGGCGAGAACGACAGCCTTTCCGACACTCTGAAGCGCATGCGCGCCCGCGGCGTGCGTCGCGTGCCGGTCATCAATACCGAAGGTGAAATCGTCGGCGTGCTCAGCGTTGACGATGTCATCAGCTTACTGGCGTCGGAACTGAACGACATCGACTCGCTCATCCTGCACGAGCAGGAGCGCGAGCGCGAGCTGCGCGTCGAATTCAGCGAAGCCTGACCGCGTCGTTGCACCGAATAGCGGTTTAGAGCGAGGAAAAAGAGCCTCATGAGGCGCAAAAAGGCGCAAAAAGGGGTTGGATTCAATATTTTTTAACTACGACCAAACACACTTACTCCGACCGATTTATTCCGCTCAATGAACCAGGCGGGTATGGGAGTATGCAGCGTACCAGCCGAACCAAAAGGCGCGGTGAGCCGGCAGCCGGTGGAGCCCTTGACCCGCCGGTCCGGTAAGTTCTGACTCCTTCATTAGCCATTCGCCTCCCCTGTCATCGACTGCGCGCGCCACCCCATCCCAGGTCGAAAAGGTCACTTCCCCCGCTTCGTAGACGCGATTCGCGCCGGAGTTGTCGGTGAGCACGACGAAGCGCATCGTTCCAATCCGATCGTGGTAGACCGGGTTCGCGACGAGATACGCGGTGGAGATGGCGAGCGGCTGATCGTGATGGGGTGCGAGGACGAGTCCGAGCACCTCGTCCTTGTTCTTCAGACGCCCGTCGAGCGTCGGCACACCGAACATCAGTTCGTCGGTCGCAAAGTATTCGCGGTACGCGGCGCCCTCCGAGTAATCGCGCACATAGCCCGTGTCGAGCGAGAGTACTTTGGTCCGCGGGTGTCGGCGGCGCCATTCGCCCCAGGTGGTGGTGATGATGCTCAGTCGCTTAAGTCGGATGTCGCGCTCCGCGAGCGGACCGACTACGGGAACACCCCAAAGCGTATTCCAAAGCGACTGGGTAGCGCGGTCGTACATCAGCTTGTTCGACCGATAGAGGAATCCGCTCGTGCCGAGTTCGTGCTCGACGCCGTTGATAACAGAGTGGTAGAGGATCATGCTTCCACAGAGCGTGCAGTATGCGCCGGTGACCGGCACGCCGCCGACTTCGTCCACGAACATCTCGTGCCAGGCCATGATGCGCTTGGGATACGCGCGCGCGTCGCCGTTGATCTCGAGCGCGAAGACGACGTTGCCGTCATCGAGGTAATCGGCCTCGCTGGCTGAGATCAACCGGGGGCGACGAAGGGGCGGGATGCCGTCCTGCGCGACGCCGCCCCACACCACCTCGTCGAGCCGGATCTTCGCGCTGCGCTCCGGGCCGAAGTACGCGGCGAACTTAGGATCGATGAGCCGGTAGAGTTGGCTCTTGAACGTGGCGTAGGACGGGTGCGCCCGTTCCTCTCGGTTCCACAGCCAGGCGTACCAGGCATTCAGGTCGAAGCCGTACGCTTGCCCGGTCTTTTCCTCGAGCAGTTGGAGCAGCGCAATGTGAAGGGCCGGATTGCGGGTGAGCCGTAGGGTCTCGAGGATCATCGGCACGTAGCCCTCGTGCCAGTCGCGCTCGATAGCACGCAATGCTTCCGTGGTCGTTTCCCGTTCGGATCCCAGCAGATCGAGAATCCGACTGACTTCTTCGTCGGGCTTCGTATCGGCGGCGCTCGGCGGCGGCGCGAGCAGGATGGTGGCGACGGCAGCGACAGCGGCGATTCCTACCCTGTACGGTACGGCGCAATTGTTCATGGCAGCGTCAAGTCTAATCACGCCGGGGGAAGCAATCATCACGGATCGATAACGACGGGAACCCGTAGATAAGGAGCGGTTCCAAAAAGTTCTCGCAGGTAATTTACTTTAGCGATGGTGTGGAGGGGCCGGTGACCGTACCCCCTAAATTAGGGAGACTCTGAATAATTCCATCCCTGGAATTTTCAGAGTCGGCAAGTGAAAACGCGGTTTCCACTTGCCTCACGAATCCAATGACTTGCAGTCATCGGATTCGGCGGCGCATCCCCCCGCTTAGCTAAGGAAGGTCTGATAAATCAGACCTTCCTTAGGTCTAAGATTACAAGGCGGCTTGATTTGGATTGAGTTTAGCGGCTGCGAGCCGCTTTTCGGAGCGCCTGGGCGCCTCCCCCTTTTTCAGCGATGCATCACCTAAAAACATGAACGCCACAATTCTTCGTAATTTGGTCATAACGTTGGCTATGTCTTTTATGTGTTTAACAGCTGCAAATGCAGATGAGATTGCCAGCGAATGTGGCCCACAGAACACCCCTGAAGAAACGTGGGAATCATGGTATGAGACCTATGTTTCTGGGGAATGGAAAAGATGGTTCGAATGTCATGACAAGAGTGCCCAAGCAGGATTATTCCTGAGCGCAGCTATTTCTACGCCGAATAGTGAAGGAAAGGCCCAGGTAATCGATAAATATGGTAAGTGTGAATCAAGAAGTCGAGCGTCATTGGAATGTATTACGGAAGATACTGTGGCGAACTTTTTTTACGAGATAACGATTTTAGATGAAGAATCATCGCGAACTCGTTTAATCAAAATATGGAAGAAGGAGGGAGTGCGGGTAGATGGGGCGAAGATGGCATCTATCGAGCGGCACGATGAAGAGAATGCAACTGGAACGATTCAATCGAAACAATCTGATGGGGAAATCGATAATTGGATAATGACGTTCGTACGTGTTGATGGCCGATGGTTTGTTACATTTAAGTGGGGCATGTAATGATGGACACAAAGAAGGAGCCAGAGCGGACATGTTTCGTAAACCCCGCTTTGGCTCGCTATTATATTGGCTCTGACTCCTTTTCTGCCTTTTCTGCGCTGCGCCCGAGCGTGGCGAGACCCTCGTCCTCATAGCCGATTCCTTTCAAAATCACCTCAATATGCTCGCCCAGGTGGGGCCGCAGATGCGCGGGCGGCGGCGCGTTGGTTCACAAGGGGGGAGGGCAATTCCCGAAGCTAAAGTCCCGGCCGGGCCTGCCGATACGTTGGCAGGTGGAGGGTCAAACTCGAACAGTCGGGCTCGGTCGTTACAACGACCACCGAATTCTCCGTCGAAAGAACAACTGACGTGATAAAGACAATTTCGACAACCTGGGCTCGACTTATGCTCGCATTCACGGCGGCGCTGTCTCTCCTCGCCTGCGAGCCGTCGCCGTCCATGGGCTCCGCCGGGGAGGTGCGGGGGACGCTGACCTTGGGCCTGCTGCCCGACGAGCACCCCGGAAAACTCACGCTCCGATACGTCCCTCTCATCGAAGCGATCAAGGCTAAGACGGGCCTCGACGTAGAGCTGATGTTGCCGAGCAGCTACCTGGATTTGGTGGAGCTGTTCGGGGCCGGCAAGGTGGATGTGGCGTATTTCGGAGGCTACACGTTCGTGCTTGCCAGCGAGCGCCACGGCGCGGTTCCGCTCGTGATGCGGGACATCGACGCGCGCTTTGTCAGCCACGTGCTGGTGCACAGAGACGACAGCGCTGTCCGCGAGCTTTCCGATCTGCGTGGCGCACGCTTCAGCTTCGGCTCGCGCCAGTCCACGTCGGGCCACCTGATGCCGCGGTTTTACTTTTCTACGCTGGGGATCATGCCCGAGAAGTTCTTCTCTCAGGTAAGCTTCTCGGGCACCCACGACAAGACCCTGGAGCAGATAGTTGACGGCGCGGTGGACGCTGGCGTCGCCAACGGGCAGATCGTCCAACGAATGCTGGCGAATAACGTGAACGGTGTGCTGCCGCTGCGCGTTATCTGGCAGTCGCCCGCCTACGTGAACTATGTCTGGGCGGTACAGCCCGCGATGAGCGAGGAGACCCGGCGAGCCATCAGGGAGGTCTTTCTGTCCCTGTCCAGGGAGAACAAAGATCATCGGCGCTTCCTGGATGCGGTCGGTGCCGCGTACTTCCTGCCTGCGGCAAGTTCCGATTTCGACAACCTGCGCCGTGCCATCGAGACCGTCGCGAGCGTGGCGGATACGAGCGACGGAGAATGAAGTCTCTCGTTCGACAGGTTGTACTCCTGGTGACCTCGGTAACGGTTTTTCTCACCGGACTGGGCGTCCTGCTATGGAGCTCGAACATGGGAATCGCCCGGCACATCCAGCACGGCAACGATTTCCTGGCGCCCAGCCAGCTCCACGTTGCTCAGGCCCAGCACATCGTCGCGCGTCTCGCGATCGAGGTGCACAGCGACGGCCTGTCACCCCGGCCACCCGGAATGGTTCCCTATCGCTTCCATGTCGCTGGCGCGCTGGACGAGTTAGAGCGGCACCTGACGCGGGTCGTGCGCTTGGCGCACGCTTTCAATTATCAGGACGCACTCAACCTGCCCACCCGCGCCTTCCAACATTACGAAACGGCACGCGCGGCCTTCCTCTCGCTCGACGAACTCACCCCGCAGCAGTCGATGCGACTACTCGCTGTGTTCGAGCCCTTGCGGGGAACCTTGGACCAGCTCGCGCGCATCTACGAGCTTGAAGAACGAAACTGGCACGAGGAGCAGGAGCGGTTTACCGCTCGCTACTTCAAGCTGGCTATTTTCGGGATCGCGCTGCTCGTGCTTGTGCTCCTGCCGCTGGTATTCCGTCTCGCGATTGGGCTGCGGCACAACGTGCGCCGTGAGCTGAGAACCCGCCAGGAACTCGAGGAAGCGAACCAGAACCTCGAGGAGATGGCCATCTATGACAACCTGACCAAGCTCGGCAACCGGCATTTGTTCAAGACACGATTGGATCAGGTGATCGGATCAGCGAAGCGCTCGGATAGGTTGTTCGGCCTCATGTACATCGATCTCGACAACTTCAAGCGCATCAATGACTCGCTCGGTCACGATGCGGGCGACGAGGTTCTGACGGTCGTGGCCGCACGGCTTGCGGGATGCGTGCGCTCGGCGGATACGGTGGCGCGGCTCGGAGGCGACGAGTTCACCGTGATCATCACCGACATGGACAACAACGGAAACGCGGCCACCGTCGCCGACAAGATATTGCGGCAAGTCAAGAGACCTATCAACGTGGCCGGCAACGAGGTGGTGGTATCGGCCAGCATCGGTATCACGATCGTGCCTACGGATGGAGACGACGCCACGGTGTTGATGAAGAACGCGGACTTGGCCCTGTACAAAGCGAAGGAGCATGGCCGCGACAACTTCCAGTTCTTCGTCGAGGCGATGAATCGTGCCGCAGTCGCACAGATGGCCATGGAGAACGCACTGCGCGCGGCTGTCAGGGACGAGAAGTTCGCGCTTCACTACCAGCCACAGGTGGACCTCTATACCGGCAAGGTAACGTATGCGGAGGCACTTCTGCGCTGGCCGCAAGGGAAGGGAAAAATGATCCCTCCGAATGAGTTCATTCCGCTGGCCGACGCCAACGGGCTGCTGAATGAGATTGGCGCTTGGGTACTGACGCGGGCGTGCAGGGATCTGGCGCGCATGCGCCGCAACGGGGCCCCCGACCTGCGGATATCGATCAATCTCTCACCCGGACAGTTCCGCGATCCGAAGCTGGTAGCGCGCGTCCAGGAGGCGCTCCGCGTCAGCGCGCTCGCACCTCCTGCGCTGGAAATCGAGATTACGGAAAGCACGCTGATCGCGGATACCGATGCCACCGTCAAGATCCTCAACGCGCTCCGTGACCTGGGTATAACCGTCGCCATTGACGACTTCGGGGTCGGATACTCCAGCCTCAACTACCTGAAGAATCTCCCCATCGACGCGCTGAAAATTGACCAGTCCTTCGTGCGCGACATGGAGAAGAATGAGACCGACCGCAGCATCGTAGACGCCATCTTGTACATGGCGCGCAGCTTCTCGCTCCGGACTGTGGCCGAAGGGATCGAGAACAAGTGGCAGCTCGATCACCTCATCTCGCAACGCTGCGACGAAGGCCAAGGTTTCCTCTTCTCGAGACCCGTGCCAGCGGACGAATTCTCTCCCGTGGAGATGAGCCGGCAGTGGTCCTCGACGCTCGCTCCAGGGGCGCACTCCGGCCTGCGCGTGGTGGAGTAGCTTCAGTCCGGCCGCGGGCGGCCAGCGTTGCTTGATGCCTGACGCCCCGCCTGTCCAAAACGCTCTACCCTGCTCTGACGGAGCTGGCCGATCCCTTCAATAACTTGAGTGATGCTGTGAGCGACAGCGCTGGAACACAAAGCGTTCAGCCTACCGCGACTACAAGCTCCATGCTTGGCCGCGGCGTGTTGGATCCTGTAAAGCGATGCAGACGTATCCGATTGATTTTTCCGTCAAAAGGAATCATGGTGACCAAATCACACTTCGACGCTTTGGAGAAGATGATCTCGGGCTGATGCGGATTCACGCAGGTCCGTGCGTTGTTATTGTGGCAAGAGAGTAAGGATCTAGATATGCCGATAAAACTCGGGGACCCGGACCCACACGTTAATCTGTTTGAACTTGGGGACGACGGCGCACCCCGCTCGGTGCCGGCCGACGAAGCTTTCAGCGGTAAGCGGGTGCCCCTTTTCGCGGTTCCCGGGGCGTTCACCCGCACCTGCTCCGCCAAGCACTTGCCCGGTTTCGTCCGGCAGGCCCAAGAGATCCGCGCTCGTGGGATTGACGAGATCGCCTGCGTCTCGGTCAACGACGCCATGGTGCTGGCCGCGTGGGGGCGCGAGCACGCAGCGGGCGAAAAAGTCCGCATGCTCTCGGACGGGCTCGGGGAGTTCACCCGCACGCTGGGACTGGAGCAGGACATGAGTGCGAAAGGCTACGGCGTGCGTTCCAAGCGCTACGCGATGCTGATCGAGCACGGCAAGGTGGTGGAGCTCCACGTCGAGCCGCCCGGAGAGTACGGTGTGAGCAGCGCGGAGGCGGTTGTCGAGCGCCTGGGCGAGTAGGGGGACAGTAGGCGCAGGACATTCAGAGTTCGTAAACACCGACCACCGCCAACCGCGAAGTGAATGTCTATCAGTGACTTACGAACTCTGAATGTCCCTGAATCCGTGTTTGACCTGCTGACTATCACCGCGATCGCGGGAACGTTCTTGCTCGCCGGAGCGGTGAAGGGCGTCATCGGACTCGGTCTTCCGACTCTGAGTTTGGGCCTGCTGGCAGCGGCGCTCGATTTAACCACCGCCATGGCGCTCTTGATCGTCCCTTCGTTCGTAACCAACCTTTGGCAGGCCATGGTTGGCGGCAATGGCCGCGCTATTTTGCTGCGAATCTGGCCCTTTCTCCTGATGGCAACGGCTACCGTGTGGCTTGGCGCGACTGCTCTGACTCGCGTGGATTTGTCACTTCTCTCGGCGCTGCTTGGTGGCCTTCTTGTCGTCTATGCGGCGTTTAACCTCACCGGTGTTCGCATCGAGATCGCGGCCCAGCGAGAAATCTGGGCCGGGCCGCTATTCGGAACCGCCAACGGAATACTCACCGGGATGACAGGTTCCTTCGTTGTGCCCGGAGTCATGTTTCTGCAAGCGATTGGGCTGTCGCGCGACGCGCTCGTTCAGGCAATGGGGATCTTATTCACCGTATCCACAATGGCCCTTGCCCTGGCACTCCAGGGTCACAGCCTTTTGACACCCAAGCTTGGCCTTGTTTCTGCCGCCGCGGTGATACCCGCTCTGGTCGGCATGGTCACCGGCCAGAGAATTCGGCGCCGGCTTTCGGAGGACCGATTCCGACAGGTTTTTTTCGTCGCGATATTGATACTCGGTGCCTATATCATCGCCAGACAATTAGGGGGGAAGTAGAGGAACATTCAGGGTTCATAAGTCACTGAAGAAGATCCTCTATCCGGCGGGCGTTGATCGCTGTCTCACGATCTATGACACCTTGATTGATCAGATTATGCCGATTTTCCTAAGGGCAGCGATACGCTTCTCTCCGTAGCCGATTTCCTTCAGTAATGCATCGGTATGTTCGCCTAGCTGCGGCGCCGGGCGCGACGGTGCGGGCTCTGTGGTGCGCACTGGAGGTGCAACCAGCCTGTAGGGACCACGCGTCGGGTGCTCGAGGGTATGCAGGCGCTCGTTCTCGGTAACGAAGGGATTTTCCAGCGCCTCGGCGACGTCGTTGATGGGCGCCGCCGGCACGCGGCCAGCGAAGCGCCGAAGCCAGGTGGCGGTGGTCTGTCCGGACAACACTTCGTCCAGCATTTCCGTGAGCAGATCCCGCTGCTGCAGCCGGTTGGCGAATTTCTGAAAGCGCGGATCGTCTGCCCACTCTGGATGATTGAGAACCTCGCACAGCGCCGGCCAGAACTTTTCCTTGTTGCACATGATGTAGATCCAGCCGTCGGCGGTGGTGCAGAGCTGGCAGGGGGTGAGCGAGGGATGCCCCGATCGCGGGATGCGACCGACCTTGTGGCCCTCGTTCAGATACCAGGCGGCGGGGTAGTTGAGGTTATGCAGCGCCATGTCGAACAGGCTGACGTCGATATCCTGCCCCTTACCTGTCTCCCGGGCGCCGGTGAGCGCGGCGAGCAGGGCGTAAGCGAGGCCCAGTCCGGTCATGAGATCGACAATGGAGAGCCCGAATCGCGCCGGCGGGCCGCCGGGCTCGCCGGTCAGGGCAAAATAGCCCGCTTCCGCCTGCATCAAATAGTCGAAGCCTGGCCAGGCCGCCCGCGGGCCCGTGCGGCCGTAGGCCGAGAGGTGTGCGCAGATGATCTTTTGGTTGTGTGTTTCGAGCTGGGCGTAGGTGAGCCCCAGCTTTTCCGGCACGTCTCCGCGCAGGTTCGACGCCAGCGCGTCGGCGGATTTCACTAAATCGTGAAGTACTTCCTTGCCTTCCGGCACGGAAAGGTCGAGGGTAAGACTCTTCTTGTTTCGATTGAAGGCGTGAAAAAAGTGGCTGTCGTGCTGCTCGAAGAAAAACGGTCCGACGTCCCGCGACATGTCGCCGCCGTCCCTGGGGTTTTCGATCTTGATGACCTCGGCTCCCTGGTCGGCGAGAAACATGGTGCCGAAGGGCCCGGCGCCGTACTGCTCGACGGCGAGGACCCGGACACCTTCCAGCGGCAGCATGATCAGCAGTGGTTCGGAGCTAATCGATGAATGCCGTCGGACGCCGTCGCAAACCAAAGAGCGCAGTGCCTTCCGCGCTGGACGTCGTCACCGCTTTTTTCGACGCGATAGAAGCCCGGGACTTTGAGCGAGCGGAAGTGCTGCTCTCCGCCGAAAACTTCAGCTACGAAGGTTCCATCGAGCAACACGACAATGCGGCCGACTTCATTCAGAGCGTTTCTCGATTCGGCGCCATACTCGAGTCCGTTGAGCGTCGTCGTATATTTGTCGATGGTGATGAGGTCTGCGCTATTCTGAGATACGAAACATCTCTCGAACCAATCGAGTCCGTGCGCATCGCGCACTGGATTCGCGTGGAGCGGGGAAAGATCACGCGCATTGAGAGCTTTTTCGACGCCCGCGCCTACGCGAGCATGTTCGAACAGGGCCCCTGACGAGATCTTCATGCGGGGTTTCGTTCCACCAGCTGCCGGGCGATGATGATCCGCTGCATCTCGTTGGTACCCTCGCCGATCGCGAGCAGCGGCGCGTCGCGGTAATAGCGCTCGATATCGAATTCCTTCGAATAACCGTAGGCGCCGTGGATGCGCATGGCTTCAATGCTGTTGTGTATCGCGGTTTCGGTGGCGAACAGCTTGGCCATGCCCGCTTCCATGTCGCAGCGCCGGCCGGCGTCGTAGGCTTTTGCCGCGGACTCGGTCAGTAGTCTCGATGCTTCCAATCTGGTCGCCATTTCCGCCAGCTTGATCTGGATCGACTGGTGCTCGCAAATGGGCTTGCCGAAAGTCTTTCTCTGCTGCGCGTAAGCTGTTGACGCTTCCAGGCACGCCCGCGCGATGCCCACCCCGCGGGCGGCGACGTTGATCCGCCCGAGCTCGAGCCCACCCAAGATCTGCTTGAAGCCGTGGCCTTCTTTCCCACCGATCAGGTTCTCCGCCGGCACGCGGCAGTCGCTAAAAACGATCTCGCCTGAGTCGATGCCTTTGTAGCCGAGCTTTTCCAGCTTTCGGCTGACGCTGAACCCCGGGCCTTTCTCCACCAGCAGCAGGCTCATACCGCGGTGGGGTGGTTGGGCTTTTGGATCGGTCTTCACCAGCACCGCCATGATCTGGCCCTGGATGCTGTTGCTGATCCAGGTCTTGGTGCCGTTTACCGCGTAGGTGCTGCCGTTGAGGCTTGCCCGGGAACGGATGGCCTGCAGGTCGGTTCCGCAATCCGGCTCCGTCAGTGCAATGCCGCCGCGCAGCTCTCCGCTTGCGAACCTGGGCAACCATTTGGTCTTCTGCTCGTTGGTGCCGAAGCGCTGCACCGCCGCCGCCATGATCAGATGAGAGTTGAAGATGCCGGAGACCGACATCCACACGGCCGACACCCGCTCGACGATCTTGGCGTAGGTGGTTATGGGCAGTCCGAGCCCGCCGTATTCCTGGGCGATGGTGGCGCCGAAGAGGCCGAGCGCCTTCATCTTCTCGACGATTTCTTCGGGATATGTGTCGCTCGCCTCTAGATCGTGCGCATAAGGTTTGACGTTGCGCTCTAAGAAGCGATCGACGCTGTCGAGAATCAGGGTTTCGTCGTTGGGGAGGTTGCTTTCAGATAGCATCGCAGAAGCACAGCTGGGGCGAAGTTAGATGATCTGCGCTTTGCGGGGAGGAGTCCAGTAGACGTATGTGCTTACTGGATTCCCGCTTTCGCGGTAATGACGGATATTTCTTACTTTCAGGGGAATTACAGTAACTCGTTTTAGTGCTTATTTGCGCTACGGTTACTTAGAACCTATCTCGAAATTGCTGCGCTCAGCCTAAGGGGGTTGAAAACAGGCTCAAAATGCTCATTTTTGGCGTATAGACTGCGCTTATAAAGCTATTCTCGCCTTGTCTTATCGAAGCTCGCTAATTTTGAGATAGATTCTAGTAATCCGCGATGTCGTCCACCGCGTGTCCGCGCTTCGGAACCAGGATAGTGCGCTCGTAGGTCATGAATACGGTGCCGTCGGCTTTCTTGCCGGTAGTGGATGCGGTGACGATACCCTGGGTCGGGCGGGACTTGGATTCGCGCTTGGAGAGGATTTCGGATTCGGCATAGATAGTATCGCCGGCGAATACCGGAGCGGTGAGCCGGATCTTGTCCCAGCCCAAGTTGGCAATGACCTTCTGGCTCAGGTCGCTCACGCTCATGCCGGCGACCATGGCGAGCGTGAGCGCGGAGTTCACCAGCGGCTTACCGAACTCGCTTTTCTTAGCGTACTCGGCGTCGAAGTGCAGCGGGTGTTTGTTCATGGTAAGCAGCGTGAACCAGGTGTTGTCGGCTTCGCTGATGGTGCGGCCCGGCCGGTGCTCGTAGACGTCACCGACTTCAAAATCTTCGTAATAGCGTCCGAACGACTCCCTGAAGCGCCGCCGGCCGACTTCTTTACGCTCAACGGACATAGGTCGTAATCGTCAGTCGTGGCCGCCGCTGGCGACTTTGAGCGAAGCGGAGGATTCCGCTGCCGCGAGGGCGAGTACGGCATGCACGTCGTCCACTTGGTCAAACTCGAGCAGCGCACTGGCGAGCTTGTCGCGGCGCTGCTCGGAAAGATAAGGACCGACGAGACCATCGAACTTTGCTCGCAACTCTTCGGCGCTCAAGAAGTTATCCGGCTCACCTTTGGGAACGACCACCATCTTCTCCAGGGTTTCTCCGCCGCGCATCTTGACCATGGCAAGCCCACTCATGTTGGCGGGAAACTCCGCTTCCACCTTCGGGTGGGGAATGGTGCGGATGCGAAGGCACAATTCCAGCGTCTTCGGATCCTTGAGGTGCTTCTCGTAGTCGTCCCAGCTCATGCGGCCTTCTCTCAACGCCACCGCGCCGACGAAGGCCATGGAGAACTGACCGTCCACGTAGTTCTTTGGCCGCTGCTTTTCCTGTTCCGGATCGCCGATGAGCTTGATGCCGGTCTTGGGCAGGCCGATCTCGATCAGCTCGACGTCATCAATATCGATGTCGTGCTCGGTCCGAAGGGCAATGAGCGCGTCCATGGCGGCGTGGCCATAGCGACAGGAGGGATAAGGCTTCAACGCAATGGCCATGGTTTCCCAGGCCTCGCCCAGGCCTTCGACGGCTTTTTCGGGCTCCGGGCTGGGCGCATAGCCCTTCAAGAATCCGAGCCTGCCCTCGATCGGTTCCAGGGTACCGCGAAATCCTTCCTTCGCCAGCACCGCAGAGTTGAGGCCGTTCATCGCGGCGTAGCCGGTGTGAAAGGGCTTGTTCCAGGCGCCGTCGGCCAGGAACTGCATCGAGCCCGCGGCCTGGCTGCCGCAAAGGCCGAAGGCGTAGACCATCTGATCCGCGGTCAGCCCGAGCACCCGCCCAGCGGCGGCCGCGGCGCCGAAAACGCCGCAGGTGGCGGTGGGGTGGAAACCCCGGTTGTAGTGATCGGTGGGGCCCAAAGCCAGACTCAGGCGGGTCTGTACCTCGAAGCCGGCGACAATGCCGGTAATTACGTCACGGCCGGAAGCATTGCACATCTCGGCGGCCGCCATGGCTGCCGGAATGATGGGCGCGCCCGAATGCAGCGAAGCCCGGGCGTGGGTGTCGTCAAAATCCAGCGCGTGGCCCAGGTTGCCGTTGAACAACGCTGCCGCGCCCGGCGTGTAGCCCTGGGGATCCCCGATAACCGTGGCCTGGCCCTGCGTGAGCCCTAAGGCAGCAAGGGCGTTGCTCATGGAAGCTCTCAACTCTGCCGCGTTGCGCGCTCTCAGCGCGATGCCCACATGGTCCAGGATCAGCATGCGGGCGCGTTCCGAGACCGGTGCGGGGATTCCGTCGTAGCTCAAGTCGGCGACGAATTCGGCGAGCCTGCGGGTGATGGCCGTCATGGCGGGTTCTCCGGGGGTGGTGACTGGCAATGATGGCGAAAATCATAGAGAGCATGGGCTTGGCCCGCAACACGCAGGCTTTTGCGCCCAAATCTTGCGCCTGAAACGAGAGATGACACGGTGAAGGACTAAGAGGAAAATCCTCCCCACGGCTCTGCACAGACGCTGTTCAGGCTCAACCCGTCGGCGTGGAGACCGGGCTACAGCACAAGTATAAAGGGCAGTTCCTGGAGCTGACCAAGGGGGGGATCAAATGAGCTACTTGGAAGGTATTTTCAACGCCATCGGCGACGGCACCTGGGGATGGTCGCTGATCCCTTTTCTGGTTGTCCTCGGCGCATTTTTCACTCTTGCTTCGGGACTGGTGCAGTTCCGGTTTTTCGGCCGCATGTTCCGGGTGCTGTTCCCCGGCGGTCAGGCCGAGCCGGGACAGCACGTCAGCTCGCGGGAAGCGCTGCTGGTCAGCGTTGGCGGGCGGGTCGGCGGCGGCAACATTGCCGGCGTTGCGGTGGCCATCACGCTGGGCGGTCCCGGGGCCGTGTTCTGGATGTGGGCCATCGCGCTCATCGGCATGTGCACCAGCCTGGTCGAATGCACCCTGGCACAGATCTTCAAGCGGACGGATGAGAACGGAACCTACCGCGGAGGTCCTGCCCAGTACATTCTCCACGGCCTGGGTCAAAAATATAACTGGCTGGCGATCCTTTACGCGGTGTCCCTGATTGCGGCCTTCGCGCTTGGCTTCAACGCCTTCCAGGGCAACACCGTGGCCGGCGCGGCTCAGGACAGCCTGAGCATACCCAGGTGGGTGACCGGTATCGGTCTCGCCGTCATTACCGGTTTCGTGGTCTACGGCGGCATCAAGCGCATCGCCAAGGTGGCCGACGTGATCGTTCCAATCATGGCCATCGGATACATCGGCATGGCGCTGATCATTTTCCTGATCAATATCGGTGACGTCCCGGCCGTGTTCGCCATTATCGTGAAGAACGCCTTCGGCTTCGAAGAGGCCGTCGGCGGAGGCATGGGCGCGGCGGTCGCCAACGGCATCCGCCGCGGGCTGTTTTCCAACGAGGCGGGTTTAGGCAGCGCGCCCAACGTGGCGGCGGTGGCGTATGTGCGCCATCCCATCAGCCAGGGCATCGTGCAGTCCCTGTCCGTGTTCATCGACACCATCATCATCTGCTCGTGCACGGCCTTCGTGATCCTGCTGAGCGACGTTTACGTGCCGGGCTCGGCAGACGTCAACGGCGTCGCGCTGACCCAGCAGTCTCTGGTCTCGCACGTCGGGGAGTGGAGCCAGTATTTCCTGACCTTCGCGATACTGCTGTTTGCGTTCAGCTCCATCATCTACAACTACTACCTGGGAGAGAACGCGCTGATGGTGTTTACGGAGAGCGATACGGCTCGACATGTGTTACGCATTCTCATTGTCATCCTGGTGTTTCTCGGGGCCTCGGCGCCGGGCGCAACGGCGGTGTTCTTTTTCTCCGATCCCATGATGGGGATCTTGGCCCTGGTCAATCTGCTGGCCATCGTCATGCTGTTTCCGGTCGCCATGCGCGTACTGCACGACTTTCAGGACCAGCTGAAGCAGGGGGTAGAGAATCCGGTATTCGAGCCGTCAAAGTTCTCGGACCTGGATATCGACGCCAACGCCTGGAAGCTGGACTGAGAGGACACTATCCCTGGCTGCAGGGACTGTGTACTGCAGTCTCTGCGGGTCCGGGGAGCCAGGCTCAGGCTAACCCGCGTAGCCGTTGCTCGGGCGATCTCTTTGATCGCACCCGCAAAGGGTGCGACGGTGAGCCGTAAGCGACAGTCGGCAGGTATAGAAAGGTAGAAAGACGGCGACCGAAAAGCGTGCTCTCAGCCCGCCGGCCTGCGGCGAAGGTCTACTCGCCTCCCGCCGCGTAGCGCTTCTCCGCCTCGTAGTACTGAGGAAATCCGACCACGTCTCGTAGCTCGACGAACTCTGCGAGCGCTTGCGGATGCTTTCCGGCGTGCAGCAATGCGAGCGCCTCGGTCATGGCGCGCTGTGCGGCGAGAATTGCGGTAATAGGATAGAGCGCCAGCTTGTAGCCCATGGCCTCGAGCTCGGAGTGAGAAAGCAGCGGGGTGTCGCCCTGCTCCACCAGGTTGGCCAATTTGGGTCCCGGTACCTGCTCGCAGTAGGCACGCATTTCTTCTTTGTTTCGCGGCGCTTCGAGAAAGGTGATATCGGCGCCGATCTGGTTGAACGACTGCGCCCTCGAGATCGCTTCTTCGATGCCGTCGGTGGCGTTGGCGTCGGTACGCGCCATGACCAGAATATCTGCGCCCTCGTTCTTGGCGTCCACCGCGGCCTGTACCCGAGAGAATGCTTCCTCTCGGGGTACCACCTGCTTGCCTCGAGTATGACCGCAACGTTTGGGCGCTACCTGATCCTCGATCATGATGCACGCAAGACCCGCCTTGGCGTAACCCTTCACGGTGCGCTGCACGTTCAGCGCATTGCCGTAACCGGTGTCGCCGTCGCCGATGACGGGTAGAGATACCGCGCTGCAGATATTCCTGGCCTGATCGACCATCTCGGCATAAGAGATGAGCCCGGTGTCGGGCATGCCGATGCGTGAAGCGGACACGGCAAAGCCGCCCATGAAGGTAAGCCTGAACCCGGCTCGCTCGATGAGCCGCGCGGAGAAGGCGTCGTAGCAGCCGGGCATTACCAGCAGTCCCGGAGCGTCGAGGAGTTGCTTCAATTGCTGTGCTGGGGTCATGGGGAGGTCTCGGTCGGATATGGAACTGGTTCGTATTCTAAGCCTTGCGGGAGGTGTTCTGTATAGCCCAGGCGCGTACGGCGAATATCGTATATTCGGACATGGTGCTCGTAGGTTGCGTCGTGCGGACAAACTGGATTAGGAGTTTGTCTGCCGAAATTTCCCCCGCGAACCCAAGAGCCGCGCGGGAATGATGAGTTAACTTTCGGTGCGCGCAGCGCATCCTGCGTCGATTTAGACGACTCCCATAGCAGCCCGCTGACAGGTTGTGCAAGAGCGATGTCGTCCATCTGCAGGCGATAGACCCTAGGCGGCAGCATAGGGTGCTCCGGCAGAACTATCTGCCCGGCTCAACACGATGTTTTTATTAATTTGGCGCCTACGGCGCAGCCCGCGAAGAACAAGCCGTGACAGTCGTTAATGATGATTCTCGGGTACACCCGCTGCTACAGGCGTTGGGCGTTACCAGATCGCTTAACGACCCCAAAGTAGGGGAATATCAATTACAAGCGTTATCGGTTCGCGCGCAAGCGCACCTCTGCAGCGGGTTTGGTTGAGCTTGCCGCCATCGGTCACGAAGATCAGCAGTTGAGCTTTTCGGCGATCTCGATGATGCTCTCGCCGATGACATCGAAGTCGTGCTCGGCCTCGAGATCCTTTTTCTGCTTCGGGCCGTACTCGTCCGGGCGGCGTACGAATGCAGTGGAATAACCGTGGGAGCGCGCGGGCAAAAGGTCATCGTTGTGGGCGGCGCAGAGCATCACCTGGGTGGCAGGCAGACCGAGAAACTCGGCGGTCCGTAAATAAGATTCTGGGGTCGGCTTGTAGCTCCGCGCGGGCTCGGCGCCGAGAATGGCGTCCCACGGCAGTCCTGCGCGCTTGGCCATATTCAAAAGCAGCGCCACGTTGCCATTGGAGAGCGTGGCGATGACATATTTGCTCTTGAGCCGCGTGAGGCCTTCGACACTGTCCGGCCAAGGATCGAGTCTGTGCCACGCTCTGTTGAAATCCTCGATTTCATCCTCGCTGAGAGCGTAAATTTTGAACTCTTTGAGAAGTTCCACCAGACTTTCACGGTGCAGGTCGTCCAGCTTGGTCCACGGACGTTCGCCTTTTCGAACCCGATCCATTGAGGGCTGGTACTTTCCGCGCCAGGCGTCGGCAAAGGCTTCCCAGTCGGCTTCGATGCCTTTACGTTTACCCAACGCGCGCCCTTCACTGATAATGCTGGTACGCCAGTCGACCACGGTGCCAAAGACGTCGAAAACCACGGCTTTGATACTGTCAGGAGAGAAGGGCATGGTTCTCGATCAAGCGTAATGCGGCGTTAAACAAAGTCTGCTGGAGAGCGCGCATGGTGCTGCGCATTGCGAGCGAACGATTCGCGCGCAAGTGGCTTGCTGCAAGAGTGGTTGACGTCACGTGCCGCGGGAACGCGGCTGCGCGAGCTTCTTCCGGTATCCGACTTATACATCAGCCCTGGTTCAACACTCTCACTGGCTTTCCATCGAGCCATGCTTTGACGTCCTCCAGCGCTTCCCCGTAGGCGATCTGGAACGTTTCCCGGAGTAAATACCCCGTGTGACCGGTGAGCACGGTGTTCTCCAGCGCGCGCAGCGGATGATGCACAGGCAGCGGCTCGATGTCGAAAACGTCGATCGCGGCGCCGGCGATGACCTTCGCTTGCAGCGCCTCTATGAGCGCGTCTTCGTCGACGACGGGACCGCGGGAGGTGTTGACGAGGAACGCGCTGGACTTCATCAGAGCAAACTCGTTTTTACCGACGATTCCCCGGGTGCGGTCACCCAGAATCAGATGAATGGTGAGAATGTCCGACTGCTTGAACAGCGTTTCCTTGTCCACCATCGTCGCGCCGCATTCTTTTGCCCGGGCTTCAGTCAGATTCTGACTCCAGGCGATTACATTCATGTCGAATGCAAGGCCCACGCGGGCGACTTTGGAACCGAGCTTGCCGAGTCCCAGAATACCCAGCGTTTTTCCATTAAGACCGGTGCCCACATCTGCTTGCCAGCCGCCCTCGCGCATGCAGCGATCCTCACGCGGGATGTTCTTTGTGATTGCCAGGATCAGCGCCCAGGTGTGCTCGAAAGCCGCATATGGCGCCATGGCGGTGCCGCATACGGGTACCCCTTTGGCTCGCGCGGCGTTCATGTCGATAGCGAGGTTACGCATTCCGGTGGTGACTAGGAGTCTCAGCTCAGGTAGCGACCGAATGACGGAAGCGGGAAAAGGTGTACGCTCGCGCATGGCGACAATGACGTCGTACTTCTGCAGCGCCTCGATTACCGCCGGTTCCGGCCCAAGGTGATTAGTGAATACAGTGATGTCGCAGCCTTTTGGCAGAGAGCCCCAGTCGGCGCTTTCGAGCGCGATGCGGTGATAGTCGTCGAGAATGGCGATGCGGGTCACGTCCGTTGCTCCGGTTCTTATTTTCCAGCGGGCAAGCATATCGATAATCGCGGTTTGAGACGAGGCGGCATATTACAATGGGCAAGTCGGAAACGACCTCCAATCAAATTTTGTAACGTGCTGAATTAAATAGGGAATAAATGCTTCTCGAGACCGAGCTCCGGGGCGCGACGGCGGTGGTGTGCCTTAGCAATCCTCCCGTCAACGCGCTTTCTTCCGCCATGCGCGGGGCGATGTTCGACCAGTTGTCGGAGCTCGACTCGCGCAAGGACGTCGCGGGCATCGTTGTTGCGGGATCCGGCCGCTGTTTTTGCGGCGGCGCCGATATTCGTGAATTCGATCGTCCTGCGCGACACGATGAGCCGCTCGTGCCCGCGCTCATCAATGCCATAGAGCGATCTAACAAACCGGTGATTGCGGCAATACACGGCGTCGCCCTGGGCGGCGGTTGCGAGCTTGCGCTGGGCTGCCACTATCGCATCGCCGCCGCGGACGCACGCTTGGGTCTTCCGGAGATCAAGCTTGGACTGATGCCCGGCGCCGGCGGCACCCAGCGCCTGCCACGCCTGGTGGGTCTCGAGGCCGCGTTGCAAATGATCCTAAGCGGCGACGCGGTAAGCGCGGCGCGCGCGCTTGATCTCGGGCTCGTGGATCAGGTTGTTGAAGCAGATCTCATCGACGCCGCGGTGGCGTATGCCGAAGCGCGAGCTGGCGGCGGGGAGACACCGAGGCGATTGTCCTCCCTCGATGTCCCGCCGTTGAAGGACGTGGATTCCGTAATAGAGGCGGCAAGTGCGCGCTTTGTCGCTCGCGCCCGCGGCCTCATCGCTCCGGGTCATTGTCTGGAGAGTATCGAAAATTCTTTGTCCATGCCGTTTGAATCCGCGCTGGCGCGGGAGCGCGAACTGTTCATCGAGTGCCGTGAGTCGGAGCAATCCAAAGCCCAGCGTCATCTGTTTTTTGTCGAACGCGAGGCGGCGAAAGTTCCGGGTGTCTCCAAGAAAACGCCGGTGGTCGAAGTTCGCCGGGCCGCGGTGGTCGGTTGCGGCACCATGGGCGTGGGCATTGCCGTGTGTTTTGCCGACGCCGGAATCCCGGTTACGGTGCACGACGCCTCGAAAGCCGCTCTCGATACCGGCTTCGAACGCATGCGCGCCATCTACCAGACCGCGGTCACCAAGAGCAGGCTGAGCAAGCGCGAGATGGAGGCACGACTGTCACACGTCGGTCGGGCGGAAGACCTGGCGGCGCTCGCCGACGCCGACATTGTGATCGAGGCCATTGTCGAAGAAATGGACGCCAAGCGCGCCTTGTTCCGAACGCTGGACGCGTTGTGCAAGCCGGAGACAATCCTCGCTACGAATACGTCGTCCCTGAACGTCGACGCCATAGCTGCCGCGACGAAGCGCCCGGACCGCGTCATCGGAACGCATTTCTTCAGCCCAGCCCACGTGATGAAGCTGATGGAAAACGTGCGCGCGGACGCCACTTCCCTGGAAACCATCGCCTGCGTGATGCGTTTTTCCAGAAAATTGAACAAGGTCGGTGTTCTTGTCGCTGTCTGCGACGGATTCGTCGGCAACCGCATGTACCACAACTACACCCGCCAAGCCGCTTTCCTTCTGGAAGAGGGCGCGCTGCCGCAGCAGGTGGACCAGGTGATCTACGATTTCGGCTTTCCAATGGGTCCGTTTGCGGTGGGCGATCTCGCGGGGCTCGACGTCAGCTGGCGGATCCGAAAGCGAAGAGCCGCTACTCGCCCTTCCGAAGAGCGCTATTCCCCCATCGCCGATCGTCTATGTGAGCGCGGCCGCTTCGGTCAGAAGAGCGGCGCCGGCTGGTACCGTTACCAGCCCGGCGGCCGCAAGCCTGAACCCGACCCAGCGGTGGATGCGCTCATCGTCGCGCGCAGCGAAGAGATGGGTCTTGAACGCCGAACCATTGATGAAAAAGAAATCATCGAGCGCTGCGTTTATGTCCTGATTAACGAAGGCGCACGCATTCTCGAGGAGGGGATTGTCAGCCGCCCGGGCGACATCGACGTCATCTGGCGCCACGGCTACGGCTTTCCGGTGCACCGCGGCGGCCCCATGTTTTACGCCGACCATATTGGGTTGAAGAAGATCCGCGACGCGTTATTGTGCTATTACCAGCGGGACGGCGACGCAACGCTCGAGCCCGCGCCCATGATCGAAGAATTGGTAAAGAAGAACGCGGGCTTTTATTCGAGGTGAAGCGTTAGGGTGGTCTGTTCAAGCCCTGATTCGTATCACTCGGTCATTCCCGCGAAAGCGGGAAACCAGCAGAAAATTGTTTTCATTAGATCCCATACTCGGTTCCCCGCTTTCGCGGTAACAATTTTCGCGGGACAGGCGTTCCGTAGGAGATTCCATTGAGTACTTGCGCTGACTGGATTCCCGCTTTCGCGAGAATGACGGTGACTGAAACGTTTGTATTCACCTTAATGCACGTATCGGGGAAGTAAGCAACGGCGGTTATGCGGGAATGATGGAATCAGGATTGTAGTCGGAGATCCCTGATTTCAGGGCTTCATCGGACGATCGCGATCGTGATCGACGATGCAATAGAAGCCGAAGGGCTCATCGGTTTCGTTAATCAGCTGGTGCACCTCCAGCGGCTTGATGTAGGCGATGTCGTGCTGGCGGAAGGTCAGGCGCCGGTTGCCGAGCGCGAGCACGGCTTCACCCCGGGCGCCGATGATGATGTGGGTGTGGAGATGCTTCTCACGGCTGGTATAGCCGCCGGCCTGTACCTCGAAGTAGCGTAGATCGCAATGGGTGCGCTCGCCGGACTTTCCCACCAGCTCCACCCTGCGTACGCCCCTAAAGGCGAGGTCCCCCGCATCCTTGTAGGGGGAGCTTTCGCGGCCCTTCCATTGAAATCCTTCCTCGAAGGGAAAGTAACGCTGGATTTCCGCCGCATCTTCGACCCGGCTTGCCGCGGGATCCGACGGCGCGGTCAGACGCTCTTCGAAGCGACCACGGATGGCGTCCATGAACGCTCGGGTGCCGTCGCGCAGCACACGATCATGGGCGAACAGCCTCCCGCCGACGAGAAACACCGCATCGGCGCCGTAGTCGACGCCCATGGCCTTCAGATTCTCGATCGCCATGCCGCCGCCCGGCGAGGGCCATGAGGGTGACATTGCCCCCATCGGTTCGCGCAGACGCCCGCTGATGGCAAGGCATTGCCCCCGGGTGTATGAAAAGCGCCCGCCGAAGTTGGGGAAGATGGAGATGTCTGCGCCCGCGAGGCGAAACAGTGTGCCCAGCAGCAGACCGTGGTCGATGCCCTGCTCGGGACTCTGGGTATAGCTGCCGGTGAGCGCCGGATGCGCCATCAGCACCAGCGGGTAACGAGCGGCGATATCCCGCGTCGTCTCGAGGCCAACGATCATGGGGCAAATCAGAACGCCGCGCAGACCGAGTTCGGCGACATAATCCAGGTAGCGGTCGAAGTCCCCGGCCGGCGCCGTAAGGTGTGGAAAATAAAGGCAGCGCCTGCCGGTTTCAGCGTTAGCCTCGTCGACGGCCCGGGCGCACGCTTCCACCCGGCGCTTGTAGGTCTCGAAATCATCGGCCAGGTTCTGGTCGTCCTTGACGATATCGCCGCCGCCAAGAGCGAAGTTAGCGGCGATGCTCGCCAGCGCCTCGACGGATGCTCCCTTCGGTTTCAGCGCGGTGGCGAGCAGCGGCCGCCCAAAAACACCGCTAAGCACGCGCAGCCCCTGAATGCCGTAACGGGGTCCCCTGAAACCTTGCAGAAAACCCTGCGGCAGTGAGATGTCGATCAGCCTGACCCGCGGGTAAATGGAAACGTTTCCGTAGATCAGATTGAGGAGTTGTGAAAGGTGCGTGCCGGCGTGACGGGCTGCGTAGCTGATGGTCGCTCGGCGGGCGCCCTCGACTTCCACGTCCGCCGATACCTCCTCGACCCGGCCGACCACCTGCGCGCGAATGTGGTCGGGCACCTGCTCTTCGGGTAGCTCCACCGACTGTTCGAAGGCAATTTTCCGCGCGAGCGCCTCCACCTCGTTGTGCTTGCCGAAAAGACGGTAGGTGACGCCCACGCGCTCGTCGTCCCGGCTTACCGGGACGACTGCGGAGACGCGATGGTGTGGGCTAACAGGCATGGTCACAGTGTATGCCATGGCTCCGGCATCGGCGCAATTCGTTAGCCCGACCCATTTTCGGCGCTCGCAGCAGGCGGCATACGGGTATACCGGATTGTTCGTGTTGGCTTTGGCTCAGTGCTTCTCGATTGATTCTCATGTCGAATCGAGAACACGCCTACGAGCACGTCGGCCAACTCCCAGCCACCGGCGATCTCAGCGCTGTCAATCTCGAGCTCGCGGGAATAACGTGGAGAGTGTTTTAGTGGATCAATAGCCCGCCGTTCACGTCCAGCACCACGCCGGTGACATAGCTGGAAAGATCCGAGGCAAGAAAAAGAATCACCTTGGCCACCTCTTCCGGCTGACCGAGGCGTCCCATCGGGATACCCTTCGCGATTCGCGCTTTGTCTTCAGGTGTCATCTTGCCGTGGGTGAAATCGTTGTCGATGGGCCCGGGCGCGACGGCGTTGACGCGGATCCCGTCTGGCGCAAGCTCCCGCGCCAGTCCTTTTGCCAGGCCGAAGATTCCGGATTTTGCGGCGGCGTAGTGGGCGCTGCCGAAGACGCCGCCGCCCGTGCGCCCGGCGATCGAGGAGACGCAGACGATGGCGCCGGAGCCGCTCTTTTGCATATATGGAACGACCGCCTGGGCCATTTGGAAATTGCCGCGCAGATTCACGTTCAGAATCTCATCATACTCTTGAGTCGAAATATCATTCAGAGGCGTTCCGCGCACGACGCCGGCATTATTCACCAGAATGTCCAGGCGCCCGAACTGCTCCATCGCCTCATCGGCTGTACGCCGGCACTGCTTCGCGTCGGTCACGTCGCATAGGTAAGCTTGATGCTCGCTGCCGAGCTCACGGCTCGCGATTCCCAGCTCGTCTTCGTTGACGTCAGTAAGCGCGACCCGGCCGCCGTGCCGGGCAAACAATTTCGCAGTGGCGCGGCCGATGCCGCGCTCAGATCCTGCACCGGTGATTATCGCAACCTTGCCTTGAAGAAGTTCCACCCACGCTCTCCGGGCCGGATCAGCGCTTAATCAGCAGGCCTTGGCCGGTCGGGATCTCCAGAATCCGGTAGCCGCGCGTGGTCATGAATTCATCTGCGGCAATGCGCTGCGCCCGGCAGGCGGCCCAGCCGTAGTCGTCAAAAACGATTACGCCACCGGGCGTGATTCGATCGAAGAGCACTTCCAGCGCCGCGGTCTGTGCCTTGGAAGAATTCAGGTTTAGATGTAACAGCGCCACTTTTTCAGGCGCGGCATCGGCGAAGGTATCGGGCACGATGCCTTTGACGATGCGCACGTTGTCATATTTCGAGAATCGCTGAACGACACCTTCGTAGATCCCCCGCGCAGCATACTCCGTTGCCTCATGGTTTTCCGAGTCGTGCTCGCTGGGTATGCCCTCGAAGGTGTCATAAAGGTATAAAGTCTTGTCCAGATTTCCGAACTCCAGGTAATCGGCGATCACCGCCGAAGAAAAACCCCGGTAAACCCCGCACTCGACGAAGTCTCCCTCGACGGAAAGCGCATGCTGCGCGGCCCAGATAAGCGTATTGAGCCGCAATATCAGCGATTGTTCCTGCTCGTTCCGCACGTTCGAATTGAATGCGTTCATGAAGCGCTGGTCTTCTAGAAATCCGAGGCTGCGATCGAAAAGAATCGCGTTGTCCCCGGCGTACACGCCGGCGAACATCGTTTTGAACCGCTCTATTGCGTTCTTGAGGAACTCGATATCCTGGCTATTGCGAAAATTGCCGTAGAACATGATTCTTTGCTCCGTCGAAGCGTGGAGATCCGGACCGCCAGCTAAAGCCGGTGGCGCAGCGGTGCGCGCTGTCTTGGCTGGGACTCAATAATCCCTGCCTTTTACGGCGACCCCACCCCGTGGCCCGGTATTGAGGCGTTCCGCGAACTCCGGCGGGAGTTTACGGCCGTTACGCAGGTTGAGCCAGAGCCTGAGCAAGTTGCGTTTGCGTTTAGGCTCCGGGAAGTCCTCGAACCCGTTTCTTGCATGCAGAATCGTGTGATTGCTGAGAATCTGGATATCGCCCCGCTCGAAACGCATCTCGAACCGAATGTCATCCCTTAACGCCAGCTCTCCGACGTAACGCACGGCGTCCAGCGTCGTGCCGTTCAGCGGCGCGCCGGCTTTTCTCTGCCCATCCTCGATGGTTTTTTGGTTGAATCGCGCGCTCAGGCGTCCGTCGTAGTAGCAGAACACGGGCACCTTGTGCCGCGTGACTTCATCGGGGTTGCCGCTGGCGCCTTCACCCCGGAGGTCGAAGTAAAAACCTTCCGCCAGCCCATCGAGATATTCCGGCCGGGTTCTCAATATCTCATTAAAAACGGTTATCGAGCTCGAAATGATGCTTTCACCGCCGGATTTGGCGTGGTGGACGCACAACAGCGAGACGATGTCGGAGCTGTCGCAGTGGGGACGTATAGGGTCGTTGGTGGTGTAGCCTCGGACGTTTTCACCTTCGTATTCGCGCCCGCTGTCGGTGACCTGGCCGATAAGATCCCCTTTGGCGTTTTGCGATACGGGCACGCCCAGATGTACCCCAAGCCCCCAGTAGAGCGTTTTCAGATCCGCAATCTCGTATTGCGCAACGTCAAGGCCCTTGACCAGCACGCAGCCCCGACCGTGCTCGAGCTCGTGGATAATTCGTTTGATGCGCCTGGAAAGCAGCGGCAGCGGAAAATCTGTACGCTTGAATGCAGGGGCAGAAAGTCCACGCGCCCGAACGTAGACAAGGGCCTCATTCAACTCGTCCAACTCTTTATCGCTCAGACGATGAGTCCACGAGTTATCAGATTCGAGGTCTTCGGGCCGCCAGGCGGCAGGTTCCTCTATCGGCTGCGCGGGAAATCCCGCAATAATACCGGCAGTCATCTCTGGAATCCGTCGATAATTTGCCGACAGAATGCCGACGGCGTAATTGAGTTACGGAAACTCTGAATAATTCCATCTCTGGAATTTTCAGAGTCGGCCAGTGAAAACGCGGTTTCCATTTGCCTCACGAATCCAAAGACTTACAGTCATCGGATTCGGCGGCGCATCCCTGCTTAGCTAAGGAAGGTCTGATAAGGCAGACCTTTCTAACATCTTAACGTCCGTTAAACGGGGCCGCTACGAAGGATTGACGACATGAGGATCGAGGCCGCGATAGGTCTGGCAAACCGGGTGCTGGGAAAGCACGGCGTCAGCGCAGAAATCGCCGAGCACGTTGCCGACGTGCTGGTCGATGCCGACGCGCGGGGCGTCGTCACCCACGGTCTGACGCGGCTACCCGCCTACGTGGCGCGTATACGCGCGGGTTTACTCGATCCCGACGCGCGTCCGGTGGTGGTTGCCGACCACGGTGCGCTTTTGCTTTTAGACGCGGGCAATGGATTCGGCGCCGTGGCCGGATGCGATGCTGCCGATCTGGCGGCGGAGCGATCTGCCCGTCATGGCTGCGCCTGGGTGACGGTGCGCAACGGTAACCACCTCAGCATGCTGGGATACTACGCCCGGCGTCTTGCGGGGCGAGGATTCGCCGCCATCGCGATTACCAACGCCGGCCCCTCCATGGCCGCGTGGGGCGGGAAACAGCCGGTGGTGGGCACCAATCCCCTGGCGATGGCGGTGCCGGGTGACGGATCGCCGGTGGTGCTGGATATGGCGGCCACCATGGTGGCGCGGGGCAAGATCCGCCGCGCCCAGGCCGAAGGAAAGCCCATTCCCGAAGGCTGGGCTTTTGACGCCCGCGGCAACCCTACCACCGACGCCGATGCGGCCATGGGCGGCACCCTTGCGCCCGCCGGCGGGCACAAGGGCTACGCGCTGTCGGTGATGATTGACTTGATGACCGGAGTGCTCGGCGCCGGAAGCTACGCCTCGCATGTGCGCACAGCCACGGACCGTACCGGACCCTCGGGGGTGTGTTTTACCCTCATCGCCGCCGATATCGGCAAGCTGCCGGACGCCGGCGGCTATCTGGATCGGTTGAGGGCGTTTCGCGCCGAAGTCGAGGCGTCGGGTGACGGCGAAAGCGCGATCTATTTGCCGGGAGACATGGAAAATGAACGCGCTAAAAAGGCGGCCCGGGATGGAGTCGAGTTGCCCGAAGACGTTTTGACAGCGCTGGAGGGGCTTCTGGAGGAGTGACTTGCCGAGCTTCAGGTTTGTAGGGCGCGCCGCGCGCAGCATTAGATTGCGAGAAGTATGAAGGTGCGCATGGCGCACCCTACGATTCTCTGATTCGCATCTACGGACTACAGGCTGCCGTCTACAGCCTCTAGCCAAGCAATAAAAAAGCCGGCAGCGGTTGCCCGCACCGGCTTTTATTCGTAGAGACCTTGACTTAACGAGTTCTGAGCTTCGGATCCAGCAGGTCGCGCACCGCGTCGCCAAACAGGTTGAATCCAAACACCGCAAGCGTGATTGCAAGTCCGGGGAATATAGGTACCCACGGCGCGCTCTCGGCGAACTCTTCCGCGCCGCCCTGGAGCATCAGACCCCAGGCGGGCGTCGGTTCCTGCACCCCCATGCCGAGATAGGAGAGCGATGCCTCGAGCAGAATCGCCTGTCCTACGAAGGCGGTGAGCATGATGAGATAGGGCGCCATCACGTTAGGCACCATGTGGCGCAGGATGATGCGGGAGTCGCTGAAACCCAGCGCCCGCGCCGCGTCCACGTAGGGAATTTCCCGGATGGCGAGCGCGTTGGATCGCACCACTCGGGCGCACTGGGGGATGAACGGAATGGTGATGGCGATGATCACGTTCTCCGTTCCGGTACCCAGGGTCGCCACCACCGCCAGTGCCAGGATAATCAGCGGGAACGCCATCACCACGTCGACGATGCGCTGCACGATGAGGTCGAAAATCCCGCCGAAATAAGCGCTGGCAACGCCGAGCACCAGTCCGCCGGTGGCGCCGACGAATGCACAAGCGAAACCCACGAACAGCGCCGTGCGGGCGCCGTAGATGATGCGCGTGAGTATGTCCCGTCCGAACGCGTCGGTGCCCAGCCAGTAGTCGATGTTAGGCGCGGTCAACATGTTGGCGAAGTCGGCACGCTCAGGGTCGTAAGGCGATACCACGTTGGCGAAGACCGCCATGATGATCATGGCGATGACGACGACGGCACCGAATGCGCCCAGCGGCTGGCGCTTGCACAGATCCCAGATACGCGCAGGGATCGGCTTCTTCGGCAGTTCAATGTCTTCGAATTCTATGGTGGCTTGCGGCGTCGACATGACCGAGGGCCTCCTAGCTGTACCGAATTCTCGGATCCAGCCACGCGTAGAGGATGTCTACGACCAGGTTGGTGATGACGAAGATCAGCACCACCAGCATCACCAGCTGCTGCGTCAGGTTGAAGTCCTGGGCGCCGACGGATTCCACAAACAGCTTGCCCAGCCCGTTCAGATTGAAAACCTGTTCCGTGACCACCAGTCCGCCGATGAGGAAGGCGAACTCGATGGCAATAATCGTTACTACGGGCAACAAGGCGTTCTTCAACGCGTGCCGGTTGATGATGACCCGCTCCATCAGGCCCTTGGAGCGGGCCGTGCGCACGTAATCCTCCCGAAGCACCTCGAGCAGCGCGGATCGGGTCATGCGCGTAGCGACCGCGGAATAGCGATAACCCGTGGCCACAGCCGGCCAGATGAGCTGGGACATGTTCCTCAACGGGTCTTCGAAAGGCGAAACGTAGTCAATGGGCGGCATCCAGGGTGCCCCGAACCAGTGCTGGGTCACGATCAGCAGGCCCAGAATAATGATGATGCCGAGCCAGAATGACGGAATGGCGATGCCGGCGATGCTGAATGCCCGCACCGCGTAGTCCATCCAGGTGTCCTGCTTAACGGCCGAGATAATGCCGAGGGGGATCGCGATAGCGATGGCCACAAGGGTTGCCATGATGGCGATCTGTAGCGAGAGCTTGAATCTGAGGCCGATCTCGAAGGTGATGGGCTTGCCGGTCCACATGGAATCGCCCAGATCCCAGGTGAAGTAGCCGGAGACGAAGTCCCAGAACTGGACAATCATCGGATCGTTCAAGCCCAGCTTGTCTCGGCAGAGCTCGATCTCCGCCGGGTCGGCGTAAAGGCCGGTGCCGGCAAGCCGAATCTCGCACACGTCTCCCGGGATTGCGCGCAAAAGGAAAAAGACCAGCAGCGCCGCCCCGAAAAGGGTCGGGATCGCGAGCAGCACACGCTTGATGATGTACTTATACATGGGCTGAAAGGAAGGACGCCCCACCGTATCCGGTGGGGCGTCTTGTCATTACATGGACTATTACATCAACGACTTGTCCAGCCAGACATTGTCCAGCTGCTGGTTCAGGTAGTGGCTGGGAGCAATCTTCCACCCCTTCACGTAGGAGCGGTGAGGATTGATCTTGTACCACCACAAGGTGACGCCGAGGTGAGCCATTTCGTCCAGCGCGCGCTTTTCGTACTTGCGAATGAGCGTGCGCTGCCCGGCTTCATCTCCGGTTTGAAGGAGCTCGTTGTAGATGTCTTCGAGCACCTGGTCCTGGTAGTTACCGTAGTTGTTACCGGCGCTGCCGAGGAACTTGGAGATATCCGCTATCGGGTTGATCACGGACTGGCAGTTGAAGTCGACGGACACGTCGAAGTCCTTTTTCTTACGCAGCGTGGCGTAAAAAGGAGGCGTGGGCTGCACCCGCTGGGTCACGTTCAGACCCGCCTGCCGCCACTGGTCAATGAGCCAGGTGCCCACGACTTTGTACGGCTGGTCGACTCCACGATTATTGAGCTCGAACTTCAGATCGCTGTGTCCGGCCTGCTTCAGAAGCTGTGTCGCTCGAGCCCTGGACTTGTTCAGATCGGTCCAGTATCCAGCCAGCTGCGTCAGTTCATCCTTGTTCGCAGCGAGAGGATGGTTCGGGAACACGACGCCGCCGACAGTCTTCACGATGGCAATCTCGGAGAGATACTTGGAACCGGCCCAGCGATCCACCGAGAGAGTGAGGGCCTGACGAACACGCGGGTCGTCGAACGGCTCGCGCATCTGGTTCGGCGTGGAAAGCAATACACAATTCCAGTCGCTCTCTTGAACCGTGATTTTGTCACCTAGGGCATTCACCAGGTCGTCCCTGGCTTTCGGCGGAAAACCGCGGAACTCGATGGCCGCACGGTCGCCACGAATGGCGTTCAGACGGATGGCCATTTTCGGCGCGGAAATCGCCTTGAAGCCGTCGAGATAGGGTTGGCCCGAGTGGTGGTAGTTCCCGTTACGCTTGCCTTCGACGAAGGAGCCCGGCTGGTGCTGCACAAATACGAACGGCCCGCTGCCGTTGATGTTCTTTCCGTGCCACTCGTAACCGTGAGCATCCAGGTCCTTCTTGCTGTAGACGAAGTTGAAGGGCGTCGCCAGGGCGGGAATGAATGCCCCCGACGGGAATTTCAGCTTGAAGACCACGGTGGTAGAATCCGGCGCCTCCACCGACTCGACCATCTTGAAGAACGCCTTACGGGCGCTCGGCACGCCTTCCGGCGGGAAGATGATTTTGTCGTAGGTGGCTTTGATATCCGCCGAGCTGAGCGGCGCACCGTCGTGAAACTTCACGCCACTGCGGATCTTGAAGGTGTATTTGGTGCCGCCCTCGGTGGGTTTTGGCACCGACCCCTCGCAGAGATCGCAGACGAAGTCAGTGGCTGACTGCGGGTTATCCGGGTTGACCCGGATCAGGAGGCTGTAAAACGGCGCGATCGGATGAATCATGCCGAAAGTAGTCTCCCGGTGGCCGTCGTAGGATGGAATTTTGCTGCCGACCACGAAGTTGAGTACTCCGCCGCGTTCTTGCGCCGCGGCCGGGCCTCCGACTCCGAGGCCGAACGCGCAGCTAAGTACTGCCACCGCTGCGAGTTTCGGACTGAAGCGTTTCATTGTGTCTCTCCTCTTGATCTTCTCTCTTATTCCAAAGTTGGTTGTGCAAGGAACGCCCCCCTGTCCGTGGCGGGTCGTCGCCTTCGGGCAGCCTATCACACCTCGGTGCAGGCCACCCAGTGACCCGGCCGCAGCTCCCGGAGCGGCGGAATCTCTTTCCGGCACGAATCCACCGCCAGCGTGCATCTTGGATGAAACACGCATCCAGGGGGCGGGTTCAGGGGGCTCGGCACCTCGCCTTTGAGCACCTGGTGTTGACGCTGCGCCTCTTTGCTCGGGTCCGGCACCGGAACCGCCGACAGCAGGGCCCGGGTATAGGGGTGCATCGGATTGTCGAAAAGCTCGTCCGACTCGGCGAGCTCGACCAGCTTCCCCAGGTACATCACCGCAACGCGGTTGCAGAGATGGTGGACCACGGACAGATCGTGGGCGATAAACAGGTAGGTGAGGTCAAACTCTTCGCGCAAATCTTCGAGCAGGTTGATCACCTGCGCCTGGATGGATACGTCCAGGGCGGAAACAGCCTCGTCACAGATGATGAAATCGGGATTGAGACACAGCGCGCGCGCGATACCCACCCGCTGGCGCTGCCCGCCCGACATTTCGTGGGGATAGCGATCGGCGAACTTCGACGGCAGGCCGCAGTAGTTGAGAAGCTCGGCAATACGCTTATTGCGCTCGGCGCTATCCGGATAGACGCCGTGAACGCGCATTGGCTCGCCGAGGATGTCGCCCACCTTCATGCGCGGATTGAGCGAGCTGTAGGGGTCCTGAAAAATGACCTGGACCTTCTGCCGCAAGGGCGACAGCGCCTTGGAATCCAGCTTTTCCAGGTTGACGCCTTCGAACACGATCTCACCCGCCGTCGGTCGCTCGAGCTGGAGAATGCAGCGCCCGGTTGTGGTCTTGCCGCATCCCGACTCGCCCACCAATCCCAGGGTCTCGCCCTTCTTAATTTCGAAAGTGACGTCGTCCACCGCCTTGACGTGGCCGACGGCTTTCTGGAACAAGATGCCTTCGGTGACCGGAAAGTACTTCCTCAGGTTGCGCACCTGAAGCAGCGTGTCGCCCTTGCCGACTTTCTTTAACGGGGGCGCGCGCTCGGAAACGACGACCTGCTCACTCATGATGCGCTCTTGAGATCCTTTTCCAGTTCATCTTTTCGGAAACAGGCCGCAATCTGGCTGCCGTCTATTGCCTCCAGCGGAGGGAACGACGCCGCGCATTTGTCGATGGCCCAGCGGCATCGTGGTCGATAGGAGCAGCCCTCGTCGAGCCGGGTCAAATCCGGCGGCTGTCCCTCGATGGGAACCAGGCGCCTGCCACGGTGCAGATCCATGCGGGGCACGGAGTTCAGCAATCCGATGGTGTAGGGGTGGTGCGGATCGTGATAAACCTGCTTTGCCGTCCCCATCTCCACAATCTTTCCCGCGTACATCACGATCACCCGCTCGGCGTAGCGCGCGACGACGCCAAGGTTGTGCGTGATGATAATGAGCGCCACGCCCATGTCCTTGGTCAGATTGCGCATCAGCTCGAGTATCTGAGCCTGAATAGTGACGTCCAGCGCGGTGGTGGGCTCATCGGCGATAATCAGTTTCGGCTTGCAGGAAAGCGCCAGCGCAATCATCACCCGCTGGCGCATGCCGCCGCTGAACTGGTGGGGATACTGCTTGAGCCGCCGCTCCGGCTCGCCGATTCCCACCATCCCGAGCAGCTCCACCGCCCGCTTATCCGCTTCATCCTGGGACAGCCCAAGGTGCAGCATCATGGTTTCGGTGAGCTGAAGGCCGATGGTAAGCACCGGATTGAGCGAGGTCATGGGTTCCTGGAAAACCATGGAGATCTGACCGCCGCGGATTTTGCGGATTTCCGAGTCCGGAAGTTCCAGAACATTGCGCCCTTCGAAAATGATGCGCCCATCGACAATCTTGCCGGGCGGATCCGGGATCAGCCGCAGGATCGACATGGCGCCGACGGACTTGCCGCAGCCGGATTCGCCGACGATGGCAACGGTCTCGCCTTCATCGACGTAATAGCTGATGCCGTCGACGGCTTTGACGATGCCTGCGCCGGTTTCGAACTGGGTCTTGAGGTTCTCGACCTCGAGGAGTCTAGGCACGTTACGTGACGCCCCTTTCTATTTATGGCTTTAGAGGGCGCCGAGGCGAGTCGACGGGCCCCAATATCCTGGAGCGGAACGGTATGGGCAGCCGCAGGAAATGTCAAACCTAAGATCTTGATTTGAACGAATCTTCGCCGCAGGCGGCGAAATGTCTCTATTCCTTTCGATGCAGTAGATTATGCCGATGCGAAGCCATTGCACGCCCCGGTATCCGTCGGAAACGCCGCCATTTCCACTTATAGAACACTGCCAGCGACCACCGTACCGACGGGATCGGACGGCTCGTTTTTCGGTCAACTGCCGTTGACGGCCTCGGATCTCGATTTCCCACTAGTTTCTGAATCCTGTCGTGCGTAGGCCCGGGCTGCTCATCGCGACGGTGTGCGTGGTCGAAATCATCGGCATGTCGGCCTTCGCCACCTTCCCTACTCTCATTCCCATGTTCCAGCAGGAGTGGGGAATCACCAATACCGAGGCCGGTTGGATTAGCGGGATCTATTTCGCCGGCTATGTGGCCGCGGTGGCCGTTCTGACGGCGCTGACCGATCGCATCGACCCCAAGCGGGTGTATTTGTGCTCAATGGCTTTAAGCGTCGTGTCCGCAGCCGGATTTGCGCTCTTCGCCTCCGGGGTGTGGTCCGCAAGCTTGTGGCGGCTTTTACAGGGCGTCGGACTCGCCGGCACCTACATGCCCGGACTGAAGGCTCTCATCGACGCGCTTCCGGAGCGGCTTTACAGCCGTGGTACGGCCTTCTACACCTCCAGCTTCGGCATCGGCGCGAGCCTTTCCTACTACCTTTCCGGGGTTTTTTCCGACCTGCTCGGTTGGCAGTGGACCTTCGCGATTCTCGCCCTAGGTCCCACCCTTGCCTTCGTCATGGCGCTGGGAGTGCTCGACTCCCGCCCGCCCGGAGAAGAGCGCCCTGCGACTCGATTGCTGGACTTTCGCCCAGTGTTCGCCAATCGCCCGGCGCTTGGATTTACCCTCGCTTACACGGTGCACAATTTGGAGCTATTCGCCTACCGCTCTTGGATCGTTGCCTTTCTTGTTTTCAGCCAGTCTCAGCAGGCTTCTGCCGCCTGGGGCGTGGGTTTCAGCGCGGCCACGGCTGCCGCGCTGCTGAATCTGGTCAGCATGCCGTCCAGCGTGCTGACCAACGAGCTGGCCGCCCGGATCGGTCGGCAGCGCACCATCATCGGCGTGATGCTGGCTTCGGCCCTGATCGGAACCGCCTTCGGCTTTTCCGGAACGCTGGCCTTCTGGCTCGTGCTCGCGCTTGCCCTGGCACACTCCATCAGCATTACCGCCGACTCCGCCACCATCACCGCGGGAGTGATCAAAGCGGCCGATCCGCGCTACAAGGGGACCACCATGGCCATGCATTCGGTGATTGGATTCATCGGCGCGTTTCTGGGACCCATTATTTTTGGTGCCGTGCTCGACCTCGCCGGCGGCGAACGCAACCCCACGGCCTGGGGTTTCGCCTTCGGCTCTATGGCGATGCTGCTCATGCTCGGTCCGCTGGCGGTTGTGAAGCTGGTGGGACTAAAGCGGAGGATGTATTAGTTCGGTGATGCGTCACGCGTGACGCGACTTGACAGGGTACCCGGGCCGGTTACGCTCTTTGCATCACGCATCACGCATCACGCATCACGCATCACGCATCACGCATCACGCATCACGCATCACGCATCACGCATCACGCGAACGCCACCAGCGCGATGAACGTTCCCACCCCCGCGATGACGCCGGAGAACATGCCGCGACGAGCGAGAAGGAATACCGCGATCGCTACCGCCATGGCGCCGAGGCGAAAGCTCATCGGCGTTTCCGCTAGGCTGCCTAGCGGCAGCACCGTCATTCTGGAAATGAGCGCCGCAAGCATGGCGTAGGATACGCAGCTCACCCAGCGGAACAGCGCGCCGTCGGGCTCGATGCGGGCGGAGAAAGCAACTCCCAGCGCCCGCCAGAGGTACGTACCGGCGATGGCGCACAGGAGCATGATGGTCTCGCTCATCACTTCGACTCCGCATTCGAAACGGAAGTCGGACGAACGTCGAAGAAAAAGAACGCGGCGCTCCCGGCCACGAATCCGGTGAGCAGAAGGCTCCACTCAGGAGCGAGGGCATAAATTATCGGTCCGAAAAACGCGCCAAGCAGCAGCGCCGCCACGTAAGGACGGACGCGCGTTCCCGCAAACAGCAGCGCAAAGTAACAGGGGTTCAAAAATATGAGGCCCAGGGTTACGGGTTTCGGCAGGAACGCGACGGCGAAAAAGCCGAGCCCGGTGCCAATTTGGCCGGCGACTAGAATGGTGCTCGCGAAAGCGGTGTAGTAGACCACCCTTAAGTGGAGCGGGATCGCGGGAAAAATCTCCTGGCAGGCGGCCCAGGTATTCACCGAAAGCAATTGCACCAGAAGATAGGGTGCTCCACGATGACGCGTTCCTCCGCGCATCAGCGGAAACAGCGACATGGCCATGGGCATGAATCGCGCGTTCGCCAGCGACGCCGCCAGCACCACGGTGAGCAGGTTGGCGCCCGCGGCCCAGAGCTCGGCCATGGCCACCTGGCCCGGTAGACCCCAGACGAGGGCGCTCGCCGACAGGGCGGTCAGAAATGAAATCCCGCCATCGGCCGCCAGCGATCCGAAACCCATCATGCTGGTCATGACGATCACCGAGGGCAGCCCGACGCCCCGGCGAAGCCCCAACCTGACCACGGCCCGAGCCGTCATACGTCCACCGGGGGGATGATTGGGTTGGCCCATTTCGGCGCTTTCCTTGACTCTTAAAAGGAGGTTTGGCTACGGTGCATGGCCCGCGGACAATCTACACAATCCCTGGAACCTCACGGAGACCTCGCCATGAGCCAGGCCGTACTTAAGGGCGGGGCCTCGCAGGCCTCGCCGGAATCCATTGTCGCAGGACTCGTTCAGCGGGCCCGCGCAGCCATGGCCCGTTTTGAACACAGTGACCAGGCACGCGTTGATGAGGCGGTCACCGCGCTCGCATGGTCCATTTACAAGCTCGATCACGCCAAAGCTCTGGCCCATATGGCGGTGGAGGATACCGGTCTTGGCAACGTCGCCGACAAGATAGTCAAAAACCAACGTAAGACCTTCGGCACTTTGCGTGACCTGCTTCGAGTACGGACCGTAGGCGTGATTGAGACGGATCCAGCACGCGGCCTGGTGAAGTACGGCAAACCCGTGGGCGTGGTAGCCGCGGTGACGCCCTCCACCAATCCCGCGGCAACTCCGGTCAACAAGGCGATGATGGCGATAAAGGGTCGAAACGCCGTGATTATTGCGCCGTCTCCGGCCGGCATCGTCACGACCACGCGAACCGTGGACCTGATGCG
>CAMYJH010000035.1:49505-50668 GCA_947258715.1 uncultured Gammaproteobacteria bacterium
CAACTCCACCTCCTGCTCGTCGGAAAATTCGCTGGTGATATTGGATCCAGTTTACGACGCTGCCATTGCGGCTCTCGAATCCGCAGGCGGTTTCATGGCGAACGCGAAACAGAAGCAAGCGATCCAGGACGCGCTGTGGGTGAACGGCAAGCTCAATCGAAAGCTGATTGCCAAAGACGCGCGGATTATCGCCAAGGAGACCGGCTTGCCCAGGCCCGCGCACAACGCCAAATTCTTTATGGTCGAAGAGACCGGCGTGGGAAAAGAGTTTCCCTTCTCAGACGAAAAGCTCGCGCTGGTGCTTACGGTGTACCGTGAGGCCGATCTGGACGCGGCCGTGGCGAAGGTGCGGGACATTCTCGAGTTCAAGGGCAAGGGGCATTCCTGCGGCATCCATACAAAAGACATGGCCAACGCCCGCAGGCTTGCGCAAGAGCTCGACGTGGTTCGGGTTCTGGTAAATTTCGCCCATACCTTTGGTAACGGCGGCGGTTTCGACAGCGGCCTCAATTTCACCTTGAGCATGGGATGCGGAACCTGGCAGGGTAACAGCATCAGCGAGAACCTGAACTACCGTCACTTCATCAACGTTACCCACCTCACCACCGTGATCCCGGAAGACAAGCCGGCAGAGGAGTCGCTGTTCGGGGCGTATTGGGAGAAGTACGGCAAGTAGCCCCCCTGGAGCGTGCGGGTCTGCGCTGGACTTCAGCCTAATTTCAGCTTTCAGAGGAAGTGATTAGTGATTAGTGATTAGCGGCCTGGGAGTTGTCGATAGGTTTGACCTCCGCGTTTAGGTACGAATCAAGATTCACCAATCACTAATCACTATCTAAAACGTTAAGGCAACTCGCTCGAACGCCATCTAAGAACCAAAAAAGAAACCACCACCCGATGAACTTTGAAGAGCATGCGGCCAAACCGCTGCTGGCTAAGGCCGGCATTGCGGTGCCGAAAGGGCGGCTCGTAACTTCCGCTGCAGAAGCGGCCAAAGCCTGCGCCGACATCGGGCCGGTGGTGGTGAAAGCACAGGTGCCCACTGGCAAGCGCGGCAAGGCGGGCGGCATTCGGTTGGCGGGGAACGCCGACGAGGCGCGCGAAGCTGCCGATGCCATCCTCGGCATGAAGATCGGTCTCTATACCGTGGAGCGGCTGCTGGTGGA
>CAMYJH010000036.1 GCA_947258715.1 uncultured Gammaproteobacteria bacterium
CCCGAGGCATCGCGGCGAATCGAGTTCCGCCAGCATCTGTACCAGCTCGTCGGGGCCGCCGACCGGATAGAGCAGGGGGCCACTCGAGGAGAGGCGGAAACCGTAGAGAAGGCCCTGGGGGAGATGTGGGACAAGGGTTGCCTCGCCTGTCACAAAGCGTTTCGTTAGACGCGATCTATCCGCCCGCTGCGAATGGGGAGTTGAGGGACATTCAGAGTTCGTAAGTCATTGATCGGCGCTCGGGCGCGGTTCGGCGATTTACATGCTTAATGTAGTTAGAGCGGATCAATATCTTACGAACTCTGAATGTCCCCTAATACGTCGGTTCTCCGACGATGATGGTCCGCCACAAGGTGCGGTATTTTGAAGGTTCCAGGTTCTGCGTCGTGGCCGCGTGCATGACGGCGGCGTTGTCCCAGATGACAACGTCCTTTGGCCGCCAGCGGTAGCGCATCTGGAATTGGCCCTTAAGACAGTGATCAAAAATCTCTCCGAGCAGCGATTCGCTCTGCGACGCTTCCATGCCTTGGACACAAACGGTATAGGTGGGATTGACGTAAAGGGCTTTGCGCCCGGTGACTGGATGCCGGCGAACGACCGGATGACGCACGGGTGGCACGCTGCGCAGGTTTTCCGAATCCAGTCTCGGTTTGGTCCCAGTACGGTGTGCGACGCGATCGCGGTTGGCATAATCGTGCACTGCGATTGCGTTGTCGAGGGCGTGTTTTAATTTTTCAGGCAGAGCGTCGTAGGCTGCCATCATGTCGCAAAACAAGGTGTCGCCACCTTCGTCCGGCACTTCTAACGCATAGAGCAGCGTTGCCCGTGCCGGGCATTTCTTGAACGACACGTCGGAATGCCAGAACGAGCCCGCGTCCTTCAAGCCCATGGCGCGGCCGTTCGCGTCCACCCGATTGGAGAGCACCAGCACAAGCGGCGTGTCCGGGTGGTGAAAGCGATCCAGTACGTGAGGCTCAAGTGGCCCGAAGCAGCGACTCACCGCGACCACGTCGTCCACTTCGAGCTCCTGTCCCCGAATCGCCACCACGTGGTGCTCGAGGAATGCAGCTTCGAGCGCCGCCACCATTTCCGCCTTCTGCCGCGCGTGGGCAAGATCGATGCCGGTGACCTGCGCGCCAAAGCTCCCGTCCAGCGGTTCGATTTTCAACCGTATTGGCTTAGCGCTCATGAAATCGGTTCCGACGACACTAAGGGAAAAGATTCGTGCCGCTTGAGCCTAATCTTGCCGCGGCACGCCGTCCACCCCTGGCAATCTCACCTTGCCAGCGACCGATATATTGACGTACCCGGGTTTCGGGGTATGCGCAGGAAACGGCGTATATAATGCGCTCCCAAAAGAGCTGCGGCGATCCCAAAACAAGAAAACCTCGTGCACGACCTGGTCATAAAGAACGCGCAAATCTGCGATGGCCTCGGTACTCCGATGGCGCCCGGCAGTCTGGCCGTTTCCTCGGATCGCATCACCCAAATAGGCGATACCGTCGGTCCGGCGCGCCAGGTAGTCGATGCTGACGGTCTGGTTCTTGCTCCCGGGATCATCGATACCCACACTCATTACGACGCACAGATCACCTGGGACCCCATGGCGGATCCGTCCCCGAGCCACGGCGTTACCAAGGTAGTCATAGGAAATTGCGGATTCACCATCGCGCCGTGCAAGCCGGAAGACCGCGACCTCACCATGCGCAATCTGGTGCGCGTTGAGGGCATGGCCATCGAAGCGCTGCGTGCGGGAATTGACTGGAGCTTCGAAAGTTTCCCCCAGTATCTCCGAATGCTGGAGAGGCGCGGGGTGGGTCCGAATGTGGCCGCGTTCGTCGGTCACTCGTCAGTGCGAACCTACGTCATGGGCGAAGACGCGCCCAAGCGCGCCGCCAACGACGAAGAAATTCGGCAAATGCAATCGATCGTCCGCGACGCCATGAACAGCGGGGCGGTGGGTTTTGCCACTTCCACCTCGCCTTCCCACAACGGAGCCAGCGGTGATCCGATGCCGTCGCGCCTCGCCGGGGAGCGGGAGATGAACGCGCTGGTGGGGGTGCTGGCTGAGTTCGGACGCGGTGTTTTCATGCTCACCAAGGGTGGTGGTACGTCGGTGGAATATCTCGAATCGCTGGCCGCCGGCAGCGGCCGACCGGTGGTCGTTGCCGCGCTGCTCCATAACAGCACAAGGCCCAGCGCGGTATTCGACGACCTGAGGCAAATTGCTGAGGCGCAGTCCCGGGGGCGGAAGCTTTTCGGCCAGGTTTCCTGCTGCCCGTTGACGATGGAGTTCACCCTCGAAGCGCCTTATCCCTTTGAAGGCATCGCGTCCTGGCGTCCCGCCATGGATGCCGGGGACAGAGTGGAATCGTTGTTGCGGGATCCGGAATTCCGAGCCCGTGTGCGCAAAGATCTGGAACAGCCGGTTGCCGTTAGGCTGTTCAACGGAGAATGGGAGAAGCTCAAGGTGGTCGAGGTTGCGCAGTCTGAGAATCTCCACTTCGAAGGACAAAACGTTAAGACGGCGGCAGAAGAAGCGGGTGCGCATCCACTGGACTGGCTGTTGGACTTGAGCCTCGAGGAAGACCTCAAAACGACCTTCGCCGCGGTGTTACTCAACTCCGACGAGCAGGCCGTCGCGCGGCTGCTCACGGACCCCTACAGCACCATCGCCCTGTCCGACGCCGGTGCTCATCTAACGTTCTTTTGCGACGCGGGCTTCGGCCTGCATCTTCTGGGACACTGGGCGCGGGAAAGATCGGTGATGCCGCTGGAAGAGGCGGTGCGCCGTCTCACAAGTCAGCCCGCCGAGATTTTTGGCATCCGCGATCGAGGAAGACTCACCGAGGGTGCGTTTGCCGATCTGTTGTTGTTTGACCCCGCGCAAGTGGGTCGCGGCCCCGCGCGGCGCGTATTCGACCTGCCGGGGGGCGCGCACCGACTGACGACCGACGCTCTCGGCGTCCACGGGGTGTGGGTGAACGGCACCCGCATCGTGAACGAATCCGGATCGTGCGCCGAAAACACTTTGCCGGGCATGCTGCTTAAAGAATTTTCGGCGTAATTTTTAAAAAAAAGGACATTTGGAAAAAGGGACGGTGTACGTAGTTACCGTGATTGGTAGTCTTACGCTTTATAAGTTGCATCCGCGGTGCTCAAGACCGTCGCCAAGACGATGACGTACACTACCCTCTTACTAACAACTCGCGCCGGACAGGGGAGTAACCCATGCCGAATGAAAACGCGGACAAAACCGCGGACTCGAGAAAGACCCCGCTTTTCGAACTTCATCAGCAATACGGCGCAAAGATGGTTGACTATGCCGGCTACACCATGCCGGTCAATTACCGCCACGGAATTCTTAAAGAGCATGCCCACACCCGCGACGCCGCCAGCCTGTTCGACGTGTCTCACATGGGCCAGGTCAAGCTCGGCGGCAAAGATGCGGCCAGCTCTCTGGAGCGGCTTCTGCCCGTGGATCTCATCGGGCTTGGAAACAATCGTCAGCGTTATGCCCTCATAACCAACGAGCGCGGCGGAATCCGCGACGATCTGATGGTGACCAATGGGGGTGAGCATTTTTTTCTGGTCGTAAACGCGAGCCGCAAGAACGCGGATTTGGCTAACTTCGAGTCTAACCTCGATGGCGACTGCCAATTGGAGGTGCTCGAGGATCGCGCGTTGATCGCGCTCCAGGGACCGGCGGCGGCCGCAGTCATGAAGCGTCTCGCGCCCAGCTCTACTGAGCTCCTGTTCATGCAGGCGGCGAGAGTGGACGTGGCTGGCATTGAATGTTTCATCACCCGTAGTGGATACACCGGTGAAGACGGTTTCGAGATTTCGGTTCCGGCGGACGCGGCCATGGAGCTGGCCGGAGCGCTGCTTTCGAGCGCTGATGTGCGGCCCGCCGGTCTGGGCGCCCGCGACACCCTGCGACTGGAGGCGGGGTTGTGTCTCTACGGCCAGGATATCGACGAGAGCACGACTCCGGTAGAGGCCGGTCTCAAATGGGCGCTGTCCAAGGCTCGCCGCCCCGGGGGCGAGAGGGCGGGGGGCTATCCCGGTTTCGATGTCATCGCAAGACAGCTCGAGGGCGGCGTGGAACGGTGTCGGGTGGGGATTGTTCCCGAAGGTCGCGCGCCGGTGAGAGCGGAGACGGAGCTCGTTGACAAGTCCGGCAGAAAGGTTGGCAAGATCACCAGCGGCGGTTACGGTGCATCCGTGCGGGGGCCGGTCGCCATGGCCTATGTGGAAACCTCCTCAGGCGCTGAGGGTACCCGGCTCGAGGCGATGGTGCGGGGCAAGGCCCGGCCGGTTCGGGTGGCAAAGTTGCCGTTCGTCAAACCGCGATATCATCGCGCCTAGAGCTGCTGCCCCCTGGGCGGCGTATGAGCGGGCTGCAGTCCTGTTAGTTTTCGTGGAGATTGAAAAATGAGCGATATCAAATTTACCGAAGACCATGAATGGATTCGCATGGAGGATGACGAGACCGGTGTCTGCGGCATCAGCGACTATGCTCAGGACCAGCTCGGCGAGCTCGTGTTCATTGAACTGCCCGAAACCGGCATCGAAGTTTCCCAGGGGAGCGAAGCAGCGGTGATCGAGTCGGTGAAAGCGGCCGGTGAACTCAAAGCACCCGTCGGCGGGACCATCGTCGAAGTCAATGAAACCCTTGCAGACGAGCCGGAGCTCGTGAACAAGGATCCCCAGGGGGATGGATGGTTCATGAAAATCAAAGTGCAGGACTCCTCCGAGCTGGACGCGCTGATGGACGAAGATGCTTACCAACAGTATATCGACGGGCTGGATTGACAAGACAGGGCGTGAAGTGGAGGCGCTGCTGCGCCGGAAATAATTAGGTGAATGTTGAGAGCTTCGAAACAATGGCTAAAAAACGGCAGACGCTGATCGAGCTTGAGATGCGCGAAGATTTCGTGCGGCGGCATATCGGACCCGGGGAGACCCAGACCGATCAAATGCTCGAATTCCTGGGCCTGCAATCGCTTGATGACCTGGTAGAAAAGGCGGTGCCTAAGGCTATCGTTTCGGAGCGCTCCCTCGGTCTCAAAGCGCCCATTTCCGAGCGCGACACGCTTTCTTATCTTCGCCGCATGAGCGATCGGAATCGCGTCTTCGTGTCCATGATCGGCATGGGCTACTACGGCACCGTTACGCCGGGGGTGATTCTACGCAACGTGCTCGAAAATCCAGGCTGGTACACCGCCTACACGCCATATCAGGCCGAAGTGAGCCAGGGACGCCTGGAAGTTCTGCTCAACTTTCAGCAAATGGTGGTGGATCTCACCGGACTGGAAATCGCCAACGCCTCGCTGCTTGATGAAGCCACTGCCGCAGCCGAAGCCATGGCGATGAGTAAACGCGTCAACAAAAAGAGCAAGTCGAATACTTTTTTCGTCTCCTCCGAATGTCATCCCCAGACTATTGCGGTGGTGCAAACGCGCGCCCGTCCGCTGGGTTTCGAAGTAGTGGTGGGTGATGCGACCGCTGATCTGAAAGGCTTGGACGCCTTCGGAGTGCTGCTTCAGTATCCGGGTACGAGCGGCACGATCGAAGACATCGAGGGCATCATCGAGCTTGCTCACGGCCAGAACGCGCTGGTCACTGTCGCGACTGATCTCTTGAGCCTCGTACTGCTGAAGCCCCCGGGCGAGCTGGGGGCGGACATCGCGGTGGGGTCCGCCCAGCGATTCGGCGTACCGATGGGGTACGGCGGTCCTCACGCGGCGTTTTTCGCCACCCGCGACGCATTCAAGCGCCAGACGCCGGGACGCATCATCGGCGTATCCATTGATTCCAACGGCCGCCCGGCGCTGCGCATGGCTTTGCAGACCCGCGAACAGCATATTCGAAGGGAGAAAGCCACTTCCAACATCTGCACCGCACAGGTGCTGCTGGCGGTGATCGCAGCCCTGTACGCTGTATACCACGGTGCGGACGGGCTCAGACAAATCGCCGGCCGGACACACCGGATGACGCAGATCCTGGTGGAGGGCCTGCGCCGCCTCGGATACAAAGTCGTCAACGACGCCTATTTCGACACCGTTACCGTGCGGGCCCCGGGTCTGGCGGCGAAGATCGCCGCGCGGGCGAGGGAGTCCCGTATCAATTTGCGTTTTATCGACGCGGATCACTTGGGAATCTCTTTCGACGAAACCACTCGCCGTTCGAACCTGGAAGCCCTGTGGCGGGTGTTTTCCACCAAGTCCGACGCGCTACTCGATATCGAGGAGATCGACAGCGCGGTGAAGGAATGCATTCCGAGGCGCCTCAAACGCCAAGGCGAGTTTCTGACTCACCCTGTGTTCGAGCTCTATCACGGCGAGACCGAGATGCTGCGCTATCTGCGCTGGCTGCAGGTTAAAGACGTCGCACTTGACCGATCAATGATTCCGCTTGGCTCCTGCACCATGAAACTCAACGCCACCACCGAGATGATTCCGGTCACTTGGCGGCAGTTCAGCGCCATGCATCCCTTCGCACCCCTGGATCAGACCCAGGGCTATCAGCAGCTGTTCGAAGAGCTGGAAGAGATGCTTTGCGAAGTGACCGGTTTCGACGCCGTGTCGCTGCAACCCAACGCCGGCTCCCAGGGCGAGTACGCGGGACTGCTCGCCATTCGCAAATACCACGAGAGCAACGGCGAGACGCATCGGGATATCTGCCTCATCCCTTCTTCGGCCCACGGCACCAATCCGGCCAGCGCCATCATGGCGGGGCTGCGGGTCGTGGTTGTGGCTTGCGATCACGATGGAAACGTGGACGTGGATGACCTGAAGCAAAAGTTGGAAACGCACAAGGACAATTTGGCCGCCCTCATGATCACTTATCCCTCGACTCACGGCGTATTCGAGGAGGCGATCGTGGATATCTGCGAAATCGTTCACAACAGCGGCGGCCAAGTGTACGTGGACGGCGCAAACCTCAATGCGCTGCTTGGTATTTCTCGGCTGGGAGAAATTGGTGCGGACGTCTCGCACATGAATCTGCACAAGACCTTCTGTATTCCCCACGGGGGCGGGGGGCCTGGTATGGGACCCATCGGCGTGCGCCAGCATCTGGCACCCTTTCTCCCGGACCATCCTCTGGTGGACGGCGTCAATCCGAACGCGGGGCCGGACGGCACCATCGGTCCGGTATCCGCCGCTCCGTGGGGCTCGGCGAGCATCCTTCCCATAAGCTGGGCTTACATTGCTCTTATGGGTGCCAGCGGACTGAAAAAGGCGACCCAGGTGGCAATTCTCAGCGCCAACTACATCGCCAAACGTCTGAGCGACCACTATCCGATCGTTTATACGGGCAAGAACGGCATGGTGGCCCACGAATGCATTATCGATCTGGGACCGGTGAAGGAAAGCTGTGGAATTACCGTGGATGATGTAGCAAAGCGCCTGGTTGACTATGGCATCCATGCGCCGACGATGTCGTGGCCTGTGCACGACTCAATGATGATCGAGCCGACGGAGAGCGAAGCCAAGCGCGAGCTGGATCGCTTCTGCGACGCCATGATCGCAATTCGGCGCGAGATCGCTGCGGTCGAATCCGGTGAAAGTGACGCGGAAAACAATCCTCTGAAAAACGCGCCCCACGTACACCAGCTTCTCGTCGCCGAGGAGTGGAACAGACCTTATTCTAAAGAGCAGGCGTTCTTTCCGCTTTCCGGCGTGCGCGAGGACAAGTTCTGGCCGCCAGTTGGGCGAATTGACAACGTGTACGGAGACAAGAATCTGACCTGCACCTGTCCGCCGATGGAGGCGTACAGCGAGGCCGCGGATTAGCCGCTCGAAACGAGGTCAAAACGGCCGGCGTTTTGGGCTGGCCATCAGGCAACGAGAAGCGGAAGCGCCTCTCGGCGAATCAGCTCCAGAATGTCCTCGATGGGTCGCGCGGGGGGATTTCCGCTGAGCTTGGCCGGCGGTGCGCGCGGGCGCGAGCATTCGTCCGCGCCCGGGCGACGGTCGAGGCAAATCTTTGCCGCAGTGGAAATACCAGTCACCGCATGCACAACCTGTTTATGTTGAGCTGAATGCGGGTGCGCTTCTCGGCATTCAGGAATCGCCGGACCTGGGAATCGTAAGACGCCATCCCCGGGGGCAATCCTCTCGGCTGCTTGTCTCGGCTCGTCTTCGCTGACCTTAGCCCTTTTGCGGCGATCTCTGATCGGGTTTGTTGTTCCAGCGCATGCTCGAAAAGGGAGGTGTAGCCGAACAACGCGGGCGCTCCGCCGGTGTGTGGGAATACGAGGTTGGCGTCGGCGGCGAAGGCGCCGCAGCGCACCAGGCCCATCAAGCCGGCGAAGCATTTGCCGCTGTAGATGGGGTCGAGCAGCAAAGTCTCCAGCGCGGCGCCCGCAGATACCGCTTCGAACATCTCCGGCGTGGTTTTGCCGTAACCCGGCCCGAGATAGGCGTCATCCAGAAGCACTCGACTGCGATTTATGGTCACCATGCCGTCGAGTAGCGCGTGCAGCTTCTCCAAGCGCAGAGCGATACGTTCTCCCCGCGACTTCGCATCGCGCCGGATGCAGATGCCGTAGACGGGGATATCCGCGCCCAAGAGCGCGAGCCCCGCAAGCACGCCCAGGTGGGTGGAGGCGCTGCCCGAGGGTAAAACGATGGCGTCGATCTTGAGATCCGCATCTTGACCCTGACGCAAAAGCTCGGCGGTCGCGTCGACGTAACCCAGTGCGCCGAACGGAGGGTGCTCGGGACCAAAGTGAATGATATAAGGTTTGCTGCCGGCGGCGCCCACTCGTGCCGCGAGCGCCTCGAGCGCGCCATCGGCGGCGTGCTCGTCTTCACCCTCTGGGTAATGGTGAACCACCGCGCCGTGCAGCCGGGTGAGCAATGGACTGCCTGATTGCCGGTACTCGGGCGGCATCTCCCGCACGCGGTCCTCAGCTGCACTTCGCACCGGAGTCCCAGGCGGCTGCGGTGATGCGAACGTGGTTGGACTGTACGGCACCGGTGGTGATGATGGTTCCGGCGCCCTGCTCGAGCGCGTCGCCGAGGTAGAACTCGACTTGACGCACCTTGTTACCACCCATGGACAGCCCGGTGCAGTCATCGCGTTTGACCCAAAGCCCCGAGGGTCGCCAAGGCTTTCCGAAAGCCTCAGCATCGGCTCCAGCGGCGTCGGGCAGTGGCCACCCGTACGCGGTGGAATCTTCTAAGCACCCCCAGCGACGGCGTCGGTCCCGGTGGCGTTCAAGTCCTCAATTCCAGCGGCGCAGTCAAACCGAGCATGTTGCCCCGTGCGTAATCCACTTCAATCTCGCCAAGCATTCTTAGAATCGCCACGTTTTCCACCGACTCGGGGATGGCTAGATCAGCTTCCGTACCGTGGAAGTGGCGGTCACGAGCCCTTCGCCGGTGTAGGCCTCGTGATTGCGTTCAATCTGATCCAGGCGGTAACGGTAGTTCACCATGATGCCGGCGGACTGGGCCATGCCTCGCTCAGAGGTGTCCGCGAGCCAGTTGATGCGCTCGATGCTGGCGCCATTGGAGAGATGGAAATGGGCGACCCGATCCCGCCCCCGCTTTCCTTTGCGCGCGTTGATCAGGTAGTGGGCGCAAAGGCCGGTGAGTATGGGCTCTAAGGCGGACGAGATGGATTCGTCGTTGTGCCAGCGTGGCGTTTCGATGATTTTCAGCAACGCCTGCTGAGACGCTGAGCCCGCATCGGTCAGCGTGCGCAACACCTTGATGTCGGACTCGGTCAACCGTGCTTCGAGTTCGCCTGGACCACTGTTCTTCAGCCAGCGCGTAAATCCCGGAATCGGTGACAGGGTAGCGAAGTTCTTTACGTTGGGTAGCTCTCGAGCCAGATCGTCCACCACGCGCTTGATCAAGAAGCTGCCGAAGCTAATTCCGGAGAGACCTCTCTGGCAGTTGGAGATGGAATAAAAAATCGCTGTATCCACGCGATCTGGATCTTCGGCAGGGGCGAACTGGTCGAGAAGCGTCTGAATGCTGTCTGAAATACCCATGACCAGCGCAACCTCGACAAAAATCAGTGGCTCTTCCGGCATCCGCGGATGAAAGAAGGCGTAACAGCGACGGTCGGAATCCAGACGGTTTTTGAGATCCTCCCACGACCGGATCTCGTGCACCGCTTCGTACTCGATCAGCTTCTCTAGAATTGAGGCCGGTGTTTCCCAGGTTATGCGCTTCAGATCTAGGAAGCCGACGTCAAACCAGGACTTGAGCAGCCGAAAAAGGTCATCATCCAGCATTTCGAGGTAGGGGCGATCCTTCGCCAAGGCCGCCAGCTCGGCGCGCATATCCACGAGGAACTTTACACCCTGGGCAAGACCATTGAACTGGCTCAAGAGCCGAACGCGCGGCGGCACCAAGACCGCCCGCAACTCCGACTCTGCCCGGCGTTTTTCTTCAGGCGTTCGGGCCTCGGTCCTGGTCTGAACGGCGCGATCGATTTGCTTCGGATCGACGTCGTAATCGCGAGCGAGAATGACGAGGAAGCGCCGGCGCCCGGCCTCGTTCAGCGCCAGATATAACTCTCCCAGCTCTGCGGCACGCGCCCGCGCCGAAACCTCTCCCCCACGTCGCTCCAGACACGCGTCAATCTGCCGTCGCAGTCGCTTGACGTCGACGTCCGAAAGTCCCGGCGCGACACCGTGCTTCAGTCCGCGACCTTTCCCGCCCAGTCGCCAGGCGCGGCGGAAGCGCCTGATTGTGCGGTCGAAGAAGCTCGGTGATTGGTCGTTCATGATTCTTGGTATGAGAACGGGCTTCTCCTGCTTCTTTCGGGTTGAGCGCCCATTTTATTCTTATCTTTTAATTTAGTCGTCACGAAAGAGATTCCGCTCAACGATTGGACCAGCGCGGCTCTCGCTTGTCCATGAAGGCTTGCATGCCTTCCTTTTGGTCTTTAAGGGCGAATGAAGCGTAAAACAAACGCCGTTCGAAGTGGATGCCTTCACTTAATGTGGTTTCATATGCGCGGTTTACACTCTCTTTGACCATCATCGTCGCAGGAAGTGACATTCCAGCGATGGTCCGAGCGGCTTTTTTTGCTTCTTCGAGTAGATCTTCGTTCGCGACCACGCGGCTCACCAGGCCACAACGCTCTGCCTCCGCGGCATCCATCATACGTCCGGTCAGGCACAGGTCCATGGCCTTGGACTTGCCGACAATTCGCGTAAGGCGTTGTGTTCCGCCGAGTCCCGGCAGCACTCCGAGCTTGATTTCCGGCTGGCCGAAGCGAGCATTCTCTGCCGCGATGATGAAGTCGCACATCATCGCGAGCTCGCAACCTCCGCCAAGAGCGAATCCAGCGACCGCGGCGATGACGGGTTTGCGGCACTCGGCGGTTCTGTGCCAGGAAGCAAACTGTTCCTTGAGATACCAGTCGATGTAGCTCCTTGGCTGCATCTGCTTGACGTCCGCGCCGGCGGCGAAGGCCTTTTCGTTGCCGGTGATCACGATCGCGCCGATACCGTCATCCGCCTCGAGCTCCGAAAGACCCCCCGCGAGGTCGCCAATCAGCGAATCGTTCAAGGCATTCAATGCATTGGGGCGGTTGAGCGTAATCACGCCGACGCCGTCCGCTTTATCGAGCAGGATGTTCTCGTAGTTCACAATCAGGCTCCCTTGACGTATTGAGAGGCGAGGAATCGCTTTGGCCCTAACACCGACGACCCCCCGTGGACCGCCGCCGCCCTCAGGTGGCGCATCCGCGGGCCATAAATGGTTAAATTATGCCCCCGGAAAGCCCGTTTCCGGTGACTTTTTTTTGCGCCGCACAATATTGTTATTATGGCCGCAATCAAAAACGAAAACGAGGAGGGAGATCCCATGAGCAGCCGTTTTGACCAGGTTTACAGACGCTCCATCGAGGACCCGGAAGGCTTCTGGGCCGAGGCGGCAGAGGCCCTCCACTGGGACAAGCGCTGGGATACGGTTCTGGATGACAGCAACAAGCCCTTTTACCGTTGGTTTAGCGGGGGCAAGCTCAATACCTGTTACAACGCGCTCGACTTCCACCTGGAAAACGGGCGCGCCCACCAGCCGGCCCTGATCTATGACAGCCCTGTCACCGATAGCAAGAAAACTCTCACTTACCAAGAACTGCGCGACAAGGTCGCGACTTTTGCCGGCGTACTCGCGGCACAAGGGGTCGCCAAGGGGGATCGCGTCGTCATCTACATGCCCATGATCCCCCAGGCGCTGGTGGCGATGCTCGCCTGCGCGCGCCTGGGCGCGGTGCACTCGGTGGTTTTCGGCGGCTTTGCAGCCAATGAGCTGGCCGTTCGTATCGACGACGCCAAACCCAAAGTCGTCGTATCCGCCTCCTGCGGTATCGAACCGGGACGGGTGGTGGAATACAAGCCGCTGCTGGATAAGGCCATTGAGCTCGCCAGGCACAAACCGGACAAATGCGTCATCGTGCAGCGAGATACCAAGACCTGCGAGCTCACCAAGGGCAGGGACCTCGACTGGAAGGAAGCTATGGACGCCGCCAGGCCCCACGAGTGCGTCCCCGTCGCGGCGACGGACCCGCTTTACATTCTTTACACCTCGGGCACAACGGGGGAGCCCAAGGGCGTGGTACGGGACAACGGCGGTCACGCCGTGGCGCTCAAGTGGACGATGAAAAACATCTACGGCGCGGAGCCCGGGGAGGTCTACTGGGCGGCCTCCGACGTAGGTTGGGTGGTGGGTCACTCTTACATCGTCTACGCGCCGCTGCTCGCCGGGAATACCACCGTGCTGTTCGAGGGAAAGCCGGTCGGAACGCCCGACGCTGGTGTTTTCTGGCGGGTGATTGCAGAGCACAAGGTTTCAGTGATGTTCACAGCGCCGACGGCATTTCGGGCGATTAAGAAGGAAGACCCCAAAGGCGAGCAGATCAAAAACTACGATCTCTCCGGATTTCGAACATTGTTCCTGGCGGGCGAGCGGACGGATCCCGACACTCTCCAGTGGGCAGAAGAAAAGCTCAAGGTGCCGGTCATCGATCACTGGTGGCAGACGGAGACCGGATGGTCCATCTGCGCCAACTGTGTCGGTATCGAGCGGCTGCCGGTCAAGCCGGGCTCGCCGTCGAAGCCGGCGCCGGGAATGAACGTGCAGGTTGTGGGAGAGGACGGCAAACCGGTCAAAGCAGGTGACATCGGCGCTCTCGTGATCAAGTTGCCGTTGCCGCCGGGAACCTTCCCCACGCTCTGGAACGCCGACGAACGCTTCAAGGAAGCGTACTTGGACGAGTATCCCGGCTATTACAAGACTGCTGATGCCGGATTCATTGACGGGGACGGCTACGTGTTCGTCATGGCGCGCACCGACGACATCATCAACGTCGCTGGGCACCGCCTCTCCACCGGCGGCATGGAAGAAGTGCTGGCCGCTCATCCGGACGTGGCGGAGTGTGCGGTTATCGGGGTCGCCGACCAGATGAAGGGGCAGCTTCCCGTGGGCTTCCTGGTTTTGAATGCCGGCGTCGAACGAAGCCATGAGGAAATCAGCCGGGAAGCGGTGCAAGGCGTTCGCGAGCAAATCGGACCGGTAGCCGCGTTCAAGACCGCGGTGGTGGTCAAACGCCTGCCCAAGACCCGATCCGGAAAGATTCTTCGCGGCACGATGCAGAAAATCGCCGACGACGAGGCCTGGAAAATGCCGGCGACCATCGACGACCCGGTAATACTCGATGAGATCACCGAGGCGTTGAAGAGCGTTGGGTATGCCAGGAATGCCTAAAGATTTTTCGGCAAAGGTGTTAATGAACGGTTATCTGGAATAACCATTGGCGTCGCCTTGAAAGATTAGTGCACTCAAATTCGAGTGCAGGAGTGAAAACGCTCATGGCTGATTTTCCTGAGAAGACTCTGGCCGACTGGCTGGCACTCGCCGGAAACGAGCTCAAGGGACGCTCGCCGGAGGAACTCAACTGGTCGACGCCGGAGGGTATCGAGGTCAAGCCGCTCTACACCGCCGGGGATCTCGAAGCGCTCGAGCACCTGGAGTCTTTACCCGGCTTCCCGCCCTTCGTGCGCGGCACCCGCGCCACCATGTACTCTGGACGACCCTGGACCCTGCGCCAGTATGCGGGGTTCTCCACCGCGGAGGAATCCAACGCCTTTTACCGAAAAAACCTCGAAGGCGGACAAACCGGTCTTTCAATCGCTTTCGACTTGGCCACTCACCGCGGTTATGACTCCGATCATCCCAGGGTTGTCGGTGACGTGGGCAAGGCCGGCGTCGCCATCGACAGCGTCGAGGACATGAAGATTCTCTTCGACCAGATCCCCATGGACGTGATGTCCGTTTCCATGACCATGAACGGCGCGGTGTTGCCCGTACTCGCCATGTACATCGTCGCTGCGGAGGAGCAGGGCGTGCCGCAGTCCCAACTTTCGGGCACGCTGCAAAACGACATTCTGAAGGAGTTCATGGTCCGCAATACCTATATCTATCCCCCGGAGCCGTCGATGCGAATCGTCGCGGACATCATCGGCTATACCTCGAAGCACATGCCGCGGTTCAACCCGATTTCGATTTCCGGTTACCACATGCAGGAAGCCGGAGCCACCTGCGTGCAGGAGCTCGCGTTCACGATCGCCGACGGCATCGAGTATGTTCGCGCGGCGCTTTCCAGCGGACTGGACGTGGATCGGTTCGCGCCCAGGCTTTCATTTTTCTTCGGCATCGGCATGAACTTTTTCATGGAAATCGCCAAGCTGAGGGCGGCGCGGCTGTTATGGGCCCAGCTCATGGGTGACCTGTTCACTCCACAGGACTCGCGCTCGCTCATGCTTAGGACCCACTGCCAGACCTCTGGGGTCAGTCTCACCGGCCAGGATCCTTACAACAACGTCGTACGAACGGCCATCGAAGCGCTGGCGGCGGTGCTGGGCGGAACCCAGTCGCTGCATACCAACGCCTTCGACGAAGCACTGGCGCTTCCAACGGAATTTTCGGCCCGCATTGCGCGCAATACCCAGCTCATTCTGCGCGAGGAAGCGGGGCTCACCAAGGTCGTGGATCCGCTTGCGGGCTCCTATTATGTCGAGCACCTTACGGCGAGTCTTGCCGCGGCGGCGCGCGAGCTCATCGACGAGGTCGAGAAAATGGGCGGGATGACCAAGGCCGTGGTTGCGGGAATGCCGAAGCTTCGAATCGAGGAAGCAGCGGCCCTCCGCCAGGCCCGAGTCGACCGGGGAGAGGATATTATCGTCGGCATGAATAAGTACGTGTCCGACGACCAAGAAGAAGTGGATATTCTGAGCATCGACAATACCGCCGTGCGCGAGGCACAGATCAATCGCCTCGAGCGAGTGCGCAAGGATCGGGACGAGGCCGCGTGCCGAAAAGCCCTCGAGAGGCTGACCAAAACCGCCGACGCGAGCGAGGGCGGCCTGCTCGAGGGTGCCGTCGAAGCGGCGCGCAAGCGCGCCACGGTGGGCGAGATCTCCGATGCGCTGGAGAAGGTGTGGTCGAGGCACAGGGCGGTGGTGCACTCGGTCGCGGGCGTTTACGGATCCGCCTACGAGGGCGACGAGGGGTTCGACAAGATTATTCGCGAGGTGGAATCCTTCGCTGAAGAGAACGGGCGGCGTCCACGTATGCTGGTGGTAAAACTGGGCCAGGACGGTCACGACCGCGGCGCCAAGATCATTGCCACGGCCTTTGCGGATCTCGGCTTCGACGTGGACATCGGACCGCTGTTTCAGACGCCCGAAGAGGCCGCGCGCCAGGCGGTGGAAAACGACGTCCACGTCATCGGCGTCTCGTCCCAGGCGGCCGGACATCTTACTCTGGTGCCCGCGCTCATCAAGGGCCTTAAATCCGAAGGCGGCGGCGATATTCTGATTGTTTGCGGCGGAGTCATTCCCCCTCAGGACTACGACGAGCTGATGAAGATCGGCGTGGCAGCAATATATGGGCCGGGTACGAACATACCCGTAGCGGCGAGCGAAGTGATTAAATTAATCCGAGGGCAGAGAAAGGCGGCTTGAGCAAGGCTGGAAGTATCAACCTAAAGGCGCAGGGGAGCTAAGAGTGGATTCGATTTCCCGATCAGACCCGGCTGATGCAATATGCGGCGAAACCCAATGCGAGCGTTGCCTGTAATCGTCCGCGCATCGGCGGACACTGTTTCACCTGCGGCCTTCGAGCTGCAGTTCCTGGCCTAATCAAATGAAAGAGATTCTTCAAAAGCTGGAAGAAAAGCGCGAGGCGGCGCGGAGAGGCGGAGGCGAACGCCGCATCAAGGCGCAGCACGAGAAAGGCAAGCTTGCCGCGCGGGAAAGGCTGGAGATACTCCTCGACGCTGAAAGTTTCGAAGAGTGGGACATGTTCATGGAGCATCGCTGCGCGGATTTCGGCATGGAGTCCCAGTCTATTCCCGGCGACGGGGTCGTCATTGGCCACGGCACCATCAACGGACGTCTGGTGTTCGTGTTTAGCCAGGACTTCACCGTGTTCGGCGGATCGCTGTCGGAAGCCCACGCGGAGAAGATTTGCAAGGTCATGGACCAGGCGATGCGTGTGGGCGCCCCGGTCATCGGTCTCAATGACTCCGGCGGCGCGCGCATCCAGGAAGGCGTTGCGTCACTGGGCGGCTATGCTGAAGTTTTCCAGCGCAACGTGCTCGCCTCGGGCGTGGTGCCGCAGATCTCCATGATCATGGGACCCTGCGCCGGGGGCGCGGTCTACTCGCCGGCCATGACGGATTTCATCTTCATGGTCAAGGGCAGCGCTTACATGTTTGTCACCGGTCCGGAAGTGGTGAGGACCGTGACCCACGAGAACGTCACTCATGAAGAGCTCGGCGGGGCGATGACCCATTCGAGCAAGTCGGGTGTCGCCGACGGTGCCTTCGAGAACGACATCGAAGCGCTGCACAGCATGCGCGAGCTGGTGGATTTTCTACCCGCGAGCAACCGTGAGCCGCCGCCGGAGCGGCCCTGCGAGGACGACCCCGCCCGTGCTGAATCTTCGCTGGATAAGCTTATTCCCGCGGAACCCAACCAGCCCTACGACATGAAGGAGGTCATCCTGAATGTCGTCGACGAGGGCGACTTCTTCGAACTTCAGCCCGATTACGCCAGGAACATCGTCACCGGCTTCGCGCGCATGCAGGGATCAACCGTGGGGGTAGTTGCGAACCAGCCCATGGTGCTCGCCGGCTGTCTCGACATCAGCTCCTCAATCAAGGCGGCGCGCTTCGTGCGTTTCTGTGACTGTTTCAATATTCCCATCGTCACGTTTGTCGACGTTCCAGGATTTCTTCCCGGCACGGCACAGGAATATGGTGGCATCATCAAGCACGGGGCCAAGCTCCTCTTCGCCTACGCCGAAGCAACAGTGCCGAAGATTACCGTCATCACTCGCAAGGCCTACGGCGGCGCCTACGACGTCATGAGTTCCAAGCACCTGCGCGGGGACGTGAACTACGCCTGGCCTAGCGCGGAGATCGCCGTCATGGGGCCCAAGGGCGCGGTAGAAATTATCTTTCGCCAGGACGCCGGCGACGAAGAGAAGATCGCCGAGCGTACGGAACACTACCGCGAGAAGTTTGCCAATCCCTTCGTGGCGGCGGCCCGCGGCTATATAGACGACGTCATCATGCCCCACAGCACGCGCATGCGCGTGTGCCGCTCGCTGGCGATGCTGAAGAACAAAGAGCTCGATAATCCATGGAAGAAGCATGAGAACATGCCGCTTTAGAATCTCCGTTGTTGCTTGGGACGTCGATTAGTTTCGCCTTCTCGCGGTTTTTCGGGTTGTTAGGCCGTATTTGGTATGTCGTATATCGGAGTTGGTTCCATGAGGCCTCCATTAAGAGAAGCGAGCAGGAAGTTGCCAGCTTGGTGTTCGGCAGGATCCTTTCTTTGCAATTTACGAAATACGACAGTCCGTATACGCAGGACTTCTTTCCAACGTGATCGCGAAATACACTGAGAAATCAACGAGCATCCTGAATGTTTTCCAAAATCCTTATTGCCAATCGCGGTGAAATCGCCTGCCGCGTGATGCGGACGGCAAAGCGCTTAGGTATCGCCACGGTGGCGGTGTACTCAGAGGCGGACGCCGACGCGCTTCACGTCGAGCTGGCAGATGAATCGCTTTGCATCGGCCCGGCACCTTCCACGGAAAGCTATCTTTCTATTGAAAAAATCGTCCAGGCGTGCAGGCAGACCGGTGCCGAAGCGGTGCATCCCGGCTATGGCTTTCTTTCCGAGAACGCCGAATTTGCGAAGGCGCTGGACGAGGCCGGCATTGTTTTCATCGGACCGCCCGCGGATGCGATGCGCACCATGGGCGACAAAATCGCGTCCAAGAATCTGGCCAAGTCTGCCGGCGTCAGCGCCATTCCGGGCAGCACCGAGGTGATTAAGGACACCAAACACGCGGAAGAAATAGCCCGGAAAATTGGCTATCCGGTCATGCTCAAAGCCAGCGCCGGCGGCGGCGGAAAGGGGATGCGGCTTGCCCGCGACGAGAGTTCCTGCCGGGAAGGATTCGAGCGCGCCACCAGCGAGGCCATGTCCAGTTTCGGCGACGGACGCGTGTTCATCGAAAAGTTCATCGAGCGGCCCCGACACATCGAAATACAGGTGCTTGCTGATTCACACGGAAACGTCGTTCATTTAGGAGAGCGCGAGTGTTCCATCCAGAGGCGACACCAGAAGATTATCGAAGAATCGCCATCGCCGTTCATCGACGAGGAAACGCGCAGCGCCATGGGCGCACAGGCAGTCGCACTGGCCAAAGCGGTGGACTATCGATCCGCGGGCACGGTTGAATTCGTCGTCGATCCTGAGCGCAATTTCTATTTTCTGGAGATGAACACCCGTCTGCAGGTGGAACACCCGGTAACCGAGTGGGTCACGGGCCTGGATCTCGTTGAGCAGATGATCCGAATCGCCGCCGGTGAGCAGATTTCCGTTCGCCAGGATGCGGTACGGCTGAAGGGCTCGGCGGTGGAGGCACGCATCTATGCCGAAGATCCCGCTCGAAATTTCAATCCGTCTCCGGGTCGCATCACCAAGTATTCGCCTGCCGACAAAAGCGACTTCATTCGCGTCGACAGCGGCGTCTTTCAGGGTGCGGAGGTGAGTAACTTTTACGATCCGATGATCGCCAAGCTCATTGCCTATGGTGAAACCAGGGCGTTGGCCATCGAGCGTCTCGAATTGGCGCTGGACAGGTTCATAATTCGCGGCGTCGCCAGCAACCTGCCGTTTCTCTCTGCCATTGCGGCCAATCCACGCTATAAAGAGGGTGCTTTAAGCACTGATTTCATCGACCAGGAATACCCTGAAGGATTTGACCCCGCCGATGTTCCGGAATCGAAACGAGCCCTCATTGCCGCCGTTGCGTCCGTGGTGCACGAGGCGTATGCGGAGCGGGCGAGCCTCATCAGCGGACAGATGCCGGGTTTTTCGCGCAAGATCTCAAACGCTTGGGTGGTGCGGATAGGCGATCACGCGACGGAAGTGAATTTGCGTTTCGGCGACTCGAAAATTGAAGCAAGGTGCGCCAACGAGGTCTTGAACCTCGAAAGCCGATGGCGGGTGGGCGATCCGCGTTTCGAGGCGCTGGTCAACGGCGATTCCGTCTGTGTACAGCTGGAGAAACGGGGTGTGCGCTACCGCCTGATTCATGGCGGCGTCGACGTAAACTGTCATGTACTTACCCCGCGGGCGGCGGAGATTTTTCGCCACGTGCCGGAAAGGCGCGATCAAGATACTTCCCGCTACTTGCTGTCTCCAATGCCGGGGCTGCTGGTTCGGCTGGCGGTATCCCCCGGCGACCGCGTCGCTGAGGGGCAGGAGCTTGCCGTGGTTGAAGCGATGAAGATGGAAAATGTGCTGCGCGCTGATCAGGAACAAACGGTTGCCGCCCTGCTTTCAAAACCAGGCGACAGCCTGGCGACAGACCAGCCGATTATTGAGTTTGAGTAGGTGACATGAACCGGTGACGCGCAAAAAACCCGCTGTAGTAGTCTGCTTGCGGACCAATTCCTAATTCAGGCTGTCTAAAGATTCTCGATAGCCCAGATACGATATTTCATCCTCCACCCGTCCATGGCCCGACTGGCAAATAAACCCGCGACGACTTCCGATATCGATAAGCTTGCCGAGGCCGTGATCTCGGGCAACCGTCGCGCCCTGGCGCGCGCCATCACCCTGGTGGAATCGTCAAAGCTCGAGCATCGTGCCGATGTCAAGGCGCTGCTTGCGCTGGTGACGCCGAATTCCGGCAGCGCCATTCGCATCGGTATCTCCGGCGTGCCGGGAGTGGGCAAGTCCAGCTTCATCGAAGCATTCGGTGAGCACATCATCGAGCAGGGGCATCGCCTCGCCGTGCTCGCCGTGGATCCGTCATCCGGTCGAACCGGCGGCTCGGTACTGGGCGACAAGACGCGCATGGCCCGGCTCGCATCAAATCCTTCAGCGTTTATACGTCCCTCTCCCTCGGCCGGGACGCTCGGGGGGGTTGCGCGTCGCACCCGGGAATCCATCGTCCTCTGCGAAGCGGCCGGGTATGACGTGGTGCTGGTGGAAACCGTGGGCGTGGGGCAGTCGGAATATGCCGTCGCCGACATGACCGATATTTTCCTGCTGCTCATGTTGCCTGGCGGGGGCGATGAGCTCCAGGGGATGAAGCGGGGGATCATGGAGCTGGCGGATTTGATTCTGGTGAATAAGGCCGACGGCGAGCTTAAGGCGGCGGCCACCCGAGCCGCTGCGGATTACTCCAACGCGCTTCGGCTGTTCAGGCCCCGGGTCAACGGCTGGACCGTGCCGGTGGAGAGTTGTTCCGCGGTGGAGGGGAGGGGCATCGCCGAGGCCTGGGTCCAGGTGGAAAAATTCCGACGGCGATTTACCCGGGACGGGAGCATCGCCAGGCGGCGCGGCGCGCAGGCGCGGGCCTGGCTGTGGAACGAGATCCGCGAGGGCCTTAGCGCCGCTTTGATGTCGGACCCGAGCGTTGCCGACCGCGTGCGCGAGCTGGAATCCGGCGTCGTCAGCGGAAACGTGGCGGTGGCCGACGCGGCGGCCGAGGTGGTGGATTCTTTCTTACAACGATCCTCGGCCGGCGGGCGCCTAAAGAAACGAAAAGCGAAATGATTATTGAGGAAGCCATGAGATGATTGGGCGATTGAATCACGTTGCCATCGTGGTGCCGGACCTCGACGCCGCCGCCGCCAGATATCGGGACGACCTCGGGGCGACCGTCTCCGATCCCGTTGAGCTGCCCGAGCATGGAGTGACCACGGTTTTCGTCGAGCTGTCCAACACGAAGATCGAGCTGCTGCATCCCTTGGGTCACGACTCGCCTATTGCCGCCTTCCTCGGGCGCAACGCGTCGGGCGGCATGCACCATGTTTGTTTCGAAGTCGACGACATTCATGCCGCGCGGGACCAGCTGCTGAGATCGGGCGCCAGGGTGCTCGGCGATGGCGAGCCAAAGACCGGCGCCCACGGGAAGCCCGTGCTGTTTCTACACCCCAAGGACTTCAGCGGCACACTGATCGAGATCGAGCAGGTCTGAAGCCACGGCGTCAACCCAGCGCTTGGGTTTTCACCACCGGTTGCGCAAGGATCCAAAGGCTGGACATGGTGTAGCTCACCATCAGCACCAGCATGGGGATCTGGCTCATCAATACGCTGCGGTCATCTTCGAAAATCCGCCGTGCTTGTACGTGGGCCAGAATGACGGCGATGACGTGTCCGAGGACGATGGTAACCAGCGCCGTGTACCAAACGAAGCGCGCGCTGATGACGCCTACGTCTAAGTGCACGTACGCGGTGCCGAATAAGTCCCAGCCCCTGCCCATCGGATCCGACACCAGCGGAATCAACAGCTGGCCCGCCAGGGCGAAGAAAGACGCGTAGTGGGCGAGGTGATAGGCGATGGCAATCGGCGCCAGCGTCAGCACGAACCAGCGGGCCATTTCGACCGCGCCGACACGGCGTCCCGCGGCGCGGGACATGAGCAGCGCGAACAGCAAGTAGGCGCCCAAAAATATTCCGAGAAAGGAGACCAGGCCTATTGTCTTGATCAAACCCAGAAGATTGACGCCAAGGGACTGGAGCTCCAAAAGCAAAGGCCGCAGCACGCTGCTGGTGGCGACAAAGCTCAGCATCTCGTTCCATAGCGGGGTTTCCAGAAACCCGTCGAAGGTCACGTTTGAAAGCATCAAAAGCACAAACACCATCATCGAAAACGATACCGGCCGGGTGCTCAGGAGACCGCTACCGGGAACCCGCAAGACCCAGCTATCACCCGCCTGGGCGGGGCGTTCCGGATCGCGATGACCGAAGGGCGCAAAACGGCCAAGGATACCGAAGGCGACGGTGAATATGTCCGCGTGCTCGAGCCAGGGGTTGCGGCCGAATATCGCCATTCCCAGGAAGCAGTAAAGGCCGTAGAGGATCATCCCAACGGCCAGCGCCGCCGGCCGCTCGGCGCCTTGGGGCACGAGCTCGAGCCAGGCCAGCGTCAGCAGCCCGACGGCCGCGGGCCAGGTGCCCAGCGAGCGTGGATAGGCCATCTGCAGCGAAAGCGTCTTCCGACCGGTAATCGCTGCAAAGCTCCGCTCAGCCCAGTCGTATAGAACGCCGTAGGGATTGACCAGCCGCCAGGGATTGGCGAGAAGTGCGGCCAGGTAAGCCATTCCGACCCACAGGCCCACCCAGAGCAGCGTCGGAACGATGTTTTTGAAAGTACTCTGGGTGCCGAATAAACCGGCGTAAGTGAGAAAAAATAAGCCGAGCACCGACAGACCCCGCAGCGCGGATCCGAGGCATCGCGCAAGCGTCGCGGACAAGCCGTCACAGCTTAAGTTGAACGACGTGACGCGGGCTGTCTCCGGTCGGGTTCGGAGCATTATCGCGAGCAAAAGGAAGGTCAAGAAGATCGACGTCCCCGCCCCCGCCAGGAAGAGCCCGAGCGGGAGGGGCAGGTCGTAGCGCTCGCCAAACGCGTGGGCGAGCACAGGCGAAGGCTTGATTGTCAGTGCCCCGGCAAGAGCCGTAGCCGCGACGGCGCGGGGATAGCTAAAAATCTGCTGCCCCCGTACTGATGTGTTGTTATCATACTCAGCCATCGACGCAGGCCGGCAACTTCCCAATTGCTGTTGCTTTGAATAAGAAATCGGGCGACAGAGCCTGATTCCAAGTCGAGTCCCCTTGGAGGAGTAAAGATATGACTTTCGTACTAAACCGTCTCCTGTTTCCCGTTTTACTCGGCGCACTAATTGTGCTTTCCCTCCCTGCCCGCGGCGAAATCCTGGCACTCATGAACTACGAGAGCAAAACGCCGGAGTCGCTCAAGACGCTTAAGCTCAGCGGACCCCAGCAGCGCGAAGAAGGCCTTGCCATCATCGATGTTGATCCGAATTCGGACAGCTTCGGAAAGTGGCTCTGGAAGATGCCGCTTCCCCCCGATCTGGTTGCGCATCATATCTTCTATGACCGCACCATGACCAAGGGCTATATGACCGCGTTGGGCAAGAGCGAGCTGCACGTCATCGATTTCACTCGTAGCCCATATCGGATCAAACGCATCGACGTACCCCAGTGCAAGGTAGGCGAAGACGTGATCTTTTCCGAAGACAACACCACCTGGTATCTCACCTGCATGGGCTCGGCCACTGTAGTGGTGGGCGAGGTGGCTACGGACGAGATCAAGACCAACATCTCGATACCTGGAACATATCCCCATGGCCTCGCCGTGCATACCGGCATCGACAGGGTGCTGGTGACGAGCACGATCCAGCCGGATCTTCAGAACCCGGATGAGATCATTACCGTCATCCAGGCGAGCACCAACAAGGTGCTGGGCAAGCACAAGCTGTCCCAAAAACCGTCGCCCTCCGGGGAGGCTCCGGTGGAAATCCTGTTCGTGCCCGGCAGCAGTCCGCCGGTCGCCTACATCACCAACATGTTCGGCAACTCGCTGTGGGCAGCGGCCTGGAATCCGCAGAAGCAGGACTTCGACGTGTCTCAGGTGTTTGATTTCACCACCGTCGGCGCGGGCGTGCCGTTGGAGATGTACTTCAACCGTTCGGCTGATCGCATGTACTTGACCACGGCGAAACCCGGCAAGCTCCACGTCTTCGACATGACCAAAGGGCCGCTGAAGCCGACGCTGCTGACCTCCTTCGATGCAGGAGAGGGCGCGCACCACGTGGGCATCACCAAGGACGAGAAATACGCGTTCGTCCAAAATGCGTTGCTCAACCTTCCGGGGATGAGTGATGGCAGCATCACGGTAGTAGATTTGAAAGCGGAGAAGGTGGTCTCCTCGATGAACACGCTCAAGGAGCAGGGCTACAATCCCAACAGTTTCGTCCTGTTGCCCGAGTGGAATCACCTGGCGGGCCATTAAAGCGCGAAACAACCCTAAGGAAGGCCTGATTTATCAGACCTTCCTTAGCTAAGCAGGGATACGCCGGCGAATCCGATGACTGAAAGTCATTGGATTCGTGAGGCAAGTGGAAACCGCGTTTTCACTGGCCGACTCTGAAAATTCCAGGGATGGAATTGTTCAGAGTATCCCTAATTTAATTTGAAATCGTGGCTAGACCGGGGTTTAATCCCCGGTCTTTTTTTGCCCAATGCAGCGACCACCATGAGCAATCCGAATTACTTGCCCCTAGCCACCGGCCCGCGCCTTCGGCATTCACCATTTTTTGACGCGACTTGCCGCTACGGCTGCAAGATCTACAGCGTCTACAACCACATGCTTCTGCCGCTTTACTACCAGAGTCCGGAAGCGGATTTCTGGCGGCTGGTAAACGACGTCACCGTTTGGGACGTCGCCGGGGAGCGCCAGGTTGAGATTACCGGTCCGGATGCCGCTCGATTCACCCAGCTGCTGACGCCGAGGAATATTTCCAACTGCGATGCGGGGCAATGCAAGTACGTTCTTATTACGGCCGAAAACGGCGGCACCATCAACGATCCGGTATTGCTGAAGCTGGGCGAGCGCCACTTCTGGCTATCGCTTGCCGACAGCGACGTGCTGCTCTGGGCCAAGGGCGTGGCATCCTCTGCCGGTATGAAGGTCCAGGTCCGCGAACCAGATGTATCGCCACTTCAGATCCAGGGCCCTAAATCCCTCGAGGTCATGAAAACAGTCTTCGGCGACTGGGTGCAGGAGCTCAAGTACTTCCGTTTTCGCGAGCTTGACCACGAGGGCATGCCCCTGGTCATTTCGAGAACCGGTTGGAGCGGAGAGCGCGGCTACGAAATCTTTCTCCGCGACGGAAGCTTCGGCGACTCGCTGTGGGAGAGAGTCATGGAAGCGGGCCGTCCCTATAACATCGGACCGGCGGGACCGTCGACCATCCGCCGTATTGAGGCGGCGATGCTTTCCTACGGAGCGGATATGACCTTGGAAGAAAATCCTTTCGAGATTGGGCTTGGGCGGCTGGTGGACCTGGATCAGCCGGCAGACTTCATCGGCAAGGCTGCGCTGCGAGAAATCGCCAAAAACGGCGTTTCCCGACAGCTGGTGGGCGTGGAAATTGAAGGCGAGCCGCTTTCTCCCAACCGACAGTTCTGGCCGGTGCTTGCCGGCGATGCGCAATCCATCGGCCGGATCAGCAGCTGCGTGTGGTCGCCTAGGCTGAAGAAGAATATCGCGCTCGGCATGGTGAAACTGGGTCACGAAAAGGTCGGAAGCCGGCTCGAAATCGACGCTGAAGGGGAAATCCGCCGCGCAACGGTCGTCGAGACGCCCTTCTACGATCCGAAGAAGGAGATTGTTAAAGCTAAGTGAGCCTCCAGCCGGCTTGTTGCTTGCAGTTGCAAGAGGTCCCATCCGCGCCAAAAAAATCCTGCGGATCAGTGCTCGTTTGCCGGTGCGGAACCGCGCAAGCTTCTTTCTATACGCGGGTAAAAGGCGCCCAACGTCAGCGCGCGGGTAATGAGAAAAATCATTAGCGCCGTCCAAAGCCCATAGTTTTCGAACCGCGGCACGAGCCAATAGACCGCGGCAAGATAAGCGCTTACCGAGACGAGCATGCCGTTTCGCATCTCCGCGGTGCGCGTGGTTCCGACGAAAATGCCGTCGAATAGATAGCTCCATACACCGATAATCGGCGAAGCGACGGCGAATAGGAGATATTCGCCCGCGAGCTCGCGCACCGACTCGATGCCCGTAAGCGCGGCGATGACGGCGTTTCCGAAGACCGCGTACGCCAGGCAGTAGCCGAACGCCACTACCAGCGCCCATATGGCGGAGGTTTTCACCGCGGCGCGAAATGCTTCGAGGTTGCGTCGACCGTAGGCGCTGCCCGCAAGCGCCTCCGCCGCGTGCGCGAAGCCGTCGAGGCCGTAGGCCATGAAGTGAAGGAAATGAATAAGCACCGCGTTTGCGGCAAGGGTCACGTCGCTCATCTGAGCGCTCATGCGGGTGAAATAAAAAAAGGCGAAGATGAGGCACAGGGTACGGATAAAGATGTCCACGTTCACTTTGACCAGCGCCCGAATGCGCCGGGTATTCAGGATCCGTACGAGATCGAAACGCGCGGCGGCGCCTTGATTGCTGAGCATCCGCGCGGCGATGTAAAGTCCCACCGCGGCCGCCATGACTTCGCTGATCAGTGTCGCCATGGCGACGCCTTTCACGTCCATGCCGAAACCCATCACAAAGACGAAGTCCAGCACCACGTTGGTCAGGTTCAAAAGAAGCTGCACCCCCAGCGCGGCGCGGGTGTTCTGCATGCCGATGAAGAGGCCAAGAATGGCATAGTTGGTGAGCGCCGCCGGTGCGCTCCATATGCGGATGCCGTAGTAATCGCCCGCCAGCGCCTCTACGTTGGGGCTGGCGTCAAAGGCCCAAAAGACGAAGCTGCCTATGGGGATCTGCAGAACCACGAGGCCGGTGCCTAGACCCGCGGCCATCATCAGTGCGCGGGCAAAGGTCGCGCTCAGCTCATTCATGTCGCCGGCGCCAAAGGCCTGGGCGACAAACCCGGTCGTGCCCATGCGCAGAAAGCCGAAGCCCCAGTAGAGAAAATTGAAGACAATGGCGCCGACGGCCACGGCGCCTATGAATGCAGGATCCGGAAGGTGTCCCACCACGGCGGTATCTACCGCCCCCACCAGCGGCACCGTCATGTTGGAGAGGATGATGGGCCAGGAAAGAGCCCATACCCGCGCGTGCCAGGCCCGTTGTGAGTCGGGCAACGCCTTGGATAATTGCGGCAAGTCTTAAGTCCGGTCGGTTTTCTTACACTTGCACCACGGTCGTGGATTTCGGGCGCGCCGTCACAGGCAGCTCAGCCGTAAGCTCGAAAATCTGAACAGTACTCCCAAGAGAATAATGTGTGATCGGCAACAGGCCGTCAGCCCTGCTGGCTGGCAAAGTGCTTGTAGATGTCTATGAGCTCATCCGAATGGAAGTTGATGATCACAATCTCCTGCCCGGGCATGACGCGATCGGGGTTTCTTCCCATGCGATTCTGTTTGAAGTTATAGACGTAAGAATCCACGGTCTTTTGATGGATCATCTTGCCGAGAAAGGAGCTTGACTGATCGGCGAGGCGTTCATCGGCGTCCCTGGGGATCTCCACCTGGTAGGTATTGATCTCCTCGCCTCGGCGAATCGCCATGCCGCGGGCGAAATTTTCAATCAGGCCGTCGTGGACGATGCCCCATATCCCTTGACTGTCGCTCGGGCGAACGGTGCGCACGTAGAACACCGAATCCGGTGACAGCGCCTGCTGTTCCCGCAGCAGTTCGGCAATGGTCGCCGCTTCCAGTCGGTAGGGCTTGCGGATAATGGTCAGCGTTTCCCCGGCCACCACAGTGGGATCTTCCAGCAGCTCCTTAGGGGTCGTGATGACGAAATATTCCACGTCCTTGACGATGGCGATCTCCGCATCCGGGTTCTGCCGATACTGTTCCAGGAGTTCCCGCGCCGTGGACTCGCGGACGTCACCGCCCTCGAGGATTTTGACCTTGCGGTCGAGGTCGCCTTCGGCTTCTGCGATCACCTTCTCCGGCGTGGTGATTTCAATCTGCTCTGCCTTTTTTACCACCGTAATGGGGGTGTTTGGGGAGAGGCTGGGGTCGGCCTCGAGATTCTCCCGGGTGATCTCCTCGGTGACGCCCTCCGGCAGCAGCGAGAGCACCTGATCCTTGGAAATGAAGTGATCGGCCTTCTCCACCGCAACCGGGTCGGAATTGGGCTCGGTCAACTTGGAAATGTAAGTCTCCGCTTCCTGCTCCAGTGATTTAGGCTTCCCGGCCACGTCCTGGCCGCTGGCCGGCTCTGCCGCAGTTTCCGCCGTTTGCGATTCTGGGCCGCCGGGAACCTTCCGGTCACCAAATAAGAAGTACACCCCGACAAGGACGAGGACGATGATGGTGATCGTGATCAGCGGGCCGCGCATGTGAGTCAACCTCCTGGCCTGAGGGGCGCACGCGGCACCCCGTCCCGGCTGCGTTCTGTGAATGGCCGGCAAGAGGTGCCGGGCTGTCACGGATGATGCGGAGTAGGTCCTATAATAACGCAGCCACGCCTTCAGATATTAGGGCCGTAGAGGGGGACTCCGAACGATGGTCGACACCAGAGAGATCCGTATACGGATCAAGACTGCCGAGCTCTGCGACGAATTCGAGGACGCGCTGCTGATCGCCGAGCCACTTTTGACCAATTTCGGCGGGAGGCGGGCGTTTCACGGCCCCATCAGCACGGTGAAGGTGTTCGAGGACAACTCTTTGATCCGCGACGCCCTGGAGTCCCCGGGCAAGGGCCGCGTGCTGGTGGTGGACGGCGGCGGGTCGCGCCGCTGCGCGCTCTTGGGCGAGATGATGGCGCGCATCGCCGAGGACAGCGGCTGGGCTGGAATGGTCGTTTATGGCTGCATTCGCGACGTGGCGGAGATCGGTAAGATGTCCATCGGTCTCAAAGCGCTCGCCACCAACCCTAGACGGAGCATCAAACGTGGCGAGGGCCAGTGGGATATCCCGGTCAGTTTTGCCGGCGTCACCTTTCGCCCCGGCGAATACCTTTACTCCGACGAAGACGGCATCGTCATCGCCGCTGAGCCGCTCCACGGCTGATTTCGACCGATCAACTGCCCGATTTCTTGACGGCGCTAATCGGCCGATCCATGCTCGGCGCCCCAGTCTTCTGGCGCGGCGTTCAGGGTCGCCACCCGGCGGTGGCCGAACCCGTCCACGTAGATGCCGAAGCTGTCTGCCGCCTGTTCGCGCAGGTAGCGTCGCAGCATCGACCGGGTCTGGGGAAGCGGGAAATCGCTCCAGGGAATGTGGGCAAAGTCGAAAAGCCGCGCTTCGAGCGCGCCGTCCTGCCCACCGGCTGGGGCCGCGGTCAAGCTGCCGCGGTAGAAGATATGGGTTTCGCCGCGCTTGGGCACGTCATACACCGAGAAAAGAAAACTGAGCTCGGCGCAGACCTTCATTCCATCGAGCATGCCGCGCAAGACCTGATGACTGCTGGATCCTTCCTCGACCAGGCTGGTTGTCGGCAGCGTCCATGACGCATTCCCAGCGCGGCGGCAAAGAAGCACGCGATCGCCCAGGTTGACGATACAACCGAAAATTGTTCGTGCCCGCTCCTGATCGACTGCCTCGTGGACGAGGCCGAAGCTGACGTAGTTGCCTTGGCAATAGCCCAGCGGTGATCCGCCATCCGCGGAGAACTGAACCACCTCGCCAATGAGCACCACGTGGTCGCCGGCGTCCACGCGCTGTCGCGTATGGCAGTCGAACCAGGCGATGCCCTCCGCAAGACGCGGCGCGCCGGTGCTTCCCGGCAGCCATCGCACGCTCTTGAATTTTTCCGGGGACTTCGAGGCGAACAATTGCGAAACAGGTTTCTGATGTTCGGCGAGAATGCTGATGCCGAACCCGTGGGCGCCCACGAACGCGTCGATGCTTTGCGCGCTCTTTGCGATACAAACGAGCACCAGCGGCGGATCGAGGGAGACGGAGGTAAACGAATTCGCGGTAAAGCCCCGCGGTTGTCCCAGATCATCGACGCAGGTAACCACGGTGACGCCGGTGAGAAAGGTGCCCAGCGCGCGGCGGAAGTTCGCGCTGTCAACGGGCGCTTTTGGCGCTGAAGTCGGGATTGCGGGTTTCATTTCAAGTGTGTCGAAAACCTTCAGCGCATGACGAAAGGATCGGCCATGGGCGTCGACGAGGTGTTGATCCACACCGACTTGGTGCGGGTGTACTCGTGGATGGCGTCGATACCGGCTTCGCGCCCATATCCGCTCTGGCGAAAACCGCCGAAGGGCGCGATGGGGGAGATGGCGCGGTAGGTGTTGACCCAGACGATCCCGGATCGGATGCGCTTGCTCACCCTGAGCGCCCGGCCCACGTCTTGGGTGAACACGCCGGCGCCGAGCCCGAAACGGGTGTCGTTGGCGAACGCTACCGCCTCGTCCTCGTCGCTGAAAGAGAGTGCGCTCATCACCGGACCGAACATCTCTTCCTGCACCGTCTTCACCGTCTGGTCCGGGCAGGCGAGCACCGTCGGCTCGTAGTAAAAGCCGCGCCCGGGCTGCTCCGGCTGTTTGCCGCCCGAAAGGAGCGTGGCGCCTTGAGCCACGGTTTCCGAAACGGAAGACTCGATGTGCTCCAGCTGCCGTTTGGTCGCAAGCGGGCCCATGTCGGTCTTCTCATCCAGCGGATCGCCGATGTTGATCCGGGCGGCGCGATCCACAAGCCGCTCGAGGATCTGATCGCGCACGCGCTCATGCAAAAACACCCGCGATCCGGCCACGCAGCTCTGGCCCGTGGCGCCGAAGTTGCCGGCGATGAGACCGTTCACCGCGCCGTCGATGTCGGCGTCGTCGAACACCACGATGGGCGACTTACCGCCGAGCTCGAGAGAGGTGACGGCAAAATTGTTGGCGGTGTTTTCCACCACCCTGCGCGCCGTCGCCGGTCCGCCGGTGAACGCCACCCGGCCGACCTCCGGGTGCGCGGTGAGCGCCCGCCCGCAGGGCTCGCCGAATCCGGTGATCACGTTCACCACCCCCGGCGGAAACCCCGCCGCCTCGATCAGCTTGGCGAATTCCAGCATCGGCGCCGGCGCGTCTTCCGACGCCTTGAGCACGACCGTGTTTCCGGCGGCCAGCGCCGGGCCCAGCTTGGTGGCGCTCAGAAACATCTGCGCGTTCCAGGGCACCACCGCCGCCACCACGCCGATGGGCTCCCTGGTCGTGAACACGTGCAGATCGGGCTTGTCGATGGGCAGCGTCGCGCCCTCGATCTTGTCGGCGAGACCGGCGTAGTACCAGTAATAGTCCGCCACGTAGCGGGTCTGGCTGCGGGTCTCCCGCGCCAGCTTGCCGCTGTCGATGGTTTCCACGTCGCCGAGCTTTTCGGCGTTCTCAGCGACTAGATCTCCTAATCGCCGGATCAGCTTGCCGCGCTGGGTGGCGGTCATGGAGGCCCACGGTCCTTCATAAAGCGCGTGCTTCGCTGCCTGAACGGCGCGGTTCACGTCCGCCTCGCTCGCCGCCGGCATGATCGCCCAGGGTTCAGCCGTCGCCGGGTTGATGCTTTCGAATGTTGCGCCGTCGGAAGCGTCGCACCAGGCGCCGTCGATGAAAAGCTGGTAACGGGCGAGATCGTTCATCGTTTTTTCTCTGAGTTCAAAAGGAACGCTTTCAGCATCGCGTTCAGCTCGACCGCTGCTTCCACTGGCAGCATGTGACGAATGCCGGGAATGATCCGGCACTCGGCGTTTGGCATCGCTTCGCTCATGCGCCGCGCCATGTCGGGCGTGGAGCCGGTGTCGTCTTTACCGGTCATCACGAGCGCCGGTGCTTTGATTTCACCAAGCCTGCCCGCAAGCCGCGCATCGGCCCGGCCGAAGAGACGGTAGGCCGGCAGAAATCCCTCCGGGTTGTTGGCGCGCAGGCGCCGCTCGACCTTTGCGACTTCCTCAGGGTGCTTGTTCCGAAAAGCGTCGGTGAACCAGCGATCGATGGCGGCATCAGTGATTGACGACGGACCGCTTTGCTGCGCCTGCTCAAGCCGTTTCAACACCAATTCGCGCGCAGGCGTATCGCGGTCGTAAACGCCGCTCACCAGGACTAGACGCAAGAGGCGCTCCGGATAGGCAAGAGCGAAGGCCTGCGCGATCAGCGCGCCCCGGCCGCGGCGGCGTTTTGCCGTGGCCGATCAGGTCGTAGCGCAAAACGGTGAGGTCGCGCGACAATTCTTGCGCCTGGGCTGACCACATGTCGTGATCCAGACCCACGCCATGGATCAGCACTACCCACGGGCCTTCGCCCTCAATCACGCGATGGGTGTTGAAGGCCGGTGCGGATTCTCTCGCCCGCTCGCCCATGGAAGATCAGGCGACGCGGCTTTTGACGCCGTCCTGAAATCTGGGCATCACTTCCTCGGTGAACAATTTCACCGAGCGCATGCACGCCTCGTGATCGACACCGGGGAAGTTCGACCACACGAGCAGCGTCTGGATATTGAGCTTCTCGCGCAGCTCAGCGATCTTCTCGGCCACGTAGTCCGGGGTGCCGAACAAAAGGTTCCGCGGATGCAGCCAGTCGTAGGAAAGCAGATCCAGCTTGCCCGGCGTTTCCGGCAGCTTCTCCCCG
>CAMYJH010000037.1 GCA_947258715.1 uncultured Gammaproteobacteria bacterium
GGAAATCCGACGATTGGTAGGTTACAAACTGTGAACGTCGGCTTTGCCTCTGCAACCTGTCCAATAGTCAAATAATCAACTCCGGAACCGTTGCATCCGGGAGGAGACTATCCAGGCAGATACAGCTGACACGGCACCTGTCCATAACATCACCAGCACGACAAAGACCCCCGAATCTGGGTCCCTCGGTTCCCCTAAAGCTATAACCCAAGATACAAATATCGCAGCTGGGAATACTATGCCGCTTAATAGTATTCGAATCGGAATGTTTCCAGAAAGGACTGTTGGGCCAACAATACCTACTAATATGGGCAAAAAAATTGCCCCCAATATTGGGCCCAGATTATCTCCAAGCTTAGGATCCACAAACTGCACGTAAATCGTAACAGAGATAATCCCGATCAGAAAAAAAACGAAATCAATGATAATCTTTTGCATACGCTGATATGAAAAAACTTTTTTATATTACTATTCCATGGTTATTTAGAAGAGAGCTTCTCCAAATACTGCGCCGGTAAGTGGACGGTAATTTATACCTGGCGCGCCGTTTAAGGGATTGCTACCTGGCAAGTTTGATTGGCTAAGCGGGCCAAGTAATTTTCGAGAGAAGGTATTGGAATTTGGGCCAAAAATACCTTCATAAGGAATGCTGCCCCAAGGCGCGTCATAATATCGTTCTAATATTTCCTTCTCAAATCCGCACATACCCGCGCGACATTGTGTTTCCTCGATTGGATAGATCCTATTGGTCTCAGATCCCGGATCGTCCCTACCGTAATCTAGGTCAATATCGCCTGGCGGGATATTCGGATCATATGAGTATTTGTAACCTTGAGTTGGATACCCTGGAATTCCACTCGCCGAGTCCCCAAACAAGGAAAGCACTTTCGACCATCCCTCTGGCGGGCAGGTAATGTAGACAAAACAATGCTTCGGACGAATAAGCGGTATATTTTGAACTGGTCGGCAGATGTATTCTACTAGCAGCCCGAATGTATCAAAGTATCGGACTGGATTACTTCCGGAGTAAGCGTAAGTGTTAATGCCACCATTAAATCCAAATGGGTCACTTCGAAAATATCGGGCAACATCGGCTCGATAATAACGATAGTGGTTGTAATGCAACCCCGTCTCCTCATCAAAATACTGCCCCGGAAACCGCAGGTTGTTCTCCAGCTCGTTGACCGAAATAAGCGCCGTCCCAAACGGTGTATGACTCGCGTCCCAAACGACCTCCTGGCTCTCGTCGGTGATGGCCTTCGGCGTGCCCAGGTGATCGGTATGTATAAAGAATAGCCCCTCCGGAGTGGCACCGCCCTCTTCCCCGGTCACCTTGTACGGATGCCACGGGCCGCTTGTTCGGCCGCCGAAAGTGCCCTCGAGGGTCTCGAGGTGCAGATTCCCTTCGAAGTGACTCCCCTCCCCCTTGAAGCTGAGCTTCAGCACGCCATTTTCTCCGAGCTTCCACTGTTTGCCCGTCAAGGTATACGACCCCGATAGGCCGTGGCGATCCTCGATTTCGACGCTCTGGTGCTCGAGATAAAGCCCGATGGTGATCTCATCCCCGGTCCGCCGGTTCGTCCCGGTAAAAGTCAGATCCGGACCGGCCGCGGCGGCGACGATAGCGAGCCGCTCACCATCAAGCCAGATGTAGCCCCTTAAAGGATTGCCCTCTCCGTCGAACTCTGCGAGCAGATTGCCCGCCTGATCGTAGTGAAATGCGGTGATCTCTCCGCCCACCACTTTCTTCACCCGCTCGCCCTTGGTGTTATAGGTGTACTCGGCGATAACCTGGCCGCTCACCTGCACCGACTCGAGGCGATTGGCATCGTTATAGACAAAGGTAGTCGGGCCTTTGCGTACGGTGTTGCCGGCCGCGTCGTAGACGAAAGTCTCGGCGTTGGGGCCGATAACCGCGTCCAGCTGATTGGCGGTGGTGCTGTAGAGATACGTATCGCTATCGCCGTCGGCAGTCCGCGCCAGCCGGTTGCCCACTTGATCATAGGCGTAGACGCGGTCGCCGTACACGATGCTGTCTGCTGACAGCAAACGATTCACCCCGTCGTAACCGAACGATTGATTGCGGGCGGGATCCACGTCATCCTGGATCCCCACGATGTTGTCGGCCGCATCGTATTGAAAGCTCAAATCCTGCACAGCACCCTGCCGCTGGACCGCAAGCCGGTAATCCCCGTCGAGTGTGCGCGATAACTGAATGCCGTTGCCAAAAGTGAATCCGGTTCGCGGCCCGAACGGCGCGTATTCGAGTCGGCTGGCCACATCGCGCGTCACACCATTTTTAGTCATTGTCACCGCCGAGACACGGCCGAGGAGGTCTCGCTCATAGCTGACGACGAGACCGCTCGGGTAGGTCAGCTGCAGCAGCCGGTCGGCGGCGTCGTAAGCATAGCCCGTTGTATAAAGAACCCCGTCGATCGTTCGAGTCTCCGCGATCAAATTTCCGCGTCCGTCGTACCCCATGTCGATGGTGCCCGCTTGATCGCTGATCCGCGTCAGGCGCCCGATACCGTTCGACCCCTGGTCGTATTCGAAGCTCACGTCCTCGGCCGGGTCGGGATAGCGAATGGCGGTGAGGCGGTTGAGAACGTCATACTCGAAGCTCGCGTTGACGCCGCGCGCATCGGTGCTGCTGATTCGGTTCCCGGCCTCATCGTACTTCTGGGTGGTCAACCCCGTATCCGGGCTCGAGGTCTCGATGACTTCGTCGAAGCCGTTGTAGAGATAGCTGCTGCGAAGGTTACGCGGATCGGTCACCGCGACCAGATTGTCCCGGCCGTCGTAGGCAAAGCGCGTGACGCCGTCATCCGGGGCGATGGTCTCGATGAGGCGGTTCAGGGCGTCGTAATTGGAAACCGTCCATCGATTGTTGGGATCGGTCACCGCAATCACGTTTCCCTGAGGGTCGTAGGCAAAGTGCGTGGTCTGGTTCTCGCCACCCGTCTCGTCGGTCAGGCGGTTGAGCAGGCTGTAAACACGACCCATGCTTCGGGTCAGCACGCCGCCGGGATCGAAGGTCTGCTCCGCAGTCCGGTTGCCCAGCGCATCGAGGGTATAAGCGATACGGTTACCGAGATTGTCGGCCATAGCGATCATTCGATTTGCGCCATCGTATTCTAAGGCGATGAAGCTGCCGTCGGGCAGCGTCACTCTGGTGACGTTGCCGACGCCGTCGTATTCAAAACGGGTAAGGCTGCCGGCCACCTCGCGGCTGATAAGACGATTTCGCGCGTCGTAGCGAAGCTGAGTGATGACACCATTGGCGTCGACGAGGGTCAGCGGCCGGCCATGGGCATCGTGGCCGGTTATGTTCGTCTCGTGGCCGAGCCCATTGATGGTCTTTATGAGATTACCGGCGGCGTCGTATTGAAAGCGGGTGACATCCAGGACGTCGGTTCGCGGCCCGTCAATGCTCGCCAGCAAGCCTTCGGGCGTGTAGCTTCGCGTTGTGGTTCGCGAGGTGCCGGTGGCGACGTCCGTAACCGTTCGGGTCAAAAGCCGCCCGACGGGGTCGTATGAAAAGCTTGTGTCACGTCCGGGCTGGGTAATTTTCAGCGGCCGGCGAAGCGTCGGATGCCACTCCGTGGTGAGGGTTCGCGCCTCCGGCGTTCCGTCCGCCTCCGTGCGCGACAGCTCGAGACCCCGTCGGTCGAAGTCGAAAGTGGTCAGATTGCCGTTGAAATCGGTGGTCGAGGCCGGGAAGCCATTCTCGTCGTAGCTGTTGGCGGCGTTCTTGTTCTGGCACAGCGCGCAAGGCTGATCGAATTGGGTCGTTTTACGGACGCCGAATATGGACTCCACCGTATAAACAGTTTGATTGTCGAGGGCATCGGTCACGGTAGACGTACCGTCCGTGTTGTATCTAATCGTGATTTCGTTGGCGCCCGCAGCCCGGGTGCTCAGCACGGCTCGACCTTGACCATCATAGGCGTAGGTCGAGAAGCGGCCGCCGTTCTCGTCGGTTATACCCGTGAGGTGATATGAAAACCGCGAATCCTCGTAGTGGTAGATGCGCCTTGGATTGTCTGAACGGTCCGCCGGCGTGTCGTCGGGATATATAACCGCAACGAGATTGCCGTTGCCGTCGTGGTTATATTCGTAGACGTTACCGCCAGGATCGGTTAGCGACTCCAGACGGCCGTTCGCATCATGACTCAACGACAGCGTGCGACCGAAGGGGTCTGTCACCGTTTGCAACAGGCCGGAGATGTCGTCATAGATCAGAGTTTGGCCGAAACCCTCGCGATTGGTGACGGCGACGAGACGGCCAGAAGCGTCGTACTGCTCGACGGTGTCGTTGGCGTCGGTCAGCCGCCAGCCGGTGCGAACACCTTGAATGTCCAGTTCCTCTTCCAGGCGTTGACGAACGTCCGGATCTGATATCCACACGCCACCTATAAAGGAAAACGTCAGTATCTGACCGTCGGCGCGGGCCGCTTCGGCCTCCGAACCCAGCAGACTAATCGATCCGACGTGGATACTGCGGTCGTAGGTGTGACGCCAATCCGCACCGGGCCCGGACAGCGCGACACGGACGCTGTTGTAGAAGCGCTGGAAGCGGAGAGGAAAAGGACCCGCACCGGTATAGTCGGTTTCCTGCTGAGATTTATTGCCGCTGATGGGGTTGCACGGATTGCCAACCTCGGGCTTACAGCTGCCCCGCTCTTTGCCGGGGTTGGACTGCGGTATGCCGCAAGTGTCGGTGGTGAAGTCGTAAGAGTAGCCGTGTGTCTCGCATCGGAATGCGGTCATCGGCAGGTTGACAGGCACATGCGGAGCATGGTCGAGACAGGTTATCAGGCGGCAAAAAACGAGCTCCGCTTCGCATCCGCCTTCCACATTACCCGGATTTGCGTTACTGCATCCTCGGTTTATGTGACCGCCGCTTCTCTCGCCCCCTACGGTACAGCTTGAGCCCCAATTGGGATCATCGATATCGTTCTTTAAGATCTCACAGGCCGATATGCGATCGGCATTGCTCCACTGTTGTGTGAAATCCATCAGGATCCATTCGTCGTACCCCCACGAATGTGAGCCCATGACGCTGGTCGGCAGGTATAGTGCCGTGGCGATAGCAAGGCCGGCGATGATGTTCCCAAAAAGGCTTGTAACCAGGTGTGGAGTCCGACCGCGGCTGGGCGTCATGCTTATTCCTTATTGATCGTCCATTGATCATCCGCGCGTGGGGATCGTTGCCGCCGCCGACGCGGCCAGAGATTCCTTTAAATCTGAAAATCGAAGGAAACGTGTCCCGAAATCCTCACATCCCGGCAAATAACCTCAGCGCGGTTTCTTATACTCCGCAGACTCGGGCGCGGCGAAAATATTCTTATATCTGGCGCCCAGACCGCGGTTTAAAAATATAATAACCGCCTTGTTCACCAGTTTTAAAGGCAGAGGAGGCAGAGGGACATTCAGAGTTCGTAAGCTATTGATTTTCTCGGAAGAGGGAGTCTCGGAAGAGGGACATTCAGAGTTCGTAAGTGATTGAAGCTTGGCTTGTATCAGTTTTCAAAATCTTAAAATCAGTAGCTTACGAACTCTGAATGTCCCTCTTCTGACCCCCTTCTACCCTTATGCTTCTGGAAAAGCGATGAATCGAAACATTGCGCTATCCGTTGTGTTGCTTCTGCTCTGCTACCCAGGCGTCGCCCGGGCTCAGGTTGCCCCGCCCGCGCCGACATCCACCGGCGTGGTCGTGCCTGACCGAAGCGTCACGTTGGCGGCAAAGATCGTCGGCAGAGTGGCGGTGGTCAACGTCGAAGAAGGGGATCGGGTGGATGCCGGAGACGTGCTGGTGGACATCGCCGACGCGGAGCTCCGCGCCAACCTGGCGGCCGCCCAGGCGCGGCTGCGGATGGAGGAGATTAACCGCGCACATCAGGAGAAGCTGGCGGCCCGGGTCAGGAATCTGCGTCAGCAAGGCTCCGTGTCCCAGGAAAAACTCGACGATGCCAACTTCAAAGTGGACGCGGCGGAGCAGACGGCGGCAGGAGCGAAGGCCGAGGTCGCCCGGGCCCGGGCCATGCTCGACGAATCCAAGATCCGGGCTCCGTTTGCCGGCGTCATCATCCGCAAGAAGGTGGAGAGCGGCGACGTCACGGCGCCCGGTGAGCCGCTGCTGGTGCTCGAGGATCACGCTACGCTCAAATTTCGTACCAGCGTCAAAGAACGGGATATCTCTCGCATCGAGAAGGGTCAGGAGGTCACGGTCACTATCGATGCGCTCGATGACCTGACGCTTTCCGCCACCGTGAGCAAAATCATTCCTTCCGGCGATCCCTCCACCCACGAGTTCGTAGTCGAGGCCACCCTGCCCCGTCAGGACAAGCTGTATCCGGGCATGTTTGGCAAAGCGGAATTCACGCCCTAGGCATCGCCGCTGATGAAAGGCGCACTCCGCTTTTTCGCAAGCCAATCCACGCTCGCGTACGTACTCACCTTCCTCATCGTTTTCCTCGGAGTGAGCGCGCTGTCGGTGATCCAGCGTGACAACTTCCCGAGTGTGGATCTGCTGGAGATGACGGTGACGACGCGCTATCCCGGCGCCTCGCCCGAAGACGTCGAGCTCAACGTCACCAACGAGATCGAGGAAGAGCTGAAGGAAGTCGACGGCATCGACAAATACACCTCATTCTCGATGGAGAACATTTCCATCATCCACATCTGGATCGACCGCGAGATGCGGGACAAGAACAAAGTGAAAACCGACGTTCGGGACGCGGTCTCCCGGGTCTCAGACCTTCCCGTGGAAGTGGATGAAGATCCCGTGGTGGAGGAGATCACCACATCGACGGCGATACCCGTGATCGAAGTCGGGCTCACGGGCGATGTGCCCTACGCCTTGCTGCGCGAGACGGCGCGACGCGCGGAGCAGGAGCTGCGGGCCGTGCCCGGCGTGCGCAGCGTCACCAAGTACGGCTACCTGGACCGCGAGATCAAAGTCGAAATCGAGCAGGACGCGCTCGAGCGCTACCGTATCTCGTCCCACGAGATCGTCACCGCGATTCAGAACCGCAATATCCGCGCCACCGGCGGATCCTTCGAGTCCTATACCAGCGAAAAGAACATCGTCACCATGGCCGAGTTCACCGATCCGACGGAGGCCGCCGAGGTGATCGTGCGCATCAGTGAGGGCGGGTCCACGATTCGCGTCAAGGACTTAGCCGTCCTGCGCGATGGTTTCGAGCCGGCAAAGGTGCTGTCGCGAATGAACGGCACGCCGGCGATTTCGTTCGTGGTCTACAAGAAAGAGTCGTCCGACATCATGCGCACCGTGGAGGCTATCAAGCAGCTCGTCGCCGACAGCCAGGACCAGCTGCCCGAAGGTATCAGCATCGAATACTCCAACGACAAATCGAGGCTGGTGACCAATCGTCTCAATGTCGTGGTTTCCAACGGTCTGCTCGGTCTCGCTCTGGTCATGCTGATGCTGACTCTGTTCCTCAACTGGCACACGGCCTTTTGGGTGGCCCTGAGCATCCCCGTGGTGTTGCTCGGCACGATCTTCGTGCTGCCGATTTTCGGCGTCTTTCTCGACACCATCGCCATGGGCGCGATGATCCTGGTGATCGGCATCATCGTCGATGACGGCATAGTGGTGGCTGAGAACATCTGGCGATATCGCGAAATAGGCAAGGCGCCGCTGGATGCCGCGGTCGAGGGCACCTACACGGTTGCGAAACCGGTCATTACCACCGTCGTCACCACAGCGCTGGCGTTCCTGCCGATGTTCTATATGACCGGAACCCTGGGTGACTTCATCTTCGTGATTCCTCTCGTCGTCGTGATTGCGCTGTCGATCTCGCTGCTGGATACGCTCTTTATCATGCCGGCGCACTTGATTTCGCGATCGCGAAGCGATAGAAAAACGAGGCGCATGACCACCAGCGACTGGTTCGTGCGTTTTCGCGAGCACTTCGGCAAGGCGCTGCGCAAGCTGTTGCGCCGGCGCTATACCGTCACCGGCGTGTTCCTGGCGCTGATGGCGGCCGCGTTTCTTTATGCTGCAAAGTTCATGGACTTCGTGCTTTTTCCCACACAGTCGGCGGACGAGTTTTACATTCTGGCCGAGCTGCCCAGCGGCTCGTCACTGGAACATACCGCAGAGAAGATTAAGCAGGTCGAGGCCCTGGTCGCCGCGCTGCCGGTGGAGGAGCTGGACTCTTACACTACGCGTATCGGCACCCACGGCGTCTTCAATCTGGGCGAGAACGAGAACTGGGCGCTGGTGGGGGTCTACCTGACCGCGTTCGCGAAACGGGACCGCAACGCCGATCAGATTGTCGACTCCCTGCGCTCACAGACCGATCGCCTCGAGGGCTTCGACAAGCTGACCTACATCATCGAAAGCGGCGGTCCGCCGGTCGGACGCCCGGTGCAGCTGCGCGTCATCGGCAGCGACGACGAGCGGCGCCGGACACTGACGCGTGCCGTAATCGCTGAACTCCGGAAGATCGATGGCGTCACCGACATCGAGCGTGACGACAAGGCCGGCAAGGAACAGATTGTGGTCGAACTGGACTACATCCGGCTTGCGGAGCAGGACTTAAGCGTTGCCGACGTGGCGAAGAACCTGCGGCTGGCTTACGACGGCGAAATCGTGACCTCGGTGCGCTACGGCGACGAGGATGTCGACTTTCGTGTCATTCTGGAGGAGGAAGCGCGCGGCTCGGCCGAGGTTCTGGGCAAACTGATCATCCCGAATCGTAACGGCCGCTTCATAGAGCTGCAGGAGGTCGCCGATTTCCGGGTGGATGCCGGACCATCGAATCTGTATCACTACGATAACGAGCGCACCATCACCGTCACCGCGAACATCGACAAGGAAAAAACCACCTCCCTTGTTGCCACCAACGCCGTGCTCGACGCCATCAACGTGAACAGGAACTGGCCGGGCATGCGCATCGTCGCCGGCGGCGAGACCGAGGAGACGCAGGAATCCATGGACAGCCTCGTGGTGGCCTTCGCCGCCGCTGCGGTGGGCATTTACCTGGTGTTGCTGCTGCTTTTCAATTCAATGCTACAGCCTCTGCTGGTGATGTTCGCCGTGCCTTTCGGGCTCATCGGCGTCATCTTCGCCTTCGCGGTACACGGCCAAGCCATCGGATTCCTGGCCATGCTCGGTGTTATCGGGCTGGTCGGCATCGTGGTCAACGACTCGCTGATACTCGTGAATCTCGCCAACCGCATACGCGACGCGCAGGCTGAAGCGCCGCCGGCCGACGTCATCGTCAGTGCCACCAAAGATCGACTGCGGCCGATACTGTTAACGTCGGTGACCACGGTGGCTGGACTGCTGCCGATGGCCTACGGCATCGGCGGCTCAGATCCGTTCTCGGCGCCGATGGCGCTGGCCATGGGTTACGGCATCCTGTTCGCAACGCCGCTGACCTTGATCCTCCTGCCGTGCCTGCTGTTGATCCAGAGCGATGTCGCGAGGCTTGCCCGAAGGAGTGCTGGCCGCCTGATCAAAAAGACCGCTTAGCTGCCAGCCGACCCGCTGCGTCCAAATGATCGTGCCACAGAGCTACCCCGCGCCTGAAACAAGATGGCCGTGTCCTGATGACATCGGTGCTCACGCCGAATCGCGCCTGATCAGCATGGTTAGCAGAAACCACGGCAGGCCTCCGGAATCCGCGCAATAGACCAGCAACAGGTAACTCCCCACCGCCGGAGAAGCGGGAATCAAGAGCGCCGCGAACAGAACCAGGAACCCGCCCACTACCGGCAACCCGGACACGTGCGAGTAGCTCTCCATATCGCCGTGTTGCCGCTTATGCAGCCACGGCGCGACCAAATTCAAGTAGCCGTTCAATCCCGCCACCGCGGTGGCGAGAACGGCAAAAACGGCGCCGATGTAAGTGCGGCCAGAACCGAGACGCAGCACGCTCAGCACGTCTATTCCCAGAAAGTGCTGCAGCACCACGACCGCCGGAATGCCGACTGCGACGATGATGAAAAGCAGCAGTGCGATGGTGTCTTCGCGATGAGTCATTCGGCGGCTGTCGCTTTCCAAACCACAATCGGCAACCACCGTTGCCGAATGGACAAATCGACTAAAAGGCGATCCTTTTGAACGCTCTAGAATATTGCTTTCGGACGCGAATAGGAAAATAGTCAGTTTCGGAAACGTTCATCCTGAAGGTGTTGCCGTGAACAGAATTGCAGTCTTTGTAGACGTTCAAAATATTTACTACACCACACGCCAGGCCTATGGTCGCCAGTTCGACTACCGCAAACTCTGGCAGCGCGTCAGTTCTGAAGGAGAAATCGTTTCAGCAGTCGCCTACGCGATTCATCGAGGCGACGACAAACAGCTTAAATTCCAAAACGCCCTCAAGCAGATAGGCTTCACGGTAAAACTCAAACCCTATATTCAGCGCAGCGACGGCTCCTCCAAAGGCGATTGGGACGTCGGCATTACAATTGACGTCATGGCAACCGCCAAGGACGTAGATACCGTCGTACTGCTGTCCGGCGATGGTGATTTCGATCTGTTAATTCAAAAAATTAAAAAAGATTTTGGCGTCAGCGCTGAAGTCTACGGCGTGCCGGCGCTTACTGCAGACTCGCTTATTCGTTCCGCGAGCGTCTATCATCCTATCGATGCAGACTTATTGCTGTGACCGCTGCCACGCCGATGGGAAAAAGAGCCGCGCTTGTTAGCCTTGCAATAAAAGGCAGGATCAGCAATAAGAACTCTCTATTGCTATCCTATTATCCCTGCCCTAGCCGGCGCTTAATTTCCTCCAGCTCCGCCCGGATCTCGTCCATCGCGCGCTCCAGGGCCGCGATACGATCCTTGTCACCGGCCTTGTCCTGCGGCGCCCCTGACGACGGCGTGGCCTCGCCCGCTTCCTCGGTCCCCGGCTCCACATCGCCGCACAGTAGATGCGCATACCGTGCTTCTCTACGACCCGGCTGGCGCGGAAGCTTGGTCACATAGGGCCCGTCCTTGCGCGATATCAGGCCCGACAAGGTGTCCTCGACCCGGCCCAAGTTATCGAACTTGCACAGTCGTTCGCTGCGCGCGCGAAGCTCTCCCACGGTCTGGGCCCCGCGCAGCATCAGCACGCAAAGCAGGGCGACTTCCTCGGCGGAGAACTCGTGCGTCAATCCCAGGGTGCCGGAAAGCCGATGCACGTATTTGGTCACCCGGCTCCCCGACGTCGTCTTGTCACGCGCCAGGCGCTTCGCGATCAGCCCATCGAGGGCTTCGAGCACCTGCGTCTGGTCGAGACCCATCACCGGGTCTCGATTCGACTTCTGATTGCAGGCCGCAACAAGCGCGTTCAGGGACAAAGGATAATAATCGGGAGTCGTCGCCTCCTTCTCTATCAGCGACCCGAGCACGCGCGCTTCGACGGGGGTTAGGTGAATGTCCAAAAGAATAACGTTAAAAACAAAATAATCAGGGGCAACGACCTATTTCTAGACGCTGAGCCGAATCAGCGTCAAGGCGCTTGCATACCAACCGAAACTCGGTCCCAGAGCCGACTATTGGCGTCGCAAATCAAGTTTCGCCAACCTTGATTACGTCTACTTTGTAGCCGACTAGTCAACTCCGTTAGCGTTCCTCCACCAGGATCGTTCGTCCGCCCGCGTTCACCGCAAGTGGCACTATACTCTTAAGACAGGCCGCCCCCGACCTGGTCGTCACATCGGGTCCATGCGGCTGTCCGGATCCCTCGGGTGCCACATTGCGCGGCTCCAATACAACGCGAATTGTTCTCTTGCCGGTGTTTGCCCGGGCGGCGCTCGCGATTCTGGCCGCGCTGTTCGTCGTTCAGCGTGACCGCGGAGAGTTCACTCGCCGCGGCCGACCGCACCATGTACTCCGACAAGCGAGAAGAACATACTCCCGGAGCTGACTAATCCGCTAAAAGGCAATGCTTTTGAGCGTTGCCGAATTTTGTATTCCGACGTGAGTATTCAATTAGTCAACACCGGAAGCGGTCACCTCCATGCGCGATATCAAGCGGCCGCCGGATGCCAGCCGGCGTCGGCCCACAACTCACCGCTCACGGCCTGATTCGAAATCATGAAACAGATCGCGTCCGCAATCTCTTCGGGCCGAATCAACCGCCCGAGCTGTGTTTCCGGCAGCACGTGTTTCTCCACGTACTCGTCGCCGAGAGCACCGAGGATGGGCGTATCCGTGTAACCCGGATGAATCACTCCGCAGCGTACGCCGTGAAAGATCGCTTCCTTCATCAGCGTCGCCGCCGCGCCTTCCAGGCCCGCCTTAGTGGAGGCATAAGAGATTTGGCCTTTGTTGCCCTGTGACGCGACCGAACCGATGAAAATGATGGCACCCTGAATCTCCTCCTCCGGTCCCCATCGTTTCAAACCATGCTGATGGCGATACTGCGCCGTTCGCGCCACTGTCTCCATCGCCCAGTACACCGGCGCGATGAGATTGACCTCGGTGACCTGGCGAAAGACATCCACTGGATACATCTCAACCGCGCCCGAGGTCCGGTTGACCTTCACCGCCAGGGAGTCGCGAACGATGCCGGCTGCCGGAACACACACGTTCACCATCTGGTGCTCGCCGCAAACGGTGTCGAAAACCTGGTTGCGAAATTCGCTGCGGGTCACGTCTCCCTGGAACGCGTGCGCCGCAAGCCGACCGCAGTTGCGGTTGACCTCGTCCGCCTTGCCGACGATCTCCGGGCTCATATCGACCATGGCGACATATTTCGCCCCCCGGCGGGCCAGTTCCTCGCACACGGCGCCGCCGATGCCGCTGGCCGCCCCGGTAATCACCGCAACTTTGTCTTTAATCTCCATGACTTATCTCCGCAAAGCTGGTTTGGTGCCAGCCCCAAGCCTGGTTCACGGCACCGTTACACATCTATTACAGACATTGTGGTCAATAATTTTGTGCGGCGCAACATATATTCGACGAACTAGGGACATTCACGACGGATTAGGGACATTCAGAGTTCGTAAGTCATTGATTTTCGGTTTTGCTGCAGTGGCTTTAGCGCAGCATCAGAGGTCTAGGAGCCAGCGGGGGCATTCAGAGTTCGTAAGCGATTGAAGCCACGCTCACGCCATCGCGGCCGATTCAAAAATCAGCAGCTTACGAACTCTGAATGTCCCCACTCCTTCTATGCGTGCCGGTCCTGAAAGCGCTGGCCAAACTTCCGCATAAAATTGGCAAGCATCAGCATAGCGATCCCCATCACAATGAGAGCCATCGCCACGAGCCATAGAAGGATCCGTGGTTCGATGACAACCGCTACCCCTAGAAGAATGAACACAATTCCAGGAACCATCAGCGCGAAGCCGGATCGCGGCTTATCCGTCATTCCCTTGCATGTTGCTGCCATTGGGCACATCGGCATTGAAACTGACTCTTGCATAGCTTCCTCCATCTGCTTTAAAGCGTTCACCGAGGCTGAGTGAAAGTCAGTCTTCGACCGTGGCTTCGCCAAGTAGCGCGCGTGCCTTTTTGCGGATTGCATTTTCGGCGCCGCGGTTCACCATTAAGCCCACCTTCACCGCGGCAGCAACTTCCTCGCGCTCGATTCCCAACTCGTCGCACTTCGCAAGGTGGTAATCCATACAAGGATGGCAATTCGCCGCTGCTGCCGCACCCATGGCCACAAGCTCTTTCATCTGTGCATTCATTTAGGACCTCCTTAAAACTCGCTTTAGCCAAGCCCGATAACGCCGAAAGCCTGTCAAGCTGATCAGACTTTTCGAAACCACCCGGGCTAACCCGGGGTGTGCAGTAAATGGTCGCACCTGAATAGGTAGTGACGGGTCGGTATTTCGTTGTTTAGAGCAAACGATGTCGCCATGAAAACCACGACCACTGGGAGCGAGAGAATGATCCATGCGTGATGCCTCTGCATCGTGGCGCTGATGGTGTTCATGGCGCTCGCTCCTACTCGATCGAAGCTGTCTCCCTGGCGTAATTGAATTTAGCGTTGATGGTCGTTTCCGGTCGAAAGCTTGCTTTAATGGGGCACAAGCCAGCTGCCCTTTCGAGCTTCTTTTGATCCTCCGGGGAAAAGTTCCTCGGCACGTGGAAAGCGAGCATGATGCTGCCAATGTGCGGGAAGGGCTTGTCCGTCTCGGTCAAATCAATGTCGACTTCGGTGCCTCGGAGATCCATGTCATCTCGCTGCGCCAGCGCCCCCATCGACAACAACATACATCCCGAGACGCTTATGCCGACCAAATTACCCGGCGATAACTCTTCCCCTTTGCCGGTATAAGGGCAATCGATGGCTACCGTCTTGTGTTTCGCCTCTTTCAAGGCCATCGCATGTCGATCACCATCATAGGTGAGTCGTAGCGTGGTCAATGCTCCCATCCTCGCCTGTCTCGACTCATGGACGAACCCTAGTTCGTGCTGCGAAAATGCTCGGTTCATTGCAACCGCATTTTCGCCCGCCGCTTGGATCAGCTTTGGGCGAAATCAGGGTCCTGAAGCTATTCATCGTCCCCATAGCAGGTTCGTGATTCCGACGGCTTGATCCCGATCATCGGAGAGGTGTGCAGAAGGGACATTCAGAGTTTGTAAGTGACTGATGCTACGCTTACGTTATCGCGGCAAACACTAAAATCGGTCGCTTATGAACTCTGAATGTCCCGGTTCCATCGCATGAGCATTCGCATCGTACAGATCACGGACACCCATCTTTTCCGAGACCCGGATGGAGTCCTGGCCGGAGTGCCGACGTGGCCGACGTTTCGCGCCGTACTGCGGAAAATCCAGCACCGGCACGGTGATTTCGACTACCTGATACTCACCGGCGACCTGGCCCAGGATGAAGAGCTCGAGACCTATCTGATGCTGCGCGAGGCGTTGGGTGACTGGATCGAGCGCTGCCGAATTATCCCCGGCAATCATGATGACCCGGACAATCTGCGAAAGGCATTTCCCGGACTATTCCCGCAACAGGAGGGTCCGCTCACATTCTCATTATCCACCGGCAGCTGGAAGATCATCGGCCTCGATTCCCGTCTCCCGGGTGAGGTCAAGGGCCGCGTCGACGCCAATCAGCTCCAGTGGCTGAGAGATGAGCTGCACAAGGACCCGAGCGCCCCGATCCTCTTATTTGTCCATCATCCTCCCGTTGCTATCAACGTCGACTGGCTCGACGAGATCGGACTCGACGGAGCTTACGATCTCGTCAATCTGATCGAGGCCTCGCCACAGATAAAGGTGGTTTGTGCCGGTCACGTTCACCGCGAGTTCATAGGCCAAATCGGCGCCGCAGCCGTATACACGACGCCTTCGACCTGCGTACAGTTCGGCGCTCGCAGCGAGAAGTCGTTCGACACCAGTTCAGCCGGCTATCGAATATTCCAACTTGACGATAGCCACCACACGGCGGTGCATCGACTATCAGAAACGCCCAAAGGGCACATTCAGAGTTCGTAAGTGACCGAAGCTAAACTTACGTCACTGCGCAAAACCCGAAAATCAGTCACTTACGAACTCTGAATGTCCCCAGTCCTCTGCTCGAGGACGCAAAGGTACAAGTGCTTCTCATCCCTGAAGGCCTGCACTTTCAGCTGTAGGTCTCGTATCAGCTCCGCCATGCGTTTTTCGCCGGGGAGCGTGTGGGGAATCATTTTGGGATCTTTGGCGGCCAGCTCTTGCGCGAACGCTGCTCCCATCGGATGACTGATGACAATGCGCCCGTTCCGGGTGAGATGCGCCGCGGATATCTTCAACGTGTCTCCCTGGTTCCACATATTTCCGAACACGGCGTTGAAGAAGATTACGTCGAACGGCCCGAGCGCTGGAGAAATATCGATAACGTCTCCGCGCCAGAATTTAACGCCCGGGAAACGTTTACGTGCTTCGGCCAACATGGGTTCGCTCAGATCGCAGCCGATTATCTCTTGGACTCCGAAACGCTGGATGTGGGGAATCAAAACCCCGATGCCGGTGCCGACATCGAGAACCCTGTCGTTTTCCCTCAGTTTTGCAGCGGCGACAATTTGCTCTGTCCGTCGCTGGACATCCGCTGGAATAGGTTGTCGAAAAGACTCGACGCTGTTGTCGAATACTTCTCGCTGATAGACGTTATGTTGTCGTCGACGGTCGGAGCTAGGCACGGCTGAAATACGGTCCCGGTATTGACTGTTCGACTATTGGTGCAGAGAGGAAATCCCAAGCTCGTAAACGGATGAGCTTAGCTCACATCACTGCGGCAAATCCGAAAATCAGCAGCTTACGAACTCTGAATGTCCCCAAGGCTTTCAGGGTCGCCCGCCCGCTACCCGGATGTTGGCCCCGGCAACGAAAGAGGCTTTTTCCGAAAGCAGCCACAGTACGGCCTCGGCAATCTCCTCCGGCTCAGCGACTCGGCCCACGGGAATAACGGCGGCGCCGTGGTCCAGCGCGTCCGGCTCGGGCATGTCGGTGCGAGTCAGCCCCGGGCTCACCGCGTTGACCCGGATCCCCTCGCCCGCGACCTCCTGGGAAAGCCCGATGGTGAATCTGTTCACCGCCCCTTTCGACACCGAGTACTGAACCCCGTTGCCCGGATTGCCGATACAGGCAGCGCCGGAGGAAATGCTCACAAATGGCGCCGCCGCTGCCGCCGTGCCGCATCGACATGCGCCTCACGGCTTCCTGGGAGCACGTAATCAGGCCGACCACGTTGATGCCGATGACCTGCTGCAAATCCTTCACGGCGAGCTCATCGACGCGGATGCGGGGCCCGTGGATGCCGGCATTGTTGACCAGCGCGGTCACGATCCCGAGCTGCTGGTCCACGGTTTCGAACAGGCGCCGCACCTCGTCGATTCGCGCGACGTCAGCAGCAACCGCAATGGCGCGGCCGCCTTTCTCCGCGATGTCCGCCCCCATGCGTTCGGCGGCCTCCTTGCCGGCTCGATAGTTGACGCAAACGGCGTAGCCATTCGCCCCCAGCAGCCGGGCGACTGCCGCACCGATTCCCCGACTCGCTCCGGTGACAATGGCGACTTTGGCCATGCTGCTTCTCCTTTTGGGAAGAGGGACATTCAGAGTTCGTAAGTGATTGAAACTACGCTCGTATCACTGCAGCAGATTCAAAAATAAGCAACTTACGATGAATGTCCCCCTTTCCCCCCGTTCGGTTATATCCAGCGCCGAACTTGACGCTTGTAGTTCGCAAACTGCTCACCGAATTGACGTTTGAGGTTCCTCTCCTCGGGCAGGATTTGGAATCGATTCATATAAGCAATAAACGCAACAACGAAAGCCAGTGCAACAATGTTCGACAAGTAAATGCCCCATCCGAGCAGCCCAACGGCGATCCCGAGATACATGGGATTTCGGCTGACGCGATAGATGCCTCCAGTAACCAGGGAAGACGTCAATTCCAATCTCATCGGATGGACCGATGTGTTTGCGCGGCGAAAAGAGACAATACCTGCAAGGCCCAGGGCTACTCCAGAAAGGATGACGCACCCGGCGACGATAGCGCGATGCTTGAGCAGCACCGACAGCGACGGCACTGCCCAAGCGGTCACCCACATCATTCCCACCGCGATCAGGGCAACACCAACCGGCGGAATTTTCAGCTCGAGCCACTGCATCATATCTTTGAGGGACTCAACAAAAACAATCGGCGCCGAGCACTCAGGCGCAAGGAGCGCGCTGCTTTACAGACGTTTCGGCTTTAACTCCTTCTCGCTGACCGCTTCGAGACCGCGCGGGATGCGCTTCTCGGCGTCGAAGAACGGCGGACTTACGACCTCGGCCGCGTGCTCGTTACCCATGTTGTCGCGGAAGACGACGGCCTCGCCAAGCCAACCGTCCTGGCCATCGCCCGGCCTATGAAAGCGAACGTATCCGATCCCGGCTTCAAGCGTCGGTGACCAGTCGCCGACCGTCATCCGCCCCACGGCCCGACCGCCCACCAGGACCTCGTTACCGATCGCAGGGATCGCCGTCGCGCTCACGAGACCGAACAGCAGACACCCGCGGTCGGCCGACTTCAGCACGTTCCGTCCGACGAAGCTGGGATTGGCGAAGTCGATTAATGCGCCAAGGCCGGCCTCGAACGGCGTCATGGTGCGATCAATGTCGGTCTTGTTGTCGAGGATCCCGGCCTCGATCCGGCGCGGCCCCATCGAATCCCCCGCTCCCATCACCAGACCGTACCGCTCGCCGCAAACCATAATGTGGTCCCACAGGGCAAGATGGTCGACGCCCCAATGACTGTAGATCTCGAAACCCAGCTCACCGGTGAATCCTGTGCGGCTGATTAGGACCTGCTGGCCGCCCAAATCGAACATTCCGGCGCGAAAGTAGGAGAAGTCGTCCGGTACCGGCGCGCCCGACGCCGCCGCCAGTACCTCGAACGACCGGGGACCCTGGATCTGAAGCACCCACGATCCCGGGTCGCTCACCTCGACATCCATCCCTACCGAGTGGGCCAGGAGCCAGTTCTCGAAATCGCCGTCGGCCTGGATGTACCAAAAGCGATCGTCAGCAAGCCGAATCAGCACCCCGTCCATCAAAATCCCGCCGTCGGGCGCACACGCGATGGCGTAGCGGGCGCGCCACGGTTTCAGATCCGCAATCCGACGGCAGAAGACCCGCTCGAGCAAGCTGACGGCATCCGGCCCCTCGATGGAGAGCGGCTTTTCCGGCACGTCGTAGAGCACGACGCCGCGGCGCAGCTTCCAGTAGTCGGCCAACGCGTCGGTGCCGAGCGAAATGGGATAGATCCGGTTGGCGTAAGTCGCAAAAATGACATTGTCGGAACGCCAACGCTCAATGTACGGTGACTCGTCCCGCCGCTTCACGCTCATCCGAACCACGTCATACGCCTCGGCGTGGACGATCTTCGATTCTGCTCCGTCAGTTTTCAAAGCCAAAACAGGGACATTCAGAGTTCGCAACCCATTGAAACTAAGTTAACACCGCCGCAGCAAAATTCAAAAATCAACGCCTTACGAACTCTGAATGTCCCCATCCTCGCTTCAAGGTCGGCCACCCGCCACGCGGATGTTGGTGCCGGCAACGAAGGAGGCTTTCTCCGAAAGCAGCCAAAGCACCGCCTCGGCAACCTCCTTCGGTTCAGCGACCCGACCCATGGGGATGCTGGAGGCGCCCTGCGCCAACAAGTCTCGCTCGGGCATGTCGGTGCGCGTCAGACCCGGGCTCACCGCGTTGACGCGGATACCCTCGCCCGCAACCTCCTGCGAAAGCCCGATGGTGAAGCTGTTCACGGCCCCCTTTGACACCGAGTACTGAACACCGATCCCCGGGCTGCCGATATACGCGGCACCGGACGAAATGTTGACGATGGCGCCACCGGTACCCCCGTGTCTCGTCGACATGCGCCGCACGGCTTGCTGGGAACAGGCAATGAGTCCGATGACATTGACGGCGAGGACTTGCTGCAGATCCGCCAAGTCGAGCGCATCCACGCGTCCGCGGGGGCCGTAGATGCCGGCGTTGTTGACCAGAGCGGTAACCGGTCCGAACTGTTGGTCGACGGTCTCAAAAAGGCGCCGCACGTCTTCGACTTGCGCAACGTCAGCGGCAACCGCGATTGCGCTGCCGCCGTGTCGCACAATGTCCGCGACCGCGCATTCGGCGGCCTCCTTGCCGACGCGGTAATTGACGCAAACGAGGTAACCGTTCGCTCCAAGCAAGCGCGCAACTGCTGCGCCGATACCTCTACTCGCGCCGGTAACAATGGCGACTTCGGCCATGCTTTTTCTCCTTTGCTGGAATACTCATCTTTTGTGCAAAGGGGACATTGTTCGTCATTCAATGACGTACGTCATCAGACAAAAAAAAGAGCAGCGCGAGGGCCGCTCTGTCATGTCCGGGCGTATGGTTTTTCAGCCTACCCTACGGGAATATGGCGGGATCCGTGAAAACCCAGTCTCGATTCTTGACCGGGGTATGGCAAGAGATGCAAACCTGCGCCCCCTTTTGGAAAGGTGTCTGGTCCGTGCCGACCCAGCGGGCCCAGCCCCAACCATAGCTGTCAGCGTATTTGCTCGAATCTTTGAACATGAATTCCGCATGAACGAGCTTGCCGGGCGCGGTGGCAGCTTTCCAGTTTTCAAGCTGCGTGTCTTTCCAAACGACTTTGCCGAGAACCGAGTTGTCGGGCCACGGATTCGTATTCCCCGATCGCGCGGCCCTGACCGCCGTTTCATTACCGAGAATGACCCGAATCGTGTTGTTGTCCGTTCGGTGTGACACGGCGATGGTCGCCCAGTTTTGCCATCCTTGTGGATACGCTACTCCGTGAGACGGTCCCGGCACGTCGCCTTGCGCACCTGCTTGAGTCATCGCACCCAACATCAAGATTAAAGACGCCAAGAGTTTACTGATCGTGTTCATTCGATTTGAGCTCCGTCGTTTTTCTGTTCATCTATTGTCAAAGAGGTGCCGCTATGCCGCATGCCACACGGCGCGCTCTCGAATACGCACAGCAGGCATGCTTCTACCAGAATGCTCCCGAACGCCACGTAGGATTTAAGGGTAAATGAATCGGGCTTCGGCAAGCCATATACCTAAAGCTTTAGGCAGTGGGCTCCCAGTCTTGGGGAATAATGCGCCGGGATTTTGCCTCGAGTACTTCGACGAAACCGAGCTGTTCCAGGTCTGCCAGGGCGTCTTTCCAAGAATCTGGATGGTGTTCGTACAGGTGATACATCTGGTCAACTAGAAATCCAGCGCTGCCGTCTGCATAGCGAGAAAATTCGGTGTGTTCGATTCGACCTTCGATGCGGCGGACGAACACGTAGGTCTTTCCGATTTCCGGGTTGCCCATAGACATTAAGAGGCACAAAGGGGACATTCAGAGTTCGCAAGTTATTGATTTTGGGTTTCGCCAGGAGCAGGAGAGGTGCGCCATCGCAACGGATCAAAAATCAATAACTTGCGAACTCTGAATGTCCCCGGCCCCGGCCGCGACCAAGCCTGGCACCTTCGAGGCGGGGACGTAGACGAAGCCCTCGAACAGCCGGCGCTGGGTACGGTAAAGCGTTGCCGACTCGGCGTGCCAGCCGTCTGCGCGCTTGTTTACCGACGCCGCCAGCGCCATCATTCCTGAGGGGTGCACCAGCCGGATTGCGCGCTGCGACCGCGCTGCAAACGCTGCCCGTTGCCGGCAGCGCCCGATGGGTGTTGCCATTTGAAACGATGCGAACGACCAGATCACCGCATTGGGCCGCGATCGTCTCCCCGCTCAAGGTCGGCGCATCCATCGGCCCGCAGACAATGCCGGGCGAGATGGCCGCCGGCTGCTTCGCCATCGCCTCCGGTGAATCGGCGATGCCGGCGCGATAGCCTGCTTCCCGGCGAAGGGCTTCGAGCCGGTCCATTACCCCACCCATGGCATCGATCTCTTCCGGCAGCTCCGTACCCTCGAGCCCGAGCGCGGACGCATCCACGAACACAACCGCCATGGCCACATCCACCACGGAAGCCTCGACTTCTCTTAAGCCCGGCAGATCGAAAACGTCCATCGCCTGGCCGGTTGGCAGCAGCGCGCCGGTGATCGCCCCGCCTGGCTCGAGGAAGTCGAGCTGCACTTTGGCACCCGGCTCGGCGACCCCGGGCATCACGTAATCCCCGTCCACCGCGGCGAAACCCTGGTCCAGATCGAAATGGGAGACAATGATCTTTTTCGTATTGGTGTTGTGGATGCGAACCGTCGCTTTGTTCCCCTTAACCTTCACCAGTCCTTCGTCCACCGCGTACGGCGCCATGGCCGAGGACATGTTCCCGCAGTTGGACGCAAAGCTGACCGAACGGTCGCGCACCCCGATTTGAGCGAAGGTGTAGTCGATGTCGGCATCGTCGCGGCTCGGCGGCCCGATGACGCATACCTTCGACAGAGACGAGATGCCGCCGCCCATGCCGTTCAGCTGGCGCGCGAAGGGATCCGGACTGCCTTGGGCGGCCAGAAAAATCTCTGGCCAGAGCGTGCGGTCCGCAGGCAGATCCTGCTGCTTGAAGACGATGGCGTTAGAGGTCCCGCCACGCATGAATACGGCTGGAATCTTGAGCTGTTTCATAGCGACGAATCCTCACATATAAAGGGGATGAAGGGGACGTTCAGAGTTCGCAAGTTACTGATTTTTTCATCAGAGCAGTGCGTCTCTCCCCTTACGGCGAAACTGAAAATCAATAACTTGCGAACTCTGAATGTCCCCGTTCCCTCTTTCCCATCCGAAGCCGGGACTACAACGCCCTGAGCAGGCCGAAAATCAGCAGAAAGCTTGCCGGGAATACCGTAATCATACCCAGCCCATACAAGATGAATATGAACTTGTTGGTATTCGAGCCAGACAAACCGAAGCCCTTCTCGCCGCTGATCGCGGCAAGAAGCATCGCCAGCGTCGACGCCCGTGCAAAAAAATCATGGGCCATGCGAGCGCCGCAAGCTGCCACGGTGGTAGCGCAGGCAAATGAATGATTGCCGCAAACGCAATCAGCAAAATGCCTCTCCCCGCACCGCCGGCGTGAAGCAAATGCCAGGCGGCATGGTTATTTTTTTCAGTATTACCCGGTAAAGGATCAGTCCACCGACAAGACTAACGCTCAGCACGGCTGAACCGTGCAGTGCAAGATGAACTGGAAAAGTGCTCATGAAATGTTTTTCAGTTAACTGATGTTGCTCGATTGTACTTTGCGTCGCGAACGGCGTGCTTCGACCAGCGGCAGCGTCAGGACTCAAGCGACCCGGTCATATTTCACCTTCAAGTTTTCTAAGACCAAAGGATTGTCCCCGAATCTACAAGGCTTTCGATGGCTTGCATACGGTCAAAGGTCTTCTCTCCGTCACCGCATTGGGCTCAGGGATGCGCCCCCGGTATCGCGTGGCGGGCGAGTCCAGTTTGGCGCGGACCATTGTAATGAAATCTGTCGCCGGGATAGGGCCCGTTCAGAGTTCGTATTCCATCGGAAATAGGTTCAAGCGACAGTCGGTGGTCATAAAAATATAGAATCTCTATCTTCCCATCAGATATTATCCGTTCTCGAAAGCCTCCGAGTCTTCACCGAATCAACGAGGAATCCCGCGAATGATCATTGATAGAAGGCAACTTTTTCCGCTCCTGCTGCTCGTATGCGCTGCGCTGCTGCCCCCGGCGACGATGGCCCAGGAGCCAAAGTCCGGAACCATGCAAGGCGCCGGCGGCGGGCACCAGATGTCCATGCGCGGCGACGGACATGGCGGCATGTCGATGGAGATGATGCGCGCCGATAGTCATGCGCCCCTCGGTGTAATGGGCGCGGACACCATGATGAAGGGCATGTGGATGCTGAGCTATCGCTACATGCGCATGGAGATGGACGGGAACCTGATCGGCAACGACAGCGTCTCGCCGGAGCAGATTGTGACCACGGTGCCGAACCGATTTTTCGGTCTGCCCGGCCAGCCGCCGACACTGCGCGTCGTTCCGACCGAGATGACCACCGATATGCACATGTTCGGCGCCATGTACGCGCCGACGGACCGGATTACGCTGATGGCTATGTTTCCCTACCTCGACCGGTCCATGGATCACGTGACCTTCCAAGGGCCCGCGGGCACCACCCGTCTAGGCACCTTCACGACCGAAGCGAGCGGACTCGGCGACATCAAGCTGATGGGACTGTTTCGTGCCTGGGAGTCCGGCGTACACAAGGTGCACTTCAACGCAGGCCTCAGTTTGCCCACGGGCAGCATCGATGAAGAGGACGGCGTGCTCGCGCCGACCGGAGCAAGACCGAACCTGCGGCTGCCTTATCCCATGCAGCTCGGCTCCGGCACCTTCGACCTGATGCCCGGCATCACCTACAAGGGCCGTTCCGGCGACGTCGGCTGGGGGGCGCAGTACATGGGCACGGTGCGTCTCGGCGACAACGACGAGGGATACACCCTAGGCGATATTCACCAGATATCAGGATGGGCCAGCTACAGCTTTAAACCGGCGTACAGTGTGTCGCTGCGAGGGACGGCTTTTACGAAGGACGACATCGACAGCATCGACCCGCAGATCGTGGCGCCGGTGCAAACCGCCGACCCGGATTTCCAGGGCGGCGATCGCTTCGACCTCGGCATTGGTCTCAACCTGGCCGGCCAGAGCGGGCAGTGGCGCGGCGTCCGCGCCGCAGTGGAGTTCATACTGCCGGTCTACCAGGATCTGAACGGTCCGCAAATGGAGGCGGACTGGGCGATCACGGCGGGGGCCAAATTCATGTTCTAGCCCGCTGAGGCTTTATGGATGGGACCAGAGTCGGCTGATTCCGGCTGCGTTTGCCGCTTCCAGGATAATAAATCGGTCGAGTCTGAAATCATTGAGCGTAACGCTTCCGCGCCTGGTCATTGATATTGTCTTGATAACTTCGGATGTCCGCAGGCCAGGTGCTCTTGATGAAGGAGAGAACCGCGCGAATATCCGCATCGCTCAACACTTCCGCAAAGGCAGGCATGTTGGACTCGTACGTGCCGCTGACCACCGCGCCGGTGCCATACTTGGTGATCTTGATCAGCATCTCATCGGGGTGGTGCCAGGTATGGCCGCTCGCATCGTGGGGCGAGGCCGGAAGGCGGTCGTCCGCACCCCGCTTTCGCCAATCGGGCTGACCCTCGAGGCGGTCACCATGACAAGCGGCGCACTGAGCCGAATACACCGCGGCGCCCCGCCGCACGGTTTCCGGATCGTCGGGCGTAAGCGCGCCCGCCGGGGAGACCCCGGACGGATCGAAAAAATACACCAGCAGGCCGACCCCGATTACCGCCGCGGCAAGGACAGCGCCGAACTTTAGCGCCATTACATTCGCGCGAGGCTTCATCGACATAGTTTCTCTGTCACGGCTGCCTTTCCTGCAAATCGATCGAGTCTCAGCCCACTGCTAAATTGAGATTTCCTGCTATAAAGGAAAGTTCCCGACTAGCTCGCAGGCGGTTGCAGTCATGCGTACCGTCTCTTCGAGCTTCACGCCCTCGGAGCGGAGCGAGGGGACATTCAGAGTTCGTAAGCCTCTGAAATTACATTCAAATGACTGCCACAGGCCCGAAAATCAGCAGCCTGCGAACTCCGAATGTCCCCATCCCCGCGCCGGACGTACGACCATATCCCAATTGATTCGAAATTTGCGACACGTAATATCCGTGCTTTTGCAAGAAGACAATTGGAGAGCGCTCATGATTAGACAAACGTTGTTCGGCATTTTTCTGGCGCTGGCGGTCGCATACCCGGGCCAAAGCGCCACCGCAGACGAACAGGGCAAGACCCCTGCAGCGCAGCTGAGCCGCGATGCGCACGCCGCGCTGAAGAAACTATACACGCGCGCGCCGTTCGCGAAATCTATCGGCCCTGATGCGCACGCGATCCTGGTCTTTCCCAAGGTGACAAAGGCCGGCCTCGTGATCGGCGGACAGTTCGGCGAGGGAACGCTCATCAAGGGCGGCAAGACCGTCGACTATTACAACACCACGGGCGCGTCGTACGGCCTGCAGGCGGGCGTGCAGCAGTATGGCTACGCAATGTTCTTCATGAATGAGAAAGCACTACGCCAGATCGACAAGGCCGAGGGCTTCGAAGTCGGCGTCGGACCCAGCGTGGTCTTGGTTGACGAAGGCATGGCGAAGCAGCACACGACCACGACGCTGAAGGACGACATCTACGCCTTCGTATTCGGTCAGAAGGGCCTTATGGCCGGCCTCGGCATCCAGGGTAACAAGATTACCAAGATCAACCCGAAGTAGGGAAAAGGGGCCGCACTCCCTCAAGATCAGTTGAACTGGATCCGCGAGCCCATCCAGAACGTGTAGATGTCTTCCTCGCCGACGCCGGAAGCGGCGTCTTCGAGCTGGAAGAGCCGGTAGCCGGCGTAGATATCGATGCCAGGCTTCGACATGGTGTGCACGAAGCCGAGGCCGAAGCTGGTGCCGCCGCACCATCCGGTACCCGTACTCATATTGACCGAGCTCGAGCAGATAGAAGAAGAAGCAGATGCGCTGTCCTCGGCTGATTTGTAGTCCACGGCGATGCTGTTGTTGCCCAAGTCGTGGCCGAGCTTGATGTAGTAGTAATCACCGTCGGGGTTGTTGCCCTGACGGCTGAGCTGACCCCAGGCGGCAGCGATGCTCGTGCCCTGAGCGAACTTGAACGCGCCGGATACGACGATGGAGTCGTCGACAACCGTGCTGCCCCCCAAGGTGCTATAGCCCACGCGCACGTCGTACTGACCGACACCTGCCGAACCAGCGATCTTGCCCATGACGTCGACCCGATCGTTGGTGGCATGGCTGACCGCCACCGACAGCGGCCCGATGGCCGGCGTGTCGTAGCGGATCCGGTCTCTGCGGCCGCCATCATAGGACGGGGTCACGTCGCCGGCAGTAATTCCCAAGAAGGATTGACCGGAGCCACGGAACTCGATGTTCTCGGCAAAGTCCGTGACGTTCTCCAGCCCCGCGATCCAGGCGTTGTTCAGATCGGCAAGAGCTGCGCCGTCGGTGGCGTCGCTGCCCTGGCCTATGCTGACCTTTCCGAAGTCGCCCGAGAAAAAGACCTCGGCGAAACGCGTGGTAAGACCGTCGTTAGAGTCACTGGTTTGCTTCATCGTGGTTGCGTTGGACGAGTTGGACTCGACCTCCATCTCGAAGTTAATACCGGCGGTCAGGCCGTTGCCGATGTCCTCGCTGCCTTTGAAGCGGAAGCGGGTGCTGGACGAATCGCCGTCCACGTGCTGGATGTCGGATCCAACGCCGTCATCTACAATCTGCACGGCGCGGTTGACCTGGCCCGATAGCTTGTACTTCACCGCATGGGCGGCCATAGGCAAAGCCAAGGCGCTGGCTACAGCTGCAGCTACTAGCTTTTTGTTCAAAAGAGTTTCCCCAAAGAAATTTGAGTTGTGAGTTCTGCCCCGAACGCGTTCCGGGGCGCTTCGCCAAGCTCCTCTTCAACGGAAAGGGCCCGCACTCATTTTCTCGTTACTAAAGTATGGCCCCTTAAACAAATTCGGTCCTTTTTTCCCCGCCTTTCTCCTTCGCCGCATACCGCCCGGCAATCCGCCCAAAGGTCGCGCCGGAGACGAGCCCGGTACCGCCCGGATAATTGTAATGGAAAAGGCCGCCGACCATCTCGCCGCATGTATAGAGACCGCCAATGGGCCGCCAATCGGTGCCGATCACCTGCGCCCTGTCGTTGATCTTCAGACCCCCGAAGGTAAACGTGATCCCGCCGGTCACCGGATAACAGACGAACGGCGGCTCGTCGAGCTTCATCGCCCAGTTACTCTTCTCAGGCTTCAAGCCCCGGGTGCTCAAGCCATCTTTGCGCGAAGGATCAAAGCCCTCACCGCTGGAAGCAGCGGCATTAAAAGCGGCGAGCGTCTTTTTTGCCTGCGCCTTGTCGTCGATATCGAGCTGATCGATCAAATTGTCGAGACTCGCTGCCTCGAACGGCTTGGTGTATTCGTAGCGTGGCTCCAGCAGGTGCATCACCTTCTGGTCGAAGATCTGAAACGCAACGCTGCCGGGCTGGCGCAGGATCTCGCCGCCGTACTTGGCGTAGGTGTAGAACTGCTGGTCCTCGCCTTCATCGACGAAGCGCAAACCCCGCTTGTTGACCATCACCCCGTAGGGATAAGAAAGCCGGTTGCTCTTGTCGGTGAGCTCGCGATCGGCAAACTGCGCCCACTCCGCCGCGATGGGCGTCGAATGGCATCCGCTCCACTGACCCCACGGCAGGGCGCCGATATCCAGCGCCATGCGCAGACCGTCTCCCTGATTGTGGCGCGTGCCGCGCACCTTGGCGTGGTCCCACGGCGCGCCCAAATATTGCGCCCGCATCTGCATGCTGGCCTCGAAGCCGCCCGATGCGAGCACCGTCGCCTTCGACGTCATCTCATCAATACCGGTGGGGCCACGCACCTTTACCCCGACCACGCGCCCGCTCCGGTCCTGAATCAGCGCGGCGGCGCCGCTTTGGTAGCGGATCTCAACTCCGTGGTTTGCGGCGGTTTCGAACCAGTTCTTCGACAGCCCGACGCCTTCATGCACCGCGCGGATGATCGCGCCCCGCGGCCACTTGATGACGTTGCCGACTCGCATGCCGCCCAGCGACATCGCAGGCTCCATCGGCACCCGACCGACGTCGTGCATCCAGCACACGGTGTGGTAGGAATTCTCGATCAGGATCTTCGCCAGCGATTCGTCAGTACGCCCGTCGGTGACGCGCCGAAGATCTGACCAGAACTGAGCTTTAGGATACGGCTCGATGCCGGCACGAAAACCGGGATACTCGTCTTCGGCATCGGGCACCAGGCGATCCAGGTCCTTAACGCTGTCGAAGGCGAAGCGCAGCAGACCGCCGCTCCAGTGGGTGTTGCCGCCGCGCATGTCCTCGTCGGCTTTCTCCAGCACCAGCACCTTGTCGGCCCCGTTTTCCCTGGCCGACACGGCGGCCGCGAGCGCCGCGTTGCCCGCGCCGACGACGATCACGTCATACTCCGGCATGTGCTGAATAGGGGACATTCAGAGTTCGTAAGTCATTGATTTTTAGTTGGCTGAAAGTCGGAGACCCATCGCTACGGGCAATCCAAAAAATCAATGACTTACGAACTCTGAATGTCCCCATCTCCTTGTTCCATCTCTGCGCTACTGCAAGGTGCCGCCTTGGCGGACACGTTCTATGTATTCCTCCAAGTGCTTTTCGCAGCAGAGCCCGGCCTTAACCAGTGCCCCACCGAAACTCCGGATATCGGTCTCGCGCCTGAAGGGCCACCAACCCATGATGCTGTCGACGGTCGTGGTGAAAGAAGCCCACACTTCCGTATACCTCTTCAACGCATTGCGCGCGTCATCGAGACGTCCGAATTTTGCATAAGCCGCTGCCAAGGGTACGTTCAGAACTCGATTTTCGGGATTTCTTTCGTAGGCGCGCTGCAGCGCCGTCACTGCAGATCCGTACTGCCCGAGACCAAAGCGGGTCATACCGAGTACATACATATACGCTCCCGGGCGGCGCGGATCGAGTCGCATCGCCGTCTCCACCGCGGTCATGCCTGCCTGCGATTGACCACTGAAATTTAGGGCCCAAGCCAAAGCGACGTGGCCATCGGGATCATTGGGATCGAGCGCAATTGCGCGCTCCGCCTCCGCGATGGCATCATCGAATTGTCGGTAGTCCCAGTGCATGGCTGACAACACACGATGTGAAAGCGGTGACGGGTTCCTCATTGCGAGCTCTACGTACTTATCAGCCCTATCCCGAGCGACTAAAAATGACTCGTGGTCCAGCCTGTCCGGGACTAGTTTCAGTGTCCAAGATTCGCCTTGTCGGACACTTTCCCAATACATTGAAGCCAGCGAGGCATAAGCGCGTCCGTAGTTTGGATCCAGCTCAATCGCGCGCTTGAAATGGGGAACCGCTTTGATGAAATCATCCGCCGAGAAGCGCCGATAAAACTCCCAACCCTGCAGGAAGGCGTCGTAGGCTTGTGGGTTAACGGTCTCTTCGACTGCGCGGAGACTTTGCTCCTCTGAAGTAAGATTGACCGCTAAGGCAGCGACGATCTTACTTGTGACCTTGTCCTGTAACGCGAAGACGTCGACCAGTGTCCCGTCATAGCGCTCTGCCCATATCTGCCCGCCAGTCGTTGCATCGATAAGCTGTGCATTTATCCGCATTCGGTTTCCGCTTCGACGCACGCTGCCTTCCAGCACGTAGCGAATGCCGAGTTCCGTCGCCACCTCCTGAACGACTGGTGACTTCTCTTTGTACGCAAAAGTCGAGTTTCGAGCGATGACAAACAAACCAGAGACCTTTGACAGATCCGTGATCAAGTCTTCAGTCATACCGTCGACAAAGTACTCCTGCTTTGGGTCGTCACTCATGTTGGTAAACGGCAGCACGGCGATGGAGGGCTTGTCGGGAAGCGGAAAGGCCATTCGTTCAACGGAGGCCGGTTTAAGCTCCGGCCGCCACGGCTGCCACCACGCGAGTAAGCCCGCCAGGATAAGAAGCGCAAAAATGCCGAGCAAAATCCCCTTTCTCTTCGACCGTTCGGAGAGGACGGCAATTGACGCACCGGTGTGCTCTGGTTCGGGGATGAATTGACCGGGTTTGAGGACGACTTTATACGCTCGAACAGACTCCTCGAATCCCTTGAGTTGTTGCTCTCCAAGGCTTTCATAATCGAACGGCAGCCGCTTCGGCACGGTCTCGTACGCCGCACCTTGAATGCACACGCCGTCAGGCTCGGCTAACTGCTCCAGTCGCTGCGCCAGCACCACGCCCGTCCCGGTGACGGTGTGATCAGCAACGATAACCTCCCCCAGACTGATGCCCATCCGAAGTTGGGGCCGAATATCTTCTTCGAGCGCCGCGTTGTACTCCGCGTTCGTGGTCTGAAACCCGACAGCGGCCGAGACCGCATCGGATGCTCTTTCGAACTCAGCTACGAGCGCGTCTCCACGTATCTCTTGGGTTGTTCCCCCATAGGCTTTGATGGTCTCGGAGAAGCGACGGAAAGCGTCCCGGATGCGGTCATGAGACAGCGTCTCGTTGCGGTGAACGAGACGAGTCGAGCCCACCACATCGGCATGCAGAATAACGGCCAGCTTGCGCGCAGGGCGCTCTTCCACCGAAGTATCCCCCCTCGGTCACATCTAGGCAGATACTAGCGCCGGACGTGGTAGGCCGCGAGCGCCGGGGCAAAGGGGAGGGGCAAAGGGGACATTCAGAGTTCGTAAGTTTCTGATTTTTAACAAGCACCATGGCAGCGAGGATCGTTCAATTTCAGCAAACGAAAAAATCAGAAGCTTACGAACTCTAAATGTCCCCGCCTCGCGCACAGCCGACGGGGCCGAAGGTCTCGGCGTGAATGTGATCCGGATGCACGCCACGTTCAATCAATCCTGACTGAACATCGGCCATGAAGCGCGTCGGTCCGCAGAGATAGAAGCTCGCGTCGAGATCGGGCACGAGATCGGCGATCAGTTCAGCATCGACGCGGCCGCGTGAATCGAAATCGATGCCCGGCAGGTCTTCTTCGCGCGGGCGGCTGTAAGCCACATGGGCGTGGACGTTGTCGCGAGAGGCAACCAGATCACGCACCTCTTCAGCCAGCGGGTGATGGGCGCCGTGCCGCGCGCCGTGTATGAACCACACGGGCTGACTTCCAGGGCCGTTGGCGAGCTCATGAAGCATGCTCACCATCGGCGTCAAGCCCACTCCTGCGCTTATGAGCACCACGGGCCGTTCGGACTTGGAGAGCACGAACTCGCCGGCCGGTCGACGCGCGTCGACGAAGGCCCCGACCTCGACCACATCGTGCAGAAAGCGCGATGCCAGCCCTTGGGACTCTCGTTTCACGCTGATCCGGTAGCGATCTTCGCCCGATCCGTTGGAAAGCGAATAAGTCCGGCGAACGGGCTCGGCATAGCCCGGCATCTCGAGCTGAATGGGTAAATGCTGGCCGGCCTCGTACTCGGGCAGCGGGCCGCCGTCGCGGGCCTCGAAGACGAAGGAGGTGACGTCCTCGCTCTCGCGTATCTTGTCAATGAGCCGAAGCGTGCGCACGTAATCGGTGGCCGCGCTCCAGCGCAAAGGCAGCGCTTGCTCGAGTTCCACGGCCTCATCGATCTCGAAGCTCACCAGACGCTTCGCTCCCGGGTGACGGGACAGCGCCTCGGAATCCCAGTCGATCTTCGTGCGACCGGTAAGCTGCAGCAGACTGCCGCGCTCGAAGTCGACGAACAGCATGCCGGCGCGGGGATCCATGACCAGGTTGCCGATGGTGTTGTAGTGGTTGTTGCCGGCGTAGTCCGGAAACACCAGCCGGGTATCGCTCTCGACTTTGACGAAACCGGGATTGCCGCCGCGATGGGAGGCGTCCATGCCGTACACGGGACTCTCATCGCGACTCCGGTATCCGCTGGCAATAAATAAGGTGTCGGCCCCAGCGATCCACTGCGCCATGGCGGGCGTCAGTCGGGCGACACGGCGCACCGGCGTGCGAGCGCTCGATAGCTCAACCCGTCGCCACGAGCGCTCGTGAATGTATTGGGGACAGTTGCCGAAAGACTGGTCGACTTTGAACACGAGTGCGCCCGCGCGGTAGCTTTCGATGCGTCCGTTGACGCGGTTGCGGCGGCGGGTCTCGAGCTCGATGCCGAGCAGGCCCAGATCGGCTCCCGCCACCAAAGCACCTTCCAATGCATCTCCGGGCACGGGCTGCGCATCGATGGTCAGGCGCTCCGGATCCGGCGAACGCACGAAGTCGGGCGCACCCACCAGCAGCGCCGCCCAGGGGCGCCCTTCCCCGTCACGCGCGGCCGCGACGAGGAAGGGCAACGAGGCGTGAAAGCTGCGGTGCTCCTCCGGCAGATAGGGACGAACGACCTGTCGCGCCCAGGGCTCGATCATGTCGCGCACGCCGAAGCTCTGCTGAACGCGTTGCTCGCCTTCGTGGAATGGGGACTCGGTCTTCATGCTCATTTTCTCACTGCCGTCACGGAATGAACCGATGGCGCTCACGCAGCGACCGGTGCGATCACTTCGAGTCGGATGTTGCCGGGAATGCGGCACATCATGTGCTGAGTCGGCCCGCCGCCCAGCGACTCGGGCGCGAACTCGATATCCACGTCGTCGCGGTCCTTGAGTTCGGCGTGCAGCGTTTCGAGCGTGGCCGGATCGGCAACACGCAGCGAAAGGTGATGCAGCCCGATCACGCGGCGGCGATCGAAGGCGATGGCGCTGGCCGGATCCTCAGCCTGTCACAAGGTGATCATGGTGGTGCCGTCGCTCAAGAACGCCGCGGGATAGTCGGGCACTTCGCCGACCTGATGGAAGCCGAGCCCGTCGACGAAGAAGTGACGCGCTTCGCCCAGCTCTGGAACGGTGAGCCCCACGTGGTGGACGCCCTGGGTTTTGGTCGCCTTGGCAGTCATGGTTTTTCTCCCTGGTTGGATTGAATCGGCTCGCGGTGGGAGAGTTTGGGACTTGATAGAATTGAAATAAATAAGGCAATATAAACTTAACTACTCCATTTTATTGAGTAATAGTATCCAGATGGACAAGCTCGAGGCGATGCGCACCTACGTGGCCATCGTCGACAGGGGCAGTCTCACCGCCGCGGCCGAGGCACTGGGCCGATCGCTGCCAACCGTGGTCCGAGTGTTGGCCGCCCTGGAGGAGCACCTCGGCGCGCGTCTGCTACGGCGAACCACGCGGCGCATGTCCCTCACGCCGGAAGGGCAGACCTATCTCGAACGCTGCCGGCGCATTCTCAATGACGTGGAGGAAGCGGAGGGCTCACTGGTGCGCGCCCAGAGCGAGCCCCGCGGCGACATCCGCATGACCGCGCCGGTGCTCTTCGGTCAAATGCACGTGGCCCCCGCGGTGAGTGCCTTTCTGCGCCGCTATAGCGAGGTCCGGGTGGAGCTTCTGCTCCTGGACCGGGTAGTGAATATCGTCGAGGAAGGTATCGATCTCGCGCTCCGGATCGCCCATCTGGCCGACTCGACCATGATCGCCGTGCCCGTAGGACGCGTGCGCCGGGTGGTGTGCGCAAGTCCCGCAATGCTCGACGCCGACGGAACACCGGCGCACCCGCGCGAACTCTCGCAACGCCCGTGCGTGCGATTCCGCGGCATCGCTCCAGGCGATCTATGGACGTTTGCCGAAAACGGGCGCGAGCTTTCGATAAAAGTCGCGGGTAATTTCAGCTGCAATCAGGCCCTGGCCGCGGTCGAGGCCTGCGCCGCGGGGCTCGGTTTCGGGCTTTTTCTTTCCTATCAGGTCGAAGCGCTGGTTCGCGCCAAGCGGCTGAACATCGTGCTGGAGGAATTCGAGCCACCGCCGATCCCTGTCAGCCTCGTCTATCCCGAAGCGCGGCTGATTTCTACGCGGCTGCGGGCGCTGATCGACTGGCTCAAAAAGGCGCTCGCTGAGAGGCGCACAGGGGACATTCAGAGTTCGTAAGTGATTGATTTTTCTTTACGGCTGGAAGTCTGATACACATTGCTAGAGTCAATCTGAAAATCAATTACTTACGAACTCTGAATGTCCCCATCACGGCACTGGGCTACGATGCGAAGGTTTTAAAACGCCTGTCTCTGGGGGTCCCATGAAGACGAACTACGACGCCATAGTCATCGGCGCCGGTCAGGCCGGCCCGCCGCTTGCCGAGCGACTTGGAAAGGCAGGATACAAGACGGCGATTATCGAACGGCATCTGCTTGGCGGCACCTGCGTCAATGTCGGCTGCATCCCGACAAAGACTCTGGTGGGAAGCGCGCGGGTTGCGTGGCAAGCGCGGCAGGCGGCGGAATTCGGCGTCGTGATCGACACTCCGGTGAAAGTGGACATGGCGCGCGTGAAGGCACGTAAGGACGAGATCGCCGGTGCCTCAAATGCCGGTGTCACCGCTTGGGTGGAGGCAATGGAAAACGTGACGCTGATCCGCGGCCATGCGCGCTTCAGCGGGCCGCACTCGCTCGAGGTGGATGACCAGACGCTGACGGCTGCACGGATATTCATCGACGTCGGCGCCCGTGCGCGGGTGCCGAACTTTCCCGGCCTCGACGAGGTAAGTTACCTCACCAACTCGAGCATGATGGAGATCGATTTCCTGCCGCAACATCTGCTCATCGTCGGCGGCAGCTACATCGGGCTCGAATTCGCGCAGATGTACCGGCGCTTCGGATCGGAGGTTACCGTCATCGAGATGCAGGACCGGCTGATCGGGCGCGAGGACGACGACGTCTCCGCCGCGGTGCGGGAGATCCTCGAGGGCGAGGGCATAACGGTACGCTTGAACGCCGAGTGCATCGGCTTCGAGAAGGGTCCCATGGGCGCGCGCATGAACATCGACTGCCATGAGGATTCGACACCGCTCGACGGCAGCCACGTGCTGTTGGCCGTGGGGAGAGTGCCGAATACACACGACCTCGGACTCGATCGCGCCGGCGTCGAGACCGACGGGCGTGGATTCATCCGCGTCGATGATGAACTGCGCACCAGCGCCGAGGAAGTTTGGGCGCTGGGTGAAGTGAACGCCCGTGGCGCCTTCACCCATACCACCTACAACGACTTCGAGATCGTTGCGGCGAACCTGCTGGACGGGGACACGCGCCGGGTGAGCGATCGCATTGTGTGCTACGGGCTATTCATCGATCCGCCGCTCGGCCGCGTGGGCATGACCGAGCGCGAAGTGCGCGACTCCGGGCGCGACGCGTTGATCGGCACCCGGCCCATGAAGCGCGTCGGGCGGGCGCGGGAATTCGGCGAGACCCGTGGATTCATGAAGATTCTGGTGGACGCGCAAACCGAGGAGATACTCGGCGCGTCCATCCTCGGGCTGAGCGGTGACGAGGTGGTGCATTCGTTGCTCGACGTGATGTACGCGAAACGGCCTTACACCACGGTCTCGCGCGGCGTCCACATTCACCCGACCGTCGCCGAGCTCGTTCCAACCGTCCTTCAGGGGCTCACGCCGCTTAAGTAAGCCCGTGAAGGGATATTCAGGGTTCATAACTTTTTGATATTCAGCTCGGCCGGAAGCAGAACAAAGACCCCCAACACAAGTCAGAAAATCAATAAGTTATGAACCCTGAATGTCCCTGTTCCCCCGTCGCGGCTTCCTTGAAAACCGCGGCACTCATGGGCACTATTCGTTCTTTTGTGCTTTACGCATATGTTCCACGATACGCAGCTACCGGTGGCCGCATGATCCCCATGAGAGCGCGTTTGCGATGAAGCCTGCCCCATTTCCCGAAAACGAAACGGCGCGACTCCGCGCCCTGCGGGAACTCGCCGTGCTCGACACTCCGCCGGAAACGGCCTTCGATGACATCACCACCCTCGCCGCTCACATCTGCAGGCGTCCGATCGCGCTCGTGTCGCTGGTGAACGCCGATCGTCAGTGGTTCAAGTCCAGGCGGGGCCTCGACGTGGAAGAGACACCACGCGACGTCGCTTTTTGCGCCCATGCGATTCTGAATCCTGGGGAAGTCATGGTCGTCCCCGATGCGCAGCGGGATGAGCGCTTCGCCGACAACCCGCTGGTCACCGGAGCGCCCCACTTACGCTTCTACGCCGGTGCGCCGATAGTGACCGCCGGCGGCGAGGCGCTGGGCACGGTCTGCGTCCTGGACCGGGAGCCGGGTGAACTGAACCCGACGGAGATCGAGGCCCTTAATGCCCTCGCGCGACAGACGATGGATCAGCTGGAGTCGCGCCGCGGTGAGGTCGCCTTACTCCGGTCCGAGCTCGAGAATGCGCGGTACCAAGTGAAAACGCACGAGGCGAACCTGCTCCGTCACGAGCAAATACAGAAAGCGCTGCGCGCCGAGCACTCGTTTCGCCAGGCCGTGATCGAGCTTGCCACCGAGGGCGTCTGCGTCTTCCGCAGCGTCGCGTCGCATCCGTTCATGGAGTTCACGGTGTGGAACAAGCGGATGACCGAGATCACGGGTTACACAATGGACGAGATCAACCGCCTCGGCTGGCTCCAGAGCCTATACCCCGACCCGGACGTTAAGCAGAGGGCACTCGAGCGCATGCGAAAGGGGGAGGATCTTCGCTTCGAGCGCTGGGAGATCAGGCGCGCCGACGGGAGCAAGCGTGCGCTCAGCGTATCCACATCCAGATTGACCTCTGCCGACGGCCTGGAGCACGTGCTCGCGTTGATGCATGACTTCACCGAGGAAGAGAATTTCCGGCGGGAGGCGATGCTGGGGCGAAAAGATCCGCTCACCGGCGTAATGAACCGGCGCGTCTTCAAAGAGGAGACCGCGATGCTCTTAAACCTTGCCTCGCGAACGGAGTCGCCGAGCGCGCTGGGGTTTCTGGATGTGGACGATCTCAAAATAATCAACGACACCATGGGGCACACCGAAGGGGACCGCGTGCTTGAATCCGTCGGCGCGGCGCTGACGGAATCGACGCGTTGCACCGACATTGTCGGCCGCCTTGGAGGAGACGAGTTCGTGATTCTCCTGCCAAACACCGGACTCGCGGGCGCGAAGGTCTTTTTCGACCGACTCCACAAGCGGCTTCAAGATGTGATCAGGGATCACGGCTGGTCGGTCGGAATGAGCGTGGGCGTCGCCGTCTTCCCCGCCAAACCGCCGAGGGAAACCGACGCCCTCGGCTACGCCGACCGCCTGATGTACGAGGCGAAAAAAAGCGGCAAGAATCGCGTCGTCTACGGCGAATTCCCTGTCAGAGGAGACATTCAGAGTTCGTAAGAGGATGGGCGACGCTTTTATTTTATGAAAAATTAAGTGCGTACCCTTTTCACTTCAGCTACGGGCAGGTCTCCGGCGTCGTCGAACCCTTGAATGCCGGCCTCTCAAGTCAGAAGGAATCACTTTGCTAAACTGAATCCTGATCTAAACTCGATTCTGATCTAGATCAAATGTTTCCAGGTTGCGGCGTTTAGGATCCCTGATGGGCGCTGCCATTCGTACGAATGAACCTCCCTCAAATGTTTCTAATGATATTGAAGTGGCAACATCGAGTATTGTAAGTTGATGCTTCGCCGAATCCTCCGTGGCATTGAGCCGTTTTGCTCCGGAGACCTTTCAACAACGAGCGTTCGAAATTCACCTGCTTCGTTGAGAGTGCTTGGAGTGAAAATGTTCTTTAGATATGTTTCGTTCGCACTATTCATACCGTTACTGACGCCTAATGCCGTCCATGCGGACTTGATAGAAAGGGGGCGGGACATTTTTTTCAATGAGACATTTAATGGCAATGGAAGGACCTGTGCGACATGTCATCGTAAAGAACGCAATTTCTCTATTGATCCGAGTTTCATAGCCACCTTACCTGATGACGATCCGCTTTTCGTCGCAGAGTTCGAGCCGGCGCTGATGGAAAACTTTGAGAAGCCAGCGCTGCTGCGACAATTTGGTCTTATCCTTGAAAATACGGATGGCTTCACCGACATTGAAGAGAACTTTTCCATGCGGAGCGTGCCTCATCTACTTGGTCTTGGAACATCCATAGACAGTGTTCAGGGTCCACGCATCGGCTGGTCGGGCGACGGCGCCCCAGCCACCTGTCCACCCAAGGTGCAGCGTGACGCCCCCGATAGATGCGACGACTTCGACGGGTCGCTCCGCGCATTCGCGTTGGGCGCAGTCATTCAGCACTTTCCGAAGACTCTAGATAGATTACCCAATCTTGATTTCAGGCTGCCTACGGATGAGGAACTTGACGCTTTAGAGGCCTATCAACTTTCTCTCGGACGGCAGACTGACGTAGAACTTCCGCTGCCGCTTCGAAACGTCGTCGCCTCAAGAGGGCAAGAGATTTTTCTGGATCGCTCCCTCGGGAAATGTAACTTGTGCCATGAAAACGCGGGCGCTAATTCCAATTTTGGCAATGCCGCGCTGGGCAATATTAGCTTCAATACCGGGGTCGAAGTTTTAGAGGACCAGGCGGCCAGACTCAGTGATGAAGAATTTCCCTCCGATGATGGATTCGGCACGCCCGGTAACGGCTCCTTCAATACGCCGCCACTGATCGAAGCTGCCGATACCGGTCCCTTTTTTCATAATAATTCTGTGGAAACGATCGAGGGCGCCGTGGCGTTTTATAACGACGACGCATTCAACTCGTCCCCGGGAGGTTCACAGGTGGGTGGAATTCGACTCGGCGCTGCCCAAGTGGTTGCAGTCGCGGCATTCTTGAGAGTGCTTAACGCAATTGAAAACATCGAATCGGCCATCAATCTTTTGACAAGAGACACCCCAGATACTATTCAACGAAGCGTTTTTGAGATCGACGATGCTGTCAGAGTCCTGCAGGGGGGTGGTTTGCACGCCGATGCAGTTCCCGATCTTCAGAGCGCCAAACGCCTGGTAGCGCGAGCGTCCAAAAGAAAATCTTTTGGGCGAAAGCCTTCCGGGGCGCCGAAAAGAAGATCTCTTGGGAGAACGCCTTCCAGACGGGCAATTCAGCATCTTGAAAATGCCCGAGCAAAGCTAATCGAGTAGAGAATCACACCCGCGCAGAAGGGACATTCAGAGTTCGTAAGTCATTGAATCTACGTGCAGATCACCGTGGAAACTCTGAAAATCAGTAGCTTAGGAACTCTGAATGTCCCCAATCAAAGGTCTGATTGACGTCAACCCAGGCGCGCCAAATTCGCGCTATTAACGATCATCTTCAGGAGGGATCAAGCAATGATGCAGGAGATGATGAAACAGTGTTGTACCGAGGACGGCCAGCCGGACTTCGAGAAAATGAAGCAGTTCATGGAGCATTGTGGGAAGCAGCAGTTCAGCGAAGATGAGCTTGCCACGATGAAGCAGTTCTGCGCCCAGGGAGGGATGCCGAACCTCGACAAGATGAAGCAGATGATGGAGAAATGCGGCTGCCACTTCTCGTAGGCCACAAAGAGGATCGACACTGCCAAGTTTGAGCACCTTCATGAGGCAGCTTCAGTCGCTTCGGGTGGAGTCTTGTGAATATTTAACGCCCTGATAGAGAGGTATCGGAGACCGATTTTTCTCGCTTGCGTTCATCGTGCTTTTTTTGCGGCGTCCCGCACGTTTCACGACATCATGCCCATTAGCCGGCGGCTCTGACTGATGAAGGAATGTGCTTGCCGTATCTCCCGAGTGAAGGCATCAAGATTGCGCCTTCCCTTAGGGTGAGCAGGAGACTGCGATTTACAACTCAACACCGGATTTTTCGCTTGCGGTTGAAGGAGTAAAAGGCGACGGCCCGGTTGGTGAGGCCTATGCAAGGCAGAATTTCAGAGATCGCAAAGTGCCCATTTTCTCCTGTGAGGAGCCGAGTATCGGGGGAGAAATAGCGCGACTTGCTCCGAATTTAGTAGAACACTGGGTGGTGCGCGCGGCCCGCTCTACGAATTTTCAGAAGTTGCCTCGCTAGCGGGCTCCTATAGGGGCGCTGCCCTGGCGGAGGTCTTCGGGCCCGCTCTGAGTGCACTCCTCGAGAAAGCTGCACCAGCGCGTTGTTTGCCCGCGGACGTCGGTGACGACCGGGCGATCGCTTAATATTAAGGAGGACTATCCTTGCCATACATCGATGCAATTCTGGAGGTGGGTCAGTGAGACAAGCGATGCGATTCCTCAGCGTGTTGGTTTTCTTCGTCGTCGCTTCGGCGGCGAGCGCGGATCAAGGGCACGACATGAGCCAGAGCATGCAGCAGGGGCATGACATGACCCAGGATATGCACCAAGGGCACGACATGACCCACGGCGCCAAGACCCACGGCGCTGCCGGGGTTGAATCGAACTCTTGCGATCTGGGGATACATGTCACCGAGGCGGCGGAGCGCCGTCCGGGAGGCGCCCTGCATGCGAAGGCGACGGCCCATGGCCACGCCGGCCACAGCCACGATCAACAAATGGGGGCGGCGCCCGACAGCAAGGGCATGCACGACCACGCCGCGCACGCGGGCGCAAAGTCTCCGCCACCCCTGCACGAGCGCCACGACCCGCAGCATGGCGGTGAGCAGTTCTTCATGGCGCCTGACAAGCTCCGCCATTTGGAGCCGGTGTACTCGGAGCGCTGCGGTCTGCGCGTGATTTTCTACAACGCCCACTCGGAGCCTGTCCGGCCGGACCGCTTCCGCGCCTTCGTGCACGTGATCCCGTCCGCCACGATGGAGCCCGAGCGGATGCGCTTCCTCGACCTTTCAGCCAACGGCACCGTGCTCGAAGCCGCGCTCGGTCCCGATCTCACTCGGCCTTTCGAGGTCGAGCTCTACGTGCGCTTTCCCGAGAGCGACGATCCCGAGCTCTTTAACGTCTTGATTACCAAGTAGTGGCGGACATTCGGAGTTCGCGGGTCATTGAAGCTAAGTGTTTATTTCAGCGCGTGGCCCCTCAGGTTTGGGGGTCGCAGACCGCAGTCCGATTGACCGAGATCATTTCGCCTCGACGGGGTAAATGCTATGCGTATTTGGCGTCCGCGAGGAAATAGATCATGCCTCTTCATCTGGAGCCGCTAGACGTTTCTGCTCAGCTTGAGAACTTCAGCTCGGTCTTGATTGTTTCGTGTCCCGTCTGCCCCGCGGTCAGTCTGGCGAGTCAGAAAAACTCGCCGCTCATCGAGTTCTTCAAAAGTGGTCTCAGGACAGGGGCTTTCGAGAAGTACATCAAGTCGATCCGCAAACCGCTCGAAAATCGGGGCATTCGAACCGGCGTTTTCTCCACCTATACGCCGTGTCCGACCATGTGTCTTTGGACACAGGGGCAGCGCGGTCGTTTACGGAAGCGCGCCGGGGACTATGAGGCGGTGCTCGTGCTGGGATGCGATTCTGCTACGTATACGGCTAAGGAAGCGCTCAAGAATACCGACTGCCAAGTTATTCAGGCAATGCGGATGACCGGGCTCACAAACGCAGCCCTAAAGTTTCGGTTTCCCATGACGGTCGAACTCCAGCACAAGGCCCGCGTGGGCGGCGGAAAGGAGCTCGAGGGGACATCCAGAGTTCGTAACTAATTGAAGCGACGTGCACATCACTGTCCGAACTCTGAAAATCAGTAGCTTAGGAACTCTGAATGTCCCCATCCTCGTCATCGGATGGGATCTCCTCCTCGTCTTCCCAACTGTATCGCTTCTCCACCGGTGCGGGATCCCTATGCCGGAATAGGAAAGCCAAAACCGCGCCTACGAATGCGCCGAAGAGGTGCGACTCGTAAGAAACGTCGGGGTCGGTTGGAAAGATCCCCCAAAGCATGCTGCCGTAGAGAAAGAACACCAGCATGGATAGCGCGATCGCCCGCCGATCCCAGCGAATTGCGCCAATGATGAAGACGAAAAACATCATGCCGAAGGTCAGTCCGCTGGCCCCAACGTGATTGGCCTCTCGCGCGGCTAACCAAACGCAGAGGCCGGTTCCAGCATACACGCATGCTAGAACGATCCCGGCCGAACGCGGATACCCATAAAGCAGTGCGGTACCCAGAATGACAATCGGAACCGAATTGGCAAACAGGTGCGAGACCGAGGCGTGTACAAACGGCGCCAAGGCGATGCCGACGGTGCCGCTGATACGGCGAGGGTAGATACCGTACTTGACGAGGTTGAGCTCGAAAAGCGCCGCGCCAAGGTAAACCAACCAGAGCACGGCAACGAAGGACACGCTCATGATTAACGCCTGGCGGAATCGGCGCTCGTCGGCTGGGCGGGTTGCAGAGCTTGTCATCGCCTGAAGACCGGACCTCTTCAGGCTGAGGCCAGGTAGTCTACCGCTGTCGCGTGCGGTTCGAGGGATAACTTGGGGAGGCGCGTTCGTGATATGGGCCGCAACGCTGCTTCATTGGCCTGAAGACCCCCAATAGCAGAGTGAGGCTGACAATATGGCTCGAACGGTCGCTGGATACCTTCCAAGGCGAGCTCGGCGAATATGCGCCCCTTTGACAGTCAAGCCTTCGGGGTTTTCTTGCCGGAGTAATCCGCATGCGTTTTCGGAACCTGGGCTGCCGGGCGCGCAATGAAACCCATTGGGCCAGACGTGAAACGATTGCGCTGCCGCCATTCGCTGAAGGTTGACGATCCATTCACAGGCCAAAACAGGTAGAGTTGAGCCCCACGCAAGCGTATGACGCAGAGTCCGTCAGCAGAGCGCCGGTCCATGGCCCAGCATCAACGCGATTTCAAGCTGATTTTTCCAACCGTCATTCAGATGACGATGATCGGCGACCACGAGGATCTGAACGCCCAGCTGAACCGCGAAGTCGACGAGGTCCGGGACGCCACGCCCAATGGCCGCCCCGCGTCATGGTCTTGCGACGTCTACACCACCATCAGCAACAATTTCCTCTTACACCAGCGTCCAGGCTTCCGCCGCCTGAATGCGCTTTTCATCGAAAACGCCGAGCGCTACGGTCGGGCCCTGGATTACCCGATGGACAGCTACGGCGTCGCCATGGACATGTGCTGGCTGAATGCCTACCGCCGGGGCCAATCGCAGGAGCGACACACGCACATCAATTACATCTTCAGCGGCATTTATTACCTGAAAGCGCCGCCTGGAGCTTCCAAGCTAATCATCCATGCACCCACGTCGGATACAATGCTGGTGCCCAAGTATCTCAAGCGAACGAAGCTCAATACCCCGTTCATGGAGGTCGAGCCAGAAGAGGGAATGATGCTGATCTTCACGGGCAACCTGCGCCACGGGGTCAAAGTCAGCGACATCGAAGAGGAACGCATCAGCATCTCAATGAACGCCAATCTGGCTCAGCGACGGCCATCCTGAAGACACCCCGGCGCGACGACCCAGCGCAGCCGCCTCATGGACAAAACCGAGATCGTTACCGTATTCCCCAGCGTGCTCATGCGCACCCGCGTTGCCGATCATGAGGCCATCACCGAGCGCTTGCTGCCGGAGATCGAAACGATCCGCGCTGAGACTCCTAGCGGACCGGCGCCCGGTTGGGCATGCCCGGTCTTCTCGACGTTGATGACTGATCCCACGCTGCACCGCCGGGACGCCTTCCGCGAGATCGCGGACATCTTGCATGCAGAAGCCCTGGCCTTGGCCGAGCTGAAATCCGTGGACCTCGATTCACAGGAGATCTTCATCGATAGGTGCTGGCTCAACATGCTGAGCCGCGGGCAGTCCATGGATGTTCACAACCATCCGAATTCGTTTTTCACCGGGATTTATTTCCTCCAGGCGCCTGAGGGCGGGACCCGATTGTCCCTTCATAATCCTGCCAACGAAATGGGTCTCTCCCTGCCGGTAAAAAAAGAAACCACACTCAATCAGGAATATTTCATCCACCAGCCCACGGCCGGCGAGCTGTTGATTTTCGAGAGCTACATCGCGCAAAGCTTTCAGCTGCACGAATCAGATCAGCAACACATCAACCTGACCTTCACCGCTGCCGGTCCCCTAAGCCCCGCGACGTTTCCCAGCGGGGACATTCAGAGTTCGTAAGTCATTGAAACGACGTGTGAAGCTACGCGTACATCACTGCGGAAACTCAAATAATCAATAGCTTAGGAACTCTGAATGTCCCCACCCTATCCACTCGGCCTGTAGAGCCATATACAAAGTCATAGCGGTTCCTTATTTCTGACGATTACTCAGAAAGGTCTTCGGAATCGTGGGAATTGTCACACGCCTGTTTCATTTGCATGCGTACACTCCCGCTCGAGCACTTGGACTGAGCACTTCAACAGACCAGGAGGCATCGACATGGGAGCTTCAATAGCAAGCACATGGAAAAGCGGAATCACCGCGTATAACGAACTGACCCGGCCGCGCCCGGTGGCGGAAACGCTGGCCACCCGTTTGAGGACTGCGCGCAAGCGCCGAGCCTGGACCCAGCAGGAGCTCGCCACCCGGGCATTCACGACCCAGGCGGTGATTCAGAAGATCGAGTTCGGCAAGAGCCTGCGCCCGCGGAATATCGTCGCTATCGCAGGGGCACTCGAGGTCGAGCCCTCGTGGCTCATGTTTGGCGTTAGTGAAACCGCGCAGCTTTCACCCGATGCGATTGCCGTCGCCAAAGCCTGGTCGGAGCTCTCGGAGCCGGCGCGCAGCTCCGTGCGTGACTCGGTGATGCGCCTTTCGAAAACCGGCGGAGGAGACTTTCAGAGTTCGTAACTGATTGAAGCTACGTGTGCATCACTGCGGGAGCTGCGAAAATCAGTAGCTTAGGAACTCTGAATGTCCCCATTCTCGCGCTGTGGTCAGCTCAGTTGCCGTAAAAGCATGGGTTCTTCGACGACATTTCCCTGAGCGTAGTCAACCCCGATCTCTTTCAGTTTGTCCAGAATCGCCTCGCTTTCGACGAATTCGGCAATGGCCTTCTTCCCCATAAAATGGCCGATTTCCGTGATTGATTTCACCATCGCGTAGTCGCTGGGATTGGTTTCCAGTTCCTTCACGAACATTCCGTCGATCTTGACGAAGTCCACGGATAAGTGCCGCAAATACTCATACGATGAGTGACCGGTGCCGAAATCGTCCAGCGAGAAACGGCAGCCGTAATCCTTCATCACCCGAAGAAATTCTTCTGCTGTTGACAGCCTATCGATCGCAGCTGTTTCCGTGACTTCAAAAACCACTTTGCCGGGCGGCACCTTGGTCTCCATGAACTGGTCTAGCACGTATTGCGTAAGGCTGTCATCGTTTAGTGAGAGACCGGAGAGATTGATGGAAAAGCCACCGAGCTTTAGCAATCGCCGTTTGTTTTTCGCCATCCACCGCAGTGCCGTCCGTATTACCCAGCGATCCACTTCAGTAACCTGATCGCTGCGCTCTGCTGCGCGGATGAAGGGCTCGGGTGACACCAGATTGCCCTTCTTGTCACGAATCCCCAGTAGAATCTCGTAATGTGGCTTGCCGTCGGCGTCTTCTCCAATGGGCTCGACCCGCTGGCACTTCAGCTGAAGTCGATCTCCCTCCAAAATCTTGGCAACCTTGACGGCTTCGGCCATGTCGGACCGGGCATTGACCTCTTCTGGATCGAGCTGAAACACCTCGACGCGATCCCGACCCGCCTCTTTGGCCTTAGCACAGGCGGCTTCGGCGGCCTCCATAAGGGCGGTGACGCTCTCGGATCGATCCGTAATCGGGACGACGCCGATACTCACGCTGAGCGGCAGAGACTCACCCTTCCAGTAACAGCGTGCGCTCGCGACGGCGCGTCGCAGTCTTTCGGCAATCTCGTGCCCTTTCGCCTGAGAGCACCCATTCAACACAAGCCCAAATTCGTCTTCCAGAAGACGGGCAGTAACGCTCTTGGCGCCCATGTTCTTTTTCAGAACGATCCCGAAACGCTCAAGCAACTTGTCACCCGCAATTTTACCCCACTTTTCGTTAATCTCACCAAAGTGGTCGAGATCCAGATGGCACAGCACATGCTTTGAGTGGGTTTGAACGGCGTCGCTGACGGCACGGTTGACTCGATCCAGAAATGCCTTTCGGTTAAGCAAGCCGGTCGTCGCATCCTGGGTGGCTTTATCCACAAGCTTCTCATGCGTTTTCCGCATGATCATATGCATGCCCCGCTCCATGGCCGGCACAGCCGCCTCCGCCAGAACCTGCAATAAGCCACTCTTAAGCAGCATCGCGATTTCCTGTCGAATCATCGACGAGGCCTTTTTGCCGGCGGCGTCGACAAAAACGTACTTATCCTGGTCACCGCTCATCCACGCCAGGGTCTCCTGATGTGTGCGTCCTCCCTTATCGATGACGACCCTGTCGCCCACTCGAAGCCGACGGGCGCGCTCGAGCCACAGCCGCAATTCCTCGGGCACCTCCTGCTGGGTCTCGTGTTCGGAACCGCCCGCCTTCATGCGTGCAGCCAACGCTTCCCTTCGTATGGACTGTGTAGTCTCTACTTGTTCCTCACAGGCTTCCACAACATCCCGCACGTTCTTTTCGTAAGCCTCCATCTGTTCCTTAACAACTGCCTCAAGCTGCTCGACGGCATCCGTGAACTCCGATTCTCCGTCCCCCTCCTTTGACGCGATCTGACGAACGACCTGGTTTACCTTATTCTGCAGCGTGGCTCCGGACTCATCCGTTGGGATCGTGAGCGCGCCGAGCTGGTCCACGACCCGTCGCGCGGGGTGGTTGGAATCCGCAAAGAATCCGTTGTTTTTAATCACCGCTTTAAGAAGCGGGATCTCAAGGTGCTTGAACTGGGACCTGATTGCATCAGAGACGAGCACGTCGTCGACGATGGACTCTACCAGTCCGGTGGTCAGATCGATGGCGGCAGTCTCCGCTTCCCCCAGCGCCTTGCTCACGTCGATCGGTTGCTGCGCTTCCAAAGCAGACTGGATGCGTTCCTTTAGATTCATCCCGCCCGGTGCACCGCCGCCGGTGCCGGATAGATGCTGAACGCTGGACAGCGCATTCATAATCTCGTTCCGGGCATAGGACGGCCCGGGCGCTTCGGTGGCAGGAATGCCCGCGCCAGACGCTCTCCCCGGCGGCGCACCTAAAGCAGGTTGCACCCCCGTGCGATCAGCCTGTCGTTGAAGTCCCAGGAGAGTATGCACCGCTTGATAGGCGGACGCGCTCGGCTGAGCGCCGTAGCCCGGTGTGGGGATCACGCCCTGTCGCCGTCCCGGCGGGGGATGACCCGGCTGCGCAGCGGGAACGGCGGTGGCCGGAGGCGGCGGCGCTCCCGCCTGGAACGGGGCCGCGCCGGCATACGCGCGTTCCGGGCCTTGCACACCCCCCGGTAGCGGATCTTCAGGGGCGCCTGGCGATGCGGACTGATCCGCACCCCGGGGAGTCGCCGATCTTGGTTTTTTCGGAACGGTCGGCTTCGGCGGTTGCACCGTCGGCAGGATGCCTTTACTGACAAACATGCTGTTTACATCGTCATAAAGCACTCCCAAGCCGGATACCACCGTGCTCTCCAACGCCTCGAAAACGGCTTTCCTCGCAACGCGACTCGCCCCCAGTTCCTGAACCGATTCGTAGAAGGATCCGCAGATCTCCTGCGGCCCGAGGGGGTTGTTGAGCTCATCGACCTTGGTATTCGAGAGCGCCGACAACCGAGCGAGAAGCTCGTATTGCTTGTTTTTGTACTTGGGCACTGCCTTTTCGAGAATGCGCTTTATTCGCAGCCAATCCTGGAACTTCTCGGGGTCCACCAGGGTCAGCTCCCCATCGCGTTGCACCCGCGATTCGGGCCCTGAGAGCTGCGGGTATCCCGGATTCGCTACGTGATCCAGAATTGTTTCGAGGAACGACTGCTCCACCAGAGATCGGATATTTTCGATTTCCTTCATCGCATCGAGACACTCGGTCTCCTCAAGATCGTTTGGCGCGTTTTTTGCGTAATCAAATAGCCTCTCGTTCGCGCCTTTGAACAGTTCAGCGAGCGTTTCCTTCACAAATCGGCTGACCAAATCTTTCAGCGTCTCCATGACGACAGCATGATCGCGCGTCTCTTCGGACGCTTTGCCCCCAGCTGCCTTCTCCCTGGCCGCTTCTTGCGCCCGCGCCTCGAGAAATTTCTTACGCGCCTTATTCGCCACTTCCTGCATGAACAGCAGTGCCACCGGGTCAGGGTCGACGAATTCGATGCCGATTCCGCGCTTCAACACCCTGGCCAGACGCCCACGGATTCGATACAGCTGCTCGGTTCCCCCGGATCCAGCAGAGAACTCGAGCGCCACGGGTTGATGCTCCGCTGCCGACAGCTCCGAATACGCAGACCTGTCATCCTTCAGGCCGCTGGAGACCACGAAAACGCCGCCGAGACTGAAATCCTTGATCTGGCAGCTGTGCCGACCACCTCTCTCGAGGGTGATCCAAGCATCCAAGTCGAGGGGTTGACGAACGAACTTGCGCTTTTCCAAGAGCGTGTTCCTATTTCACGATGGGGTAGAGGGACTACAGGGAGGTATCACGGGGTGCAGAAGACGCTGCCATGAATCATGATTCAGACTGGCCATGTACTCTAGAGCTTTATCCAGCATATGTAGCGGCAGCCATAAGCTCGCGACCCGGTAAGGATCTCTCCTCCGTCAGGGGTAGTATAGTTGGAAAATTTCCCCCATTTCAGGAAGTCATGCCCGACGCAAGGCAGTGACTCTCACGGTGTCACCGGTCGCGGGCACATGGCAATCTGGGGCCCGCCATGGCCTTACTCCCCGCCCGCGTCGCTTGAGCCTCCCGCCCCGAAATCCGCGCTCTGAGACAATTCATGGTCTAACCTTTCAACGTAGGTCACGTCAGCAGACTGGGGGCGGGGGCCAATTAACCACTAACGGCCATCTGACTAGCCGGATATGCGGGATCTTCCAGAGAAGATTGGCAAGTATGAGGTGCGCAGCCTTATCGGCCGCGGCGCTATGGGCACCGTGTATCTCGGCCATGATCCATTCATCGACCGACCGGTGGCGATAAAGGTATGCGCCATCGACACGGGCGAAGCCGACGTTTCGGACCAGCTCGCCCGAAAGATGTTCTTCAATGAGGCGCAGGCTGCGGGCGCGCTGGACAACCCGAATATCCTGCGGATCTTCGATGCCGGAGATGCTAACGGCAAGCCCTATATCGTTATGGAGTACGTCGACGGAGCGGACACTCTGAGGACTTATACCAAGCCCGACAGCCTGTTACCCATAAAGGAAGTCTTGCGGCTAATGCATCAGTGCGCAGAGGCCCTTGACTACGCACACCGCCGCGGGGTGCTACATCGGGACATCAAGCCCGCGAACCTTATCCTCAGTAAGAAGGGCGAGATCAAGATTGGGGACTTCGGAATAGCACAGCGGACCCACTCGGATAAGACTCAACTCATGGGCGGAATGGGTACGCCGATGTACATGTCTCCGGAACAGGCCCGTGACGATCCCCTAACCAACCAGACAGACCTCTATTCGCTCGGCGTTGTCATGTATGAACTCCTGACAGGAAGAACACCGTTCCGAGCGGAGACCATCGCGGGGCTTATTAACAAAATTATCACCAAAGATCCCACGCCGATAAGAAAGATTCGCCCGGAAGTGCCCGAAGCGCTCGCGAAGATCGTGGCTCGCGCCATGGAGAAACGACCCCGCGAACGCTTCAAGACCGGGGCTGATATCGCGGTCGAACTTGCGCAGTTATTGGAAGAGTTCGGGAGACCACTGGCAGAGTTGACGGAGGAGCAAAAATTCGAGGCGGCGCGAAGTTTGAGCTTTTTCAATGATTTTTCGGATGAAGAATTACACGAGGTACTTGAGGTCAGCTCATGGGAACAGTACAGAACTGGAGACCACATAATTACTGAGGGCGCCCTCGAGCAATCCTTTTTTGTTATTGTGTCAGGCGACGTATCAGTACTCATCGGTGACACCGAGATCAGTAAACTGACGACCGGGGACTGTGTTGGAGAACTTGGTTACCTTTCTAATGTCAAACGTACCGCGTCGGTCATCGCTACCGGTGACGTATCGGTAATGAAAGTTGATTCGAATATCATGGAATGGGCGTCGCTTCCCTGTCAGATTCGTTTCAACAAAGCGTTTCAGCAGACCCTCGTCGAGCGCCTTTCAAGTACCAGCTTGGGCCTTGCTTCATGCATGGGTGCCGGACAAAAGGCGCGGGGTTAGATCACGGTGCAAAGGGGACATTCAGAGTTCGTAACTAATTGAAGCTACGTGTGCATCACTGCGGAAACCCCGAAAATCAGTAGCTTGCGAACTCTGAATGTCCCCATTCTTCGGCGGCGATCCCGATGAACTGATTCCCACCGATGTCGCCCCCAGCTTGGCGGGGCCCTTTATGGTTTGCCCAGAGGCTGATCCAGGTCAACGTACGCATGGCGCTAGCGTGGTATCGGGAAGATGCGCGCAGATAAGAGGTGACAAATGGAATCGGTGCAGCAGCTACTGGATGAAAAGGGGCACGAAGTTTGGTCTGTCCATCCGGATGATTCGGTATTTGATGCCATCAAGAAAATGGCGGATAAGAACATTGGGTCATTGGTGGTGTTGGAAGATGATCAAATCGTCGGCATCATTACCGAGAGGCATTATGCACGCCATGTCATTCTGGAAGGCAAATCATCGCCTGAAACGCCAGTGCGGGATATCATGGTTACCCAGGTGGTCTGCGCACGAACCGACCAGACAATCGAAGAGTGCATGGCCGTCATGACCGAAAAGCGGATACGTCATCTTCCAGTGGTTGACCAAAAACGGTTGATTGGTTTGATCTCGATTGGCGATCTGGTCAAGAGCACTATTGCTGATCAAAAGTTCACGATTGAACAGCTTATACACTACATCCGTGGGTAACCAAGGAACGCTGAATATTGTCCGCTGGCGTCCAAGCTGCAAGAGGCGCTCGATCGGGTCATCACAGTGCAGAGGGGACATTCAGAACTCGTAACTGATTGAAAGCACCTCTACATCACTGCCGAAACTTAAAGAAATCAGTAGCTTGCGGACTCTGAATGTCCCCATCCTCCGGCGGCGACCCCGGGGCAGATCACCAGCGACCTGATCCAGATCACGATAACTACATTAACTATGCGGTGGCATAGGTTATGGTTTCGCGTGGAAATCGGGAGCGACGCCATGACAAAGACGACACGAGACGAAGATCTGCCAAGGTGCTTCAGTCGCGGAAACCGGAGCAAGACGTATCTTTCCCTCGCGCTGACTTTGGCGTTTGCGCTCACCTTAGCCTCGACGCGCGCGCAGGGCGTTGATCGCAGCGGTCGGGAGGTCGTCGACGAGGTCTGCGCCTCCTGCCATGAAACGGGCGCTGAAGGCGCGCCGAAGATCGGCGACAGGCAAGCCTGGAGCGGTCGTGCCTCTCAAGGTCTGTCCAGTCTGACGCGGCACGCTCTCGAGGGTGTACGCCGCATGCCTGCGCACGGCGGCCGCTCCGACCTCAGCGATCTAGAGATCGCGCGCGCAGTAACCGACATGGTCAATCGCTCGGGCGGCAACTGGGCCGAGCCCGCAAGCCCGGAGGACCTGGCCACAGAGCGAAGCGGCGAACAAGTCGTCAGCGCACAGTGCGTTAAATGCCACCGGGAAGGCGTGGGCGGAGCGCCGAAGATTGGGGATCGGGAAGCCTGGGTACAGCGCATGAAAAAGGGACTTGGGGCCTTGGCCCATTCCGCGATTCATGGCCACGGCGGGATGCCCCGGCGAGGCGGTCAGGCCAATCTCACCGACGCCGAAGTCCGTTCCGCAATTGTCTATATGTTCAATCCGGCGGGTGCGCTCGCCAAGACCTCGTCGAGTGCCGTGCAGCCGGGTGCGGACGCAGATACGGATCCCCTTCACAAGTCCGTGGGCGGAATCGAAATCTATCTGGGATTCATACCGGCGCAGATGCTATATGCACTTCCGAAGGGATCTCCGGAGCGAACCATGCATGGCGGGATACCGAAAGATCCCGGCAATTATCACGTCAACGTCTCGCTGTACGACACGAAGAGCCGAGCGCCGATCGACGACGCGCAAGTTCGGATACAGCTCAAGGACCCAGGGCTTAACTTCACCACCACTCAACTCGAGCGAATGGCGGTCGGTGGTGGAAGCTACGGAAACTACACCAAGCCACAGCCGGGAACTCTATACGTGATCACGTTACGCATTGAGAGGCCCGGGGCGACGCAAACCGCCGAGGCAAAATTCAACTACAGATTCGAATAAGCGGCAACTTCGAAAATCAGTAGCTTACGAACTCTGAATGTCCCCATGCTGCCCCACAATCCCAGCGGCAGCCACAGCGTCGGAAATACCCTGGCGATGGGGGACTCCGGCCAGGACTGCACGCTGCACGCCGTCGCAACGGTGGGCCAAGCTGGTGCGAGTAGCCCGTCGTGAACTCCCGCCGACAGCAGGCAAACATCCGTGATTCGAAGTTTAGGACCTAAAGTCTGCCCGCCGCCGGCCGATGAACCATAATCAACGTATCGAAATCGAGCGTGTCATGACCGCTCGGGTACGCATCGGTTCACCGCTGCTGGTCACTGGCAGGAGGTAGGAAATCTTGAACATTCGAACGAAGTTATTCGTCGGCATCTCGACGATTCTTGTATTACTGGCCGCGCAGGCGACGGTCGTTTATGTATTTCTGCAACGGAACCACGAGCTCGCGGGTGGGTCGGTTGTTCGGGGATTCGAGCAAAGCGTCCACATTGCCAATATCGCTATTGAAGGGCAGAAGCTTAGGCGTTACGAGAAGGAGTACTTCATATACGTTACCAACCAGCAGAAACGCACTAAGTATGACCGTGAATGGCACGAGTCCTATGACAAGCTGGGCAAGATGCTCCAGCAGGTTGAGCGCTCGGATAACCAATCGTGGTCAGCGCGCGACAAGCTCGAGATTCTTGTCTGGCGACAAGCCTATCAGCGTTACGGTGAGGAGTTCGATAAGGTCATCTCTGGTGTGAACAGCGGTAGGATAACGACGACGCGGGAGGCGAATGTCGCGATCCAGGCGGGCAAGAATGCGTTTCGTGAATTGCTCAATGGGGCAAAGAAGGGCGGTGAGGTCAAGTACGGAGAAGCGCTCGTGACAATCGAGGAGCTTGCTGCAAACAGCTCGCTGATGCGCTTAGTCGTGCTCGGCGTATGCGCCGCAAACGTCGTAATCGCGTTTCTGCTACTGCTTCTAATCCCGCGCTCGATCACGAAGCCAATCGCTAGCCTCAGCGAAGCGGCACGCAGAATGAGCAAGGGCCAGCTGGGCGAAGCGGTGCCAACCCCTCGAGTTTCCGAGTTCGTGGAGCTGGGCCGAACGCTAGAGCGTCTGCGCATCTCGCAGAAGACACTGATCGATCGGTTAACTTCTGCGAAGCCTCACGGAAGGCAAGCCACAGCGTGAAGATTGGATCAAGGCCTCGTCCCGCGTTCTTGATTTGCTCGCACTTAAGCCGTAATGCAAAATCAGGCAACGGACTCTTCATTTGAGACTCGTGAGCGAGTATGCATAATGCGTCACGGCAAGCAGTAAGTACCTGATTAAGAACTGATTTCTTCCTAAAAACGGCGCGGTCATATCCGCGCCGTTTTGCTGACCGCTGCAGAACGCTCCGTCACCGTACGGTCGCGTCAGCCGTTTCCTCCACGGTTTCCTCCGCTCCGAGGGCACTGCGACGCGTCCAGGCACCCGTGTCCAGGTCTTCCAGACACCGTCCGAAACCGCTTCCCCCGACCGCCCGTTTCCCGGAATCCACGGATTGGGAATCTCTGGCACAGCGATTGCTGCATACACACTGACAGTCGGCCGAGGCGACCCAAGTTCTTGAAAATCAGAACTCTAAATCGCAAGTCGCTGTCAAGAGTGTCTCCAAGCGGAGACACAGGGGCCTGCCCCGCAAGGGTGGACAATTGTATCGGTCTCTTTGACATTAGGGTCATGGGAGGAGCTATGCAGATCAAGAACTGGCGTGAGCGGACCATATCATCGCTCTCCGAGTCGCTTGGTCCGGTGTCCGAGCTGCTGGTAGACAGCGCCTATGAGACGCTCGATTCCTCGACGGACCCCGCGCAACCATATGGCTACACGCGTTTTCTGCGCGCCCTCTATGCGGAGCTGCCGGAGGACATCGATCGCAAGGCCATATGCGATGAACTGTGCCGACAGATGCTGGGAACCGTTCTGCCCTGGTGAGTGGGACGAAAAGGGGACGCACTTATTTCTTGGCCGAAAAATAGGAAAAAAAAGTGCGCCCTTTTTCCATTCTCCCCCATTCTCCGCCCCGACAGTCTTGCCGTACAAAGCCCCGTTTCCCCTAAAGGATCCGGGGTTCTTCGTTTTTTTCCTTATCTGCCCCTTAGGCGACCTGGACTGCGAAATAGAGTTATGCTCGAAAGTGGTGTACGGCTGAATTGAAAAAGGCGGCGTATCTGGTTGAAATGGTTGTTGCAAGACAGTCAAGTCAACCGAGGAGATACG
>CAMYJH010000038.1 GCA_947258715.1 uncultured Gammaproteobacteria bacterium
TCGAAGGGGCTGCCGGTTGCGATTAGAGCGCGCCCATCGGTCCAAGCCAGGGCGTCGGCAGGATTCACCTCCGTCTTTGTGGTCGGATTGGAGAGCGCACAAATCGCCGGCCGTTCGACGTGCTTGACCATCTCCCTCACCAGCGCCTCGTTAAAGCAGCCGCCATGTCCGGAACAAGAAAAGAAAGACAGGCGCCGGGGCTGTTATATTCAGCCCCGATTCGGAACGTTTCGGCCCCGACTCCTCTTTTCGTTGCCTCATCAGCGCTTGACAAGCGTCCCGGTGGATGTCCAAGCCAAGACAAAAAGCACAAGAAACGCCAAATCGGCCCATGCGAAGGGAATCCACATCTCCGGGATGCCGCTGGTCACCTGGTAATAGAACACCATCCCGCAGTATGCGACCTTCAATCCGCAACCGTAGGGAATAAGCTCTCGGTTCTTCACCGGATCGCTGGCGATTCTGATGAACATTGCCGCGAACAGAATCAGTAACAGTGCAGGGAATTGAACGTATCCGACGTGATTTGGCGGCTCCACCGCATACCAGGCGAATATATTTTTGGGCATAAAGAAAAACGCCAAGCCCAACACGCCGTCGTATATTCCGGCAATAACGAATAAGACTCTAACCAACTTTATATTCAATGTCGGTTCTCCTCTCGTTGCGAATCCATCGTTCCGATTTCCGCAGATTCTGCAGAAAATGCTCTTTCCGGCGTCTCGTCCCAGATTCGCTGTACAACTCACCCGCCAGCCAGCAAAACTGCGCTTCGAGCTCCGCCACCGTCATGTTTTGAGGCTTATAATTTACATCGAACAGCGTGCAAAACTCCCACGCTTGGTCATTCAACAGCCGCCCGGCTCTTTTTAATCGTTGGTAAAGCGGCGTACCTGGAAACGCGGTGAGGACGGTGATCTGCACCTCATGTAGTCCACTCTGTCGGACGAAATCGAGCACGCCTTCAAAGCTGTCAGGCCCCGTGCCGTCTAGACCCAGGATGAAACATCCGTTAACGCTGATCCCATAGCTCTGGATCTTGTCGATCGCGGCCATATAGGAATCGTATTGCCTGGCCTTCCAGTCCGATCTCCGCTCAATCCCGTGCAGCGCCCGTTGAGACGGGCTTTCAAACCCAATCAAGATCTGTTTGCACCCGCTATCACGCATCAACCCCAGTAGCTCGTCGTCTTGCGCGACGGAGACGTCGGTTTCCGTAAACCAGCGAACATTCAACTTGGCGAGGGCGCGAAGGAGTTGTTTACCATGCCGTTTGTTGACGAACGTGTTGTCGTCGGCAAACTCGATAAATGGCCTCGACCACAATTCCTTGATTCGGCGAATCTCTTTGATCACCTTTTCCACCGGCTTGACGCGATACCTCGGAGACAGGCGAATTGAAGCTGCGCAAAATTCACAATTGTAAGGACAGCCCCGCTGCGTCTGGACGGTCAGCCGGTTGTAGCGTTCAGGATCCAGCAGCTCGAAGCGCGGCATGGGAGCGTGAGCAAAGTCAAACAACGTGTCGCGGCTGTCATAGATCTCTTGGAGTTGTTGACGTTTCAGGTCTTCCACAACCCTTGGCCAGCTCGGCTCGCCTTCTCCGAGAACTACGGCGTCGGCGTGCTTTCGAGCCTCGTCTGGTCTTGCCGTGACATGCAGGCCTCCAAGAATTACGCGTGTGCCAGCGTCCCGGAAACGATCGGCCAGCTCGTACGCCTCCTTGATCTGAGCCGAGAAAGAGGAAATAGCGACCGCGTCGTATTCAACGGGCAGCCCGTTCACCTGGCGAATGTCTTCCACCTCAGCATATTCCACCTCGATATCTCGCGGGGTCAGACCCGCCAGCGTAAGCAGGCCGAGACTCGGAAGGGAAGCGATTACCTTGTTCCGCTCGACGAACCCAGGCAGCGTCAACCCCAGGCTCGTCAGCTCTTCATTGTGAGCGCGCAGCCCGCTCATCGCGACCAGGCCTATCTTCACGCCGAAGCCCAACCTAGCAATATTGGAACGATGCCCGCCAGAACGCTAATCACCGGCACCGGAAACAGATGGCGAAAAGGTTTCTTCCATGCGGTCAAAAAACAGCACAACGGCATGGTGATGACTCCAAGCAAGAATCCAAACGACGCGAGCTTTGCGTAGGGGATCTCCCAAGAGACAGCGCTTAAGGTCAGTCCAAACATAAGATTGAGAAAGCCCAGGCCGAAGAACGAAATATGACCCAAGCGCATCATCCGGCGGCGAAAGGATCCATAGCCCCCAGCCCAGCCGTCCTCATGAAAGAAGAGGCCAATCGCTGCTCCGGATAGCACGCCGAAAAGCATGGCCGTCCAGCCAACCATTAGGTGCAGTTCACTCATGGCGATTTGCTGCAATATGAGACGCGCTTAACGCTCCAGATAAATCAGGTGAAAAACTCACTTCTCGCTGGCTATCTTGCGACGGAAAACATTCCAGCGCTATTGGAGTAAGTAAAGAGTAAGCAAAAAGAAAGTAAAAAAGAGACCGGGCCGTACATTTCGATTACGCCGGGAGACTCTTGCGCGCCATGTTTTTTTACAAGCTATCGCGATCAATTCGTCTCGAGCACAGGAGGCTTCAAAGCCCATTTCCGCTGCAGAACGGTCAAGAGCGGTGATTTCCGGAGGATTCAAGGGCCCGATTATCGGGCAAAGAAGCCCGGCTTCGTGGTGCTCGATTAGGCGCCGTTTGCTCTAAATCATAAGCAACAATCCGAGCGCAGGTTAATCAACTCGAGATCTCAGACTGACCCCTGGAGCTAACTTTTTTGATTTTCTATTTCACGCTTTGGGTTCGTAGCGGTAGGACAGGTATTCCGGATACCAGACATTCTCCGCCACGCGTTTGGCGATCAACTCGGCGTCGGCATCTATAGCGCCGGTTTCGGCAAGGCCGTCACTGATGGCCGCGCCGGCCACCGCCTCGGCGACCGCGCGAGAGACTAAAGCCAGGTTCGCCACTTCGGGATAAACGCAGCCCGAATTGAGGTCGCTTTGCGGCACCTTGTCCGCAACCGCGCGCGCCGCCGCAAGCAGCATACCGTCGGTGACGCGTTTCGCGCCGGAGACAATGACGCCGAGCCCGATGCCGGGAAAACAAAACACGTTGTTGCCCTGACCGATACGATGGTGCACCCCCTCGTGTTCGACGGGGTCGAAGGGGCTGCCGGTTGCGATTAGAGCGCGCCCATCGGTCCAAGCCAGGGCGTCGGCAGGATTCACCTCCGTCTTTGTGGTCGGATTGGAGAGCGCATTCGACGTGCTTGACCATCTCCCTCACCAGCGCCTCGTTAAAGCAGCCGCCATGTCCGGAGGTGCCGATGAGCACCGTGGGTTTGAAGTTGCGCACCACGTCGTTCAAGTGGATGCCATCGGAATCTTCGAGCTGCCAGTCCGACACTAGCGCGGGATCGGCGGCAAACACCTGCTTGAACGGATCGAGCCCCGGGCGGTCGGCGAGAATGAGACCACGACTGTCTAAACCGACAACTCTAGCCCGCGACTCGGCCGGGGTCAGTCCGGCGTCTTCAAGGGCGGCTAGCAGCACGTGGATGATCCCGCCGCCGCCGGCACCGGCGCCGTGCACCACGAAGCGATGCTCGACCAGCTTGCGTCCAGTGATGCTGCAAACCCCGTGCACGCCGGCCAGCGTAATCGCGCCGGTGCCCTGAATGTCGTCGTTGAAAGAGCAGACCCGATCGCGGTAGCGCTCGAGTACGGTCCACGCTTTCTGTCTGGAGAAGTCCTCCCACTGGAGCAGCGTTTCGGGAAAGACCTGCGCCACGGCTTCGACGAATTCGTCGAGCAGGGCGTAGTACGCGTCTCCTTCGAGGCGAGGCTGGTTGACGCCGAGGTAGATGGGGTCGTTGCGAAGCGCCACGTTATTGGTGCCAACGTCGAGACAAATCGGCAGGCACCGGGCCGGGTGGATCCCCGCACCGAGGGTGTAAAGCGACAACTTGCCGATGGGAATACCCATACCGCCTGCGCCCAGATCGCCTAAACCGAGGATCCCCTCGCTGTCGGTGGCGACGATGACGGCTACGCCCGTGAATGGCGCCTCCAGCAGAACCTCGGGGATCCGGCCCGTGTGTGCGGCAGTGATATAAAGGCCTCGCGGTTTTCGGAAAATGTGCGAGAAAGTCTGGCAGGCGAGGCCGACGGTGGGCGTATAAACGATGGGCGTCATCTCCTCCACGTGCTCCCTCAGCAGCCGGTAGAAAAGCGTTTCGTTTCGGTCCTGAAGCGCGATCAGGTACAGATAGCGACTGATGTCGTCGGGCTGGCGCTTATAGTTCTCGTAGACCCGCGTTAGCTGTTGCTCGATGGTCAGGCTGGCCGGCGGCAGCAGTCCATCGAGGCCGAGCTCGATTCGTTCCGCGAGAGAGAAACAGGTACCCTTGTTGAGGATGGAATCATCGATGAGCGCCCGGCCTTTGACGCTGACCGGAAGGTATCGCTTGCCGCTCACCGGATCGGTTTTCGTCTTATAGCGGTGCATGCGCGTAACTCCTTGACTGCCTGTTGCCGACGTGCGGTCATTAGGTCTATTGAAGAGAGGTCGTCGCACCGGGGCCGAAAGAATTATCGCAGGAGTCGGGATGGTCTGTCAGCGATATTCTCATCCGTGTCGCGGCCAGTTTCTTGATTGATATCGAGAAGGCCTGCTTTTTCGGCGGCTTAGAGCTCGTTTCACGGATACGGGAACTGTCTCCGGCGAGCCAGCGGAGGGAAGGCGTGGAATGTGGATATGCTTTTTTCGAGCTGGTTTTTACCAGGCAGAACCATAGAAGGCGTTCTGCATCTAATAGCTGAGTAATCTGCTCTAATAAAGAGCGCGCCATCCGTATCAAAGGCGCGAAGTCCCCGGATGAATAAAACGACAAAAGAATCAGTCACAACCCACACGATCGCTGGAGCTTTCGAGCATCTGACCGGACCGGGCCGTGGGACCGCAACCTGGGTGAATAGCTCTGTCTCTGCGCTGGACGTGTCGCTGCACGACGGCCGTCGGTTGCGAATATCCGAGCCTGGTGACACGCATCCGGATGACGTGGTTGTGGCGCGCCTTCACCGATCCGGTGAGTCCTACGAGATTCAAGCCCTCGAGGCTCAACCCCTTTGGGTAAATGGCGATCGCGTTTCGTCGAAGAAGCTGAAACATCGGGACGTCATCGAATTCGGCCACACCGGTCCGCTGTCCAGGTTCGAGCTCTACACTGACGGCAGGCGCGTAGCCAAATCCGTCTCCGACATCTTCGGCGATTGTGTCGACTATATGCGCGTGAGCCGTAAGCCGATAATCGTTCGCCTGGGCTGCGCGATCCGCGACGGGCTCCGAGGCTTCACATTCGAAACCACTGTTCTGTTTCGGATCTCCGTAATCGTGGCAATCATCGTCCTCGCGGCGATCAGTGTCGAGCTGATCCGGGTCAACGTGCAGCTTCGGAAGGAGATAAAAAGCGAAGCCGAGCGCCTCGAAAGCGTCGCCAGTGCGTTGACCCGGGCGAGAAAAGAGGCCTTGAGTCCGGGCGACCTCAACGCCCTGCGCCAGGAACTGGGCCACCGCCTCACCGCGGCGACCGAGAGGCTTGCGCTTCTGGAAGAGCGTACCGGAGCCAGTGCGCGGGTCATCGCCTCCGCCATGAGGTCAATCATCTTTCTGCAAGGATCTTATGGCTTCAGGGACACGAAAACGAATCGCATGTTGCGCTATACCGTTGACGACGAAGGGCAGGTCTTGATCTCGCCGCGCGGCCAGCCATTGTTGACCCTCGAGGGTGACGGACCGGTGGCCGAACGACAATTTACCGGCACCGCGTTCATTGTTACTGACACCGGAGTCCTGGTGACCAACCGTCACGTCGCCTTGCCGTGGGAAGAGGACGCAGGCGTCGAATCACTTGCGCAACAAGGCATGGAGCCCGAGCTGATCAAGTTTATCGGCTACTTGCCCGAGGTCCGGGAGCCGTTTCCGGTCAAACTCATAAAAGCCAGCGACGACGCCGACCTCGCGGTGTTGCAGTGCAGTGGCGTCACCGGCGGCTTGCCCCATCTGAAGATTGTCGAAGCTCCGCCCAAGCCCGGAGATGAGGTGATTGTCATGGGCTACCCCACCGGCTTGAGGGCGATGCTGGCGCAGACTGGTGACGTTTTTATTGAGGAGCTGCAGGAGAGCGAGGACCTCGACTTCTGGCTCATAGCGGCGCGGCTCTCGGAAGAGGAGTTTATCCGCCCGCTCGCCAGCCGCGGCATCGTCGGACAAGTCACGCGGGCGGCGGTGGTGTATGACGCCGAGACCACCCATGGCGGCAGCGGCGGACCGGTGCTCGATATCAACGGCAACGTCATTGCCGTTAATGCCGCCATCATTCCGGAGTATGGTGGCTCCAACCTCGGCGTGCCGGCTGATCGGGTAAGAAGTCTGCTACAGGACGCCGGCGCGCAGTCGTAAACAAGGTTGTCAAAAAAGAGGGCTCATGGGGTCGAAAAGTAAAACAATTTGGGCCATGCGTTGTGAAAAAATTCAAAAGGCAAAAGCGCCTGAGAGACGCTCGGCACCGGTTAGATTCAGGGGCTGCTGCATTAACTGATGAACACCGGTTTCCTTCAATGCCGCGGAGGCTCGGGAGTATCTCCGAGTCGAATATCAGAACGGTGCCGGCCCCGACGCGCTGGCTGAGGCGTGTGGAAGAATAAAACGGGCACGCTATTAATCACGCTCACGAGTGCTCGGCGGCGGGACGGAAGGGACCCGGTCGATCGGAATGTGATGACTGACCCACTAGACGGATAATCCTCAGTCCCATCTCCGCGCCCCCTAAGGGCAGATTTCCCCACAGGGCCAATTACCTCTGCTCATCCCGGGCGTGACAGGTCCCCGTGCTTGGACTATTTAATTACGGTGCGCTTCCGAATTTTCGGGGTGCGAGAAGGGGCAGGCACGGGGTCCGGATCCGAATGTAATCCTCTGATCTATATAGGAAAATCGATCCCGTTCGAAGCCGAAGGCGGCGAAAAAAGGGTTGGCGCTTTCCGCAGTCGGCGCGCTCAGGAGTAGTCCGGTGCCCAAAAAGGGGGTCGGCCGGTTGGCGTGCTATGCGGACGAATCAGTTCGGGACGAGTAAACAAGATGTCGAATCTGCCCGAAAAAATTGGCAAGTACGAAATCAAAGCTCTGGCCGGTGAAGGCAACATGGGCTCGGTGTACCTTGGCTACGATCCCCTCGACGACCGGGAGGTCGCGCTCAAAGTATGCCACCTTCCGAATGACACCAGCGCGACGCGTCGTCGGCGCGCCCGGAAGGCCATCCATAATGAGGCTCACTGCGCATGGGTTCTGAGACATCCCAACATCGTTCAGATCTACGATGACGGTGAGGAGAACGGAGAGCCCTATATCGTCATGGAATACATTGAGGGCGGCGATACTCTTGGGTCCTACACATCGCGCAAGGATCTGTTACCGGTTAAGTCAGTTCTGAAGATTCTGTATAAGTGCGCCAAGGCACTCGACTACGCGCACCGGAAAGGCGTGATCCACCGGGACGTGAAACCGAGGAACATCATGCTGACCCGAGGCGGTGAGGTAAAGATTGCTGATTTCGGCTTAGCCTACAGCGCCAGCAGCAGTATCACGCAACTGATGGGTATTTTGGGCTCGCCCCGCTATATGTCGCCGGAGCAGGTGCAGGAGAAAGAAACGAGCGGCAAAACCGACCTCTACTCCCTAGGGGTCGTCGCGTATGAACTGCTGGCGGGGCGAACGCCTTTCAATGGCCGCACCGTCTCGTCTCTAGTGCGCGAGATCGTAAACGAGCCGGTACCCTCAATTCGGCAGCTGCGGCCCGATCTTCCGCCAATGCTCGAGGACGTTCTGCGGCGGACGATGCAGAAGAAACCGGACGATCGTCACGAGAGCGGGCAGGAACTGGCGGCCGATCTGGTCTGTGTATTGGGCGAGCTTGACGGCGTCAAGTCCGGGGTGGGAGACACCATCCATGACCTCAACTACGCAAAGAGGCTGGAGGTAGCCCGGCATCTCGATTTTTTCAAACCGTTCTCTGATTCGGAGCTGCGCGAGGCCCTGGATATTTGTCAATGGCAGAGTTTCGGAAAGGGTGAGGTCGTCGTGCGGGAAGGTAGAGAAGACCAGGCGTTGTTCATTCTCGCTGAGGGAGAGGTTGAAGTGAGCGTCATGGGCAAGCCCGTCGATATCCTTCGCCAGGGCGCTTGCTTTGGCGAAATGAACCTTTTGTCTAAGAGTAGGCGCACAGCCACGGTAACCGTCCGGGAAAATATCCAAGTTCTGAAAACCGACGTTGATCGTATTGAAGAGACATCGACGGAGTGTCAGCTGCGCTTCAGTAAGGTTTTAATGGAAACTCTGCTGAGTCGTCTTACTCAAACCACCGATCGATTGGCCCAGGTGATCGAGTAGCCGAAGGTCTTTCTTAAAAAAGCATCTTCAATCTTCCGTCTTGACCTACCTAGCCGGGGCGGGCTCGGTTGCCGTTTGGAACGGCGGTCGATCGGTGTCCGAACCGAACCCACCGTTGCTGCAGTTGGAAAAGCGAGTCTCCCCCCTTTTGTGAGAGAATGATTCAACATTTCGTCGTATGGCAGATATCGAGCCAACAATTGGAGATTCCTCATGAGTCAAAAGCCCACTATCGAGCTCAAGCCCAACGGCCCGCTGCTCATCAAGAATCTGGAAACGCTCGAGAACTCCAAGGGCGAACGGCTTGCTACCGAGACCATTATTGCCCTTTGCCGCTGTGGGGGATCCGGCAACAAACCTTTTTGCGACGGCACCCATAAGAAGATCGGCTTTTCCGACGAGCGGCTTACGCAGGAAAACGACGAGAAGAAAAAAAGTGCTGTAGAAGGCGTTGAAGCGCGTAACCCAACCGTTACCGTGACCCGCAACGGGCCTTACGAGGTGGTCGGCGCCATCGAGCTGGCGGGCCAGTCGTTTGCCGGAGCGCATTACTTTCTGTGTCGTTGCGGCGGGTCTAAAAACAAGCCGTTCTGCGACGGTACCCATTCCAAAATCGGATTCAAAGACGACAACAACTAGCGTGACCGGGCGATGAAGCCGCTCGCGGTTGGCGCGCGCACCTGCTACCGGGCGGTACCGACCAGGGGCGACACTGCGTCCGCGCTCGGCAACACCGGTGTCGACGCGGTCTCCACACAGGCGCTGATCATTTACCTGGAGCACGCCTGTCATAGTCTGATGGGGCCCAACTACGCGCCTGGGGAGGGGAGCGTTGGTTTCAAGGTTGCGGTCGAGCACTTGGCGCCCGCCTTTCCCGGAGCGCCGGTGGACGTGGACGCAGTTGTCTCGGAAGTGAGCGGGCGCAGCTACGTTTTCGACGTGAGCTTGCGACAGGGCGAACGCCTGGTGATGCAGGGCAGCCACACGCGGGTGGTGGTGGACCTGGCGAGATTCCGGGCCAAGACCTCGGCGGCGTCGGCCTCCGTGGCAGCGACGTCGGATTTGGAAACGCTCGACTTCTGGTTCGATTTCAACAGCCCCTGGTGTTACTTGGCCTCGCTTCGCATCGGACGGCTGGCAAGGCTTCGCGGGCTTGAAGTCAACTGGCGGCCGGTGCATCTGGCAAAGCTCAACGCGCGCATCGACGGACGCCGGCCGCTGGAAGAAAATCCTGCGTTCGTCTCCTGGTATCGGCAGGATTTAAATGACTACGCCGCGCTCCAGGGCGTCGTAGTGCGGTACCACCCCAAGTTTCCTTTAAGGCCCTCCCGCGCGCTTCGCGCGAGCCTGCACGCGTCCGACGAAGGTATGGCGGAAGAGTTCGTTAATGCGGTAATGAAAGCCTACTGGAGCGACAACGCCGATATCGAGGACCCGGCGACGCTCGCGTCCGTTGGCAAAACCGTGGGCTTGAGCCCGGCGCGGCTGATGGATGTCATCGCCGATCCTGGTTTCAAGTCGCGACTCGGGGCCAACCTAGACGAAGCCGTCGAGAGAAAAATCTTCGGTCTTCCAATGACCCTGTGCCGACATAAGCGTTACTTTGGAAATGATCGCTTGGAGCTTTTGGAGCGGCATTTGGATTCGGCAGGATAGAAGGCGGAGCACGACGACATTGCGAGTATGTTGCTGTCCGCAGTAACCGCGCACGCGGAACGATTGGGGATGGATCCTGCAAGGTCTGCAGAGAATACGAGGGATGGCCGCCGTCCCTGGTTATCTTTCTTCTTAATTACGCCCTTCTTATTGCGACGCCGGGGTTATGCTTTTCGTTGTTTTAGGGCGTCGCAATTGGCTTCTTGCGAGGCGGCCGCCATCCCTCGCGAGGTGACGGACAATGCGCTCTTGACGACGCTTGGGACCGGATTATACCTCCACACGATTTCGATTACACCTAAAAGCGACCGGGAAAAATGCCTTTAAAGCATGAATTTAGGATGGGAATCTTAGGCGCAAGAATAAGTGGGAAGCAGATGGACCATTAAGAACTGCGTAAGTGATTGAAACCGAGACTTACGTCGATTCGTCATCGCCGGAAATCAGTAGCTTACGAACTCTGAATGTCCCTATTTATAACTTGGAGGCCTGCCAGGCGTCGAGGGCGGCGCGCGCGGCGCGTTTTTTCTCCTGGGGATCTTGTTCCTTGCCCGTCTTCGCGCTGAGCTCGATCACGTAGCCGTTGGGATCGCGGAAGTAGATCGAATGAATAAACCCATGATCCGAAATACCCCGCGTTTCGATGCCTTCGGCTTTCCCCTTTGCGAACATGCGTTCGAGGGTTTCGGCGTCAACTTCGAGAGCGATGTGCAGATCGAAGTCATGCTGGTCTTTAAATTCGAAGGGCCGATCCGGTGCCTCGAAAAATGCGAGGAAAGACCCGTCGCCCATCTGGTAAAAAGAATGCAGCACACTCGTTTGCCGGCCGGTTTTGGTTTCTTTAATTTCGAACGCGTCCGCGAGCGGCAACCCGAGAAATTGCTCGTAAAACGCTCGCGTCTCCTCGGAATCCCGGCAGCGATAGGCGTTGTGGTGTAAACCTTTGATCATGTTGAGTCTCCCGAACTCTGTCCGACCCTCGGCCAAATATTGAATAGAAAACCACCTAGCGACAAATGATAATGCTCTGGATCCGTCACCGATCCATGTCGATAGTTGGAGAAGAATATGGACCTTACGCTCGAATCACCGGTGTTTTCAAACTATGGTGAAATTCCGTCCTTGTATACCTGCGAAGGCGAAGACATTGCCCCGCCGCTTCGGTGGCGCGGCGTGCCCGAGGGCGCGAAAAGCCTGGTGTTGATCGTAGATGATCCGGATGCGCCGGATCCTGAGGCGCCGAAGATGACCTGGGTGCACTGGGTGCTCTTTAATATCCCGGTCGAGGCGGATGGCCTGCCCGAAGGGGCGGCGTCGAAGGACCTGCCGGAAGGCACGAGCGAGGGCCTGAACGACTGGAAGCGAAGGGGGTACGGGGGTCCCTGCCCGCCCATCGGACGGCACCGGTATTTCCACAAGCTTTATGCGCTCGATAGCAGGCTCGAAGGCCTGAATCGCCCGGACAAGGCGCAGGTCGAGGCGGCGATGGAGGGTCACGTGATTGCCGAGGCAGAGCTGATAGGCACCTATCAGAAGCAGGGGAAATAGGCGCCGGTCACTTTTCTTCTTGTGCGCTTAACCTATGGAAACTCTGAATAATTCCATCCCTGGAATTTTCAGAGTCGGCAAGTGAAAACGCGGTTTCCACTTGCCTCACGAATCCAATGACTTACAGTCATCGGCTTCGGCGGCGCATCCCTGCTTAGCTAAGGAAGGTCTGATAAATCAGACCTTCCCTAGTATCAGTTCGCCGTTTGACCTATTGGCGCTTGCGGCGCAGGCCAAAAATCTTCTCTTTCGAATAGCCGAAGAGCGCAAGCCCCTCCTCGAGATAATCGGCGACCTGCGGCGTTGACATCAGGTACCCGGCGGTGCTCGGTGTCCAACGCTCATGGGCCTGGGCCAATGCCTCCGCCCACTCGCCGGGATGGAAGTCTCCACGCCCAAGCCACATCAGCGCGACAATGTTGGCCTGCTGTCCGGATTCGAGCGATTCGATGGTGCTCCTGAGCTCTTCGTAGATCGCATCCTGGGTATGTTTGGCGAGCACTTGAGTGGCCCAAACGTCGGTATCGGCCTCGGTTTCGTGAGGAAAAACCACGTCCTCCTTGGCGTGAAACCCCCGCGCCAGTTCCACGACGCGATATACGATCTCAGGATTGACCCTAATCATGGTTCGGCTCCTGAAGCGGGGTGCTTTTTGGCACTTTTCGTGGATGTCTACTTCACCCCACTGAAGGCCGACGCAAACTGATCGCGATCAAAAAACGTGCCGGAGGATAGAACGCCTCGACCACTGAGGGAGGCATAGGGTCAAGGCACCCAGTACGGAATAAGACTCGACCAAGAATTCGTACTCGGGGCCATCTTCTTCGACCGCGAATGACACCCGGCGCGGCGGAGGACAGGCGAACTTTTACCGTCTCATGTAGCTTGGCCGGAGCCGCGTCAGCCATGTTGCGCGGCTGCTCGCTCGGTTATTGCCCCGGCATGACCTTGTGCGCCGATTTATCCATTTTCTTGGCCTTCTTTGCGGCGCGCTTTTCTTTCAGCGTCATGGCCGGTTTTTTCTTCGGATCCTTCTTGGCTTCGTGTTGCTTGCCCATGCTTGATTCTCCTCATTAAAAGTCGCGTGAAGGGCAAATTTGCTGCCTTGAACGACATCCTGCTTTAGCCCTAGACCGGTTGGATTTCGGCGAGTTCCCGCAGAGTTCGCGATCAATCGTCGGGCATTGCTGGTCAATGGCTGTCGAATTTGCCGCGAAAGAGCCGGACGTGGCTGGACTTGCCGGGGATAAAGGTGCTGTTGGCGATGGCGATGGCGTCGGCGTCGTTGACGGCGAGCTTTCTCATTAATAATCCCTGCTGACTGCCGTTGATGCCGCCTGACGGATCGGCGCTGCCCGGGACCATGACCGGCGGCGCGAAGGTTCGCCCATTATTTCTGGAATAGGTCAGGCCGAGCCCGCGTGAGCGCTGTCCTCGTTCGGGGAAAAGCTCGAACAACACGTACAGGTGGTCGTCGCCGTTGATGCCGAGCGAAGGAAAGTTCACGCTGTAGAAGACTTCCGATTCCGGATCAGAAATGTCTCTTGGGCTCTCGAAGCTGCTCCCGCCGTCTTTCGAGCGCGCGTAGCGGATGTGATAGCGCTTGAAACGGCCCCCGGGGCTCTCGGCGTAAACCAGGTGAACGGTGCCCTTGCTGTCCACGACAATTTTCGGGGCGTCGGAGTGGCCCTCGGTTTCATGCACGACCCGCGGCGCGCTGAACGAGCGCCCGCCGTCGGCGGAGATCGAAAAATGAATGTCGGCAGTCGGGTCTTCACCCACGGCCCAGGCAATGTAGACAACGCCCTCGGGCGCCGCGGCGAGAGTCGGGCCCCGGGCGGGATTCGGGCTGCCCTCGGCGACGATGGGCAAGGATTGCGAAAAAGTCTTGCCGCCGTTTACGGAGCGCCGGAACCACAAGGTGCCCTCGTATTCGGTCCAGGCGGCGTAAAGCGTGCCGTCGGTGCTCAAGGCCAGGTCCAGGCTGCCGTTGTCCCAGTACCTCTGGGTAAGGCGCCCTTTGCCGTCGCCGGGCAGGCTGTTTGAAAGATTGACCGGATCGGTGAACGTTTTTCCGCCGTCGTCTGAGCGGGCGAAGAAGATCTCACCTCCGTGGGACCCTCCTGAAAAAACAATCTCCTGCCAGAGCACGTAAACCTTCATCGGATCGCGGTCGCTGATCACCACGCGCGGAAGCCAGGAGAAGATGGCGGGGCTGTTCGAGATGTTGATCGGCGCAGGGAGGCGTTTTTCGCCTTCGGGGCTGAAGGCCTGAAAGAAAATATCGTGGTCTCGGAGATCGGCGTAGGCAACCGCAATAACGCCTTGCTGGTTAATGGCTACGGTGGGGTCGTCGACGTAGTGGAATTTGGACGCGTTCATGCGCCACGGACCTTTGTATCCGCCGCCCGCGGCCACTTCGACCGGATCGGCCCAGCTCACCTCCGCAAGGGCCGCCGGCGCGAGTGCCGTCCCCGCGACGAAGACGACCGCTAAATGCCCAGATAAGATGCAGCAATTCTTCATGCAATGCGCCATTGGCAGGAATGGAAGTGCGGGTCTAAGCGATCTTCTGCCTTACTCCAGGTCCCGACAAGCAGGCCTTCCGACGGTCTTTCCAGCTGAGGCCGAGGTTGGCAGGCGTCGGGCCCGGCGCTACCATGCGGGCGCGCCGTTGCTACGCGGCGCAGCACGTTGTTTTCGAATCATACCCGAAGGAAGTCCCGATGGCCGATCAAGATGAACTACTGGCGTTTTTCCCCGTGGTCGTCCAGGTCAGCCAGGTGGAGGGCGCCGAAGAGCTGAACCAGGGGCTTCTGAAGGCGATTTACGAGATCAAGGAAACCGTTCCGAACACCAAGCCGCCGGGATGGTGCTGCGAGGTCTACACCACGATTCGAACGCCCTACGGACTGCTGGAGCGCCAGGAGTTCAAGGGGTTTCTGACCATCGCCCGGGAAAAAATCCTCAAGTACGCCCAGGGCCTGCGGTACGACGTGGAGAAATTTCCACCGAGGATCAACGAATGCTGGGTCAACGTGTACAGCGCCACCAACGCGCAGGAGGTGCACCGTCATCCCAACAGCGTGTTTAGCGGTATCTACTACGTGAAAGCGCCCAAAGGCTGCGCGCCCACCTTGTTTCACTCCGAGGTATCGGACGTCATGCTGGATCCTCCCCTCGTCGAGCGGACCCGGCTAAACACCCAGGTGCAGCACATCGACGCGGTAGAAGGGCGCATGGTTATTTTTCGAAGCTGGCTGCGCCACAGTGTTCTGCCGAGCACCATCGACGAGGAGCGGGTGACGATCGCCTTCAACGTAACCATGTGATTGGCTTTGTTAGCGACTGAATACCTACGCCCGGGGCCCGAAACCGGTCGGAGAAAAGCTGACTGCGTAGGGACCGACAATCATCGGGCTGGACGAGGCGGCTGCGCTCAGGTAATGAGGTGATGCGGAGGCAACTTTCCGCCTCCACGCGGCAAACTCATGCTGCCACCCTTTGCTTAATCATCGAGGTTTGGCCATGAATATTGAAAACCGCAATGCATTTGTAACTGGCGGATCGGGTGGGCTTGGCTCCGCAGTTGCCCGCGCTCTTGCGAAACATGGTGCCGACGTGGCCGTGGGATTCCACAGCAACCGCGATGCCGCTATAGAGACCTGTGCTGGCATCGTGGCGCAGGGCCGTCGTTCTGCCGCCATTGAATTAGACCAATCGAATCCGCAGTCCATTGAGTCTTCAATTGAGAAAACGATTGGCGAGCTGGGTGGTCTCGACATTCTAATTAACAACGCTGCGTGGAGCGTCGCGATTCCGTTTCAGGATCTCGATGCGCTCACGGCGGATGTATGGGATCGTCTTCTTGCAACAAACCTGAGAGGTCCCTATCTATTGAGTCGTGCCGCCGCACCGTATCTCCGAAAATCCGGGCAAGGGCGGATAGTTAATGTTTCTGCCTTTATAGGATTTGCGCCCATGGGAAGCAGCATTGCGCACGCCGTGAGTAAAGCCGGCCTCATTCATCTGACACGTTGTCTCGCCGTCGCTCTCGCCCCGGAAGTGACGGTGAATTGCGTCGCTCCCGGAATCATGGAGCGAACCGGTATGTCGAGTCGTTTGCCGCCGGAAATCATCGAAGCAATGCGGGAGCGGGCCGCGTTAAAGCGAACCACAGAGATTCAAGACGTCGCTGAGCAAATCATTCAATTCTGCAGAGGGGAATCGGCAACTGGACAAACGGTCGTTGTCGATGCGGGTATTTACTTCCACTGATTGGCGTTTGTTTAAAGAGAAGGTTTCTAACCAGGGGTAATGATTGGGTCCGGCGAAGAGCCGTTCACTCCCGATAAAGCTCTGGCCGCCGTTCTTCGAGATAGTTGAACAGGCGCCGCGCCCGCTCCCGGGCGCTGAAGTCGAGGTCGGCAATCAGCAGCGATTCGGACTCGCCGGCCTGGGCCAGGATCTTGCCGTCGGGGCCGGCGATGGTGCTCAAACCCACATAGTCGAGATCGCCCTCGGATCCGCAGCGGTCGGCGTATACGACGAAGAGCTGATCTTCCCACGCCCGTGCCGGCACCAGCGTATGGGCGACGAAGTCGCGGGGCTTGGTGAGCGCCGTCGGCACCAGCAGCAGGGCGGCACCGTCCAGCGCAAGAGAGCGGGCGGGCTCCGGAAACTCGATGTCGTAACAGATCAGGATCCCGACGCTAACGCCGTCGAGCTCGGCGCAAACCAGCGCGTTTCCGGGGGAGAACCACCGCTGCTCCAGATCGCCGTAAAGGTGGGACTTGCGGTAGTTGGCAAGCATTCGACCGTCGGAGTTTATGAGCTGCGCGGCGTTATAGACCGCGCTGCCGTCGCGCTCGGCGTAGCCGTAAACAACGGCGATGCCGTTCTGCTGGGCGATTTCGGCCACCCGTTTCGCGGCCGGCCCACCCGCGGTCTCGGCCAGCCGCGTCATCATCGCCGGCTCCAGGTTGTAGCCGGTGAGGTAAAGCTCTGGACAAACCAGCAGCCGCACGCCGCGTTCTCCCGCTTCGGCGGCCTTTTCGGCCAGACGCTCGAGATTCGGTTCGACCGTGCCGAGTACGCCGGCGGTCTGAAGAATGGCGACGCGCATGGGCAGATTCTGGCGGCAAACGGGTTTCAAAAGGAAGAGGCGGCGGGCGCCGATGGCAATCTTTTAACATGCCCCGGATAATATGATCGCCCCAATTTCAACGATTGCGCTTTGCTTTTCCATGACCGAGAAATACCGGCACCCCGACACCCTCGTTTCCACCGATTGGCTTGCCGATCATCTTCACGACCCGGATCTCCGGGTCTTCGAATGCACCACTTATCTGGACTATCTGCCGCCGGGACACGAGGCGCCCTACCGCGTAGTCAGCGGCAGGGCCGATTACGAGCGTGGACATATCAAGGGCGCGGGGTTTCTTGACCTTCAGAACGAGCTCTCCAACTCCGACAGCCCGGCCCATCTGCGCTTCACGATGCTGCCCGCAGAAACCCTTGCCAATGCGCTCGGCAAGCGCGGTTTTGGAGATGGGATCCGGGTCGTGGTTTATTCCCGCGGCAGAATGGTGTGGTCCACGCGACTGTGGTGGATGCTGCGTGCGATCGGATTTGACTCTGCCGCGGTGCTCGACGGCGGCTGGGAGAAGTGGGTGCAGGAGGAAAGACCCACCTCTATGGAGGAACCCACATTCCCGCCGGCGACCCTCAGGCCGCGACCGCGTCCGCAGCTTTTCGTCACTAAGGAGGCGGTTCGCACGGCGATGGAAAACCCGAAAACCCGCCTCATCAATGCCCTGGATGCGGATCTGCACCGGGGCGAGAACCCGCGTTACGGCAGGCCAGGGCGGATACCGGGAAGCGTCAACGTACCGTCGTCGTCACTGGTGGATCCGGAAACCAATACCATACTGTCTGCCGACCAGGCGGCAGCGAGGTTTCGCGACGCGGGTGTGGATCCCGAACAGAGCAATGTCGTTTACTGCGGCGGCGGGATTGCCGCCACGCTGGATGCCTTCGTGCTTCATCAGCTCGGCTGCCGGAACCTGTCCGTCTACGACGCGTCCATGAGCGAATGGGCGCGCGACTCGTCGCTGCCGATAGAAACGGATTGAATCGCAGCGTTCTTAAATTAAGAGGTGTCGGCAGGCTGGTGCAGGCGTTCTCACTGGTTGCACTGCGATAGTCGGGCTGAAGGACAAAGTAAAAACGGTTCAGCACCGAAATTTATGGGTGTCGACAGTGCCCGCCTCAGGTGAGCTTTATCCATAGCCATAAAATGGCACCGAGGACCAATATAAGAACATTCGTTAAAACGAAGTAAACGACAACCTGTTCGAAGTAAGTCGGATCCGGAATCAGGAAGTGTGCGAGTCCGCGGCCCGAGCCCGTTTTCGACGGCGTGATCGGCATCAGCAGGGCGATCATGAGAGCAGCGCCCTCAGCCAGAAGCAGTCCGTGCCATATGGTGAATTGCTGGGTTCCGTTACTCACGCGAACTTTATGGCCTTCCCAAAGATTTGCACCTTGTGCACACTTTCGCTCAACGAAGCCCGGCGCTACGAAGCTTATCGAGAAGCACATCCAGATACTTGCGGTCTTTGTACGGCTGGGACTTTGCAAATTCTTCGAGGGAAAAATTCGGTTTGAGCTGCAACGCCTCTTGGGCTGCTCGCGTGGCTTCCCCGGCGAGATTCATTGCAGCAGAGGAAGCGGCCAGAATCAGATGAAGATCAACATTGCTCTGGTCTAATTCGATCGCAGCCTTGGCCGTCGAAATTGCCTTCTCGTATCGCCCGAGGCCGAAATAAGCGCTTGGCAACACGTTCGCATAGGTGGGGGGACGCGTGGGTGAAAGGCGGGTCGCGTATTCGGCAAGCTCGACGGCATCCAACGGGCGCCCCAGGTAGTTGAGCACGTTCGCCTTGAGCGAGTAAGCGCCGGGACAACTCGGTCGGTCCGTTACCGCGAGGCTGGCTTCCACCATCGCCTGATCATATTCGCGCTTCTCGAGGTGGACGTGGGCCAGGACCAAATGCGGGTAGCCTGTCACATCGTTCCGATCGATTGCTTCGTGAGCCAGTTCTACCGCACGACCTATGGACTGCGCGGGTGAATCACTGAGTCCGAAAAGCGCTTCGGCCCAATAAGCTACTGCCGCGACCGCGTACCCCGCGGGTGATGCCGGTTCCAGGCGGATCGCTTCCTCGAGAAGACGCTGTACCTCACGAATCTCGGGCTTGGTAGTTGCAACCCATAATAAATCCTCGCCGCGAGCATAGCTTTCCAAGGCCCTGGGATCGCTAAAAGTTTTTCGTACCAGTCGGGCCGCTTCGCCGCTCAGCAGCTTTACGTCCAGAGCAGTGACGACTTCCTCCGAGATCTCATCCTGAATATCGAAAAAATCACCAAGGTCGCGAAACTCTCGATCAAAATTGTCTGCCCAGACATAACGCCCCGTCGGCACTTCCATGAGCTCAGCGTTTACGCGAAGTCTGTTGCTGTATTTACGAACACCGCCCTTCAAAACGTAGCGAACCTCGAAACGACGGCCTACCTCCTCGACGCTCATCTGCTTGGAGTCGTTGAGCCCCGGCGACTCGTCGCCGATGAGGATCAGACCGGGCACTTTAGTCAGCGCGATAACGATTCCGTTGCTCAAGCCATCAGCAAAATGATCCTGTGCGCGGTCACCGCTCAGGTTCTCGAAAGGTTTGACTGCAATCGAGGGCTTACCCAACGGCAGGCTGCCCTTGGGGGCATCCGCGCTAATCCGACCTGAATTAGGGGTGGGCGGCGCGCCGTTTTCGAAGACTCGATAGGCGCGCACCGGCTCTTCGATATTTTTTACCGCCTGCTCGCCTATGAAGACATACTTGCAGGCCAGCTTTTTACCGACCGCGGTGCGCACAGCGTCGGATATGCAAATGCCCCCGGGTTCCGCCAGGGCCTCCAGCCGGGCGGCAACGTTGACGCCGTCACCGTAGATGTCTCCCCGGTCTTCAATCACGTCACCCAGGTTAACCCCGATACGAAACCTGACCCGGCGTTCATCCGGCAGGGATTCATTTCGTGAAGTAAGCTCCGCCTGAACGGCGACGGCCGACGAAAGCGCATCGAGAACCGCGTCAAACCGGGCGAGCACGGCATCGCCGGCGTAGTGCATGACCTGGCCGCGGTGATTTTCGACGATGGATGAAACGAGGTCGAGGTATTCGCTCAGGGTGCGATGCGTAGCGTCCTCGTCGTCACCGGTAAGGCGGGAGTATCCGGCGACGTCGGCGTAGAGAATAGCGGCAAGCTTGCGCGGTAGGCGTTGTTCCATTTCGCGGCCGCTCCCCTTTCTGGGATGGTCGAAATGTCGGCCGACAGTATGGCGCGTTTAGGCGTCGTTCGCGAGCCTCGGACCGGTGTTCGGGCCCACCCCAATGTATGATTCGAGCTCATGAAGCGGGATCCATGACGTGAAGGCCCACAACGACAAGCAAAACCTCGAGTCCCCGGGAAATGCCACGAATGCACGGGCGCCGCGCCTGCGTCCGCTGTTGAAGCTGTGGCCTTTTATCCGGCCCTATCGTCCGCGATGGCTGCTGGCGGTGGCGGTGCTGCTGATAGCAGCGGCGGCGAGTCTTTCGTTGCCCGTTGCCATTCGGCTGGTCATCGATGAAGGCTTTTCCCGCGACAGCGCCAGCGCCGTCGATCGCTACTTCATCGCGCTGTTCGCGCTGGTCGCGGTGCTGGCGTTGTTTTCCGCGGCGCGGTTTTATCTGGTGTCGTGGCTCGGCGAGCGGGTGGTGGCGGACGTGCGCAACGCCATCTACCGCCACGTGATTACCCTGAGCCCGACATTCTTCGAGGTGACCCGGAGCGGTGAAGTGCTGTCCCGCCTCACCACCGACACCACCCTGGTGCAGTCCATCGCAGGGGTAAATCTTTCGATTACGCTTCGAAGCGCGGTGACCTTGTTGGGGGGCGTGGTGATGCTTGCGGTCACCAGCCCGCGGCTCACCGGGATCATCTTGCTGTTGATTCCATTGGTGCTGGTACCGGTGCTGGTGTTCGGACGCCGCGTGCGGCGTTTGACGCGGACCACCCAGGACCGGATCGCCGAGGCGAGCGGGATCGCCGGCGAAACGTTGAACGCCATACAGACGGTACAGGCTTTTACCCTCGAGTCTTATCAGACGGAACGCTTCGGCGCCGCGGTCTCCAGCTCATTCAACGCGGCCATCGAGCGGATCCGGGCGCGGGCGCAGCTGACGGCGCTCGCCATCCTGGTAATGTTCGGCGCGGTGGTGTTCGTGCTCTGGCTCGGCGCCCAGTCCGTGATCGAAGGCAGCATGACGCCGGGCGAGCTGGGGCAGTTTCTGCTCTACGCGATCCTGGTTTCCGGAGCGGCCGCCTCCTTAAGCGAAATGTGGAGCGAGATCCAGCGCGCGGGCGGCGCCATCGAGCGCATTGTCGAGCTGCTTCAGGTGACCGCGGACGTAAAAGCGCCGCCGAACCCCGAACCCCTGCCGCGACCAGCGCGGGGAGAAGTGGCATTCGAGCACGTAAAGTTCAATTATCCGTCGCGCCCGGACGAGCCGGCGCTTGACGACTTTTCTTTTCAGGTCCATCCCGGCGAGACGGTGGCGCTGGTGGGACCGTCGGGCGCCGGCAAGAGCACCGTGTTTCAGCTGCTGCTGCGTTTTTACGACCCCAGCGCCGGACGGATCTTGCTCGACGGCGTCGACGTGGCGGCGGCGCGACCGGAAGACGTGCGAAGACAGGCAGGAATCGTGCCCCAGGAAACCGTGGTCTTTGCCGACACGGTGCTGGAAAACATCCGCCAGGGCCGGCCGGACGCGAGCGATGCCGAGGTCAAAGACGCCGCCCGGGCGGCGGGTGTGGAGGCCTTCATCAATACATTGCCGGATGGCTACGCCACGTTTCTCGGCGAGCGCGGTACGCGGCTGTCCGGCGGACAGCGCCAGCGCATCGCCATCGCCCGCGCAGTACTGAAAAATCCGCCGGTGATGCTGCTGGACGAAGCCACGTCTTCCCTGGATGCCGAAAGCGAGCAGCTGGTGCAGCGCGCCTTGGATGATCTGATGAAAGGGCGCACGACGATCATCATTGCCCACCGCCTCGCCACCGTGCTCAAGGCGGACCGGATCATGGTCATGGACAGCGGGCGCATTATCGCAACCGGCACCCACGACGATCTCAGGGAGCGCAATCCGCTGTACGCCCGACTTGCCGCGCTTCAGTTCGACGCCGCTGCAGGGGAAGCCGCGGCGTGAAGGGCGCTTGCTTCAATTACCGAACGGCATTCGTCGCGGGTACAAAACCTTTCTTGCACTGCGTCAATGGCCGAAATTCTACGCCGGCGTTAACATTCAGTCAGGCGCTCCGTCCCCGAAAGGTGCCGGCTAATTTCATCTGCCCGCCGCCGTGACCATGATGGAAGATCTGGACAAATGGCTGGATATCCTTGGGCTCGGGACTTATACCGCAGTCTTTGCCGAGAACGCCATCGACTGGGAAATCCTTCCCGATCTCACCGATGCCGACCTGAGAGAGCTCGGCATTCCCTTAGGTCATCGCAAGAAGCTTTTGAAAGCTATCGCTGCTTTGGGCGGCGACGGCGCCGACGACGCGATATCGACCCCATCGACACGCGGAGCAACGTCCCCGCCGGCCCAGCCGGAAACCGAAGCAAGCCTCGCCGCGTGGAAGCGAATGCCCGGCGAGCGGCGTCCGGTCACCATGCTGTTTGCCGATATTACGGGTTCTACCGCGCTCACCGAACACCTCGATTCCGAAGAGACTCACGATCTGCTTTATGGCGCGACCCGGCGCATGTGCCAGGCGGTGGAGGGTAACCACGGCACCGTGTGCCGATTCATGGGCGACGGCGTTATGGCAATGTTCGGCGCGCCGCTGGCAAACGAGCACCACGCTGTACACGCTTGCGAAGCGGCGTTGGAAATGCAGGATCAGATCCGCGCTTATGCGAAGCAACTCAGGGGTGGCGGTAACGGCGAGCTGAAAATTCGTGTCGGCCTGCACTCGGGCGAGGTGATGGTGCTCAAAGTGGGCGAAGGCGACAAGGCCGAATACGACGCTTCCGGTCCCGTCGTACCCATCGCCGCGCGCATGGAGCAAGCAGCGGCGCCCGGAGACATTTACCTTACCGAGGCCACCCGATCCCTTGCCGCTGCGCAAATAGACGTGGAGGCGCTAGAACCCGTTCGGGTAAAGGGAATCTCGAAACCGCTGCCGATTTTCCTACTTTGCGATGTGCGCTCTCGGGAGGAGGGAATGCTTCCGGAGCGGCTTACGCCTTTTGTGGGCCGGAGAGCGGAAATCGCCCAGTTCAGGTCACTGCTGGATGCTGCCTCGAGCGGCGGATACGGTCAGAGCGTGTACGTCCGTGGTGAGCCCGGCATCGGTAAGACGCGGCTGACGGAAGAGTTCGCCCGGCTGGCGATAGCGAACGGCTTTGTATGCCACAAAGGACTCGTGCTGGATTTCGGGGTCGGGAAGGGGCACGAGGCCATTCGCGCCCTGGTTCGAAGTCTGTTGGACATTCCGCTTCGGAGCGACAAGTCCGAGCGCAACACTGCAGCAGACTTTGCCGTCAAGAGCGGGCTCCTGAAACCGGATCAGCGGGTGTATCTTAACGACCTGCTTGACCTGCCGCAGCCGGTGGAGCTGCGGACGCTTTACGACGCCATGGACAACGCCAAGCGCAACCGGGGCAAACAGCAGGTGGTTGCCGATCTGATCACCGTGTGTGCGGCACGCAGCCCCCTGCTTCTGTTGATAGAGGATGTGCACTGGGCGCTGCCGTTGACCCTGGCGCACCTGGCGAATCTCGCCGTAACGGTGGGCAACTGTCCTTCAATTCTCGTCATGACCTCGCGCATCGAGCGCGATCCCCTGGACGCCGCTTGGCGCAGCGCGACCGGAAATGCGTCGCTGATGACGATGGATCTCGGCCCGCTGCGCAAGGAAGAATCGGAGGTTCTCGCCAGCGGCCTGACCGATGTGGCGGACGTTTGGGTCAGGCGGTGTATCGAGCGAGCCGAAGGAAATCCGCTTTTTCTCGAGCAGCTGCTGCGAACCTCCGAGGAGCACGCGGAGGGCGCGGTACCGGATTCGATTCAGAGTCTGGTTCTTGCGAGGATGGATCGGCTTCCCGTGGTCGACAGGCAGGCTCTGCAGGCGGCATCCGTCACTGGTCAGCGCTTTGCTCTGGATGCCCTGCGGCATATCATCGATCGGCAGGACTACGATTGCGGCACCCTTGTGGGAAATCAGCTGGTGCGAACGGAGGGCGAGGATTTTCTGTTCGCCCACGCGTTGATCCAGGAGAGTGTTTATTCCTCGCTGGTGAAGAACACCCGCCGTGAGCTCCACCGTCGTGCCGCCGAGTGGTTTAAAGACAGCGACGCTATTTTGTACGCCGAGCATCTGGACCAGGCCGGTGATCCCCGGGCCATCGAGGCATACGTACTCGCGATTCGTGCGCAGGTGGCCGAGTTCCGCTACGAGCGCGCACAGCAGCTTTGCGATCGAGGGCTCGCGATTGCGACGCAACCTTCCGAGAAGCACCGCCTGGGCTGTCTCAAGGGGGACATCCTGCTCGATCTGGGTCAGGTAGAGGCCGGAATGGCAGCGCTTCAATCCGCACTCGAGGTCGCCGAGACCGACGTGCAGCGCTGTGAAGCCTGGGTGCTTCTCGCCGCGGGGCGTCGCCTGAGCACCGACTATCTCGAGGCCCTGGAGCTGCTCGAGAAGGCGGAACCGGTAGCGGTGGCAAACGGACTCGATCTTTTGCTCGCCCGCCTGCATCACCTGCGGGGGAATCTCTGCTTTCCGCTGGGACGGATCGAGGCCTGCCGCAAGGAGCACGGTAAGGCGCTCGAATATGCGCGCAGAGCCAAGTCGGTGGACGAAGAGGCGCGCGCGCTGGGCGGCTTGGGCGATGCCGAGTATGCGCGCGGCCGAATGCGAACGGCGCTGGGATACTTCAATCGCTGCGTTGCGCTTTGCCGGGAGCACGGTTTCGGCCGTATCGAGGTTGCGTATCTGAGCATGGTGCTCTTCGGCAGGTTGTATTTGTTGGAGATGGAGGAGGCGAAGCGCGCCGGACAGGAGGCGGTGGAGGCAGCTTCGGCAGTCGGGCACCAGCGCGCGGAAATGAACGCGCGCGGCGGGCTATGCCATATCTATTCACAGCTGGGCGAATGGGAGGCATCAAAGGAGCAGGCAGAGCACGCGATGGCGTTGTGTCATCATCTCGGCGCCCGGGCGTGGGAGCCGGTGTGTCTGTTGTGGGACGCGCTCGCGGAGAATAGCCTTGGTAGACGCGATTATGCCCTGGGACAGCTCCACCAGGCGGCGAAAATCACCTCTGAATCAGACCATGCGTTCAATACCGCTCGCGTCTACGGCGCTGTGGCTCTGTTGACCGATGATCCGGAAGAACGGGAAAAGATGTTGGAGGCGGGGAAATCCGTGCTGGAACAGGGAACGGTCAGTCACAATCATTTCTGGTTTTATCTGTTCGCCATGAAATCGACGCTCGAGACCGGAGAGTGGGATCGCGTGGAGGGCTATGCCCAGGCGCTTGAAGACTACACCCGTTCGGAGCCGTTGCCGTTGACCGATTTCTACATTCGTTGGGGCCGGGCGCTGGCGGCCCACGGCCGCGGCGACCGTAGCGATGAGAAGCAGAAAGCCATCGAGCGCCTTCGCAATCAAGCGCTCGAAACTGGTCTCAAGCCCGCGTTGCCGATGCTCGAGAACGCTCTTGCCGACATCTGATGATGGCGTTGAATTGGCTGCGTTTGCGAATATGAGCTATGAAACACCTGCGTCATATATGACGTCCTTAATGTCCGTGTAACTTGTGTCACGGACGTGTACTTAACAAAAACATTGGCAGACCCGGGACCTACCTGGGAGGCCGGGAGTTGAAACACCATGACAACGTTATCAAAGCAAGCCGCTGATGACCTGAAGGGGAATTTGACGGGCCGCTTGGTGCAGCCGGAGGATTCCGAGTTCGACGAAGCCCGAACGATCTGGAACGCCATGATCGATCGACGGCCGGCCGTGATCGTGCAATGCGCCAGCGCTGATGACGTGCCCCACGCCATCCGGTCCGCCCGCCAGAATGGGCTCGACATCAGTATCCGTGGCGCAGGACACAACATTGCCGGTAACGCCGTCTGCGACGGTGGCATGATGATCGATTTCTCGACCATGAAAAGTGTCCGTGTCGATGCCGGAAAAAAACGCGCGAACGTGGATCCGGGCGCCACCCTGGGTGATTTCGATGGCGCGGTTCAAAAGCACGGGCTGGCGACGCCGGTGGGGATCAATTCGACCACCGGAATTTCCGGCTTGACGCTGGGGGGCGGATTCGGCTGGCTGACGCGCAAATACGGCATGACCGTCGACAATCTGGTTTCGGCGGACGTGGTCACCGCGGACGGTGAAAAGGTACGGGCGAGTGCTGAAGACAACGCGGACTTGTTCTGGGCTATTCGAGGCGGCGGTGGCAACTTTGGCGTGGTGACGGGGTACGAATACGCGCTTCACGCCGAGGGCCCCGAGATTCTGGCTGGTCTGATCGTATTTCCCTTCGACCACGCGGAGCAGGTGCTCGAGCAGTACCGCGAGTTCGTCACAAGTATTCCCGAAGAGCTCAACGTCTGGGTCGTGCTGCGCCAGGCGCCGCCGCTTCCCTTCTTGCCGGAGGCGGTGCACGGTCAGGAAGTGGTCGTTTTGGCAATTTTTTACGCTGGCGATCTCGACAAAGCCGAGCAGCTGATAGCACCAATCCGGAGCTTCGGCGATCCGCACGGCGAGCACGTGGGCCGGCAGCCCTACGTGAACTGGCAGCAGGCGTTCGATCCTCTGCTCACGCCGGGCGCGAGAAACTACTGGAAGTCCCATAACTTCACCGAGCTCAGCGACGAGGCGCTGGGAACGGTGCTCGAGTACGCGGGGAATTTACCCTCGCCCCAGTGCGAAATTTTCATTGGTCTTGTTGCGGGCGCCGCCAATCGTGTGGCGCCGGACGCCATGGCGTACGGTCACCGGGACGCCAACTTCGTAATGAACGTGCACTCTCGGTGGGACGAGGCGGCACAGGATGAGCCCTGCATCGGATGGGCGCGCAAGTTTTTCAAGGCGTCGTCACCGTATGCCTCGTCGGGCGCCTACGTGAATTTCATGACCGCGGACGAAGCCGACCGTGTGGCGGCGGCCTATGGTGCCAATTACGCCAGGCTGGCGGAGCTCAAGAGAAGGTTCGATCCGGGAAATATATTTCACATCAACCAGAACATAAGAGCCTGATGCGGTGTTCGTTTGTCATACGCAATTGCCGATAGAGCTAGGGGGGTGAAACGTAGATTCGGCCTTTAAAGAGCTGGGCCGTAAACAGTTTTCAGGTCAGCGAGAGCAAAAAAACCCTGTAACGCCGCTTCTCAGAATGACTTGAAAACCTTGACCAGAAGGAGGAAGTTAACATGTACGCAGTCGTTAGAAATTACTCCGGCTCCGGCGCCGGAGAACTATTCGATCTTCTAGAGCAACGCAAATCGGAGGTAGAGGAGATCATCCGGTCCGTAAAAGGTTTCGTCGGATACGTGCTGATCAAGACCCAGGGCGGCGGCGTCACGGTGACCATCTGCAATGACAAAGAGGGCACGGACGAGAGCTTGAAGGTCGCCAGGGAATGGATTCAAGAAAACGCCTCAGATCTGGGGACGAGTCCGCCTTCGGTCTCGGAGGGTTCGGTCGTACTTCATCTGAAATAGAAAAATGATGGAGTGAAACTGAGCGTCCGGGTTTTTCAGCATGCGGCGCTCAGGTGTCGTCGTCTGTTAATCGTTTAGAAAAAAAGCCTGCATATCGAACTCTTGGGAAATTCAATCGGCGCCGATTTCACCAGCGGAAATCGGCGCCGAGTTCTCTATGACACTAGACGGGCGAGGTGCAGTGCGCGCAGCGCTTTGCGGCGATTGGTATGTCGGATAGACACTCCGGGCACGATTTGGTGGTCGGGGCCGCAGGTGGTGCCTCTTCTTCTTTCTTTTTTGCCTTGTTCATGGCTTTGATAACCATAAATATCGCGAAGGCGATGATAATGAAGTCCAGCACCGTGTTGATGAAGACGCCGTAATTGATGGTAGCCGCTCCGGCTTCCTGAGCCGCTGCCAGAGACTCGTAGCTCTTATCGCTGAGGTTGATAAAAAGATTGGTGAAGTCGACGTTGCCCATGAGCAGGCCGATGGGCGGCATGATGACATCCTTGACCAAGGACGAAACGATTTTGCCGAAGGCGGCGCCGATAATGATACCTACGGCCATGTCTACGACATTGCCGCGCATAGCAAATTTTTTGAATTCGTCGAGCATGGAAAAATCTCCCCAAATTAACGATATTAAGGTTCCCGCTTTACTCCCGTTCAGACTCTGTTCGGCGCGGTCAGAGTTTGGCGTTCATTGAATGTGTCGGTACATCGGTGAACTCTCTCTCTACTCCGGAGACCATGTGCCACAGCCCGCTGGTTTGCGGATTTCCCGCAATAAAGAAAACAGAATCCTTCTGATAAAAGAGCGCTGGCTGGCCCCGACAAAGCGCATCCGCGTCATGCACAGCCGGTGGCATTTTCAGAAAAATGCAGGGGAAAGCCAAGAAAAAGCCGCGCAAAGACACCAAAAGTAACAATTCGGCGGCGGGAATCTAGTGGTTTCTTATCCTTAACCCTGCACCGATCCCGTCGAGTGGGCTTCGTAGAACTGTTCCTCTTTGCTGACTTTGCGCTTCGGAATCGGGTCGTTGCTGCGCCAGTAGTTGGACGCGGCGGCTACACCGCTGCCGGGGCTCACTTTCACGCCCACGTCTAGCATCGCCATTTCCGCGCCGGCGATGGCGCCCATCAGCATCAGCTCGTTGAGATCGCCCAAATGACCTATACGGAACAACTTACCGGCGACTTTGGACAAGCCCGCGCCGAGAGCCAGGTTGTAGCGGCGGAAGGCCACGTCGATCACATGGGCGCCGTTGATGCCGTCGGGCACCATGATGGCGCTGACGGTATCCGAGTACCACTTGGGCGATTTGGCACAGAGCTCCAATTCCCAACCCTGGGTGACGGCGGCACGCACGCCCTGGGCGAAATAGTGGTGGCGGGCGAAAATGTCTTCCAGGCCCTCTTCGAAGATGATATCCAGCGCCTCGCGCAAGCCGTAGAGCATCGGCAGCGCCGGGGTGTAGGGGAAATAACCCGTTTTGTTGGCGCTGATCATGTCGGCCAGGTCGAAGTAGCAGCGCCGTGATTTTGCGCTTGCCATTGACTTCAACGCCTTTTGACTCACCGCCAGAATACCGAGCCCCGCCGGAAGCATGAGGCCTTTCTGAGAGCCGCTGACGGCCAGATCGACGCGCCACTCGTCCATGCAGAAATCGATGCTGGCAAGCGAGCTCACCGCGTCCACGAACAGCAGCGCCGGATGGTTGGCCGCGTCCATGACCTTTCTCAGGCCCGCGATGTCGCTGGTCACGCCGGTGGCGGTTTCGTTGTGGCAGGCGAGGATTCCCTTGATCTGATGATTTTTGTCGGCGCGAAGAATTTCTTCCGTTTGCTCCAGCGGCACGCCTTCGCCCCATTCCACGTCCAGCACCTCGACGTCGAAATCGAGCCGCTGCGCCATGTCGACCCAGAGGTGACTGAACTGGCCGAAGCGCGAGGCGAGGATTTTGTCGCCGGGTGAGAGCGTATTGGTGAGCGCGGCTTCCCAGGCGCCGGTGCCGGAGGACGGAAAGATGAACACCTGGCCCTCGGTTGTCTTGAACACTTTTTTCAGATCGCTCAAGACGCTGCTGGAGAGATCGGGAAACTTCGACGAGCGATGGTCTTCCATCGCCACCAACATGGCTCGCTGGACGCGGTCGGGGACGTTGGTGGGTCCGGGTACGAAGAGAAAATTGCGGCCGGTGGTGCGTCTCATGAGCTTTTTCCTTGATTAGGGTGCCAGGCTGAGCGGGCGGTGGAATTATTGACTCTGTCGATGAACAATAGAGTCCGGCTCGAAGCCGAAAGATCCAGCCTAATATAACGGTCCCGGTTCCAATAATCGAAATTTCGCGCTGACTTCAGAATCCTTTCTGCGCTCAGCCAGTTATCCCTTATCTCGGACCACCACATCAACAAATCTGGAGGCACCGATGGCGGTTTCCTATGTAGAACGCGAACAAGCGAACGCGGCGACCAACGCCTTTTACGACAAGGCGGAGGCGCGATTCGAGATGCTGCTTAACATCTTCAAGGTCTTTGGGCACACACCAGAGCTCGGCACAGTGTTTACCGATCTCATCATGGCTATTTTGAAGGACGGCGAAATCGACTGGGTGACCAAGGAGCTGCTCATTCTCAAAGCGACCCACCGCAACGAGTGCCAGTACTGCGTGGTGCAGCATGAGACCTTGAGCAAGCGGCTCGGGATCTCGGAGGAGAAAATCGCCGACATCGGCGGGGACCGATACAAGACCAGTCCGCACTTTTCCGAAGGCGAAAAGGCGTTGATGGACCTCACGGTGCAGATCGGCATCGATGCCAATAATCTTTCCGAAGATCTGTGGAAACGGCTGCATGCCAATTTCACCGAGCCGCAGATCGTCGAAGCCGTGTTTACCATCACCATTTACATCGCGGTGAGCAAATTCGGCGATGCCTTGGGCGTCGAGCTGGAGCCGGTTTTCTCCGGGCTGCATCCCATCCTCGAGGTCAAACACTGAGAGATAGGGCACCAAGCACCTTTTTTCAGGAAGAAGGGCCTGGCACTTTTTTAGCGTCTCAGGGTGTGGCGGCGACAGAGCGGCGTGGCGGCAGCGGCGGCGGAAACTTCGCGCCTTGCGGGTCGAAGACGACACCCATGGGAGAATTGCGCACGGGCCACTCGTCTTTTCGGGCATTGATCGGCTCGTCACCGGTGAAGGCGAGGAAGCCGTACTTGCCGTAATGGGGGACCTTTCGCGCAAGGCCGGCAATGGCCCTGGGGTTGTCGCAGCCGATAAAACCGATGTTTTGCCCCGCGTCGGTCACTTTGCGCGTGGCTATCACCACGCACGCGGCACCGCGCTCGAAGGAATCGGCGCCGAAGCGCAGGCCCCCGGCGGTAAAAACAACGCCGTTCGCGGCGACGGCTGCGGCGAGAATGTTCCTGTGGGCGTTGTCCCAACCGAGCAACCAAAGGCTCTTTCGCGCCGGCAGGCGCTGAGTGTCGTTTAGGGTCCTGTTGCCCCCGAGGGCGCGGGCGAGGCTTTCATAGGCGGCCCTGGCTCCCGCCGCCTCGGTGGCCGGCAGGATGAAAACAGCATCTTTGGCGCCCAGTAGATCGCCCAGGGAGGCGGGCGCCTCGCCGGGGGCGAGGCGGCGAAAGAGATCGAACTCCGGGTCCAGGTGCAGGGCGAGCGGGCGCGACGGCAATTCGAGATCGAATTGCTCGCCCTTGGTCTCAATCGAGATCACTTCGCGCGCCGCGTTTGCGCGGCCCTCGAGCTGGACCGCCAGCGGCACGCGCAGGCGATAGGGCGCGCCCGGCTGTTGCTGGGCGATCACACCACTCACTCTGTAACGCTCTCCTTCGGGCTCGACCTTGACATTGCTCAAGCGCAGCGAAGGCGCTCCGGTGCGCTCCAGCCATTGATCGAACTCGGGAGCAAGCTCGAGACCGCTCGCCGCCTCGAACGCTCGGCGCATGTCGTCGTACCCCGCCGGCTGAAACCAGTGCCGGGCGGCAAATAGCCGAAGGCCATCGAGAAAGGCCGCGTCGCCGAGGCGTTGCCTGAGCATATGGAAGAACATCAGCGCCTTGTTGTAACCCACCGCCTGGGAGACCTCGCCGTGCTTGCCGCGAAAGGCGCTGAGCGGAAAATCGTCAGCGGCATCGACATAGCTCGCGTATTTTTGCAGCGCGGCGCGGCGGTGGTCGGCACCGCGCGCACGCTGTTCTTTCACCAGGTGGTCGGCGAGGTAAGCGGTCAGGCCCTCGCTCCAGTTTCCGCCTGCGGGCTCGAGGTAAACGCCGTTGCCCCACTAGTGGTGCAAAACCTCGTGGGGAAAGGAGGAGTGTAAGATAAAGGGAAAGCGAATCACGCGAGGACCCAGCAGAGCCAGAGAGGGCATGCCATAGCCCGTTTCCCAGAAGTTCTCGACCAGGGCGAATTTGTCGTAGGGGTAATGCCCCAGCAGCCGCGAATAGAGGTTGACGTAGAGCGCCGTCGCCTCCAGATAGCGCTCGGCGAGGGCGGGGTCCGGGCGCCTGAGATAAACCCGGGCATCGAGCTCCGCTGACCGGCGCGTGTAGGCGATGAAGCGCCCCGCCAGCAGAACGATGCCAGTTTGCGGCCGCGTTTCCCGCCAAAAGTAGGTGTTGGGCGCAGAATCGGTTCGCGGGTCCGCATCGGTTCCTTGACTGATCACGGTCCAGCCTTCCGGCGCGCGGACGCGGATGGAAAACGCCGCCCGCATGTGGTCGAAAACCGGGTACCAGAAGCTGGCGCCGGTGAGATACGCGCCTTCCGGGCCAACGTGGCCGAGTTCGTAACTTTGCTCGGCTTGCGCGATCTTGCCGGAGTAACTTATTGTCAGACTATTGGAACCTTCAGCAAGTCTTACACGATATTGGCGCACGCGTCTTTTCAGCGGCGAAGCCGGAACGGGCTCGAGCCTGGCTTTTGAATCAAGCAGCACGGGCTCGAATGCGGCGTTCAGATAAAAGTCGGCGGTCTTTCCTGCGCCCCCCGATCCCTTGGGTAATTGAATCCGGTCGACGACGTTGACCTGCCCGCTCTCGGGATAGAGATCCAGCGTGAGATCGTGCTGCACCACGGCAGGGGCGGCGCTGACGCTGAAGGCGAACGCGACCAGCAGCGGCAGGGTGGTGTACTTCGAAGCAGACAAAGAGGTAGCGATCATTGGTCAGGGCGCATTGTAATACCGCCAAATGCTCGAGCAATTTGGCGTGGGGTGGAAAGGGTAAACGAGAAACCCCTTCATCCTGCCGGAATCAGCGTTTCCAGGGCAGCCGTTTTCCAGCGCTCGCCGCGCTGGTGCTCGCGGCTATGGCGATAGTGGGCTGGTCCGCACCGGGGCGTGCCGAGATCTGCGCGCATGCCCTGGCCGGAACCGGATGGGTGCCGCCGACGGCGGTTTCCGCCACTGAGGAGCTCGACTTCGAAGACCTCGTCTCCCGGCTGGAACAAAAGCGGGTGGTGATGGTCGGCGAGGTTCATGACCGTCACGAGCATCATCTCAACCAGCTCGCGATTATCTGCAGGCTTTATCGGCGGCATCGAAATCTGGCCATTGGCCTCGAGTTCTTTCAGCAGCCGTTTCAGGATCCGCTTGATGCTTACGTCGAGCGCCGCATCGACACCGCCGAAATGCTCGTAAAGACCGAGTACTTCAGCCGCTGGCGGTTCGACTACCGGCTGTACGCGCCGATACTCGGGTTCGCCCGCGACCAAGGCATTCCCGTGGTGGCGCTCAACGTTCCGCAGGAGATCAGCTCCAAGGTGGCGCGGGAGGGGCTCTCGGGTTTGAGCAACACCGAACGGGCGCAGGTTCCCGAGCGGCTCGACCGCAGCGTGCCCGGTTACCGCGAACGCCTGCGGGCGGTATTCGACCAGCACCCGGAAATCCAACACATGAGCTTCGAGAATTTCGTCGAGGCCCAGCTCGTCTGGGATGAAAGCATGGCCAACCAGGCCGCACGCTATCTGGAAGCGCATCCGAAGAGGTATCTGGTGGTGCTCGCCGGGGATGGCCACGTCACCCGCGACGGCATTCCGGCGCGCTTCGCCCGGCTAACTGGTGTAAAACCCGCCACCGTGCTCCAGGGCGCGGCGGAAGAAATGGCGCCGGAAGACGGGGATTACCTGCTTCGGTCTGAGCCGGTCGAGCTTCCGCCTGGTGGCAAGCTCGGCGTTCTGCTCGATACTGACGGTGGCCGCGTCGTGGTTTCAGACTTCAGCCAAGACAGCGCGGCCAAAGACGCTGGAATTCTTCAACAAGATCAGATTGTTATGCTCGACGGGGAGTTCATTGCGAGCTTTGCCGATCTCAAGCTCATATTGATGGATAAACGTCCCGGTGATGTGGTCGCGGTGACGGTGGAACGCGCTTCCAGCGGCCTGATGACGCGCGAGGCCTCGTTCAGCCTGACCCTGCGCTGAGAAAGTGGCCAAAAAAGAGGGGGCTTAAAGACGGCCGGACCGGCGCTGACTCATCCTTCCTGAGGCGGGTGATTCGGCGGATATTTTCGGTTTTTTTTCCTTGCTTTTAAGAAACCGGCGGGGACTCTGTTCTCATTTTTGTGGTCGTATAGAAATTGCCCCCCAGTTCCAAGTTCGAGTCGAAATACTCGAACCT
>CAMYJH010000039.1 GCA_947258715.1 uncultured Gammaproteobacteria bacterium
TCTTCGGAATACACGCCTTCAGCACGTAGGGCGCAATAGCGAAGCGTATTGCGCCGCACGTCAATCCGAATACGAGAGAGCGTCCGCAGCGGCACTCCCAGCCCAGTCTTCGGAATACACGCCTTCAGCCACCAGCCGGTGAAAGGTGGAATATGGCCAATCCGCCACCCGCCTGACCAAACCGTGCTTCATCGGATTGATGTGCACATAGTCCATATGCGCGCGATAGTCCGCTTCGTTCTTGATCAGGTGCTCCCAATAGCGGCGTTGCCAGATGCCGCGTTCGCCGCGCCGCTCTCGAGCCTGAGATCTCCATTCCCGAGGCGGGAGCCCTTTGGAAAAACGGGACTTGATCAGACGCCAACGCAGAGGAAAATCCGCATCGTTCTCCGGCAACCGTATTACGCAGTGCAAATGATCCGGCAATACAACCCAGCCGCGGATGTCGAATGAATGATCGCGCTGGACTACGCGCACCGCGTCGCGCAGTAAATCGATGTTTCGGGTGAGCAGATCGTTGCGCCCACGTCTCAGCAGGTTGACGGTGAAAAAATAGGTGCCGCCACAATGCCATGCGCGCCTGTAATCTGGCATGGTGTCATGAGCTCCTTCTCATGCGTCCGGCGCAATACGCTGCGCTATTGCGACCTACGTATACTACGCGTGATCCTTCTCATGCGTCCGGCGCAATACGCTTCGCTATTGCGACCTACGTATACTACGCGTGATCCTTCTCATGGGTCCGGCGCAATACGCTTCGCTATTGCGACCTACGTATGTTACGCCTGCTCATCCTCGTGCGTCCGGAACAATACGCTTCGCTATTGCGACCTACGTATGTTACGCCTGCTCATCCTCGTGCGTCCGGCGCAATACGCTTCGCTATTGCGCCCTACGTATGTGACGCCTGCTCCTCCTCATGCGTCCGGCGCAATACGCTTTGCTATTGCGCCCCACGACCACTACGTCTGCTCAACCCCTCAGCTTCGAATTCTTCGGATCGTAGAGCGGCTGCGCTTCTACCGTGGCGCGTCGGCGCGCGCCGAGAATGGCGATGTCGAAGCTCGATCCTGGCTTGGCGTATTCCGGCTCCACGTAAGCGAAGGCGATGCTCCTTCCGACACGAAAACCGTAAGCGCCTGAAGTGGTAACCCCGATAATCCGTTCACCGTCGTACACCGCCTCGTTGCCGACGCAATCCGCGTCTTCCGCATCGACGCTGACATACACCAGCTCTATGTCGATTCCGTCCCGGATACGCCCCTCTACCGCATCGCGGCCGATGAATGACTTGTCCCGCTTGACGAAGCGCTGAAGCCCCGCCTCCACCGGAGTGATCTCCGTGGTCAGCTCGCTGCCCCAGGCCTTGTAACCTTTCTCCATTCGCATCGCATTGACCGCATAAAGGCCAAAATCGGCCACACCGTGCTCGCTCCCCGCTTCCATCAGCGCGTCGTAAAGCTTTTCCATTTGCGCCATCGGATGGTGCAGCTCCCAGCCCAGCTCGCCGACATAGGAAACCCGAAGCGCGCGCACCGGCACGCCGGCGACGCTGATCTCCTGCCCGCGCATCCACGGAAAGGCCTCGTTACTGAGATCCGCGTTTGTAAGGCGCGACAGTATCTGCCGCGACTTCGGTCCGGCCAGCACCAGGCAGCCGTAGTCGGCGGTGACATTGTTAATAGAGACCTTTTCGCCGTCTTCCACGTGCTGCGTCATCCAGTCCAGATCGTGAAGCTCGGCGACGGCGCCGGAAAGCACGTAGTACTTGTCCGAAGCCAGCCGGGTAATCGTAGCCTCGCACTCGATGCCGCCGGGCTCGCCCAGCATGTGGGCCAACACCACGCCGCCTTCGCGCTCAGGGCAATGGTTGGCGCAGATGCGATTCAAAAACGCTTCCGCGTCCTTGCCGCCGACCTCGTATTTTGAAAACGCGCTCAGGTCCAATACGCCGGCGCGCTCGGCCACCGCCGTGCACTCTTCGGCCACTGGGTCGAACCAGTTGCCGCGCCGATAGCCGTACTTTTCCGCCTCACTGTTTTTAGAGAACCACTTCGCGCGCTCCCAGCCGAAATTCTCCGCAAACACTGCGCCCTTGGCTTTGAGCTTTTCATAAATGGGCGTGGTCTTGACCGGCCTTCCCGCTTCCCGGTACTCGCCCGGCAGTACCGGCTGATACATCTGCTGGTACTCGTCGATGGATTTGTCCAGGCAGTAATCGCCGACGGCCCAGTCGCCGTAGCGGCGCGGATCGAAGGCCAGCATGTTGATCTCGGTCTGGCCGTGCATCATCCACTGAGCGAGATACTTGCCGGCACCCGGGCCCTGGGTGACGCCGATGCTGGCGCCGCAGGCCATCCAGTAATTGCGGATGCCCGGCGCCGGACCCAAAAGAAAGTTGCCGTCCGGTGTGTGCGTAATGGGTCCGCTGACGACGCGCTTGATACCGGCCTTCTCGAACACCGGGATGCGGTCCACGGTGCGTTCCAGAGAAGTTTCCAGACGATCGAGGTCCGGCGGCAACAGCTCCATGTCGAAGCCCCAGTCGACGCCGTCGAGACTCCACGCTTGAGCGTCCGCCATCTCGTACGGCCCGACGAGCAAACCATCCTGCTCCTGGCGGTAATAGCACGACGCCCGCGGATCCCTCACCACCGGCGGCTCCGTATCCAGACCGCGGAACTCGTCCAGATTCTCGGTCACCAGGTACTGATGAATCATGTTCACGATGGGAACCTTGAGCCCCACCCAGGCGCCGGTCTGAGGACCATAGCATCCAGTCGCGTTGACCACGTGCTCAGTCGTGATGGTGCCCTTCTCCGTCACCACTTCCCACTCGCCGTTCTGGCTTTGTTTCACGTCGGTCACGAGCGTGTGGCGATAGATCTCCGCCCCGTGCTGGCGCGCGCCCTTGGCCATGGCGTTGGTGCTGCTCGCCGGATCGGTGTGACCGTCGCCGGGGGTGTAGCAGCCGAGCTTCACACCTTTAAGATCCAGCAGCGGGTGCAGCTTCTGCATTTCCTCGTGGCCGACGAGATGGACTTCCGCGCCCACGTATTTGAGCAGGCCTTCCATGTAACGAAACCAGTCCACCTCTTCGTCGGTGAGCGCGAGGCGAAGACTGCCGCAGGCATGAAAGCCGGTCGCCTGACCAGTTTCCGCTTCTAAAGCTTTGAAAAGCGTCGATCCGTATAGATGGATCTTCGCCATGTTGAGATTGCCGATAAAATGACCGACCAGACCCGCCGCGTGCCAGGTGGAGCCCGAGGTGAGCTCTCCTTTTTCCACCAGCACGACATCCGACCAGCCCGCCTTGGCCAGGTGATAAAGCACCCCGACGCCCATGGCGCCGCCGCCTATGACCACAACTCGAGCGTGGGTTTTCATTCTGGAGGCTTCCTTTTAGTTTTCGAAGTTGGGTGCGCGGTGCGCATCTTTAGAAAATATCGGCGCAATACGCTTCGCTATTGCGCCCTACTTTGCTTTCATTCGCTCCCGCGGCAGCTTGATCTCGAAGCGTCCGCGGATGGACTTGTCCACCAGATCGCTGATATGTGCCGGATAGTGCGACTCGAGGATCTTCTCCACCCGCCTCGACGCCCGCTCCACCACGCTGGTGGATCCCAGCTCCTTCCACTCCTTGGGGCTGGTGCGATCGCTTACCTCCGGGTATACATAGTCGTGCTGCATCAGTCCCAGCGTCTGGCCGTGGCCCAAGAAATGATTCGGCCCGCCGATGCACACGTCACGCATGCTTTCGATGGAAAGCGATTCGTCGTTCACCTCGATGCCGCGCACGGTGCGGTTGATGGCGCCGAGGGTGTCGTTGTCGATGACGTAGCTCTCGTAGCTGCAGCCCAACAGACTTGCGTGCATGCCGGCGGATTCGTAGACCAAGTTCGCGCCCGAGTGCGCCGCCAGGGTGTTGGTGTATCCCTTCTCGTAGCCCGACTGCGCATCCGGAAGCTTCGAGTCGCTCATTCCGGCGGCAATCCCGGTGGGCAGATCGTAAAACCGCCCCATCTGACCGCAGGCCGCCATCAGCACCGCCTGCTCGCCGCTGCCCCCGCTCATGGAGCCGGTTCTCAAATCCGATACGAAGGGCCACGGCCCGATAATGGCCGGATGGCCGGGCTTGATCAGGTTTACATAAACGAGGCCGGCCAAGCACTCCGCCATCTCCTGCACCACCGCGCCCGCCAGCGCGGCGGGGCTGGTGGCCCCCGCCTGCCCCGCCGCCAGCAGCAGCACCGGCATCCCGCCGCGCACCCCCGCTTCCAAGGTTCTACAGGCGTCTTCCGCAAACCGAAGCGGCGGCACCACGAAACAGCTCGACATGCTGACGAAAGGCTTCGAGCGCCACATCTTCTCGCTGCCCGCTATCAGGTGCAGCATATGCAGCGACTCTTCCAGGTGCTCCGGCAGCACCCACGAAGTGCCCACGTGCTTGGTGGTGCCGCTGATGCAGGCGTAAAGGGTGTTGATGTCGAGATCACGCGGCTCCACCATGTCGCGGGGGACCAGCGGGCGCTGGAAGAAATGGATGTGCTCCAGCGCGTCCACGAGCCTGGCGATGTCGTAGAGATCCTGCAGGGTGGACTCGCGGTATTGGCGGGCTTCCAGATCCACCACGTGCACCGCCGCGCCCGCGGTGCCGAAATACATCCGATAGCCGCTGAGCTCCAGCTCGCGCCCCGGGGCCTGACCAAAAAGGGTGAAGTTTCTCGACGCCCGGGCGATGGTGTCGTCCACCAGGGCGCGGGGAAACAAAAGCCGGCCCTCGCTGGATAAACGCCCGCCGGCGTTGGTCACCATCTCGATACACGACGGAATCGCGTCCTGAAGGCCGATGCTCTCCAGAGTCACCAGGATGGCTTCGTGGATGCGGGAAATTTCGGCGTCGGTCAGCGGCTTGTACCGCCCGCTGCTCATCCCCGGGCGAACCGGCTTTTTATCCTCGGGCGTCGGCGCCGCACGAAGCGCCTTGCGGGCAGCGCGCCCGCCCATGCGTCGTTGACCGGAGTCCGCAGCGCTCATCTTCACCTCCCCTTGGCCGTCGGTGTCACGACGAGACGTGAAAAAGGGGACGCACTTATTTATGGCCCTACAAGCGATGACTGAGGGATCTCAGATCCCGCGGAAAATAAGTGCGTCCCCTTTTTCGATGCACCTGTCGATGAGGCGGAATATACCCGACACCACCACCCGCGAGGCAAGAAATTGTCTCGTTTCTCTGAATCGTCTGCGCCTGTTCTTTGCCCCGCCCCGGTGGTATTTTCGAACCATCCCCGAACGCCACTGAATTCACCGGAGCACATCCTTCATGAGCCATCGAGCCGGACGCCACTTCCTCCAGATCCCGGGCCCGACCAACGTGCCGAGCCGAGTGCTGCGCGCCATGGACTATCCCACCATGGATCACCGAGGGCCCGAGTTCGCCGATTTGGGACACCGCTGCCTGCTCGGCATGAAGAAGATCTTCAAGACTGAAAGCAAGGTGGTGATATTCCCCTCGTCCGGCACCGGTGCCTGGGAAGCGGCGCTGGTCAACACGCTCTCCCCCGGCAATAAGCTGCTCATGTACGAGACCGGTCACTTTGCCATGCTGTGGCACGAGATGGCGCGCAATCTCGGCTTGAGGCCCGAGTTCATGTCCGGCGACTGGCGCACCGGCGCCGATCCCGATCGCATCGCTGAACGGCTGAAACAGGACGGCGACCATGAGATCAAGGCCGTGTGCGTGGTGCACAACGAGACTTCCACCGGCGTTACCAGCCGCATCGGCGAGATCCGGAAAGCCATCGATTCGGTGAATCACCCGGCGCTTTTCATGGTGGACACCATCTCCTCGCTCGCCTCCATCGACTACCGTCACGACGAGTGGGGAGTGGATGTCACCGTCGCCGGATCGCAAAAAGGCTTGATGCTGCCCCCGGGCTTGGGCTTCAACGCGGTGAGCAAGAAGGCCATGGAGGCCTGCGAGTTCGCCAACCTGCCGCGCTCTTACTGGGACTGGAACGCCATGTTCGGCGCCAACAAGTCCGGCTACTTCCCGTACACGCCTGCCACCAATTTGCTCTACGGCCTGGACGAATCTCTGAGGATGCTCATCGACGAGGAAGGCCTGGACAAGGTCTTCGCCCGCCACGACCGCCACGCCGAGGCCACCCGCCGCGCGGTGCGCGCCTGGGACTTGGAAATCCTCTGCACCAATCCGGCGGAGTACAGCAGCTCGCTGACCGCGGTGCTGGTGCCCGACGGCCACAGCGCCGATGAGCTTCGAAAAATTATTCTCGACGGCTTCGACATGTCGCTGGGCACCGGCCTCACCAAAGTCGCCGGGCGCGTGTTCCGCATCGGGCACTTGGGCGACTTCAACGATCTCATGCTCGCCGGAACGCTTTGCGGCGTGGAGATGGGACTCATGCGCTCCAATATCCCGCACAAGACCGGCGGCGTCGATGCCGCCTTGAGCTACCTCGCCCTCGGTGAAACGGCGGATGGCCAGAAACGCGCGCCCCGCTCCGCCACCGCGTGAAGTAGGGCGCAATAAGCGAAGCGCATTGCGCCGAAAATGCCACGAATGGCGCTGTCCGCCGAAACCGAGAGGTCACTCGCGATGAATCCGGTGCAATACGCTACGCTATTGCACCCTACGGCATCGAAGCCATTTTTCCCCGTGGCAGCGCGACCACGGCCTGAATCGTACGCCTCCGCTTCAGAGGAAATCGACGGGGCGCGTGCAATGATTTCGGCGCAATACGCTTCGCTATTGCGCCCTACACTGATGGTGACGACAGCGCGCCAAAAGAAGACGTAGGGCGCAATAGCGAAGCGTATTGCGCCGTATGTACAGAAAGTTCGCCCGCAAACGAACTTTTACAGGAGTTGCATCAGACCGCAGCGATCGATGAGAACGGGATCCCAGACAACGTAGGGCGCAATAGCGCAGCGTATTGCGCCAAACAAAACTGATATTCAGCGGTCAAACAGAACGGTAGCCGACATCGACCATGCCCACCGCCCGAGCGATTAAATCCGGCGATCCCGCGCTCGCCGCCCGCCTTCGAAAAGAGATCGAAGGCGACGTTCTGTTCGATTCATTCAGCCGCGGCCGCTACAGCACCGACGCCTCCATCTACCAGATCGAGCCCATCGGCGTGGTGGTGCCGCGCCGCGCGGAAGACATCGACGCCGCCATCGGCATCGCGCGGGAAGAAGGCATCCCCGTGCTGCCCCGGGGCGCGGGCACGTCCCAGTGCGGCCAGACCGTGGGCGAGGCGCTGGTAATCGACACCAGCAAATACCTGAACGGCATCGTTCACCTGGACGAGGAAGCGCGCCGGGTGAAGGTGCAGCCCGGCATCGTGCTGGATCAGCTGAACGCGAAGCTCAAATCCACCAACCTCTTCTTCCCCGTTGACGTCTCGCCCGCCAACCGCGCCACCATCGGCGGCATGACCGGCAACAACTCCTGCGGCGCGCGCTCCATCCGCTACGGCAACATGGTGCACAACGTGCACGCCATCGACGCGCTGCTGGCCGACGGCACCGGCGCCCGGTTCGGCGAGATACCGGGCAACCTCGAAGGAATAGAGGGCAACGCCCGCTATCTCGATCTCGTTCAGCGCATGCGCGATCTCTACGCGCGCGAGCGAAAGGAGATCGACCGGCGCATTCCAAAGCTGCTTAGAAAAGTCGGCGGCTACAACATCGACATGATCAATCCTAAGGGCCACAACATGGCCCACCTGCTGGTGGGATCGGAAGGCACCCTCGCCTTCTTCAAGGAGATCGAGCTGGACCTGCAGCCGGTACCGCCGCACCGGGTACTGGGCGTGTGCCACTTCCCCACCTTCTACAAGGCCATGGAGAACAGCCGCCACATCGTCGATCTCGAGCCGACGGCGGTGGAGCTGGTGGACCGCACGCTGCTCGATCTGGCGAGGGAGATCGACCTCTTCCGCCCCACCATCGAGCACTTCGTCAAGGGCTCGCCGGAATCGATCCTTTTAGTGGAGTTTGCCGGCGACGAACGCCCGCCGCTGACCGAAAAGCTCAAAAAGCTGGAAGAGCTGATGGCCGATCTCGGCTTCCCGGAAAGCGTCTTCATCGCCACGGATCCGGATTTCCAGAAAGAGATCTGGGAGGTGAGAAAGGCAGGCCTCAACATCATGATGAGCATGAAGGGCGAGGGAAAGCCCATCTCCTTCATCGAGGACTGCGCCGTTTCCTTAGAAAACCTCGCCGCCTACACCCGCCGCTTGAACGACATCTTCAAGAAATACGACACCTCCGGCACCTGGTACGCCCACGCCTCCGTCGGCACCCTCCACGTTCGCCCCATCCTCAACATGAAGACCGGCGAGGACACGCGCAAGATGCGCGCCATCGCCGAGGAGTGCTTCGCCATGGTGCGCGAGTACAAGGGCTCGTTCTCCGGCGAGCACGGCGACGGCCTAGTGCGCTCCGAGTGGATCAAGCCCATGTACGGCGATCAGATCGTCAGCGACTTCGAGGAGGTGAAGGACACCTTCGATCCCGAGTGCCGCTTCAACCCCGGCAAGATCGTGCGCCCGCCGAAGATGGACGACCGCACCCTGTTCCGCTACAAGCCGGGCTACGCGCACATTCCCATCGAGCCCGTGCTCGACTGGTCCGCCTGGGGCGGCTTTCCCCACGCGGTGGAGATGTGCAACAACAACGGCGCCTGCAGAAAGGCCAACCCCGGCGTCATGTGCCCCTCCTACCGCGCCACCAAGGACGAGCAGCACGTCACCCGCGGGCGGGCGAACTCTTTAAGACTCGCGCTCTCCGGCCAGCTTGGCCCCGATGCCTTCACCTCCGACGCCCTCTACGACACCCTCAATCTCTGCGTCTCCTGCAAGGGCTGCAAACGCGAATGCCCCACCGGCGTCGACATGGCGAAAATGAAGATCGAGTTCCTGCACCACTACCGAAAGCGCCACGGGCTGCGGATCAAAGATCGCCTGGTGGCCTACCTGCCCCGCTATGCGCCTAAAGCCTCCAAGTACGCGCGGCTTGCGAACCTTCGCAACAACTCGAAGCTTTTGCGGGACTTGAGCGAACGACTTTTAGGTCTTAGCGCCAAGCGCAGCCTACCGGAATGGCGCAAAGATCCATTCTTAGGCTCCGAAGTGCGGCCGGAAGGATCAGAGCCCGCCGACGTGGTGCTCTTTGCCGACACCTTCAACCGCTGGTTCGAGCCGGAGAACCTGCGCGCCGCCGTCAAGGTGCTCAAAGCCGGCGGCTACCGCGTCGTCGTGCCCAGAGCAGAGGACCGCAAGCGGCCGCTCTGCTGCGGGCGCACCTTCTTAGCCGCGGGGCTGGTGGACGAAGCACGCAAGGAAGCCGTCCGCACCCTGGAGGCCTTAAGGCCCCACATCGACGCCGGCGCCACCGTGGTGGGCCTGGAACCCTCCTGCATTTTCGGCTTCCGCGACGAATACCTCTCCATGCTCCCCGGCGAGCTCACCGAGAAGGCTTCAGAAAGTACACTTTTGTTCGAAGAATTCTTGAAGCGCGAGCACGACAAGGGCAAGCTGGACCTGCCGCTCAAAGCCATCGGCAAGAAGAAGGCCAAGATCCACGGACACTGCCACCAGAAGGCCTTTGCCGCCATGGGTGCGGTGGAGACCGTGCTCAAGCTCATTCCTGACCTCGAAGTCGAGACCATCGAATCGAGCTGCTGCGGCATGGCCGGCGCCTTCGGCTACGAGGCCGACCACTACGACGTATCGATGAAGATGGCAGAGCTGAATCTGCTGCCGGCGGTGCGGGAGGCGGACTTAGAGACAGTGATTGTGGCAGACGGGACGAGTTGCAGGCATCAGATCGAAGACGGTGTAGAAAGACAGGCCGTGCATGTGGCGAGGGTTTTGGGGATGGGGATAAAAACTGATTAGTTTCGAAGCAATAACGAGACTTCGGCCTCTGCTACGTTCCGCACGAGGAGTCCTAATTCTCCGCATACGAGTCGCATTAATAAATGTTCGTTCGGCCAGAAAGACCGGTTACTCTCCCTATCGACGCAAATGTTCTGAACGGGCTAGATCTTGTCACGCTATCGACAACTGTAGGATTGGCGAGTGTTTTGAGTCCCCTTGTGGACGACTCTTACATTTCCAAAGCTCGCTCCGTCACCATTATATGTCGACGGACCACTAGCTATGCATGCTGATCTGCAGGCAACTCTTGAGCACATAAATAACTGGCTCAGGTATGCCGAAACCAAAAATGCTGCGCTCCTAGTCGCGGACACTGCAGCATTTCTTGGACTAATTCGTATCCGTACGACCCTAGATACAATTCCCTTTTTATTGGATGTGTACATGATCACGGGACTAATATTATTCGCGCTCTCAGCATGCATATGCCTCTTGTCGTTCGAGCCAAAGCTTACCGCACCCCAGTTTTTATCAACAAGAGTTTCAGGAACCTATTCAAATCTTCTTTTCTTCAAAGATGCGTCTGAGTGGACGGCGGAAACGTATCTATCTGAATTTCGGCGACGAACAGGGACACGCGAACAGACTTTCAGTGATCTGGATCTCGATTGCGTCCATCAAATTATTATCAACGCAAAAATCGCGACACGAAAATACCAATACTTCTATATCGCGTTATGGTTCACAATCGCTGCACTTCTATCGATTATCGTTGCCTTGGTCCTGTTTTTGAGCACGAAGGACTTTTCAGACCATGACTAACTGTGTTGTAAAGATTGATCTAGTTGCGAGCAAGGCGTTCGCCACTCAACATGAAGACAATAATCCAACCGTAAGAGCCCAGGTACTCAAAAAGCTGCTGGACGTGTCAAAAAATCGCTTTCCAGCCTCGGACCAAGTATTTCCATCCGGCTCATTCTATAAGGCAGAAGGCGATGCCGTCATTTTCGTAATCAGGCACGCCTCCGTCGCTCTTCGAGCCTGTATTGAATTCATGCAAGAATGGTACGGATTTGTAAAGCAGAATCTTCCGGAGTGCAGAATCATCATTGATCGGGGGACGCTTGACGAGGTAACTGTTCCTGGCGGCTCGGACTTCACAGGACGAGTTTTCGAGAACATCAACGTGATGGAGAAAGAAGTTGATTCAGGGCAAATCTATTTGACGCAAGAAGTCATAAACAACTGTGACTCGACAATGGCGAACTTCGTTCTTTACCGGCGGTGGAAAGATCGCAAACTCACACTTTACAAAGCAGACTTTCTAGACCCACGTACCGTTGAGGATTCTCGACTTGTTCATGCTTTGTTCGTTGCTCATCCGCAAGCAGAGCAAGCTCGGGAACGAGTATTTGAACTTTTTCTTTCCGAATATCTCCTCGAGAAAAACAAGTTGAAGAAGTATTCAGATTTGAAGAAATGGGCTGACGAGCGAGGTTATTCACTTCCGCCTCAAACAGAACTTTCACGTGTCGCAAGAAGCTCCAAATTCTTCGACGCTCAGGTCGACGAGACATCGATGAGTATTACGCTATCCGATCAGGGTCAGAGCGCAATTCAATCTGCAACACAAGAGTACGACGAGTCCAAGACCTCATGCATAGAAACAGTTCGAGAAGCAGTGGTAACAGAAACTCGTTCAGGCGAAGCTGTAAAAGGTTGTAATTTTTCGACTTTAATCGAAGAGTATCTTTCCGCTGTCTTTTCTGAGATACGCTTGATGGCTAATTAATTTCGGGAAACATTTCACCTTTTCGACAGCGGGCAGGAGTCTTTTAAGCGGTTCGACTACATAATTTGGAAGCACTTGCCCGAAATCTCCGACCGTTACTTTCACGATTGGCGCGAGGGGTTTTTAAAAGGACTTAGAAGATGTGCTCAGGAGGAGAACATCTACATCGCTTCAGTGTTTCACAATGTACTAGCAACGTACTATTTGAATCGTTCCAGAGCTGCCTCTCCATATCAATTGGAAAAACTTCAGAGCAGAACTTTCTATGCTGACACGAATGTCTTGTACGCCGCGAGTGTTGACGCTTCAAATTTTCACGAACTTATTGAGTACATCGCAAGCAGACTTGAGGCGATCGGCGCAAAATTACTTGTCTACCCTTTTACGGTGGAAGAGTACGAGACATCTATTGCGCATGTTCAATCTGAGGTAAGTCGTGGAGACCCTCATCAAGCGATGGTTCAGAGAAATCCTTGGCTATATCAAGAATTTCAGACTAATCGCGATAAATATCTCAACAGTATCGCGGTCTGTCGCCGTACCCACTCTCTAGTGGGACAAGAAAGGGGGAATTACGATTCTATTGATGATTACTACGATGATGTTGACCAACATCTCGAGAGTCTTGGATTTCGATTAAGAAGAGAGTTTGAGCTTTATGATGATGAAGTCGCACTGGAGGAATGGGTAGATCTTCGAAATATGATGCCGCCCAATCACTGGTCGGAAGACCGCTACTGGGATTTCATCTACAAACAGGATAGTCGCCCTGATGCTCAAAAGCTCCACGACGTGCATCTCGTGAAGAACGTACAACGAGAATCAGAGAAGCTTCCCGGAGACGAATTAGGACCTCAAATATTTCTAGTAACTTTGGATTTTCGTCAGTTACTGCGACTGCGAGGGCAGTTTCCGTTCATACTAAGTGCGCAGCAGTTTCTTGAGTTCATTCTACCGTATCTATTCTTGAGTGATATACCGTTAGTCGAAGCACGGCAGTTCCCAAATGTGATGCTCGGTGCCGAACTTAGCGTGTTACTAGTAAAACAGCCTCCGTCGCTCGTAGAGACGGTCAGAGGATTCCTAAAGAACTCAAGCTGGCAGGAGCGGGAGGCGGGGAACTATGGGAGTAAAATTGGGGAAATAGCGAGAATACTCACCGAGGAGAGGCTGTCCGGAATCGTTTCGGGGACGAGGGAGCTGAGCGATACGGAGGCGGTAAACGCCATATCGGAAAAGATCGCAGAACTCGTAGAGGAACAGCATGACCTCGAGGAGCGAGTCTACTTCAGCGGATTTGGCAGCGAAAGCGAGCGTATTCGGAAAATGAACGAGCTTATAGTAAAACAAGAAAGGCAAATCACGAAGCTGCAGCGGAAATTGAGGTACACGCGGTCGCAAGCGCGAAGACGCAGATAACCGGATCCAGGAGAAAAAGGAGCAGAGAAAAAAAAGAAAGGAGCCGCCCATTAGCAAGGGGAGGGCCGCCGGTCCCGGAGTTGACTATTTGACTATTGACTTTGGCTGGACATTTGGAACGGTCACTTGCATTGAAAATGGGCGAAGTGTAAGTCAACACCTCTATCCCCTTGACTCTACATCTCACAATTGAGTGCCTTACCGTGCCGGCCACAAGTATTAGATTTAGCACATTCCCTCGAACGGAGACGCCCGCCGAATTTGTGCTCCAGATTATTGACGTGTTTCGTAGTCACGAAGCAACGATATCAACGATCAAGCTTGATAAAGGTCTCACGTCTGACCAAGTCCTGGCAATTCTCGCGGGAGATCTCTCCGATATTGGATTCGAAATTGAACTCGGAAAAACAAAAGACCAGAAGATTGACCGCCCAGTGTTCTTCGGCGAGAACGGCGTGCCCACTCTTAAATACGAAATCGACGGATATCACGCAGGCTGGCGATGTGGCATTGAAATTGAAGCGGGCCGCGCTTGGATGGGTAATGCGATATATCGCGATTTAATACAAAGCGCCGTGATGGTGGGGGTTGATTATCTTTGTCTCGCTGTTTCAAATACCTATAAGTATAAATCTGGCGGGAGGGAAACATCCAGCAAGGACTATGACAATACGAAGCAGGTAGCTGAAGCCTTATATGGTCATACACGTGTATCGCTGCCTTACAAGCTAATATTGATCGGTTACTAAGGTATTAAAAGGGTCAAATCCCTTGAATACCCTTTTTAGGAAAAATGTGCCGGGGCCGTTATATTGGCGATAAATCGTCGTTGATTTTTTATTCGGGAGGTGTCGATGTTCAAACTGCCAGGTCATGCGCACCGACAACTGATCGGATACATCGGTCTCGTTCTTCCGATACTTCTTATTCTGCTCGCTCTGGCCAGGGGCGCGACCGGTCCCGGAGTTGACTATTTGACTATTGATTTTGCCTGAATTACAAAAAGGGCCCGGGGCCGTTATGTTCGCAATAAATCGTCGATGATTTCTTAGTCGGGAGGTGTCGATGTTCAAACTGCCAGGTCATGCGCACCGACAACTAATCGGATACATTGGCCTCGTACTTCCGATACTCCTTATTATGCTCGCTTTGGCCAGGGATGGTGTGGCGCGATGGCAAAGCCTGGATTCAATCAGCGCGTATTACTATACCGGCGCGGTTGCCGCGTTCATCGGAATGTTGGTCGCTCTCGCGCTTTTCCTGTTCACCTACCAAGGCTACGACAACAAGTTCCATTGGGCTGACCGAACTGCTTCGATAATCGCTGCAATAGCGGCGCTTGGCGTCGCATTTTTTCCAACAGCAGCTCCAGAAGACGTGGCGCCGTTGTCCTGGTGGTCCCCAATCACCGGCATTATCCACTACGTCTCCGCCGTTACACTGTTCGCAATGTTCGCGGTGTTCGCGCTCTGGCTATTTCGGTTGACCGCAAGCGGAGAACCAATCCCGCCTGACAAGCGACGGCGAAACAAAGTCTACCTCCTATGTGGAATTGTAATCGTCTTAAGCGTTGTTTGGGCCTTGATCGCCGGTCTAAATGGTCGATCGATCTTCTGGCCCGAATCGATTGCTTTAGTTGCATTCTCCATTTCCTGGCTGGTCAAGGGTTACGCACTAAGGTCAATTGTAGAGACTGCGCGTTCTTTTTCTCGACGGGTTGGCGCGTAGGGGGTCATGAAGTAAAGGAAAAAGGTGCCGGGGCCGAAATATTAGATCGCGCCTCCAAAATATTGGAAGAGGAAAACTCGTGCCACCTACAACCACCGCAGTTCGAGTCGCAGGGGCTTGGCTGGCAGTTGCCTCTTCCCTGCTTATGGCGGCGCTTCTTGTGCACGGTCCCTTGCACTCGGACCTCGGCGATCAGATGCAAAAGGTTGCCGACGAGGCAACGGCGTGGTCGGTTATTCATTGGGTTTCGGCTGCTTCTTTATCCCTGTATGCGGTGACCGGGCTCATCGTGCTGACCTCGAGATCACGTCTGGTCGGAGCCTGGCCGACCATGTCCGCGTGGGCGGTGTTGACGGTAAGCGCCCTTTGGACCATGACAACGGCCGTGGCTGAAGCGACTGTTGTGACCAATGCGGCAGTAGCAGGCGACAGGGAGATATTCGAGGCTTGGTGGGCCTTTGCGGAAGGCAAGGCTTCCGGAATTGCCTTCTTGGCGCTGGCAGTTGCCGTCATCGCAGGAGATGAGGCTCAAAGTGCCGAACGAGCCGTTCCCACCTGGTCCTCCTGGGCCGCCACGGCTGCCGGCGTTGCATCCTTCGCCGGCTGGGCTCTGGGGAGGTGGTTCGGAGTAGACTTCGGAAACCTCCTCTGGGTGGCGTCCTCAGTCCTGATGAACCTGTGGACTCTCTGGTTCGGCCTCGCATTGATGCGATCTCGGGCGAGCGTAATCAGCGAGTAAAGCGAGCGGTGAAAAAGGACCCGGGGCCGGAATGTTAGACTAGCGCCCGCAACATAACGGCCCCGGCCCGATTTCTTACGACCTCTTTTTTGCCCGAAAAAATCGTGAAAGCCGCCGTAATCCAAGAATTCAATGAACCACTGGCGATTACCGAGATGCCGGAGCCGACGGTACCATCAGGCGGCGTCGTCATCGAGGTCGCAGCCTGCGGGGTCTGCCGATCCGACTGGCACGGGTGGCGGGGAACGAATCCCCTCGTCAATCCGCCACACATTCCCGGGCACGAGCTGGCGGGCGTCGTCGTCGAAGTCGGCAATGACTGCAAGAGGGTCCGGATCGGTGATCGCGTAACGGCTCCGGTGATCTTCGGGTGCGGCGTCTGTGAGGCATGCCGTATTGGCGAGTCGACAATCTGCGACCACCAGTACGTCATCGGATTTTCAGGCTGGGGCGCTTTTGCGGAACGCGTCGCGGTGCCGTACGCGGACGCGAACCTGGTAGCGATTCCTGAAGGTATGTCGAACGAGGTCGCGGCCGCGCTGGGTTGCCGCACTACCACGGCTTTCAGAGCGATTGTCGATCGTGCGCAGTTGCGTCCCGGCGAGACGCTGGCGGTTCATGGCTGCGGCGGCGTCGGGCTATCCGCCGTGGCGATCGGTGCGGCCCTGGGCGCGACGGTGATCGCCGTCGATATAAAGGACGAGAAGCTTCAACTTGCCAAATCCATCGGTGCCTCTCACGTCATCAATGCCGCCGAGGTCGACGACGTCGCCGAGGCCATTCGTGGTCTGACATCCGGCGGCGCGCATGTGGCTCTAGAAGCTCTGGGTTTCACGGAAACGTTCCACAACTCCTTGCGTTGTCTTCGAAAGATGGGGCGGCATGTCCAGATTGGACAGCCACTTGGATCCCATGCGAATCCCGAGATTCCTCTTCTTGAAACGATCTACTATCGGCAACTGACGATGATGGGATCGCGCGGCTTGCCCTCAACACGGTTTCCAGCGCTGTTCGAGATGATCAACTCGGGCCGTCTCGATATCGAATCCATAATCACAAACCGGATCGACCTGGAGACTGCAAGCTCCGTTTTCTACAAGATGAACGACCATGAGGATGTCGGTATTTCGTTGATCAACAAAATAAAGTCCTAGGGCGTGGGGGAAAGGGGCCCATGTAGAAAAAGTAGAAAAAGGGGACGGTGACTTCAACCGGTCGCTGCAACACACTCGATATCATGTCATTTTCGGCTGAGGGTGTGAACAATGGAATCAAGGTCACGTGGTGGGTTGACGGCGGAGCAAGTTCGCGAGCTTTGGAGGCGGTGGAAACGTGGAGAATCGCAAAGCGATATCGCGCGGAGTTTGGGTAAGAGACCCGCGACGGTGTTTAACGTTCTGCACCGGGGTGGCGGGATTTATCGGTCACCGCGTCGACGTGCTGAGCAGCAGCTAAGCCTAGCGGAACGCGAAGCGATTTCCCGGGGACTGGCGATGGGCGCGTCGATGAGGGGGATGGCGAGGGTGCTGGGTCGCAACGTATCGACGGTGAGTCGAGAGATTGCGCGCAACGGAGGGCGGGGGAGCTACAGGGCGGTGGATGCGGAGACCGCGGCCTGGCGTCGAGCGGCTCGGCCCAAGCGGTGTAAGCTGTCCGGATGCCCCCGGCTTCGGCGCATCGTGGCCGGCAAATTGTCATTGCAATGGTCGCCGGAGCAAATCTCGAACTGGCTTGAGCGCACATATCCGCACGACGAATCATTGCAGGTGTCTCACGAAACGATTTATCGCACGCTGTATCTTCAGGCTCGCGGTGCCTTGAAAAAAGAGCTTATCGCCCACTTGCGCTCGCATCGGCTCATGCGTCGTTCTTTGCGGGCGAATAACAAGGGGCAGCCTCGAGGACACATCATTGATTCGATTTCCATCAGTGAACGTCCCCCAGAGGTCGAAGACCGCGCCATCCCCGGTCATTGGGAGGGTGACCTCATCTCGGGTTCGAAGAACACCCACATCGCCACGATGGTTGAGCGCCAATCTCGCTTTGTGATGCTGGTTAAACTCGAGAGGAGAGATGCGGACACCATCGCCAGAGCGTTAGCCAGGCAAATCAAGAGACTGCCCAGTCAGTTGCGTCGTTCGTTAACCTGGGACCGCGGTTCGGAGATGGCACAGCACAAGCAGCTGACACTCGCTGCTGATATAGACATCTATTTTTGCGACCCACGAAGCCCATGGCAGCGTGGCAGTAACGAAAACACCAATCGCCTGTTGCGACAGTACTTCCCAAAAGGGACCGACCTGTCTGTGCATTCACAGGCACACCTGAATAAAATCGCACTACGATTGAATCAGCGGCCTCGCAAAACGTTGGGGTTTGACACCCCCGCAAATGTATTTAACAAGTGTGTTGCAGCAACCGGTTGAAGTCACCACGCACTTATTTTTTACCCAACGCCTCGAAGAAAATAAGTGCGTCCCCTTTTCCCGCTGCCAAAGAGGCCAGTTTGACAACAGCACCTAACCACTGGCTCGTACGGACGCCGGAGACAGCGTATCATGTTTCCTGACACTTTTGTGGCCGGCGCCGCACAGCCAGGCCGTTAGGCGCATGAAATGATTATCCTAGAACTCTATGTCAATGACGAACTCGTATCGACGGCAGGTGCCGAGGATCTCAGCGTGCTATCTCAAACTCTCACAGCAGTTGGAAAGCTCGGCGCTGAGTCACAAGGGGCGAGCCGTGTCCGGGAAGGGGTTGAAATTGAACTGAGCCTCGGCGGCCTGACTTCAAGAGTATCAGAGCCCTCGAACGTTCATTTTACTTGGTTCAATACAAAAGAATTGAATATTGGGGACCGAATTATGGTTCGCATGTTAGAAGGTGACCGCGTAGACAAGCCAATACAACCGGAGCGAGAAGCAATTGAACGTGCAAGGCGCGACAACGAAGAACTAGATAGGCGTCGCTTCGAGGATTCGAAGCGCTACTACCTTGAAAACAAGCATAAATATGAAATGTAGAGTCGCATTCGAAACGCTTGCGCCTAACAAGCGGGGCAAGACCGCTCCCTTCGGTCGCAAGGAAAAAGGAGACGCATTTATTTTTTACCCAACGCCTCGAAGAAAATAAGTGCGTCCCCTTTTCTATAACGGCCCCGGCTCGATTCCTTTTATTTACCGGCTCCATTTATTCCGGCGGAAGAAAGTGGATCCTCGATCACGCGGGAGAGGCAGCTCTCGTTCCTGTACTCTGCCGCATGAAAAATGATAGTGTTTCCCGGGGGATCTAAAAGGGGTTATACGGTTGTCCCGTCACCTGCTTTTCGCACTGCTGTTGTCGTTTGTTCTGAATACGCCCGCCGCACTGGCGGCGATGAACCTGCGGGTCGACAGCGTCGCCATTAACGGCGACCCGGCCAACGCCGGCGGCACCACGCAATTCACCGCCACGGTCACCAACGTCGGCGACCAGCTCACCATCGCCGTGGTGTACGTGTACCTATCTGCCGATGCGCAGCTGACAGCGGCCGACGATCAGATAATCACCTTCGCCTACTCGCCGCTCCTCAATCCCGGGCAGTCGGCGACCGTGACGCAGAGCGTGACCTTGCCCGCGAAGATGGCGACCGGCGACTACTTCCTCGGCACCATCGTCGGCGGCTGGTACGAGGACGTGGACCCGAGCGACAACGTGGGCGTCGCCCCCCTTAGAGTGATCGGCGCGACCTGCACGCCGGACGCGTTCGAGCAGGACGACACCCGCGCCGGCGCGCGCCCGGTCGAGGTTAACGAGATCCAACAGCGCAATCATTGCGACGATCCGGACGACTGGGTGTCGTTCCAGGCTATCGGCGGAACGCGCTACGGGATTCAGAGCGCCCGGCTGGGCTACAGCAGCGGCTGGCTGACGCTCGCGGTATATGCGGCCGACGGCGCCCTGCTCGCCGAAACGCCGCCCTCCCAGCCCTCGGACAATCCAAAGCTCATCTGGACGGCGCCGGAAACGGGCACCTACTTCGTGCGCTCGCGGCCCCTGGCCCAGTGGTTCCAGGTTGGCGTCGGCACGGAGTACAGCTTCGTGATCGCCGACGTGCTGGCCGATCTGGTGATGCCGGAATCCGACACCTACCCGCTGCAGGGTGTTACCGGGGGAACCGACTGGTTCTACACCTACGTCGCCAACTACGGCTTTACCGACAGCGGGCCATTCGAGGTTGGCGTGTACATTTCCGCCAGCCCGAACGTAACGCGCGCGGACCGCCGTATCGGCTTCCGGCGCATCGAGAACCTGCCGCCGGACCGCTCCGCGGACATTCGCAACGTGCAGATCGCGTTCCCGGCCGACCTGCCGGCCGGCGATTACTACCTGGCCGCCTTCGCCGACGATCGCGACGGCGTCGCCGAGTACGAGGAGGACAATAACGCCAGCGAGGTCACGCCGGTGAGCATCAGCGGGCCCAGCTGCACCCCGGACGTCTACGAGGACGACGATTTGCAGTGGATGGCGCTGCCGATCGCGATCAACGAGCAGCAGGCGCACAACTTCTGCGAGGACGGCTTCGACTGGTTCAGCTTCGACGCGGTCGCGGGCACCACCTACTACCTGCGGGCCATATACCCGGCGCCGTACCCGGGCGGCCCCACCGCGCCAGCCGGTACTGTCGAGGTCTACGATGCCGGTGGCCAAATGCTCGCGCAAGCGAACGGCGTGCTCTCCTGGACCGCCCCGCAGAGCGGCGTCTACGAGGCGCTGGTGCGCGGCGCCTCGAGCGTCAACGACTATTTCTTCGGCGTGCTCGACGAGCTGCCCGATCTCGCGGCCGCGCCGAAATGGGCCATGGACACCTTGGGCGTGCCGTCCGGCGGCGTCATCGACGACGGCACCTGGACGGTGCGCAACTTCGGCTTCGCCGACTCGCCGCCGAGCAACGTCGGCCTGTACTTCTCCGCCGACACGACCATCACGTCCACCGACCAGCTGCTGCTCGCCATCGCGCTGCCGAGCATCGCACCGGATGGCGAAACCTCGCAGACCTTCGTGCGCGTGCCGGTGCCGGGCAGCCAGCCGCTCGGCACTTATCAGTTCGGCGCCTTCGCGGACATCGACAACGCGGTCGTCGAATTCGACGAAAGCAACAACGGCTTTGCCATCCGGCAGCTCCAGGTGGTGGCGCCGCCCTGCGCTGCAGACGCCTACGACGACGATGACCTTCCCGGCCAGGCGAAGCTGCTGGCGATCGACGAAGCGCAGAGCCGCAATTTCTGCGAGGACGGCTACGACTGGGCAAGCGTCGACCTGCAGGCCGGTGAAACCTACGCGTTCGAGGCGCGCGGCGATCCAGCAAGCGACGTGCGGCTCATGATCTACGACACCGAGGGCAGGAACCTGCTGGTGGACGGCGAGACCGGCTTCAACAACGCGGCCTACGCGTGGGCGGCGATCACCGCGCCGGCTACCGGCCGCTACTACATTCTCGCCAACACGCTTGACTCATATGAGTATCGCACCCGTTATGGCACGAACATGAACTACACCCTGCGCGCGAGCACCTGCCAGCCCGACGCCTTCGAGGAGGACGACGCCGAACGCACCGCCGCAAGTCCCATCGCGGTCGGCGCGAGCCAGGCGCGCAACCATTGCGACGACGGTATCGACTGGGCCGAGCTGACGATCTCGACGGCCGGACGCTACACGGTCGAGACCGGTGACCTTGGCCCGGATGCCGACACGGTGCTGGAGATCCACAACGCCGGCTCGAGCGCGCCGCTCGCGTACAACGACAACCGCTCGCGGAACAACCCGGCCTCGAGAATCACCTACGACTTCGCCGCGGGCACCTACTACCTGCAGATCCTCGGCAAGCAGCGCGGAGCCGGCGCCGAGTACACGCTCTCGGTGCAACGGGCCAAGGGCAAGAAGTAGGAAAAAGGGGACGCACTAGTAGGAAAAAGGGGACGCACTTATTTTTTGGCTGACGCAGGCCACCGAGAGTCGAAAAATAAGTGCGTCCCCATACTTCCTAAGCGTTCGCCCCGAGATGTGGTAATTCTCACACCTTGGTCCGGAGTGTCACCACTACACTTTCTCATGGATTCCCCTCTATCGAGCTGACTTGGCTGGCAAGCCCCGGAGGAAATCGTCTCCATCCTGTTTCCTGAGCCCTTTTCGCGCCCGTGTCCGCATACACAGCGGCAAGGAGCAACCAATGAACTTCGATGACTTCGTGAAGCTCGACACCACGCCCTTGTTCAAGAGCCATACCGGCTCTGCCAAGGTGTGTCACCTGCTCTGGGGCGACGGCGTCAAGTTTGATGGTCCTGCCGGCAGCGGGACACGGCGCCCGGTCAAGGCCCGCGGCGGAAGGAAGGGATTCGTTTCCAAGGCCGCCCTAGGCGGCGAGTCGCTGCTCGAGCTCTATTTCATAGACGTCGGCCAGGGCGACGGCGTTCTCATCAAGACGCCGGCCTTTCGCCACGTGCTCATCGACGGGGGCTTTCCCCGCAGCATGCAGGATACCGGCAAGAACGCCGCCGATTTCGTCGACTGGAAGTTTGTCAAGGATTATGGAAAGCAGACGATTGATCTGGACATGATGCTCGCCTCACACAACGACGCCGATCACTACGGAGGTCTCTCCGATCTGCTCGACGTCGCCCAGCAGGATGAGTTGGACGCTACCGGCGTCTCGATCGAGGCGTTCTGTCACGCCGGTTTCTCCTGGTGGAAAGGCTCAAGCGGTCGTACGCTGGGCAGCTCGTCGACGGTCGGCGACGAAAAGTTCTGGACGCAGCTGCTGGGCGATCGTGCTCACGCGCAAGCAGTGACAGGAAGCGGTGCCGGACCGAAGCTTCACGGGATGTGGCGGGATTTCATCGAACGCGTCGTCGGCGCGAAGACGAAATCAGGCCAACCGACTTCGATTCGACGAATCAGCCACGTGGACGAGCACCTGCCAGGCTTCGAGTCGAATAGCGATGGGGAGCCGGCCATCCGTGTACTCGGGCCCGTGGAGTTCGATGTTAACGGCAAATCTGCACTGCGTCGCTTCTCCGGCGGCGACAGCCAGAATACCAACGGCTTGAGTCTGCTGCTGCGCGTCGACTTCGGTCAGGCGCGTGTGCTGTTGACCGGCGATCTGAACAAGCGCAGCCAACGCGCGCTTCTCGAAGACTATACGGGGGAGCGGGTCGAGTTTCTGTGCGACGTGGCCAAGGCCTGTCACCACGGCAGCGAGGACATTTCTTACCGGTTTCTGCAGGCCATGCGTCCGGGCGCTACGATCATCTCCTCAGGCGACAACGAGGGTCACGATCATCCGCGCCCTTCGATTATTTCCGCGAGCGCGACGACGGGCTTTCTCGAGCTGGACGACGACGATGACGACCTGCTAACCCCACTGGTCTACTCGACAGAGCTGGCCCGCAGCATCGATTTGGGATTTCCCAAGCGATTCGAGGAGAGGGATCCGTCGGGCGCGGTCATCGACACCGTTTCGGGTGCGGCGCTGGAGCGCTCGACGCTGGAGATCACCAAAGCGAAACGCGACAAGGTCAGGCTCGGCAGCGCCATGGTTGTGGGCGGGCTGATCTACGGCCTCGTAAACGTACGAACTGACGGAGAGAAGATACTCTGCGCAACCCTCAACGAGAAGAAGTCGACCTGGCAGATCAAGTCGTTCAACTCGCGCTTCTGAGCCCTGGAACTGAGATCGTTGGCGAGGAAAAGGGGACGCACTTATTTTTTTACCCGACGCCTCGAAGAAAATAAGTGCGTCCCCTTTTCCGCCTTCCGGAGGTGACGGCGCGTGGCGTTTGCGAGACAATCGGTCGGGGCGCTGGAATCTGATAAGGTGTTCTTGATGAGGGCTCGGCTGATCGCGGCGACGTTGGTGCTCGGTGTCGACCTGGTGCCCGGGGCGGTGGGCGGGCGCATCGTCCTCGCCGAGGACACGCGTTCCATTTCCGGAGCGGAATGGGCTGCTTCCCATTTTCCCATCCAGGATCCGGCGCGGATCGGTGACGACAAGGCCGCCTCGCTCTACCGAGAGCTCATCGACGACATGCTCGGGCTATACAAGCTCTCGCGCGAGCCGCATGTCGACGACTATACGCGCTGGCCGCGATACGTCACGGCACCGTATCTCACCGCTGCCCATGGCAATCGCTATCACACCATCTATGCGCGCTCGGCAGAGCGGCGCTACGGCCGCTACGAGCAAGCCGGCGGTATGCCCGCGGGGACGGTGGTCGCGAAAGACAGCTTTTCAGTGTCGAGCGACGGACGAGTTCACCCGGGACCGTTGTCGATGATGGAGAAGCTCACGCCCGGGAGCAGCCCCGAGACGGGTGACTGGCGCTTCACCGAGATCATGCCCGACGGCAGCGTCTACGGTTCGAGCACGGGTCCGTTGAAGGAGAACGTCGCGCACTGTGTCGCTTGTCACCGCTCGGTGGCGACGACTCAGGACTGGCTCTACTTCCCACCGCCGGCGTATCGGGTTGCTCCCACGCCCTAGCCCGGCGTTCTCGAAGAAAATAGGTGCGTCCCCTTTTCCTTTTCCTGATGGTATCGATATGTCTTTTGTTAATCGGGTGCGGAGGTTACGTCTACCAGAAGCCCGACGATGTCTCCGTTGAGAAGTGGATGCGAGATGACGAAGATTGCTTCGAATACGCGAATGAGGCTCTCCGCCACATGTCAATCGAGGAAGATCCTGAGCTCTACATGGAAAGACGCCGTCAGGTCGTCGAGCAATGCATGAGGAGTCACGGTTACGAGAGGACCTGGACCTGGGGCATGGTCAAGTGATTCCGCGAAAAAGGGGACGCACTTATTTTCGGCCGAACACGCCTTGAAAATAAATGCGTCCCCTTTCCGGCTCACGGAGGCAAGAGATGTCAGAAACGATTAATGGCGGATGTCTGTGTGGCGAGATTCGCTACGAATGCCAGGGCGAACCTCTTCGTGCCTTTATTTGTCACTGTACAGACTGTCAGCGGTTCACAAAAAGTGTTTTTTCCGCTGAATTGTTTTTCCGAAGGAGTCCGTTCGCATCCTGAGCGGCGCTCCCAAGGGCCATTCCGTTAGGGCTGAGAGCGGATATAAGATTGAGCGGCAGTTTTGCAGCCGCTGCGGGGCAGGCTTGTTTGCTATCTTGGAAAAATGGCCCACCTCGATTTCGGTTCAGGCCGGCACTCTCGATGACAAGTCAAAATTCAACCCCACTTATGAGGTTTGGACGCGATCGCAGGTGGAGACAATTCGAGTCAATGACGATCTCAAAAAATACGAACAATCGAGTAACATGAGCTGACGCCCCAGGAAAAAAGGGGGGGGAAAAGGGGGAAAAGGGGACGCACTTATTTTTTGACCCAGTACGCCCCGAGAATAAATGCGTCCCCTTTTACATCCCCTTTTCCTATTGTCATCACGCCCAAGTTAAGAGACCTGATCCCTAGTTTTTATAGGCTTAAAGCCTGTCCCACTCTAACCCTAGTGCGCTGAAACCATTGCGCCCGACGGTGGTGGCGGTGAGCGCCCGGGTCGAAGTGCGGCGGCGCAACCATTCCCGCTCGAACAGGCGTGTCGTCAACCAGGCCCCCAGCTTGCCGCCTAAATGAAAGCGGCGTTCGGTCCAGTCCACACAAGTGCGCCCCGGGATCCCGTCTACCGCGTCGTCATTGTCGAGGAGTCCCACCTGCTTCAGTCGTCTGCTTCCGGCTTCGCTCAGATGCACCGCCTCGCCCGATAACGCGAAGCCGTCTGCAGCACGGATCTTTTCGAACACCGCCACACCCAACGCCCCCGCCAGGTGGTTGTAACAGGTGCGCGCCCTGAGCATCACCGGGTCTCCCCGCCACGGATTTGAAGCCGGGGCACCTATGCCGGCCACGGACAGGTTTTCGATCATTTGCGCAACCCGATCATTGGCCAGCCGGTAGTACCGATGGCGTCCCTGGTCGATCACGGCCAACAGCTCACCGTCCGTCAGCTTTCGAAGGTGTGCGCTGGCGGTTGAGGGCGCGATCCCCGCCATCCTCGCCAGCTCACCAGCCGGACGAATGGTGCCGTCCATGAGGGCGAGCAGTATGGCGGCCCGCGCCGGATCCGACAGCAACGAGCCGATCTCAGCGATGTGGTAACGAGTCTGGGGCGTAGCGGTATTCATGGGCAGCATTCTAGCGCAGCCGGCAGCGGCAACGTTTCGTCGAATGTTGAAACATTGGCTTCCCCCGTCATCCGATACTGCGCCCCGTGAAAGGTTCATCGATTCCCACAAAACGAGGTGACAGTTCATGAGCCACAAATCTCCGAATGCCTACGCCGCGTACCGACCGGATGTTGCAACGGATCGCCGGACGGAGAAAAAAGCGCCGGTTCGGTTGTTCGATCGCCTGCTGGACACTCTGGAGTGCTGGCATCAACGAAACCGCCAGCGAACGGCGCTTGGAGAGCTGGATGATCGATTGCTGAAAGATATCGGCCTCACCCGCGCCGACGTGGCGCGCGAAGTTCGAAAATCTTTCTGGGAGCGGTGACTAAGGACGGAAAAAGGGGACGGAAAATAAGTGCGTCCCCTTTTTCCGCCAAGAAAATAAGTGCGTCCCCTTTTCCCGGCGTTCTCGAAGAAAATAAGTGCGTCCCCTTTTCCCGGAAGAAAATAAGTGCGTCCCCTTTTCCCGTTTTCGTTCCTTTTCCCGTTCCCTTTTCCCGTTCCTTTTCCCTAAGATGGAACTCAGCCCGATGCAAGCCAGAGAAAAAGGGGCGCGAGGATCACCGCGACCTTGCCGATCAGCTTGATCAGAATGTTGAGGGAAGGTCCCGCGGTATCCTTGAACGGATCGCCCACCGTGTCGCCGGTGACCGCGGCCTTGTGCGCCGCGCTGCCTTTGCCGCCGTGGTGTCCCGCCTCGATGTACTTCTTGGCGTTGTCCCAGGCGCCGCCCGCGTTGGCCATCATTACCGCCAGCAGGAATCCCGACAGCAGCGCGCCGGTCAAAAGGCCTGCCAGTGCCTGGAGGCCGAGCGCCGGAATGACGCCGATGACGACCGGCGTGAGCACGACGATCAGACCGGGAACGAGCATGGCCCGAAGCGCCGAGCGCGTCACGATATCAACGCACTTAACGTAGTCCGCCTTGGCGGTGCCCTCCAGCAGGCCGGGGATCTCCTTGAACTGACGGCGAACTTCCTTGACTACCGAAAATGCCCCGTCGCCGACGGCGCGCATGGCGAGCGCCGCGAACAGGAACGGCAACATCGCGCCAAGCAACAGTCCCGCGATCACCCTCACGTCAGTGAGGCTCACATTGTCGACCCTGGCGACCTCGAAAAAGGTCGCAAGCCAGGCAAGCGCAGAAAGTGCGGCGGAAGCGATGGCGAAACCCTTGCCGATGGCCGCGGTGGTATTACCGACCGCATCGAGCGCCTCGCAGCGTTCACGCACCTTGGTGCCGAGTCCCGCCATCTCGGCAATGCCCGCGGCGTTGTCGACAACCGGTCCGTAGCAATCCATGGCGAGCACCGCGCCGAGGGTCACCAGCATGCCCATTGAGGCGATGGCGATGCCGTAGAGGCCGGCGAAGTAATAGGCGGACACCGTTGCGACAACGACCAGCAGCACAGGACCCACCGTGCTCACGAGACCGACCGCCAGACCTTCGATGATGACGGTAGCGCTGCCGGTCTCCGCTGCGGCGGCGATGTCTTTGACGGGCTTGCGCTCGGAGGTGTAATACTCGGTAACAAAACCGATCGCCGCGCCACAAATCAGCCCGCCCAGCAGCGCGTAGAAAGGCGCGAGATCGTCCACCAGCAGCCAGGTCACCCCGAGGCTCATGACGATCGCGAGTCCGTTGGCGAGATGCACCGCTCGGTTCATAGTGCGATGAGCCTGCTGAACCTGCTCCTCATGACTACCGGTGACCTCGGGCGGGCGAATCGTCATGATTGCGATCATGGAGGCAAGAATTCCTACGGCGCCCAGGGCAAGCGGTAGAGAAACGGCTGCGTCACCGTAGGCCGACGTCAGTCCGAGCACCATGGAAGCGGCGATCGCCGATACGTACGACTCGTACAGATCGGATCCCATGCCGGCGATGTCGCCCACGTTGTCTCCGACGTTGTCGGCGATCACGGCGGGGTTGCGCGGATCGTCTTCCGGGATCCCGACCTCGACCTTGCCTACGAGATCGGCGCCGACGTCAGCGCTCTTGGTGAAGATGCCGCCCCCGACGCGCAGGAAGAGCGCAACCGAAGAGGCTCCGAAAGCGAAGCTCAACCAGGTCTTGGCATCGTCGGAAATCAGAACCATGCCGGCGATTCCCAAAATGCCGAGGCCGACGACACAGAAGCTCATCACCGCGCCGCTCGAGATCGCGATCCTCAGGGCGACGGCGTAGCTGCTCGACGCAGCGTGGGCCGTGCGCACGTTGGCGCGGGTAGCGATGCTCATGCCGACGTAGGCAGCGATCGCCGAGGTCACTGTGCCGAGGACGTAGGCAACGCCCGACATCAACGACAACTCGCCCGGTTTGATGAGGAGCGTGATCACGATGAACATCGCGATCATGAAAATCGTCAGGCTGCGGAACTCGCGGCCTAGAAACGCGCCCGCCCCGTCCCGGATCGCACGAGCAATCTCAGGCATCTTCCCGGGGCCTTCGGGCTGACGCAGCACGAAGGCAATGAGGTATCCTGCGAAAGCAAGCGCCAGAACGCCTGCACCGACGCCCACCCAGCCCATGACTTCAAGATCCATTAGAGCCCCCATGAATCGTGGGTATGAATTTGAATGGTTCGGAGTTTTCCCCGAGGCAAATATACGGGAAAAGATACCGCCTTATACAGATCCCTTCCTCGAGGAAGCCGGAGTTTTCCCGGGGGTTGACACTGGGCAACCGGTCCCGGAGTTCGCTATTTGACTATTCGAAGACGGATAAAAGGGGCCTGTGCTGAAAGGCTAAGTCCGCGACGGAGATTTAAACGGGCCGACTTCACCGACTCCCTGACGGTTTGTTGTCATTCGCCGGCCCCGATCACCGGCGGGCCCAGCGCAGCCGGAAATCTCCGTCCTCTCGCGTAATCCGCGCATCGACTCGCGCCGCCGGGCTTATAGATCCTCGTTCGGGCGGCGGGTCGGGACTTCCGGCGCCTCGGCGTCACGCCAGAGGTCGCCGATGACGGGGTCCTCCTCTTCCAGGGCCGGTTCCTTTTCCCACTCGTAGCGCCGCCGCGGCGGCAGGGGATCCCAGCGACGAAAGAGAAACGCGGCGATGACACCGGCGATGGCGCCGAAGAGGTGGGACTCGAAGGAGACGCGCGGTTCCGTAGGCAATACACCCCAGACCATGCCGCCATAGAGAAAGAACACGATCATGGCGAGAGCCATGGAGGGCCGGTCGCGGCGCAGCACGCCCATGACGAAGACGAAGAACATCATCCCGTGGGTGAGGCCGCTGGCACCGAGGTGGTTGCCCGCCCGGGCGAACAGCCACACGCAAAGGCCCGAGGCGAGCCAGATCAACGGCAGCGCGATCTTCGACGCGCGGGGGAAGCCATAGAGCATGGCCGTGCCGAGGACGAGCACAGGCAGCGTGTTGCTGATCAGATGCTCGAACGAGGCGTGCGCCAGCGGAGCCGTGAGCACGCCGTGGAGCGACGTGAGCTCACCCGGGCGGATGCCGAATCCATCGACCGGAAATCCAAGCGCCGCCGCCGAGATATGTATCGTCCAGAGCACGGCGGTGAAGAACACGGCCACGGCGGCGGCGCGCTTGAACGGGACTTGACGCATGCGAGAGAGTATAAATACAAAAAAGGAAAAAGCGGACGAATCCGAAATGTTAGACTCGGCACCCGAGAGACGACGGCCCTGGCTCCGTTTCTCAGGGCTGTAAGAAAGGTGTCAGAACCGATACGTCTTGAGCCTTCACAATAAACTCGGCTCTGATTGCTTTTCCGCCCAGTGGAATCTCAAGAGACAAAGGAAACTTCATGAAAATCGAGCTCAACGATAAGGAGTGTGAGACGCTTCGCGAGGTTTTGGAGAGCTATCTGTCCGACCTCACCTCCGAGATAGCGCATACGGATGACAGAGACTTTCGCGACAACCTGAAGGACAAACGAACGACAATCGAGAACATTGCCCAACGGCTTGAAACCGCCGGTAAGTGAGACGTCTTGTTTGAACGGCAACCGGTCCTGCGGCAACCGGCCCCGGAGTTGACTATTTGACGATTGAAATTGAATAGACGATGAAACAGGGGGCTCACTTAGGGAAACTCTGAATAATTCCATCCATGGAATTTTCAGAGTCGGCAAGTGAAAACGCGGTTTCCACTTGCCTCACGAATCCAATGACTTACAGCCATCGGATTCGGCGGCGCATCCCTGCTTAGCGCGCCCCCTTCTTACTCAGGAAGAGGCCGGGGCCGAACATAACGGCCCCGGCTTTTTTGTGCTCTTTTTTGGCCCCTATCATTAGATTTATTGCGTCCTGTTTTTACTTTTTCTCTATTACTGCGGGGATGGATGTCAGTCGGGTAACGGGTATACTGCGCCCCGGATTTTTAATGAGCACCTTTTTCTCCGGATACTCATTCATCAACGCGCGCGATAGGCATTCATGAGCCAGTACAAGCGATTATTCAGTATCGCGATAATCCTTGCCTGCGTATTGCTGGTTCTGAACTTTGGTCTGAGATCCTCCATGGGCTTTTTTATGAAGCCCATCTCGGAATCCTTCGGCTACGGGCGGGAGATCTTTGCGTTCTCCCTGGCGCTGCAAAATCTTCTTTGGGGATTGACTCAGCCCATAGCCGGTGCCATTGCCGACCGATTCGGGTCTGCCAAAGCGATTGTGGGCGGCGCCCTGCTCTATGCCGCGGGTTTATATGTCACAGCCCATGCCGGCGGCATCTGGGAGCTGCATATCGGCGCGGGCATCCTGGTCGGGATGGGTATCGCCGGCACCGGGTTTGGCGTCGTGTTGCCCGCCATGGCGCGCATGGTTGCTCCGGAGAAACGGGCTTTCGCACTGGGCTTGGGCACCGCTGCCGGTTCGGCCGGGCAGTTCTTGGTGATTCCCGTCGCAAGAAGTTTCATCGAGGCTTACGGGTGGCAGACAGCCCTCGTTCTAATGGCCGCCGGCGCCTTACTTATGGTGTTGCTGGCTGCGTCTTGTTCCGGCGGCCGCCAAAAAAGCGATCTGGAGGATGAACCGGATCAATCCCTCAAGGAAGCGCTGACAGAAGCTTCAGGGCATGTCCACTACTGGCTTCTGATTGCAGGGTTCTTTGTTTGTGGATTTCAACTGGCATTTGTCACGGTCCATATGCCGGCCTATCTGTCAGACCAGGGGTTCGACTCTTCGGTCGCGGCCACCAGCCTTGCCATGATTGGCTTGTTCAACATATTCGGTTCACTGGCTTCCGGCTCTCTTTCAGGGGTCCACTCCAAGAAATGGTTGCTCGGCTACATTTATGCCGGTCGCGCCGTGGTCCTGGCCCTGTTTCTGGTTTTTCCCATTACAACGTTTTCCGTATACGCCTTTTCCATCGTGACAGGGTTTCTCTGGCTGGCGACGGTGCCCCCTACTTCGGGATTGGTCGCGCAAATGTTTGGCCTGAGATACATGGGCACGCTTTACGGCATCGTGTTTCTGAATCATCAGCTGGGTTCATTTGCCGGCGTCTGGCTCGGCGGGTATTTGTTCGATCGCACGGGCTCGTATGATGTGGTCTGGTGGGCAACGGTCGCAATCGCGGCTGTCACCGCCCTCATTCACATTTTTATAGACGAGCGGCCTGTCGCTCGACTCAGATTGGGTCAGGCGGCCGCCTAAGAAAAGGTAAGAAAAGGGGACGCACTTATCTGTGGCCCACAAAGCGTCTTGCCGTTCGGCTCGAATACGGCCCAATGCGTACGGGAAAAAGGTGCCGAGGCCGAAAGGTCAAGTCCGCGACGGAGATTCAAAGGGGAAAAAGGGGACGCATTCGGAAAAAGGGGACGCATTTATTTACAACCTAACCGGTCCCGGGAAAATAAGTGCGTCCCCTTATTCCATCTGTCCAGTGCGTCCCCTTATTCCATCTTCGATTCAATTTCCGCCAAAATCGTCTCGATAACACGCACAATCTTTTGGGCTTTCCGTGAGTCAAGCGCATCGGGATGGGGCGAGGCGAACTGACCTGAATCGTTGTCGAAATACTCGCCGGAAGCAGCCGCGAATTCATCTGACAGAGCCGCGCGACAGAGTATTTCCGCGCCTATGCGGATATCGCCGCCAGCTACGCCAAAGGCCTGTTTCACCATCTTGCTGCCAAGCATCGACCCGGGATTCACCGCGATGATGGCCGGGCCGCGACCTTTCAGCGAAAGCGCCAGACGGCGAGACCACATAGTGAGCGCCAGCTTGCTTTGCGCATAAGCCGCGGTGACGGACAGGCTGACTTGTCCGGTCAGCGCCTTCGGATCGACCGGAGACTGAGCAGCAGAGGACAGGTTGACTACCCGCCCGGACGTCCCGAGCAGCGGCAAAAGCCGTTGTGTGAGCAGATAGGGAGCGATCGTGTTGACAACAAAGCGTACATCGAGCCCGTCGTGAGTGACCGGATCGGGCGCGCTAAAGACGCCTGCATTGTTGATCAGCACATCAAGTTTTGCGTGCTTTTCAGCCACTGCCTTTGCGAGCGCCTCGACATCGGCCATGCGCGACAGATCAGCCACATAGCTTTCGACCCGCCCATCACCCGGCAGCGCAGAGATCGCTTTCTCCGCTTCTTTCAGTTTTGACGGGTTGCGCCCGTGCAGCAGCACGTGGTGACCCATCGAGACCAGCATCTTCGCCGTTTCCAACCCGATGCCGTCGGTCGAACCAGTAACAAGAATGGTTTTTTGCACGGTATTATCGAAAAAGGGGACGCACTTATTTTTCGAAAAAGGGGACGCACTTATTTTTTGGCGAATCGCCTGGGAAAAATAACTGCGTCCCCTTTTACACTTCGGGGCCCACTACACGATGACGCAGGGGCAAGGCGAGAGTGCGGAAACCTTCTGTGAAACACTGCCAAGTAGCAAGCCCTGCAGTCGGCTGCGTCCGCGGCTGCCGACGACGATTAGATCTACCTTCCTGCGCTTGGCAGCATTGATCAGTTCGCGGGCCTGATCGCCATCCGCGTTCAATGTCGTGATCTGCTGATCCGTCAACCCGACACGGCGGCCGCGCTCTCGAGCCGCGTCCAGAACGTCCTGGCTCAGCCGCTCCAGGATCCCCTTCGGATTCTCACTCAGGTGCGCGGTCGCGCTGATCTTCAGCGCCTCCTCGGCAATAGCCGACACCTGCACCACGTGCAGGAGTAGGAGCCGCCCGTCGAAAGTTTTGGCCAGATTCGCGGCCACATCGACCGCCCTCAGGGCCGACTCTGAACCGTCCACGCCCACAAGTATCTTCTGGAACATGCGCCCCCACCTCCTTCTCGCCTCCCGGTTGCTCACAATTCGGACTACGATCGCGTCCGCCGTGAAATTCAGGGGACAGTATACTTATTTCCGATAATTGCCCTCCCCCGGAGAAAAGGGGTCAAGAAAAAGGGTACGGGGACCTAAAAAGGGGACGTACTTATTTTCCTGCACCTGAGCGATTTAACCCAGTCGAGATGACTTGTGCGAAATAGGTGCCGGGACCGAAATATTCTTTCCGCTCAGACTAAGCGCGCGGGCTGAAGTACTCGGTCAATGCGGTCTCGTAACCGAACAGCGCGGGCGTGCCGCCGGTGTGAATGAAACCGAGCCGGGCGCCCTGCGGCACCTGCCCTTGCTCCACCAGGTGAATCAGGCCCGCCAGGGTCTTGGCCGAATACACCGGATCGAGCATCAACGCCTCCAGGGACGCGCCCCGGGACATCGCGGACAGGGTGGCATCGTTCAGCCGCCCGTAGCCTGGCGCCAGCACGTCGTCGCGGACGATCACGTCGGAAGCATCGATGAGCCCGTTCCTGCCGATGAGCGCCGCTATCTCCCCGGCCCGGCGCACTATTCGCGGGTGCTGCAGGTCGGTGCCGCGGCGCACGCATATGCCGTACACGGGCAGGTCGAGCCCAAGCGCTCTCAGGCCCACCAGAAATCCGGCATGGGTGAGTCCGCTCCCCGAAGGTATGACGACGCCGTCCAGCTTAAGACGCGACGCTTTCATCTGGTTCGCCATCTCCACCGCCGCCACTACGTAGCCGAGCCCGCCGATGGGCGGGTAGTCGATACCCAGATGAATGACGTACGGACGCCGGCCCTCCGCTTCGAGGCCCTCCGCCAGCCGGTGCAGGTTCGCATCCGCCGCCGCCTCGTTTTCACCCTCGGGGAAGTAGTGGATGGTGGCCCCCAGCAAGCGGTCCAGGAGCACGTTCCCCGATGCCTTGTAAGTGGCGTCCTTGCCGGGCACCCGGTCTTCGAGCTGGATGTGAATGTCCATCCCGAGCTGCCTGGCTCCGGCCGCCGCCAGTCGCACGAAGTTCGACTGCACCGCCCCGGTGATCAACACGGTGTCGGCGTTTGCCGCCTTGGCCGCTCCCAGGTAGAACTCCAGCTGCCTGACCTTGTTGCCGCCGAAGGCGAGCCCCGTGCAGTCATCGCGCTTGACGTGAACCTCCACGCCCAGGGATTCACTCAGGTTGGGCGCGGCGTCGATGGGCGTGGGCGTGTGGCCGAGACGCACCCGCGGAAAAGAATCCAGCTCGATGATGTTCATGGCGACTAAGGTAGGAAAAGGGGATTAGGAAAAGGGTAGAAAAAGGGGACGCAAAAAATGAAAAAGGGGACGCACTTATTTATGGGCCCGCGTAACCATTACAAAAAGGTACAAAAAGGGGACGCACTTATTTTCTCTACAAAAAGGGGACGCACTTATTTTCTCCGCTCCTATTATTAGTTTGGTATATTGCGAACAATACGATAATTGTTGGGGAATGTGGGAAAAAATTATTAACGACTTTGTAATTAAGAGAAAGAGTACGTTTCGGCCCCGGCCTCATTTCTGTGATGTTCCTGATACCGAGAGCAAGTTTATTACAACGATGCCGAAACGACGGATTGCAATCCGTCTTTCGGGCGTCCTAATCGTAGTTACGCGTCATCGGGCGTGGTGGAAGAGCAACCCTACCCGCGAAATCTGCCCAGCGACGAACTGATCTGCCTGCCGTTTCTGGACACAGACACGACCAGGGAGATGCCCGCAGCCAACGCTGAACTCAAGGCGCGGGGCTATCCCAGCTGGTTTGTTCGCCTCCTTCGAGGCATCGCCCGCCCTGCGCTCTGGTACCAAGTCCTAGCCTGGGAGTGGGGGTCTCTCGGCGCCTATGATGTCTTCCTGGGGTACAGTATCCTCTTCGTCATCGCGTCTCCGTTCATTGCGATGCTCTCGAAACTCGTCTTTGGAACCTTCTTCTGGGGAGCTGCCCCGCTTGCTGCTGGGCTTCTCCTCTTTGCGGCCGCTTGGCTCGGTCTCTCGACGGAACGGGTGGACGACGATGGGACGTAAGCCAAGGAGGGCTCGAAAGATGCCAAGGAAGGCGAGGATTCTCTTGCCCCACACCCCTCATCACCTGGTTCAGCGCGGTCATAATCGTGACAGCGTGTTCGCCGAGCCGAGTGATTACCGCTATTACCTCGAGACGCTCGTCGAGTGGAAGCAGGCCTTACGCTTGAAGCTGTATGCCTACTGCCTGATGACCAATCATGTGCATCTTATCGTCGAGCCCGGGGAAGCGGCGTTCACCGTGGGCAAGCTGATGCGGCGTCTGGCCGGGCGTCAGACCCGGCTGGTGAACACGCTAGAAGGACGGACCGGGACGTTGTGGTCTGGGCGTTACAAGGCGAGCCCCATTCAGACCGACCGATATCTGCTGGCGTGCTCGCGCTATGTCCAGCTCAATCCGGTGCGAGCGGGCATCGTGTCGGTTCCCGGGGAGTATGCCTGGTCGAGCTACCGGCTCAAGGTCGGGGGCGCATGGCCGGAGTGGCTTGACGAAGACCCCTGCTATCGCGGGCTTGGTGAGAGCAGCGGCGAGCGTGCGAGGCTATACCGCAACTTCGTCGAGGGGGAGACCGATGCCGGGGAGCAGGCGCTCATTCGAGCGGCGCTGAACCGCAACCAGCTCACGGGCGACAACCGATTTGTCGAAGAGGTTGAACAACGGATCGGCTGCCGGATCGAGCTTAGGGGTCGAGGCCGCCCGCCGAAAGGAAAAAATAAAAAATAAGTGCGTCCCCTTTTCTGGTGAAAGGTCGTCAACCATAATTGAACGCTGACAGACGCGAGGTCATGCACGCATGAAGTTCAACGAGCTTGGCGAATATGACAAGAAGCTGAATCGCTACCTGCGGCTCAACACCTTCCCGGTAGCTGTAAGGTTCCTGCGAAGCTGGGACGAGGTGCCCGAGCGGGCGAAGCGGCCTCTGAAAGACCTGGGCAACCGCTTCACCACCTGCCAGGCGATTGCCCTATCGCGCCGCTTTGGCTGGGTGATTGCACTCGGACGCGAGGACAGCAGCTGCGTCCTCGGCGCCATGGCGCTTGGGTTAGAGAAGCGTTTACCACACTATACCGAGGGCAACCTCTGTGTGGATCTCTACACCGACAATCTGGAGGCAGGGCGCCTCAGCGAGGAAAGCGTGCCGAGACTTCCCGAGGGAAAATACGTCGGCGTAGTCACAGCCCCGCTCCAGCACACGAGCTTCGAACCGGATTCCATTGTCATCTACGGCAATGGCGCGCAGATCATGCGTCTGGGACAGGCCTACCTGTGGAAGCGCGGCGGTACATTGAAGAGTGAGTTTCGGGGGCGCGTCGACTGCGCCGATCTCGCCATCGCCCCGATAATCAAGGGGGAGCCACAGATGATCGTGCCCTGCAGTGGCGATCGCATCTTCGGCCAGGTCCAGGACAACGAATTAGCCTTCGGTTTTCCATTCTCTCTGATGGATGAAATCGTCGAAGGGCTCGAGGAAAGCCATAAGGTAGGGACGCGCTATCCTGTCACTAACTGGCTCAGCTACACTGGCGGATTTCCGCCCTCATACGATGAATACCGCAAGATGCTCGACGACACCGGACCGCCGAGCGCAGATTGAAGTCCCTATCTTATTGCTGAGTTCGAAGCCTTGAGCACGGCAACGCAGAATAGGACCCAGGCGAGTACAAATGCCACGCCGCCGATCGGTGTAATCGCCCCGAGCCAACGCGCCCCAGTTACGCTCAAGAGATAGAGACTGCCGGAGAACAACGCGATCCCGGCAAACATTGTCCAGCCTGCCGATTTCAAGTAACCCGAGCCCGGCAACCATGCTGCCACCACGCCGATGGCAATCAAACCGAGTCCATGAATCGCGTGATAAAGAATTGCTGTGTGGTAGACGGCCATCATGTCGCTGGAAATCCGTGCCTTCAGAGCATGCGCACCGAACGCGCCCAACACGACCACCATGGCCGCATTGATTCCGCCGAGAACGAGAAAAAACTTCGCGAGCGCAGGCACGTGAGATTTCTTGCGAACTCCGGGGACAGTATACCTATTTAATTTCAAGGCTTTCGGAAAATGAAATTTCCGGCTCTGACTTACCTCAACTGGCTGTCTTTGCTGCCCCGGCGGTTGTAACCGGGGGCTTGCGTTCGTTTTCGGTCAACATCGGTCTGGCAGCCGACACACAGTCGCACGCCGGGGATCGCGCTGCGGCGCGCTTCGGGAATCTCGGCGCCGCATTCCGCACAGTGGCTCAGGCTCTTTCCTTTAGGCAACTGGCTTCGCGCGCGCGTGACGGCGTCTTCCACGCTGGCATCGATCTGATCTTGGACTGCCCCGTCTTTTGCCCAGCCACCCGCCATGACCCAACCTCCTTCATCACGTCAAACTGCCACTACGATAACAAACCGGGCGACTCCCGGCATGCCGAGTTGGGGGAACGGTCCCGGAGTCGACTATTTGACTTTCAGCCGGTGATTCCGAGCGTCTCCGGATCGACATACGCGAAGTTGCTGGGGTCCCGCTGGCAGATAGGACAGTGGTCTTGGGTACCTTCGACTGGACGGAGCCGCAGATCGGGCACAAGTAGTAGCGCTCGGACCTCTCGTCGATGCGCCGTGCAACAGTCCCGAAGAAGGCGGGAGAATAGCGTCTGATCTTGTCCAAAGCGTCCCGGTGCTGCACGTGGGGCGCCCACGAGGGGGATCGATTGCGGATCGATGGAGTCAGTCTCGATTGATTTTGGACGACGAACGTAAATCGAAATCAATGAAGTTTGACAATACTGATCTCTCCGACCCTATTTATCCGACGAGTTATGGTTTGCCGTAACCGCGAGGTCGGCACGCATCCAGCAGTCTGATCACCAGAAGCTTGATCGTCGCTCGGTGGGGCCAGGCTTACGCA
>CAMYJH010000040.1 GCA_947258715.1 uncultured Gammaproteobacteria bacterium
AAATAAGATAAATGCTGTCGGTCGCGCTCAGCATGGCCTCGGCAATGATGGCCGGAATCTGATTTTCCACCAGCAAGCGCCCGAACACCGTTGCGGTGAAAAGTATCAGCAGAACGCGGCCGGTCAGCCAGGTCGTGGTCTCGAGCGAGCGGCTAAGCGCTTTCAAGTCAAGCTCGCGGTAAACAAGGAAACCGATCGCCAGGGTATAGAAAATGGCGACGATCGCGGCCTCGGTCGGGGTGAAAAAGCCGGAATAGATGCCGCCCAGAATAACCACCGGCGCCATAATTGCCCAAAATCCGCGATAGAGCGTCACGAAAATATTGCGCGCGGAAAAGTTCTCGGCCGAGCCCTTGTAGCCACGTTTCTTACAGGTGATGTAGTTCATGATCAGCAGGCTGATCGAGATCACCAAGCCCGGCAAAACGCCGGCGATAAATAGCTTCGGAATGGAAACCGACTGGAAGACGCCGAACTTCTCGACCGCTTCGGGCGGAGGCTGCATGCCCAAGGCGGCAATTCCGAAAATCACCATCGGGATCGAAGGGGGGATGATGATCCCAAGGCTTCCGGATGAGGCCGTGATAGCCGACGCGATGCCCTTATCGTAGCCGCGGTTGATCATGGCAGGAATCATCAGCATGCCGACCGCCGCCGTCGTGGCCGGACCGGAGCCGGAGATGGCGCCAAAAAACAGACAGGCGAAGACGGTGGCCGCGGAGATGCCGCCCGTAAACGGACCGGCAAAGCTTTCGGCAACGTTGACCAGCCGCCGGGATATCCCCGCCGCCTCCATCAACGCGCCGGCCAGAATGAAAGCGGGCAGCGCCATCAACGGAAAAGAGCCAACCGAAGTGAAAGCGATCTGGACGAACTTGATAGGGTTCTCGTCGAGATACAGAAAAGAGATCATGGCCGAGACGCCCAAGGCCACCGTAATCGGTGCGCCAATCAGGAGCAGGCCCAGGAAGGCCCCGAATAGAATAAAGACGATGGTGGTTTCCATTAGCCTGTTTCCCCCAAGTGACGGAATTACCTCCGCCCCACCCCTCTGCCGTCTAATTATTTTTCGGCGGCGTCGGGCTGTTGGACCCGCTAGCCGCCTTCGTGGATGATCTCCTCGACGTGCGCCTTCTCGGGATCGCGAACGTCGATGCCCTTAACCAGCTTGAGATAGTTCGCCTGGATGATTCGAATCGTCATCAGGGCGAACGCGATGGGCAGGATCATGTAGATGTACTTCATTGGAATTCCCAGAGTCTGGGATTTCCAGAACAGGTTCATCTTGAAGAATACGAAGGTGAAGCTCAGATAGACGAAGTACACGTTGAAGGCGATCCAGAATAGGTCGGCGATCCCCTCGATGATATTGGTCACCTTTTTGGGCAGCTTATTGAACTGAAAAGTGACGCGATTATGCGCGTAGAGCTTCGCCGCGTAGCTGGCTCCAAAGTACACGAACCACACGAACATGTAGGTCGCCAGCTCCTCGCTCCAGGAGAACGAGTAGTTAAAGAGTTCTCGCGAAATTATTTGAGCGAAAAGCAGGACGACAAAGATCGCCAGCAAGGTACGGCAGATATAGCTTTCGAAATTGTCGAGAAACTTGTAGATCGTTTGGCCCATCGCGATATCCCCAAAAAAAATGCGCTCTAGCCGGCCGTTTCAGCACGTGCCCGCTAGAGCGCAATTTGTACCGCGTGTGTTTACTCCGCTACGCCGGCATCAGTCCACGGTGGGACGACCGAGAGATTTCAAGGCGGCGTTCAGTTTATCCTTTCCGCCGATGCTCTTGTAGAACTTCGGCCAGACCTTGCTCGTCGCGGCGTCGATCCACTCCTTTTCATTGTCTGCCGGATCGTCAATCACCATCCCTCTGGCAACCAGATCCGCCTTCAGACGCTTTTCCGTGTCCGCCAGATACCCGGCGCTGAACTTGGTAGCGGCCTCGCCGGCTTCCAGAATTGCTTTCTGCACCTCGGGCTTTTGATCCTGAAAGACAGACTCACTGATGATGATAGGCTCCAAAAGGAACAGGTAGCGCAGATTCGTGATGTACTTCTGCACCTCGTAGAATTTCATCGCGTGGATGGTGATATAGGGCGTATCCTGCGCATCCACCACGCCTTGCTGCAGGGCGGTAAAGGTTTCCGACCAGGCCATTGGCGTCGGGTTGTTGCCCCAGGAGTTGTACGTATCGATCATGATCTCGTTCTTCGGAACGCGGACCACGAGATCCTTGAGATCGGCCACCGTCCTGACCGGATGCTTCGAGTTGGAAAGCACCCTGTAGCCCGCATACGACCAGGCAACGATACGCACGCCCGCATCGCGAATCGTGTTTTCAACGAGCTCCTTGCCGATATCCCCCTGGGTGAGCTTAACGGCTTCATCCAGGCTGAGGATCATGTAGGGAAGCGTCAGCATGCCGACAGTAGGCGAAAATGGCGTAATGTTGTTAATCGCCAGAACCGAGAAGTCCAGAGTTCCCATCGCGGCGTCGTTGACGGTGTCCTGCTCGCTGCCGAGCTGACCGTTGTGAAACATTTTTATCTTGTGCTTGCCTCCGGTCCTGGCCTCGAATTCTTCGGCAAACTTTTTGCCGGCCGCGTCTTGGGTTCCGCCAGCCGCGTCGCCGAGCGCCATCTTGAAGTTCTTCGCCGATACACCGCCGGCAGTGAATAGCAACGCGAATGCAAGGCCTAACGTTGCAGCCAGTTTTCCCGCAAATTTCATCGTCTTCCTCCTTCGTGCACAGTGCAGAGTCAGGTCACTCTAACGGAGAGCGCAGAACTCATCGTGCGTTTTGGGTTTATTTGAGAACTGTTGATTGAACAGCGCGCCTCCCCGAGGCTCCTAATTATTGATTTCTGACCCCGACCCTGGGGAGTTGGGCGGTCAGGATTTGAGTGAGGCTGCGCCAAGAGTACCCGAAAACGCTACCATGTGGTCAATGTTTCGTATAGAGTGAATGTTCATATATATGTTTCATTAGAATGAAACATTAGCCATGCCCAAAAAGGCCTATCTTGGTCGGGTCAGCGACGTCGATTTGAGGCTGCTGCGCGTTTTTCGCTCGGTGGTCGCCTGCGGCGGCGTTTCCGCGGCGGAGCTGGAGCTCAATATCGGCCGCTCCACGATCAGCCGGCATCTCACCGACCTCGAGGTGCGCTTAGGCGTCAAGCTCTGTACGCGCGGCCCGGCGGGCTTCGCCTTGACGTCTGAGGGAAAACGGGTCCTGAGTGCCTCTTCCAGACTCCTGTCCGCGCTGAACACCTTCCAATCGGAAGTCGATGACGTTCATCAGCGATTGGCCGGACATTTGTCGATTGCCCTGTTCGACAAGTCGATCACGAATCCCGAGGCCCGGCTTCCCCAGGCCATTATGCTCTTCGATGAAACGGCCCCCATGGTCACGATTGAAATTTATGCTGAGCCGGTCAACGTGATTGAGAATGGGGTGATGACTGGGCGCTTTGAAGTCGGGATTATTCCGATTCACGGTCAGTCCAGCAGCATCAATTGCTACCCGATCTATTCGGAGCAGATGTACCTGTACTGCGGTGAGGGCCACAAGTTGTTCGACCGGGCGGATAGAAAGATCCCTCGGCGCGCGATTCAGCAATGCAAATATGCCGGCATCGGCTTTCATTCCCCGAACATGATGGTCAGCCATCAATTGAATCTCAAACGCAGCGCCGACGCCTATGACGAAGAGGCCCTGGCAGCTCTAATCCTGTCCGGGCGGTTTATTGGGTTTCTTCCCGACCACTATGCGAAAAGCCTGGTCGAACGCGGCGAGTTGCGCCGCTTACGGCCCGACGTCTATCACTACCAGAGCGATCACGCGGCGATCGTGCGCCGATCGCCTAAGCCGTCGAGACTCATCAGTGAGTTCGTCGACTGCTTGCGTCGTGCGCATAGCTGATTGACCGCTCCCGAGCGGAGATGCCAGCGCGGAGCTGGCCCGCGCCCCTTAAAGCATTTCCGCTCTGCCCCCTATTCCCCGCTCTGCTTTGGTCGCCGTGATCGATCAAAGAATCAATAGCTTACGAACTCTGAATGTCCCTACCAGGCTTCACAGCCGCCCTCCCGTTCTCCGGAACCTACTGCTTGGGAATCTCTGGCATGACGATTGCTCTATCTCCCTCGACACCGCGGCCCGTTGCCGTAAGCCTCTGAAAATCTGAGAAGTTCGGTCGTGGCGGCGGGTGTCGGGTGTCTCCAATTGGAGACAGGGGGCCCGCCCGAGAGGGTGGGTCGGAAGAACCGGGCCCATCCGACAGCGGGCCGCACAGGAGGGAACTGTGGACAATCAAAATACGGTAGAGCGCCTTGATTCGGGGGTCGGCAGTCTGGCCCACCCAGAGCAGACACCCACGGTCGAAACGCTGGCCAACCGCGTGAGAAAGACGCGCCGGAGCAAATCTTGGACCCAGCAGAAGCTTGCCGATCTGGCGCACACCACGCAGGCGGTCATTCAGAAGATTGAAAACGGCAAAAGCCTGAGGCCGCGTAACATCGTCGCGCTGGCCAAGGCGCTGGAAGTCGATCCCTCTTGGCTCATGTTCGGCGCCAGCGGGACGGAGTCGCTTCCGCTGGAAGCCATTGCGGTGGCAAAAGCCTGGTCCGAGCTTCCCGAGCCACAACGCAGCAGCGTCAAAGACCAAGTCATGCGGCTCTTGCGAAGCCCTTAAACAATAACGACACGACTGAAAGGGGCCCCGAGAAGGGGCCCTTTTCGATGGGCGTGAAAAACTAAGCGTGAATAAGGGGACATTCAGAGTTCGTAAGCTATTGATTTTCAGTCGTGCCGCAGCAAAGCGTGTACGGCGTCTGGCAACGAAAAAATCAATAGCTTACGAACTCTGAATGTCCCCGTTCTCCAGAACGCCAATCCTAATTTGGAAGTTTCCTTTTGGCGGCTGCGAGCTTCTTCTGGCACCGCTTCTCCTTATCCTTGGTCTTGGGCCTCCTTCGCCTCCTCAAGCAGCCTCCGGGCTGCGAGCAAATCCTTGGTTTTCGGGTCCTTGGGGCTCGCCATGAAGGGCTCTTTCTTCGTCAAGTCAGCTTCCACGGCCGCGATGCCGTCGGCGCAGCTCGACTGAGCATGTGCGGATTGCAGGCCAAGCAGCGCGATAGCCGCACAGCCCGCGAGAATCATCGTTTTCATGCTATTTCCTCCAAAACCTGTGGAGGACGACAGAATAGCTGGGATGGGTGAAGGGGGACATTCAGAGTTCGTAAGTGATTGATTTTCAAATTTGTGGTAGCAAGCTCACTTCGACTTTTAGCGAGGAAAAAATCAATCACTTACGAACTCTGAATGTCCCCCTGCTCCTATTCAAAACACGCCCTCATTCGATCGATCTCCCCGGTTCGCTTGATGATCCAGAAGGCAGCCGCGTCAACGTCCCGACGCTGGGTTGCTTCCCGAACGGTGTTTGAGCTGGCGTCCATCGTACGGGTGAGGTCGATGAAGCTTATCTGCACCTCTTGGTAGGGTTCCTGGGGCTCGCACGGATTCTCCCCGCCCGGGCGATCTGTCACCTCAACCGACAGCTCACCCAGCAGGGCTGCGAGAAGCTGTGGTCGCAGCGAAGCGCTACCAAGGTTCCCGCCCAATCGGGGCTTGCCGGCATCTTTGAGGTAGACCCCAGGGTACCCGCCGCCGGAGCGTAGAGATTTCAGCTCGTTGCCCGCGAGCTTTTCGTCCGGGAATGGGCCTCGGACGACGGCAAACGTGTTGGGCGTGAGATTGGGATAAAAGTCGGTGTCGAGTACCCAGCCTCCCCTAAGGGCAGCTTCGGTCTGTGCTGCACCTTGAGACGGAAAGGTCGCTGTGATCACGTAGATGTCGCCTGCATAGACAGGCGCTGTCAGGAGAAGCCACAGCAATGGAACCATCGAAACGTAGCCCTTTCTGGGCATCGATATGTCTCCTGTCCGGCTAACGCCTGCGTTCATCGGCCGCACGGTTATGCCTCATGCCCCAAGTTCCTTGTACTTGTAGATCCGGAACCCTTGCTCCTGGGTGTAGCCATCAGGCTCCCATCCGCGCTTGAGGATGGTGTCAGTAATTATGGCCATGTTAATTCCAACCGGATCTTGCAGCTGGTCGGAAATCGGCAGTCGAAATTCCTCCGGACACCCAACATACGACGCAATCAGTTCTTGCGCTTCTTCGATAGACCTGGCTGGCTTCATATCTCATTCCTAACAATCAATCTCCGCTGCGGACAGTCCGCGTAACGGGTTAGCGTCACTTGCAGCGCCTCGTCGGGCAGTTACTGCACCTAAAAACGGAGGCAATGCCTAGTAGTTCGAAAAACTGGCACGTATCACCAAGCCATCTTCGATTTCCAGACTGCAAGATGTGTCACACATGGTCAAAGCCGCACAGAAGATAACTTTTTGAGCGCCCGGCTTGCTGGGATCATCAATCGGGCCCATTTGGCTTAGAACGAATGTGCCCTCAAGATTTTCTACATCTCTGATCCGAGATCCGACTGGATGGTTCTCGCAAAGATTGGCCGCGGCTCGACTTTGGGCGGTGAGAACGGATATGTAGACTGCTATCACACATGCCAGTATGAGCCCAGACTTTCCAGTTATGCCTAACATATCGCCTGTCTAACGCCAAGCATTTGCGGCTGGCACCGCGAAGCGGCGGCAGTCCAACACAATCCGCTCGTCAGGTATTTTCGTATAAGCGCAATAATTTTTCGGCTTCATCTCAAATGCAGGACAGCTAACGCCCACCATCGGCGGCGGGTAAAAAGCGCAGCTTTTTACCCGTCCGCGCGCGCATTGCGCGCGACTCCATGGCGCTGTCAGGTATTTTCCACTCCGCAGACTTCAAATATGCGGTAAGGTCCAGGCTCGCATTCTCGAAATGCGCCAGACTCGATAAGTTGCTTAGCTTCTTTGAATGAGTCCAACAAGCAATGCGGGTTTACCGTTTGCTCTTCCGCGACATGGTTGCACGAGAGAGGAGAACATTCGGCACTGGTCTGGGCGGAGAATGCGACCACATCATATCCGAGCAAGGTTGACTTCTTTGGCATAACGACATCGGTAGTGAATGATGCTTCCGGCGCAAAAGATACCCATTCACTGTTTTCGTCATCCCACTGCTGTTCGTACACCGAGTAGAAAAACAGCTTCATTTTATCCAGTGATATTCGGTGTTCTTCAGCCAGCGCTTCTATGATCTGAGGAGAATCGAAAAACCAGTATCCATTGTGTTTCCAATGCCGCACCCAGTCATCGAAGTCCTCGGAAACGCAAGCGCTCACGGAACAAATGTCTGAGACCTGGTCAGTCTTCAACCAGCCGGGCCTATCGCTAACGGTCTTGTACATGTATCCGACGGGAATCATCCTATCCCTGAAATTTGTGTTGAATGGCCCGCGCTTTCGCTTTCATTCAAAGTAAGCCTTCTCGATGTACCACGGCCCTTGTAGATGCTTACGCGTAGCCCCATCGTCTGGGTACACGGTCAGGTCGGTTTTTGCATCGCCCAGCTTGTACAAGTAGCTGAATTGGCCGCTAATTATGTTGGATTGGCCGCTGAGCAGTACAAATGCACCATTGCGTTCATGTCGAACTCGACGTACATCCAACTCTGACATTAGCTGACGCAGTCTCCCCTGTGCTTCCTCATAATTGACGATCTGGCCCGGCCGAACTTCCCCGGCAACGACTTGTGCCAGCGTCTCATATTTCTGCACATGTTGATCGAGGCTGACGGGCTTATCCATGCAACCGGAAAGCGACAATACCAAGCAAGCAATGAACGGATAGAATCGTCGTATCGGTTTCAACACGCGTCGCCTGGAACCGGTTGTTAGCCCAGTGCTTGGACCAGACTACGCCCGCCGTTCGATGAGATCGCCTTCTTATATTCCATGGAATGGATGGCAGGAGACGCCATAATCGCTTCGATAAAGATAGCTGGCGGACGATAGTGTGTCGGTTCATTACTGAGCGTGACTATCAATACCATAGCCAATTTTTAGCCCGACTTCAGGACGATCCCCGTTCCGACTTCGAGGAAGGATGAGTTACCTGATCTCTTGAGCAACCCGGGCTCGATCCAGAACCGTCTGTTGATTTAAACGGCTCCCATCGCTCACCCGTCCGCCCGCAAATCCCGCTCGATTTCAAATAGAATCCTGCTTTACGCCGAAGCCGCGGCAGACCCATGGATGCGCTGATCACCATTCCCCTGTGGCTGTTTCTTCTGCTCTGCGCACTGGCAGTGCTCGCAGCTCTGGACCGATTTCTCATGCCCAGCGTGCGCTGGTATCTGCGCCGCCGCGTCAACCGGGTCATTGACGAGCTCAACACTCGCCTGCAGCTGCGTCTGGAACCGTTCAAGCTGACGCGTCGCGAGTTGCTCATCGACCGCCTCATGTACGACCCGGATGTGATCAGCTTCGCCGAGGAGTGGGCGCAGCGCGAAGGGCTGCGCCGGGACGAAGTGATGGCAACGGTCAACCGCTACGCCCAGGAGATCGTCCCCGCGTTCAAACCCTACGCCTACTTCGCTATCGGAACTCGCCTAGCCAAGGGGTTGGCCCAGATGCTCTACCGGGTCCGGCTGGGCTACGCCGACGATGCCGGCCTCTCTGCCATCCCCCGCAATGCCAGTGTGGTATTCGTTATGAATCACCGCAGCAACATGGATTACGTGCTGGTGCCGTACCTGGTGGCGACGCACTCGGCCTTGAGCTACGCAGTGGGCGAGTGGGCGCGGGTATGGCCGCTGCAGGCGCTGATCCGTTCTTTGGGCGCGTTCTTCGTGCGCCGCAACTCCGGCGACCCTCTGTATCGCAAGGTGCTCGCGCGCTATGTCCACATGGCCACCCGCGGCGGCGTGGTCCAGGCGCTGTTTCCTGAAGGTGGCTTGAGCCGTGACGGCAAGCTGCGTGCCCCGCGCCTTGGACTGCTGGCCTATATCGTCAAGGCCTTCGACCCGGACGGCGATCGCGAGCTGGTTTTCGTGCCTGTGGGCATCAACTACGACCGGGTGTTCGAGGACCGAACGCTGGTGCGCGATCTGGACGCGCAGTCGGAACGCCGAGGACGTGTGTATGCCGTGGTCAAGACCCTCGGTTTCGTGTTGCACAACCTGGGGCTGGCGGCGCGCCGGCGCTGGCACCGCTTCGGCTACGCCGGCGTACGCGTCGGCGAGCCCGTGTTCCTGCGCGACTATCTGAAACGCAACGCAATCGATTTCCGCGCTATGAGCGAGGCTCAAGCCTTCGCCGCAGTGGAACAGCTGGGCAGCGAGCTGATGGCTCACGTCGGCCGCGCGATCCCCGTGTTACCCGTCTCTCTCGTGGCCAGGGTGATGGTGGAGAGCAGCGAGCCGTTGAGCGAATTCGAGCTCAAAGGCAGGGTCCTGGATCTGGTTGCCCGGCTTGCCGCTCGGGGCGCACATGTCCATGTGCCGCGCGCCGATCAGGACTATGCGGTACAGGTTGGCCTTAGAATGCTCACCCTGCGCCGGCTGGTGCAAGAAGACGAGGCGGGACTCTATGCAGCCCGCAAAACAGAGCTGGCGTTGCTTCGCTACTACGCCAACGCCATCGGTCATCTGCTTGACGAAGAAGACCCGTTGGCCGGCGAGATGTTAGCTCAACGAGAGAAACAGGGGTCGGAGCCTAGATAATTCCGCACCCCTTAAAACATTTCGGCTCCGATCCGTTTTTCCCACTAGATTTTTGCTGAGGAAAGTTTCTTTTCCAAAGGCAGATAAGAGTAAAATCATAATGAATAAGATTCGGGGGGCTGGTCACCATGCTTCAACTTCTCATCGGTATCGCCTTGTTCTTCGGTATGCATTCGGTTTCCATCGTGGCGGAGCCGATGCGCGATCGGTTCGTTGCCAGGAGTGAGCAGGGATGGAAGGCGTTTTACGCGCTTGTGTCGCTGGTCGGAATCGTCCTGATCGTACGCGGCTACGCGGACCTGCGACAAACGCCGACGTTGCTTTACGTTCCTCCTGTTTGGTTACGCCATGTCGCAAGCGTTTTGCTGCTGCCAGTCTTCGTACTTTTTCTTGCACCGTACTTTCCGGGAAAAATCAAAACAGCCACAAAGCATCCGCAGCTCGCTGCGGTCAAGCTCTGGGCGCTTGCGCATCTGCTGGCAAACGGCACCCTCGCTGACGTGCTGCTGTTCGGTTCTTTTCTCGTGTGGGCAGCCGCGGACCGCGTGTCGATGAAAAGGCGCGTTGCGCGTCCGATTGCCGGCGCACCGGAATCGAAAGCCAACGATATTATTCTTGTCGTGATCGGACTGCTTATTTACGCCGCATTCGTGTTTTGGTTACACGAGATACTGATGGGCCGAAGGCCGTTCTAACGGGTGCAGAGGGGACATTCAGAGTTCGTAAGTCGTTGATTTTCAGATTTACCGTAGGGAGATGTGTTCGCCTTCTGGCGAGGAAAAAACCAATCACTTACGAACTCTGAATGTCCCCGTTCCTCCACCGACGGGCTATTATCTTCTTGCGGCCTGCGAATGTGCAGCGCTTCGACGGCCGGGCGCCTTCCCGGCTGCGGGCGGCGCGCGACTCAGGTAGGGTCGTATCCCGGTCTATATATATAAAGAGGCTCGAGCGCTTTTCCTAGAGACGGGCGCCGCCGGACAGGCAGGGGAGGAAAGAAATGGGTTCACACACAGACGTCTAGCATGCGCCGGACAGTTGCCGCCATTGTGACGCTGCTCTGGTTCGGGCTCGCCGGGGCCGAGCCCGCGGGCAGCTTCCCCCGCCCCATGGCGCTCGAGCCGGATATCCAGTTCTGGATTCGGGTGTACACCGAAATCGATACCCGCAGCGGCTTCATTCACGACAGCCGAAATTTGAGCGTCGTCTACGAGACGCTGCGCTTTCCCGCCGATGCAGGACGCCGCACGAAAAGCCGGCGGGTCAAGGCCGCCAAGCGGCGCTACAAGGCGATCCTCGACAAGCTCGCCAGAGGCAAGCGGACCGGACTCAGTGACGAGGAAGCGCGCGTGCTCGCGCTGTGGCCGGAGGATGTCAGCAACAAGACCCTGCGGGCCGCCAAGCGGCGCCTTCGCTTTCAGCTCGGTCAGGCGGACAAGTTCAAGGCGGGGCTCGCGCGCTCGGGGATATGGGAAGCCCACATCCGAGAGATCCTCTCCGACAGGGGCCTGCCCGCGGAGCTCGTTGCCTTGCCGCACGTGGAATCGTCGTTTAACCCGAAGGCCCGCTCCCGAGTCGGCGCCGCCGGCATGTGGCAGTTCACGCGTTCCACCGGACGGCGCTTCATGCGCATCGATCGCGGCGTCGACGAGCGCATGGACCCGTACCTGTCGACGGTGGCGGCGGCCAAGCTGCTCGCTCACAACTACGCTGCAACGGGAACCTGGCCGCTCGCGATCACTTCGTACAATCACGGTACGGCGGGAATGCGCCGCGCCGCGCGCAAGCTCGGCACCAAGGACATCACACGCATTGTCCGCAATTACCGCAGCCGGAGCTTTGGCTTTGCCTCGCGGAACTTCTACGTGGCGTTCCTTGCCGCGGTCGAGATCCACTTCAACGCGGAGAAATATTTCGACCACATCCCGCGTCACTCGGCGCCGCCCACACAGCTCGTGCGGGTGCCGGACTACGTCCGCGTCGATACTCTCGAACGCGTTGTCGGCATCGATCGGAGTGAGCTGCGCGAGCTCAACCCCGCGCTGCAGCCATCAATCTGGCGCGGCGCCAAGTACGTTCCGCGTGGATTCGAGCTGCGAATACCGGCTTCGAAGCCGCGCCAGGAGACGCTCGCGGCGCTGACGCAAATCGACCAGGACGAGCGCTACGGCAAGCAGCTGCGGGATCGCTATTACAGGGTGCGCCGCGGCAACACGCTTGACGGCATCGCCAAGCATTTCGAGGTCGATATCGATGATCTGGTGGCCATCAACGGTCTTAAGAACCGTCATCGCATCCGGGTCGGACAGGTTCTCGCCCTGCCGCTGCCCGAAGGCGTTGCGGTCGATCCGTCGGCGCGCGTGCCCTCGCAGGCGTCGCGGCCGGCCGCTGACCAGCCGACGCTGGTTGCCGAGGACGGCAAGTACACGGTACGCCGTGGCGACAGCGTGTGGTTAATCGCGCGACGGCTCGGCGTCGATGAGGAGACGCTGGTAGCACTCAACGATCTCGGCGACGGAGAACGCATTCACGTCGGCCAGGTGCTGCGCGTCGAGCCCGAGAAGCCCGAGCCGGTGACGCTCGCCTCGATCGCCAAGCCGGAGCCCGCGGCACCGGGCGACTTCGAATCGGCGCGGAGTCCCGAATACATAGCCGGCATCGAATCGCTTGCCGCTGAGCTCTCCGTAGCGCCGGCGGCCACGGCGCCCCCGGAGGGTCCTGTCTCCGATCACGCGGATAGCGGCGAAGCGGCAACGGGAACCGACGACGAAGCTTCGGAGAATCGCCTCATCGCCGGCGGCGCGCCGAGCAGCGTAGACGTGCTCGACGAGGTAGTGGAGGACCACGAGCCGGCGCACATCAGCGACAGTCTCATCGCGCGGGTCGAGCAGGCCGAACCGGTGTCGGCAGAGGAAGCCGAACAGATCGCCCCGGCCCAGCCGCCCAGCGCGCAACCGGATCTATCGGCCGATCCCAGCGACTACTCGGTCGCGGTCGACGAGAGCATCGAGGTGCAGGCGGCGGAGACTCTCGGGCATTACGCCGAATGGCTCGATGTGCGCGCCTGGCGGCTGCGGCGCCTGAACGGCATGCGCTACCGCCAGCCGGTGGTCATCGGGCAGCGCCTCAGTCTCGATTTCTCACAGGTGAGCGCCAGCCAGTTCGAGCACCGGCGACTCGACTACCATCGCGGGCTGCAGGAGGCATTCTTCCAGCGCTTCCGGATTGCCGGCACCGAAACCCACGTCGTGCGCCAGGGCGAATCCCTCTGGCTCCTGACTCGGCGCAGGTTCAAGATCCCCATCTGGCTGCTGCGCCAGTACAACCCGGATCTGGACTTCGACTCCGTCGCCGTGGGCGTCAGCGTGACCGTACCTAAGCTTGAGCCTATCGAGGACCCGTCTCCGGCCGCCACCACCACTGCCAGCGTGGGTGAGCCGTAAGCCATTCATTTTTCCGTTGCCGGAAGTCGCACACACTTTGGTATGGCACGACTGAAAATCAACAGCTTACGAACTCTGAATGTCCCCGCTTTCCGCTCACTTTGAACCGACCTTCTCGATCGGCGCGCCCGCTGCCTTCCAGGCGCCGAATCCGCCCGCCAGGCTCACCGACTTGCCGAGTCCCATCTCCAACGCAACCTTGGTCGCGAGCGCCGAGCGCCCGCCGGTCCCGCAGTAGAAGACGAAGCTCTTGCCCTCCGCGAACACGGGGTCATGCATCGGCGAGGCGGGATCGATTTTGAACTCGAGCAAACCACGGGAAGCGTGCACCGCACCCGGGATCTTGCCCTCCTTCGCGAGCTCATTCGCGTCGCGCACGTCCACGAACAACCAGTCGTCGCTTTCGAGCAGCCGCGCGGCATCCTGCACCGAACAGGTCTCGATCACCGCGTTCGCCGCGGCAAGATAGTCCTTGAAGCTCTTTGCCATGGTGTCTCGTCCTTCAGATAACGGGATTCAAGAAAAGATGATCACGCGTAATCCGGAGACAGTATACTTAATTCCATGAAGTCGCTTGTCTTCTCGGCGCGCGGATTGCGAAGCATTTCCGCACCCGCCACCAATTAGGTAGCGAGAAATTCGTTCAGCGGCTAAAACGCATAACTGGCCGCAGCCTCGCCCGCCGTCCGCCCGGCCAAAAAAAGGATCGAAAAGAAATACGTATACTGTCCGTAATTCCGGACGGTCCGACCCGGTAACGAATCAGTATTTGAACCGCACCCCTAGACCGGCACCATAGTCATAGGGCCTATCGCCGCCGATTCCGAATAGTCCGTCGGCGAATAGGCCGACAGAATCGCTCAGATGCTTGCCCAGTTGGATTTCGAACGTGGCGGGAACGGCGTTGTCGTTCTCCCAGTCTATGGGTAACTTGGCGTCGAGCTTGAGCCAGATCCCCCTCGGCAGGGTCTGGAGGCCAATCAAGCGTAGACTCGTGGTGTTGACGTCGTTTCCGTTGTAACTCACGAACTGCTGCAAAAGCGGGATCAGAGTGGTGCCCGGACGCGGTACCAAAGCGACACCTGCAAACGGTCCCACCTTGTAGCCTGTGGTGATCAAGAGCTGTGCCCTCTCGATGGTGCCTGGAACAGGAACCCGTCCCACCTTCAGGTAGCCACTCGGAGGACCTCACGAGTCCGCAGATGGCCGGAGGTACCCCCACCGCTTCCCAAGCTGTGCGCCTACCGCAAGCCATCCGCGGACTTCGGGTGCTGTCAGAGCGCCCGCCGACGGTCAGAAGCCTGATCTACAGCTCCATTGCCTGCTGTTTTTGGGATCACCTCCGTTGGTAGTCGGCTTTAGAAGTTGGCAAGAAAGAACGGAATCAACAACGCGTTTACCAAGTCGATAAAGAACGCCGCCACCAGTGGCACGATAATGAAGGCCATGTGCGAAGGGCCATAGCGCTGGGTCACCGCGGACATGTTGGCCATTGCGGTGGGCGTTGCGCCGAGCGAAATACCGCCGAAGCCGGAACATACGACGGCCGCATCGTAGTTGCGACCCATGACCCGAAAGACAATGAAAACATTAATGACAACTGCTATCGCAAACTGGGCAGTGAGTATGCTGAAGATAGGCCCGGCCAGATCGATCAATGTCCACAGCTGCATGCTCATCAGCGACATGGCAAGGAAGGTGCCCAGGGCGATATCGGCGATCAAGGCCATGGATGGCGTGCGCGAGGGCCAGCGTCTTCCGCTGAAGCGAGGAAACTTTTCCGGAATCAAGTTGGTGATCAGGATGCCCGAAAACAAGCAGGTCACGAATAGAGGCAGCTTCAGCCCCAGCTCTGCCAGTCCTTCGTTGAGGAGCAGCCCGACAATGCCGCTTATATGGATGGCGAGCACCGCATCCAGAAAATCCAGGGACCCGATACCCTCCTTACGCTGTTCCTTGGTGGTCCCGACATCGAGTATCTCCGCCGGTTTGTCCGGAGTAAGCTTGTGACGGGTGATTAGAAACTTGGCGATGGGACCGCCCATCAAGCTCGCCAGTATCAGACCGAAGGTTGCACAGGCGATACCCACCTCCATGGCATTGGAAACCCCGTGGTCCTCGGCAATCCGTGGAGCCCAGGCGATCGCGGTCCCGTGACCGCCGATCAGCGACACCGTGCCACCCAGGAGACCCACTGCGGTGGGTAGGTCGAATAGCGCCGCTACGGAGATACCGGTCAGGTTCTGGACCACCATGTAGGCGATGGTTATGGTCAGCAGAATCACCAGCGGTTTGCCGCCGGCCAGCAGGTCCTTGAAGCTGGCATTGATGCCGATGGTGGTAAAGAAGTAAACCAGCAGGATGTCCCGAGCGGCGAGGTCGAACTGAACCGCCACGCCAGTTGCGGCATACACGATTCCAAACAGCACCGAGAACAACAATCCGCCGGTGACGGGCTCCGGGATGCTGAACTCGCGTAGGAAACCGACCGCGTCGTTTAGCCGCTTGCCCACGAACAGCACGATGATGCCCAGCGTCACCGTCAAGAACTGCTCGATCTGTAGGACCTTATCCACCAACTCCATCTCGGCATCTCCCTTACCCGCGCTGCGTCGGCGGGGATCTTCTGAGCGGCGCAGGATCATAGCGGCTCTCGGGTGTCACCACGAGCTTTGCCGCCGAGTGGCTCCGCGCCGCATTGGTCTGGCCTATGAGGAATACGATCCCGCGACGGATGCGAAGTACCGGCCCATCCGTCGCTCCGGGTCGGGAAGAATCCGGGGACAGTATCCTATTTAATTTGAAGCCCTTTTGCCCGCTGAGGCACAGGTCACTGCGTAATGGCGTATCCTATCTCCCAAATTCAGCGGGCGGTGATCTCTAGCAAGGCGCGGCCGTTCATCCATGCGCACTCTGCAGCTTCCAAACGTCGAGCAATCTCGGCAGGGCGATATCCCAGTCGAGCACGCCTGTCTTTTCTGCCCAGTCGTCGTAATGCTTCAATAGATCCTGTTCGAGCGGCGCGTTGCGTCCGGCGATGTTGTTCAGTTCTGTGCGGTCCTTGTCCATGTCATAGAGTTCCCAGTCCTGGCCATGCTTCCTCACCAGCTTAAAGTTGTTGAGCCGAATAGCGGAGTTACCCTCATGCTCGAAGAAGATTGGCTGCTGGCGGGACCAGTCCTCGCCAACAAGGAGTCGAAGAAAGCTCTCGCCCTGCAGCGGCTGCATGGAATGGCCGCCGAGCTCGGTCAGGTAGGGACAGCCAGTCGCCTCCAGGATCGTCGGCAGCACGTCGACCACGTGGCACGGAGCGTGTGCGGTCAGGGGCTGGCTGATCCTGTTTGGCCAGTGGACGATGAGGGGGGTCGAAATGCCGCCCTCATGAACGTAGTGCTTGAAGAGGCGAAAGGGCGTGTTCGAGACGTTCGCCCAAGGCTTGTCGTAGCTCTGGTAGGTCAGCACGTTACCGGGGCGGAGGTTCGGAACGTTGCCCATGGTGATCTTGCGGCCGTCATGGGTCACGTCAGGAAAGAACTTTGCCCAGCCATCTTCAGCCATGAACTCCGCGCAGCCGCCATTATCGGAGAGAAACAGAATCAGCGTGTTGTCGAACTGACCGAGCCTCTTCAAGGCCATGACCAGACGTCCAATGGACTGGTCCATTCGGTCGACCATAGCGGCGTAAGCCGCCATCTTGCTCGCCTCCCAATCGGCTAAACCAATATCCTTCCAGGCCACAACTTCCTCGTCGCGCGGCGATATATCCCAGTTCTGCTTCAGTATCCGCCGCCCGTTCATCTCCTCGTGGCGAGCGGTTCGGATCGCGTCCCAACCTTTGTCATAAACTCCGTCATAGCGGGCAATGTCCTCAGCCGGCGCATGCAGCGGCCAGTGCGGAGCGGCGTGTGCGAAGTAGAGAAAGAAGGGCTTATCGTGCAGGACCGCTTCTTCGACCATGCCAATCGCTTTGTCGGTGATCGCATCGGTGAAATAGAAATCATCCGCAAAGACCTCGACGCGGCTGTCGTCCTCGAGCATAAAGTGGGGCGAAAAGAAGTTGGTAGCGCCGTCGACGATGCCATAAAAGCGGTCGAAACCACGCTGGCGGGGTGTCGGGTGGTCCAGATCGCCGACCCGCCATGAATCGACTTCCCTTGCGATGAAGTCTCCAGCAACGTGCCACTTGCCCGACATCAGCGTCCGGTAACCCGATTCCCGCAGAACCTCGGCGATGGTTGCACTATCGTTGCGCAAGAACCCTTGGTAGGCGGGTGTTCCCAGATTGGCGCCCATGTGCCCGATCCCCGCCTGGTGCGGATAGAGTCCGGTTAGCAGGGAGGCCCGCGTCGGACAGCAACGGGCGCAGTTGTACATGGCGGTCAGGAGCACCCCGTCATTCGCAAGCCGGTCGATGTTCGATGTTCTTATTTCCGATCCGGTGACACCGAGGTCAGCGAATCCCATATCGTCGACGAGTACGAGTACTACGTTCGGTTTTTGCGGCATCTGCTCACCCTGGGGAGATAGGGGACATTCAGAGTTCGTAAGTTATTGATTTTTTCTTTACGGGAGTCCGACAACGCGAAGATTCCGTAAAATTCAAAATCAATAACTTACGAACTCTGAATGTCCCCCTCCGACACGCTAGTCGATCGCCAGCGTCTCGATCATCGCGTTCACCTCGGACGCCTTCTCCATGTGCACCATGTGGCCCGCGCCCTCGAGCACATGAACCTTTGCAGTCTCTGACAGCGCCTTTGCATGGGCGGCGGGAATCATTTGATCCTCGGCGCCCCACACCACCTGCGTCGCAACGTCGAGCCCGAGCAGATCGTCGCGCAGCGTCACGGCTTGAGCGCCGTCGGCGAACACGGTATCGGCAAGCCGCGTGAGCAGCGCCTCGACGCCGTCCAGTCGCTTGAACTTGAGCAGGTCGTCCAGCAACTCGCGATTCACGAGCGACGGATCCGCGAACAGCTGTTCCACCACCGGTTTCAGATCCTTGCGCCGCTTAGCGCCGATGAAGCCGCGAATGAAGTCCATGTTGATATCGGCGCCGAGGCCGACGCTCGCGATCAGCGTGAGCGAGCGCACTCTATCCGCTCGCGTCAACGCGAGCCGGGCGGAGACCGCGCCACCGAGCGAGTGTCCCGCCAGATGCGTGAGCGGCAGGTCGAGGGCGTCGAGGAACTCTCCCACCGCGCGCGCGAGCGAGTCGATGTCGAACGCCCGCATGGATTTGCTCGATCCCCCGTGACCGGGCAGATCGAGCGCCACCACCGGGCGGCGCTCGGCGAGTACCGGCTGATTGAAGAGCCAGTTGTTGAGATCGCCGCCGAAGCCGTGGATCAGCACCAGCGGCAATAATTCGCCTTCGCCCATCTGCAGGTAGCGCATCTTGTGACCACCGATCTCGAGGGTCTCCGGCTGCGGCCCCGCGTCCGCCGCTTCGGCGCGGGCCGCCAGCGTGTTGGCGAACTCGGCGTTGAAACGCTCGACGAAGGCGTCGATCTCCTCGTCGCTCACCTCCGCGTCCGCCAGCACCCCTAACAGCGCGCCGACGGGGACGGTGTCGCCCGGCTCGACCAGACGCCGGCGCAGCACGCCGCCCGCAGGCGATTCGAACAGGTTGGTGATCTTCTCGGTCTCGATGTCGACGGCATCGGCGCCCTTCTCGACGACGCTGCCTTCGTCCAGGTGCCAGGCGGTCACCAGGCCCTCGGTCATGGAAAGCCCCCACTTGGGCATCATGATCGCTCGGATACGCTCACTCATGACAATACTTTCCTCCAAAGAAAAGCGCGCCCGCCGGCGGCGCCAACACCACCGGCGGAATCACCCGGCTCCAACGGAGAACCGTCCGACGATTAGGCGACGACTTCTCGCGAGTACGCGACCACCTCGCGCACGGCCGCCTCGATTTTCGCCGGGGTGGGGATATAAATATCCTCGAGCTCCGGTGCGAACGGTGGCGGCGTGTGGGGCGCGGTCACCATCTTGATCGGCGATTTCAAGGCACCGAACGCGTTCTGCGTGATCAACGCCGAGATGTCCGTGGCCATGCTGCAGCGGGGATTGGCCTCGTCTACCACCACGACCCGCCCGGTCTCCTCGGCGCACTCGATGATGGTGTCTTCGTCCAGCGGCGAGGTGGTCCTCAAGTCCACTACCGTGCAGGAAATGCCGTCGCCCTCCAGCTTGTCGGCGACCTCGTTGGAGAGCTTCACCATTCGTCCCAGCGTCACGATGGCCACGTCGTCACCTTCGCGGGTGAGATTGGCCTCGCCGAAGGGCAAGGTGTACGGATCGTCCGGCACCTCCTCCTCGTCGTCGTACAGCACTTTGTGCTCGAAGAAGATCACCGGGTCGTCGTCGCGGATCGCCTGGGTGAGCAGCCCCTTGGCCTCGTAGGGCGAGGACGGCATCACGACTTTGAGCCCGGGAATGTGGGTGAACAGCGGATAAAGGCACTGGCTGTGCTGGCTCGCGGCGCGAAAGCCCGCGCCGTACATGGTGCGAATCACGACCGGCGTCACCGCCTTGCCGCCGAACATGTAACGGAACTTGGCGGCCTGGTTGAAGATCTGGTCGAAGCAAACGCCCATGAAGTCGACGAACATCAGCTCCGCCACGGGCCGAAGCCCGGTGGCGGCGGCGCCGACGGCCGCGCCGATGAACGCGCTCTCGCTGATAGGGGTGTCGAGGCAGCGCTCGCGGCCGAACTCGGGCATCAGGCCCTTGGTCACGCCCAGCACGCCGCCCCAGGCGTCGTCCTCACCGGGCGCGCCCATGCCGCCCACATTGTCCTCGCCCATGAAAATGACGGTCGGATCGCGGCGCATCTCCTGCGCCAGCGCCTCGTTGATCGCTTGTCTGTAGGTTTTCTTGGACATGGTGGGACCCTCTAGTAGGAGACGTAGACGTCGGTGAGCAGCTTATCGGGACCGGGCGCCGGGGCCGCCTTGGCCTCCGCGACCGCCTGTTCGATCAGCGATCTCGATTCGGCCTCGACCTCTTCGAGCGCCGACGCATCGAGCAATCCGGTCTCGGTGACGCGCTGGCTAAAAATCTTCAGGCAGTCCTTCTGGGTCTTCATCTGCTCCTCTTCTTCCGGCGTGCGGTAGGTGATCGCGTCGCCCTCGAAGTGGCCGTAGTAGCGATAGGTCTCCACGTGCACCAGGCTCGGGCCTTCGCCGTTGCGCGCCCGGCCGATGGCCTCGGCCGCCGCGTCGTAGACGTCAAAGAAGTCGTGCCCGTCCACCTTGCGCCCGGGCATCCCGAACCCCTCCGCGCGCTTCAATTGGCTGCCGCCCACGGACCACGCGCTGGCGGTGGACTCGGCGTAGCGGTTGTCTTCCACCACGAATATCGCCGGCAGGTTCCACACCTTGGCCAGGTTGTACGATTCGAGGGTGGTCCCCTGGTTGGAGCCGCCGTCGCCGACGAAAGCGACGGCTACGCCTCCGGTTTTCAAAGTCTTGGCGCTCAACGCCGCACCGCAAATCAGCGGCGGACCGCCGCCGACGATGCCGTTGGCACCCATCATGCCCTTGGTGAGATCGGCGATGTGCATGGAGCCCCCCTTGCCGCCGCACAGACCGTCCGCGCGACCGTAGATCTCCTTCATCATCGCCTTCACGTCGCAGCCCTTGGCGATGCAGTGGCCGTGGCCTCGATGAGTGCTGGCGATACGATCCGCGTCGTTCAGATGCATCATGAAGCCGACTGCGGAGGCTTCCTCGCCGGCGTAAAGGTGAACAAAACCCGGGATGCTCCCGGCCGCGAACTCGTCGTGAACGCTGTCCTCGAAATGCCGGATGTCGCACATCATGCGATAAGCCCGCACGAGCTCCTCGCGAGGCAGCTGCATACCTGACGGTGACATCATGGCAAATCCTCCTTGCTTGGTAGGCTGTTGTTTTAGCGAAACTTCTTTTTGGTGGAACTTCGATTGGGGGTGCCCAAAGGAAGCTAAATACTCGCCTTGAACGCGAATGAATGCAAGCACGCGCGGTGGCGCGGATTCAGCCGCCTCGCTAGCGTCCAAATTTTGCGGTTAGTCGTCGAATCAATGGCGTCAATTCAATCGAGTCTGACACCATCGTTCATGGACTTCGGCGAAGGCTGCGCAGGCGCCTCGCGCCATTTCGGGAAGCCGCGCTGCAAGCTCTTACAGGCGCGCAGGCAATCGCTTCAGCGGCATCCCCAGATCCCGTGCGAAGCGTTCCCAGTTCGCGCGCGTCACGCGTTCCGGCTCATAGTGCCCACCGATGGCGAAGCCCATGTCCCGGAACCAGGTCCCCGGCCGAACGAGATTCAGGAACTCGATGGCGTCGATCGTAAGGTACCGCAGTGGAAAAGATTGCAGTAATGAAAACTACACCTGGCTAAACGCCCCTTTTACTTATGAGGGAAGCGTTATCAGTGAACTACTTGGATATCTCTTTGAGCACTGACTCAAGACTGTCCTTTGCATCGCCAAAGAACATTCTTGTGTTTTCTTTAAAGAACAAGGGATTCTGCACCCCGGCATAGCCAGATGCCATGCTGCGTTTCATTACAATCGTCGTCTTACCTTTCCAGCATTCCAGCACCGGCATGCCGGCGATCGGACTGTGCGGGTCATCTTGTGCAGACGGATTGACGATATCGTTGGCGCCCAGGACGATGGATACGTCAACGTCAGGAAAGTCTTCATTGATCTCATCCATCTCGAAGACGATGTCATAGGGCACACGGGCCTCCGCCAGCAGTACGTTCATATGACCAGGCATTCGGCCCGCTACTGGGTGAATTCCAAAGCGGACATTAGTGCCCTTTGAACGTAGCGTGTCGGTAAGATCACGAACCGCGTGTTGAGCCTGTGCCACTGCCATCCCATAGCCAGGGATAATCATTACTTCTTTGGCGGCCGTAAACAAGTCAGCAACTTCGTTGTACTCGATGGGGAATACTTCGCCTTCGTCGCTTGTCGTGCCGGCCGTGCCTGCGGATTCAGTGCCAAAACCTCCCGCTATGACGGCCAGGAAGCGCCTGTTCATGGCGCGGCACATAATGTAGCTCAGAATTGCACCACTACTACCCACCAGGGCACCGGTGACAATCAGCAGGTCATTGGACAACATAAATCCGGTGGCTGCTGCGGCCCAGCCGGAATAGCTGTTTAACATGGAGATAACAACAGGCATATCCGCGCCGCCAATGGCCATGACCATGTGCACACCAAAGGCCAGCGCAATAGCAGTCATAATCAGCAGCGGTATCATGCCGCCACCGGTTTCAGCCTGATCCACGAATTCAAAACAAAGCCAGATTGAAGCAATGAGTAAACCGAGGTTCAGCCAATGGCGTGCCGGAAGCAAGACTGGCTTACCGGTGATCTTGGCGCTCAGTTTGCCAAAGGCGATGACCGAACCGGAAAAAGTGACGGCGCCGATCAACACCCCAAGGTAAGTTTCTATCTCGTGAATGGTCTTTTCGGCAGGACTGAAGTGCAGAGCCGAATCCGGGTCCATGAAGTTCACATAACCAACAAGCACCGCGGCAACACCGACCAGGCTGTGCAAGATAGCCACTAATTCCGGCATCTGGGTCATCTGCACTTTCAGGGCAAGGATGAAACCGACCGTGCCACCGATGAGCATGCAGACAATGATGATCCCGATGACGTTAACCTGCGGTCCCAACACGGTCGCCACGACCGCGATGGCCATGCCAGTAATCCCGTAGGCATTCCCACGGCGTGATGTCTCTGGATGGCTTAACCCGCCCAAGGCCAGGATGAACAGGATGATAGCGCCGATATAGGCAACTGTTACTAATCCTTCTGACATGGCTATCTCTCCTACTTCCTGAACATTTGCAGCATGCGCTGGGTAACTGCAAAACCCCCAAAGATATTGATACTGGTAATGAGTATCCCGAAAGCAGCGATGCCCGCTAGCAACGTGTTTGGTGACGAGACTTGTATGAGTGCGCCGATAACGATGATACTGCTGATCGCATTCGTGACACTCATCAATGGGGTATGCAGGGCAGGCGTGACATTCCAGATCACCATGTAGCCGACAAAGCAGGCCAATACAAACACCGTAAAGTGCTGCATAAATGAAGGCGGTGCACTTATACCGATGCCATAAAAACACAAGCCCCCGATCAAGACCGTCAGGGCAGCCCTGATGGCTGGCGTAATCAGGGGTGCTTTCTTCTCTTCGGGCGCTGCTGTTGGTTCTTCAATAGGTGCAGGAGGTGCTGCCGAGATCTTTGGCGCCGGCGGCGGCCAGGTGATTTCTCCCTCCTTGATGACGGTCGTGCCCCGAACGACTTCATCTTCCATATTAACGACGAGCTCACCATTCTTCTCCGGGCACAAATCGGTCAGCAGGTGAAATAGATTGCTTGCATAGAGTTGGCTCGCCTGGGCTGCCATCCGGCTGGGCATATCGGTATAACCGATGATGGTCACGCCATACTTCTTAATGACCTTGCCCGGTTCGGTCAGAGTGCAATTACCGCCTTGTTCGGCGGCAAGATCGACAATGACACTTCCATCCCGCATGGTCTCGACCATGGCTTCCGTTATCAATTTCGGGGCGGGTTTACCCGGAATCAAAGCGGTAGTGATGATGATATCGACCTCCATGGCCTGGCGAGCAAAAAGCTCCATCTCTGCCTTGATGAACTCATCGCTCATCACTTTCGCATAGCCACCTTCACCTGAACCTTCTTCCTCGAAGTCGAGCTCGAGAAATTCGGCATCCATGCTTTCAATCTGCTCTTTCACTTCAGGCCGTGTATCAAAAGCCCTGACAATGGCCCCGAGTCCTTTTGCTGCACCGATCGCGGCCAGTCCGGCGACGCCAGCACCGATCACCATGACCTTGGCAGGGGGCACCTTACCGGCTGCGGTGATCTGACCTGTGAAAAATCGGCCGAAATGCTGGGACGCCTCAATCACAGCACGATAGCCAGCAATATTGGCCATGGAGCTCAAGGCGTCGAGTTTCTGCGCACGAGATATCCGAGGTACGCTGTCCATTGCCAGCACAGTCACCTTCTTGGCAGCCAGATGCTGCATCAGTTCCTCGTTCTGTGCCGGCCATACAAAACTTACTAAGGTTTTGCCTTGTTGCAGAAATTCGACTTCATCAATGGCGAATTCCGGATGCTTCTCAGGACCCCGCACCTTGAGAATCAGTTCAGATGACGCCCATAGTGATTTGGTATCAGCGATGATTTCGACACCGGCTTCTCGGTAGGTGTCGTCTAAGAAATTGGCTTTTTCACCGGCGCCGGATTCCACTGCAACCGAGAACCCCAGTTTTTGCAGTCTTTCCGCGACTTCTGGTGTTGTTGCAACACGATTTTCACCTGGGTGAATTTCTTTGGGCACTCCGATTTTCATCGTGATCTACTCCGTTGGATTGAGACCGCTGGATATTTCCCTGCTTCTAGAAATTTACAGTCATGAACATCGAACTCTGGATGGTGTTCAGACACGCATCCTTATTATGTAAGAAGGATGTCCGGGTCTGCCCAAAGTTGGGCGGTATCGTTCAATATTTCACCGCGGGCGTCCGTCTAGGATTGGTCGCTGTAGTCGGCAGCGTCCCCAGCGCCAGATTCGACAGCCACTTCATAGCCGAGCTTAAGAAGCTGTTTAACGACGAGAGTCGATACCGGCGGATTTTTCGATAAGGATCAAACCCCCGCTCAATTATATATCAAAGCTACGCTCTCAGTGATATTGCTTACTCAGCTCGTGAACCGCATCGACCTGTTCCCCGTCAACGAGGGTTAGAAATAGCCGGTGACAAAACCAGTGGAAAAGGAGTCAGCTCAGAAATAATTGGGTTGGCCCGAAACATTCCGGCACCGGCTATACCTTCAGGGGCGCTTCGTCTTCGAAGGACATGCCTTCGATGTGGTGGCCGCTGTCCACGTGAATGATTTCTCCCGTGACGCCCGAAGCCAGGTCGCTGACCAGGAACAGGGCCACCTTACCCACTTCTTCGGTGGTCACATTGCGGCGCAGCGGCGCCTTCTTCCTCACCTCATCGGTCAGCTTGGAGAACTGGCTGATCCCGGAGGAGGCGCGGGTGTTGATGGGACCCGCGGAGATAGCGTTGACCCGGATACCCGAGGGGCCCAGCTCATGGGCCAGATACTGCACGGCGCACTGCAGGGCCGCCTTGACCGGTCCCATGACGTTGTAGTGATCGACTACCCGTTCCGCGCCATAGAAGGTGAGGGTCACTATGGACGCAGCGTCGCTCAGCAGGGGAGCGGCGGCGCGGGAGAACTGGATGAAGGAATAGACCGACGTCTGCATGGCGGCTGCAAAACCCGGGCCCGACACCTGCACCAGGCGGTGCTTGGTCTCGGATTTTGGAACCGCGCCCACGGCGTGAAAGAGATAATCAACCGCACCCCACTCGCTGCGGACGTGTTCGATGACTCGGGCTACCTCGTCTTCGTCGGGCACGTTGCAGGGCAACAGCATGGCCGCCCCGATCTCCTGCGCAAAAGGTTCTACGTAGGGTCGGGTGCGCTCCGTGTGACAGGTCAAGGCGATCTCGGCTCCGGCCGAGCGCAGCTTTCGCGCAACGGCGGCGGCGATACTGCGCTCGTTGGCCACACCGATGATGAGCGCGCGTTTCCCATTCAGGTCGATGACTTCCAATCAAACGATTCCTTCGGGTTCTTCACTCACCTTCGCATGGTCCGCCGAGAGCATGGTCGCCAGCGCGAACGACGCCAACCTCGGCAAGGTTTCGTCGTCTTTGCTCGGCAAAATGATCGGTACCCTGGCGCCTAGGATGACGTGAGCCGTCTGGGCGCGCGCCTGACCGCTGAGCTGTTTCAACAACAAATGCCCCGCCTCCAGGTGGGGACAGACCACGATGTCGGCGGCTCCGGCGACCGCTGAGTCGACGCCTTTGCGTCGCGCGGCCACTTCCGAGACCGCCATATCGTAAGGCAGGGGACCCTCCAATACCGCCTTGCCCACCTGGCCCCGGTCCGCCATCTTGCAAAGTGCTGCTGCCTCCACCGTGGAGCGCAGCTTGTTTTCTACCCTGAAGGAAGCAGCAACCACGGCGACCTTGGGCACCTCGACGCCCAGCGCATGAGCCAACTCCACGGCGTTGATCACAATGTCCTTTTTCTCGTCGAGGCCGGGGTCGGTGTTGATGTAGGCGTCGGTCAAAATCAAGGGACGCGGATAGAACGGCATGTCCACCAGTGCCGCATGGCTGATGCGCCGGTGGGTGCGAATCCCCGTGCCCCGCTGCACAGCGATCTTCATGAGCTCGATGCCGTAGTGGGAGCTCATGACGATGGCGCCCACGTCCGTGGCCCGCGCCATCGCCACGGCGGTGAGCGCGGATTCTTGGCTGTGCGGCATTGGCACGACCTCGAATCCGGAAATATCGATATCGTTGTCATCGGCGGCGGCCTTTATGCGGTCTTCGGGGCCGATCAGGACCGGCTGGATCAGGCCCGCGCGTGCTGCTTCGGCGACGGCGAAGAGGGAGTAGCCGTGCACGGGATGGGCCACCGCGGTCTTCACCGGCGCGAACGCGCGGGCCTTATCGACGATGGCGCGCAGCTTCGAGCCCCGGTCGTGGAGCATCACCTCCGGCAGGACCGGGCGCGGCCGCTTGACCTTTTCGGTGGGGGCCAGCACGGTAGCGGTGCCGTCTATGACCGGCTTGTCGTTCTGATTGGTGCACAGGCAATCGAAGACGATGGTCTTCTTCTTATCGTTCTTGCTGGCGGCCGTGACGCTTACGCGGACCGTGTCGCCGATCCCCACCGGGCGGCGGAACTTCAGTGTCTGGCCGATATAGATGGTGCCCGGGCCCGGCAGGGTGGTGCCCAGCACCGCCGAAATCAGCGCCCCGCCCCACATGCCGTGGGCGATCACCTTGTGAAAGATTTCGCTGGTGGCGTATTCCTCATCCAGGTGCGCCGGATTGACGTCCCCCGACATCACGGCGAAGAGCTTGATGTCTTCCTCGGTCAGCGTCCGGGTGATCTCCGCACGCTCCCCGATTTCGATCTCGTCGAAGGTCCGGTTCTCAAGGGTTTCCACGATCCGTTCTCCCACCGTCCAATTCAGCCCCCCTGGCGACCGAGCCCCTGTCACTGACCGGGCAACACAACATGAAATGGGCTCAGATCCCTTAAACTCGTTCCGAAGATAAAAGATAGAAGAAAGGGACGGGAAAAGGGGACGCATTTATTTTCTCGTTAAATAAATGCGTCCCCTTTTTATGCCAGAAACCGGGTACGATGTGTGGCCTGGAGCGCTGCACCTCGACGCCGTCGCAAACATACACATCGCCCACCGACCAGGCCTCATACCCATGTCACGGACCGCCTTATTCTGGATCCTCGTTGCCGTCGTCCTCGTACTCGGATACGGGGGCTCGGCCTTCGTCGAGCTGATCGTCGACTACCACTGGTTCGAGACGGTGGGCTTCCCGCAGGTCTTCGCGACGGTCGTGTTGGCGAAGATCTACGTCGGCGCGGCCGCCATCGCCGTCGCCTTCCTCATCCTGTACGCCAATTTGGCCTACGCGGTACGCCAGCTCGGGGACCCGCCCCGGATCCTGACCCCGGAAATGATCAGCTCCGGGCTGGGCAACCTGGTCACCAAGCGCTCCCTCGCATGGGTCGCCGCGATTGCGAGCTTGGTGCTGGCAGTGCTGAGCGGCGTGGCGCTCGCCGCCAGCTGGGAGCGCGTGCTGCTGTTCCTGAACGCGGTGCCCTTCGGCGACGCGGACCCGATTTTCGGGCGCGACACCAGCTTCTACGTGTTCACACTGCCCTTCTACGCGATGGTGCAAGCGTTCCTGTGGTCCACCGGCGTGCTTGCCGCGATCTCCAGCGGGACCCTCTACTACCTGTATCTCCAGGCCGAGCGCGCGCGCACCTCGATGGACCCGCTGAGCGCGCTCGCCGCCACCCCCGCGAGCCACCGGATGCACCTCGCCTTGCTCGCTGCCTTCATGCTGCTGCTGTGGGGCGTGGGGTTGTATCTGGATCGCTTCGAGCTGATGCACCGCTCGACGGGCCTGTTCACGGGACCGGGCTACGCGGACCGCCACCGCGATCGTCGCAGCCGTCGCGCTGGTGCTGGTGGTCGCGAAAGAGCGCTGGCGCATGCTCCTCGTGCTCGCGGTCGTGGTGGGCGTGGTCTGGCTCGGGGGCGGACTCTACGTGCCCGCGCTCCAACGCTTCATCGTGGCGCCGAACGAGCTCGAGCGCGAGCGCATCTATCTCGATCACCACATCCAGGCGACCAACCGCGCCTACGCGCTGGACCGGGTTGTCGAGCGCCGTCTCGGCGAGGAAGAAGAGATCACCATGGCCGACATCGAGAACAACCGCCCAACGGTGAACAACGTGCGGCTGTGGGACCACGGGCCGTTGCTCAATACCTTCGCGCAGATCCAGGAGATCCGCACCTACTACGACTTCCTCTCGGTGGACAACGACCGCTACCTGCTGAACGGCGAGCTGCGCCAGACCATGCTCTCGCCGCGTGAGCTGAACAACGAATCGCTGCCGAGCCGCACCTGGGTAAACGAGCGCCTCACCTTCACGCACGGCTACGGACTCACGGTCGGCCCGGTGAATCGAGTGAACGAGCAGGGGCTGCCGGTCCTCTACGTGCAGGACCTGCCGCCGCGCTCCACGGCGCCGGAACTCGAGGTGAGCCGCCCGGAGATCTACTACGGGGAAGTGACCAAGGACTACGTCTTCGTCAAGACCCGCCAGCAGGAGTTCAACTATCCCGAGGGCGACCAGAACATCTTTTCCACCTACGACGGCAAAGGCGGGATCGGGCTCGGCGGCCTGTGGCGGCGGCTACTGGTCTCCGCCTACACCCGCGATCTCAAGATGCTGCTCTCCGACGACTTCACCGCCGAAACCCGGGTGTTGATCTACAGAAACATCGTCGAGCGGATCTACAAGGTCGCGCCCTTCCTGAGATTCGACGCCGACCCCTACATGGTCATCGACAAGGGGCGCCTGTTCTGGGTATTCGACGGCTACACCGTCTCCGATCGATTCCCCTACGCGGAGCACTTCGAGCAGGTGGGCAACTACATGCGCAATCCGGTCAAGGCCGTGATCGACGCCTATCACGGCAGCATGACCTTCTACCTGGTCGACGCCGAGGAGCCGATTGCGCGCGCCTGGAACGCCGTGTTCCCGGGCATGATTCTGCCGCTGGAGGAGCTCGCTCCTTCGCTGCGCGCACATCTTCGTCATCCGGTCGACTTCTTCAACGTGCAGGCGGAGATGTACGCCACCTACCACATGCTCGAGGTGAACACCTTCTACAACAAGGAGGACCAGTGGTCGGTGCCCGAAGTGGGCGACGTGCGCATGGAGCCGTACTACACGGTCATGCGCCTGCCCGAGGAGTCTGAGGCCGAGTTCATCCTCATGCTGCCGTTCACGCCGCGCCTGAAGGACAACCTCTCCGCCTGGATGGTGGCGCGCAACGACGGTGATCTGCTCGGCCAGCTCGTCGTCTACGCCTTTCCCAAGCAGCGCTTGATCTACGGCCCGAAGCAGATGGTCGGGCGTATCAACCAGGACCCGATCGTCTCCCAGCAGATCACGCTTTGGGACCGCGCCGGCTCGAACGTGATCCGCGGCACGCTGCTCGTGATCCCGATCGAGCAGTCGCTACTCTACATCCAGCCGCTCTATCTACGCGCCGTGGACGGGCGCATCCCCGAGCTCAAGCGCGTGATTGCCGGCTACGGCAACAACATCGCGATGGGCGTCGATCTGGAAGACGCGCTGGAACGGATATTCCGCGGCACGCCCGGATCCCCTGCCGACGCGCTCACCCGCACAGCGGCGCCGCCGCAAACCGCCGGCGCGTTCCCGGCCCCCGGCGCCGATGCGCCGCCGGCATCGCCGGCCGCGCGCGCGCAGCGCCATTACGACGCCCTGCGCGAAGCCGCTGCGGCCGGCGACTGGGCACGCTTCGGCCAAGAGCTGGTCGGGATCGACTTCGACAATGTTCCGCTCGAGGCGTGGTCGGCTCCCGTCCGCGCACCCGTGTGTCACGATCCTACAGCCACCTCCCGCGCCATGGTTCATGCGAAAAGGGGACGTACTTATTTTCTGATTAAATAAGTGCGTCCCCTTTAACGCCTTCTAACCCCAGGCACCATCCGGACGTGAGGCACGAGCCGAGCTTCTAGTTCGACGGTGATGATCGGAAGTACGGTGAGGCGTCGACTGCCGAGAGGCGGCATCGATGCAAAGTCCGGAATCGGCAGCGGCTTCAATCGGTCTTTGGGTACAAAGCATAATTCAGCTTTTCTTTGCACAGAATGAAGCTGCGATTGCATCTGGCATTTATGATCAAAGATTCAGATTCCATTCACGTCCTTCAAAGCACACTTGAGCTTCCTTGCGGTACGATTCTAAAGAATCGACTTGCAAAGTCGCCAATGTCGGATTCGCTTGCGGACGGCGAAGGTAATCCCACGGATACGCAGATTCGACTTTACGAAAGATGGGCGGAAGGTGGAGCCGCTGTGTCCTTCATCGGTGAAGTACAAGGGGATCCTCGCTTTCCTGAGAAACCGGGAAATTTGGTACTCGGAGCACACTCCAATCAAAATTTGCTGCAGTTATTGACCAGCCGGGCAGTGATTGAGGGTGCTCACCTATGGCCGCAACTCGGTCATGCCGGAGCCCTTTCGCACTTGCCGATCAGTCAGCCAAAGGGGCCGTCAGCTCTTGACATTGAGGGCCTTCAATGTGCAGGCATGTCTATTGATGAGATTCACGAACTACCCGACATGTATGCAAGAACAGCATTACACGCAAAGACTGTGGGCTTTAGCGGTGTTCATATTCACGCAGGGCACGGATTCTTGCTCAGTCAGTTCCTTTCCCCTTTGTTTAACCATCGAAACGATGGTTACGGTGGTTCAATCGAAGCACGATGTCGCATAGTGCTTGAAGTAATAAGCGAAGTAAGGCGTGCTGTTGGTCCGTCGTTTCCGATCGGGGTAAGGATCAACTCGACGGATCAACTGGAAGGTGGGTTGACAGAGGTCGATGCTTTGGAGGTGGTACGCCTTCTCGATCAAATCTCGATCGATCTGATTGATATTAGTGGGGGGACATACTTCCCCGGAGCAAAGGCAAGCTCTGAAGGCTCAAGTCGAGGACCATACTTTCTTGAGTTTGCCCGACTCGCAAGAGGGGTAACCAACGTGCCTTTGATGCTAACGGGTGGATTCAAAAGGCGTGATCAAGCAGTTGATGCTGTAGCTAGTGGCGCTGTCGACATGGTGGGTTTGGCCCGCGCCATGGCTCTTAATCCTCGGATTGCGGATACCTGGTTAAGCGAGGGAGGGGGCGATCCTGAATTTCCGAAATTCGAATTTACACTTCCAGGTGGGATAACGGCTTGGTACACCATGCGACTGACAGCTTTGGGCGAGGATCGGGAGAATGTGTTTGAACTGGACCTTCCATCTGCCATTCGAGAGGATGAGGAGCGTGATGCGCAACGTTGCATTAAATGGCGAAAGAAGTTTTCTCATTTACGGGACGAAAAGGGGACGTACTTATTTTCTGATTAAATAAGTGCGTCCCCTTTTTCGGAATCTGACGATTCGCAGCCGCGTCATGGTTCGCAACATCGTATACTCTGAGTTGATAGACAGAACATCTCGGCCCCACTCCTTATTCCTCCTGGAATTGAGGCCGAATCGTTATCAAAGGCGCATTTCGATGAGACGGGTCATAGTTGCCTTGCTAGCGGGCAGCATCAGTGCAGTCGCAGTTGCGGATCAGCTCGTCGAGGTAACCGCCGAAAGGCTCAATGTCCGTGCTGCTCCCTCCACCGACGCCGAAATCGTGGGCCAGGTCAACAAGCACGATCAGCTTGTCGTAAGACCTGTCTCAGATAGCTGGGCGCAGGTCTTGCGTGGTACTGAGCTTAACGGGTTCGTCTCTACCCGGTATGTGAAAGTCCTCGAGCGGGCCGACACGCGTATCGATCGATTGAAACCTACCGAGACGTCGGCGTCAGCACTGGTCGCCGTAGCACTGCTTTCTTTCTTGGTTGGAGTGCTTCTTTTTAGGCGAAGAAATAAGAAGTTCGGTGACGGTCGTTCTGAGCTTGTAGCACGGAACACAGAGATGGCCGATGCAAGTCTGACGAAACCTCAACGCAATGGCACACACGTTCGTAGAAGTTTCGAAGGCACATATAAATCGAGTGATCTTTATGAAATCGAAGGAAGAAAGGAGATTCACCACCTCCAGATGGCGAAGGTCGAATACGTCATTGATGGCGACACTGTGATCGTTTCTCGCACCGGGATCAGGACGAAAATACGACTCGACTCAGTTGATTGCCCAGAGAATGGACAGCCTTGGGGTGACATTGCTGCGGCCGGTCTTATCAAGATGATTGGAGGACGAAAGGTTCGCCTGGAGGAACATGGGGAAGACCACCACGGAAGGTCTCTGACAACGATTTACGTGCAGGATGGGCGCGGCTCCGAATGGCTCAATGTGAATGAGCAGATGGTGGTTAAGGGCCACGCGTGGGTCATGCGGAAATACTATGACCATTTGTCGAAAACGAGGAAGGAAAAGCTAAATCGTTTGGAACGGTGGGCCAGAACCAAGAAAGTTGGTCTATGGCAAACGCCGAACCCGATCCCACCGTGGAAGTGGAGAAATAAAGACTAGAGCGAACGGACTTGGGCGTGCGGGCAGCATTACGTTCCAAGCCGTAATGTGGCCAGGAAAAAAACAAAGGCGCAAATCTTCCGCGTCGCCAGGTATTCGTGAAACCGATGGAAAACCCTGGTCAGAGACCTATTTTTGACAAAGACGGCCGCCAAAGAATTACAGGGAAGGCTCTCATTAATCGAAGCATTAGCAATAAAGATAGTTCAAGCTTATGACTCTAAGTGAGAGTCGTACCCGAAGGGGACATTCAGAGTTCGTAAGTAATTGATTTTGATTTTTTGCGGAACCGAGATACGTTCGGCTTCCGATTAGAGCAAAAAATCAATTACTTACGAACTCTGAATGTCCCCGCTTCCCTTACGCTCCCCGCCGCCGGCATCGCCGGCCGCGCGCGCGCAGCGCCATTACGACGCCCTGCGCGAAGCCGCTGCGGCCGGCGACTGGGCACGCTTCGGCCAAGAGCTGG
>CAMYJH010000041.1 GCA_947258715.1 uncultured Gammaproteobacteria bacterium
TTTCCACTTGCCTCACGAATCCAATGACTTACAGTCATCGGATTCGGCGGCGCATCCCTGCTTAGCTAAGGAAGGTCTGATAAATCAGACCTTCCTTAAGTTAACTGTCACCATGATTGCAATTGAAGTGCGCGAAATCAGGTGCTAGTTAGGTTTATTGGGGAACCGCGAAGTATCGCCGTCTGGAGACTGATACTCCCCGGGTAATCTGTCCTCTTTTCTCCGGTCCTGTCTGATAGCCGACAGCTCTTGTTCGTGATTGAACAGTAATTCCACGGCGACTTTATAGGTGTTGAACGCCCGTTGGTATCGATCCTGATCCGGGAACAGTGTATTTATATATTCCATCAGCAGCGCAGTCGGAAGACCCACCAGCGAGCTGATAATCGCCACGGCGGCACCGGCCTTCATATCTCCGCCCTGACTCAGTGCCAGATAAAATCCCGCGAACGTACCGATAATCCCGATCAAAATGATCATGAAGGGCGCTCGGGCCAGAACAGCGGCGATCGCCTCCGATTCGAAGAACTTGTAGGTCGCGCCAAAGTGCGGATTCCGGTCGAGCGCGATCCGGCTGATCATTTCGTAATCCGGCGCCTGGCCATATCCCTGATCCTTCACTTCGTTGGTCGTCAGGTCGATGATCGCTTCCGTGCCTTCAACCATATCGAACCAGCGGTCGAATAGCTTGGGCTTCTCGCCGGTGACCAGGTTTTTTTCCACTAGGTCTTCCTGGGTTTTGTCCAGCAGAATGTTCGCCTGGGTATCGAGTTTGTGCGCATTGAGCTTGAGTTTTTCCGCTTCCTTGATCTTGGCCCGCAATTCCTCGAGATAGGGATCCTTTCCCGAATACAGCGAAACGGGAATCGCCAACTGGCCCGTCGATAGCGTCGGGTCGAAGTTGGCGGCAAGGGCGACCTCGGCCTGCTGTCGTACACTGTCTACGAAGCCCAGATCCGAAGGCGTCGTCTGAACTTTTTTGTACTCGAAAACCGCATAATAGAACGCCGTTGCGAATCGATGGAGCGATGCGATCTTGTAATGCAAACCGAACTTGAAAAACAAAAATACGACGAAGCAGGCCCCTATACCGCCGACAAACAGTCTTCCGATCATTTGATTGGTGAGCTGCCACAAATACGTACTTAAACATTATTGCTCCCTAACCCATAGCTAGGATCAAAATAGAGTTTTACTGTTCCGAATATAGTTTGAATTCCAAAATGGACGCCTGCTCCTTTTTACAGTCGTACTCGATACAAGTTGCCATTTGTCCCACCAGGTGAGGGGGGACCGGGGTTGCAGTCCGGTAACCCAGCGCTTCAATACCCAGGTCGGCTTTCAACTCGGCCCGGTACTCGTAATCGCCCATTTCTTCGACATCGAAAATGAAGTTATACATGGCAAGTGCGCGATCGTTACTCAATTTCATATTGAATTCATATGCCTCTTCCCCTTCGGCAGACGTGTCGTTGAGGCCGAAATAGCGGCCTCGGAAAATGGGCGAGGTCAATCCGGAAATCTTGAGCGACTCGACCTGTTTGGCCGCACCCTCATTTTCGTAAATGCTTTTCGCATATTTCGGAATCATGACCCGGAGTAAATCCTTCATGCTGTCTGAAAGCTCGGCAGATCCCCGCACGAAATAGGATTCCTGAAAGTTGATCCGGACTTTGCCGGTCCTTTCGTCTATATCCACGTCTCCTTCATCCGAGTCCTTGAAGTTCTCGAGGAGCCGGTCGACGATCTGTTCCCTGACTTTCTGTGCCTCTTTCCTTTCTTTATCTGCCTCGAGAAACGGCTGCAGCTCCGATTCCTTCTCTGCCTCGAGCATGGCCATCTGCTCAGCCAGCTCTTTCGCGTGCTCGGCTTCGACTTCTGCTTTAGCCCGCTCTTTAGCCGTTTTCATCGCTTCCCGCTCGGCTTCCTCGGCGGCTGCCCTCGCCGCTTGCTCTGCCAATTCCTGTGCCGCCGCTTCCGCCGCTGCCAGTTCCTGTGCCTTTTGTGCCTCGAGCTCGGCTTGTTGAGCCGCCAGCTCTTTCGCCAGTGCCTGCTGTTTGGCTTCTTCTGCGGCCGCTTGCGCCGCTGCCAATTCCTGTGCCTTTTGTGCCTCGAGCTTGGCTTGCTGAGCCGCCAGCTCTTTCGCCAGTGCCTGTTCAGCTTCTGCCGCTGCCTGCCGTTTGGCTTCCTCTGCGGCTGCCCGTGCCGCCGCCTGTTTCTGTGCTTCCAGTTCCGCTTTTTGCTTTGCCAGAGCCTCGGCTCGTTGCTGGCTCAGCTTGGCCACTTCCAGGCGTTTCTGTTGTTCGAGTTCCGCTTGCTGGCTGGCCAGATCTTCTACTCGCCCCATCTCGGCGGCAATAACTGCCTGGGCGGTAGTTTCGAGTGCCGCCTCTTTGGCCGCGATGACTTGCTCGAATTGTTCTTTAGCCGACGAAACTTCCGCTTCCTTTTGCTGCTCCAACTCGGCTACTTTGGTTTCCACTTCCTTTTGCTTTTCTTCTTCGAGCTCGGCCTTTTGCCTTTCCACTTCCTGCTCGTGCTCGACTTCAAACTTGGCGACGAGACGTTCATAATCCATTGCAGCCTGACTTTGCTGCTTGGCCAGCATTTGCGTAAATTGATCGGCCAACTCTTTCGCTTGCTGCTCTCGCTCTGCCTCGATTTCCTCTAACGACTTCACGGCACTTTGTGCCAGGATCTCGCGACGTGCCTGCCTGGCCTTTTCGGCTGCGGCAACCTCTTCTTGCAGTTTTTTGTACTCAGTCGCTATCTGCTCGATCATTTCCTGACTTTGCTCTTGCGAGGCCATGATTTCATCACTCGAGTAAATCATGAACACGATCGCCAGCACGGCAAACAGATCGATCATGGGTATCAGTGCTTCGATCGTTGCTGACTTATTCGAACCGGGTTTGGTGAAGAACATGAGCTACATTTCCGTTGTTTCCGGATTCCGTGATTAACATGCGTATAACCTGATTAATAATAGTCCAGGCTGAGCAAAAACCACGGCCATTTTTTTGTGATGCATTTCACAGTTGCTGGGTGGGGGTGGATCCGGCCGAAAAGCTGTGGGCTTCGCTCGCATTGCGCTGGAGGCTGGACTCAGTAACAAGAAATAAATCAATCCCAACGGTTGCGTTACTTCTTGCACCGCGACCCGGGCTGGTCGGGCGCCTGCTCGCGGTCGCACTTCGCGCGCTTGAGACCCGGCTACGCGAGTGCTCTCCGAGCGCCCCGGCGAGGGCGCGCTTCGGGGCGGTCACCTTCATCCAGGGTATTGTCAACTTAACTGGATTGAGAGCGTATTTAGAGCACGCAGGAAGCTCTAAGTTATTGATTGTTCGTTCTTGGTGCAGGCTCGTTTCGCCGCAAATACGAGAAGTTTTGCGTTAAGTTGACAGTACCTAGCGGGGGGACGTGGAATGAGCAGCGGTTGGCAAGTCGGTATCGACATCGGCGGGACCTTTACCGATGTGGTGGCCTTTCAGTCGACCAAGGGCGCCGTTATCCAGGCCAAGGTGCGAAGCCGTCCGGAAGATCCCATCGCCAGCCTTCTGGCGGCGCTCCATGCGGTGGGCATCGATTGGGAACAGGTAGACGACCTGATGCACGGCACCACCATGGTCACCAACGCCATCATTGAGAGCAAGCTGGCCCAGGCCGCCCTTGTCGCGACGGACGGCTTCGCCGATACCCTTGCGATTGGTCGGCAAAACCGGCGCTATCTCTACCGGCTCGATCTGCCGCCTAAATCGGAGCCTCAAATACCCGAGGCGCTGCGCATCGGGGTCACAGAACGGATGGACTTTCGAGGCCACGTGCTGGAGGCGTTGACCGAGGACGTGATCGAGGATACGGCGCGAAAGGTGGCGGCGAGCGGCGTCAAAGCGGTCGCCGTGTCGCTGCTTCACGCTTACGCAAACAGCGTTCATGAAGAACGGCTGGGTGCCCGCCTGCGGCAGGTGGTGCCATACGTGGCGCTATCTCATCGCGTGAGTCCCGAGGCGCGTGAATTTGAACGCACCAGCACGACTGCTTTGAGCGCCGGTGTGATGCCCCTCACCGCGGGCTATCTCGATCGCCTCGAAGTCCGCCGCCCTGCAGAGAGCGCGCTGCATCTGTTTCACTCGGCGGGGGGCATGGCGGAACCTGACGCCTTGCGCGATCTTCCCCTCGGTCTCGCGTTCTCGGGTCCGGCGGCCGGGGTGAGTGCCGCAGGGTGGGTGGCAAACGCGCTCGGGCTCGACAACGTCATCAGCTTCGATATGGGCGGCACCACCACGGACGTCTGCCTGATCGTCGGCGGAAAGGCCGAGATCCGCAGCGATCGCAGCCTCGGCGGACGGCCGTTACGCATGCCCACCGTGGCGGTGGAGTCCATCGGTGCCGGTGGCGGCTCCATCGCCCGTCTCGACACCGGCGCCCTGCGCGTCGGTCCGGAGAGCGCCGGCGCCGATCCGGGGCCTGCGTGCTACGGGCTGGGCGGCGCGCTGCCGACCGTGAGCGACGCCGACCTGGTGCTTGGTTATCTCGACGCGAGACGGCCGGTAGGGGACATTGTTCTGAATCGGGACGCCGCCGTAACGGCGTTGAAGCCGCTTGCAAAAGCGGCCGGGGTTGAACTTCCGGCGTTGGCGCTGGGGATCACTCGGGTGGCCACCGCTTCCATGGCGCGAGCGCTTAGACGCGTGACCGTCGAGCGCGGCATCGACGGCCGTGATTGCGTGTTGCTCGCTTTCGGTGGCGCCGGTCCCATGCACGCGGTTGAGCTTGCCCGTTCCTTCGGCATCGGGCAGGTCATCGTGCCGTGCTTTTCCAGCGTTTTCTCTGCGCTCGGTTGTGTCACTGCGGAGATGAGCTATACGCAACAGCGAACGGTTCGGATGGCGAGCGACGATTGGGATCAGACGCGGCTCGACGGGATCCGAATTGAGCTCATGGCACAGCTTGCGCCTTTGCTCGAATCTGCCGGCCATACGGCGCCGGCGGTTACCGAAGTCGCCGCGGTTCGCTATAGCGGCCAGAGCTATGCCGTCGAGGTGACGGCGCCGGCGCTCGCCAACCCCGATCCCCTTGGCGAGCAATTTCGTGCCCGCCACCAAACGCTTTACGGCTTCGCTAAGGACGAGCCCTGGGAGCTCGTTTTCCTTCGGCTTACACTGTCGGCGCCGCGGCGCGTGCACCCGAATTCTTTTGCGGCGAAGCCTTCCGGAGTCGTTGCGCCAACGCGTCGCACCGACTGTTGGTTTGAAAATGAAGCCCCGGTTATGACGCCGCGATTTGCGCGCGATGCTCTCGGTGAAGGCAGCCGACTGGAAGGTCCAGCCATCGTCGAGGATGACTGGTCTACGGTGGTGTTGCCGCCGGGAGCGACGCTTAGCGTAGACGGATCGAGCCACCTTCACATTGACGTTGGAGAGGCGGCATGACTGCTTCGGTGGATCCGTTCAAACTCGAGGTAATTCGCCACGCGCTCTCCGCCATCGCAGAGGAAATGTCGCTGGTGGTGATGCGCTCCGCGCGCTCGCCCCTTCTGCGCGAAGCCGGCGATCTGTCTTCGGCGTTGACCGACGCTTCCGGCGAACTGATCGCACAGGGCCGCGACATCCCCATGCATATGGGCGTCATGAGTTTTACCGTAAAGGAGTTCCTGAAGCGGGTTCCTGCCGAGCGGCTCGTCACCGGCGATGTGTGGTATTTGAACTTGCCCGAGACCGGCGGCAATCACTTGCCCGACGTCAAGGCCATACGTCCCATTTTCGCAGACGGTGCGTTGCTGGCCTTCGCGGTAAGTCTGGCGCACTGGGCCGATATTGGCGGTGCGCTGCCGGGCAGTTATGTGCCGACGGCCACCGATGCGTGGCAAGAAGGGCTGCGGCTGCCGCCGCTTCGTTTGTTCACCGCCGACGGGCCGGATCGCGAGAAGCTCGATCTGGTACTTGCCAATGTGCGAGGTGCGAGTGAACGAGAGGGCGATATTTTGGCGCAGACGGCAGCCACGCGCATGGCCGATCGGCGCTTCCAGGAGCTGTGTTCCTGGCACGGTGCACAGATCGTGCAAACGGCCATGACGATGCTCCACGCCCGTGCCGAGACCCAAATGCGAGAGGCGCTCTCCAAACTGCCGCGCGGGACTTACGAGGGTGAGGACTGGCTCGATGACGACGGTGCGGGTGGCGACCCGGTGCCGATTCGGGTGCGTATCGAGCTCGAAGGCGATCATGCGACCTTTGATTTTTCGGCTTCCGGTGACGCGACCCGTGGGCCAATCAACACTACGCCTTTCATCGCCGCCGCATCGGTGTTCTACGCCATCAAGGCGCTGGTGGGTCCGGACATCCAGCCGAACGGAGGCTGCTACCGGCCGCTGCGTGTGATTACCCGCCCGGGCTCCGTGCTCGATCCGGGACCGGAACGGCCTGTCGTGGGGGGCAACCACGAGACGTCCCAGCGGGTGGCGGATGCCATCTTCCGGGCCTTGGAGCCGGCGCTGCCGGAAGGGCTGACGGCGGGCGGGCCGACGACCTCGGGCCTGCTTTTGTTCGCGGGCCGGCGTGGCGACGGCGCGTGGACCACGCTTTACGAGACCCACGGCGGTGGCGAGGGCGCGCGCTGCGACCGTGATGGCATGCCGGTGATCCGGGTACACATGTCGAACGTGATGAACACGCCCGCCGAGATCATCGAGGCGGAATATCCGATCCGCGTCGAGTGTCAGCATATCCGGCGGGGCTCGGGCGGGGCCGGCGCTCATCGCGGTGGCGACGGATTGCACCGGGAATACCGCATACTCGTCGATGACGTTTCCCTGACCAGCATGTTCGAGCGCGCCGTGGTGCCGCCCTACGGATTGCAGGGTGGCGCGCCCGGGGCGCTGTTTCAGGTCAACGTGGTACGGGCTTCGGGTGAAACCTACCGCATGCCCGGTAAAGCCAACCTACGTCTCGCCAAGGGCGACCGCGTGATCGTCGAGAGCTGCGGTGGTGGGGGCTACGGTGCATCGCCGGAGTCGTAGTCGCGGCTGCGGCCGTGACCATGGCGCGCCGGCCATCGGGCCGCCATCCGTAGGCTCAAGGAGACCCTCGCGCCTGCGATTACCAGGTCCTCGGGTTTCAATCTGAACTGAATGAGGTGGAGGCGTTGTCAATGAAGCTCGAGAACAAGAATGCTATCGTCACCGGCGCAGCCAAGGGAATGGGGACGGCGATCACCTTGACGCTGGCGCGCGCGGGCGCGGATCTCGTACTGACCGCGCGCGATACCGCTGCCCTCGACGAGGTCGCCGGCCAGGTCCGGGCGCTCGGCAGACGCGCCGAGGTGGTGGCGGCGGACGTCACCGACGACGCCCAGGTCAAGGCGATGGTAGAGAAGGCGACGGCCTTCTTCGACGGGCGAATCGATATTCTGGTCAATGTCGCCGGGGTGACCGGACCCATCGAGACGCCAATCTGGAAACTCGAGGCGGATGACTTCTCCTATGTCATCGAGGCCAACATCAAGGGTACCTTTCTTCCCATGAAGTACGTGTTGCCGACGATGGTGGATCAGCGCAGCGGGAAAGTGGTGAATATCGGCGGTACTTCGGGCCTGCGCGGCTACAAATACCGGGCCGCGTACAGCTCCTCCAAGTGGGGCGTACGCGGACTCACGCGTACCGCGGCCCTCGACGTCGGCGAGTACAACGTCAACGTCAACGTGGTCTGTCCCGGAATCGTGCACACGCCGCGTATGGACAAGCTGTGTGAGGAGAAGGCGCGGGTGCGGGGCTGGACTTTCGAACAGGTCTATCAGGAGTACGTCGATGAAATGGCGCTGAAACGCGTGACCGAGCCCGAGGACGTTGCCAACGCGGTGCTGTTCCTCGCCAGCGACGACAGCCGCAACATGACGGGGCAGGAAATCACCGTCGACGGCGGCTGGGACGTGTGAGTCAGACGTTCTAGCGACAATCTCGTGAAGGTGGCCCCATGTACGCGAACTTCGATCTGCATCTGCCAAAGGATCTGAGCGCCGCTCTGGCAATCCTCGGCGATGCGGGCGACGACGCGAAGGTGATGCCGCTCGCCGGCGGCACCAATCTCATCGTCGACATTCGCGCGCGTAGCCTCACCCCCGCCGCTCTGGTCGGAATCGGCGACATTTCCCATCTGCGCGGTATCGACGTCACCAACGGACAGGTCGTGATGGGCGGGAAGACCACGGTGAGCGACATTCTGCGCAGCCCCGAGCTGACGGATCGCGCGTCTTCGCTGGTCGACTCGGCGCGCGTGTTTGGCGGTCAGATGGTGCGTAATACGGCCACCGTCGCCGGCAACATCTGCTACGCATCACCGGCGGCTGACCTGGTCCCGCCGCTGCTCGTGTTGGACGCCGAGGTCACGCTCGAGCGCCGCGAAGGGGAACGCACGCTGCCGCTTTCGGAATTCTATCTGGACTACAAGCGCACCGCCCGAAGGCCGGATGAGTTACTGACACGTATCACCTGGCCGGCCCGGTCGTCCGATTCCGTGGATCTTTTTTACAAGCTTGCGCGGCGCAAAGGCGACGCCATCACTATAGCGGGTATCGCGGTCGCGCTCGGCGTCGCGGACGGCAAATGTACTCGCGCGCGCATTGCGTTAGGCGCGGTGGCACCCATCGTAATGCGAGCACTGGAGGCGGAACGAATGCTGGAAGGTGAAACGCTCACGCCCGAGCTCATCGAGGCTGCGGCCCACCAGGCGGCGCAGGCAGCAAGTCCCGTAGATGACCTGCGCGCTTCTGGAAAGTACCGGCGGCATTGCGTCCAAGTGCTCACCTCGCGTCTGCTCACCCAGGCGTGGCGGCGTTTGTCATGAAGAGTCAGGGGCGATGAATAAAACCAAACAAATAACTTTGCTCATCAACGGTCGAACGCATCGAGCCGCGGTACCGGCCAACGAGACGCTGCTTGAAACGTTGCGCGGCCTGGGGTATTTCGAGGTCAAGAGCGGCTGTGAGAAAGGCGATTGCGGCGCCTGTGCAGTGCTCGTGGACGACGAAGCCGTGGACAGCTGTCTGACTCTCACCTGGACGGTGAAAACGCAGCGAGTTACCACCGTTTCTGGGCTTGGGACGATTGAAGATCCGCATCCATTGCACACCGCTTTCATCGAGCGGGGAGCCGCGCAGTGTGGCTTTTGCACGCCCGGCCTCATCATAGCCGCCGAGTCCATGCTGCGGAACGACACTCGGGACCCCAGCCTCGATGACATGCGCCTCGCCTTGAGCGGCAATCTGTGCCGCTGTACCGGCTACACCAAAGTGTTCGATGCGGTCACCGCGGCGGCGCGAGTGGTGCGCGAAGAAGGGGGGCCGAAATGAGCGAGACGATCGCGGGGTCGCGTCGCGGCGCCAACGTCGAGTTCCGCCAGGTCGGAATGGCGCTTCCTCGCATCGACGCACCAGGCAAGTCCCATGGCAAGACCCGCTACGCGGGGGACCATGTGATGCCAAACATGCTCCACGCCAAGGTGTTGCGGAGTCCGCTGGCGAGCGCGCGCCTGCGCCGCATCGACGTATCCAAAGCGCGCGAGCTGCCCGGCGTCGCCTGCGTGCTCACCCGCGAGGAGCTGTCCGGTCGTTTGGCGCCCACCGACATCGCTGGCCAGACGGGGCGAAAACGTCTCGCCACCGACCAGCCGATCCTGGTTAACGATCGAGTGCGCTACCAAGGGGAGCCCATGGCGCTGGTGGCGGCCGAGACGGTGGTGATCGCCGAGCGGGCGTTGGAGCTCATCGAATTCGATCTGGAACCATTGCCGGGCGTCTACGATCCCTTCGACGCCCTTAAGCCGGGGGCCCCGATCGTTCAGGGTACCGACAACGTGGTGGCCAAGTACAAGGTGCGCAAAGGCGATACGGAGGCAGGCTTTGCCGCCGCCGACGTCATCATCGAGAACACCTACTGCACGCAGTTCATCGAGCACGCCTTCCTCGAGCCGGAGGTCGGGCTGGCGTGGGTGGACGAGAACGAAGTGATCAACATTCGCGTGTCGACGCAGGTGATCGAGCACTTCCGTTTCATTGCCGACGCAGTCGGCGTGCCGCACAACAAGGTGCGCATCCTCGGTTCCCTGGTCGGCGGCGGCTTTGGCGGCAAGGAAGACGTCACGGTGGAGATCTATCTGGCGCTGCTGGCGAAAGCCACCAACCGGCCCGTGCGGCTCTGCTACACGCGGGAAGACTCCTTCTTCGGCCACGGCAAGCGTCACCCCTTTACGTTGACGCACCGCACCGGATTCACCAGGCAAGGGAAGATCACGGCGTGGAAGGTCGACATGACCGCGGACGCCGGGGGCTATGTCTTCTTGAGCCCGTACGTGCTGCTTTACGCGACGGTTGCGGCGCCCGGGCCGTATCGGGTCGACAATCTGCACGTGGATGCGCGCGCGGTCGCCACCAACAACATGTTCACAAGCGCTTTCCGTGGCTTCGGCGCGGCGCAAGCCTGTATCGCTCACGAGCAGCAGATGGATGAGGCGGCCAAGACGCTTGGCATCGATCGCCTTGAGCTCAGACGCCGCAATTTTCTGCGAACCGGTGATCTCATCGCTACCGGCGTGCCCATCGAGAGCGCGGTGTGGTCGGATGAATGCATGACCAGGGCATGGGAAGCACTGGGCGAGCGCACGCCGGACGATGGGCCGATCAAGATCGGCCGCGGTGTCGCCGCCTACCAGCAGAGCTACGGCCGCATCACTTGGTTGCACGATACATCGGAGGCTTGGGTGGGCATCGAGATGGACGGCACCGTGGTGGTGCGATCAGGAGTCACGGACATCGGTGCCGGACAGGTATCCGCGCTTGCGCAAATCGCGGCGGAGCTTCTCGGCGTCCATCTGACCGACGTCGCCGTGTACAACAGCGATTCATCGACCACACCGCTTGCCGGAACCACCACCGCGACCCGTGCGCTGTATATGACCGGCAACGCGGTCCGGCTCGCCGCCGAGGCCGTGCGCGAGCGTCTGCTGCGCCGCGCAGCACAGGAGTTCGAGGTGGCACACGGCAAGGTCGACATGGCCGACAACCGCGTGTTCGTCGCCGATCACCCTGAACGATCCATGGCGCTGAAAGATCTGGTCGCCGTATGCGCTTCCGAGGGAGTCCACCGATCCGAGCTGGTCATGTTCCGGGCGCCTTTCACCGGCGAAATCGATCCCGAGACGGGTCAGGGCCGGGTGCATCCCGATTACACCTACGGCGCTCAGGCGGTGGAGGTCGCGGTGGACACCGGGACCGGCGAGGTCACGGTGCTGAAAAGCGTCGGTGCCCATGACGTCGGTCTCGCGATTAATCCGGATGCGGTGGCGGGCCAGATCGAAGGCGGCGCCGCCCAGGGGCAGGGCTATGCCCTCAGCGAGGAGCTGCGCTATGAGCAGGGACAGCTGACATCGACGTCCTTCAGTGAATATCTCATACCCACGGCGATGGACGTGCCCGAGTACAAGGCGATTATTCTGGAATCACGCAGTGGCGTCGGTCCCTTCGGCGCCAAAGGCATCGGCGAGCCGGCGCTGACGCCGGTGGCGCCCGCCATCGCCAACGCGGTGGCGGACGCGATTGGCGTTCGCATCTTCGATCTGCCGATTACACCGGAGAAGGTCGTCAATGCGCTGCAGCGTCTCGGCAACTAATCGCCCAAGAACGCGGCTGGCCCCTATATGGACCCGGTGCAGTCGGGTTGCTGAACACAGGAAGTGATCGATCGAGTGAAGATCGCTTGTCCTTCCTGACTATTCATCCCAGATTATTCTATTGCCTTTTTTTCACGGTGTCCCGTTAGCCTGGCTGCCATGTTGAAGTGGCTTAGAATCGTCCTAGGGTCGCTGAGGTTAGCCATAGTTACCCGCCAAGAGCTGGCGCTTGGGAACTTGGTCTTGCGTCAGCAGCTTGCTGTTGTAGGGCGCAAAAACTTTATCGACACAAAAGCAAGAGAGATATTTGGTAATTTCCCCGATACTTCTAAATTGACAATACCCCGGGCACTGCTAGTCGTCACGATGATGCAGGCTCATTGGTAAACCATGGGAGGGCCGCGTAGTCAAGCGGGCCACGGGCTCGACGCGGTGATTCGGCTTGAGCCGCAGGCGAAAGCGCTGGGCTACGCTGGCTATGACGAGCGTTGCCTCTATCATGCCGAAAGACCCGCCGGGACAGGCGCGTGGCCCGGTGCCAAAAGGAACGTAGCAGTGCTTCGGCCCGCGCTTGGCGTCCGCGGCCAGGAAGCGCTCGGGGCGAAATACTGCCGGCTCATCCCAGATGAGCCGGTGCCGATGCAAGAGCCAGGGTGAAACGATGACCATCGATCCCGCAGGAACAAGCTGACCATTGATCATGTCGTCGGCCACTGCCTGGCGCGAGAATAGGTGAAGCGGCGGATACAGGCGCATGGTCTCCTCGAGTATCGCCCGCGTATAAACGAGACGCTTGAGGTCCGAATAGACAGGAGAACGCCCGTTTAGCACCTGGTCGATCTCGCGATGCAGACGGGCCTCTTCGTTCGGGTGTTGGGACAGGAGGTACCAGCACCAGGACAGGGCATTTCCGGCCGTCTCGTGACCGGCGAGAAACATGACGGCCACTTCGTCCCGAAGTAGCTTATTGTCCATGTCTTCACCGGTATCCGGATCGCGATATTCGAAAAGGAGCTCGAGCAAATCCTCTCTTGCGGATCGATCCGCGCGGCGCTTGGCAACAATGGCGTTGATCACGGAATCCAGATGCTTAACCGCCTTGCGGCCTTTTCGCACGGCCGGCCGAGGAAGCCAGCTGGGGAGGCCGAGAATCTCAACAACGTCCAAGACGCCGAGTGATTCTTGATACTGTGTAAAGGCTTCGAATACGACCCGGGCCTGCTCCTCATCGAGGTCCTGGGAAAACATCGTTCGACACACGACGTCTGCCGTTAGCCGCGCCATTTCCTGGCACACTTCGAGCTCTGCTCCCTCGCCCGCGGATTCCCAGCGGGCGAGCATGTCGTGGGACGCATCAATCATCTGTGTGCTGTACTCCTTCAAGCGGCTCGGACGAAAGGCGGGGGCGGCAAGCCGGCGTTGGCGCCGCCACAACTCGCCCTTGCTGATGAAGAGTCCATTTCCCACCAGCGGCTCGAGCGCACGGTCGGTGTAAGCGCTCTTCGGATAATTTTCCGCGTGGCTCACCAGCACATGGTTTACTGTCTCCGGGCTGTTCGCAATGAAAACCGAGCGAAAAAGCAAGCGCTCGCGCCAAAACTCTCGCTCGTAGCTGGAATTTCCCCAGATGTGGATGTAATTATGGCGGGCCCGCCAAAGGAATCCGCACGTTCTTAGCCACTCCCGTACGCGTTTGGCAATTGGCATGGACACGGATATGCGATCTCGTTCGAGTGTCGTTCCCAGGTCGGTGACCATTACCATATGTCTCCGTATTAATTCCACCTCTGCTGTGCCTACCTCTCCGTCCTGGGAGCGTGGACATCATGGAAGATCGTGCGCGTCATACGAAATCAACGGTCATCGTGTCGGTTTGGGGCGTCGATCTGCTGCTGACCGAGTGCGCGAAGACTCTTCCCCCATCAGAACCACTCGGATTACGGTGCTGGAGAAATAGTAGCCGGCACGAAAGAGAGCATGCGGATGTCCGGCGAATCGCGGCCCGAAAAATAGATAAATAGCCAACCTTAGTAGCAGTCACGATTTCGATCACTCACTTGTTGAACTTGTCGGTAAAGAATCGAAGCAGCCGATCAGAGGTAAAGACATCAAAAGGCGATATCGACTTACCGCGCCATCGCTTGGAGATACGATTTGCGATCAGCATCGATTTCATGAACCCAGATGTGAGCAAGGCCGCTAACTCGAAGGAAAGTCTGCGATGAAGACGCGGAAGAGAGTTCCGCACCAGGGTCAAAACTCCGTGGGCTGCCCTCATTCGCTCCAGATTGCGCCATCGATAGGCAGCACGACGAAAAACCGTTGAAAATTGTGCATCGTCTGCGCGATCGGCATAGACCTCGGTATCCCAGGGATCGAACGGTACTAACTTGCCCGCATCGGCATCGGGTCGAAAGAAGGCATTGCATCTCTCGTTCAACATCGCCGAAACGAGAGCAAACGAGCACGACGATATCCCGAGCACGTCGCACTGGCTCAGGAGGTAGAAATCCGGATAGAACCCGAATCCGGCATCAGCCATCTCGCCCAGCATGCCGTTATCCAAGTCGGACGCGGTCACCGGATTAAAGCGGGCGAACTCGTGCCTGACTTTTTCCGGCTCGTCACTACAGATGAGGAGCACAGGATCTGTTTGTTCTCCCCATATCTCGTTGAGCCAATGCACATACCAGCTAGCTGGCGCGATAAAGCCCCAATTGCAGTCGGGATACTGCCAGAAGTCACCGAGACGCAAGTGAATACCGATGACCGTTCTCCCTTCGCCTCGCAGGCGATCGACCATGGGTTTCAATTTCGACTCGATCTCTGGAAGCGCCTTGTACAATGATCGAAAATACGTCTTGTACGGAGAATAGTATCGGGTTGGAAACAGAAATGTTCCCCAGAAATCTACGTTCTCGAGGACAGCGCGATTAGGCAATAGGATGCCTTCGTCAAACTCATTCCAGTCGACTTCGCATGGCCAAGACTCCCAGATCCACCGCACCAGATCGAGCAACGCAAATGCGCCGAACTCTCGTCGGCGAGCGTAGTAACGGATCCAGGTGTCCATAGCCGGTGCCCGTTTCCTGGCCGGCGAAGGATCGCGAAAGCCGAACAATCGCTCTCCTATCCAACCGGGCGTCTCCACCGTCAGGCCGTGGAGATTCGCGTAGATTCGCAGGAAGCCGTACTGAAGGAGCTGATTGCCGAACTTGCCAAGTCGACCCAGGCACCACATTGAAATCACTCGATCACGATTTCCGCCAGGATCTAAGCGGGCACGGCTGTGGGCAGAGTCGCTCATCACCAAGTCGCTGCCAGGTTCGTCTCAAGCGAGATCATCTGTACCCACAGGCCAAAATCTAGTCCGACGCCGCAATTCTGACACATCGTTTGCTCGCGCTCTTTCCCCAATTTCTCCGGGCCCCCGGTAACTGTCGGCCATGCCGCACGCGACCAATCGCGTGCTGTCTCCGCCGCAGAAATTAGGGCTTTCAGCGGCGCTCGATTAACCGAGTGGCAGTATCGCGAAATGTCTTAAAAAGAAGAGATAGTATGCCTCGGCTTAAGTTCGACGAGCATCGGTCAACTGCCTTTAGTGGGTGCTTCGATTAAATCCGACACCCGTGCTTCTCGATGGATTGGTTTGCGCCGATTCGCTGCTATGCTCCGCGAGCGGCCATTTTTCGCGATGATCAAGACCTAAGTATCATTGAAAACGATAACGCCCTGGCCTAGAACCTGGACTTCTATCGCTTCGAAACAATTAACAGTCAACGATAACCGGCCTCTGATGATTGAGAAAGTGGGCCGTCACTCACCTGGCTGAGCGGAACCTTTGTTAACAGATGGCCGTTACCCGATCACGTAAATCCGAGCAGCGTTTTTTGCTGATGTTAGTTAAGCGAGAAAGTCCTACCAATCGTTTAAGTTTGGCGGCGGTCAGATCGAGAGGATCGGGAGCGTCGAGATTGGCCCGCGTGATGTCGGGGCTAAAAAAAGAAAATCTCAAAGACGTGTCAGGTAGGATCCGGTCAAGCCTCCCTGCTTGGCAATGGTTTTCAAGCCTTGCGCCGCCGCTGTGAATGGTTTGTGGTTGAACGCGTGTGCTTTGATGATGAGCCTTGCAACGCTTGCGTCGGGTATTATTGCCGGCCCTCAACGTTTCGGTGCGACAACGCCTGTTTTCTGCACTCCGCGCGCGATTTATAATACCAAGCTCGGAGCGCTGCCCCCTAACAAAAGGTCCGTGTCCTCCTCAGTCCCGGAAGCGTATTGTGCGTGCCGGATCGTCCAAGCGCGGTGACTGTGCGGCCGAAGAGCCGACCAAACCGAGAACAATCTTTCAGCCGGAGACATAATAAATGGCGAATTTTCCAAAGAGCGCAAAGGTCGTAATCATCGGACAGGGAGGTATCGTCGGCGCGTCGGTTGCGCATCACCTTATCGAACGCGGGTGGGACGGCATCGTCGGCATCGACAAGTCGGCGATTCCCACAGATATCGGTTCGACGGCGCACGCTTCCGACTTCTGCTACGCGACGTCGCACGATCACATGTCGTGCTACACCACGATGTACAGCATCGACTTCTTCGAAAAGATGGGGCACTACAGCCGCATCGGTGGACTCGAGGTGGCGCGTGTCGGTGACGACGAGCGGATGGAAGAGCTCAAGCGAAAGGTGGGGTCCGGCAAGGCCTTCGGCACCCATGCGCGCCTGATCAGCGCAGAGGAGGCCAAGGAGAAGCACCCGCTGCTGGTGGAAGACATGATCCAGGGAGCCCTTTGGGATCCGGACGCCGGACTGGTGATTCCTCGCTCGCAGATCGTCGTCGGCGAGCTGGTCAATAACGCAGAAGCAACCGGCAAGCTGCAGACCTTCGCCAACACGCCCGCCACCGATTTGAACATCGAGGACGGGCGTATCAAGGGCGTAGAGACCAAGCGGGGCTACATCGAAACTTCTACGGTGGTCGTGTGCGCGGGTCTGTGGGGCCGGGTTATTGCTGCCATGGCGGGCGAGGATCTGCCCATTATGCCGGTGGACCATCCGCTGACTTTCTTCGGTCCGTTCGACCAGTTTGCCGGCACCGGCAAGGACATCGGCTATCCGCTGCTGCGGGATCAGGGCAACTCCGCTTACTTGCGCGACACGGGCGATCCGAAGACATCCGAGGGCGGCCAAATCGAATGGGGCTACTACGAACAGAAGGACCCGCGCATGGTGCATCCGCGGGACCTTCTGGAGAAGGAGCAGGCGCGGCTGTCGCCTTCCCAGCGCGACCTGGAAATGGAACAGATCATGGAGCCGCTGGAGCGGGCCATGGAGCTTACCCCGATACTCGGTGAGCTCGGCTTCGACGAGAGGCGATCGTTCAACGGCCTGCTGCAGGTGACGGCCGATGGCGGTCCGTCGATTGGCGAGTCCCCGGAAGTGCGCGGTCTGTGGTACTGCGAATCGGTTTGGGTAAAGGACGGGCCCGGCACCGGCAAGGTGATCGCAGACTGGATGACCGATGGGCGCACGGAGCTCGACCACCACGGCATCGACATCGCGCGCTACTACCCGTTCCAGAAGGAGGAGCAGTACATCCACGATCGCTGCTACGAGACGGCATTCAAGATCTACAATCCGCCGGTTCACAACCGCGAGCCCTACACCAAGGCTCGCAATATCCGTCACAGCCCGTTCTGGGAGCGCGAGAAAGAGCTGGGCGGCCACTTCATGGAGGTGGCGGGCTGGGAGCGCGCCCACGGATACGCGAGCAACGAGCATCTGCTGGAGAAGTACGCGGAGAGGGTGCCCGAACGCAAGGCCGAGTGGGACAACCGGCACTTCTGGCGCGTATCCAATGCCGAGCATCTCGAGATGTCCGAAAACGTCGGCATGATCAATCTGTCGCACTTCGCTCTGTACGACGTGTCCGGCGCCGATGCAGAAGCGCTGATGGAATACGTTTGCGTGGCCAAGGTCGGCGGCAACACGCCGATCGGCAAGGGTATCTACACCCACTTCCTGGACCACGAAGGCGGAGTCCGCGCCGATTTGACCGTGGTGCGGCTGGCCGAAGACCGCTATCGGATCATGGACGGTGCCGACGCCGGCAACCGCGACTACGTGTGGGTCAAGCGCATGGCCGAAGATCGCGGCTTAAACGTCGAGATTGAAGAAACGACGGAAGATTTCGGCTGCATCGGTCTTTGGGGCCCCAACGCCCGTGCCACGCTGCAGGCGGTTGCTGACGACCCGGATGCGCTGACCAGTGAGAACTTTCCGTTTGCCACTGTGCGCGACATCACGGTCAAGGGCACGCCCGTGATGGCATTCCGCATCTCTTATGTCGGTGAGCAGGGCTGGGAGCTTCATTTCTCCTTCGATGACGGCCTGGCGCTGTGGGACGCACTCCGCGAGCAGGGCGTGACCCCCGTCGGGGTCGAGACCTACGCCAACAGCCGCCGTTTGGAGAAGAGCATGCGGCTGCAAAATGCGGATCTGCTCACAGAGTACAACCTGCTGGAAGCGGATCTGGCCCGCCCCAAGGTCAAGGCTGCGGACTTTCACGGCAAGGAAGCGTACCTCGCCCAGCGTCAGCGCGAGCACCAGCCGGCATATCTCTGCACCATGACGATGCAGGACAACGTGGATTCAAATGGCGTTGCGCGTTACCCGGTGGGGTCCTGGCCCATCCTGGATTCGAAAACCGGCGAGGTGCTCATCGACTCGGTCGGCCGTCGCTCCTACGTCACAAGCGTCGCCTACGGGCCGTCACTCGGCAAGAACATCGCGCTTGGCTACCTTCCGCGCGAGTATTGCCAGGTCGGCCAGGAGCTGCTGATGGAATATTTCCACGAGCAATATCCGATCAAGGTCGAGGCAGTAGGCTACCGGCCGCTGTACGATCCGGAGAACGCAAAACCCAGGTCGTAACGGCGACGGGCAAGCAGCAAACGAGCTGCCGGGCCCGGAGACATAGTCGGCGGTTTCCTTATGCGAACCGAGAACGAACACGAACGCCTGTCGTCCGCGAGCCGGATTCGTACGCCGAGCGGGCGCGGAATTCCTTCGTTGTTATGGGTTATGAGCCACTTCCAGCAGGAAGAAGCGTCTGCGCCCTTAGATCGACCGAGAGCGGCGTGGATTCTCGTTATGGTTGCCAACGGGAAACAGCGCGGCGACAATGCCTTAGCGATTCCTTTCGGTCTCCTCATCGACAGGATATTTCAATCCGGCAAGCTGATGGTGCGGATCGGTGCCTGGGCGCACGCCAGGCCATTTGCTAACCCAGAATGATGCCGGGTTGCGAAGGAATCCACTCAACGAGAGTACTGATAGCCGCGTCGAAATGAGCTGCCTCAGCGTCCTGGATGCGCCCGGCTATCAGCTTTGAGTGACTGCGTAGAAACGCGAGCTAGCGTTTAATTAGCGGCTGAACGAAGGGCCGACGTTGACTCAACGACGGATGCGTAGACAAATGCGAATTATCAACCATCGCCTTATTGCAACTTTCCTGCTCTCGGCCATTGTCGGCGCATCCGCGGGGCTCGCGCCGGGTGCCGTTTCGTCGGCCGTGCCGGCGGGCGACAGCGCAGCCTCTGCCTCAGGCGGCGGCGCGTTGCTGTCTCCCGAGGAGCTGGACGAGCTGGTCGGCCCCATCGCGCTTTACCCCGATGATCTCATCGCCATTGTGCTGCCAGCGTCCACCTTTCCCCTCGATATCGTCAAGGCGGCGCGTTTTCTCGAGAAGCGCGAAAAAGACCCGAAGCTCGAGCCCAGCGAGGACTGGGACCCGAGCGTGCTGGGGCTGCTCAACTATCCCGAAGCGCTCCAGATGATGAACAACGATCTCGACTGGACCTGGAAACTCGGCACCGCGGTCATCGACCAGCAAAAGGACGTGACGGACGCTATCCAGCAATTCCGGCAGCGCGCCTACGCGGCGGGTAATCTCCAGAGCGATGAAAAACAAATCATCATCGAGGAAAAGGAGACCATCGTCATCAACAGCGCGAGCCCGGAGGTCATTTATGTGCCGCGCTACGACCCCGCGGTGGTGGTGGTTCAGCAACCCGCTCCGGTGGTTCATTATTATCCGTCTCCCTACCCCTACTACTATTCACCTGCCGCCGCTTTCTGGACCGGTATGTTCGTCGGCGCGGCCATCGGCTACGGCGTCGGCTGGCGAAACGGCGACGTCAATATCAACCGCAACGTCAATATTTCCGGCGGAAACAGAAACGCCAATATCAACCGCGGCGGCAACAAGTGGAATGCGAACCGCCCCGGGGCGGGGGGCGGCCGCCCCGGCGGCCGGCCGGGGGCGGGTAGTCGCCCGGGCAGTCGCCCCGGTGCCGGCCAGCGCCCCAGCACGGGCCAGCGCCCCGGTGCCGGCCAGCGTCCCAGCACGGGCCAGCGTCCCAGCGCGGGTCAGCGTCCCAGCACGGGCCAGCGTCGCGCCACGACTCAGCGTGCCGGGACAGGCCAGCGTCAAAGCGCCGGCAGCTCACGCCGGGGGAGCAGTTCGTTCGGTGGCTACAGCCGCGGCAGAACGGCCCATAACAACAGCCGGCGCGGATCTCAGAGTCGCAACCGCAGCAGCTCACGAAGGTCCAGCGGCCGCAGCAGCGGTCGCTCTTCCGGCGGCAGGAGCGCATCGCGCGGCGGCGGCCGTAGCCGCGGAGGTGGAGGGCGGCGGCGATGATTATGCGTATGGGAAGTGAGAGACGTGTCGGAGTGGTTTTGTCCCGCGGTTGTTGCAACCACAAGTTTCAAGATGAACGACTGACCAAGGTGAAGTTAATGGAGTCGATTACGTCAGGGCGCCGACGGTTACAGCTTCGGCGTTTTGGGTCTCAGGTGCTTGCGGCAGCAGCGCTAGCCCTGACCGTATGCGCGCCGCCCGCGAGCTTGGCGCAGGATAAGCTGCAGGAGACATTCGAGACGCCGGAAGCGGCGGCGGCTGCGCTCGTCGACGCCCTCGGTTCGGGAAAGGTGGATGACTTGTTGGATATCTTTGATCAGCGGTACAAGGACCAGTTGCTCGGAGGCGACGAAGCCGCAGCGCGGGAAAATATGAAGCAGGTTCACGCTGCCGCTAAGGAGATGTACCGGGTTCGCCCGGATGCCGAGGATCTGATGGTCGTGCTCGTGGGCAAGGAGATCTGGCCGGTTCCGTTTCCCATCGTCGAGCAAGATGGCCGCTGGCGTTTCGACACCGAGGCGGGACTCGAGGAAGTGATCAATCGCCGTATCGGCCGCAATGAGCTCAACGCGATTTCCGTAGCGCGCGCCTACGTGGCGGCCCAGTATCAGTACGCCAGCGTCGACCACGACGGCGACGAGGTGCGCGAGTTTGCACAGCGCATTAGCAGTCGACCCGGTAGAAAGGACGGACTCTACTGGGAACTGGATCCGGACTCGGATGATGAGCTGAGCCCGTTCGGCCCTCTAGTTGCCGACGCCCGCGGCTACCTGGAAGGACGGGACCCCGGCGATCCTTTCCAGGGCTATTATTTCAAAATTCTCACCCGTCAGGGGCTCAACCCACCTGGCGGGCGCTACGACTACGTGATCAACGGCAACATGATCGCCGGCTTCGCGCTCATCGCCTTTCCGGCGGATTACGACAATTCCGGGATCATGACCCTCGTGGTGAACCACCAGGGCGAGATCTACGAAAAGGACCTCGGTGAGGACACGGATCTCATCGCCGGGGGGATCTTCGAGTACAACCCGGACGAGACCTGGAGTCGGGTGGAGGATTAACGTTTCGTTCGGTCGTCGCGTTCAGCCTGAATAAACATATTCGCACGCTGTTTCTGGGTAGCGTGTGAGTCGGTGGTAGTCGATCAACGCCAGAATTTCGGATCGCCGTGTCCCAACATCCCGCACCAGGCGGTGTTGACCGAGCGACTGATGCTCATTGCGTAGGGGCATGCGCGCTGTCGACTAATAACCGTTTATGACATTAAAGGGTACTGTCACAAAAGAATTCGAGGGCGGATTCTTCGTGAACTGAACTGCTCCCGCGCATTCCCTTAAAGCGCGTAGCCTGCCGCCAGCGTATGAACGCTCCTATCCGGAAAAATTCGGATGTGACAATTTTATTCATAGCCCAGATGCCAAGGAGTAACCAATGAAAAAAGCATTCGCGCCCGTGCTGATGTCGGCCCTGTTCGCGCTGTCCGGTGTCGCGCTCGCGCAAGGTGAGGCCAAACGCTCTATCACTAAGATTGCCGGCGATCTCTACCGCTTCCAGAACAACTTTCACTTCTCGGTATTGCTGGTAACCCCTGACGGAATCATCGTGACCGATCCGATCAACGCCGACGCCGCAAAGTGGCTGAAGGCGGAGATCGCCACACGATTTGGCAAGCCCGTGAAGTACCTGATCTACAGCCACGACCACGTCGATCATATCGCCGGCGGCGAGGTGTTCGCCGAAACCGCGACGGTGGTTGCGCATGCGCAAGCCAAGCGAGACATCATTGACGAGAAACGCCCAACCGCAGTGCCCGAAATAACTTTCTCGGACGAGCTCACGATTGAGCTCGGCGGGAAGACGGTGGAGCTGAGCTACCTCGGGCGCAGCCACTCGGACAATATGATTGTCATGCGCTTTCCCGCCGAACGAGCCCTTTACGCCGTCGACTTCATCCCAATCCGCACGCTCGCGTGGAAGAATCTGACCGACGCCTACATTCCGGACTGGATGGACGCCATCGCGCGCGTGGAGCAGATGGACTTCGACATTCTCGCCCCCGGCCACGGTCCGTTGGGCACCAAGGCCGACGCCACCGCCTTCCGCCGCTACATGAACGAGCTGCACGACCAGGTGATCAAGGCGGACCGGGCAGGAAAGTCCCTCGCGGAGATGCAGGAAAGCATCCGTTTGGAGGCCTACGCCGACTGGGGAAATTACGACAAGCACCGCGCGCTCAATATCGAGGGCATGTACAACCAGGTGCGGTTGCACCGGCGCGGCAACTGACGCCGATTATACGATCTGTCCGGGCACAGTTGTGCCCGGCTTTTCGGGCGTATCGGATGCCGCCAAAGGGCGAGCCGCCAGTGACGGCCCCGATTCAGTCTCTCCCCGCCGTCCGCCTTTGCCGAGCCTTCGGCTGGTTGAGCGTACGAAAGCGCATTCCCGCACCTCGGTCCCTTCATCTGTGCTATACAATCCGGCCTGACCCCGGCACCTCTTCGCGGTGTCGATTAACCTGCAGCCGTTCAGGAAGTTACAGCTTGTCGCCTATATGGACTACCTGCCCGTTTTTCTGAAGATCAAAAATCGGCCATGCCTGATCGTCGGTGGCGGAGAAATTGCGGCCCGCAAGGCCGAGCTGCTGCTGCGGGCGGGCGCGGATCTGACGGTAGTCGCACCCGAGATCGGTGCGGATGTGGCCGGCCTGAAGAAGACCGGCGTCATCAGCCATGAGCAGAGAGAGTTTTCGCCGCAGGATCTTCAAGCACAGACCCTGGTGGTCGCCGCAACCGACGACCCGGCGCTCAACCAACAGGTTTCCGATCTGGCCCGCAAGATCGCCCTGCCCGTGAATGTCGTCGACCAGCCGAACCTGTGCAGCTTTATCATGCCTTCCATCGTCGATCGTTCACCGGTAATTGTTGCGGTTTCCACCGGCGGCGCGTCGCCGGTGCTGGCGCGTCTCATGCGGGCGCGATTGGAGACTCTGATCCCCGCGTCCTTCGGGCAGCTCGCTTTGCTCGCCCGTGAGTTCAGAGACCAGGTGAAAAAACGCTTCAAAGAATCGGGCCGACGCAGGCGTTTTTGGGAGCATGTGCTCGACGGTCCCATCGCCGAGATGACTTTTGCCGGCCGGACGGACGCTGCGCGCCGTGAGTTGCGCCACGAGCTCGGCGCGGGCCCTGATTCGTTCCCGCTGACGGGCGAGGTCTATCTGGTTGGCGCGGGACCCGGCGACCCCGATCTTCTGACATCGCGCGCGCTCCGACTGATGCAAAGGGCGGATGTGGTCGTGCATGACAGGCTGGTCTCCGAAGCGGTGCTGCGGCTGGCGCGAAAGGACGCGCCCCGGATCTACGCCGGCAAGGAGCGCAGCCGGCACATGCTGCCTCAGGAAAGCATCAATCAGCTGCTGGTTCGGCTTGCGAGAGAAGGCAAGCGTGTGTTGCGGCTCAAGGGAGGCGACCCGTTCATCTTCGGACGGGGCGGAGAAGAAATCGACACCCTGGCGGCGGAGGGCATTCCGTTTCAGATTGTCCCCGGCATCACCGCCGCTTCCGGGTGTGCCGCCTACGCCGGAATCCCGTTGACCCACCGGGATTACGCCCAATCGTGCGTCTTCGTCACCGGACACTTGAAGGACGGGAGCACAGACTTGGACTGGGACGCGCTGGCGAAGCCGCAACAGACCATCGTCATCTACATGGGATTGATTGGATTGCCGGTGATTTGTCAGCAGCTGATCAAGCGCGGGCTGCCCGAGGATCTGCCGGCGGCGCTGGTGGAAAGAGGCACGACTCCCAATCAGCGGATCTTCACCGGCACTTTGACCAGCCTGCCTGAGATCGTCGACAGCGCCAATGTACGCGCGCCTACGCTGACCATCATCGGCGAAGTGGTCAAGCTGCACGGAAAGCTGCAGTGGTTTGAATCCCACGCGGCGGCCGCGTCGAAAAACATCGCCTGAAACACGAACGCGCGGTCGCGCGTTTCGTTTGCCTTAAGAGTCTGCTTGCGTCGATTCGATTTCAGAAAGCGCGACGGCCCTGGACTAAGCCTGCGCTCGCTTTGAGTGCAGTCAGAGCGCAAACCGAGACCATCGCCTCCGGGTGCGACCGACACCCATTGACTCGCCCGATCCTTGGGCGGTGCGAGTACTCAGGCGTGGGTGACTATCTCGGACAGATCGGCGATTCCGGCGACGGCCTGGTCGATGTCCTCTTGGTCGCTGAAATAGCCGGGCGAAAATCGTACCGCCCCCTTCTGCTCGACCGTGCCCTCGTCCATGTGCACGAGCGGGGCGCAGTGCAGTCCCGCGCGCACGCAGACGTGGTAGTCGGCGTCCAGCATCTCCCCCAGCTGCCCGGCGGGCATGTTGTCGATGTTCACGGACAACGTGGCGGTGCGCCGGGCGTTCCCCTCCGGACCGTAGACGGTTACGCGGTCCATCTCGCGTAACGACGAGGCGAGCCGATTGATGTGTCCGAGTTCCACGCTCTCTATATGAGTGAGCGCCGCCTTGCAGGCTTGCTGATGGGAAACGGTTTTTCCAGCGTCGCCAAGTTGTGCGCGGCCCAGCTCGGCAAACCACTTCTGGGCGGCATTGAGGCCGGCGATTCCGGGCAGATTCACGGTGCCCGCTTCGAGGTGATACGGATAGACGTCCGGCTGGAAAGGCGATATGGAATCGACGCCTGTGCCTCCCACCCGGGCGGGTGGAAGTTCCACGTCTTGATGGATGACCATGCCGCCGATGCCCATGGGACCGAAGAGTCCTTTATGGCCGGTGAAAACCAGGACGTCGATGCCCATGGCCTCCACGTCGATGGGCAATACCCCGGCGCTCTGGCAGCTGTCGACCACGAACACCGTCCCGGCAGCACGCGAAATCTTTCCGATGGCCTCGATGTCCTGAACCGATCCGAGCACGTTGGACCCGTGGTTGACGACGACGACCTTTGTCTTCGGCGTGATCGCATTGCGAATATCTTCGGGGTCGATATAGCCCTGTGCGTCTCGCCCCACGCGGGTCACGCTGACGCCGCCGTCGCGCTCCAGATGCCGGATCGGGCGCAGCACCGAGTTGTGTTCCAGCCTTGTCGTGACGACGTGGTCCCCTGACCGGAGCAGTCCGCAGAGCGCGATGTTCAGAGAGTCGGTAGCGTTCTGGGTGAAGATCACCCGTTCGGGATCACCGCGGTGGTTGAAGAATTTCGCCAGCAGGCCGCGGGTTTCGACAATCATCTTCTCCGCTTCTACCGCCAGCTCGTGGCCGGCGCGGCCGGGATTGACCCCGAAGCCGCGGAAGAACGAGTCCATGGTCTGGTAGACGACATCGGGCTTGGGCCAGGTGGTGGCCGCATTGTCCAGGTAATAGTGGTCTTTGATGGCTTGGCTCCTCTGCTCGGGGTTCGCGTTTATGCCGGGACAAATCGTCGGCCCGCCTGTTCGCCTGTTGGAGCAGACAATGACTATTTTATCCTAATAACCAGGTCGTTGTGTTCCAAATTAAACCAAATATCAGAATGATGTTAGAACAGCACCTTAAATTTTCGCTAAGTGATAAAAAAACTTTTCAATTTAAATCGACGACCCGAAAGCGCTCCGCCCCTTTTTCGGCCGGAGCATACCGTGCCAAAGGCGACAACCATCGAGACAGAAGACTTGCGCGTGACTGTACTGGTGCGGTATCTAAAAGCTGGCGATATCGGAGGCCGTCCGTGAACGCCAGATGTCGCCGAAAGGCGCAAGCCCAATCGTGGTGCGGACCTGTTCGTCGCCTTGAACACCAGCCGGCGCAGGGCGTGCGCTCGGCTGCTTTCATGAGATGATACGAGTATGAAAACCTTGAGCATCTGCGCCGGTCTCTTGCTGGCCGCCTCGGCCGCGCTGGCCCAGCATGACGGGAGCGGGGCCATTCACGTCATGTCAGCCTGGTCCCGCGCGCTTCCGCCCGTATCCCAGAACGGCGCCGTGTACCTGACGCTCAAAAATTACGCTGAAGTTCCCGACCGGCTGGTGGGCGCATCGAGCCCTGTCGCGCGCCAGGTCGAGTTTCATACCCACGCGACGGAAGCGGGAATGATGACCATGCGCCGGGTCGAGACCATCGTGCTCGACCCCGGTGAGTACGTCAGATTCGAGCCTGGCGGGAAACATCTGATGCTCATCGGCCTCAAGCAGCCGCTTTCGGAGGGCGAGAAAATTCCGCTGACCCTCGAGTTCGAAAAAGCGTCACCGCTCGAGGTGACGGTGACCGTCCAGCCGCTGGGAGCAACGGGACCGGGTATAGATGACCACGATCATTCGGGGATGCACGGCCACCACAAGAAGCACGAGCACAAATCGCCCTGAGATGGCGCCCCCGCAGGTTGCGCCGGGTCGGACGGCGCCGTTGGGCGTTCACCGGCATCCATGCCCAGCGGCCGCCCTCGGTCAAATTTCGCCGGCAAAAATATCACCAAGTAGATATATCCTCGGCACCGGACGCCGGATAGTGTGGAATGCTGCCCGCCCTATAAATCGATAACGCCCGCGGCAGCTGCCATCGTTTCCTCGTCAGTGGGCAGAGGCGCCGGGCAAACGCAGGTTGGTGCGCCACCGCACCCCGTAAGTTGGAGGAGGAGCATGATGAAAGCATCAGATCTGGGCGGCGCCCTGCTTGCCGCCCTGTTCACCGCCGTTGTTTCGGCGGCACCGGTTTCCGCGGCGGAAGACGCCGGCCACAACAAGGATTACCGGACCTTTCACGTCGGTAACAAGGTCGAGTACGGCAAGATCGGCGATTCCTACACAGCCGATCTGGTGCTGTACCTGGCCGGCAACCAGTTCATGGTCATGCAGGAGCTGATCCAGGACTTTCAGGCCAAGAACCCGGACATCAAGGCCGTCTACGTGGAGACCATTCCGCCGGGCCAGATCTTCAAGGGCCAGATTCTCAAGCAAGGCCAGATCAACGGCCAGAACACGGCCATGAACCCGGACGTGTTCGCCAGCGTCAATCTCGGGCATCTGAAAAACCTCGCCGGCAAGGGAATCATGGACTCGTACATGATCTACACCCACAACAAGCTCGAGCTGATGGTGGCCGCGGGGAACCCCAAGGACATAAAAGGGCCCGAGGATCTTTCCCGCGACGATTTGGTGCAATCCCATCCCAATCCCCTCACCGAGGGAATCTTCAAGTTCTACGGTGCGGCCATGCTCAAGGACATGGGGCTCTACGAGAAAGTGACCGGTAACGCGGAATGCAGGGAATGCTGGGCCATCGAGGGTAAAACTTGGTTTACCGCCCGCCATCACCGGGAGACTCCCGACCGCATCGAGAACGGCAAGGCCGACGTCGGTATCGTGTGGACCACGGAGATCATCGAGGCCAAGAAGCACGGCCGCATGATCGACGGTATCGCAATTCCGGCGCCGCTGAACAAGTCCGACGTGGTCGGCTATGCCATCGGCGCGCTGAAGACCGGTCGCAATCAGGAGAACGCCAGGCGCTACTTGGAGTACCTGACCACAGACAAGGCGCAAGATATCTACGCCAAGTACGGTTTCGTCAAAGCCAGCGCCGAGGAGCTCGAGCTGCGGCCGATTCCGGGATCTTGAAGCGCCGCGCATAAATCGCGAAGGGACAAATCAAGTATCGCTTTCATGCAGCTGCGAGGTGACGGAAAAAACTTCCGGCTGTCGTTTTCCGGGCCCGGTCGGGAGAACCGTTCCGCGCCGGGCCAAATGAGGAGTTTTAAATCATGACCAGACGACTAATGGTGCCTTTCTGCGCCGCGGCTATCGCAGCCCTAGCATTGCTGCACGCGCCGGTGACGACTGCGGCGGAGAAGTCCCACAAGGTGGCGATTCATGTGGATGAGAACGATGCACAACGCATGAATCTGGCGCTCAACAACGCCAAAAACATCACCAAGTA
>CAMYJH010000042.1 GCA_947258715.1 uncultured Gammaproteobacteria bacterium
TAGCTAATGACGCCAGGCGGAAACCTGTATCCTCGATATGGGGAGTCGTTGCCTTTCATGGGCGCAGTGTGCCTGGCACTCGCTCAAGTTGACAGTACCAGGGTTGCGGTTCGGGCGCTCACGAACCCGCCCAATGCGCGCTTGCGCCGAAGGTCTGCCGCTACAAATCATGCCTTTACCTTCCACTCGAAGAGCGCGTCGATGATCGGACATTCAGGTACCTTGCCGCCCGAGCATTGTGCGGCCATGTTCTTCAGAACCCGCTCCATTTTCCTTAAGTCCGCCACCTTCTTTTTGACATCGTCGAGGTGATCCAGCGTGAGCGCGTGAACCTCGTCGCACGTGTAGCGCTTTCCGTCGACCAACTCCAGGAGCTCGCGTACCTCTTCTATTGAGAATCCGAGTTCGCGGCTGCGCCGGATGAATGCGAGCCGTCTGACGTGTGGCTCTCCGTACAGGCGGTGCCCACCCTCGGTTCTCGGGGGATCGGGGAGCAGGCCGACGCGCTCGTAGTAACGGATCGTCTCAATGTTGCATCCGGTCAGCTTCGACAATGTGCCAATCGTGGCGCGGGTTCCCCCTAAGTTGCTGTTTTTCGGCATGACTCGATGACTTGAATCTGTAGTAACTACAGGGTCCATACTAGCGCGAAATCAGCCGGAGAGGCACGCATGACGATTTCAAATGTGCGAAACGGCTTAACCGAACTCGCGCCGGAGGAAGCAAAGCGAAGACTGGGCACCGGAATTCTGGCCGCCGGCGGCGTGCTCGGCGCCCTTGCCGCGTCTTTGTGCTGTGTCGTGCCCCTTGCTCTGTTCACGCTCGGTGTCGGTGGCGCATGGATTGGAAACCTGACGGCGCTCGCGCCGTACCAGCCCGTGTTCGTCGCGATCAGCCTGGGATTTACCGGTGCGGGTTTTTATCTGGTCTATCGACGTCCGAAGGTTGTGTGCGCGGATGCATCAGCCTGCGCCAGGCCCGCGTCGCGGCGCATCGTCAAAACGGCGCTATGGAGCGCGACCGTCCTGGTGCTGGCCGCGATGGCGTTTCCCTACTACGCGCCGATTCTACTCGGTGGCGATTGACGGCCGGAGGGTCAGTCACATGAAGCAGATTTTTGCGGCGATCTTTTGTATGGCCTTGCTTGCTCTGGGTACCGGCGCTCTGGCTGCCGAGCGGACCGTGACGCTTTCAGTCAAAAACATGACCTGCGCTTCGTGTCCGTACATCGTGAAAAAGTCACTCACGCGAGTCGACGGTGTCATAGCTGTGGACGTCTCGCTGGAAAGGCAGCAGGCCGTCGTGCAGTACGACGACACCAGGACGAACGTCGAGGCGCTGACCGCCGCGACGACGCGCTACGGGTTTCCGTCGTCCGTCATCCAGTGAGGCAGCGATGAGTGAAAAACCGATTGCGGTCGTTCTCGCCGGAATAGGCGTGGTGTCGTTGTGCGCGGTCTGCGCCCTGGGGCCGGCGGCAGTTGGAGCCGCGGTCGGTTGGGCGTTTGGATGGGTGACGGACTTGAGCCCAATGGCCAATATCGGAGTCGCCATCGTAAGTGGGCTGCTGGCCTATAGTTTGTACCGACGCTGGGGCGCAACCAAGTCGAGCCGTAAGTCCGAATCGACTTCACCTTTGGATCCCATAAAGGGAGAGCATCGATGACCAATCAAGGGCTGTTGCGCACGGGCATTATCGGCACGGTGATTGCTGCCATCTGTTGCTTCACCCCAGTCCTCGTCATTCTGCTGGGCGCCGTCGGTCTATCGGCAATGCTGGGGTGGCTCGATTACGTGCTTTTCCCGGCGCTCGCTTTGTTCATCGGGATCACCATATATGCGCTCGTTCGCCGGAGCCGGGCGCCTCAGACTGAAAAGGCCAATTGATGAGTGATTGCTGCAACAAAGTTACCGAAGGAAACGGTTCCGGCTTCGACCTCGCCGTCGTCGGCGCGGGCTCGGCTGGATTTTCTGCCGCCATCCATGCCGCCGATCTGGGAGCCCACGTCGCGCTGATCGGGCACGGCACCATCGGTGGAACCTGCGTCAACGTCGGCTGTGTGCCGTCCAAGACCCTGATCCGTGCGGCCGAAGCGCTTCATCAGGCGGAGGCCGCGAGCCGTTTTTCCGGAATTCGTTCCGAGGCGATCCTCGACGATTGGGCGAACCTTGTTGCGCAAAAGGATGAACTGGTTGCGGAACTTCGGGAAGCCAAGTACACCCAGCTTTTACCGGAATACAACACCGTCGCTTATCTGGAAGGCGCAGCCCGCCTGGAAAATGGCGGCGTCGTTGTCGCCGACCGCCGGATACGGGCGCCGAAAGTGATTATCACCACCGGCGCGTCGCCTAACGTTCCTCTGATTCGCGGGATAGAAAAGGTGCCCTATCTGACCAGCACCGGTGCTCTGGAACTGGGTTCGCTGCCAAAATCCCTGTTGGTCATCGGCGGCGGATACATCGGTTGCGAGCTTGCACAGCTCTTCGCGCGCGCCGGTGTCGCGGTGACGATAGTCTGTCGTCGCCGCTTGCTTCCCGAAGGCGAACCGGAAATCAGCGAGGCTCTTGAGAACGTGTTCCGCGGAGAGGGGATCACCGTGCGCACAGGCGTCATTTACGAAGAAATTCATCGAACGGCCCGTGGCGTGTCGCTTTCATTGACGGACGAAGGTACCAACGATCGGGTCGAGGCAGAGCAGGTTCTCGTCGCGACCGGCAGAAAACCGAATATTGATGGCTTAAATCTGGCCGCTGCCGGAGTAGAGGAGACTCCGAATGGCGGAATAGCCGTTGATGAACACCTGCGAACGACCAATCCGAGAATTTACGCTGCCGGTGACGTCACCGGCCGGGATATGTTTGTTTACATGGCTGCTTACGGCGCGAAGCTGGCCGCGGAAAATGCGCTGAATGGAAACACTCGGCGATATGACGCAAGCACCATGCCTTCGGTCACGTTCACGGATCCGCAGGCGGCGAGCGTTGGCCTCACGGAAGCGGAAGCCCGTCGTCAAGGATCGGCGGTGCGAACTTCTCTGCTTCCGCTGAGTGCGGTACCCCGGGCCCTCGCCGCGCGGGACACCCGCGGGTTGATCAAGCTCGTGGCGGAGGCCGATACGGGCAAGCTTTTGGGGGCCCATATCCTGGCCCCCGAAGGCTGCGACAGCATTCAGTCAGCCGTGTTTGCCATCAAGCATGGAATGACGTCGGCCGAACTCGGGGATGCCGTCTTTCCGTACCTCACTACGGTGGAGGGGATCAAACTCGCGGCCCAGGCGTTCGAAAAGGACGTCAGCCGACTTTCGTGTTGCGCCGGTTGAGCGTTCTCGCGAGTACTAAAAAAGGCACTGCGAACAAGCGGAATCAATGGGGTTTGACCCACTGCTGTCCCACAAATATTCATACCAAACATAGTTGCCGCGTGTTCGATTTGTTTTGCTCGGGCGGGTCACCACGAAGTAAAGCCATGAGGTCTCGGCGTATAAACAAATTCAGTTGTAATAGCCGCAACATTTTCTGCAACGACCAGCCGAGTTTTGCGCTGAACCTCAAGTAGGCTAGTAGTAGACAGACACACAGCGCAATCCATATCTGTGTCATAACAGCGTTCTTACTGTTACCCAGAAACGCTTTGATCTTCAGGTTCTGTTTTATCCACTTAAAGAATAATTCGACCTGCCAGCGCTGCTTATAGATCTCAGCAATCGTGGCCGCAGCTAACTGAAAATTATTGGTAAGAAACTCATAGTGGTGACCGGTTTCCGGATCACGATAAGCAACACGGCGCAATCCTGGGAGCCCAAGCTTTTGCGGCTTGACGCCCGTTAATGTGATCGTCTGATCACGGGTTAAACCTGTCGAACGGTCAACCGGGCGGCGGGCTTTTACACGCCAAATCGCATTCTTGCGAATACGTGTCACAAAGAAGATACCCTTGTTATTCAAGTGTTTGAACCACTTGTAGTCGGTATAACCCTTGTCGAACACAACAATGCTGCCCTTGGCAACGTTGACTTTGCGTCCTACCTCAATATCCGAGGTCTTGCCGTCTGTCACGGTAACGAAAGCAGGCAAATGACCTGCGTGATCTAACCCTACGTGCAGCTTCATGGCGGCCTTACCCAGCGCATAATGCGCCCAGGGGAAAATCTTCAGCGACAAATCGATCAGCGAAGAATCCAGTGAGTACAGTCTATTTTTGAAGCGAAAGCGGTGGCCCGGCGTTAGACCCCGGCAGCGCGCATACAGCTTGGAAAACAGACCTTCATATAAGGTGTAGGGCTGCTTTTCATTCAGCCGACCCAGACTGGAGCGGGCAATCGCATCGGCCCCCAAGTGATATAGCCGTTGCCCCTGGGCCTTCATGTTTGACTCGATATCACGCAAACTGCAGCGACTGGCCAATTGTCCCAGTGCGAGCGCAACGAATTGCGACCAGCGGCTTGTTTTGCGTAACTTTTGCCCTACATGATGGCTTTGTGCAAGCGACTCGAAGTCATGTCTCGGCACAAATCTTAGCAATTGTGCAAAAACAGTATTATGATGGGCCATGGCTTAAATCCCCCCGTTATTACAGTGTTTGGTCGCACATCCATTGTAACAACTCGTTGGGATTTAAGCCTTTTTCTTTGCCCATTTGTGGGACAGCAGTGGGTTTGACCCTTTTGATAGTCCGGCAACCAGCGCGTATACGGCCCAGAGCACGCCGCCCGGCTGGCCTTCATCCGCCACGCCCGCGAGCTGGGATTTCCCCTGGACGATGTGCGCGAGATGCTGGCGATGGGTGACCAACCGGGACAGTCGTGTCAGGCCGTGGATGCGGTTGCACGGCGTCACCTGAACTCGGTAAAGCAACGGATTGACCGACTCAAGGGGCTGGAAGTCGAACTCGAGCGCATGATCGAGCAGTGCAAGGGCGGCAAAGTCGCGGATTGCCGAATCATCGAGGTGCTGTCGGATCACTCCCACGCCCAGTGCCTGTCCGTCGACCACGACGGCAAAACCAGCCGGGACTAATAGCCGGGCAATAAGCAGTACGAAGCTGCCTCAATCACGCCCTGTATTCCCGACCGGGGTTCTCCAGGTGAAATGGTCGTAGACGCCCGACCAGTAGAATCCAAACGTCAGCGCAAACAAGAGCTCTTCGAGCGGCAGCGGTCCTACCAGAATTCCGGACAGCGCTTCCAGATTCCATACCCGATCGATATACCAGGGGGACAGCCACTCTAGACCCAGCACGAAAAGCGCATAGTAGATGAGAAACAGGACGCCTCCGATCCATGTCTTGGTCTTCAAATCCGGCCGGCACAGAACGTTTGCCACCGCGCCTACGGCCATCGCCACGATACCGGGATAAATCGGATTCCACGGCAGGAAATACAGCGGCGGAAAAATCACGAAGGGCGACAGGAGCGCTTTGTAATGGTGCCGGTGCAGCGGCTTGTGCCTTTCCGACTCCGCTACCGTCACCAGCTGGGAACCTGAGAGCACGTTGTACAACACCGCCCCGACGCCGCCGATCCCGAAGCAGAAGATGAGGCTCTCGATGTCGAAGCCGGTCTTCGCCGCCAGGTCGAACAGACTCGGCGGCGACGAGTACTCGGGTACGAACAGCGGCTCGGTCAAGCCAAAAGGCGCGGTAAAAAGGCTCGCCCAGAGCATCGCGCGTCGCTGAGACGGGAACGCCGCATAGAGGACCACCCACGGAACCAAGAAGGCCGAAGCCCAGGTGAACCAGAGGTATTGCTCATTCACTACCGTAGGCCTCGGCGCTGAAATCCGGTTTCGCTGCCGCTCTTCTCCATAGCTTGCGGCGAAATGACTCCCTCACTGTACTCTTCCAGGGACGCTTCGAATGTCGCCGATGATTCGATATCAGACGATTGCCTTGACCGCAAAAGACCGCCCTCAGACCCCGGGGCCCGTGGCCCGGCGCCCTTTCCGCCGCCTTATAACGGCGGCAACGAAAGGAGCCCCGGTCACGAGACCGAGCGCCAGAATCGCGACCATAATGCGTGTCGGATCGGCAGAAGTGATTTCCGTGCCGAAGTGCGCCAGCACGAAGCTTGCGGGAATAATACCGAGCATCGTCGCCAGGGCGAATCGCCAGGCCGTGAGCGGCGTAAGGCCGGCCGCATAGCTTACGATGTCGAACGAAATAAACGGCACCAGCCGGGTGGCGAAGACGGTCCACATGAGCGCGGTCTGCGAGCCCAGCAGGCGGATGGAAGCGATACGGGTGCCGAAGCGCGCCGTTATCGCGTCATAACCGACGAATCGGGCGATTCCGAATGCCGTCAGGGCGCCAAGCCCGGCGCCGATCGCGACGTAGAGGGAGCCCCAGATGTGACCGTAGGTGGCACCGGCTGCGAGCGCAATCGGCGCACTCGGAATCGGCGTCATTACGATTGCCATCGCGATCAGCGTGATGATCAGCAGAGGTCCCGCCATCCCCACGTTTTCCACGCTTTGCCGAATGGCCATCGAATCGGTGAGCCGGATATCCGTATAGTGGTCGAACAGGTAGAAGGCACCTGTCGCGACCACAACGACTACCGCGACGCGCAAGGATAGCGTCGCGACGATTCTTTTCGCGTCAATTGTTCTCTGACCGTTCAAACCACCGAACTTACCACCACGGCCGACTGACATATGGCTTCGGTCGATACGCTGGCTATTTCATCACCTCCTGGATTTGACGTATGCAAGCTGATTTTGTTGCCGATGCAAATTTGAACTTCGGTCTACCGTGCCGCCACTACCATCTGATGCCCGATCCCGCCGATGGCCACTTCACCTTTCACTGAAAATGTATTCTGGTCGATGATCCAGAGCCGGTTTTCAGCGCGGCTCGAGACATAAATTATTGCGCCGCCTTTCATCGTGGTGACGTGATAGGGCGCCGGAGCGAGTGGCAGCGTCCGTATGCCGCCGCTCGCAATATCGATGGCCACCAGCTTGTTGTCGCCCTGGCTGCTCACAAACAGCGTGCGACCGTCGTCGGAGATGTCGATTCCGTGAGGCATGCTGCCCACCTCGAAAGTGCGCGTTGCCCGTCCTTCTTCCACGGGTATGACCGAAACCGTGCCATCGGCGACGTTGTTGACGTAGAGGGTGCGATTGTCCTTCGAAAGCACGAGATGTTCCGGCGAGCCGCCGGTGGCAAAGTTTCGCGTCACCTTCCAGGTTGCAACCGCAATTTCGCTGACCGTGTTGTCGCCCGAATTGCTGACGAACAGACTCCGTCCGTCGGCAGCAAATACGGCGTAATTCGGCGCTGTCCCGGTCGAAACGCTGCGAATTACCGAGTACGCGTCGAGCGCGACAGCACTGATGCCACCGGCGCCCGGGTGAGTGGTCACGGCGAACCTTCCATCCGGTGATATCGCTACGTGATGCACGGCACCGCGGACAGCGACCCGCCGGATGACCTTCCGAGTATCCGTGTCGGCGACAGAAACGTAACTCGTTCCCACCTCAACCGGCGCGGAAGGCTTCGGCTTGGCGTGGTGTTTCTCGTGCTCCGCCTCGGATACGCCCTCGGGACGAGACGGCGCGTCCTCCATGCCAGGGGGTAGTTCGTTGTAGGACCCTGCAACTAAAAATCGGCCATCGGGGGTGATAGCCAGACCGTGCGCGTTTTCAACGCCTTCTAGCACGCCGACCACGCGACTACTTTCTACGTCGATCACTTGAACCTGGTTCGCGTCCCCGAGGGGTATATACACGCTCGGCGCCGCAGTAACCGATACCGTTACACCCAGCGTTAAAACCGGGACCATTGTCTCCGCAAAGTATTTGTTCATCTTCGTCGACCTCAATATCATTGGTGAAACCTAGTTAAATTCGCAGATACTCGAGCAGGTCCTGCCAGTCCGAGTCGCTCATCGACCAGCGAGGCATGAGCTCGTCAAGAGAGGCTCCTGACGGATCGATCCCCTCAAACACAGCCCGTTTCAACGTGTCGGGGTTGTAGGACCCGTGATCGTCGTGCCCACCGCCTTCTTCGTGCGCGTCGATAAGCGCCTCTCGCGTCAGCGGAGGCGCTTTCTTCCAGAATTGCGGCATCAACCTTCCACCACGGCGATCCGCGCCGTGGCAGCTCGCGCAGCCGCCTCCCATCATGCGCTGATGCATACCGCCGCCCGAAGAGGTGATCCCATTGCCGGAGTTGCTGGTTCCGGTGAAATAAATGCGCTCACCGTTGCTGACGAAGCTCGCCGGCCACGCCTCGCCGCCCATCATCGTGCCATGTCCCATGTCGCAGCCGGAGACGCGCCGCCGATCACAGCCGGGAAGAGCCATCGAATTCCCATGACGGAACGCTCAGGCAGCGTCTTTGGCGCTGAGCACAGTCTGAACGCGCTGCAACCGCTCGCGCACCTCGCGGGAGAGCGCGGAAACCGTGGGATTGTCTGTGAGCGCGAGAACCGCCTCGGGATCCATGAAGGCGACCGTGATCCTTCCGTCCGCCTCCTCGCGCACGACGACGTTACAGGGAAGCAGTAATCCGATGTCCGGATCGGCCTCGAGCGCCCGGTGCGCGAGCGACGGATTGCACGCGCCCAATATCTTGTAAGGGCGCACCTCGACGCCGATCTTTGACCGCAAGGTCTGATCCACGTCAATCTGGGTGAGAATGCCAAAGCCTTCCGCGGCAAGGGCCTCGGTTGCCGCGGCAACGGCCTGCTCCAGCGTTCCGGAATAGGTCAAAGAAAAGCCATACATTTCGGTTACTCCATTAATATAAATTGCTACCCGCCGTAGAAGCAGCGTGATACATATTCAATTGTGCTAGTGCGCGGGCATACCCGTGTCGTCGTGAGGTTTCTCGTGCCCGTGCGGCGCCTTGCCGGTGTCGTCGTGGTCGTCCTTTTCCGTAGAACCGGGCCCCATCATTCCATCCATACCGGTCATTGAAGCCGGGCCATGGGTGTGACCGCTGGGCATCCCCCGGCGCATAAAACGATGGGGATGCCTCATGCTCAAGGATTCTTCTGCATCCAGCGTCACCTCAACGAATTCACTGCCGATCGCAACATGACAGGGATTACAGGTGGTGATGGTCTGCTTCAGCGCTTTTTCGAACTTCTCGTGATTTCCGTGCTCGATCGCCACCTCCAGCGCCTCGTAGCTCGGACCCATCATGGCTTGCATAAGCTGACCCTTCTCCTTGTCGATTGTCGGAGACAGCGAGGTAATTCGCTTCAACTCCTCCAGCTCGTGGAACGCCACCGCCCAGTCGCCTGCCTCGCCGGCGCGGTGCATGACATGAAAGCGTTCCGCCATATTCGGCATGAAGCTCGTGAACGTCTGCCGCGCTTCCAGCGCCTTGACCCGCGCCTGAAGGGCCTGAATCTGACGCTCGAGCTCCTTCACTCTAGTACTGTCACCATCCGCCGCTACCGGCGCCGAGACCGCGATGGCTGCGAAAGCGGCGACCAGTAGGTTCAAATTATTTCTCATGAAACTCTCCTGATTAGAGGTAATTACCTGTCAATGACCTTTTGCCGGATTTCCCATCGACATACTTTCCGATCATTTCCAGCCCCGCGAATCCGAGGCGCGCTTCTTCCCCTGACGAGATGCGGCCAGGTTATAAAGCGGCACCCAGATCAGCGCGAAGTACCAGCCGTATCCGTAGCTCTCGACTAAGCCGAGCAAGAAGCTTTGCCAGGACAGCCACTCGAAACCCGGCAGCAGCTTGAGCCATACCTGATACATTGCGGCCTGGGGAAAAAGCAGGTCAAAGACAACACAGACGATGAAGGTAATGGCGAGCAATAAACTGCTCGCGTGACCGACGGCAAAAAGCGAAATACCCTTTTCCATGACGTTTCCTCCTTTTGCCCGCGGAGAAACTGATCGGGCTGCGCTCCGAATTTGTCCAGGCAGCTGCGCGAGCAAAACCGGTAAAGTTGGTGTCGGTGCATTTTTCCGTAGCCCTCATGCGGCGGCACGTTTTTCCCGCACACCGGATCGACGTGCTTGCCTTTCTCATTTTTTTCTGCGCCGTGGCCGTGCACCATGTGCGCGCCGCATCCAAAGCGCATCATCAGGTAAAAAAGCCCTGCAAATATCAAAAACGTCAATAATCCATCCATATGTCGGCGCCTCAGGGAACCGGGTGGCGCGGTTGCGAACCCCCGATTCTTGATAATCTGGGAAAGAATCCCGGAACTTCACGCATATATCGCCGGTACTCTTCACCAAAGGTTTCAATAGCTTCCCGCTCTTCACGTCTGGCCAGCCTCACGTACATAAAGACGAGCACCGGGAACATGATCACGGTCAACACGGTTGGCCACTGAATCAGGAAACCCAGCATGATGAGAGTGAATGCCACGTATTGCGGGTGCCGTAGGTGCGCATGGATCCCTGTGCTGGCTATTGAACGCCACCGCTGCGCGGCATAGAGCAATCTCCACGCCGACGCCAGTAGCACGAAGCCGCCGAAAATAAGCAGATTGCTTATCCAGTGGAAAACTCCGAAGTGCGGATTTGTGCGCCAACCGAACAACATTTCGATGAGGTGTCCCGAATCGTGGGCCAACCAGTTCACGTCCGGATAACGGCTCGCGAGCCAGCCTGAGAACAGATAGATGGTGAGCGGAAAGCCGTACATTTCAGTGAATAGCGCTACCAGAAAGGCAGAAAACGCTCCGAACGAGCGCCAGTCCCGAGCGGTACGCGGCTTGGTGAAGCTGAACGCAAAAATGATGAACACCAGGGAATTGATCACGACAAGAGTCCACAACCCATATGAGGCTTCGTTTCCGTTCATTTCATTACGCCTTTAAAACAAATCTGCGTTCGACAACGCTCCAATCAGAAAGGCGCTCAGGATCGGCTAAAAGTGGTGTTCTCATATTGCTAGCTCAGTCCGACAACAAGCGTTTTCGCTCCTCGAATTCCTCTTTATCGATCTCGCCCCTGGCGAAGCGCTCCTCGAGAATTTCCAGTGACCGCTTTTGACTCGACGACCCGGATTGCTGCGATACGCCACCCGCAAGCCAGCGCACCACGATGACAATACCGACGATGATCACGCCCCAGAAGAGAAGCATCATCACCGAGCCGAAGATCATGTGGCCCCAGCCCCAATCCCCGCCGTAATGCCAGTAATCAGGACGCTCGGCGGCTACCTGCCCATGCACCGGAAGCCCGGCGAGAGTAATAGAAAACGCCAGCAGCCCATTTATCATCCATTTCCACATTTCATTGTCCTCTGTGTAACAGACTCAGCCTCGGTTCCGCGCAGGAAAAACCAAATGACGAACGAATACGTTGAGAGACCAGGCCGAATTGTTATCGGATTCTGTCTTTGCCGTTCACCCCGCATTCCCCCCCGACCTGTCGTCATGATCGGTACTGCCGCCGTGACCGTGACCGCGGTGCATGAACAGATGCATGACAACGCAGGCGAGAATCAGCCCCCAGGGCAGCCACTGGATCACGTGGGCGCGATGTTCCGTGATCAGGAAATAGCCGGCGGCGAGAAGGAATACGGCGAGCGCAAGGTTCGACTTCTTTTGCCACCACGGAATTGCCTTTCTGTTCATTGTTTAAATCCTTCGAATGCTGCGCACCCGTTCACAGATTGACCCGATTGAGCCTGAGCGCGTTCATCACCACCGAAACCGAGCTGAAGCTCATCGCCGCGGCGGCGATGATGGGGCTCAGCAGTATTCCGAACGCGGGATAGAGCACCCCGGCAGCCACGGGCACCCCGAGGGAGTTGTAGATAAAGGCAAAAAACAGGTTTTGGCGGATATTGCGCATGGTGGCCCGCGAGAGCCGGCGCGCGCGCACCAGTCCGCGCAGGTCACCCTTGACCAGGGTCACTCCGGCGCTCTCCATGGCCACATCGGTGCCCGTGCCCATAGCGATGCCCACCTGCGCCTGCGCCAGCGCTGGCGCATCGTTGACGCCGTCGCCGGCCATGCCGACGATACGGCCCTCGCTCTGCAGCCGCTTGACCATCTCCGCCTTCTGATCCGGCAGCACGCCGGCAATCACCTCGTCCAAACCCAGCTTGCGCGCTACTGCCCGGGCGGTGGTTTCGCTGTCGCCGGTGAGCATGACGATGTGGACGTCGTCTTCGTGCAGCGCCTCGATTGCTGCGGGTGTGGTCTCCTTGATGGGATCGGCAACACTCACCAGACCACCCGCTTCTCCGTCGATGGAGACGAACATGACCGTCTGGCCTTCCTGGCGCAGCGCTTCGGCCCGCTCGGCAAGCGCCCCCGGATCGACACCGAGGGACTCGAGCAAGCGCGCGTTGCCGAGGGCGACACGCTTTCCGTCCACCTTGCCGGTCACGCCCTTGCCGGTCACGGACTCGAACGACTCCGCTTTGCCCAGTTCGACACCACGCTCGCCCGCTCCGTCGACAATCGCCTCCGCCAGCGGATGCTCGCTGCCGCGCTCGAGAGTCGCCGCAAGTTTCAGCAACAGCGTTTCGTCAACGCCGTTCGTCACCTCTACCTTGACCAGCTTCGGCTTCCCTTCCGTCAGCGTGCCGGTTTTGTCCACCACCAGGGTGTCGACTTTGCGCATTATTTCGATGGCCTCGGCGTTCTTGAACAGCACGCCGAAGGTGGCCCCCTTGCCGGTGGCGGTCATGATGGACATCGGGGTCGCAAGCCCCAGCGCGCAGGGACAGGCGATGATCAGCACCGCCACCGCGTTGATGATGGCGTAAGCCATCGCCGGCGCGGGGCCGATCAGTCCCCAGACGATAAAGGTGATGATGGCAATGGCCACCACCACAGGCACGAAGTAGCCCGCCACCACGTCGGCCAGCTTTTGAATCGGCGCGCGGCTGCGCTGCGCCGCCGCCACCATCTGGACGATCTGGGCCAGCAGCGTATCGGCGCCCACCCGCTTCGCCTCGATGATCAAGCCGCCGGTGCCGTTGACGGTGGCGCCGATGACCTTGTCGCCGGTTTCCTTCGCCACCGGGATCGGCTCGCCGGTCAGCATGGACTCGTCCACCGCGCTACTGCCCTCTACCACCACGCCGTCCACCGGCACCTTCTCGCCCGGACGGACCCGCAGCCGATCGCCGGCCTGGATCTGCTCCAGCGGCACGTCCGCTTCGGAGCCATCGGCCTCAAGGCGCCGGGCGGTTTTCGGGGCAAGGCCGAGCAGCGCCTTGATGGCGGCGCCGGTCCGCTGGCGGGCCCTAAGCTCCATCACCTGTCCGAGCAGCACCAGAGTCACGATCACCGCCGCCGCTTCGAAATAAATGTCCACCTTCCCGTGCGCGTCGCGAAAAGAGGTGGGGAACATTCCCGGCATCACCGTCGCCACCACGCTGTAGACGTAGGCCACGCCGACACCCAGCCCGATGAGGGTGAACATGTTGAGGTTGCGGTTGACCACCGACTGCCAGCCGCGAAGGAAAAACGGCCAGCCGCCCCACAACACCACCGGCGTCGCCAGTACCAGCTCGATCCAGCTCAGCGTCCGCGGCGTCGCCAGCCACTCGAAGGAAAGCCCGACAAACTTGCCCATGGCCAGAATCACCAGCGGCACGGTCAATACCGTGCTTACCCAGAAGCGCCGGGTCATGTCGACGAGCTCGGGGTTTTCTTCCTCCTCCAGGGTCACGGTCATGGGCTCGAGCGCCATTCCGCACTTCGGGCACTCCCCCGGCTCGTCGCGGACGATTTCCGGGTGCATCGGGCAGGTGTACTGCACCTTGGTCGGCAAAGCCGCCGGCATCTCGGGCTCCAGCGCCATGCCGCAAGTCGGACAGGGGCCCGGCGCGTCTTCGCGCACCTCGGGGCACATCGGGCAGACGTAGGCGCTGGCTTCGCCCGCCGGCTGCGGCTCCGGCGCGGGCTTGATTCCGCCTTTCAGATAATGCTCTGGCGCTGCGCGGAATTTTTCCATGCAGCCGGCGCAGCAGAAGTAATAAGTCTCGCCCTTATGCGACAAACTGTGTTTCGACTCGGTAGTAACGGACATGCCGCAGACCGGATCGCGTAACTCTGCGCTCGCTCGATTGGGCTTATGAGGTTGGCCGTGATGTACGTGCACTTGATCCATTAACTGATTTCCCTTTGAAGTTTCCAGAGTACTTTCATCTGCTTGAAACTGGTTTTGAGTTTTCCCCTCATTCCTACGTAGCATCCACGCCGATTTCGATCAGCTGATCGGATAAATAGCGGTGCGACGGAACCAACAGATTGATGGGCGCGGGTACGCCCTTAAAAACTCGGCCTGCAAAATCGAAGCGGGAACCATGGCATGGACAGAAATATCCGCCCATCCATTCGGCTCCCAAATCCGCCGGGGCAACTTCCGGTCGAAAGGACGGCACGCAGCCAAGATGGGTGCAGATGGCGATCACGACCAGATATTCCGGCCGAATTGACCGATACTTGTTGCGCGCGTAGGCGGGCTGTTGACTCTTTACCCTCGATTCGGGGTCCCGCAGCCGGTCAGTGAGCGTATTCAGCGTTGCCAGGATTTGAGGCGTCCGCCTCAGCACCCAAACCGGCTTTTGCCGCCAGTTAACGGTAATCTGCTGGCCAAGTTCGAGTTTGCTTATGTCCACGACTACCGGTGTCCCCGCGGCCATCGCGCGCTCGCTGGGCCTTAAAGAAACAAGGAATGGAACGGAAGCCAGACCTGCGCCGACTGTGCCAGCAACGGTCGTGGCTTTAACCAAAAATCGCCTTCTTTCAAGGTCCACGGACGCACTCGCATTCGGCGCGCCGGCTCGAACCTCAATACCTTCCATCTCTACGACCTTTCATAAAATTGACTGCACTTCACGGTAGCCCGTGCGACTGCTCGACATTCTGGCTATTCGCGTTGACAGCATTACCAGTGCATGCTTGCACCGGAAGACGCTCCGTTCGAACGAAACACTCGCCGAAGCGCACCAATCCGGTGCATGACGCAATGAGCGTCGAGGCGCCGAAACTAATTACGGAAGCGTTGGGTAGCTAGATAGATGGGTACGCGCGCGGGAGCGAATTCCCTTGGCGCGGTGGGTGACACCAGCTTAGCCGCGTTCGATATCGTTGAGGCCAATTCGATGACTTTCGGATGAACTGGAGGGAGGTAGACGAAATCGTTAAAAGCGACGAACGGAATGATCTGTCCGCGCTCGGAGTGCTGAGCAGCGAACACACAGCAGTCCGAATCTTTCTCGTTGAAGTTGAGCCCATGCGTATCTAGCGCTCTATTGGCGGTCGATTGCGTTACGTTTCCGGAGAATGTATCGGGCGATGCCGATACGAATGCAGGAGCACAGATCTGGAGGCTGACACTCAGAGCAAGCAATACGAAGAGGGCATCAAAACCCATTGATCGAGCCGTTGCACGACGCCGGAAATACTCCAAAATTCCAATACGCGCACTCATCTGTAATGACGCTATCGTCTCCTCGCTTTACGACTCGGCGTCTTGCCCTTCGTTTGTAGCCGTACGGGTTCCGTTTAACCTGACCATACTTAACCTGGCAATGGGACCGTTATATTGATCCCCGTCAATAATACGCCGGTAAGTAACCGTACAGCCAAATCGACTTTGTACTTGAGTACGACCACTAATCCGTCCTTCCCGCGACGAGCCAACCCAAGAATCACGTCGTGCGGCCGGTAACTCGCTCTCAGCCGATCTGCGAAAACACTGCGAAGGTGCGCAGCAGCCAGTAGGAAAAAATCGTCAGGTAGCCGGTGATCATGGCGATACCCATGAGTATCAGAATTACTCCCGCACCGATCTGGAGCGGTACGCCGATCTTTCTCATGGCACCCATTCGCGAGACGAAGGCTCCGGTAAAAACCGCCGCGGCGATGAAAGGCACCCCGAGCCCCAGCGAGTAGATTGCCAGTAGCGCCACCCCACCGCCGATCTCCGGGGACACCGTGGATAAGGTCAAAATCGCCCCGAGGACAGGCCCGATGCACGGCGTCCAGCCGAAGGCGAAGGCAAGCCCAAGACCAAACGCCGCGTAAGGAGAGCCGCGATTGATCACCCCCTGAAACCTAACGTCCTTGCCAAGCCAGGAAAGCTTCAAAATTCCGGCCATGAACAGGCCGAAGACGAGCACGATGACACCGCCCACAACGGTGGCCTCGTTCTTGAACTTGAGCACCACCTGTCCCAGGGCCGAGGCGCCGGCTCCGAGGGTTACGAACACAAGTGAAAATCCGGAGACGAACAGTAGGCTCAATGACAGCATCGGCAGCGTCGAGCGCGTCTCTGCCGGTTCGGCTTTGTGAATGGATTGCCCTGTGACGTAGGAAATATAAGCTGGCACCAGCGGCAGCACGCAGGGCGAAAGAAACGAAATCATTCCCGCCAAAAAAGCGGTAAGAATGCCGATTCCGGATATTTCTAGCACGTCTGATTAAAAACCTTCGCCCAAAGCAATCTTTTCTGAAGCTGAATCGGCGTCGTTACAGTGTCCAGGTTAAAGGTGCCGCCGAATCGTGGCAACGGCTTCATCGCTGTCCCATTCCGCGGGTCCGAGCAGCCGCCCGATCTCGCGCCCCTCGGGGCCGATAAGCAGAGTCGCCGGAATGCCAATGACCCCAAGCAGGGCCGGCGCGCGAATTCGGTCATCCACATATATGCGCAGATGCTCCACGCCAAGCTCCTGATAAAAGTCTTTAACCACCAGAGGGCCTTCCTGATCGATGGACAGGGCGACGACCTCGAACTCCGGGCCGCCGAGCTTGGATTGCAGCCGGTCAAGCATCGGCATCTCCTCCCGGCAGGGCACGCACCATGTGGCCCAAAGATTGAGCAGTATGGTTCTGCCTTTGAAGCTCGACAGAGTCATTGCCTCTCCGCCAGCGTTCACGAACGGCAATTCGGGGAGCTCACGGGGTGACTCGTAGGTGTTGAAACTGAATTCCGCGCTCGACGTCCCGGAGGCCTGTCCGCCAGGCACGCTCGTCGACGGCTGAACCGGCTTTGACAAAAGCGCAGACTCTGGCGAGACCTGCGCAAGCCGGTGGTAGGCGTAAATCCCCGTCATGGCGGCGGCGGCCGCCACCAGCGGCAGCACCACGCTCCAGGAACGCTCGCTCACTGTGCCTTCCCCAGCATAACTGCGCTCTGTCGACCCGAAGTAAACGGCATCATGACGCCGTGTCTTCATCCAGCAGACGATCGATGAGCTGCTTCATCGTGTCGAACGGCGCCGCCCCCGCCCGCGGGATGACCGAACCGGATTCGTTGTTCAACAGAATGTTGCCCGGCGTGCCGCGGATCCCGATGCGCACGCCTTCCTCGAAATCCTCGGTGACACGAGCTTCGTAGCGCCGTTCTTTCAAACAATCGCCGAACGCATTCCCGTCGAGGCCAATTTCCCGGGCGAGCGGAAACAGCCCCTCGATGGGAAAACCGTTGCCGTTGGAAGTGGTGCGCTCGTAAATAGTGTCGGTGTACTTCCAGAACGCTTCGTTACCACCCAGCTCCGCGGCGCACTCCGAGGCCTCGGCCTGCGTCTGCGCGCCCGGGTTGTGGAACGCCAGCGGAAAATGCCGGTAGACCCAGTTCACCTTGCCGTCGTAGGCCTCGACGATCTTGCGTGCCGTGGGGTGGAAGCGCTTGCAGAAGGGACACTCGAAGTCCGAGTACTCGATCAGCGACACGACCGCGTCCGGGCTGCCGTAAATGTGGTCCCGCTCGGCGGAAACCGCGCGCACGTTTTTCGCCAGGTCTGCCGCGCTCCGCTGCTCCCGCGCCTCGGCTTCGGCACGGGCCTGGCGCTGCCGCTCCACGAAGCGTGAGATCCCGGCATCAATAGCCGCATCCAGCTCGCCGTCCTCGACGAGCTCGCGCATGACCTCCTCCTTGATCTGGGCCTTCAGCGCTTTAAATTCTGCGGGACTCAGTTCCCCGTCCGCACTCGCCGCGCAGCCCGCCAGGGAGGCAATCCCCAGCACGGTGATTGCCGCTAACGGGCCTCCGGATAGCCATTTACTCATTGATTTTGCACCACTTTTTGGTCCCCTCGGACGTTGGTCCACGAAAAGGCGCTCAGGTTCCCTTCGAAACGCGCAACCCGCGCAGCGCTCCGGTCTCTCCAGAACCTGCGACGATATCGAAATTACGGTTAGCCATCATCCTGACCCGGACGAGAGCAGTTCCTCGATACGAATTTGCAGAATAGCGCGATTGAGCTCCCCCACCTGAATCGCCCGCAGCACCCCGTCCCGCCCGATGAAATATGTCGTTGGCAATCCCACACCACCGAATCGGGAAAACAGCTCACGGGTCCGATCGGAAGCCGGGTCCTCCCCGGGGCCGTCAACCCAGATGGAGTACTCGACGCCCATGGATTCGATGAACGGCCGAACTGCCTCGGGCGGCTCGGAGAGCGCGACGCCTACGATCTTGACCCCGCGGTTTGCGTACTTTTGCTGCATCTCGTCGAGCAGCGGCATCTCCCGGCGGCAGGGCGGGCACCAGGTGGCCCAGAAGTTGAGAACCACGGCTCTTCCGGAAAGTTCGGACAATCTGACCGCGGCGCCATTCAGTGTTCGAAGCCCGAAATCGGGAACCTGATCGCCGCGCCTCAGCCGATCGCCGCCCGCCACGAGGGCGAATGCGAGGAACAGCAGCGTGAGAAAAATGCCTCCGCCGGCAAATCCCCCGCTCAACGCCCGGGCGTGCGCCGGCCGCGTCCCGGCGGGCTGGCGCCAGAGTCTGAACAGCGCCCAGGCCACCCCGGTGGTGATGCCGGCGTAGGCCGAATAGCCCGGCTGCCACAGATAGAACATCGTCCATGGCGAGTCCCGATACGCGTCCCAGTTCATGAGCACGAAGCCGAGCCTCGCCCCGGCGAGCCCGAACCAGGCGCTCGACTCGGCGATACCGCGAACCACGTTGCGCTCCAGACCCAAGCGCCCGGCGATCCCGCCGGAGGCCCAGATGGCCACCAGCAGGGACGCGATCACGCCCAGCGGCCGGGTCGGAATCAGGAATCCTCCGATGGCAAACGCCTCGGGCATATTCAGCCGCCTTCCAGTCGAAGCCAGACGCAGTCCAGTGCGTCCAGCGCCATATGTATCAACAAACCCAAGGCGAGCAGGCGAACCCGCGGCACCAGCATCAGCGCCGCGTAGCCCGCGATGGCCGGATAGGAGTGCAAGGGATGAAAGCCGATACCGCAACGGCCCGGGTCGTAGACCGGATCCGCAAGCAGATGATCGAGATCGACCAGCATGGTCGCCACCATCACGGACCAGGCGCGGAGCCAGCTTTGTCGATAGGCCATCGCCGCGACCAGACCGGTAACCGCAAGATGCAGAAGCAAATGCGCGAACGGCCGGATATCAGCTAACCAGGCAGGCAATGATAGAAAATTCCGGAGAGTTCAAAGTTTGTTCCTCACCTCACTCGGGCCGGCGGCCGCGTTTCGACCTTCGATAGCTGAAATAATGGCGCAGCCATCGCTTTCGTTCGAGCACGCCCGCACCAGTTGCCCCAGCTCCTTTCGCAGCTCTTTGAGGCTTAGGAGTCGCTTATCGATTTCCTCGAGCTTGGCTTGGGCGAGCTCGCGCACCCTTTTTTTTTCGAGCGACCAGGGTTTTTTCGAAATTCGAGCAGCGCACCGATATCGGAAAGGCTGAAATTCATCAGCTGCGCCCGCTTGATGAACCGCAGCGTCGCTAGATCGTTTTCGTCATAGCGGCGGATTCCCGACTGCGTTCGGGACACGTCCGGCAACAGACCAATCCTCTCGTAATAGCGTAGCGTATCCACGCTCAGACCCAGCGTTTCCGCCACGTCGCCGATTCTATAGCCGCGCATCTTCATTCTCCGTCGAAACGGTTCAAGGTGCGCTTCGACGCTGCTCGCGCCGCGTCAGCGCCCCGGCCGCCACTTCTGTATCCGATTGTTTCCGAAATCCGCCACAAACACGCTGCCGTCCTCCGCCACGTCTACAGCAATGGCGTAGCTGAATTCCCCGTCGGCACTCCCCTTCGACCCGAACGCGGTGAGGAACGTTCCGTCGGCGGAAAATTTCTGCACCCGGTGATTGTAGAAATCGGCGACATATACGTTTCCGGCGCCATCCACGGCAATGTCCGTCACCGTCGCGAACCAGCCGTTGAAGGGCCCGTGCACGTTCATTCCCAGCGGCCCACCCCATTTACGCTCAAACGCGCCGTCTCGAGCGAATACCTGCACCCGGTCGTTGTAGCCGTCCGCCACGTAAATCCTGTCATCGGCACCGAGCGCAACTGCGGTCGGATAATTGAATTTCCCGGCGGCGACACCGATCTCCCGTGTAACGCCCCATTGGCGCAGAAATTCGCCTTCGGGCGAAAGCGCCTGCACCCGCTGGTTGTAAAAATCGGCCACATAGATCGTGCCGTCCTCGGCAACGGCAACCCCACCCGGCGCGTCGAACATTCCGGGCCCGCTGCCCGCTGCGCCGATGATTTTGCTCGGCCGCCCGTCCGGCCCGAATACCTGGATGCGGTCGTTGAAGTACTCCGGCACGTAAATCGATCCATCGCGAACCGCCAAGTTCATGGGGCGGCCGAGCTCCCCCACGTCGTCTCCGGGGTTGCCGAACTGGCGCCGGAAGTTGCCGTCGCGGTCGAAGACCTGGATGCGGTTGTTTCGGGAGTCCGCGACGAAGACTTCGCTGGCGTTTACGGCGATGCCGGTGGGGTCACAGAACTTCCCGGGCGCCGTACCTTTGCCGCCCCAGGCGGCGACGAACTCGTATCCCTTTTCCTTAGTGCGCGGAACAAAGGCGATAGCGGCCAGGGCAATCGCGACCGCGAGTGCCGCCAGGGTCCAGACGCAAGCCTTCAATATGGCCTTATGCGGCACGTGTGACCTCGATGGCCAAGGTGGACTCGTGCGAAATCTCGGCCGGCCCGAGTACCCGGGCCGGTTCGGATGTTGCAAAGATTAGCCGCTGGAGCCGGCTCCAGGTCAAGGTGCCCGGTTAGTCCAAATCCGGAAAGGGAAAGAACCCATGCGCAATTCGGCCATTGGGTCCGATTCCGGGTGACCCCTTGACCTGGAGCCGGGTCCAGCCTGTACAAAGGGAACCTGAAGACTTCGGAAATGGTGTCCCCGCAAAAGCTTCGATGATGACGGGATTCATACGACGATCCGAGTGGCGGGCCCGCTCGCTTGCCGCCACCCTCACGTCGGGCATGGTCCTCGGGGCCTTCTCGATGCCGGCACTTCCCCACGGACCGCTCTTCAGCCCCGCGCCCGAGACGCTGTGGAAAGGCGGCACGGAAATCACGCTCGGAGGGCATTTCCAGCGCGCCTCGGGCGCGGGGGAGACCGAGGAAGAGCGACAAGCGGTTGTCGAAATCGAGTACGGCCTGACGGCGGACTGGCAGATCGGGGCGGAGTTCCTTTATGCGTACAGGGAACAAAACGGGCTCGAGGCTGACGGCCTGGGCGATCTGACGCTGGGCACCAAGTACCAATTCTATCGGCGCGACCTTCGCGGAGCGCAGTACAAAGCGGCCGCATTCGTCAATTTGAAACTACCCACCGGCGACGAGGACGCCACGCCGCGCCTGGGGAGCGGATCGACCGATGCAGTGGGCGGTCTCGCCTGGGGCTATGAAGGACGGCGCTGGTATGCCTTCGCCAGCGGCATCTACCGGCTCAACACGGAAGGCTCCGGCAAACTGGAAAAAGGTGACCGGCAATCGTTGAATCTCGTCGGCGGCGTCCGCCCCCGGCTCAGCGGCTACTACGATCCCGACACGGTGCTGATGCTGGAGCTCAACTGGGAACGCACCGACCGTGACGAGCTCAACGGCGTCAAGCTTGACGACACCGGCGGGTGGGAGCTGTTCGCCTCCCCCGTACTCTGGTGGACCCACCGGCAGTTTGCATTTCGCGGCGGCCTGCAGATTCCCATCGCCGAGGACTTGAACGGGCGCCAGCCAAGTTCCGACTATCGGGTAACAATGGAGTTCGTCTATCACTACTGAATGATGATCGGCAATTCGATCGGTCTAAGCAGTCGGCTTTCCAGATTTGGCCGAGAAGCCTGACGGAGGTCAAGATTACTTCGAAGATCAGATCCATCGCGCTGCCCCTTTTCCTGCTGGTCCCGCTCTCCGTTCTCGCGGTTCCGGCGGTCTACGAGCTCACCGTTGACGGGCTCGCGTGCCCTTTCTGCGCCTACGGCATCGAGAAAACGCTCACGCGAACGACGGGAGTGGACAGCGTCCAGATCGATATCAATGCGGGTACGGTGACCGTGACCATGCGCGACAATGCCATCCTGAGTGAAGCGCAGGCAAAGCAGATCGTCCGTGACGCGGGCTTCACCCTGGCCGGATTCGAACGGCTCGAGTAACGAGTCGATTCACGCCCAGTGCGGAAGTGCCCTCGATCTCAATCTTCATTTTCACATACTTTTTCTGGATGGTGTCTAGGTTGATGGCACGAACGGATCGAGCATCCGGTTTCGTTGGGTGAAGGCGCCGACGAGTGCTGAGTTAACCCATCTGACGCACACCATCGCTCGCCGCGTTGGACGCTTCCTGGAACGCCAAGGACTGTTGGAACGCGATGCCGAGAACAGCTATCTGTCCGGAGATGCCGTGGAAGGCGGACCACTGGATCAACTCTTGGGCCACTCGATCACCTACCGCATCGCGGTGGGCCCGCATCAGGGCCGCAAGGTGTTCACCGTGCGGACGCTGCCGGACTGCAATGAGCCGTTGGTTGACCCGGTGGGCAAGGTGGCCGGATTCTCGCTGCACGCGGGTGTTGCAGCCAGGGCGCATGAACGCAAGAAATTGGCACGTTTCTGTCGCTACATCGCAAGGCCAGCGGTGTCGGAAAAGCGGCTGTTGTTATTGAGTAATGGCAAGGTGCGTTACGAGCTCGAGACGCCGTATCGAGATGGCACCACGCATGTGGTTTTCGAGCCGATGGACTTCATCGCCCGGCTCGTCGCCTTGGCCCCCAAGCTCAGGGTCAACCTCACTCGATTTCATGGTGTGTTCGCCCCCAACAGCGCGCATCGTGCGCGGGTGACGCCGTCCAAGCGCGGCAAGGGCAACAAGGCCAGCACGGCGGATGCGCCTGAAGACACCACGCCCGCCGAACGACGGGCCGCCCTGAGCTGGGCGCAGCGCCTGAAGCAGGTCTTCAACATCGACATCGAGATCTGCAAAGGCTGCGGCGGCGCGGTCAAGATCATCGCTTGCATCGAAGACCCGCTGATCATCAAGAAGATTCTCACCCACATGGACAGCAAAGCCGCTTGCGGCGCCGCTCGGCGTTTACCACCGTGTCGGGCGCCACCCCAGGGCAGCTTGTTCGGCTAAAACGCATCAACCACGCGAGCAGCCGCTGCGACATCGAAGCGGCGGCAGGGTCGCTGTCGTCTCGAGCGTGGAAACTGTCGAAACATCGCGCTGAAGTACAGAATTTCTGGCGGCTCAGGGGCGCAATTTGGGCCAACACCGCGTCGAAGCGCAGGTCGACGACGGTTTGATGACCTGACGATACTCGATAGGATCGCGGAAAAGGGCGTTAATCCGTCCTATTCTTGCGACGCTCAAGTCCCTCGCCCGCTCCGGCGGCCGGGTGCTGGAGAAGCCGCCGATGATCACGCCCCGGGCTGCACCCACACCCGTTTCGTAGAGGGCCATCATGTGAAGCACTGGGCCGACGGCGGCGAGACCAAGCTCAGCAATTTGGTGACGCTATGCACCCGCCACCACCGGCTGGTGCACGAGGGCGGCTTTCAGGTGAAAGCAATGGCCGGCGGCTTCGAGTTCTACCGCCCGAATGGAGAGCGCATCCCGCCCGCCGCGACGTTTCCGCGGAAACTTATCAACGGTACCGCGGCGTTGATGGAGGAGAACAGGAGTGCGGGATTAGCGATTAACGAGCAAACCGGCGCGGGCCGATGGGACGGCGGCGGCATGGACTGGAACGTGGCGATTCACGCGTTGTTTGAGGCGGATGAGCTAATCACAGCGCGGTTGAATGAGAATTACCCCTCTGTACAGGGCGCGTGAAAAGGGCAGTGCACGAAGCTACGCTTTAAGCAGACTCGTAACCCGCGGCTCTGAGCTCGAATACAGAGCCTTTGACCAGGCATTTCAGCAAACAAAAATTACATACCCAGACTTAGTCGTCCCCTGTAGTTCAGGTGTTTCTTGAAGAAATTATTCACAATCGTCTTGGTCACTTTGAGTATTCTCGTTTTGACTGCATGCAACGAAGCCCCTGATACCATCGATTTCGGAATCGAGTGGGCATTTGACTCTCCTGCACCTGAAAGTCTTGCGGAATTTGTTTCTCAGGTTCGTGAAATCAACGAAGAAATTACAAAAGATATGGGGTTCTTCAACATATTTAGAATAAGAAACTGGTGGAATCGAAGCAGACTAGATACTGGTATAGGGTTCGATCGTATCAATCTGAGATATGGATTTTCGGTTGAACAAGAATCAGGCGAATGGGAAGAGCATCAGGATACGCTGCGTGTCATTGGAGCAAAGGGTGAGATTACTAGAGGTGAAATAATTTTCTGGCTACACCATAGGACGAAGGGGAGATTGAAAGGGCAGGATTATTATGGTGTCGAGGAAATCTATCTTGTCGAAAACGAGGATGAAGATGGAGTTCCGACATATGAGGTTTTCTTCGGAAGCTAACGCCAAGTGGACTTATTCGTTTAACGCAAAGTTAAAAGAAGATTCTTCTACTGGATTCCTGCTTTTGCGGGAATGACGGAGGAGTTGAGGGATGTTTTTCGGACTGCAATGAAAAATAGTGCCGAGCACCAACCCTTGCTCAGAACGCCCAATTGTTGTGCCGCTTTAATGCTGAACAATATCCAGCATATACATTCTTGGTCGATGCGGATGTTAGATTGAACCGCTTCTACACACACTCCACCACTCCAGCCACCCCGATGTGTTCATGGACGGTCTCTACAGCCGTCGGGTCGCTCAGTATCGACATTACGGCGCAGCCAACAGCTCCTCCTTGCCAACAAACCTCCATTGCCATGTCCTTATCCAGGAGCGCTGCACGCTGTTCTTCGACCACTCTCACCATCGGGCCTCGCCGAACATTCTCAACGCGGGCCTGCTTGGAGCCGCATAGAGCTGAAGCGAATTGGCGCCATTGCGATTCCACGGCCGAAATCGAAACATCCTTTTCCGCATACTGGAACAAGAGAAAGCGGCCGTCCTCAAGTTCCTTGATCTCACGGCCGTGCACAGAGACGTCGTACTGCGGAGCCGCCATTGTTCTCGGCGTCATGCACCCAGAGAGGGTGAGAGAAGATGTTGTCAGAAAAAGGGCGACGAGACTGAATAATGCTCTCATTTTGTGTCCTGCAATCTAACGAGTCTGTAGAAAAAGCCAGTTTCGTTGCCGCATATCTGGGGACGTTCGGAACTCGTTCAGAGATGCGGAGGCGGGGCGGCTTCGCCCCATCGGATCGGTGCCGGCGGGTCTACGTTGCGGTTTTGCTCCATTGTGACCCTGCGTTGCAACCCGGATGACCCCTCCGTCCTCATGTAAATTCCGGCGCGAAGCGATGCATTTTGAAGAGATTATGCACGATGCAGTAGAGCTGCCACTGCCCGTTCACCTTGTCCCGGCCCCGCAGGGTAAAGCGGTGCAGGCCCTTGGCATGCCGAATGTCGGCAAACGGTGGCTCGGCGATGGCCAGACGCCGGCCATATATGATCTTGCCCATCACCGAATCGACCTTGCGCTGCATCTTGGCGGTGAAAGTCTCCGGAGCGCTCGCTGCGCGGCCTTTAAAGAACACCACTTGGCGCACAGACGTCGTCTCCGGTTTCCGCAAACACTGCGCCCGTAACGGACACGGCAGGCATGCCGACTTGGGCGCCGTGAACTTCACGCCCGCCAAACCACCGACGGTGATGTTCGAACCGTTCCGGTACAGCTGCTTGCCGGCTGGACAGATACAGGTCCGTCGCCTGCGATCATAGTGAAAGTCGCTTGGCTTGAATAAGCAAGTACGCCCTTCCCGTTGCTGCCGCTCGCGGCGCGCCCGGGCCTTGTGTCGGTCGGCCTCAGCAAAACGCGGATCGCGTTTGCGCATCGAGCGGTCGGCAATGTAGGCATCGATCTCCTGGTCAAACACATACTTCATATTGGCCTCGGTGTGATAACCCGCATCCGCTGTCAACTTGGCCTGCCGGAAGATGTCATCCTCCCCGCCGATGGCTTTGAACGTCTCCCGCACCCCCGTTACCATGGGTTTCAACAAGCCGTGCTCCTGCCCTTCTCCAAACGCTTGCGCTGCCACCACTACCTGATGCTTGCCATCCACCGCCGCCACCCCGTTATAACCCTGCACTACCCCATGGCCGGTCTTCATCTTGGCGCTCTCAGGATCGGTAATATTGCTCTGGCGCAGCGTCCCCTTCGGTCCCCGATTCTCCGGCTGGGTCGCTAAGAAAGCCTTGATCTTCCGCACCCGCCGGCGCACCGTTTGAAGATACTGCTGCTCCCGCTCACGGATCGATGCCTTCCCGATACCCTCCGCATCTTCCTCCCGATGGCGCTTGAGCATCACCCGCACCACCCGCTCGAGCTTGCGCTGCTTCTTTGCTAAGTCCGCATGCGTCCCGCTCCATTCCTTGGCCGCATTGGAAGACAGCTTGCAACCGTCGATGGCAAACAACTCCTTGCCCAACAGCCCCAGCGTGTCGCACACCAACAGCACCTCCCGGAACAACACCTCGATCTCCGCCTGCCGGTCGCTCACAAACTCCGCAACCGTCGTCCAGTGCGGCTGCGTGTCCGCCGACAAGGCCATGAACACCACGTTCTCCCGGCAGGCTTGCTCGATCCGACGACTGCTGAAAACCCCGCGCGAATAGGCCAACAGAACAATCTTCAACAAGATCCGCGGGTCATAGGCCGGCGCCCCGGTCTCGTCATTCCGATATCGCTCATCAAACGCCGACAGCTCCAGCTCATAATCGATGAGATAGCTCAACGTGTATTCAAACGTGCCAGGCAGGATCTGCTTGCTGAAGGAAACCGGGATCAGCTTGTCCTGAGCGTAGCAATAGTCTCTATACCGCGCCATCTTGCCTCCCTCCACCTGAGC
>CAMYJH010000043.1 GCA_947258715.1 uncultured Gammaproteobacteria bacterium
TCGAAGTCCAGGGTGGAGTGGATTTCGGAGACCATGCTCCACATGCTTTCGCGCAAAAGTGAAGCGCACTTCATGGCCGCGTAGCGGCGCCGAAGATCATCGCTGACCGGCGCTTCGAAGTAATTCTCTAGCAGCCATTCTTCCTGCTCGGGTCCGAGTTGATTGTTGGAAGCAAGTCCGCCTAGGTCGAAGAGTGGGCTGTTGAAGCCTGCGTAGTCCCAGTCCACCAGCCAGAGTCGTTCGCCGTCGTCGATGAAGTTGGCGGCGAGCAGATCGTTGTGCCCGAAAACGAGGTCCACGGCTCCGACGGCGACTTCGAGCCTGGCGGCAATGTCCAGCAGGCGAGGCAGTTCTGAAGTCATGCGGGAATTGCCGTCACTCAGGGTTGCGGCGTAATCGCGTACCACCTGGAAAACCCAGAACACCAGCGACGGGCCACGGAAGTGTTTCGGAATCTCGAGGTGGGCACGACGCACCAGCGGAACAATGCGCTCCAGGTTCTCTGGCCGTTGTACGTCCGCTTCGGTGAAGGTGCGGCCCTCGACGAATTGCAGCACCAGCGCGCCGGGTTCCTGGTGAACGACTTCGGGCGAAACGCCGGCGGCGGCCGCAGCGCGACTGGCCGCGGCCTCGTTGAAGCGCATGATTCCATGTTCGGGGATGTCGTCGCCGATGCGAACGAAGAATTGTCCCCCTGCGCTCGTGACGACGAAATTCTGATTGGTGATGCCGCCGCCCACCGGTTCGGGATCCACCTTGCCGCGCCAACAGGCGAGACCGGCAGCTCTACTGATCGGATCGGTCATGGCTTGGTTCCGGTTGGTGGATTCAGGCGAGGCCAAGCTCTCGTTTCTTTTTTCGGGCCCAGGCGCCAATGAGACGGTCAGCGATGATGGCTATGAAAGCCACGCATACCCCGGCCACCACGCCGCGGCCGGTATCCGCCTTGGTGAGCGCGATATAGACCTCCTGGCCCAGATCTCGGGTGCCGACCAGGGCCGTGATCACCAGCATCGCGAGCGCCATCATGATGGTCTGGTTGATGCCCAGCATGATCTCCGGCATGGCCATCGGCAGCTGCACGCGGCGCAGCAGCTGAAGACGGCTGCAGCCCATGGCACGGGACGCTTCAATGAGGTCCGGTGGCACTTGTCGGATTCCGTGATCGGTATACCGGATTGCCGGCACTACGGCATAAGCGACGATGGCAATCATGGCAGAGAAGTCGCCAACACGAAACAGCATCACCACCGGGATCAGGTAGACGAAAGACGGCAGTGTCTGCAGGGTATCGATGATGTTCTGCACCACGCGGTGCACGCGGTTGTTGAGCGCGGCCCATATCCCGATGGGGATACCGATCGCGGCAGCAAAGAGTACCGAGATCCCGCAAAGGTAAATCGAGATCATGGATTTTTCCCAGTTGCCCGTCACCGCGATGAACAGGGCGAGGGAAGCGCTGACCAGCGCCAGGCGCCAGCCGCCGAGCTGATAGCCGGCAAGCGCTACCAGCCCGGTCACCGCGACCCAGGGCAGCTGCAGCAGAAAACGCTTCACCGGGATGAGAAAGTTAAGCAGCAGCCAGGATTTGACCGCGTCCAGCTCGTCAAAAAAGTTCACGTTCACCCAGGAGACCACATCGTTCCAGAAAGGCCCGGTGGTCAGGGTCAGGTTTTCCGGCAGCGAACGCAGCGCATCCACGAACACGCCGAGCCCGGTAGTAACCAGGATGACCGCCAGCGCGATACCTAGATGCGGATGCCGTTTGAGCCAGCTCGTGGGTTGCTCACGGTGCTCCGGTGGCGGCTGATTGGCGAAGGCTTGGCTCAGTCGGTCTAGGGCAATGGCAAGAAGGGTGATGGCGAGACCCGCTTCTACGCCTTGGCCGAACTGCAGCCTTTTGAGCGAAGACAAGACGTCGAAACCGAGTCCGCCGGCGCCAATCATCGAAGCGATGATCACCATGTTGAGCGACAGCATGATCACCTGGTTGACGCCCACCATCAGCGTCGGACGCGCCGACGGGATTTGCACCCGCCACAACAGCTGGCGCCGGGTGCATCCGGCCATGCGACCGAACTCGACCGTCTCTGTGGGCACCAGCTTCAAAGACAGCATGGTGCAGCGGACCATGGGAGGGGTGGCGTAAATAATGGTGGCGATCATCGCCGCCACTGGACCGAAGCCGAATAGAAACAGCACCGGCACCAGGTAGGCGAACACCGGCACCGTTTGCATCAGGTCGAGAACCGGGGTGATGATTGCCTCCACCCGGGCGCTGCGAAAACCCCAGATACCGACTAGAAGCCCGGCCGTAACGCCGATAGGTACGGCGATAATGATAGAGGACAGGGTCACCATGGCGCTGTCCCATTGGCCGAATAGCGCGAGATAAAGAAAACAGCTGCCCGTGAGCGCCGCCAGTCCCCAGTTGCGCGCCAGGTGTCCGAGGATCACGGCGAGCGCAACGATCCCGAGCCACGACAAGCGCGGCAGTCGCAGCATCTCGTCCTCCGAGAGCTCGATTCCGAATCCCGCGGACAACAAGCTCTGCGCCGCCGCCAGCGGCCAGTGCAGCAGCCAGGAAAGGGATCGCGTCAGCTCTTTGAACGTGAACAGCCCGAGGTCGAACTCGTTCACCAGCCAGCTCATGAAGTCGCTGACCCAGAAGCGCAAGGGCACGTTCCACTCTCGCGGATACTGCCAGGCCCACGGCCAGTAGTCCCGGAACGCATAGAGGAGCACGGTGGTAACCAGCCCCGCGGTCCAGGCAACGAGCCAGGGGTGGCTCCGCTTTCCGGCGAGCGCTTCTTTGCTCGCGAGGACGGTGCTCATGAGGAAGCGCTTTTTCCAACTAGTACGGCGAGCACGGTGTCCCGGCTCAACCGACCCACCATGTTGCCGTCGTCGTCGACCACGGCCACGTCACCGTCAGCAGCCACCACCTGTTCAGAGACTTCCGCGATCTTGGAATGCATCGAGACCCGCCCGCGAAGGCTTTCCCGATTTTGAAGCGGTTCCATAATAGCGCCGGTGGTAAGCACTTTAGCTCTCGGAATGTCGCGGGTGAATTCGGCTACGTAATCGCTGGCGGGGTTGAGCACCAGCGCTTCCGGTGCGCCAATCTGAATGATCTCACCATCCTTCATGATGGCGATGCGGTCGGCTAAGCGAATGGCCTCGTCGAAGTCGTGGGTAATGAACACGATGGTCTTGTGCAGCATGTTTTGTAGGCGCAGGAACTCGTCCTGCATTTCCCTGCGAATAAGGGGATCGAGGGCGGAGAACGGTTCGTCCAGCAACCAGATGTCCGGCTCCACCGCCAGCGATCGTGCAATTCCAACCCGCTGCTGCTGTCCCCCGGACAGTTCGCGGGGGTAGTAGCGCTCGCGCCCTTTGAGTCCCACCAGCTCGATGACTTCCAGCGCCCGCGCCTCGCGTTTGGACCGCTCGACGCCCTGGACTTGAAGTGGGAACGCCACGTTGCCGAGAACGCTCAGGTGTGGCAGCAGGGCAAAGTGCTGAAACACCATGCCCATCTTGTGCCTGCGAATTTCGGTGAGCTCGCGCTCGGAAGCTTCGAGCAGATTGCGGTTGTCGAAGATAACCTCACCGGCGGTGGGTTCGATGAGGCGCGACATGCACCTCACCAGAGTGGATTTTCCCGATCCGGAAAGCCCCATGATGACGAAGATCTCGCCGTCACCGACATCGAAGCTCGCGTCGCGCACGGCCCCGATAAGACCCGCGCGCTGAATTGCTTCCGTGCTCGGCGCGCCGCTGTAATCCGCGAGAAAGCCTTCGGCGTCGTCGCCAAAGAGTTTCCAAACACCCCTGCAGGAAATCTTCGAGCCGTTTTCCGGCGTAAGCTGTTCGGAAAGATCGGCTGACGAGATCGATTCAGTCGTCGCCATTGGAAAGTATCGATGCCAAAAAACGGCCACCGGAGCCGGTGCACTCCGGCGGCCGTAATGTCTGATCCCTTCGATCAGCTACATTCGGTCCACTTACTCCAGCGGTCCTTGTTTTTGGAAATCCAGGCTTCCACCACCTGATCCACGTCTTTGCCCTCCAGGTCGACCTCTCCAATCATTTCGCCGATCTCCTGGTTGGATACTTTGAAATTACGTACCGCTTGGTAGGCGCATGGCCATTTTTTCTCACCGCCTTTCCAGCCGACCTTTTTGATCCAGCCGCGGGGCTTGCCGCAGTCGTAGGCCATGTCGGGATTCAGGCCCCACTTCGGATCGTTGTAACACTCGTCCGTGTATCGCGGAAAGTTGACCCACTCGCCACGGAACTTGATCGGCGCCCAGTGTGGCGTGTAGACCCAGGCAAGCACGGGCGCTTTGCGCTCGTAGGCAGACTGGATCTCGGCAAACAGGGCGGCATCGGTGCCGGCGTGCACCACTTCGAAGTCGAGCCCCAGTGCCTCGGCGCGCTCATCGTCGAAGCCGGCCCAGGTCACAGGACCGCCGAGATAGCGGCCTTTGGGTTGGGTTTCCGCGGTGGCGAACGCTTCAGCGCACTTATTCAACGCCTTCCAGTCGGGAAGACCGGGGCATTTTTCCTTCATGTAATAGGGGTACCACCATTCCTCGATGGCCTTCATCCCGGTCTCACCGAGGTCCATGGTCTTGCCGGTGGCGAGGCTCTTGTCCATTGCCTGCTTGCCGGTGGTCTCCCACATCTCCATGGCGACGTGAAGATCACCGGACTCGAGCCCGGCAAACTGCGCGATGTAGTCGGCCTGCTGGTATTTGACGTTGTACCCCATCTCTTCGAGCACGCGGCCCATGATGTGGGTGGTGATGTACTGCCCGGTCCAGTCGTGGATGGTAAGGATGATGGAATCCTTGGATTCGGGCACGGCGGCCCGGGCGGGTAGTGCAATTGCCGTCGCCAGAGCGAGCGCGAGGACGGCCGTAAGGCTCTTACTGTTCTTCATTTTGCCTCCTCCGAAATGAGCCGTTAACGAAGGAAGGGAGAGAGCCCCTTCCGGATGCCCATATTCGAAGTAATTGGGTGGGGAATCAAGCGCAGGGTCCGGCGGCGGAAGCGGACCTGCCCGTATCTAGGGCAAAGCGCAGCGCAAGTGGCACTCGCCGATCCTCCGGGTCCTCGCCACCGGCGGATCCGCGTCTGCGGTCGAACTCCAGGGAACGTTGAAGGCTAGAGACGGTAGACAATCAGCAGTACGCGGCCTTCCACCGCGGGACTCAGCGGGGTTTTGTCGTTGTTGTAGAGCACGACTCGGAGCTCGTGGGAGCCGTCGGTAATGCTTGACGGCAGGCTGATCTTTCTGTTCGGCGCCGCCCCTGCCGCGAGGAAGTCCTCGCCATGGGCATCATCCAGATAGATGCGATAGTGACCCACACCAGGTTCGTTGTCCTGACCGATCCGGCTTTCGTCGAGCTTAAATCCATTGACCGAGACGCTGAGGGTGATTTCATCCTCCGGCTGCACCGCGTGAGTCTTGTCGGCGCTGACGGTGACAAGAGGGCGGTCGCTCCGAGATGCCGCAGATTCGTCACTCGCCTGCTGGGTGCTGGAGGCCGTGGGTGCGGTGGCTTCGTCTTCGTCGGCGCACCCAAAGACGAGCGTCAAAATAAAGGCGCCAGCGAAAATTAGCGGCTTTTTCCACATGGTCAGGTCTGATCGCGGCCCAAATCCACTATGATTCCGGGGCATATTAGCGTCCCTTTAAGAAGACGTTAAGTCCTGCAAATTGCCCGGGAGGTTCCAATGGAGACGGAGGTCGAATCGACGCTCTCGCGCATCGATTTGTTCAAAGGCGTAGCCATGGAAAAAATCCGCGCGACCCGTCTCGGGGGACTGACCAATCGCAGCTACGAAATCGAGAGTCCCGTGGGGCATTTTGTTTTGCGGGTTCCCGGGGAAGGCACCGGCGATATCATTGACCGCGGAATCGAGGAGCACAACGCCCGGGTGGCGGCGGAAGCCGGTGTCAACGCACAAAGTGCTGTTTTTCCATGCCACGGCAGGCACCATGCTGTGCCGTTACGTGGAGTGCTCGAAGACTATGGGTACCGAAGGCTTTAAGGATCTCGGTGCCGTAGAGCGTGCCGCACGTGCGTTCCGCCGGCTCCACACTTGCGGCCATTCTTTCCGCTCCCGGTTCGAGTTGTTCGAGCAGATCGACAATTACCTCGGGGTGATTAAGAAACTCGAGGCGCCTATCCCCGACGGCTACGCCGAGGTGCAGCGGGAAGCCGAGGTCGTGCGCAACGCCCTGGATGCCCATGAACTGCCCTTTGCCCCCTGCCACTGTGACCCTCTGGCGGAAAATTTTCTCGACGTTGGCGATCGCATGTTCATCGTCGATTTCGAATACTCGGGCAATAACGATCCCATGTGGGACTTGGGCGACCTTTCTGTGGAGGCGGAGTTCGATGAACAGCAGGACGAGGTGTTTTTAAACGCCTACTTCGATGGCACACCCCCGGCCTTCGAAGCGGGCCGCATGGTCATGTACAAGGCGATGTGCGACCTGCTGTGGACATTGTGGGGGGTGGTGCAGTTCGCTAACGACAACCCTGCCGAAGATTTCTGGGCGTATTCCGTCAACCGCCTGGACCGCTGCCGGGCGCTGATGTCTAACGACGCGTTCCCACAGCAGCTGGAAGCGGTGCGCCGAGGTCCGCGGTAGCGCCGCTCTCAAGCGCCGCGTAGCGCTTCTCGCATGCGCCGAATGTCCGCCTCACTGAGTCCGGCGGCGATAGCGCACTGGAGAACCAGGGGCGCGACCGCGTCGTAGGCGGCGGCAACGTCTCTGGAAAGCCTGCTGAGACTGTTGCGGTGTGCCGCCACCGTGGCCGCGTCGCCGCGAACCACGGGACCGGTGAGGGCTTTGGGCAGCCCGATATGCATGATGTTCTCGGCCACGGTGCGAACCAGGCTGCCGGCGGCGCGCTCGGCCTCCCGGCGCTCGAGTCCCATATCTTGAAGCGCCGGGATGGTGGCGTAAACGAAGCCCACGGTTCCCCCGGCGATCATGGCGGCCAGAGCGTGGTAGGCGGGCCCGTGCAGCGGCAGAGCGAGCGCTTTGGCGCCGACCGCCCGGGCGATGCGCCGGGCCGCCTTGACCGCACGCTCGTCCCCGGAGCTGACGAAAAATACGCCCTCGAGGTTCGGGGGCCGGTTGGGATCGGCAAAAGAAGCCAGCGGATGCATGGCGCCGGTGCGGGCCCCGGTGCGGGCGCAAGCCTCGAGCTCGTCGTGGGTGCGGGAGCCGGAGCAGTGGAGCACGCAGGCCCCTTTGCGAAGCCACGGCGCGACGCGGCCGGCGACAGCGCGGATGAAGGGATCCGGCACCGCCAGCACCACCGTATCCGCCTGGGCAATCATCTTTCGGGAGGGGCGGTGTCCCGAAGAGAGCCGCCACTCCCCGAGTCCGGTTCGGGCCAGCTTATAAAGCCCGCGGCCCACCCGACCGCGGCCGACCAAGACAGTTTTCATTTTTCTCTCCCTTCCAAGTTGTCTGCCGCCAGTCGCCCCGGGCGCAATTCGACGGAGCGTCGCGGCTGGTGACTTTTAGCACTGTAACCGAGCTTCAAGTGGAGTGTGATCTGGCTTACGGCAGGATCAGCGCAAATTGATTCCCAATCGGTTTCCGCGACTGCGCCGATGACTGCGAAAAAGCGAATTACGTGAACAGGTTCACAGGCCGGACCCGAATAGTGTGAACCAGGTCGGGCAGGCCGGGCATGGCCCATTGCCATACTGAACATTACCCCAGCGCCAACGGCTTCTGATCGCGCGCAAGAGGACGGATATGAACAGGCAGACGAAGAGGTTGGCAACCGTCGTGGCTATTGCGTTTGCGCCGCTTTTTTCCGCCTGCGCAGGAATTGAGCAGACCTTCCGCGACGCCAACAGTGTCGTCGATGAGGTCATTGACCTGAGCGCCGAGGCGGAAACCTCGCTTCAGAAAGAACCGCTCTATGCCATCGAGGATCGGGTGGAATCGGCCTGCCGGCCGCTTTTCGAAAGCGCCAACCAGCGCATGACGGGAGGAGAAGTGTCGGTGCTTACGCAAGTTTCGGCACTGATTACTTCGCCACGTTGCCGCAGCTCGGTGGACCAGGCCAGGCGCGAGCTGGATCTCTATCGCGAAGATACCGTTGGCGTCGATCATGCCGACATTGCCCCGCCGGTGGGGGACGCGGAGAAGGCGAAGACGTTTTGAAAGGTAACGCGTGACGCGAGCTTAAGCAAAGTCCGCTGTAGGGAACCTAAAAGGCATCATCGGCGCTCTGCGCCATTCCCGCGCGGGCGGGAATCCAGTAGATAATTTTTCCTTACACCGTCTCCTGCTTTTGGCCGGAGTGCCTTGAGAGGTTCTCGCGCAAGCATGGCTCCTGCTCCGGCACAGGGCGGGCTCTACAGGAGTCGGGCTTCTTGCCGCCACGGTGCGAGCTGAAAGACCTGAGAGGGTGTCTTGGTACTGATGCTATAGGCCCGGGGTAGACCGCTTCCGTCGTTTCACCGCCTACCTGCCGGTCTGCAATTCACCTTATGCCTTTCGCGGCTCTACCCGATTCGGAAGAACGCAAACCCGAGAGCTGCCTCGCAACCGGCGGCAGTCTCAGCAGCATCAACAGTAAAAAAACCGCCAGGTAAAAAAGCGGGTCTCGCAGATCCGCTTTGACCAGCAGCAGATAGTGACCCACGCTGGCAACCGCGGCCACGTAGACCAGGCGATGCAGCTGCTGCCAGCGTTTGCCGCCAAGGCGCCGCAGCATACCGTCGGTTGAAGTGACGGCGAGCGGAACCAGCGGCAATAGTCCAATCCAGCCCACCGTAATGTACATGCGATAGACTGCGTCTTTGATCACATAAACGAGGCTAAGCTCCGCTTCGAAGATTAGGTAAGCAATGAGGTGAAGCGCGGAATAGAAAAAGGCATAGAGCCCGAGCATTCGTCGAAACTTAATGATCGGATTCCATCCGGTGATTCTTCTCAGCGGCGTTACGCAAAGGGTGAGAAGAAGCAATCGCAGGCCCCATAAGCCGGTTTCACGGATGAATTCGTTCACCGGGTTGGCGCCGATGCCGCCGGTAAAGAATCCCCAGAGCAGATAGGCGAAGGGGATCAGGGCGATGATGAACACCGCGGGCTTTAGGACTCGTTCAACGAGCTGGAGTTGAGTCATATGGGACGTTAACTGGGTGACTTAGGAGTAAATAGACTCTAACGGATCCTCCAACAAGCGCGTTGTCAGATTGATGACGGGTAAGGGGTAACGCGTGATGCGTGACGCGTAACGCGAAAAGAGGCAGGGCGTATTGACAAGCGGCTTAGACCGATTACGCTCCTTGCATCACGCATCACGCATCACGCATCACGCATCACGCATCACGCATCACGCATCACGCATCACGCATCACGCATCACGCATCACGATAGAAACCGTACTCGTGGGGCGCGGCGACGTTCCAACTGGTGGGCGGTTCCTCTTCTGTAAAGCGAATGGTGACGATGCTCTTGATGCTCTTGAACCCGTACTTCCACGGCACGACCAGACGAATGGGCGCACCGTTCTGATTCGGCAGCACGCGGCCATAAAGGCCAACCGCAAAGATGGTGAGCGGATGCATGGCCTCATCGATGCGAAGTCCTTCCACGTATGGCCAGTCCAGCACCGGTACTTTCTGTCCCGGCATTTGCCCCGGGTTAAAGAGCGTTCGGAAAGCGACGTATTTGGCTTTAGAAGTGGGCTCGAAGCGCTTCAGGATTGGCGCCAGGGGAACGCCGACCCAGGGTACCACCATGGACCAGGCCTCCACGCAACGCAGGCGGTAGATCCGTTCCTCCAGCGCGTGGGGCTTTAAGAAGTCCTCCAAATCTAGGTCGCCCGGCTTCTCGCATTCGCCGATCACCTTGATTGTCCACGGACGCGGCTTGAAATCCTGGGCATTATCGTAAGGGTCGCGTTTGTTGGTGCCGAACTCATAGAAATTGTTATAACGGATGACGTCCTTCCACGGAGTCAACGCTTCCTCGGTGCTGAACGCGGTTTCGGAAATCTTATCCAGCGTCTCGCCCGACGCCTTGGGATCCGTGGCCAGCGCGGCGGCGCTTCCGGGAACAAGCAAACTTGCGGCGGCGCCGGCGATGCTTCCTGCGCCGCGGATGAAACTGCGTCGATTGAGATAAACGGATTCCGGAGTGATCTCGGATGACTTGATGTCGCTGGGTTTCCTGATGAGCATGGATATCCTGTCTGCGCTGGACTGCTTCAACTATCCGACCTAAGTTTAGGCGCGATTGTTCACAAAAATGTCACGTCCTTTTTCCGCGACTAACCAGGTTAATGAATTTTTATCCTCAGCCGAGACTTGCGCGCGCGTTCCTGAACATCCGAAGCCATGGGCCATCTTCGCCCCAACCGGCAGGATACCAGGAATTTTGAACGCTCCGGAACACGCGCTCTGGATGCGGCATCATAATCGTGACGCGGCCGTCGGTAGTGGTGAGGCCGGTGATGCCAAGCGGTGAGCCGTTGGGATTTTCGGGGTAGCTGATCGCCGGCTCGCCGTTGCCGTCGACAAAGCGAAGACAAACCAGACCTTCATCGAGCCTATTTTTAGCCTCGTCGGAGTTGGCAAACATCGCGCGTCCTTCTCCGTGGGCCACCGCGATGGGGATGAACGAACCCGCCATGCCGGTTAAGAAAAGTGAAGGTGACGGCAACACCTCGACCATGGAGACGCGCCCTTCGAACTGCTCGGAGCGGTTCTTTTCGAATACTGGCCAGTGTTTCGCGCCGGGGATCAGATCGGAGAGATGGCAGAACATCTGGCAGCCGTTACAAACGCCAAGCGCGAAGCTGTCGCTTCGTGCAAAAAAATCCGCAAACACTTTGCGCGTGCGCTCGTTGAAGCGAATGGAATTCGCCCAGCCGCCGCCGGCGCCGAGAACGTCGCCATAGGAAAAACCGCCGCACGCGACTATTCCCTTATATCCATCCAGAGTGGCGTCGCCTTCCACCAGCTCGCTCATGTGCACGTCCACGGGAGCGAAGCCGGCGCGGTCGAATGCCGCCGCCATTTCCACCTGTCCGTTAACGCCCTGTTCGCGGAGCACTGCAACCTTCGGCTTGGCGCCTGCGATCAACGGCGCGGCGACGTCTTCTCCAGGATCGAAACTCAAGCCTGCGAACAGACGCACGTTGCGTTCTCCACGGCGTGCCGCCTGCTCCTCGTCGGCGCACTCGGGATTGTCGCGCAAGCGCTGCATCTGCCAGCTGGTTTCGGACCAGACCTCCCGCAGCAGCGGAATGGATTGCTGGAAAAGGATTTTTTCATCCCGGGTGACCAGGAGGCGGCGGCTATCGTCCACCGAGCCGATGACGTGAACGTGTTCCGCCACAGAGGCATGGGCGCGTAGACGTTCGATGACCTCGCCTCGCCGCTCCCTCGTCGTTTGCAGCACCGCGCCGAGCTCTTCCGAAAACAATGCCGCGAGCGCGTCCGCGCCGAGCGCGTCCAGCGTAACGCGCATACCGGTATTGCCGGCAAAAGCCATTTCACACAAGGTGGTGAAAAGTCCGCCGTCAGAGCGGTCGTGATACGCCAGCAGCAGTCCGTCCTGGTTCAGACTCTGCACCGCGGCGAAAAACAATCTCAGCGCCTCGGGGTCGTCGGTGTCCGGCGGGATGTCGCCGAGGCGGCCGTAGACCTGCGCCAGCACGGATCCGCCGAGCCGGTTCTTGCCCCGGCCGAGATCCACCAGGATGAGATCACTCTCTTCTCCACCGGTATAAAGCGCTGGAGTCAGGCTGCGGCGCACGTCGGTCACCGGGGCAAAAGCGGAAACGATCAGGGAGAGCGGCGCGGTGACGGCCCGCTCCTGGCCGTCTTCCTGCCACACGGTTTTCATCGACAGGGAGTCCTTACCCACGGGGATGGCGAGCCCCAACGCCGGGCAGAACTCGAGCCCCACGGCGCGCACGGTGTCGTAGAGCGCCGCGTCCTCGCCCGGGTGGCCGCAGGCCGCCATCCAGTTGGCCGAAAGCACCACTTGGCTCAAGTCGGCGATGGGCGCGGCGGCGATGTTGGTGATCGCTTCGGCCACCGCCATGCGTCCGGAGGCCGGCGCGTCCAGCAGCGCCAGCGGCGTGCGCTCACCCATGGCCATGGCCTCGCCGGCATAACCGTCATAGTCGGCGATGGTCACCGCGCAGTCCGCCACCGGGACCTGCCAGCGGCCGACCATTTGATCCCGGCACACAAGACCCGAGACCGTGCGGTCGCCGATGGTGATGAGAAAGGTCTTGTCGCCGACGCAGGGCATGCGCAGCACACGCTCGGCGGCCTGGCGCAAATCTTCGCCCGCCGCGTCGAAAGGCTCGGTTGTCGCTGCGCCATGAAGCACGTCGCGGTGGGTGCGCGGCGGCTTTCCCAGGAGGACTTCCATCGGCAGATCGATGGGCAGGTTGCCGCCGTCCCGGTCGCTCAGCGTGAGCCGAGGATCTCGAGTGGCCTCGCCGACGACGGCGAAGGGGCAGCGCTCTCGTTCGCAGATCCTTATGAAGCGCTCGAGCTGCTCCGGCGCCACCGCAAGCACGAAGCGTTCCTGGGCCTCGTTGCACCAGATCTCCATTGGCGACATTCCGGGATCGGCGTTGGGAACCTGGCGCAGCTCGAAGGATCCGCCGCGTCCGGCGCCATGGACCAGCTCCGGAAGGGCGTTCGACAGCCCGCCGGCGCCCACGTCGTGGATGGAGAGGATGGGATTGTCGCGCCCTAGATGCCAGCAGCGGTCGATGACTTCCTGGCAGCGGCGCTGCATTTCCGCGTTGTCCCGTTGCACCGAGGCGAAGTCCAGCTCCGCCTCGCCTTTTCCGGCGGCCATCGAGGAGGCGGCACCTCCGCCCAGGCCGATGAGCATGGCGGGTCCGCCCAGGACCACGACGCGGGCCCCCGGGGGCAGCGGCGATTTCTCCACCAGCTCTCGGCGGATGTTGCCGAGGCCGCCGGCCACCATGATCGGCTTGTGGTAGCCGCGTACCTCGCCGGCGGGTGTTTTTTGCTCCAAGGTTCGGAAATAGCCGCCCAGCGCGGGACGGCCGAACTCGTTGTTGAAAGCGGCGGCGCCGACGGGGCCCTCGGTCATGATATCCAGCGCGGAAACGATCCGATCAGGGCGTCCATAATCCTGCTCCCAGGGGCGCACGAAGCCGGGAATGCGCAGGTTCGAGACGGAGAATCCGGTCAGCCCCGCTTTGCTGCGGGCGCCGCGACCGGTGGCGGCCTCGTCTCGGATCTCGCCGCCGGAGCCTGTGGCGGCGCCCGGATAGGGTGAGATGGCGGTGGGGTGGTTGTGAGTCTCCACCTTCATCAGGATGTCGATCTCGGCGCGCGTGCGGATGTATGTCCGGGAGTCCGGGTGGGGATGAAACCAGCGCCCCGGCGCGCCGCGGATGACCGCCGAGTTGTCCTTGTAGGCGGAGAGCACGCCGCCAGGATTTTGAATGTGGGTGTTGCGGATCATGTCGAACAGGGTGTGTTCTTGTTTTACTCCGTCGATAGTCCATTGGGCGTTAAAAATCTTGTGGCGACAGTGCTCGGAGTTCGCCTGGGCGAACATCATCAGCTCTATATCGTTGGGATCCCGATTCAGCGCGCTGAAGTTATCCAGCAGGTAGTCGATTTCATCCTCGCTCAAGGCAAGCCCCATCTCGCCGTTGGCGCGCTCGAGGGCGGCACGTCCATGCTCGAGTACCGGAACGCTCGCAAGCTTTGCCGCCTGCCGGTGTCGAAACAAGCTTGCAGCTTCGTCCAGGCCAGGAAGCAGGGTCTGGGTCATGCGGTCGTGAATGAGCGGCGCGATCGCTTGGATCATGCGTGCATCGGGCTCGAGCCCTTGTCTCAGCGTGAATAGCCAGCGGGTTGCACGCTCTACCCGCTGAACGCTTTCTAGCCCGCAGTTGTGGATGATGTCGGTAGCCTTGCTGGACCACGGCGAGATAGTGCCCGGGCGCGGCGTCGCCAGGATACTGATGTGGGAGGAATCAGCCGCCGATGGTCCACCGGCGTCGGCGTCGAGTATGCGCTCCAGAGTGCGGCGCCGGCGTTCTTCGAGTGCTGGATCGCAGTGGAGAATGTAGAGATAACGGGCGCTAACGGCGGAAATTTGAGGCGCGCGATCGCGGAGTTGCGCGAGAAGCTTTTTGCGCCGAAATGCGGAGAGCGCAGAACGGCCCGGCAGGGTGAGCACGGTGAGCGAGTCGAATGCGCGAGCCATCGGAAGGCTGGCAATCATACTTCACTTTGGCTCGGTCGTCAGGCGGATTTACCGATAAGGTTTACAGTTGAAAAGCATACTTCGTGTTAACATTCAGCAATATAGCTTCCGCTCCGTTGGCTCGTGACTGACGGACGACCTGATTCAGGAGTAGTTCATATGGCAGACGAAGAAAGCGGCGCCGGCAAGCCGCCGAAATCCGGCGGCGCAGAAAATCCCGAGGCCGTAAAAAAGTCCACGGCGAAAAAGAAGACGCGCAAGAAGAGCGCCAAACAAGCCGCCTCCAAGCCGACGACACCACCGCTTAGTGGGTCGGCAGAGCCCAAGACCGCACCCGCTCCCGGCGCCAAGCCGGATACAACTGCTTCAGGTCCCGCCGTGCCGGCCGGATCCGGTACCACGCCTACCTACGGCGGAAGCAGCGAAGGCGACAATATGCGCAGCGGGTTCCTCGCGCTATGGGGTCCGGCCACGATGCTGATATTCGTGGTGCTTATCTTCCGCTTCATGGGGGAAGGCGACGCCGAGCGCGGGTTGAGCGCACAAGGCACCGCTCAGGCGGTGTTGTCCTCAGGGCAAGAGAGCGCCGCGAGCGGAAGCGCCGTGGATGTGGGCCAGCCGGGATCGGCGGCAGGGGCGTCAAAATCCGATGCGAGCAGTTCGGGCGCCATCATGGATGCGATCCGCTCGGCGACGCCCGACCAGATCACGGCCGCGCTGGAAGCGGCGCGCTCGGCATTTAATCAAACGCCCAAGGGTTCGGAATCCGGTGGTAATGCTTCCGCGGCCGCCGACGCTGCCGCCCCGGATACCGCTGCTGCGCCACCGCCGCCGGGTGGCTTCGACAATCCCTGGGCGCCGACGGGTAGCGAAGCGTTGCTGACCGGCGCGGAGCCGCCACCGCCGCCGAGCGGGCAGCAGCCGTATTCGGCTCCACGGCCTAGCTATCCGCCGGCGATGCCGCCTCAAGGCTACGCGCAGTACGGCTGGCAGCCGGTTCCGCAACAGGGCTACGGTCCGTCACCCCAGGGCCAGTACCCGCCCCAGAGTTACCCGCCCATGCCGCCGCAAGGCGCCTATCCTCAACAGCCATACTGGGGTCAACAACAGCCGTACGCCGGCCAGCAACCTTACGGCGGGCAGCAGCCCTACAGCGGGCAGCAGCCCTACGGCGGGCAGCAGCCGTATGCTGGACAGCAACCGTATCCGCCGCCGCCACCGGGGTATTGAACCGGTAGAAAAAGCCCGCGAGAGCGGGCTTTTTCTTATCTGTGGTGAAGACTGCGGGTGAAATACGTATTTCGTATTTGGGGCTCCGGATCCAGAACCATGCTCGCCAATTAACAATGTAGGAGCGAGCTTGCTCGCGAATTTTCCAGAGCGCTTGATATGAATTTTCCAGGGCACTTGCTATAAAGAATCGCCCGCAAGCGCGCACCTACAGCCGGCTTCGTTCGACGCCGCGACGAGCATAAAGCTCTGCTAATCCGGAATCCTCGTCACCTTGACGTAAACGGTGTACTCGGAATCCTGCCGCCGTTCGGCGCTGCGGCCGATTTCACGGGACGTATCAGTGCCCGACTGCGAGGTCCCGGAGATGGCCATCCACCTTCCTAAGCGCCCCGAAACGGTAGTCTGTGTTTCTCGGATCTCGATGCGCGCGCCGTCGAAACGATTCTGAGTGGGAATGATGTCGAGCATCACGCGATTTCCGGAGAGTCTCGGCCGAACGTAAAAGCCGCTATCGGCGTCGGCGTAAGACACGCTCTCTTCAACGATCACGCGGCCCCCCTGCACGATCGTCGTCTGCTGTTTCAGCGGCCTCGATTCTCCGCTCACGATATAAGCCATCCTTCCTTCAAGTACCCGAACCTGCTGAGCCGCCTCGGAGTTCGTGGCGCTGTCTTCCCGGATAACGCGCACCCGGGCAGAGGATTCGCCGTCGGTGCCGGTCGCCGAGAGCCCGCGGCGACCACCCGAGGCGCTGCCGGCAGATATGCTCGAGTCACCGCTTTTGACTTCGGCAAAGACTTCGGCCAGGTCTCGTCGCACTTCTTCGTCTAGGACGTGCTTGACGCTGACCAGTAGATTCACCGGAGCCTTGTCGATGCTCTGCAGCAGCAGCCTGATCTCGCGCAGGTTCTCCGGTGTGGTCTTAACGATGAGCTGGTTGGAGAGACTGGTGACCGTTCCGGGCGGCGGTACCAGCGGCTGGAGCATGGTGACCACCTCGCGAGCGTCGCGGTATCCGATGGATATGACTTCGGTGACCATTCGCTCCGCGGCGACCAACGGGCTCGAGAATGCGAGCAGGATGACGAGTCGAGGGAAGAAGGCGCGCAAGATGTCTCTCTCAGATACGGAGGCGGCGCAGGTTGGGATCCGGCTCTGCGTGGGTCCACATTTGGTCGAAGGTCTCACCGAGCTCCGACGCCCCGCGGCGATCGCCGAAGTTCACCACGCCGTCGAAACGGTCGGCGAGCTGACGCCAAACGCTGCCGATCCGGTCGGCGAGCAGGAAAGCGCCATTATATGCGGCGTGTTTTCTGCCAGGCATGCGGATCTCCACGAAGCTGCTGAGCTGTTGCCCCAGATCCACCAGGCGGTGACCGTTGGCGAGAATCGGTCTTGAGTCCATTACGATAATACGGACCCGGGCGCGGCTGGAATCGAGAACGAAGCGGCGCAGGGCGTCCGCAAACACGGTGGTGTCGTAAACCGCAGGGTCAAGATGGCGGCTCACGATCTCTATGCTACGGCGGCTCTGAGCCACCAGGGCCACGCTGGCTTCCCGCACCTGGGCGCTGGATTCGACGCTTACAGGCTCCTTGTCCTCCCCAAGCTGGAAGGTTTCGAATTCAGCATCCGTGTCCAAGCGATCAAATATCCTCACCCAAGCTGGCGGCGATGCCGATATAGCTCGCGGGAGTCATGGCGAGCAGCCTCTCCTTTTCCGCTTTTGGAATATCGAGCTTGCTGACGAAGCTCTGGATGGCCTTTTTGTCGATGTCGCGTCCCCGGGTCAGGTCCTTCAGTCGTTCGTAGGGGTTCTCGAGGCCGTAGCGGCGCATGACCGTCTGAATGGGCTCGGCGAGGACTGCCCAGGCGTCGTCGAGCTCCGCCGACAGCGTGTTTTCGTCCACGTCCACTCGTGACAGACCTCGAAGACACGCGCGGTACGCGATCAGCGAATGCGCGGCGCCGACGCCCAGATTCCGCAACACCGTGGAATCGGTGAGGTCTCGCTGCAGACGGGACACGGGAAGCTTGCCGGCGAGGTGATCGAGCATGGCGTTGGCTACGCCCAAGTTTCCTTCGGCATTCTCGAAGTCGATGGGGTTGACCTTATGCGGCATGGTGGAAGAGCCGACCTCGCCTTGCGCCACCTTCTGCTTGAATACTCCCCGCGAGATGTAAGCCCAGGCGTCGCGGCAAAGGTCCAGCAGCACGGTGTTGAACCGCATCAGCGCATGAAACAGCTCCGCCATACCGTCGTGGGGCTCGATCTGGGTGGTATACGGGTTCCACTCCAGCCCCAAGGAGGTCACGAAGCGGCGGGAAATATCGGGCCAGTCCAGTTTCGGGTAGGCAGCCAGATGCGCGCTGTAGGTTCCGGTGGCGCCGTTCAGCTTTCCGCATAGGTTGACGGATTCGAAGGACTCACGCTGGCGCTTCAGCCGATGGGCGAACACGGCCAGCTCCTTGCCCACGGTGGTGGGCGAAGCCGGCTGGCCGTGGGTGTGCGAAAGCATGGCGCAGGAAGCGTAGCGGTGGGCCATCTCGCGGATGGTTTCGATCATTTCGTCCATGGCGGGCAGCAGACAGCGCGTGCGCGCGTCGGCGAGCATCAGCGCGTAGGCCAGATTGTTGATGTCTTCGGAGGTGCAGGCAAAATGTAAAAATCCAGAGATCTTCTCCAAGGAGGCGATGTCGCCGAACGATTCCTTCAGGAAGTATTCCACCGCCTTGACGTCGTGGTTGGTTGTCTTCTCGATTTCCTTGACCCGCAGCGCATCGGATTGATCGAAATTGTCGACGATTTGATCCAGTCGATCCCGGGCGCGCTGGTCGAGCGCCGGCACTTCCTCTATCGACGGGTTATCTGACAGCGCTTCCAGCCAGCGCACCTCCACCAGGATCCTGTGGCGTATAAGGCCGTACTCGCTGACCACGGCCCGCAGCTCGGCTATTTTTTCTCCGTAACGTCCGTCTACGGGAGAGATGGCGGTAAGCGCGGTTAGATCCATTGCTGTTACTTATTTCACACCCGTTGCTCAGTGCTTGCCATGCGAGGAGTCAAACGCGGCCCGCTGCTCCGCGGTCGCCTCGGTTTGATATTTTTCTTTCCACTGTTGGTAGGGCATGCCGTAGATGATCTCGCGCGCTTGCTCGTAACTCATTTCGACACCGCGTTTCTCAGCGGCCTCCCGGTACCACTTGGAGCAACAGTTTCTGCAGAAACCGGACAGGTTCATAAGGTCGATGTTCTGAACATCGGTGCGATTTCTCAAATGCTCGATCAGACGGCGAAACGCCGCGGCCTCAATCTCAGTACGAATTTTCTCGTCCATGTCGGTCTCCTATCAAGTCTGAAGGCTTCGATCAGGTGCTGCGCATTGGCCCCGCTTGCGGAGTCTATTCGAGAGTCAGCGAGAGATCCTTTCCCGCCTGCACACGGGTGTTGGATAGAAAATCAGGGCCATGTTCAGAATCGTCATTGTGGCAGCGAAAATCACGGCCGAAGTCGGTTCAGGCGGATATAGATCGGGTCACGCGTCAAGAATTCTAATTTTCAACCATCAGGCGATTAATTTAGCATGGCGGGCAACTTTGCGCCGCCCGTCGGCGGCGGAACGAGTAATAAACGCCAAAGGGCTGGAAGATGCGAATTTTCGGGAGGTTGATCGAGTGACCAGGAAACCCCGGGTGGAAAGGGACAGCATGGGGAAAATCCAGGTTCCTGCTGACGCGCTCTACGGCGCTCAGACCCAGCGGGCGGTGGATAATTTTCCCGTGAGCGGACTGAGTATGCCGCGGCCTTTTATTCGTGCGCTCGGTCTGATCAAGGCATCCGCGGCGCGGGTGAACCGGGATCTCGGTCTCCTTGCCGCCGATATCAGCAAGGCGGTCGCGTCGGCGGCGCAGGAGGTGGCGGATGGCGCCCACGATGCGCACTTTCCCATTGACGTGTTTCAGACCGGATCGGGCACCAGCTCGAACATGAACGCCAATGAGGTCATTGCGCGTCTGGCGAAAGAAGGGGCCGGGGCGCCGGTTCATCCCAACGATCACGTGAACATGTGCCAGAGCAGCAACGACGTGATTCCCACCGCCATTCACTTGAGCGCGACCCTGGAGATTTGCGAACGGCTGCTGCCGGCTCTCGGCCACCTGGCCGATACCCTTTCGGCGAAAGCCCTGGACCTTAAGTCGGTGGTGAAGACCGGCCGCACTCACCTGATGGATGCCATGCCCGTGCGGCTGGATCAGGAAATCGGGGGCTGGGCTTCGCAGATCCGTGAAGGCGTTTCGCGAATCGAGGATAGCCTCGAGCGCTTGCGCGCGCTGCCTATCGGCGGTACCGCGGTGGGAACGGGGATTAACGCAGACGAGAACTTCGGCGCACGGATGGCGGCTGATCTCTCGGACACGACCGGCATCGCCTTCAAGACGTCGCCGGATCGTTTCGCCGCCATGAGCGCCCAGGACGCCGCGGTAGAAATGAGCGGTCAGCTTAGAACACTTGCGGTGTCATTGATGAAGATTGCCAACGACCTGCGCTGGATGAACAGCGGTCCACTGGCGGGCTTGAGCGAAATCCAGCTTCCGGCCTTGCAGCCGGGCAGCAGCATCATGCCCGGCAAGGTGAATCCCGTGATTCCCGAGGCAGTCGCCATGGCCTGCGCCCAGGTGATGGGAAACGACGTTTGTATCAGCGTGGCCGGTCAGTCGGGCAACTTTCAGCTCAACGTGATGCTGCCGGTGATCGCGCATAACCTGCTTCAGAGTATTTTCATTCTCTCGAACTCTGCCACGCTGCTCGCGGACAAGGCCATCGCCGGATTCAAGATCAACGAGCAAAGGATAGCCGAGGTATTGGACCACAATCCTATCCTCGTCACCGCACTCAACGCGGTTATCGGCTATGAGCGCGGCGCCGCAATAGCAAAGAAGGCGTACGCCGAGGGCCGTGCGATCATCGAAGTTGCCAAAGAAGAAACCGATCTGGAGGAAAAAGATCTCGAGCGACTTCTGAATCCCGAGGCGTTGACCCATGGAGGGATCAAGAAATAATCGGCTGGGGGCCGAAGCTTGGTGGCCAAAATCGACGGGAGCCGATTAAAGATCAATCGAAGCTGACCTCATGGAGCGACCTTTGGGTACAGAGGGGACATTCAGAGTTCGTAAGCCATTGATTTTTTGATTGCCAGAAGTCAGACGCACTTTGCTACGGCAAAACTGAAAATCAATGGCTTACGAACTCTGAATGTCCCCCTATCGCGGCTGCGAATTGGAACTACGCATAATTGTGTAAGCGTGAATAAAACGGGGAGCGCCGAAGCGCTCCCCTGCCAGTTTCGGTTCTAAGTGCGGGTTTGACTACCGATTGACACACATGTCGTTCTTGTTGACCCATCTGCAGGCGGGCTCGGCTTTACACGAGTTCCGGTCTTGGAACTGCGAGCAGACCGGCGGCTGCGGGACAGTGGCGCATTGGTAAAGGACTTGCTGGCTAGGATCCGGGAAAGCCGGAGCCGGAAATCCTGCTGTTGCGTAAGCCCATCCCATTGCTCCATTGTCCTCATGCTGGAGGATGTGACAGTGCATGATGGTCCTGCCGCTATAGGCGCTTGTTCTCGCGGGATCCGTGTCAAAGCGGATGTCACAGCTGCCTGAGATCGTGTCGTAGTGCTCACCATCCTCGAACGCGCCGCCGCTGCAGGCGCCCTGGACCTGCTGGTGGTAGACGTGGAGGTGGAAGGGATGATTGTTTGCTCCGATAGACCACTCCTGTACGCCAGGCAAGAGATCGAATATGGGTATGTCCTCATCATACGACTCTCCGTAGACACTGCGCGCACCTACACTGAGGGTGCGGTTTTCATGTTATTCGATGGATCCTGTGCGGCGCGGTGAGGGCCGTCGGTGAGACTGGATGGCAACGGCTGGGGCTGGACGGCACGCGCTCAAAACGGCGGGCACAGCAACCCACCAGGGTACGGGAGCAGGGTATGCGGCGGTTCAATTCATCCCGCCAGGCTCAGCGCTTCTTGGCTGTGCATTCTGCTGCGTACAACCTTTTCAATCTTGGTCGGCATTTGGTTTCCGCCGAGCGCTACCGAACTTTGAGGCAGGGTGCCTTCGTGTCCTGGGAAAAGGCAACGACAGCATAGTGCAGACCGAGAGGCTGAACTTTCCGGCAGAGTGGGGTTAACTTGTCGGCGCCACGGCGTGAGGCAAAAACGCCCCATCGTGAGCTCTATGGGACACGAGCCGCGTCCGGGCGGGGCTTTACGGTCGAGCCTCAGCCGCGCCGCGTCATGATCCACTGAAGAATGGCTGGTCCGCACAGGCCGAGGAACGCCATCAGAAGGAACACGGCGGCCAGCGGCTGGGTCAAGATGAGCCACCACTCACCCTCGAACATCTTCAGCGAATTCTGAAGGTTCCTTTCGACCATCTCGCCGAGGATCAGCCCTACGGCGATCGGCGCCACCGCGAATCCGTGGCGTCTGGCAAAGTAACCGATGACACCGAAGATCAGCACGATCCAGACATCGAGCAGCGACGCGTTAAGGGCGTAGGCCCCGATGACCGATAGGGCGAATACGACCGGCCAGAGGATCGGCCTCGGCACGAGCGAGATGCGCGCGAAAATCTTAGCCGCATAGAGGCCCATGGCCATGAACACGAAGTTCGCCAGGAGCATGGCGCCGAATATCTGGTAGACCGTGTCGACCTGCTCGGTAAACAGGTAGGGCCCGGGGCGCAGACCGTGGACCATCAGTCCGACCAGGATCACCGCTGTCGTACCGCTGCCGGGAATGCCGAGCACCATCGTGGGCACCATGGCGCCGCCGGTTGCGGCATTGTTGGCGGCCTCCGCACCGGCGATTCCTTCGATGGACCCCTTGCCGAATTCTTCCTTGTTCTTGGACCACCGCCGTGCCTCCGAGTAGCCGATCATCGAAGCGACGGTAGCCCCTTCGGCGGGCAGTATACCGATGAAAGTGCCGATCCCGCAGGAGCGCAGGACGGTTTTCCAGATTTTCTTGTAATCCTCCTTCGTCGGCAGCATTACGGCCTTCATCGAAATGGTATTGACGATGTGGTTGACGCGCCCCGATTGCACGAGCAGCTCGGACATCGCGAATAGGCCGATAAACACCGGAACAAACCCGATTCCCTCGTACAGCTCATAGTTGCCGAACATGAAGCGCTCGATACCCGTCGCACGATCGGCTCCGATCGTGGCCAGCCAGACGCCGACAACGCCCCCTATGAGATTCCTGACCGCACCCCCAGCGCTGATGCTCGCGAGCATCGAGAGGCCGAACAGCGTCAGCGCGAAGTATTCAGGCGGGCGGAACTGGTAGGCGACTCGCGCCAACAGTGGTGCGGCAACACACAGGACGATAACCGAAAACACACCGCCCATGGTGCTCGAGACAACCGCAACGCCTAGAGCACGACCAGCCTCACCTCTTTGTGCGAGCGGAAAGCCGTCGAAGGTAGTGGCGGCAGCTGCGGCCGTTCCCGGTGTATTGATCAGAATGGCCGTGATCGACCCGGCAAAGGTGGCAGACACATAGACCGTCGCGAGGACGGTGATGGCGTGAAGGGGCTCCATTGTAAGCGTAAACGGCAACAACAACGCCGCGCCCGTAGTTGCCCCGAGCCCGGGAAGCACACCGATGATGACGCCCAAAACCGTGGTAATAAAAATTAGCAGAATGAGGTATGGGTCAAGAATCACCGACCCCATTGCCTGTAACGCTTCGAGCATGGCGAGGCCAGTTACCCGTAGTACCAGTTCACCAGGACTCCCCGCGGAAAACGAACCTTCAACGCGGAATCGAACAGGATAAATATCGCGAGCGGCGTAACCAGCGCGAGCGCCGCCGCAACGTGAATGCGCCGCTCACCCCAGATCAGGCACATCAGGAACATCACGACGGCAATGCCGATGAACATGTCCAGGGTAACCGTGAGCACGTAGAAGACCCCGAGCAGGACCACCGAGCCCCAGGTCGTGTAGGGTTGGCGCGGGATGCGCTTGGGGCCTTCCCGCTGGAGTTGCACCGCGAGGATCACCACCAGCAAGAGGTTGATGGCCATCAGGAAGATCGGGAATGCCCGCGGCTGCATGCCCTCGCCGACGATCATCGGCGGCGAGAGCTCGAGCTGCAGGGACGCCCAGATCACCGCGGCCGAGAAGGCCGCGATGATGGCCGGAATGACGAGCAGACGTGGCTTCATGGGGCGGGTGCTCCCCGGAGGGAGCACCTCCTCGTTGCAGCGGTCGAAGTGGCTACTCGATCAGGCCCATTTCCTTCAGCGCGGGGCCGAACTCCCCGACCATCGCCCTGATCTGCTCTCCCCACGGCCCGGAAGGCTGCGGCGAGGTCGAGTCGAGGCCGGAGTTCATGAGGTAAGCCTGATAGAGCGAGTGCTTCATCGCCTTCATGATCCCTGCCTCGAGTTCGGCCCGGCGCGCCGGATCCACCCCGGCGTGGGTAACGAAACCCCGGGTCGTCGAGAGCACGAGGTCGATACCCAGTGATTTCGCCGTCTTCGCTTTTGGAATCGGGGCCATTCCCTCGTTCGCAAGGATGACCAGCGGGCAGATGTCACCGGCCTCGACGGGCGCCGCCGCCTCGGACAGGTTCAGGGTGCCGACGTCTACGGCGCCGGCCACCAGCTGCGTCGCGAGCTCACCACCGCCCTTGAACGGAAGGTAGGTCGGCATCTCGACGCCGAGCCGCTTGGCCCAGAGAAAGACCGTGAGGTGATCGATGGTCCCGGTCTGCGTACCGCCGTACTTCAATGCGTCGCCCTTCTTCATTCCGGCGACGAATGCTTCCGGAGTCTTGTACGGGCTGGTCTTGCAGTTGACCATCAGGATTTGGGGGTCGTTGGTACCACGCGCGATCGGCGCCATTTCCCCGACCTTGAGCTTGGTCTTGCCCTTGGCCATGGTGATCGCGTGCCCCACCGTGAACGTCATTATCGTGTTGCCATCGGCCGGTCGGCTCCCGAAGTAGTTCATGGCCGCCGCACCGCCGCCGCCGCGTTTGTTGACGACCACCATGTCCTGCTTCAGCGTACGGCGTGCGCGAAGCATCATCATGCGTGAGTTGACGTCTGTGCCGCCGCCCGCGCCGGCGTGAGTCACGACCTCGATGGGTGGCTTTTCGGCCGCGAGCGTGGATGCACTGAACACCAGGACCGTCGCTGCTATCGCTGCCACGCGGGCTGGTGTGAACGTGTGGAACGGGTTGCTTTTCATCTTCTCCTCCTCGGGTTATTCGACTTGCGAGTGTAGTCAACTGCCGCGATCCGCATTTTACGGAACACGGCGCATGGAATGGATTGATTCACATCCACGGTTGCCCGCCACACGCCTCGACCGGACACCGGCTTGGCGCGAACTCCGGTGAGAGCCGGTGGCGTTCAACGACTGGACGATGCTGGTCGCACGTCCGCATCTCATCGCGAGACCCGTCGGTGCGGTGGGCGATGTGCTCCGTGTCACTGGATGCATTCGCTCGTGGGGGTGGGCGCGGGGTCTGCTGTTCATGAAAAATCCTGGCTAGTGCCAATGCTGCACCATATTGCAAGCCAGATCGAACGCCGCGCGGGTGGCCTTGACGTCCGCGACGCCCTGACCCGCAATATCGAAGGCGGTGCCGTGTGCCGGCGTCGTCACCGGCATCGGCAGGCCGCCCTGAACGCTGACGCCGCGGTCGAAACCGGTCAGCTTCAGCGCGATCTGCCCCTGATCGTGGTACATGGTCACGATGGCATCGACTTTGCCCGCCTTGGCCCTGAGAAACACCGTGTCCGAGGGCCAGGGCCCGTCGACGGCGATCTGGCGTGCGGCAGCCTTGGCAACGGCGGGCGCGATGACGTCGATTTCTTCGCGGCCGAACTTTCCTCCGTCGCCAGCGTGCGGGTTCAGTGCCGCCACCGAGATTCTCGGGCGTGAGACACCGCAGCGCTTGAGCACGGTATCGATAAGGTCGATCGCCTCGCCGATTCTTTCGCCGGTGATGGTCTCGGCAACCTCGCGCAGAGGGATATGGCTCGTTACACGGCTTGTCCAGAGCCCGTCGAGCGTGTTCAACTCGGCGATGTAGTTGTCGACATCGAGCTTGCCCGCCATGTAGTGCAGTTCATCGTCGCAACCGAGGCCCGCCAGGTGCATGGCCGCCTTGTTGAACGGGGCGAAAACGATCGCATCGACGAGCCCGCGGACCCAGAAGTCGAGCGCGGTATCCAGGGTGCGCAGCACGCAGTGCCCCGAGGCCTCGTTAACCGTGGCCACCCTGATGTCGTCCCCGGTGAGAGTTTCAGTCGGGTGCCAGGCATAAGCATCGAGCGCTGCCCAGTCGTCCTGAGTGGCATCGCAACGCTGCAGCGCGAATGTCGCCCCTGCTTGCTGCTGGCCCAGTTCGAAGACGCGCTCATCGCCGATCAGCAGCACCTGGGCGTATTCACTAACGTCACCGCCAGCGAGCAGTTTGGCGACCAGTTCTGGACCGATGCCGCTGGGGTCGCCCGGGATAAGAGCAATTCTCGGTTTCACTGCTTTGGATTCCTTTTTTCAGCGCCACGCTCGCTGAGCGCCCGGCCGATGTTGGCCAACGCCTTGTCCCGTTCCCGTATCGGCTCGCTCGGCGTGAGCTTCTCGAGCGGAATGAGATCACGCTGGGCGTCGGCTGCCTCCTCGGCCAGCGATCTTCGCTCGCACAGCGGCGACGCTTCCGCTTCCAGGTAATCACCTACGCTGGTGCTCCAGGGCATTTCAGTGGCCCCAGGATAAAGCGACCGGGTCGAGGTCGCGTACCAGGTGGAGCAGCGTTTCACGCGCTTGCGGCTGGAGCGCCTCGACCGGGTGTCGACAAAAATCCGACTTGATGACCCCGCCTTCCTTGAATACCGCCTTGGCGGCGCGAAATCCGCACTGCCGATTCTCGTGATTGATAACGGGAAGAATGCGCCCGTACTCATTTGCCGCCGTGGCACGGTCTCCGGCAAGGTGGGCGGAAACCACCGATTTGATCAGCTCTGGAATCATGGCGGAGCACATGTTACCGGTGGCCCCCGCGTCGAGATCGGCAAGTAAGGTGATACCTTCCTCGCCGTCGAATGGCCCCTCGACCGCGTCGCCACCGGCGGCGATCAGGGCGCGCAACTTGTTCGCTGCCCCGGCGCATTCGATCTTGAACAGCTTGACGTTCTCGAGGTTCGTGGCCATGTCGACGAGTAAATCGACCGGCAGCTCCACGCCCGACAAGGGTGCGTCCTGCACCATGACGGTGATCCCTGTGTCGCTGACGCGCCGAAACTGTTCGTACGTCTGCTGCGGCGTTCCTTTCATCAGCGCCCCGTGGTAAGGCGCCATCATCATCACCATCGATGCGCCCAGCTCGCTTGCCTGGCGTGCCCGCCGCACGACGATATCCGTGGCGAAATGACTGATCGTCACAATCACGGGGACGCGATCCGCGACATGCTCGAGGCACAGGCGCGTAAGTTGCTCGCGCTCGTCGTCGGAGAGCAGAAACTGCTCGGAAAAGTTGGCGAGGATACAGATACCGTCAACGCCCTGATCGACCATGCAATCGAGAACCCGGCGCATATCCGCGAGGTCGAGCGCGCCATCGTCTCGAAATGGCGTCGGCGCGATCGGCCACACGCCGCTGTATGGGCGTTTCGTCATGACGCGATCCGGCGGTAGTCGCTGCAGCGGCGGTACGGCACGATAGTCACCGCCTGGCTGGCTTGTGGAAAGGTCACGGCCATCCTACGCGCCCGTCGATCATTCCTGAATCTCGAAGTGCTCCAGATGCTCGTCGGAAATAGAAATGCCCAGCCCGGGCGTGTCGTCCGACAGATCCAGGAAGCCATCGTGCGCGGCGGGATCGCCATCGAAGATGTAGTAGAAAAGCTCGTTACCGATCTCGATGTCGTGTACCGGGAAGTACTCCGACATCGGGCAGTTCATGTTCGCCATGGTCAGGTGATAGTTGTGTGCCTGCCCGGCGTGCGGAATGACCGGCACCTGGTAGGCTTCGGCGAGCGCATTGATTTTCTGTGCCGCGGTTATCCCACCGACCCGGTTGGTGTCGTACTGCACGACGCCGACCGCCTCGAGGTCCAGTAGCTGGCGGAAGCCGAACAGCGTGCACTCGTGTTCACCGCCCGAGATAGGTATGGGACCGGCGTTGAGCTGCGCGTAACCGTGCAGATCGTCGGCAATTACGGGTTCCTCGAGCCACCGCGGTTCGTATGGTACGAGCTTGGGCAACATGCGCCGCGAGTAGTCGAGATTCCAGCCCATGTACGCTTCGAGCATCAGATCCCGTTCGTAACCGATCACCTCGCGCAGTGCCGCGACGCGCTTGAGATTCTCGCGCATGCCCGCCATACCGTCTTTCGGGCCGAACCCGAACCGCGACTTCATGGCGGAATAACCAGCGTCCACCGCCTGTTGGGCTTCCGCTTGCATCGCCTCCACGGTGTCTGCATAGAGTTTCGAGTAGTAAACGGGGATCCTGGCTTTGGTCCGCCCGCCGAGGAGTTTGAACACCGGCTTGCCGGTCAGCTTGCCCATCAGATCCCAGATCGCGATGTCGACGGCACTGATCGCCGTCATACCAACACCCTTCCTGCCCCATGCGAGCGTGCGCCGATACATTTTTTCCCACAGATAGGCGTAGTCGAACGGGTCGGCACCGACGATCAGCGGTGCGTAGTACTGGTCGATGGCGTGCTTGACCAGTGGGGGCGCCAGCGCTGCATTTCCCAGGCCCACCTCGCCTGTGTCCGCCTCGACCTCGCAGGTCAGCCACTGATGAAAGCGAAAACTGCTCATGGCGTCGCCGTGCTCGTGGAGCACGTCGCTTGCATTGGTGCAAAAATTCGACTGGGGAGGGACAGTCGGTCCGGTCCAGTTCCAGACTTTCGCGCGAATGGACGCAATCCGGCTCATGGTCCGATTTTCGGTTCACCTCTGCTCAGGCCGGATCTTGCATCCGCTCGAGTGTATGGTATTTGGTATGCAGCGGTGGCCAACCTAGACTATCGAAGGTGTCAAGGCAACAGGCGTCACGGGAGCAAGGTTTGATCCATCAACGGGGACAACGATCGCCGTATTGACGACGCTGCGCGATCGGGCGGATTATCCGATGACCGCGAAGTCGTTACGCGCTGGCGGTCAGGTCAAGACGCCGGCATAGCTCTTGCGGCGCCCGATTTTGCCGCATCAACCCGGTCATCGCGGCGCTCAGCCGCGCCACGCCGCTGGTCATGGCGTGACACTGCTCGCGAAATCTCTCGAACGGCGGTTTCACCATGGCTTTCTAGAGGTCGCGCTCCTGGCCGCGCACCAACTCCGCCGACGAGTACCGGTTGTGATAGCCGCACCCGTCCTCCTCCCGGTAGTGATGTTGGTCGGAAATCAGATGCGTGTAGATGTTCTCGGCGTGCAGCCGTTGGGTAGAACACTCATCGCAGGGCTCCACCGGTCCCCGGCTGCAATGCAGGAAATTGACTCTGCCGGTGAGCAGGTCACGTCGCGGCGGCATACAGGGCAGGCTGCCCGCATAGTGAGTTTCGAATACCGTGCCGCGCTGCGCAAAGCGATCGAAATTGGGGCTCGGCGGCGCCTCGTCGGTGTAGCAAGACAAGGAATTGCGATTGAGAGAATCGAAGAGACAGGAACCGTAGTTTCATCGGCTCCGGCGTAACCTGCGGCGGTTTATCGGTGAGCGATGCGCCGCGATCATCCGTCCACGCGCGTGCGGTCGGCAACCTCCGGATCGAGTTCCAATCCAAGTCCCGGTGCCGTCGGGCCGAGCAGAAACACCCCTTCGTCGGTGACTTCCTCACGGGTGGCGGGTCCTCGAAACAGTCTCGTCTGGAACTCGAGCAACGCATTGTCCGGCATGAAGTACTCGATCCACATGACATTGGGCAGCCCCGCGGCCAGGTGCAGGTGGATGGGTTGCAGATTCCACGGGGATACAGGCACCCCGCGCGCCGTCGCGTACGCGTGGATGGGCAACCAGTCGCTGATCCCGCCCGTAATCGCTGCATTGGGCTGCACGACATCGACCGCGTTGGCATCGAGGAGCGGTTTGAACTCCGCGAGACCGACGTGTTGTTCGCCGCCGGCGATCCAGGTCGTGCCCGCACGCTCGCGCACGCGTACATAGCCCGGCAGGTCCGTCGGCGGGACCGGCTCCTCGAGCCAGAACACGTCCCAGCGTTCCCAGCGCTTGAGCTGGCGAATCGCGGTCTCGACATCCCAGCTTCCGTTGACGTCGACCATCAGTCGAACGTCGGGCCCAATCGCCTCGCGCACCGCCTGCACCCTGGCAGTCGCTTCGTCGAGCGTCACGAAGCTGCGGGTGCCGCGAATCTTCAGCGCCTTGTGGCCTTGCGCGACATATTGCGCGGCGCGTTCCGCAAGCTGATCGACGGGCAGATGGTGGGCACAGTTCGCATAGGTCGGAACCCGCTCTCGCTGCGAGCCGAACAACGCCGACACCGGGGCGCCGAATAACTTCCCCTTGATGTCCCACAGCGCGTAATCGACCGCGGCGATACACCGACGAACCATCCCCTCCCCGTCACGACGCCCGATCGCTGCGTGCATTCGCAGCCAGCAATCGGTCGTCAAACGCGGATCCAGACCGGTCACGGCAGGGGCGAGCACGTCACGCAGGATGCTCGTATAGAGCGCACTCGTGCGCTCGCTGGCTGATACGAATCCAGTGCCGCCTGGTCCGTCACCGGCCTGCACTCGCACGATCAGGATCTCGGCGGCGCCCTGCGTAGCGTCCCGCCGATACCGTTCGACAACGAGCTCACTGATCTTCATCGGCAGCCTCTCGTTCGTGGATGTTCTTCCACGCCCGGCCAGGATGCTCGCGCAAAAACCGACGCCATTTCGTCTCCCTCAAAATGCGCCTGCGAAATGGTATACCATTTCTCACATCAGCCGCGCACCGAGACGCGCGATGAATGAGAGAAGGAGGAACGACATGGGCAAGCGAGCCTTGATCGAGCGGATCGGCGTCGACGCCGGGCGGCGAAAGCCGGCAGAGGAAGCGCTCGAATGGGCGGCCGCGAATCGGGTATTCTACCTGGACATCCAGGCCGACATCGCGCCGAATGCATTGGAGAGCTTCGATGATGAGCGCTGCAAGCGCATCCGGGACTTGTGCGAGCGCCACGAGATCCACCTGGGCCTGCATACCCTGTCTGGTGTGAATGTTGCCGAGTTCTCGCCGTTTTGCCGCGACGCAGTCGACGAGTATCTCAAAGCGTACATCGATCTCTCGCAGCGCATAGGCGCGGGTTGGATCGTCGTGCACGGCGGCTATCACTTCACGAGCTGCCGCAAGCCGCGCATGCAGGCAAGCCTCGAACGGCTGCAGCGTATCAGTGAATACGCGCAGCAGCGCGGGGCGCAGCTCCTGCTCGAGAATCTGCAGTGGGAGCCGGTACTCGCCGAGGTCAACTACCTGCCGGTCACGCCAGCCGAGTGCCGTTGGTACTTCGACCAACTGCCGTCACCGAATATCAAGTGGTCGTTCACCGCAAACCATGCGCATCTGCTGCCCGGCTGCTCGATCGAGAAGTTCATCGACGCCATGCCGTTCATCGAACTTTGTCGCGAGGTTCGCCTGGCCGACAACAACGGCGTCTACGAGATCCACCAGCATCCCGGCGAAGGCACCATCGACTTCGGCGCACTCTTCAAGAAGATTGAGGGCCTCGGCTACGAAGGACACTATACCAACGGCTGGGGCACGCTCGACGCCATGCTCGAAGGCCGCGACTACATGATCGCGCGCGCAAAGGAAGCCGGTGTGGACGTCGGATCTGACCGTTGATGCGGAACGCGAACAGCTCGGAGAACCGCGTATAGATGGCTGCCAAATTCAGACGATGATGACGCCAACCCCATTACTGTTGGTGGGTCTTGCAGGAATCGAATGTCCGATCACCCGATTAAAGGTCAGACAATATTCGATTAACTCGCAGATTTTCTGTCTCAGCAAAAATCACAGTGGCACAAATTTGGCGCATGTGACCCAGGCGCGGTGCGGCGCCAGGGTAGGGCCCGGTTCGCGAGCAAGCGCACTCGTTGTATCTTGAACGGTATTGTCATATATGGACCCGTCCCCGTTTGCAACAGGTTGACTGCGGAAATATCGGGCACAGAAGTGTCCCCATTCATCGGTTAGACACACGTCGCCTCCTGCCACCGAACAAACGCCCTCATCCGAAACAAGCGGTAGTTTCGGGCTCGCAGCAAATGTCGCCCGAGCCGAAAGAGATTCTGCACCAGGCCATGTATCGACAGAAATCGTTGCGCCTGCAAGGCAGCCTTAAAACGTCGCATAATCCGTTCTCGTTGCCGGATGGGCTCGTGTGAAACCTCTATCCGATTATTGGAATAGCGACCGGTAACGTGAATGACGTCAGGCAGGACCTTCCGACGCGCAGTGGCATCGCTTTTCAGCTTGTCAGTGACAAGCCGACGGGGCCCACCTCCCTGCCTTTTCATAAGGTTACGGAAAAATCGTACCGCGGCATCGTTATCCCGCTCTTCTGGACGAGTATGTCGATGACGTCGCCGTCCTGGTCGATCGCACGATAGAGATAATGTTGTTTCCTCCGAATCCGAACAAACAGCTCATCCACATGCCAGGTATCACCGTGTTGACCATACCGTCGACGCAACCGAGTCGCATATCGCCCACCAAATTTCGTACACCACCGGCGAATCGTTTCGTATGACACGGTCACACCGCGTTCGGCGAGCAGATCTTCGACATCCCGAAAGCTAAGCGAGAACCGGAAGTACAGCCAGACGGCATGCTGGATAATGTTGGGCGGAAAACGATGCCGCCTATACAAGGATTCCTGAAAAAAACGCTGTCGTCACCGAACGGATAGGAAATATAACCCCGCTATCCTCTGAAGGAAACGCGATCGGAGAGGGTCATCCGGCGTGTTGTGTGGATTGGAAAATTATCGTTGTCGCAAGATTCCTGGCTCATGTCGTGTCGGGCGGTGCTTTGCTATTCGCAGTGGTATATGTGTCGAGGGTTCACCGCGCTTGAATACGAGTGTGTCTGCACGATATGTCTTTAAAAGGCATCGCTTCCCTGCGTTGGTATTGAATTAAGATCGCAACGAAGAGGCCGGGCCGGCATTGCGCAATTTGCTGACGACGCAGCCCTGGAACCAGCCGCAGTGGCTGACCGAGTTCGCGCCAGCCGACATCCTACTGCCCTGAACCACGGTCTTACCGACATTTTGCAGTTGGCGCTGCTTGATTTAATCTCGGCAGCTGAAATTTCGCATTCGCTCGTCCATGGCCACCGTTGATCCGACCGCAGTTGCCGCCCCGACAATGCGCTACGCCAGCGGCGTCGCGCTGGTCCTGCTCGCCGGCGTGTTCTGGTCGACGATGGGCATCGGCATCCGCCTGATCGAGCAGGCCAACGTCTGGCAGATATTGTTCTACCGTTCGTGCGCGCTGGCGACTTTTCTCTTCGTATTCATTTCATTTCGATCGGGATTCGGCCCGCTGGCGACGGTTCGCCGCGCCGGACTCGCCGGCGTGATCGGCGGGTTCGGACTCGTGTTCGCGTTCGCCGGCGGCATTTACGCGATCCAGACGACGACCGTCGCCAACGCAATGTTTTTGTTCGTCGCGGCGCCGTTCGTCGCCGCCGCGCTCGGCTGGGTGCTGCTGCGCGAAGCCGTGCGGCGCGCGACCTGGATCGCGATGGGCTTCGCCGTGCTCGGCATTTTGATCATGGTCGCCAGCGGCATCGCCGCCGGGCGCCTTGCCGGCAACCTGAGCGCGCTGCTGTCGGCCTGCGGCTTCGCCGTGTTCGCAATCGCGCTACGCTGGGGCCGACTCGAGGACATGTTCCCGGCCGTGTTTCTTGCCGGAGTATTCTCGATCGCCGTCGGTGGTCTGGTCTGCGTGGTCGCCAATTACGGTTTTTCGCTGCCATCACGCGATATCGCGATCGCGTTTGCACTCGGCGTGTTCCAGGTCGGCGCCGGCCTCGCCCTGTTCACGCTCGGTTCGAAGGTCGTACCGGCGGCCGAACTCGTGCTGCTGTCGCTGACCGAGGTGCTGCTGGCGCCGCTGTGGGTCTGGTGGCTGCTTGGCGAAACCGTCAGCGCGGCAACCCTCGGCGGCGGCGCGATCCTGCTGCTCGCGCTCGCCGGTAACGCGCTGTCCGGTCTTCGCCGCAAACCGGTGCCGGTGATCTGATGGCGGCGAACTGGCTTTACGACGGCTTGCTCGGCGGACGCGATTGGCGTTGCGCGAAACTGATCGCGGTGTCCGCCCGCTATGCTAACCTGTTGCGCTCGCTCGGTCTCGAGCCGGCGCGGCTGACCCTCGACGCCGACGACGCGCAGGCAGATATTGGTCGTGACGAACAGTACGTGGACGTTGCTTGCCACGGGCGTTGTCGTGATTGTTGTTACGATACATGAATATTCTCCGGTTTTGGCGGTCAATCTGTCGTGACATTGATGAATTGATAAGCGAGGGTGTCCCATGTTGAAACGGTTTGTGATTTCTCTGGCGGTGGTCTCAGTGCTGGTCGGCGGTTTGATCTTCGCGACCAAGCAATTCCTCAAGCCGATGAACACCGATCTGTCGGTCGTTGGGCAAGGCCTACCGGCCCTGGTGTTTGCGTACGAAAATTACTCCCCCGAAAGCGGTGCGGTGCTGAACCAGCTCAATCGCATCAAAAGTGACTATGAAAACCGGATGGTGTTTGCGGTAGCCGACCTGGGAACCCCCGAGGGGCGAGCCTTCGCGCAGCGCTACGAGCTGGCTAATGGACTGGCCATTTTTCTCTCTGCCACCGGGCAACCACTTGAGGTTGCCGTTTTGATGTCTGAGGAAGCTGCGTTGCGCAAACAACTGGACGCCAAACTGACGTTGGCCGATACCAGTCGCCGTTAAAGAAATCCTTGATCAAAACGGACGATAGGAAGCAGTTTAGATCCGAAGCATCCGCGCTAATGGTATGTGTCCCGACGTTTGCGGTTACCATTAATTATTACAGTCGGAGTGGATGCCTTAAAGGAGAATCGCCGTCGATCCCCGTTCAGGCCGAATGATATTACCAAAACCGCACCCTGATCATGCCGCATGCCGCAACACCTCGGTTCCGTGCTTGCGGACCTTTTCGCCCAGCGCGGCGGTGCTGCCGCCGAGATAGGCGAAAAAGATCACTTGCGGAAACTGGATCCCATGAGCTGTTGGATGACTCGGTGGGCAAGGTGGCTGGATTCTCGCTGCATGCCGGTGGAGCGGCCAGGGCGGATGAACGCAAGAAGCTGGAACGTTTGTGTCGCTCCATCGCCCGTCCAGCGGTGTCGGAAAAGCCCCTCTCGCTCACCGCCCATGGCAACCTGCGTTATCAGCTCAAGACAGCGTACCGCGATGGCACCACCCACGTCATCTTTGAGCCGCTGGACTTCATCGCCCGGCTTGCCGCCTTGGTGCCGAAGCCGCGGGCGCATGTTCCTGCTTCCACTGACAGCTACCTGCCAGTCGTGAACAGTCTCACCGAAAGCGGAACGGGCCGACTATAACGGTGTTTTCGCACCGAACAGCGCCCATCGTGCGCGGGTGACGCCGGCCAAACGGGGCAAGAGCAACAAGGCCAGCGCGTCGCATGCGCCTGAAGGCGCAACGCCCACCGAACGCCGCGCGGCTATGAGTTGGGCTCAGCGCCTGAAGCGGGTGTTCCACATCGACATCGAGACCTGCAAGACCTGCGGCGGCCGCGTCAAGATCATCGCCTGCATCTAAGACCCTGGGGTGATTGAGCAGATTCTGACCCACCTCGAGCGCAAACAAGCCTCAACAGCTGCCCCGCGTTGACCACCGTGTCGGGCGCCACCCCAGTCTCGCTTGTTCGACTGATACAGCGGACACCACAGGTGCACGACCGGCGGCTGCGACATCGACGGGGCGGCTTTGGTCACTGTCGGCGCGACGGTCGGAAGCGTTGGAAAATCGACTGAAGCGTGCGATTTCTCCTGGCTCAGAAGGCGCGATTACGGTGACACCACGCCGAAGGGCGCCGGTTAACGACTGTTCGATGACCTTGGGGGTACTCAATCGACTTTCGGAAAAGGGAGTTTATTCGTCTTCATATAGACGCCCCATTTGCCAACCTGAATATTCATCGTTTGATCCAGAGCGGGATATGACCTTGGACTAACATCCTCATATTCGC
>CAMYJH010000044.1 GCA_947258715.1 uncultured Gammaproteobacteria bacterium
TTCGGCGGCCCTGCTGAGGGATTGCGCAATCTCTTCCATCTCGTCCTTGTCCATCTTCATCAAAGCTCACCTCTTCCGTTCACGCTTGAGGGAAAGCCTACCTTGTGGGGCTTGGCGCGTCTGTGGCTGGATGGCCCTCTGTTTGTAGGCCAAGGGCTTGTCGGTTGTAGGCGAGGGACTACAAAAGAAAAACCCCGGCGCGGGGCCGATTCCGGAACTGCCCATCCCAGTTGCAACGAGTTGCGGTTTCCGGGCGCCGCGATCCCCGTTAATTACATGGGTCCGAACGGCACCGACGAATGTGCGACGAGACAAGAAAGGGCGGTTATCCTTCCTGTACTCCACCCCGGAAGAGCGATCACTAGGGTGCCAACGGATTCGGTGTCATGAAAACGTCCGTTGCACCATTCGTATCGTTAGTTGTCAGATTATCTGCCTTCGACTGAAACACAACATACCGTCCATCTGGCGCAATCGAGGGACGCTCGCTATGGTTGTTTCCCTGAACCCCATCGTCGTTGACGCTCAATCGAACGGTCTTCTTCGTTGTTCTGTCATGGAGGAAGACATCCTCTCTATTGTTGGTATCACCAGAAACAAGATTGGAGGCTTCTGATTCAAAAACCACAAAGCGGCCATCATCAGAAATTGACACGCATCGCCAACTGTTCAGGTCGCCGCTATCCCCATTGGCCTCTCCACCCTTGGAGTCAAGGCTGACCCGCTCAGTCTTCCCCGTTTGACTGTCATGGACAAAAACGTCAACTTTTCCGTTGGTATCGCCTGCAACCAGGTTGGTGGCCGAAGAGATGAAAGCTACATATCGACCTTTGCCCGAGATTGAAGGAAATAGACTCCAACCATTTCCCTGTCCACCAGTCGAGCTCACGCTGACCAGTTTGGTTGCTCCCGATTGACGATCGTGAACAAAAATATCCCAACTTCCGTTGGTATCGTTAGGTATGAGATTGGTTGCTTTAGAGTAAAAAGCGACGTATCGCCCATCACTGGATATGGATGGGTATCCGCTATCGTTATTCGATTGTCCGCCGCTGGCACTCACGCTCACCCGCGCAGTCTTGCCTGTCTGAAGATCATGTACGTAAACATCTTCATCACTATTCGTGTCGCCAGCAATGAGCGCGCTATACGATCCAAAAGCCACCTGCCGCCCATCAGAGGAGATCGAGGGCCAGGTGCTGGCGCTCGTACCGTGCTTGCCGGTCGAGTCGACGCTGACCAACTTCGTTGTCCCGGTTTTTCGGTCATGAACGAAGATATCGTCTAGGGCGTTCGTGTCACCCGACACCAGATTCGAAGCCTTCGACTGAAACGCCACATAGCGACCATCATGTGAAATCGAGGGCAAATGGCTGTAGGCATTGCCCTGAGCACCTGTCTGGTCTCGACTGGCTAATAGCACTTGGTTGGTAGTTGTCTCTCTGACGATTATCTGCCGCAATCCGTTGGTAGCACCGGGAGCCAAGTTAGTAGCAAATGACACGAAGGCGACATGCGCTGTCACGACCATTGCATCGTAGCTCTCCTTGTCAGCCTGAGCGGCATTCTTGTCTACACTCATTCGCCACATATTGGAGGTTGCACACCCGCTCACGGTCACCAGACATAGAGTCAACGCAATGAAATGAAGACCGGTATGTATTTGATTCTTGTCTCTGATCATCGGTGACCTCTCTTTCTCTCAAGAATTCATCGAGACGAGTCCGCGGCTGGTGGTCGGGCTGACAGCCAATAGTCACTAGCTGCGAGATTCAGCCACTGGGTGGGGCTCATGAGCGATCCTAGACTACAGTAGTGTCCCGCCGCCAGTGTATCTGCCGCCCATCAGTCTTTGCATGGGCTGCATCATGCTTTTGCGCTACGAGTTCAGCTTCCGACGGCTGTCGTTCGATTTTTCCTCCCTAATCGGGACCACCTTTGCAGGGTCCGGCCGTGACTCCGGAAGATAAATCTGGGGACCAAGGGACTTGTCGGTTTCGCCGCCCTCGGAGATCCGGGCCATCGTGTAGTCTTTCCACAGTTTGATGGCTGCCAATCGATCACGGCTATTGACTGCCTCTACGCCATAAATGATGTCCAACAAGATGTCGTCTACGTCCTTCCCTTTTTCTCTTGCCCACCTTTTTGCCTTGGCGAGCATGGATTTGACCTGTCTGGTCGATAGCGTAAGGCTGGCCGGCCTGCCCGCGCCAGGACGATAACCTCCGCGACTGCCAGTCGTCGGTAATGCCGGGGCTGTAGAGCCTTTTGGGCCTGTTGCCATGGTAGTCAATCGTCTAACTCAATAAGCCCTTTTGTACCCACTTGATTGATTAAGTAATAATCAAAAATTGCGAGAGCGGGTGCTGCTGAGTAACCGCCACTGGGGGGATCAGCCCCCTCCCGTACCGGCCTCCTTACGCGAGCGACATTCGTTTCTCGGTGATACGGCGATTAGTTCTCAACTTGAACAAAGCGTTCGATGACTTCACGCTGTTCCCGGAGTGCTCTGGCAAGTTCGCGCAATAGTGGTCTGATCCCGCCCTTGTATGCATTACGAGCCACTATTTGCTTACCCTGGGGCGTTTTTGGGCCGGTTGATTTCTCCCACGGGCGCCATGTCTGAATCAGCTCCGATTGTCGTGCGCGTCGCGCTGGTGTCCAGCCGTTCGCCATCCTGTGCCTCCAAAAGTTTGCTTTGCCGATTTTTGGTTTCCCGCGCACGCGAGCCGTCATTTGCCGTCGCGGGTGCGTTGTTCACCTGTTGGTGGCCATGAGCGATGTTCGCCTGACGGACGTAACCCGCCATCGGCGGGTTCTTGATGGCCGATAGGGTCTCCCATGTTGCGCGGGATTGCGATTGCGCCCGAAGCGCGAGTTTGAGGAAGCACTCCAGCTGGTCCACGAAATCCATCTGAATTGCAAGCCTTGCGAGCTTGTTGAAGATTGCGTCCAGGGTATGAGCTTGTGCTGTCAGCATTGCCTCAGCTCTACCCAGGTCGCCCCCTATCGCCGCGTCGGTCTGTTCTGTCAGGGCAGCAATCAATCCCGATAATTCGAGGTCTACTAGGGATTTGCCGTACTCCTCGAGCGTAAGTGCTGCCTGGACGCTCGGACGGAGGACCGTCCGTGCTACTACGACCGCTTCATTCTCCTCGGGCTTTGCATGAACGTCGATCCGGTTCGGATTGCGCTTCTTTGACGGTTTTCGCCTACTTGCCATAGCGTGTACTCTTTGCCGCAAAATACCTCAGGACGACCCGTGGCTGTCGTTCGACTCCCTCGGCAGGCACCACATGGACCGAGGCGGGCAAACACGCCTACCCCGCACCCAGGGTTTCCCTGCCGAAAGCCACTAATGCTTCAAGGTTGCCGGCATCGCCGCCATTCCGAACGTAGTCACCAGCGATCTTCCATGCCCGATTTTCTCCCTTTTGGGTATCCGGGAATTCAAGCCTGCGCCTCAACTCCATAACGTAGCCTTTCGGGACCTCTGGAGCGGGAGCGGTCGCCATTAGCGCATCGCTCCCGCGCTCCTTTTTGTTACTGATTTGTTCTTGATTTGTTCGGGTACCTCCACTCGTACCGTTTCTTCTCCTATTTTCGTACCGTTTTTTGCGATCTTTCGTACCGTTTTCTATCTGATTACGGTACTGCTCCCGGTACCGTTTTTCGATATCGTTGTCAGCACTGTTTTGGCCGACGCGAACGAAGGCTTTCAGGCGATCTGGGGTTGGTAGAAAATAGGTGGTGGAGTTTCCCGCACCACCGCCGCGCCGTCGTGAAACAATCCCCGCCTTGTCAAGCTCACCAGCGGTATTGGCAACATGACAGCGCCGGATTCGCATATGGTCCGCAAGCGTATCCAGCGACGGATCGGCCTGACCGTGCTTGCCGGTAATGTCGTGGCTATAGACCGCTGCGATGAACTGAATCTGACTCTTAGGGAGATCTAGGGCAGCGATAATTCGCAGAAAGTCAATTGTCCACCCCAGAACGCCATCTGGCCCTTTTTTTTCGCTCATGGCCTACCGCCAGCGGACTCTCCTACGTCCGGTGGCAGGTCATCAAACGGCATCTCTGCCGTTTTTAAATCCACCGCCCTGCGGCTCCGTTTTCGTTCATCGGGGCGCGCAATGCGCGTGAGCCGCCCAACAGCACCACTGTCGTTAGTGGCCCGTTGAGTAATGGGCTTTATCCCTGGCTTTTTGCCCAGCCTCGGACCCGTCTTGGCAGACCTCTCTAGCTGGCGCCTAACGTCGGACCAGCGGGCAATGACTATGGGGTAGGCCTCTGCTATGGCTTCGGCATGTTTCCCCGTCAGTCCACTGCCTATCCGCCCCTTACCACCCGGTTTTACATATTCCCGGAGATAGAAACAGACTGGCTCGTCCTTGCAGTGGGATCTGAGATGCATTTCAGGGTCCAGCGGGCAAATAGGCGCATTGCACCCGTTCCACTTTGGGCAGACTACTGGGGTGGGGTCTGTTTCCCACTTGTTTGAAGATGGGCTACGATCAGAAATGCTGGAGCGCCCTCTAGGACGCACACACACAGCCGGTAAGGGGCCCGCCTCGTGCGGGCCCTTTCTTTTGCAATCCATTGCTCAATCCTCCTGGCCTCGGCGCTGAAACCATTCGGTAAAGCCCGGGACGTGAATGTAGATACGTCGGCCCATTCGGGTGACGTGTTCCGCAAGGCCATTCTCCTCTCGGAATCGCAACGCCCAGCGAATTTGAGACTCAGTGAATTTGTCAGGGTGGTCGCGGACGAAGCCCTCTATAGTGGTCCAGTCGGATAGGGTGCCCTGCGGGCTGCCCGACCGCACGTCGCCAGCTCTGGCAGGGGAATGCTCTAGGGACATAGGTGTGACCTCGCTTCGGCTCGTAATGCGAGGCGATGGTGCTCACCTCGCTGTGGAGTGTGGTACGAGGTGTAAGTCTGGGTGAGGGTGTGGGTGGGGGCGACGGACGGAAATGTGGCTATTTCCGTCCTTCAAGGATGTCCGTCTCGTGCACCTCAAATTTTCCGACTTCGGGTAGAAAAGAGGTCACGCCACCGTTTCCAATACTTCTCTGCCATGGCACGGGTGAGAGTCTCGCCTTTCGGGTGCTCAATACCTCGCTCTTTTGCTAGCTCCGCCGCGAGGCTGAACGCGCCCGGGCCTTTCATGTTGTCCCTTAGTGGTATTTTCTTCCCGCGACGTATTTGCCACACCAACTCGGCTACGTCTTGCTCGTAGTTGGTAAGCGGGCGCTTCTGGCCTTTGCCACGTCGCAGTTTCAAGGCCGCGTCCACTGAACGGCCTTCCGAGCCAGCGCGTAACGCGGCGACCATGTGCATCCTCAGCACTTCGGGCAATGTCTCCCCACGCTCAATATACTTCGCCGCGTGCTTCGCTAACTTGCGTGCGGCGTCGATGTCGCCCTTCTCGGCCTCGCGCAGCCATACCGTGTACCCTGCTACCTCGAACAACATTCGCTCAGCCCAAGAGCTTGCCTGTGACACGCTCCAGCAGCTCGGCCTTGTGATTGGTAGCGAGGTGCGAGTAACGCTTCACCATCTGAAGCGTCTTATGGCCCAGCACGTCCGCAATTTCGACGGCGGAGGCGCCGTTCATGGCTAGGTAAGATGCGCAGCTATGGCGCAAGTCGTGGAAGCGGAAGTCTGTAACCTGCGCCTCCTTTAGGGCGGGATACCAATACTTCTCGAAGTGAAGAGGCTTCTCGAAATCGGTCGCTGACGGGAAAAGCAAGTCCGAGCCGATGTGCCGAACCTTGGCATACTCCTTCAGCGCCTCGCGGATCGGCTTTACCAGTGGAAGTACGCGAGGTTCACTGTTCTTAGTATCGCTAAGAAAGGCGTGGCCGTTGGGAATATCTACTTCTCGCCATCGCAGGCCCAGCAGCTCGCCCTTGCGTGCGCCAGTGGAAAGCGCGAGCAGCACCAACGGATAGAGTCCCGGCCATTCGGATTTCCGGCAGGCTTCGAGTAGCCGCTTACGCTCGTCTTCCGTAAGCCAGCGATGCCGTTGCTTGCTGTCTGGGCCTCGCTCTACCTGGCGACACGGATTCCGTTTTACCCAGCCCCAACGCTTTTTAAGCGCGTACTGGTAAACGGCAGAAAGCGCAGCGTGATAGCGGTTAATCGTGGCCTCGCTTCGCTTCCGCCGAGTTGGCTTGCCGCCGCCCCGCATTGGCCGGAAGACTTTGCCTGCGCGAAAGTCGTCGAGGGCGTCAGCCACTGCATCAGGGGTGACTTTTGGGAGCTTCGTGTCGCCTAGCTTTCCTTTCCACCAGGCAAGGCGAGAGGGGCGGGTAGAGTCGCGTCCACTGTATTCCAGCATGTACCTATCGATAAGCTCGCTGAGCGTCTTGTTGCGCCCCCTGGCGTCCGCGAAAGCCTCTGCCAGACGTGCGTCCCTGTCGTGCTCTCGTGCCCACTGAGCGGCGTCTTTACGGGTGTCGAAGGACTGAGACTGAGTCGGGTAGCCTTTGCGGCGAATTTGGACTCGATAGGTATGACCGCCACCGTTGCGGCGCGGCCTTTTGATAATAGTCGCCATTGTTAACGCCCTCGCTCAATTGCACACACACGGGGCGTATTATACCGCGAAATTTGAACTGTGGTGCACCAAATTTGCACCATAGCTTTACGGGCTTTTCTCCAATATTTTCTAACCTGCTGATTTAACTGGTGCCCGAGGCCGGATTCGAACCGGCACGGCCTGTCGGCCAGCGGATTTTAAGTCCGCTGCGTCTACCTGATTCCGCCACCCGGGCGGGCAAATTCATTTGATTTCGAATCCGATTGTATGCGCCGCAGGCACAAATTCGAAGGCAGGCGCCGTCGACGCGCGCCTATCGAGCACATCGACCGTGAGGTCATCGAGATCTTGGATTGGAGGCTGAGGTCGGAATCGAACCGGCGTAGACGGCTTTGCAGGCCGCTGCATAACCACTCTGCCACTCAGCCGTAAGCTGCGGCGCGTTTGCGAGTTATTGCGGGACTGAGCCGTCGGCGCGCCCGCCGTAAGCCGCGGTGAGGAAGTTGGAGCGGGAAACGAGACTCGAACTCGCGACCCCAACCTTGGCAAGGTTGTGCTCTACCAACTGAGCTATTCCCGCGCGACCGAACTCCGTATTCTATTGTCGGGCTTAGGGCTGTCAAGCGACTCCGAGGGGCCTCCGCGCATGGCCTTGGGCCCCAAAATCGGCCACGCCGCCCGCATGTAAACGATCATCGACCAAAGCGTCAGCGCGGCTGCGAGATAAAGCAGCCAGAAGCCGATTTCGTAAGTGGGAAATCCCCTGAAATCGTCCCGGTAGAGCATCAGCAGCAGCGCCAGCATCTGCGCCGTGGTCTTGATCTTGCCCACCATGGCAACCTTTACCTTGGCGCGCTCGCCGATCAAGGCCATGAACTCCCGTAACGCCGACACCGCGATCTCGCGGCCGATGATGACGATGGCCGGGACAGCGATTAATGGTGTCGGGTCCGCCTGCAGGATCAGCACCAGCACCGCCGCCACCATCAGCTTGTCGGCCACGGGATCGAGGAAGGCTCCAAAGCGAGAGGTTTGATTCAGCCTGCGGGCGAGAAAGCCGTCCAGCCAGTCGGTTACCGCAGCCAGCGCGAAAATGCCTGCACTGACGGCGTTGGCCCAGGCAAAGGGCAGATAAAACACGCCCACGAACACCGGTATCAGCAGTATTCGAAAAACAGTGAGGCTGTTGGGTATGTTCAATTTCAGTCCCGGAATGCGTCGTAAATGGCCTGCGCCAGAGCCCGGTTGATGCCGCGCACCCGGGACAGGTCCTCGACCCCGGCCCTGGAGAGCGCCTGTAAGCCCCCGAATTCGGTGAGCAATCTTTGTCGCCGCTTGGCGCCGATCCCGGGAATGCTCTCCAGCACCGAATTGCCCCGGGCCCGCTTGCGCCGGGCTCGGTGGCCGCTGATGGCAAACCGATGCGCTTCGTCGCGGATCTGTTGTATCAGGTGCAGCGCCGGCGAGTCCGCCGACAGCGTCACGGGCCGGCTTTCACTATTAATATATAGATGCTCCAGCCCTGGTTTTCGCGACGGCCCCTTGGCCACGCCGACCAGGCTGAGATCCCCGAGCTGCAGCTCTTCCAAAACCGAAAGACCCTGACTCAGCTGGCCCTTGCCGCCGTCGATGAGAATCAGATCCGGAAGCTTGCCCTCCTCTTCCCGCACCCGGCGGTAGCGCCGGCTCAAGGCCTCGCGCAGCGCGCCGTAATCGTCCCCCGGGGCCACTGTCTTGATGTTGAATCTCCGGTAGTCGGATTTGAGCGCGCCGTCGGATTCGAACACCACGCAGGAAGCCACGGCGGCTTCGCCCGCGGTGTGGCTGACGTCGAAGCACTCGATGCGCGACGGCACCTCGTGCAGCGAAAGGGCATCCTGCAGCGATTCCAGGCGGGCCCTAACGCTTGCGCGGTCCGCCTTGCGCTGTTTCAACGCCAGCGCCGCATTCTCCCTTGCCATCTCCAGCCAGCGGGCGCGCTCGCCGCGCACCCGCTGTTTGAGCGCCACCTTGTGCCCGGCGCGCTCTTCCAGCACCGAGGTGATGAGCTCCGATTCATCCACCGGATGGCTCAACAGGATTTCTTTGGGTATCAGCCGGCTGGCGGAGCGCGACAGGTAGTACTGGGGTAAAAAGGCCCGCAGGATTTCGTCCGGCGTGGCGCCGGCGGCGTGGCTCGGGATCACGGTGCGGCTTCCGAGGCTCTGCCCGTTTCTGACCACGAACACCTGCACCGCGGCGAGCCCCTCGCCGGTGGCAGCGGCGATGACGTCGATATCGCCGCGGGCGCCGCTGATGTACTGGCGTTCCTGAACCCGGCGAAGACTCGAGATCTGATCCCGATAGCGGCTGGCCATTTCATACTCCAGCGACTCGGCCGCCTTGTTCATCCGCGCCACCAGCTCCTCGATCATTTCCTCGCTGCGGCCTTCCAAAAACATGCTCGCGTGGCGCACGTCTTCGCCGTAGTCGGCGGCGTTAACCAGTCCCACGCAGGGCCCGGTACAGCGCTTGATCTGGTACTGCAGGCAGGGGCGGGTACGGTTTTTGAAAAACGAGTCCTCGCACTGGCGCACCCGAAAAAGCTTTTGCAGCTGGGTCAGCGTCTCCCGCACCGCGCCCGCGCTGGCGTAGGGACCGAAGTATCGTCCTTTCCCGCTCTTGGCCCCACGGTGGAACGCGAGCCGGGGAAAATCCTGATGGCTGGAGAGATAGATATAGGGAAAGCTCTTGTCGTCCCGAAGCAGGATGTTGTAACGCGGCCGGTGGGCCTTGATCAGATTGTTTTCCAGCAGCAGCGCTTCGGTTTCGGTGTGGGTGGCGGTCACCTCGACACGGGCGGTGTTGGACATCAGCGCGCGGGTCTTGGGCTCGACGTGACCTTTGCCACCGAAGTAACTGGAAACGCGCTTCTTCAGGTTGCGGGCTTTGCCCACGTAAATGACCTGGTCCCGAACGTCGAGCATGCGGTAAACCCCCGGCTGCGGGCCGAGGGTGCGCAGAAACGCCTCGGCGTCGAACGCCGGCTGCGCGTCTTGGCTGGGCGCTGTCTGGTTCTCTTTGCTGCTCACCTTGAAAACATGGTACGTGGCACCCGAGGGTGCGGAAAGTGGCGCCGCGCGAAGGAGTGAATTCAGCTGAAAGCCAGGTCCCGCGCGCGTCGCAGCGCGCGTTTGAACATCGCCGGCGTGAGCCGTCGGGTCTGAGTGTTGTAGCGGCTGCAGTGGTAGCAATCGACCAGCCGCCGTCCAGCCGCGAGGCGGTGCAGCTTGCCATGGGCGAAGGTGAAGTGTGACGGTCGCAGATCCAGCGCCATCAGCACCGCGCGGTGGGCAACCGCGCCCAGCGCCAACACCACCGCTTCAGCCGAAAGCGCTTCCATCTCTGCGCGCAGATAGGTGTTACAGCGCTGGATCTCGTTGCTCGTCGGTTTGTTCTCGGGCGGGAGACATTTCACCGCGTTGGTAATTCGGCAGCCCATAAGACGCAGGCCGTCGTCGGCTGACGTCCCAAGGGGCTGACTGGCCAATCCCAGATCGTGCAGGGTCCGGTAGAGCAGGATCCCGGCGTAGTCTCCGGTGAACGGGCGTCCGGTCCGGTTGGCCCCGTGCATGCCGGGCGCGAGACCCACGATGAGCAGTCGCGGCGCGCCGTCGCCGAAGGCGGCCACCGGCCGCGCATGATAGTCGGGATGGGTTTCGCTCACCCGATCCAGATGCGCGGCTAGTCTCGGACAGTCCCTGCAATCAGGGTTGAAGCGCGCGTCGCTCATGCGAGCGCGGCCCCGGGGCAAATGCCTCGAAAGGGCGCTTGGCTCAGGCGCCAACCCGAAGCGGTGGCGCCAGTAGGCCGTGTCTCAGCGCCATGTGCGCCAGGTCCACGTCGTTTCGCGCCCTCAGTTTTTTCAGCAGCCGGGTGCGGTAGGTGCTCACGGTTTTTAAGCTGATGCACAGTTGATCCGAAATTTCGTCGCGGGGGTGACCCTCACTCAGCATCAGCATGACCGAGAGCTCGCGGGGACTCAACACGCCCACAGGATCATCTCGACTTTCGATTTCGCTCAATACCAGGTGCCGCGCGACCTCGGCGCAGACGTAGCGATTTCCGCACCTGATTTCCCGCAATGCCCGCCGCAACTCGGCGCCGTCGGCGTGCTTGGAGAGATAGCCCAACGCACCGAGCTCGAGGATGCGCAGAGGCAAAGGGCCGCACTCGGGATCACCCACCGCCATTACCCGGGATCCGGGGACACCCCGGATCAAACGCCGCACCGTTTCCATCACACCAGGATCGGTAATGCTTGTGTCAACGAGAATAACGTCGGGGCGATGTCTTTGTCCCAGCCGGACCGCGGCGTCGCCGTTTTCCGACTCGGCAACGACCGCGATGCCGCCCTCCTCTTCCATGAGACGCTTGAGTCCCGCGCGAACGAGCTTTCGATGGTCAACCAGCAGTATCCGATTCATGATTTCCTCCTTGATTAACTGGCGCTTCCTTGACGACTGAGTTCGCGTTCGTCACCGATTGTCGTTACGGCGGCGACGCGGGTTGAGTCTAATTGGGTAGGCGTGTGCGTGACCACAGCCAAAGGCAAGCTGCAAGCGAACTGTAAGCCGGGTGAGCAAAGAGTCGAACAAGCTTCAATCAGCGCGACGACAGCGCATCGCTCATGCGCTCCAGGATCTGCGACAGAATTGCTTTCGAGGTGGCGAAATTTAAGCGTGCAAAACCGGCGCCTTGCGGACCGAAGTTAAGACCGGGTTCGAGGGCGACCCGGGCTTGGCGCAGGAAAAAATCGTAGGGCTCTTCGCCGAGTCCGAGATCGCGGCAGTCGAGCCAGGCGAAGTAGGTGGCCTCCGGCTTTCGGTAGCTGATGCCTGGCATCTGCTGGCGCACGGCCTGGGCAACCAGGTCTCGGTTTGATTGCAGATAGGTGAGAACTTCTTGCAGCCATTCGCCGCAGTCCGCCCAGGCAATGCGCATGGCCTCGGCGCCGAAGGCGTTGAGTCCGCCGCGCAGCCGTCTGGGAAAGGCACTGAAGCTCCGATGCAGCGATTCGCTGCCGAAGACGACGAGGGCCGAGCGGAGTCCGGCGGTATTGAAGGCCTTGCTGGCGGAAACCAGGGTAACGGTGCGCGCCGCCACTTCAGGATCCAATGTCGCCATGGGGATATGTTCCTTTCCTGGATACACCAGATCGGCATGGATCTCGTCGCAAAGGATCACCAGGTCGTGACGCAGCGCGGTTTGCGCCAGGCGTTCGAGCTCAGCCCGGGTGAAAACCCTTCCACTGGGGTTGTGAGGATTGCAAAGCAGCAGGAAACGGACGTCTTTGGCCGCAACCGATTGCAGCTGGTCGAAGTCGATGGCGTAGCTTTGCTCGGTGACGATGAGCGGATTGAACACCGCCGGTCGCTGCGTGTCGCGGGTCGCTTCCAGGAACGGGCCATAGATAGGCGGCTGAACCACCGTGCCCTGGCCCCGTTTGCCGAGCGTCTCCAAGGCGATACAGATCCCCTGCACCACGTCGTTCACCACTTCCACCGGCGCCCCATCCACGCACCAGCCATAACGCCCGCGCATGCGCTCTACCAGCACCCGTTCGAGCTGCGGATACGGGGGCTTCAGTGGATAGCAAAAGTCCGAGCTGTCGGCCATCTCGCGCATGAATGCCCGAATCGGCGGCGCGGCCGCAAAGTCCATGTCCGCCACCCAGGCGGGAAGCACGTCCTCGGGGTAGTAGCGCCATTTGTTGTTGCGCCGCGCTCGCAGGCGCTCGACGGAAAGCAGCTCGATTGTCACGGCTTCGATTTCGCGGCTAAAGAGATGTTGAAGAAGTTTTTAATTATTAGATAGTTAAAAGATTTTATTCAGGTCATTCAGCAGCTCTGGTGGGCTGCTTCCCGCGGCCACGGCGAAGGAAGAACTCGAACACCTCCGGGCCTTCAACCAGCTCTATAAGCTCGTGTCCGGCGCGGGCACAAAACGCCTTGAAGTCCACCACTGAATGAGGATCGGTGGCTAAAACGTGAACCACCTGTCCCGGCTTTAGAGCGCTCAAGGCCATCTTGGTCCGCAAAATAGGCAGCGGGCAATTGAGTCCCTTCATGTCCAGGACCTTGTGGGTTTCGAACTTGCCGCGTGCGTGCGCCATGGGTAAAGGGTTCACCGCGGCGCATGAGGGAAGCCGCGGCCGGGTGTTGCCCGAAACCACCCCGCCCCGCGTGAACCGGGCGGCAATTCTACAATCAACGGGAGGGGCTTTTCAGTCGCAGCGGTGGACCTCGCGGCGCGCGGCTTCCACCTCCGGCGTGTTCTCGCCGGAGACGGTGGCTTCGCCGTGAGTAAGAAAGTCTTCCAGGCCATCAGATCAGGATCCAGCACCCAGGACTGGTTGGATTTGTGATAGCAGCTGGTGGTCTCGCCTTCGGCAATGAGCCGCCGCCCCGCCCCGGCCAGTCGTTCGGAGGCGTCGCGCAGCTCGTGTTGCGACTCCACCTGGATGCCGAAGTGCACCTCGCCCTCCGATCCTTCCTTCCCGTTGGCGGCGATGGGGAAATTGACCCGCGGGTCTTCAAGTATCCATTTGGCGTAATCGTCGCGCCTGGCCGCCGGCTCGGCGCCGAAAAGGTCGCTGTAGAACCGTGCCGATCGGTCCAGGTTCATTTCCTCCACGCCGATGTGAATGCGTTTCGTAGGGGAGTTCCGGTTCGCGTTTCGGCTTTTGCCGCGCGGCGCTTGGATTTTGCTTGGCCGCGGCAGCAGTTTCGGGTCAGATAGTTGATAAGGCCGTGCATGGCGGCGTCATTGGCGTCAAAAACAATGGAGCGCCCGCATTTAATGCTGGTAACAAATTGCGCCTGGCCGAGCTGCGCCAGGTGGAACGATTGCGTCGCGGATGTCATGGCAGGCCAAGGCGCTCGGCAATAGCGCCGGCGTTTGTTCGCCTAATCCAATGGAAGCGGCCGCTTTATTCAGCCGGCGGGGTTGCCGCTGAGGTTGCGTTTTCGGGCGCGCGGGCAGTCAGGTAAGCCACCACCTCGTCGTCGCTGATCTGATGAAAATCGATATAAAAGCGGCTGATCGCTCCAAACCAGGCCGGAGTCATCAGGCAAACTACTTCATCGACTTGCTCGCTTAACTGTTTGATCGACTCCGGCGGCGCAACCGGCACCGCCAGGACGATACGTTGCGGATCGGCGCGCCGCACCGCTTCAAGCGCGGCAAGCACGGTTGAGCCGGTGGCGATACCGTCATCGACGACGATAACGGTGCGCCCTGAAATATGGAGATAGGGGCGGTCACCGAGGTATATCTTGCGCCGCCTATCGATCTCGGCAAGCTGATTCTCTGTCTGTTGGCGTAGGTAATCCTCAGAGATCCCGAGCGTGTCCATTAGCTCGTGATTAACGATGGTGTGCGCTCTCGTCCCGTCGACCACGGCGCCCAACGCCAGCTCCGGCTGGCCGGGCACACCGATCTTCCGCACCAGGATCACATCCAGAGGCGCCTTCAGCAGCTTGGCAATTTCGAACCCGACGGGTACCCCTCCCCGCGGAAGCGAGAGCACGATTGGTTTTTCCTCACCCAGGTGCGCAAGGCGCTGGGCGAGAAGCCGTCCCGCTTCGTGTCGGTCGTCAAAAATATCTTTTTTCATGCAGGCCTCCACATATGGCCGCAGTTGCGCGCTGCCACAGCAGCCAAACGGCGGCGTACCGCGAACGCGCCAGTGGTAATCTGCGCCAATTTGTAACCTAGGCCGAATTGCATCGGAACGCTTTGATCCACGTCATCCCTCTGCGGACGTTCCAACGTACACTGCGCTCCGATGCCACTCGGCTTCGGACACCGCATGGCGAAAGCGCGCAGCTTTGGCACAACGCAGAAAACTGCCCGAAATAGAGCGGTTTCGGTGGACAACAACCACGACGCCACGAAGCGCAAGGTCGCTTTTCTTTCACAGCCGGCGAACTATGCCGAGTCTCCTGCCACAGTCGAACGGATCGAAACCCATATGTCCTGGGTTTTCCTCGCCGGCGACCATGCCTACAAGCTGAAAAAGGCGGTGCATTATCCGTTTCTCGACTTCAGTGATGTCGCCGCGCGACGTCGCGATTGCCTGCAGGAGCTGCGGCTTAACCGCCGGCTGGCGCCGACGGTGTATCTTGGAGTCGTGCCCTTGAGCCGAGAAACGGACGGCCGGCTGGTGCTCGGCGGCCATGGCACGCCGGTTGACTGGCTGGTTCGGATGCGGCGCCTTCCGCGGGCGCGGATGCTGGACAACGCGATGGCGGCCGGCGCGGTGCCTGGCGCTGAGCTCGATGCGGTGATCCGTGTGCTGGTGGACTTCTATCGCGGCCAGCCGCCGGAGCCCGTGTCACCCGAAGGGTATCGGCGCACTCTGGAGCATGAGGTCCGCGTCAACCGCCAGGTGCTGCTGGAATCGCAATACGGACTTGCGCCTGGGGCGGTACAGTCAATCGTCCTCGCGCAGCTCGAACTACTGCGCGCTACGCCACAGCTGTTCGACCAACGCGTAGCCGCCCGCCGGATCGTCGAGGGCCACGGCGATTTACGTCCGGGTCACATCTTTTTGGGACCGCCACCGCAGATCATCGACTGCCTGGAATTCAATCGCGAGCTGCGCATCGTCGATCCGCTGGACGAGCTCGGCTATCTGGCCATGGAGTGCCGCGTCCGCGGCGGCGACGCCGTCGGCAAACGGGTGATCGCCCGCTATGCCGAGATCAGCGGCGATCCAGCGCCACCCGCGCTGCTCGGCTTCTACCAAAGTCGCCGCGCCTGCCTTCGGGCAAGATTGGCCTTGCGCCACATCAGCAGCATCGAAGCGCCGACCGATGCCGCCTGGCGCGACCGCGCCCAAGCGTATCTTATGCTGGCAGGTGACTATGCCGAAAGTCTGGGCTAGCCCTGAAGCAGAGCGACGATAGACCCTCCGCCGTTGATGCGTGAGATTGCCTCAGCAAACAGCGGCGCTGTTTCGAGCACCACCAAGCGATCGCCGATAAGCTCCGGAGCCAGGCGGAACGGTGGTACGGAATCGGCGACGACTATGTGTTCCAGCAACGGTAGCCGGAACAGCTTTTCCGCGCCGGGCATGAACAGGCCGTGCGTTGCCAGAGCGAGCACCCGCTTGGCGTCGCGCGCGGCGCAGGCCTCGACTGCGCGGCGGATTGTGGTGCCGCCGGCAATCATGTCGTCGACCACGAGAACGGTTTTCCCGCCCACGTCGCCGACGAACGCCTCCCCAGAAACAACGCCGGCGCTGCGTTTCTTCTCCATGAAGGCGCTGTCGATGGATCGATTCAGCGCTCTCTCGAGGCGTTCGCGGAAAGCGTCGGCCCGCTTGACCCCGCCTAAATCGGGTGACAACACCACCACGGGATCCGAATTGAGCTTTGGCGCCACGTGCTTGACGAACAAGCCCGCAGCCTCCAGGTGCTCCGTGCGGCAGCGAAAGGCGTTCTGGAAGGCGGCCAGATTGTGCACGTCCAGGGTTATCACGCGGTCGGCGCCCACCGATTCCAGGATCTGCGCCACGTAGCGCGTGGTCACGGGATCGCGCGACTTGGTCTTGCGGTCCTTTCGCGCGTAGCACAGATAGGGAACCACCGCGGTCACGCTGGCGCAGGCCGCGTCGCGCAGTGCGCCGATGAAAAAACCCAGGCGGCAGAGCTTGTCGTTGGCGCTTTGTCCGGGTTCACCGTAGAGCGAATGGATGACGAAGGCGTCGGCGCCGCGGACGTTGATCAGCGGACGCGCCTTGTGCTCACCGTCCTCGAATTCGCGCTCCTCGTGCTCGCCGAGAGTCTGCTGCAGCTGTTCTGCCACTTTGGCGCCGAAATCGCCGCTGGCTTTCAGGGCGAACAAAACCATCGGTCGATTCATCGGGCCTCTCCCGGCAGGGCTGTTAGCTGGTCTCACGGTCGAGATTACGCGCGGCCGGGGATGCAATCCTTGATCCAGCGCAATACGACGTCACCACATCGGAGCGAGTCTTATTCAGTTGAAGTATGTTGACCAAACGGTCATCTGGCATGGCGAATGCGCACGGCGTCGCGGACCATTGGGAGCATTTTCCGCATATCGCGGACATCGGCGTGCGCGGTGTCGGTAAGAGCAAGCAGGCGGCCTGTGCGCTGATCGCGGCGGTCGCTGAGATCGACCACATCGCGCCGAGGACGAAGGTGCACATCAGGTGCAGCGCGGCGAACGACGAAGCGCTGCTGGTGCAATGGCTCAACGCCCTCGTCTTCGAGATGGCGACCCGCGGCATGCTGTTTTGCCGCTTTCAGGTGCAGATCGAGGGCAACAGTCTTGAAGCAGACGCGTTCGGCGAGCCCATCGACACGCAGAAGCATGAAGTTGGAGCGGAGGCCAAGGGGGCCACCTACACCGAGCTCTGCGTGCGCCGGCTGGATGACGGCCGCTGGCTGGCCCAATGCGTGGTGGATGTCTAAGCGGCGGGCACGGCGAATCTGACGGGAGTCGACAGTGGACCTGACGAGGCTTAAGCGAGTCACGGACACCGAATGGCACATTCCGCCGAGCGGCGCCATGCGCGTGCCCGGGATCGTTTATGCTGATGCAGATTTGATCGCCGACATGGACGACAAGGTTTCGCAGCAGGTGTGCAACGTCGCCGCCTTGCCGGGCATTGTCAAAGCGTCCTTCGCCATGCCGGATGCGCACTGGGGCTACGGATTTCCCATCGGCGGGGTCGCCGCTTTCGACCCGGATGCCGGCGGCGTGGTCTCTGCCGGCGGCGTCGGCTTCGATATTTCCTGCGGCGTGCGCGCCATGACCACCGGCCTCAACGCCGCCGACATCGAGGCGGTGAAAGAATCGCTGGCCCGGTCGCTGTTCGCCAAGGTGCCGGTGGGAATCGGCAGCACCGGAGAGCTTCGCCTTAGCGACCGAGAAATGGATGCCATGCTCGCCGGCGGCGCCCGCTGGGCGCTGCAGCAAGGTTATGGCGAAGAGCGCGATCTCTTGCGCATGGAGGAAGGCGGCTGCATGGCCGGCGCCGATCCGGCCTGTGTCTCAGCGCGGGCGCGCAAGCGCCAGCGCAAGGAGATGGGCACCCTGGGCTCCGGCAACCACTATCTCGAAGTCCAGGTCGTGGCCGAGATCTATGACGAAGCCACCGCCGCGGCGTTCGGCTTAAATCAGGACGCGGTGGTGGTCAGCATCCACTGCGGTTCGCGCGGGCTCGGCCACCAGATCGGCACCGAATTCCTGGCGGAAATGGTGGCCCAGGCGCCGGTGCTCGGCATCGCCCTGCCCGACCGCGAGCTGGCCTGCGCGCCGCTGGATTCCGAACTTGGCCAGCGCTATCTGGGCGCCATGCGCGCCGGGATCAACTGTGCCCTTGCCAACCGCCAGATCATCGGCCACCTGACGCGGGAAGTGTTCGCCCAGTTCTTCCCGGCGGCGCGCCTCGAGCTGCTGTTCGACGTCTCGCACAACACCTGCAAGCAGGAAACGCACCGCATCAACGGCGCCAGGAAGGCGCTTTTCGTCCATCGCAAAGGGGCGACCCGCGCTTTTGGTCCCGGTGCGCCGAGTCTTCCGGAAGACCTTCGGACCTGGGGACAGCCGGTACTGATCGGAGGCAGCATGGGCACCGCCTCTTATGTGCTGGTGGGCACGCGGGACAGCGAGACGCATGCTTTTGCCTCCGCCTGCCACGGCGCCGGCCGGCAGATGAGCCGCCACCAGGCGCGCAAGCGCTGGGGCGGCCGGGCGGTGAGAGACGAGCTGGCCGAACGCGGCATCATCGTGCGTAGCCCGTCGCCCCGCGGCGTGGCGGAGGAGGCGCCGGGCGCCTACAAGGATGTAAGCGCAGTCGTGGAAGCGGGAGAAAAAGCAGGACTCGCCGGTCGGGTTGCTCGACTACGCCCCGTGGTCTGTATCAAGGGCTAAGGTTCGCCCAAGCATTTGCCCCAGCCGGGGCAACAGCACGCCGTGATGGCGATAACGATGCCCTCGCCCGAAGATCGAGATCGAGATCGAGCAAGATCCCTTTCAATCGGCGTCACCTGCCCAGGCTACGACTCAATCGGCCTCGCGTTCGATGCTGCAGCAGTGCGGAGAACCGAGTCCGGTATCGGTCGCACTCAGTTCCATAATTGCACCGGTGACCGGATTCGATCGGAACGCGGTGCATCCTTTCAATCCTGCGCTCCAGGCTGCATCGTAGAGCGAGCTGAAGTCTTCGAAAATGTAATCTTCGGGCACGTTAACTGTTTTCGAGATGGCGTTATCCACGTACGGTTGCAGTGCCGCCACCATGTCGAGATGCGCGCGGGGCGGCAACTCGTGGGCGCATACGTAGCACGGCGGCATTTCTCGACTCCCGGGATCGAGCTCGAGCCATTTGTGAAAAGCATAATCCCGCACCCGATGTTTAGCGTAGGAGCCGTCGACCTTGAGCACGCGCCGGTCATATTCTTGCGCAAAAACCGGCTCTATACCGCTGGATACGTTGTTTGCCAGCAGGCTGATGGTGCCGGCAGGCGCTATCGCGGTCAGATGGCTGTTACGTATTCCGTGCTCTGCAATGCCATGGCGAATATCATCCGGCAGCGACTTCACAAAATGACCGCCAAGGAAAGCGTTGCGATCGAAAAACGGAAAGGCGCCTTTCTCCCTCGCCAGCTTTATCGACGTCCGGTAGGCGGTATGACAAATGAGAGCCATCACCTCCGCTGCCGTCCGTCGGCCCAAGTCGGAATCGTAGTCGGCGCCAAGCATGATCAGGGCATCGCCTAAGCCGGTGATCCCGAGCCCAATCCGGCGCGTGCCGCGCGCCTGATCTGCATGTAACTGCAGCGGAAATTCCGATACTTCGATCACGTTATCGAGGAAACGCGTGGCCGTGGCGGCGTGCCCGGCAATGGCGTCGAAGTCGAAAGTCGCCGAATCGCTATAGGCGTGATCCACGAAGGCCGCGAGGTTGATGGAGCCTAGATCACAGGCGCCGTAGGGCGGCAATGGGATCTCGCCGCAGGGATTCGTTGCCGTCAGGTGCTCGCGGTACGCCAGATTGTTTTGCTTGTTGATCGTATCGACGAAGAGGACCCCCGGTTCCGCATAGTCATACGCTCCGCGCAATATTTTTTCCCACAGTTCGCGTGCGCGCACCGACCGCAGGATCACGCAGGGCACGGCATCTTTCTCTCCCGTCCAACGTCGGTAGACGTGCCGCGAATCGGCAACACTCTTGCTATCGAGATGGGCGGCCGGGAACACGAGCGGCCAGTCATCGTCACGCGCCACGGCCGCCATGAAGTCGTCGCTGATCTGGACCGATAGATTGAAATTGCGCAGTGAGCCGGACTCACGTTTTGCGGCGATAAAAGTTTCGATATCCGGGTGATCGCAACGGAGCGTCGCCATCATGGCGCCGCGGCGAGAACCGGTAGAGAGCAAAGTTGCGCATGACGCGTCCCAGATTTGCATGAACGATACCGGTCCCGAGGCGATGGTTCCGGTAGATTGAGCGAGGCTTCCGGCGGGACGAAGTGTCGAGAAGTCGTACCCGACTCCGCCTCCCTGCTGCATGGTGAGCGCCCCTTCGTGCAGAGCACTGAATATGCCGTCCATCGAGTCTTCCAGCACACCCATAACGAAACAGTTGAACAGGGTCACGCGATTGGATGTTCCCGCTCCGGCAAGAATGCGACCGCCGGGCAAAAATCGGAAAGCGCTCAAGGCTTGCCGAAACTGTCTCGACCACCGCTTGCGGTCTTTTGTCTCAGCGGCGGCGACCGCAATGGCAATCCGATCCCAGCTCTCGCCGATACCGGCTTCCCGAGCCCGCCCGTGCGACCGGAGCCGGTATTTGCTGTCCCAGACCAGTCGGGATATTTCCTGGATGAATGGCTCTGACACGACGCTGGTTATTCTCACATTTACAAATCAGCAACAGATTGTGACTATACAACGCCAATCTCAAGACAACCGTATGAGCAAGATCCCAACGGGGCGCTGGCCCGATGGGAGGGTCTCGATGAGCCCGGGGCCGCGTCATGAATTGCCGCTTCGGGCGGCGATCGTACCTGCATCCTTCCGAGCTCGTTAGAGGATTCGGTTGCTTTAATCAGGGCCTGGCATTCTGAGAACGGAGATAAAAATGGCGATTGAAGAAGGAAAGGCGGCGCCGGCGTTTAGCTTTGAAAATGCGGATGGCGAAAACATTTCACTCAAGGGTCTCAGGGGCCAGGACGTTATCGTGTACTTCTATCCCAAGGACGATACACCCGGGTGCACCAAAGAGGCCTGCGGTTTTCGTGACATGTGGAAACAGATCCAGAAGATTGGGGCCGTGGTGCTCGGTGTATCCCCCGACGACACGGCTTCACACCGAAAATTCGCGGCCAAGTACAAGCTCCCCTTCCCTCTGCTCTCCGATCCTGACAAAAAGGTGATGCAGAAATACGGAGCCTGGGGCGAGAAGACGCTTTACGGCAAGAAGACCACGGGTGTTATCCGCTCCACGGTGTGGATCGGGCCGGACGGCAAGGTGCGCAAGCACTGGAAGCGGGTCGCCAAAGCCGCGGATCACCCGGAAAAGGTTCTTCAGGCGCTTAAGAGCGGTTGAGTTACCGGACTCAACGCCACTGACACGGACCAGTGCCTTTCTCTTGACCCTTGGTCGCGGATTTAAGGCCGCCTGGGCGCCCCTAGGCTGTTGCGACGCGGGAAAGCCGCCTTTAAGCCCACATCGGTTAGCTGTTCTGCCCCCATCCTTCGCTTTCCCGCAATTCGGGCGACCTGGCGACCGAAAGCAGCTACCCGCTAGCCCCCGCAGCCCCAAGCCCGTTAGCTCAAATTCAGCGTCGATTTGACGCTGGAGAAAGGCAAAGCGCGCATATCTGAGCGGCCCGGTCGCCTTGTCTGGGCTTGGTGGGGGGCGTTTCTTGTTTCGCCGCTCCCTTGACCCGTCCTGGAGCTCTAAAGGCCTAGACAGCCTCTCGCAAAAAAACCCCGACGCGGGGCCGGGGCTTTATTCTCTTTTCGGAGAGGTCCGCGCTTGAGCGCCGACTAGGAAACGGCCTGCCGGCGGTTCGCGGGTTACGTCTATGGCGCTAAACCCGGCTCACCTCGAGCGAGTCGACCAGGGCGATTTTCAGGCGAATTTTCCCAGGTTAATACCATCTTCCGGACGACTTTAAGTGACGTTCATACGCTTCACTGATAGCGTCGTCCCCAGACTCGATAAAGGCTTCCTCAATCCAAGCGACGCGCTCCCAATCGCTCTCGTTTCCGTGGTCCTTGATGTAATCACGAGCCGTGAAGAAATCCAATTTATCCCCACTCGCACCAAGCTCGCGGGCCCGGCGATTAAGCCAGGCCATGTCTTCTTCGTCGGGCATCGAAGCCCTTGCATCTCTGTTTTGTTCGTCGCTCATGATTTTCCTCCTTGCTCTCCAAATCGGCCTCTCAGAATCGCCCAGGAGCCGACTTCTCGCCCTTAACTTAATTCTACCCCTTAACAACAATCAGGCGGCTGCCATTTATTCGTAAATGGCGTTTATCAGTGCCGTTGAAGCCCAAAGGGGCAAGGCAATATCAGACGACGATGCGGACGCGCTCATTGCAAAGGCACAAGCCAAAATTGACAAGATTCTTGGCTAATCAGACTGTGCCCATAGTGGCGATCCCGTTGACTCTGGCGTCGCGGTTGGTTCACCTCATAGCCGGGAAGGGCTTGCACTCAAGGTGAAATGGAGAAGCCCCCGAAGGCTTAACGTCCAACGGGGGCTTTGTGGCCCTGGGCTTCGAGTCGGCAGCTATCCATACATAGCGTCAAAGAAGGCGCGCACCGGTTGCGGTAACTGCTCCTGCTGATCAAATGACAGTGCCCAGTGTCCCCGCTCGTCATTCCGGGCAGTCGCTAGCGATTACTCAATCTCTTCCATGATTTCCTCAATCTTCTGCTTGCCCATCTTCATCAAGGCTCACCTCTAACATTCAGGCTCGACGTATCCATCACCGATGGAAGCCCTCGGGTCAAGAGGGGACTTCTATGCTTTCTATACTCGGCCAGATCGTCCCCCTTCACCGCCGGCGCTTGCCGGCTCCCGTCTGTGTCCGCCAGCTCCGTGGGGGTAACCACCGAGTTGAGCGAACGGACCCTGGCCTTCAGCAGACGGGCCACGTTGCGTGCCTCGGGACCGGTGATCAGCAGCGTGGTCTGCGCGTTCTCGAGAATGAGACGCGCAATGTCCGCCCACGTCCGGCACGTCGCGGCGGGGCACCACAACGTGGATACTTGCCACGGGCAATGACGGAGTCAGGACGATGGGCCTACCCGGTGGTGAGACAGTTTCGTCCTCCCCGCCATTCGAGCTCTTCGGTGCCGACCATGGGACGGCACTGGTCGTCGTCGTGCTGTCGACCGTCGCCGGTTACTTGTGGGGTCGAAGCGCAGGCAGAGACGGCGGGGACCGGCGCGCCGCAATTCTTCTGGCCGTGCTCCTCATCATCGTCGAGCTCGTCAAGCCCTGGCTCGCGATCGGCGTCTACCAGCAGCCCTGGGCAGAGAACCTGCCGCTGCACCTTTGCAGGATCAGCACACTGCTCACCGCCGTCATGCTGCTGTCCCGCAGTTACCGTCTGTTCGAGGTGGCGTACTTCTGGGTTCTGGGCGGCGGCATCCCCGCGCTCTTAACGCCCGATCTGGCGCATGGATTTCCGCATCCCATGTTCTTCGCGTATTTCGTGGGTCATGGGCTGACGCTGACCGCCATCCTGTTCGCCGTTCCCGGCTTCGGTTTTCGGCCACGGCTCGCGTCCATTGGTCTGACCGTGATCGCATCCCTCGGGCTGATGCTCGTCGTCATCCCCGTCAACGCCCTGCTGGATACGAACTATCTGTATCTCCGCGAAAAGCCGCCGGAGCCCTCGCTTTACGACTTTCTCGGACCGTGGCCCTGGTACATCGTGAGCACCTGGCTGGTTGGACTGCTGCTCTGCCTGGCGACTTATGCACCATTCCCGATTCTGCAATACCTTCGGAAACACCGCCCCGGTAAGACCACAGACGGTCGGTGAATTCCGACCGCGCCACGATCCCCAGCTGCGAATGAGCCGCACAACCTGCGTGGCGCGGTCAGTTTTCTAGGGCTCGACTACCTTGCGGTTCAGATACCACGTGGCGTGACCCAGTATCGGCAGGACGGCGGCGCGACCGATGAGGAACAGGAAGGTTCCGATGGCCATCAGCACCACGACGGCGACCCCCAGACGCCAATCACCAGCGGGTTGGCGAGCACGGCTCTCACCGACGTCATGATCGCCGTGACGGAGCTTGCCGGCTTGTCCAGGAGGAGCGGGAAGCTGATCACGGAGATTGCCAGAGCCGTGCAGGCGAAGAGGAAGCCCATGAGGTTGCCGTAAATGATCAGCGCCGCGCCCAGCCGGGTTGTCAGCAGCTGGGACCAGAACTCCGAGACCGAAGCCGGCAGGTTCGAGACGAACGTTTCGAAATACATGAATTGCGCCATGAAGAGCCACGCGAACACGACTGATTTCATCGGTCCAACTTCTGCCGACGGGGAACACTACAGCCATGTCCTGCCGGGACTACAGGAAGAGGCGGCATACAAAGGTCAACACCGCATTTAGTGTTGCACTGCAATGATTAGCAACTGATTAGCAAGAACGGCGCTTTGTTAGTGAGTGCTATTGATGGGAATGGCGGAGAGGGAGGGATTCGAACCCCCGGACCCTCGCGGATCAACGGTTTTCAAGTCAACGGTTTTCAAGACCGCCGCTTTCGACCACTCAGCCACCTCTCCGAAGGGCCGAGGAGCATAGCCCAATCGGCCCTTTTAGGCGAAATGCGGGGCGCTGCTGGGGACCTGTTTCTCTCAGCCCCGGTCGCAGCCGCCCGTGGTTTTATTACGGCTTGTCCATCTGCTTGCGGTGGGGTGCGCCTCAGGTATGATCAGGCGCAACTTGGTTGAAATTCCAAATTGTGACCCCATACTAAGATGGTGGAAAAATTCTTTGTTTTCAGGAGGTTTTGACAGCAATGAGCACACCTGAACTGGTCCGGACCCGGGCGATCGAGTCCACCCTAGCGACCAACAAGCTGATTCGGAACACCTATACCCTGCTTTCGATGACGCTGCTTTTCAGCGCGCTGACGGCCGGGGTCTCGGTGTGGCTGCGCATGCCCCCCATGACGTACTTGTTGGGTCTGGGCGGCGCGTTTCTGCTGATCTGGCTGGTGCTACCCCGCACCGCAAATTCCGCCAGTGGCCTCGGCGTCGTGTTCGCGATCACGGGCCTGTTGGGTTTCAGCTTAGGTCCCTTGCTGAGCGTTTATCTTTCGCTTGCCAACGGTCCGCAGATCGTCGGCATGGCCTTTGCCGGAACCGGCGTCATTTTTCTCGGGCTGTCGGGCTATGCGCTCACCACGCGTAAAGACTTCAGCTTCATGGGTGGGTTTTTGATTACCGGTTTCCTGGTAGTGCTGATGGCGGCGCTGGCCAATATTTTCCTCCAGATTCCGGCGCTGGCGCTGGCGATTTCGGCGGCGGTGATCTTCATCATGAGTGGCTTCATTCTCTACGACACCAGCCGCATGGTGCATGATCGCGGCGAGACCAATTACCTTCTTGCCACCATCAGCATTTATCTCAGCATCTTCAACATCTTCGTCCACCTGCTCCACATCCTTGGAGTCATGGGCGGCGACGACTGAGGTCAGGTAAATAAAGGATGACCGATCGTGCCCCGGCTCCGTGCCGGGGCACTTCGTTTAGGGCCTTGGAAGTAAAAGCCGAGGAAAAGTTTTGATGGAACTTTGGATGAAAATCGGCTCGGCGATTCTGCTCGTCATCATGCTGATCGTCATCTTTCCCAGGGCGAGACAGATGATTGCCGAAAGCCCCAAAGGCAGCGCCAAGGAGTGGCTGTCGGCCCTGATCCCGCTGGCTTTGGTGGCCGCCTTCGTCGTGCTGCTGGTGATGATGGTTTGAACAGCCATCGCTATTTGCGCACCAAAGTCTCCGTCGTAGGCGTTAAGCTTTTAGGGGGCTAAACGCCCTCCTCGCCCCGCTGTTTATCTCGCCGTGGTCTTCATCCCGGCGTCGCTTTGGCGCCGGCGGACCGTGAGACAAGCGCCTTCAGTTCTCTCTTCCCGGGCTGATCAGCGCGACGCCATCCATGTAGCCTTCGAGCGCCTTCGGAATGCGGATACTGCCGTCCGCCTGCTGGTAATTTTCCATCAGCGCAATGAGCGTGCGTCCCACCGCCAGCCCGGATCCGTTCAGGGTATGCACCAGCTCGGGCTTGCCGCTCTCCGGGTTGCGCCAGCGGGCCTTCATCCGCCGCGCCTGAAAATCCTCGCAGTTGCTGCACGACGAGATCTCCCGGTAGCGATCCTGGGCCGGCATCCACACCTCGATGTCGTAGGTCTTGGCCGCGCCGAAGCCGATATCGCCAGTACAAAGCGTGACCACCCGGTACGGCAAGTCTAACCGTCTAAGCACTTCCTCGGCGTTGGCGGTTAGCTCTTCCAGGGCATCGTAAGAATCTTCCGGCCGTACAATGTGCACCAGCTCCACTTTTTCGAACTGGTGCTGGCGCAGCATGCCTCGGGTGTCTTTGCCGTACGACCCGGCTTCGCTGCGAAAGCACGGCGTGTGGCAGACGAACTTCAGTGGCATATCCCTCGCCTCGACGATGCGATCTCTCACCATGTTCGTCACCGGGACTTCGGCCGTTGGAATGAGATAGAAATCCCCGTTCTCGATATGAAACAGGTCCTCGCCGAATTTCGGCAGCTGGCCGGTGCCGGTCAGGGTTTCAGCGTTGACCAGGAACGGCACGTACACCTCGGTGTAGCCGTGCTCGTTCACGTGCAAATCGAGCATGAATCGAGCAAGCGCCCGGTGGAGCTTGGCGATGGGGCCCGAGAAAGTGACGAAACGCGAGCCCGCGAGCTTTCCGGCCAGCTCGAAATCCATCTGGCCCAATCCCGCCCCGAGGTCCACGTGGTCCTTGATTTCGAAATCGAAACTTGGCGCTTCGCCGATGCGACGCTCTTCGCGGTTGCCCTCTTCCGAATTGCCCACGGGCACGGTTTCGTGGGTAAGGTTTGGAATGCCTAGAAGAATGTCGTTGAGCGTCCCCTGGATCTGGTTCAGCCGGCCCTCGGATCCTTTCAGCGCCTCGCCCAGGCGCGAGACCTCTTTCACCAGCGGCTCAATATCTTCTCCCGCCGCCTTGGCCGTGCCGATGGCTTTGGAGCGCACGTTGCGTTCATTCTGCAGCTCCTGGGTGCGCACCTGCACCGCCTTGCGCTCCTCTTCCAGCGCCCGCAGCCGATTCACGTCCAGCTCGAATCCGCGCAGCGAAAGGCGGCGAGCGGTTTCATCCAGCTCTTTGCGTAAAAGATTCGGGTCGATCATCTGCCTTTATTGCAACTCAGCCTCATCATTCATCAGGGTCTTCATCGCCCTGGTGATCCCGGTCAAGGACGCGTAAACGCGCGATCTTTTCCTGAATCCTCTGCTCGAGCCCCCTAGAGGACGGCGAATAATAGCGTTTCACTTCCATCTCGTCAGGGAAGTAACGCTCACCGGCGGCGTACGCTTCAGGCTCGTCGTGGGGATAGCGATAGTCGCGTCCGTGGCCGAGCTGCTTCGAGAGCCTCGTCGGCGCATTACGCAAATGCGGGGGCACCGGGAGCGAGCCATGGGATTGGACGTCCTCCATGGCGGCGCCGAAGGCGCGGTAGACGGCGTTGCTTTTTGCCGCGCAGGCCATGTATACGGCAGCCTGGGCAACGGCGAGCTCGCCCTCCGGGCTGCCCAGGCGCTCGTAAGTCTCCAACGCGTCCAGCCCGACGCGCAGAGCTCTCGGATCCGCGGTGCCGATATCCTCCGAGGCGACGCGCACCAGGCGCCTTGCCAGATAGCGCGGGTCGCAGCCGCCGTCCAACATGCGCGCCAGCCAGTAAAGCGTGGCGTCGGGATCCGAGCCGCGGATGGATTTATGCAGCGCCGAGATCTGGTCGTAGAACTGGTCACCGCCCTTGTCGAAGCGCCGCGCACCGCCCTCGCGAATGACACGCGCGACCAGTCCGTGGTCCACCCTCGGCGACGCTTCCGCTTCCGACTGCGCCAGGTTTGCCGCAAGCTCCAGGTAATTGAGCGCCTGGCGGGCGTCGCCGTCAGCGGCGTCGGCAAGCAGATCCCGCGCCGCTTCCTCCACCATCACTCCCGACGCGCCAAGACCCCGCTCGCTGTCGCCGATGGCGCGATCGACGATGCGCCGAATGGCATCGCGGTCCAGCGCCTGGAGCACATAGACCCGGGCTCTGGAGAGCAGCGCCGAGTTGACCTCGAAGGACGGGTTTTCCGTCGTGGCGCCGACGAATACCAGGGTGCCGTCCTCCACGTGGGGCAGAAAGGCGTCCTGCTGGGCCTTGTTGAAACGATGCACCTCGTCGACGAAAAGCACCGTGCCGCCGCCCGTGGTTTGTCGGTGCATGCGCGCCCGGTCCACCGCTTGGCGAATGTCCTTGACCCCCGAAAGCACCGCCGACAGGGTCAGAAACTGAGCCCTGCAGTGCGTTGCCACCAGCCTGCCCAGAGTGGTTTTGCCGCTACCGGGTGGGCCCCAGAGGATCATGGAGTGAGCGTTGCCTGCATTGAGCGCGCGGCGCAACGGGCGATCCGGACCGAGCAGCGCCTGCTGTCCCTCCACCTCGTCTAAGTGCCGCGGCCGCATGCGATCGGCGAGCGGCCGCGAGCTGGCAACATCGGGCGCCGGCGCGCTGTCAAAAAGGTCGGCTTCAGCCATCGAGGCGAACGCTCAAAAAAACACAAGCGGGCAAGTGTATCGGGCTGCTCGAGATCAGCAGACCGTGGAAAAATCAGGCGACACGAAATCGGATTGGAACGGCTTCATCGGGGGCAAGGGTTTAATTGTCGCGGATAATGTCGACCCCCTTGGGCGGCTCGAACTCGAAAGCGCTCGCATCGATTCGAGGGTTGCGCTTGATGTTATTGAACTCGATCCGGGTCAGCTGGCCGAAGCTGTCGATCAGCTCCATCAGCTTGAGCACGTTTCCGTCGAGACCTAAGCGAATATGGCTAAAACCCGTGTCCGCCTGGCGCGGCTTGAGACCGATCCATTCCAGGCCGCCGCTTGGCTGAAGCTCGCTCACTTCGAAGTTTTCATCCACCGGTCTATCGGAGCTCAGCAGCGTGGCGGGGGTCGCGCCGAGCGCGGCACCCATGGCGCGCACCGTCACCTGTGAGAGATCGCGGTCATAAATCCAAACCTTGTCGCCGTCGGCGACGATGAGCTGTGCCTCGGGCTGGCGATAATCCCAGCGAAACCGATCCGGCCGGCTCAACAGAAACGCGCCGCGGGACTCCTCCAGGGGGTAAAGGTTTTCATCGTAAAGCGACTGCTGGAAATCCGCTTCCAGGGTCGTAAGCCCGTTCAAAAAAGCATCGAGCTGATCGACGCCGCCGGCGGAGGCGCTGCCTGCCACAACTAGCCAGGCCGCAAGGAGCGGGAGCGTACGCGACATGTGCATTCAGGAACTCCAGGAAATCGGAACTGAGCCTTTCGGTCTTGTCACTCTCTTGGACCGCAGCGGGGCCCAACCGTGCGCGAGTAAAGCGTTCAGCTCGGCGGCGGCGGCGCCAGCACGTCGCGGCTGCCGTTGGACTGCAGCGGTCCGACTACGCCGGTCTGCTCCATCTGCTCCAACATCCTCGCGGCCCTGTTGTAACCGATCTTGAGCCGCCGCTGCACCCCGGAAATCGACGCCCGCCGGGTTTCGGTGACGATGTGCACCGCCTGGTCGTAAAGCGGATCCGATTCCGCGTCCACCGTGAGCACATCGCCTGGAATAACCCCGCTGGACAGCTCTTCGATCAGCGCGCTGCCGTCCAGGACGCCGTCCAGGTAGCTGGGCTCGCCTTTCTTCTTCAGCCGCGCCACCACCTTGTGCACCTCGTGGTCGGCGACGAAGGCGCCGTGCACCCTCGCCGGCGTCGACATCCCCGGCCCGATATAGAGCATGTCCCCGTGACCCAGAAGGTTCTCCGCTCCCATTTGATCGAGAATGGTGCGCGAGTCCACCTTGGAGGACACCTGAAAAGCGATCCGGCACGGGATATTGGCCTTGATGAGACCCGTAATCACGTCCACCGAAGGTCGCTGGGTGGCGAGAATCAGATGGATCCCGGCCGCCCGAGCCTTCTGCGCCAGCCTCGCGATGAGCTCTTCCACCTTCTTGCTGGTGACCATCATCAGATCGGCGAGCTCGTCGACGAAGACCACGATGAGAGGCAGCTTCTCCAGCTCCGGCGCCTGTTCGATCCCCCCTTCCACGGGCTCAAAAAACGGATCCTTGAGCGGTCGGCCGCACGCTTTGGCCTCCTTGATCCTGCGGTTAAAGCCGCCGATGTTGCGCACGCCCAGAGTCGACATGACCTGGTATCTGCGCTCCATCTCCGCGACGCACCAGCGCAGGGCGTTGGAAGCCTGCTTCATGTCGGTGACCACGGGAGCGAGTAGATGAGGAATACCCTCGTAGACCGAGAGCTCCAGCATCTTGGGATCGATCATGATCATGCGCACATCCGCGGGGGTGGACTTATAAAGCATGCTCAGCACCATGGCGTTAACGGCCACGGATTTGCCCGCGCCGGTGGTGCCAGCCACCAGCAGGTGCGGCATTCTCGATAAATCGACCACCACCGGGCTGCCGCCGATGTCCTTACCCAGCGCCAGGGTCAAGGGAGAGAGCTCGGAATCGTAGTCTGCCGACCTGAGGATCTCGCTCAGGCAGACGAGCTCGCGTTCTTCGTTGGGGATCTCGAGCCCGATGACGGATTTGCCCGGGATCACCTCGACTATGCGCACGCTCACGGTGGAAAGCGAGCGCGCCAGGTCCTTGGATAAATTGGTGACCCTGTTCACCTTCACCCCGGGAGCGAGCTCCAGCTCGAATCGGGTGACCACTGGACCCGGGTGCACCGCCACCACGCTCACTTCGATGCCGAAGTCGGCCAGCTTGAGCTCTACCTGCCGCGACATGGCTTCGAGCGCCGCAGGGGACACCGTTCTACGCATCGGCGGCGGCGAGTCCAGCAGGGAAAGCTCAGGCAGAGGCGCGGTGTCGGCGCTGGGCTCGAACAGCCGCGCCTGTCTTTCGCGTTCCGCGCGCAGGCTGGGGGTGACCGCGGGGAGCTTGGGCTCGATCCGCGGCGGCGGCTTACGCTCGATTTCGACCCGCTGCGAGATGCGGGCGCTCGCCTCTCTCGTCTTCTTCAGCTGGCGGTCGCGATACGCGTCGCCCACACGCTCGCAGAGGCCGAGCAGCAGCCCGCAAAGCCGCAGCGTGTGCCGACCCACGTGGTCCATGAGCAAGATCCAGGAAAGATTGGTGAACAGGGTGACGCCGGCGAGAAACAGCGCCAGCAGCAGCAGGGTGCCGCCCAGGGGGCTGAAGACTTCGATTAAATTGTTGCCGACCAGATTGCCGAGGATGCCGCCGGCGTCCAGCGGCAGCGCCCCGCCCTGACGAAAATGAAGCGTCGCCAGTCCGCAGCCGGCGGCGAGCGTGAGCACGAATCCCGCCGCGCGCACCGCCAGGTGGTTGAGGTCCGGGCCTCTGACGCCCGCGCCCGTGCCACGGAACAAGAGCCATCCGGAATAGGCCACCATGATTGGGAACAGGTAGGCCATGTAGCCGAACAAGTAGAGGAAGACGTCCGCGATCCAGGCGCCGACCCGTCCCCCCTGGTTGAGCACTTGGTCTACTTGGCCGCTGTGAGACCATCCGGGATCCGAAGGGTGATAGCTCGCGAGCGCAATGGCGAAGTAAAGCGAAAGCGCGGAAAAAACGATCAGCGCCCCTTCGCGGGAACCCCGCGCCAGCGGTGCGCGTATCAGGCCGGCGCCCCTCGCTTTGCCCCTCGACGCCTGAGCTGCGTTATTAATCTTAATTCTCCAAAATCGACTTTAACGTACTAATTATCCATAAATAACCTGCCAAAATCCAGGCAATCTAGCGGCCTCCGACAGGCCCTTCGTAGAGACCCTGCAAGGCATCCTCTCAGCCGCTACAGAAGCTCATCCCGGTCCCGGAGCAAGGGCTTTTGCGCTCCAGCGTCATACGCCATTGGCGGTGTTGAAAAAAAACCACCGTTACCGCATGTTTCGGCCGTGGCAAGCGCAGCACGAAATCGGCTCGCGGCGAAGCCGATTTGGCTGCTCGGGACGGGATGTTTGACCCGTCGGCTGGAACGTCACCGCAGCGGGTCGTTTTTTCGAACGGGACTCAAGCGTCGTCCTGACGCTGAACGGTCAACGCGGCGAAGTCTCTAACAGGTGGCTGCAAAAGTCCATCCGCCGAGAAGGTTTGCGCTTCGCCACGCCCGATTTCCAAACCGTGGCCAAAGCTCAAGGAGAATCATTGACCATGGCTGATCCCAAACACTGTCGCCTGCTCATTCTCGGATCGGGTCCGGCCGGCTACACCGCGGCCGTCTATGCCGCGCGCGCCAATCTGGAGCCGGTGTTGATCACCGGACTGGAAGTGGGCGGTCAGATGACCACCACCACCGACGTCGACAACTGGCCGGGAGATGTCCGCGGACTCCAGGGACCGGAACTGATGCAGCGCATGCGCGAACACGCCGAGCGATTCAACACCGAGATCGTGCAAGACACTATCAACCAAGCCGATCTAAAGAGCCGCCCTTTTCGGCTGCTGGGAGACAGCGGCGAGTACAGCTGCGACGCGCTCATCATTGCCACCGGCGCTTCGGCCAGCTACCTGGGGCTGCCGTCAGAGCAAGCCTACCTGGGACGGGGCGTATCCGCCTGTGCCACCTGTGACGGCTTCTTTTTCAAGAATCAGCCGGTGATGGTGGTGGGCGGCGGTAACACGGCGGTGGAGGAAGCCCTATACCTGACTAACATTGCTTCCCATGTCACCGTGGTTCACCGAAGAGACACGTTGCGAGCGGAGAAGATCCTCGCCGCCCAGCTGATGGAGAAGGCCGACAAGGGCAAGGCCAGCATCCAGTGGGATCACGTGCTGGAAGAAGTTCTGGGTGACGACGCCGGCGTAAACGCCGCGCGGATCAAACACGTGCGCAGCGGCGAAACCCGGAAGATGGAAGTCAACGGCGTGTTCATCGCCATCGGGCACAAGCCGAATACGGATCTGTTCGAGCACCAGTTGGAGATGAGTGGCGGCTACATCAAGACCCGCAGCGGCTTGAGCGGAAACGCCACCGCAACCAGCATCGAGGGCGTATTTGCCGCCGGAGACGTCGCCGATCACGTCTACCGCCAGGCGGTAACCTCCGCCGGCACCGGCTGCATGGCCGCCCTCGACGCGGAGAAATACCTGGACGCCGTGGAAGGCCGCAAAACACGCCGTCTCGACGCGTGACGCGGTCGTCGGAGCCAGGTTGAGCCTGCAACCTTCCAATCATCTTCCCAGGGGCGCGGAGCGGCGCGATTCAGTGCCGGCGCTGCATTGCCGGGTGATCGACGCGCTGGAAGACGTACCCGAAGGCGCCTGGAACGCGCTCGCCGGCAGCGAGCAGCCCTTTCTGCGGCACGAATTTCTTCTCGCCCTGGAAGCCACCGGCTGCGTCGGCGAAGAGGCCGGCTGGTACCCCCGCCACCTGCTTTTCTACGCCGGCGAAGAAGTGGTGGCCGCGGCGCCCATGTACCTGAAGACCCACTCCTATGGCGAGTTCGTATTCGACTGGGCCTGGGCCGAGGCCTACGCCCGCGCCGGCCTCGACTACTACCCGAAGCTGGTGTCGGCGATCCCCTTCACCCCGGTCACCGGGGCGAGGATTATGCTCGCGGACCCGGCAAATACGTCCATGCGTCGGGCCATCGCCGCGGCCTCGCTTCAGGTGACGGAGCAGATGAAGGCGTCCTCGGTGCACTGGCTATTCCCCGACGATCGCGACCGAGATGCCCTCGAGGCCGCCGGGCTGTCGCTGCGCGCCGGGTTCCAGTTTCACTGGCGAAATCCAGGCTTCCGCGATTTTGAGGAGTACCTGGACAGCCTGCGCTCGAAAAAGCGAAAGCAGATCCGCCGCGAACGCCGTGAAGCCGCCAGCGCCGGCCTCGAGATCGAGCTCTTACACGGCACCGAGCTCAGCGATGATCAGTGCGACGCCTATCATCGCTTGTACAGCGCCACCTACGACCGCAAGTGGGGCTACCCCAGCTTGAGCCGCGAATTCTTTCATCACACCCGCCGCACCTTGGGCGATGCGCTGATCTTGATCCTGGCCAAGAACCACGGCCGATATGTGGCCGGCGCACACCTTTTCCGGGGAAGCAAAAGCCTGTACGGTAGAAACTGGGGCTGCAGCGAATACCATCGCTCGCTGCACTTCGAATTGTGTTACTACCGCGCCATCGACTACTGCATCGACAATGCCCTCGAAACATTCGAGGCGGGCGCCCAGGGAGAGCACAAGCTGAGCCGTGGATTTCTCCCCGTGATGACGTTTTCCGCCCACGGCGTGCTGCATCCGGAATTCCGGCGCGCTATCGGTGATTTCACCCGCCGCGAGCGGGTCGAGATCGGGCGCTATATCGGCGCCATGGCGGCGCATTCCCCGTTCCGCGCCGAAGCAGATAGGGAACGCGATTCTGCGCACCGAGCGGGTGAATGAAAGTCTAAGATTAATACCGAGGTCTTGCTGAATTCCTGAGCCAGCGCGCTGAACAGATGGGACTTTGCACCCGGCTCGAGGCACACAACAAAGCGTGCGGACCCTGGACCTCAGATTAAACACTATGTCGCTGCAACCGCTCTGGATCACCGAAGACTCCCCGCCCGGAACCTTTCCGGATATCGAGTCGGCGCTGATTGAACCCAACGGATTGCTCGCCATTGGCGGCGATTTAAGACCGGAGAGGTTGCTATGCGCTTACCGCCGGGGCATTTTCCCCTGGTACAGCGACGGTCAGCCCATATTATGGTGGTCGCCAGATCCGCGCGCGGTGCTGTTTCCGCAGCGCTTTCACGTCTCGCGAAGCTTGAGGCGACTGATGAAGCGCCGCCCGTTCGAAATTACCGTCGACAAGGATTTTGGCGGCGTTTTGCGCGGTTGTGCCGCGCCCCGTCGCGACCAGAACGGCACCTGGATCACCGGCACAATGGCGTCCGCGTTCGATCGGCTGCACGGCCTCGGACACGCCCATTCGGTGGAGTGCTGGCAAGACGGTATGCTGGCAGGCGGACTGTACGGTGTGGCCACCGGCCGGGTGTTTTTTGGAGAGTCCATGTTCAGCGCGGTGTCCAACGCGTCCAAGCTCGCGCTGGCTCACCTTTGCAGCCTCGGGTTCGAGCTCATCGACTGTCAGATCCCCAACACGCACCTGTCGCGTCTGGGGGCGGAGATGATCGACCGGCGCGATTTTGCCGCGCTCCTAGACGGGCTGTGCTCAGCGCCACCGGTGCTGCCGGTCGCACCCCGGAGTGAAGCGGATTGAAGCAGGAAAGAACCTCTGCCCGGCTTTTGCTTTTCGCCACGCCGCCCCACGATTGCGGCTATCTCGAAGGGGAAACAGCCACCACCGTGTTCGCGGATCCGCGCGTGTCGAACAACACCTCCGTCTACACCATGCTCTCGCGTCACGGTTTTCGCCGCAGCGGCAACCACCTCTATCGGCCCCAGTGCGAAAACTGCCACGCCTGCGTGCCGGTGCGGGTGGCGGTGAAGGCTTTTCGCGCCCGAAGGAGCCAGCGGCGCGTTTGGAGCAGGAATCAGGATTTGAGCGTTCACTCCCGGGACGACAGCTTTGATGCCGAGCACTTCATGCTCTACCGGCGCTACATACGCGCGCGCCACCCAGGGGGCAGCATGGACAATCCCAGCGAGGAGCAGTACCAGGAGTTTCTCTTCTGCTCCTGGGGGAGCACGCTTTTCTTCGAGTTCCGGCGTAAAAACCGGCTGTTCGCTGTGGCGGTGAGCGATGTCTTGGATGACGGCATGTCAGCCGTTTATACCTTCTTCGATCCGGCATTATCGAAACGAAGCCTCGGCTCCTACGCCATCCTTTGGCAGATCGAGGAAGCCAGGAGGCGAGATCTGGACTGGCTCTATCTGGGATACTGGATCGGGGCTTCGCAAAAGATGCGGTACAAAGGCGACTACCGCCCGCAGCAGCGATTCATCGACGGGCGCTGGCGCGACTATTGACAGCTTACTGATCCTCAACTTGTTCCGCCGCTTTGATGACGGGCCGGAATTTGGCACACTTACCCGCTTAGCGACGCCAACAATGCGTTTTTGAAGCCGATTAAAAGAGCGAGACGATATTGCCTAAGGAAGATCATATTGAAATGGAAGGCACGGTTATCGAGACCCTTCCGAATACCATGTTTCGGGTGGAGCTCGAGAACGGGCACGTCGTGACGGCGCACATTTCCGGAAAGATGAGAAAGAACTACATCCGCATCCTCACCGGGGACAAGGTGACGGTGCAGCTCACACCCTACGATCTCAGCAAGGGCCGAATCACCTATCGCGCGCGCTGACCGGCGCCGGAGTCCCTCGGTCCCGGCTTAAGGAAGGTCTGATTTATCAGACCTTCCTTAGCTAAGCAGGGATGCGCCGCCGAATCCGATGACTGCAAGTCATTGGATTCGTGAGGCAAGTGGAAACCGCGTTTTCACTTGCCGACTCTGAAAATTCCAGGGATGGA
>CAMYJH010000045.1:0-657 GCA_947258715.1 uncultured Gammaproteobacteria bacterium
CGTAAAGGCCGTGCTCCGGCGTGCCCGGCGCGCTCCTGCCGGACCCAAGGCGAACGGGCGGACGATCCTCCATTTCGCCGGGTGGAAGCTCGACACGCATCATCGCCGCCTTGAGTCACCTCAGGGGCTTGTCACGGACGTGACGGCAGGCGAGTTTGATCTTCTGGTCGCTCTTGTTGAACACCCGCAAAGAGTGCTCAGCCGGGACCAGCTCCTCGACATCACCCATGGTGATGACGAGGCGCCGTTCGACCGAAGCGTCGATATGCGGATCAGCCGTCTGCGCCGCAAGATTGAGGCGGACCCCCGGGACGCGCAGTTGATCAAGACCGTCCGTGGCGGCGGGTATATATTCACGGCGGTGGTAGAGGAAAGTTCGGAGGATGAAGCGGCTGATACCTGATACCATGGTCACCCGGACGCTTCTGGTGCTGATCATCGGGCTGACGGTGTCCCATGCGCTGAGTGTCAGCTTGTACTTCACCGACCAATCCACTGCATTCATGTTTGCCGGTGGAGAACATGTCGCCGACCGTATCTTGACCATCGAGCGCCTTGCCAAAACCGCGCCACAGGTCGAACGGCAACGCATCGTTGCGCTGGCGGACGACCCCGAGCTTCACGTCATGTGGAGCCGCGATAGCGCCACAGGTGACG
>CAMYJH010000045.1:662-25009 GCA_947258715.1 uncultured Gammaproteobacteria bacterium
TGGGATCTGAGGCTGCGCCATGCGGAAGCGATTACGTCGGGTCCCTGGCGAGAGCATGCCCGGCAAGAGCACGACGGGAGCGAGTTTGGTGAAACACTGCTGGTCTCCCTGCAGCTCCCCGATTTGAGCTGGTTGAATTTCGCCGCACCCATCAAATCTCCCGAGCCGTTCTGGACTCTCCGCTTCGCCATCTCGATGGTGGTGATGCTATTCGCGGTCAGTATTTTGTCGGCCCTGGTCGTCCTGCATCTGACGAAGCCGCTGTCCGTATTCGCACAGGCCGCGCAGCGGCTCGGCGTCGACGTCAAAGCGCCCGCGTTGCCGGAGCGCGGCCCGGCAGAGGTCCGTCAGGCGACACAGGCCTTCAACGAAATGCAGAACCGAATCCAGCGATTCGTTGAAGACCGTGTGCAGATGGTGGCGGCAATCTCCCATGATCTGGGCACGCCAATCACGCGCCTGCGGCTGCGGACGGAATTCGTGGGGAACAAGGAACAACGGGAGAAGATGCTGGCCGACCTCGAGGACATGGAAAAGATGGTTTTCTCGGTTCTGTCGTTCGCCCGCGACGACGCCGCCAGCGAGCCCCGCGCGATGGTCGACCTCAGAACACTCCTGCAGCGGGTCTGCGATGACATGACCGACATGGGACACACGGTTTCGCTGGACGCGGGTGACGAGGCCGTGGGCTACGAATGCCGGCCTGCCGCCATTCGTCGCGCCGTGACGAACCTGATTGAAAACGCCATCAAATTCGGGGGCGAAGGAAGGGTGTCGCTGGATACGATATCGGACGCCATCCTGATAAGAATCGACGATGACGGCCCAGGTATCCCCGAAGAACTCCGGGACGAGGTCTTCAAGCCTTTCAAAAGGTTGGAAGCGTCACGAAGCCGCGAAACCGGCGGTGCCGGACTTGGCCTGACCGTCGCGCGCACGATCATCCGCGGTCATGGCGGCGATGTGGCTCTCGAGAATAGAAGCAAAGGGGGGCTTCGTGTCGAGGTGAAGTTGCCGTCCCCGGTCGGCGCTAACGGGACACGTTGACGTCATTGCGCGTTGACTTAGGGCCCGTACGACACGGCGCGCGCTCTTCAGCTTTCAATCCGCCGCCTTGTCCTATTCCTCGCTCGCGATATTCTCATCCCGCCAAATAACTATTCGGGCTGGCCATTTCACAGAGGCAACCAGCGTGTCGGCAGATACTTCAACCTCTCGGCCTTGGAAAACCAGAATGTCTGCAACCGCTGACTTTTCCCAACTGCTGTTAGCCATATAGCCATGTAGTATTGTCGACTGAAGCCAAGCGCTGCGTTGCTCGTCGCAATGTGACGGTATGCATACCCTTCTTCCCGCATTCGAGTGCGTGGAAAATGTGATTGTTCCGGTGGTCACGATAACAAGGACCCGCGATGGCAAAGCGCAGGAAATCGCCCGACGAGGCCCGTGAACAGGTAAACCGGGTTCAGGAGCTAACCGTGCAGGACCGAACAGTTGCCGAGGCCTGCAGGGAAGTAGGACTCGCGCCCGCAACGTATTACCGATATCGCAAGATCGCCGGCACACATATACGCCCTGCCCTGCGCAAGAACTGGACCCAGATCGCCAGAGATTGGCGACATCCTCTCCTCGATCAATTGTCGCCACTTCAAGCGCGAAATCTTCGCTACGAAGTGGCCCAAGCTGTGCGGGCCCGCTTCGGAATTCCGGCACCGATCCGGCAGGCGGTTTTGCTTAAGGAGCTGCGACAGCTTGAGTTGGCCTTCATCGCGCTGATCGAGACATACGAAGGTCTCGGCCACGAGGCACGCGGTATCGTCAACGATATCGCGGGTCGGACTGATGTCCATCCCTCGTTTGCGTCGGAAGTTGATGAGTTGCGGCACTTCGCGAACGAGGTTTCGACGCTGGTCCGAGGTCTGTCCGAAACGGTGGACGAGAATGGCAGCGCTTCGGGCGGTCCCGACCACGATTCACACATAGACAGTTTGACGGTGGCACTCGCTACCCTCTATGCGCGGTACACCGGCAAGCCGCCGACACATACCTACGACCCCTATTCGGCCGGATCGTTGCCATCGAGCGATTTCAACGACTTCGTTTTCAACATATTCGACCACTTTCTGACGGAGCTCCAGGTCGGCCGGCATGCGCTCGCAACGGCCATGCGCCATGCGGCCGCACGCATCGACTACACGGACGACATCGAGATGACCGACTGACAGCCCGTCGTTCTCTCATTATCAAGTGAGAGTCAGTGACTTTTACGACTAGCACTTCATCGCGGTAAGCACGCTCCAATCGATCTCCTGTGCGAGACCCGATGGGGCAATGCAAAAGAGACAGTCATCAAAACCTACCGCCAGTTCCGCTGACGCGCGTCCGAAAGCCGCTGCTGCAACCCGCGAGTCCGAAGTCACCCGCGTCGATGCAGCAGTCCTTGCCATCGCTCGCTTGCTCGGCCGCGAGGTCGCACGCCAGGTCTTTCGTTCCGCGCGGGTAGAAGCCGAGGCTCAGGTTCGCGACCCCACATCTCAGTCGCCCGCAACCGGAACAGACGAGGATTAGCCCAATGTCGAATGGAAAGAACCGCTCACTTACCCAAGAACGGCTACTCACCCTTCAGGACATCGCAGGCCACCTCCGGATCTCGCTCAAAACGGCGCGCCGGTGGATCGACAGTGGAGAACTTGCCGCCTTCAAAATTGGCCGACAATGGAGGATCTCCGAAACGGATTTGCGGAAATTCCTTCGGGAACGCTGGAAAGGCTGACCCTCGTGTCCACTTCTGTACAGTATTTTCCCGCACTTATCCGGTTGTCGGGAATTTGTCACCTAGTAATTGCTGTACCTTCATTGATGTACGTTTTCCCGAATCGGGCGTTACGTCCAATAAAGTGTTCCCGATTACATTTTTGACCATTGCGTTTACATCACGAGATGCGATGATTATAGCACAGATGGAGCTTCAAATGACAGCACAGAACACCGAGACCACCACACGCAGCGTCACGACCATGGCCGACCTGCTGGAACGGGTGATGGCCGATCCGGATCTCCCGGCCACACGGCGGCGCGACATCGTCTCCGCCATCAACCGGCTGGTCAGCCTGTCCGGCCGCAGCTTGAACATCGAGGCGAGCTTCCCGGTGCTGCGCGGGATTCTCAAGCAGATCGGGGCATCGGCCACGGACCTCTCGCCCAAGAGCGTGAGCAACATGAAGTCGCTTGTGAAGTTCGCGCTCGAGCGGTACGGCGCTGTGACCCGCACACCCCTGAAGAAGGATCTTTCCCCCGACTGGTTCGCGCTGCGCGGCCGCCTGCCGACAGAGGTCTATATCCGCGGTCTCAGCAACTTCATGCACTGGAGCTCGCGCGAAGGCATCGCACCTGAGGCGGTGTGCGACGACGTGACCACTGCGTATTACGACTACCTGCACGAGTTCTCCTTCAACCTCAAGGATCGGGCCGTCTATCGCCGGACCTGCAAGCTGTGGAGCCAGCTGGCCGAAGAGGTGCCCAACTGGCCGACGGGCCAGGTGACCGTGCCTAGCTTCCGCAACTACATCAGAATTCCGATCTCGGAGTTCCCCGAGTCGTTCGGCGCCGATCTCGACTCCTACGTTCGCGTGATGGCGGGAGAAGACCTGCTCGCCCCCAATACGCCGACCTCACCGCGCAGCCATATGACTCTCAGGATCCACCGGTACCGGCTGCAGGCCATGGCCTCCGCCCTTGTCCGCGCCGGCCATCCGATCGATGAGGTCACCTCGCTATCCGTACTGGTCGAGCCAGAGAACGCGCGCAAGGCGCTGAGCTTCTACCACGACCGCCTGGGCGGCAAGACGGCCGGCCTGTTCGAGACCGCGAGCACCCTACTCGTGGCAGCGCAGCTCTACGTCCGGCTGCCGGAGTCGCAGATGAAGCCGCTGCGGGACCTCCGCGACCGGCTCAAATGCCGGCAGCGTGGCATGACCGAGAAGAACAAGGAGCGCATCCGCCAGTTCCACGATCACCGCAACCAAATGAAGTTCCTCGGCCTCACCACGAGACTCCTGAAGCTGTCGGACACGACCGTCAATCCGGACAAGGCCGCGCTCCTCGTCCAGACCGCGGTCCTGCACGAGATCGAGCTCAACGCGCCGCTGCGAATGGGCAACCTGCGCTGTCTCAATATCCCTCGGCACATCCAATTTTCCGGCAAGGGTCGCAGACGCCGGGCGCTGCTGTCGATCCCCGCGTCCGAGGTCAAGAACCGCCAGGCCCTCGATTTCGAGCTGCCCCTGCCGCTGACCGAGCTGCTCGAACTCTACATCGCGAAGCATCGGCCACTGCTCGTCGCTGGGCCGGACGAGGGGTGGCTCTTCCCGGGCGCCAAACCGGGACGACCGAAGACCGAGATGGGGATCCGCGACCAGCTCTGTGGCGCCGTGCGCAAGCACACGCGCATCGTCGTCAACCCGCATATCTACCGACACGTCGCCGCCTTCTTCTATCTCGAGGCCCATCCGGAGGATTACGAGACCGTGCGCCGGCTGCTCGGCCACAAGTCGATCAACACGACGATCACCTTCTATGCCGGCTTCGAGAGGCATTCGGCGGTTCGCCGCTATAACGAGCACCTGCTCGAGCGCCGGCACGAGCTCGGCGCGGAATGAGGAGGCGACCGATGCGACACAGCGATCCGATTTCGATCCCGCTGCCGTTCGACGAATGGCCCGCCGCCGACCGGCAGGCCTGGCAAATCGCCGTCACCTCGGGACCGCTGTTCGGGCCCGAGGGGACGGCTGCCCACTGGGCGCCGGCGACGCAGAACAGCTACCGAGGCTCCTGGGGCCGCTTCCTGCGTTGCCTGATCGCCGACGGCGAACTCGACCGGCATGCGCCTTTCGCCTCGCGGGCCCGGCCCGACCGGGTGGTCGCCTACGTCGGGTGCTTGGAAGCGCGCGTCGCACCGATCTCGGTGTGGAGCTACGTCAGCGACCTGCACAACATCCTTTACCGCCTCGCGCCGGAACACGACTGGTTGTGGCTGCGCAACATCGTCAACCGGCTGCACCTGGCGCTCGGCCCGCGCCACATCGCCCCGGGCCGGCTGCGGCCGATCGACGAACTCTACCGCGCCGGCCTCAAGGCGATGGACCGCGCCGAGGCCGAGGGGTCGCACCCGCGTCTGCGCGACAGCGTCCATTACCGCGACGGCCTGATGATCGCCCTGCTCGCCGTCACGCTGCTGCGGGTGAAGAACTTCGCCTCGCTGGATCTCGGCTGCCGGCTGATCCGCCAGTCGGACGGCTACCTGCTCTCCATCCCCGCCGCCGAGGTCAAGAACCGGCAAGACATCGAGCAAGCCGTCATCGGCCGGCTGACGCCGTATCTAGACCGGTACGTCGCGCACCATCATCCGCGTTTGCTGCAGGGCGGCGAGAGCTCGCATCTCTGGATCAATCAATATGGTGGCGTGATGAAGCCTCATGCGGTTGGCGCGAGGATCACCAAGGTCACCCGTGGCCTTGTCGGCGTGCCGATCTCGGCGCACCTGTTCCGCCACTGCGCGGCGACGACCATCGCCATGGACGACCCGGAGCACGCCATGATCATCCGCTCGCTGCTCTCGCATGCTCGCATCGAGACCGCCGAGCGGTATTATAATCGGGCCAGCATCGCCGAGGCCGGCCGCCGCCACGCGGCGACGATCGCCGAGTTGCGCGAGAGTCTCAAGACCATCGACCTTGAAGAGGAGTTCGACACATGCGCGCTGTTATCTACGCCCGCTATTCGAGTGAGAACCAGCGCGAGGCCTCGATCGAGGATCAGGTCCGCCAGTGCCACGGTTTGATCGAACGACGGGGGTGGAGCTTTCTGCATAGCTACACCGACCGTGGAATGAGCGGCGCTTCGCCCTTCAGAGTGGGATACCAGAAGCTGCTGGAGGATGGGCGCGCAGGCCAGTTCGACGTGGTCGTCGCCGAGGCCCTCGACCGGCTGTCGCGCGACCAGGCCGATGTCGCGACCCTTTACAAGCAGCTCTCCTTTCAGGGCATCAAGCTGGTGACCCTGGCCGAGGACGAGATCAGCGAGCTCCATGTCGGCCTCAAGGGCACCATGAACGCGCTCTACCTCAAGGACCTCGCGCTTAAGACCCGGCGAGGACTCGAAGGCCGGGTGCGGCAGGGCAAGTCAGCCGGAGGGCGAGCTTACGGTTACGACATCGTCAGGGAATACGATGCCGCGGGCCAACCGATCCGGGGCGAGCGATGGATCAACAAGAACGAGGCGAAGATCGTCCGCTGGATCTTTCGTGAATACGCCAGCGGACGGTCAAGCCGTGCCATCGCCAAGAGCCTGAATGAACGGCGCATACCCGGCCCGAAAGGCAAGCCCTGGAGCGACCATTCCATCCACGGCAACAGGCGCAGGGGGACTGGCATCCTCAACAACGAACTTTACCTCGGGCGTATAATTTGGAACCGGCAGCGGTTCGTGAAGGACCCGACGACCGGCCGGCGGCAAGCCCGACTGAATCTGACGAGTGAGTGGCTCACCCATGAGGCGCCGAGTTTGCGGATCATACATGATGATCTATGGCACCGCGCCAAGGCACGACAAATGGACCTGTGCTTCGAAGAAGGCGAGAAGGCAATAGGCGGTACGCTCAACCGGCGCCACCGAAACCAGTATTTTCTGTCTGGGCTTATCAAATGCGGATCTTGCAACAGCAACTTCATCATTGTCGGCAAAGACAAGTACGGCTGCGCCACACGCCGAACCAAAGGCACATGCTCCAATTCTCATGTTCTGAAACGCCAGGATATCGAGGCCCTGGTTCTCGATGGCCTCAAAGAGAAGCTCATCGAACCAGAACTTGTGGAGGCATTCATCAAGGAATTCAACTCCGAGATCGCCCGTCAAGGCGCGGAACGCGGGAGCGACCGCCGTCGCGACGAAGCCAAGCTGCGGGATGTCGAGAAGAAGATTGAGGCCATCGTTTCCGCAATCGAGCAAGGCGTGTTGACGGAATCCACGCGCGAGCGATTGCTTGATTTGGAGAGCCAGAAGAGGGCCCTGAAGGAAGGGCTGGCCAAGCCGACGCCGGCGCCGTATCCGGCGCTACACCCGAACTTGGTCGGGCTCTATAAGCGCAAGGTCGCTGCCTTGGAGGAAGCACTGGCCGATCCCGAGATCCGATCAGAGGCGGGTGAGACCCTGAGGAGCATGGTCGACAGGATCGAGATTACGCCGGCGCCCGATATAACCGGCCATTCCGGCGGAGACGATTCTGTAACGGGCGCCGAAAACTATACCCAGTCGTCCGGAGTTGCTGTCACCCTTTACGGAGAGCTCGCTGCCGTCATCGGCCTCGCCGAGGAAAATGAGACTATTGAATCTAAACGGGGATTCTCGTTGTCAGCGGGGGCCCGCAACCACCTATACCGAACGAATTTCCGGTGGCCCGGAAAGGCGGCGTAGGACCGAATCCCGGCCGTGCAGCCATCGAGATTGTATTTTGCAGGTATCGGCATCCGAAGAGTGTCGTGAAGAAGGGCGCCAGGCGCCCTGAAATCATTGGGTTCGCCGCGAATTTCCACCCCCGCGGCATCCACGAACTCGGTAGGCGCGATCAATAAGTCTCGTCCAATTTGATTGCCTGCCCGCTTTTTGCGGACATCTCAGCTGCTTCTCCGACGCGCACGGACCAGAGCCCGTCTTCCAGACTCACCTCCGGCTGACCCTTGCCGCGGCGCACCAAATCTAGAAACTTCCGGTGCTGGAAAAAGGTCGAGCCGTAGTGATCGCCGGCCCGCAGGATGGCCTCGTCGACCGAAACGTCTTCCGTCACCACGTTCTTTGTCGCGCGATCCGAAATCACGATTTGCGAGAGGCGCTCCTTACCGTCTCTGGAAAACCGCGCCGGCGCGGGCACGCAAGCGTCGACCCGGGCCTTGGGCCCGGTGACCGAGATGACCTCCTGCCAGAAAGACCCGTCGGCGAACATGCACAAATCCAGCATCCCCCGCGCCCCGCTTTCGAAATCGACGGTGACGAAGGCATTGTCGACAATGTCGGGCGTTGCGCCGGAATACCGTTCGTCCAGATGGTTGACGTCCATCGCGCCCGAGGCGTAGACGCGCACCGGATCGCTCTGCAAGACCAGGCGCATGAGATCCCAGAAGTGACAGCATTTCTCGACCAACGTGCCGCCGGTACGCGAGTTGAACCGGTTCCAGTCCCCGACCTTGTCCAGAAACGGGTAGCGGTGCTCGCGGATCGCCATCATCTTGACGGGGCCCGTCGTATCCCGCGCAACTTCAGCCAGCAGCCTTTGCACGGGCGGCATGTAGCGATATTCCATCGCCACCCATGTGGGCGCGGTGCGCAACTGCGCCCCGGCGATGATGTCGCGGCAATGGGCCGACGTCGTGCACAGCGGCTTTTCACACAGGATCGGCTTGTTGGCGGGCAGGATGTCCAGCATGACACGGTGGTGCGTGTCGTTCGGGGAGCCCACGACATAGGCGTCGCAGATATCGTCCGACAGCATATCCGAATAATCGGCATAGGCCCGCGCCGTGCCGCCCGAAAGCTCTACCGATAGCTTGCGCATGCCCTCATCAGGGTCGGCAATGGCCGCCACCTCGACCCCGTCCAGGAGATTAAGGTTGCGGATATGCTCCTGGCCCATCATGCCGGAACCGATCAGTCCATAGCGAAGCGCGGCCACCTCAGAGTTCCAGTAACGGCAGGTTCATCGCGGCGGATACGGCGCGCAACAACGGGCGATGTTCGCCATAGGCAAGCGCCATGTGGTGTTCGAGACCGGAAGATATGATGTCCGCCAGGACGTCCCCGGCCCCGCGGTCGTAGCGCACGACGCCGGACGTCCCTGTAAACGCCATGGGACGTTCCAGTACCTCGCCGCCCGCCAGGACCATCTTGGTCTCGCCGAAGGCTTGCGAAACACGCATGAACGTCACTCGCCCGGCCTTCAGGGGGAATTCGTAAAGCAGCGGCATTTTGCGGTTCGTGTGGATCGTGGCGTCTGCGCGTGTTTTGGGATCGCGCATGGACATTGGTGCCTGTCCGCAGTGCCAGATGACGCCGGTGTCATCATCGGCATCCAAATCGACCAAATCGGCCAGGAACACCGACGCCTGCGCGACCTCCTGCAGAATAAGCTGCGTTAGCGCCCCATAGACATCCGCTTCGCAGGCGCAGGGCACCCGCGCCTCGCCCATCATGGCGACGGGGCCACAGACCGCGCCCCCATACTCCGTAAAGGCTTCCGGCCAGCAGCGGATCGCAAAGGCGTCATAACCGCCGTCGGCCCGAAGCTTATCCAACGCCCCTTTCAGTCGCAGTGACTTGTCGAGCTCATCCTGATTGACGGATTCCAGATTATCCAGCGTGGATCGGACGTGCGCTTTGATCTCGGCCGTCTGTTCATTCGGGAGCGCGCGGGCGGTCTCGAACAGATCATTCAATGCGATCTCATCCACCGTAACGCCGGAAATCGCTTCCAGTTCGATCGAGGAATAGGCGCAGGTATCGAAGCCGACCGGATGTTCGCCGATCCTGGCGACACGCTTGCCGTCGATCCGATTGGCAATCTCTTCACCCTCCGCTGACGCGAATTTACCGGAGAGCTTCCCGGTCAACATTTTGGCCGTCTTTTCCCCGCTCAGCAAAGCGTTGAGATCGTCCGAAACGTCCCGCTCCGGGTCCGCATAGAGCCAGGAAAACGTTCGCTTGTTCAGACCCAGTGCGTGGCTCGCAAGGTTCAGCCCGCAGAACGCATTGAGACGCAGTCGTCCCCCCAGTCGCGGTTCCGGCACCGCCCAGATCGAGAGCGGTACGTCGAAGGCGTTCGCCGCCGCCACCGTCATGGAGGTATCGGTGAAGGTCACTTGCAGCACCAGCAACTGATCGATTGCCGCTTCCTTCAACTCACCGAAAGCGCGCTTGGTGGCATCCGCATCGAACAACAGCTTTCTGGGGCCGATGATGTCATGTCCGGTGGTATCGAGCGCGGCGAGCATCCGCGCCAGTTTTTCGTTGGCGTAGGACACATCGAAGGTGGGGCGCCCAACGGCGAGAATTCCGATTTTCACCCGGTCCACTCCTACATCGCCTGGTAAGTATGCCGGAAACTGGCATCCGCTGGCGCGAAACGCGCCCCGCCTTCACCATAGCACGCATGCGCGTGCCAGCTTTGCGCCTCGCTGTCCGCCAATGCGCAGATCTCGGTCATGTAGGCCGCCGCATCGCCTTCCAGAGCCACGCGAATCGCCCCCCAGTCGGGATAGGATGAAAACGCCTCGAGCCATATCGCGCGCCCCGCCAGAAAGCCCGAAGCGCCGGCCTTGAAGGCATGGGCGAGGATGTTGCGGAACTCCGCCTTTCCCGCCCCGGCCGACAACATCACCCAGGGTCGGCCGGCAAGCCGCCCCAACTCGTCGAACGCCGCCTGGACCTGTGCCGAGCCGTCGGCGTCTTGCGCGTTTACCGGACTTTCCAGCTTGAAGACATCGACGCCATAGTCGGGTTTCGCGAACTCCTCGACCGAACCCAACACGTCGTCGGCCTTCTTACCCTGCATCTCGACATAGGCTTTAGTTTGATGGGCGTCTTTGGCGAGCGGATAGACCAGAAGCTCAAACAAAAACGGAATGTCATACGTCGCGCAGTCTTCTCCGATCCGTTTGACGAAGTCTTTCTGTGCCTGGTTCACCATCTTGTCCGCATCCGGCCGGTACCACGCCAGAATCTTCACCGCATCGGCCCCCATGCGTTTGATCTTGGCAACCGACCAATCGTCGATGGCCGCGGACAGGCGACCGCCGTCCAGGTCGCGAAACAACGAATCCTCAAGCGTCACGATCAGGCCCTTCGCCGGAGACAGGGTGTCGAAACTGTAGGGGATGGCATAGTGCGGGTCGAGCAACATGGCTGTGCTTTGCGACTGTAAGATTTCCACCAGAAGCCCTTTGAATCTGGCCACTTCTTCCCAAGGCGCCTGATCGGCACCGTGATACTTGGCAATTGGCCCCTTGATCGGCGGGCGCTGGTCCACGGCGGTCATTTTGAAAATGCCGTTTTCATCCGCCATGCGGCGCATGCCCCAAAGTTTGCCGGGGGTTAGTTGCATGACTTCTTCTCCTTGAGAAACAACTCGGTGGTGGGGCGGTCGGGACAGCCTGCGCGGCCTCCCGGACGCGTGCATTTCAACGCGGCGGCGGCGTTCGCGAACACCATGGCCGATATTTCGTCCGCGCCTTCGGCCAAGCGCAAAGCGAACGCGCCATGCCAGACGTCTCCGGCCGCCAGGGTGTCTTCGGCGGCAACGGCAAAGCCCGGAATGTGCTGGACTTTCGCACCGTCCAGTACATACGCTCCGGCGGCCCCGTCGGTCACGCAGACCCAGCCCGAAAGCCGCTTGGCGGACGATCTGAGGGCGGCCGCAATCGTGGTTTCTCCCGTCAGATCCAGGAGCCCTTGCTTCGAGAAGGCCACATGCGACGCCTGTTCGATCGCCGCCAGGTCAACGGGGTCTTCGGCATCCACGACCCCCGGAATGTCTCTTCGCCGCGCCAGTCGCATTACCGTCTCCGCTGCCGCATTCCAGCGTGTGTCCACCAGCATCGCGTCCGCCTCTGGCGCCTGCTCCAGCCAACGGGTTTCTTGCGTCAGCCCGTCGCCACGAAAGTTCATGATTTGGCGCTCCGCCGCAGCGTCTACATAGACTGACGAAAACGCGGATCGCCCGCCTTTTGCCCGATCGATGAAGTCGGTCCGGACACCCTCTCTTTCCAGATCGGCGATGATCAGATCGCCCAGCAGATCGCCACCGAGTCGGGACGCCAGCGTCGCTTGGCCGCCGAGCCGCGCAACGGCGACGGCCGCATTGGCCGCGCACCCGCCACCGACTATGGCGGCGGTCTCGGCACGATATTTTTCTGCCCGCGTGGGCATCTTTTCGACCTTGAAGACGAAATCCACGACGGCCAAACCTGCCAGGAAGACGCGCGCCATCAGTCCACCCGAAGCCCGCTCGGCACGCGATCGGGCTTGCCCAGGCGCCCCTTGACGGACTCACCGCCAGTCAGGGATGTCAGAAACATCACGAGAGCTTGCACCTCGTCATCGGCCAGATTACGCGGTCTTATATCAACCTTTGACTTCAGTCGCGCCCGCTCCCGGAAATCCTCGAAAGCGACAAAATCGGTATCCGAGAGCCAGGGCGCATCGGGCAGCCTGGCTTCGTCCTTCTGCCAGCGCTCGAATGAAGCCTGGGGGTCGAGATGATGGCGCACGATCCCGGCCAGAGTCGCGTAGGCGCCGTTGTGTCCGTACGGTGCGGTCAAGGCGACGTTGCGCAGCGACGGGGTGCGGAATCGATACGCATCTTCCACGCGGTCGCTTTCACCCATCCGGCCCACGTCCCGCACATAGGGATCAAAACGGCGGGTGCGGCCCGGCCCGAAATGCGGCAAGGCGATCGCGTAAAATTCGTGATTTGTCAGCAACGGACCGGAATGACATTCGGCGCATCCCGCCTCGCCATAAAAAAGCGTCATTCCCTGTTTCTGTTCTGCTGACAGCGCCGCAGCATTGCCCGCCAAATAGGCATCGAACGGGCTGTCGTAGGATATCCACTCGCGCCCAACAAACGCGCCCAGCGCGTTGGCGATATGGGTGATCGTGACATCCGAAGGCCGCGAGACGTCGTCGAACGCCCGCGCGAACAACTCAACGTATTCCGGGATGGCGCGGACCCGTTTGGCGAGGATCGGCCAGACCGCGTCGATCCTGTCATGTGTGGCCCCGGCAACCTCGTTTTCCTTCGGATTGCCTGCCATCTCGAACTGCGCGGCCATGGGAAACAGGGCCTGGGCCGCCAGGATATTATCCAGCCCCTGCGGCAGCCACTCCTCGGCCGGCGAATTGAACCCGTTGCCATAGATATCCGAAATACTCAGCCGTCCATCGTGATTCAGCACATGGATTTCCCTGGCGCCGAGGTTCCACAATCCGGGCGCGTTCCGCGGAATTCGTTTCTTGATTCGATCAGGTCCCGACCCCGCGGTACGTTCCGGACCGACTCCGAGCCCCCCCTCGCCGATACCGAGCGAAAGCCCGTCGCTGCCGCCGAAATCATGATTGTGGCAGGTTCCACACGAAATATTGCGGTTGCCCGACAGAATGGGGTCATAAAACAGCAACTGCCCGACTCTGGCCTTCGCTTCCGAGAATTGCAGGAAGTCGTCCGGGGACATGCGTCTCGGCAGGTCATGGGCTTGCAATTGCGCCGGGCTGGTTAGAAAAAGAAACGACAGCAGAAAGGAAATCCCATGCGCGCGATAATTCTTACCGCCCTTCTGACGCTGCCATTTGTGGCCCCTGTGACCGCCCTCGCCGAGATCGAGAAGGCCCGCGACCTTATGGAAGAAAATCGATTTGAAGAAGCGATGCAGGAACTTTTGCCCGCTGCGCGCTCCGGCAACGCGGATGCGGAAGAACTTATCGGGGTCATGTACGCGCTTGGCCTCGGCGTCGAGCGGGACGACATCCGCGCATTTGAGTGGTATCTGCGCGCCTCCATGAAAGGCCATCCCGGTGCCCAATCCGGGATCGGATGGTATTACGAAGTGGGCCGGGGTCTGCCCGCGCCGGACCTGATCCGCGCCTACACGTGGTACGTCCTGTCCGCTATTGGCGGCGACCCCGATGCTGCGATTTCTCAAGACGAGGTCGTCAAGAAAATGACGCCTGAACAGATCAAGAAAGCCCATATTCTGATCGACGACTACAAATCCTGGCTGTACCCGTTTCGGTAGGCCGGGGCCGCCTCGAAGCGGACGGCCCCGCCTTCATTTTGGGAAGGATCAGTTGATATCCTTCATGGTGCCGGCATTGATCTTCTTCTCTGCCTCGGCAACAGCTTCGGTCAGCGCATCGAAGATTTCCGGGCCGCCCTTCACGTTGGCCTTGAACCAGTCGTAGACCGGTGCGGCGGCCGCCTTGAATTTCGCCTTTTGCTCCGGCGTCGGAACATAAAGATCCCCGCCGCCGGCAACGAAGTCTTCATAGGCCTTGATGGATTTCCGCTTCGGTGAGGCAAACGTCGCCTGCTGAAGCGCCGAAAATCCGTCCACAACCACGCGGCGCAGGTTTTCCGGCATGGACTCGAACTTCTCGTTGTTCATCCACCACAGCGCGCCCATGTAGGCGTGACCGTCGAGTGTCACGAATTTCAGGCCCGCATCCGGAAACTTCATCGCCATGATGTCGGTGATGCCATTCTTCGAGCCCTCAACCACACCGGTCTGGAACGAGGTGAAAAGTTCCGGCCATGGAATTGGCGTCGGAGACGCCCCCATCGCCTTCACCAGTTCCTGTGGAAGATCGGCCACAACCGTACGGATTTTCAGGCCGGCCATGTCCGAAGGTTGGGTCACCCGGCGTTTGGTGTTGGCGAAATTGCGCCAGCCGCCGGTATTCCCAATGGTCATCAGACGGATCGTGTCGTTGGAATCCGCCAGCGCCATTTTCCGCATCGTGCGCGTGAAATCACCCGACAAGACTTCCTCGGCGATGCGATCGTTGGACATCAGGTACGGCAGATCCAACACCTGCACATAAGGAAAGATCCCGGATGCGCCGCCCGACGTCGAAATATAGATGTCAATCGAGCCATCCGAGACGCCCTGCAGACACTCCGCGCCTTTGGAACACAGCTGCGTGCCGATAAAGAGCTCAACCGAAATCGCGCCGTTCGAAGCACTTTCGACAAAGCTCTTGAACACGACAAGGCCGTCGTAATCCTCGTCATTTTCATTCGAGTTCGCGGTTGCCCGGATCGTGTAGTCCGCTGCGACGGCCGCAAGGGAGACCCCTGCGAGCAGGGTTGCCGCCACTAGCGTTTTCAAGGTTCTGATAAACATACTCCTCCTCCTGGTTTGCCTCCCCAACACATCTTATCCCTTACTGCACGAAGCCTGTCAGACGCGGAATGGTCATCGACACCGCGGGGAAGTACGTGATCAGGAAGATCACCAGCACTTCGACAGCAAGAAACGGCAGAATGGCGCGCGCGATCGTTTCGACCCGCTCACCCGAAACCGATGAGGCCACGAACAGCACCAGCCCCATGGGCGGCGTGGCGAGGCCCACCGTTAGATTGACCGACATGATGATCGCGAAATGAACGGGATGGACGCCGAGATCTACGAAAATTGGCCCCAATATTGGCCCCAGAATGATGATCGCCGGGCCCGCATCCAGAAACATGCCCACCACAAACAGCAAAACATTGATCAGGAACAAGAGGATCAGCGGGTTTTCACTCAAGCCCAGGATGATGGCGGCCAATTGTTCCGGCGCGTGGCTGAGGCTGACGACAGTCTTGAAGGCCACCGCGGCCCCGACCAACAACAGAACGGTGGAAGATCCCAACGCCGATTTGGTCAAAATTCCCGGCAGGTCGGACACGTTCATAGAGCGCAGCACAAAGAACGAGATCACCATCGCGTAGGCGACCGCCACAGCCGCAGCCTCGGTCGGGGTAAACACCCCCACCAGGATGCCCCCCAGGATGATGATCGGCGTCTGCAGCGGCGCCACTGCCTTCTTGCACACGATGCGGAAATCGGTCGAGACGCGCCTGCGCAGGCCGACCAAAATAAGGTGCGACACCGCCATCAGGAACAGGAAGAGAATCCAGTCGTTGACCGCGATATCCACATCGACCAACCACGCCAGAAGCGTTCGGCCGCCGGAATAAACCGCCATCAGAAGGGCCGCGAAATTCACCCGCAACAGCGCAAACGAGACCCAGCTTTCCAGTGGGGTGATCGTCTGATTCTTGTTCACGATTCGCTCGGCCTTGGGCAGATCGTATTTGTCGGCCATCAACCGCACCACGACCATCAAGCCGACGCCAACCAGAACGCCCGGGACAATGCCTGCCAGAAACAGGGCGGCCACGCTCTCGCCCATTACATAGGCATAAATAATCATGATGCCCGAAGGCGGTATGATCGGCCCGATCACCGAACTCGCCGCCGTTACGGCCGCCGCGAACTTGCGGGTATAACCGTTCCGTTGCATGGCAGGGATGAGCGTGGATCCGAGTGCCGAAGTATCCGCCACCGCCGAGCCCGAAAGTCCGGCAAACAGGATCGATGACAGGATATTCACATGTGCGAGCCCACCCCGGAGATGCCCCATAAGAGCCTGCGAGAATTCCACCAGCCGGGCGGTAATACCGCCCCGGTTCATCAGCTCGCCCGCCAACATGAAAAACGGCAGCGCCATCAGCGGGAAGCTGTCCATGCCGTTGTAGACGTTGCGATAGAGCAGGGCCATGTCCCGTTCCTGGCCATTCAGCCACAACAGCACACCCGGTGAGATCAGCAGCGCAAAGAAGACCGGCATGCCGATAATCAAAAAGACCAGGAAAACCGGGAGAAACCAAACCAGCATCAGTCGGCACTCGCCATGATTACTCTGTCATCCCCGGGCAGCTGCGCGTCCGGTCGAATGATGCCTGTAACGGTCCGCAGAATGAGTTCGATATTTACGGCGAAGAGCAGGATCACGCCGACAAGAAGTGAGCCGTACATGTAGCGCAGCTTTACCTTGATCGTCTCCAATCCGATCCAGTCCAGGGGAAGCCTCAGGGAGGACGAGTCGAAGTTTCCGCCAAATCCCATGGTATGGCCCCAGCCAAACGAGATGGCTACCACCAGAACTAACCCGGACAGGACCAGCAGGATCAGAGCGAGCAGAAGGCCAGAACGTTTCGGAAGGGCCTGGGACAACATGTCGATCGCCACAAATCCGCCCCAGCGGTAGGCCGAAGGCGCGATCATGCCCGTCATCCACAACATCAGGAACCGCGCAGCCTCGTCCGGCCAGGGGAGCGCGTTATTGAGGACATAACGGAAGAAGACCTGCAGAAGGATTACCGCGACCATCAGCGCAAGCGCGATCCATGCAATCGTCCGCCCGATACGCAGGACAAAAGTATTCAGCGAGCTTAAAACACGCAGGACGAAAGCAAGCGCGTCGAACATTTCTTCCCCCAGCTCACCAGCCGCCGCTGACTGATCAGTTTCATTGTTAGTGCATTAACGGTCTGTGGTCCATCGGGATGATTGTCTACGGTGCCGGTGGCCGATATTCGAGAGCAATGTGGGGCGCTCGGTGTTACAACTTTTCGCCATATGGCAGAGGTCTCACTGGCCGGACCAGGCAACAAAAAGGCCGTCCTGGATGAGAGGACGGCCTGTTCGGCATAAGTGGTTGCGGGGACCCGTAACCACCGAGAATTGACTCTGTGCGTGCCGGTCTAATCGGAGGGCCCGCAGCCACTGATGCCGACCATGTCATCCGCGAGTTTGGTGATATTGGGCCGAACGAGGTACAGTTCCCGAGCCACTCAGTGCGAGTCCCGGGCGACTTCAGCGCCGCGGCATCCCACCAGAAAATCGAGATCGGCGCCCGTGTCGGCCTGCAAGACGTGATCGTAATAGAGCTTCTGGTAGCCGCCCTGCATGGGCGGCGACGGCGGAGTCCAACTGGCCTTGCGCCGCTCGAGTTCTGGATCCGGAACGTCCAGATGTAGGCGGCGTCCGGCCGCATCCAGCTCGCTCATGTCGCCATTCTCGACCAGCGCCAGGGGGCCTCCGGCAGCGGCCTCGGGGGCGGTATGCAGGACAACGGTCGCGTAGGCTGTGCCGCTCATCCGCGCGTCGGAGACGCGCACCATATCCTTGATGCGCTTGGCCAGAACCTTGGGTGGCAGGCCCATGTTGCCGACCTCGGCCATGCCGGGATAGCCCTTGGGGCCGCAGTTCTTCAGGACGAGAACGCAGGTCTCGTCGACATCTCCACCGTCCAGCGTCGACACCCATTTCTTGCCCTACTAAAACCGCCGAGCGTCCGCCGAACAGCGAGGTCGACGCCGCAATGTCCAAGCATCCACAGTGCGCAGTGGATTTCGGCCGCCATACCCTCAAAACAGAACCGAAGCAGCCTGTGCTGGCCGAGCGGCGCTAACTGGCCGCCCAATAACCTTCGCCGCGTCGGATCTCGGACAGCGGTTCGCATTAGACTGACAAGGCCATCACACCCTCTGAGGTTCCCACAAACCTGGCGACCCCATGCCCTGCATGGAACTCTCCGGGTGCGGACACTCGATGTCATGAATATTTATGCAAAATTGTTATAATTCTGGGTTTCATGAGGGCGCGGATGCTACCGTGGTTTCCGCGTGGGCGCGAACGAAGAGGCAAAGCGGTACGGTGCAGCTACCCGACGGCCAATGCGAACACGATGGCCGTTGCACCGTTCATGCCGCGCGATCTGCGAGCGTGGGAGCCTGCCAGATCTGAACAGCGAGGAAAGCGCAATTGCAATCATTTGATGGCATTGCGGCTCAACAAAGGGCGACGGAGGAAAGCATGCAAGTGAAACACAAACTAATCAAAGCGGTGGCCTTGGTCGCCATGACGGCCGCGGTTGCCGCTGCCGTCCCACAAGTGGCGTCGGCCGGAGAGGTCAAGATCGGCTTCCTGCTCAAGACCATGCAGGAAGAGCGCTATCAGCGTGACAAGACCACCTTTATCGCGAAGGCAGAGGCGTTGGGCGCCACCGTGATCTTCGATTCGGCGAACAATGACGAACTGACCCAGCTCGCCAAGTTCGAGAACATGCTCGCCAAGGGTGCGCAGGTTATAGTCATGCAGCCCGTGAACACGGGCACCGCCGGCAACATGGTTCGCATGGCGAACAGTGAAGGTGTACGTGTTGTCGGCTACGATTCGATGCTTGTCGACGGCCCACTGGACGCGATGGTGATGCAGGACAGCTGGGCGGTGGGCCGACTTCAAGGCGAGGCCATGGTAGAGTGGCTGCGGGCCAAGAACGGCTCGGTTACCGGAAAGGTCGCCTTGATCAAAGGGCAGCCGGGCGACTCAAATGCGATCGCAATGAGCAGCGGCGTACTGGAGATCATCAAGGCCAATCCCGGCCTCGAACTGGTTACCGACCAGTCGCACGAGGGCTGGTCGTCGGAGAAGGCCATGGCGACGGCCGAGAACACGCTGACCAAGTACGACAATAGCATCGACGCCTTCATCTGCAACAACAGCGGCATGGCGCGCGGCGTGATCGCGGCCCTGGAAGCCCAGAAGCTCGCCAGCGCCGACAAGGTGTTCGTCGCCGGATCGGACGCGGACCTCGCCAACATCCAATATGTGGCCCAAGGCAAACAGGCCGTCGAGATATGGAAGAAGATCGCTCCGCTCGCGGAAACGGCCGCCGAGGTCGCCGTGGCGCTGGCGCAAAATCCGAAGAAGGCGCCGGGCGACGTGGTGAAGGTCGACAAGGTCCTGAACAATGGTTTCGCGGACGTCCCGACCATCGTCACGCCGATCGTCCTGGTGACCAGGGACAACGTCGACGCTACGATCATCGCCAGCGGCTTCTACACCAAGGCGCAGGTCTACGGAGCCAATTGACGGGTCCTCCCTGAGACTGCCAGGCGAGGCGTCCGGCAAACGGGTGCGTGGTCGCTGCGACATCGAGACCCGTCATTCGACGCCGACGCCCAGCCTGGACCTTCTCTTCTACCAACGGCGCCAAACCGGCTCGACAGAAGGCCATTGCGTTCACAGGCGCCGAAGTCATCCGGCGAGGCAATTGGCTAGGGGGAATTGGCATGTCCGAAGTCGTTCTGAAAATGCATAATATTATCAAGGACTTCCCCGGCGTCCGGGCCTTGAACAATGTCAATTTCGAAGCGCGCTCCGGCGAGCTTCTGGCGCTGATGGGTGAAAACGGCGCCGGGAAGTCGACCCTGATGAAGGTTTTGAGCGGCGTCTGGCCCTATCCGACATACGAGGGCGATATCTATATCAAGGGCGACAGGAAGCGCTTCGCCAACACCAAAGAGGCCGAGGACGCGGGTATCGCCATCATTTATCAGGAACTCAACCTGATCCCGGGCCTGACGGTCGCCGAAAACATCTTTCTGGATCGCCAGTTCGTCGACCGCTTCGGGAAGATCGACTGGCAGCGAACCTACTCGGAGGCCCAGAAGCTTCTGGATGATTTGGGTATCACCGATTTCAAGCCGACCGATATGGTGCAAAACATCACCGTCGGCAAACAGCAGATGGTCGAGATCGCAAAGGCGCTCTCCATCAACGCCGAAATCCTGGTGCTCGACGAGCCGACCTCCGCGCTGACTGACAAGGAGGTCAAGGACCTCTTCCGGATCATCCGCAAGCTGAAAAACGACAATGTCTGCATGTGCTACATCTCCCATAAAATGGAGGAGATCGAGCAGATCGCGGACCGCGTCGTGGTACTGCGGGATGGCCAGACGATTGGCGATGTGACGCCGATCGGGGATATCACGCTGGACCAGATCATCGTCCGCATGGTCGGGCGCGACATCAAGGATATGTTCCCGAAAAAGCAAATGGAGCGAGGGGCCGCTTCGCTCGAGGTGAAGAATCTCAGCGTCTCGAACCCGGACGTGCCGGGGACCTACAAGGTGAAAAACGCCTCCTTCACCGCCTACAAAGGTGAGATCCTCGGCATTTCCGGATTGATGGGCGCGGGCCGCACGGAACTGGTCGAGGGGATATTCGGTGCCTATCCGCAGCAATCGACCGGCGAAGTCCTTCTTAATGGCGTCAAGCTCGACATCAAGTCGCCGAAGGATGCGATTGACAGTGGAATCGCACTGTTGACGGAAGACCGAAAGGCGCTCGGCTTGTTTCTGAACGAATCGATCTCGTTTAACACGACCATCAGTTCGCTCGAGACCGTCAGTTCCAAGATTCTTGGAATCATCAACGAATCCAAGGAACGGCAGATCGTTGGCGAGTATGTGAGGCAACTCGGTGTCAAGACGCCCTCCATCGACACCTTGATCGGCACCCTCAGCGGTGGCAATCAGCAAAAGGTGGTCCTCGGTAAATGGCTGAACTCGAAACCGGAAGTGTTCATCCTCGATGAACCGACAAGAGGAATAGACATCGGCGCAAAAGTAGAAATCTACAAACTCCTTAATTATCTAGTAGACCAAGGGGTGACGGTAATAATGATTTCCTCTGAGCTTCCGGAAATTTTAGGAATGTGCGATCGAATACTCGTATTATGCGATGGAGTAATCGTTTCTGACTTCGAGAGAAACAAGGCGAAGAAAGAAACAATCATGGCGTACGCCACGGGTAGCGCTAAAGGGAGAGCGAAATGACAGACGAAAGCAATTCGGCGAGTTTGACGCAGCCCGGCGCGAGCCTCGGAGGAGGAGGCTCAACCGGCAAAGAGAACCACATTCTGAGTTTCATCAAGGACAACGCGACTCTCATCGCGCTTTTCGCTCTGGTGATCGCGTTCAGTTTCGCCGATGACGCCTTCTTCACGGCGCGCAATCTCAGCAACTTGTCGCGGCAGGTTACGATCATCGGCATCATCGCGGTCGGCATGACGATGGTCATCCTGATCGCAGGCATCGATCTATCCGTCGGCTCGGTGGTGGGCCTGTCAGCCGTCGTCTGCACACTGCTCTTGCAAGCCGGGCTGAGCGTATGGGTGGCGATTCCCCTGACCCTCCTAATCGTGGGTGGAGGGATCGGATTGTGGAATGGCTACTGGGTTGCGAAGTTCAATATTCCGCCATTCATCATAACGCTGGGTATGCTGACGATCGCGCGCGGCCTCGCGCTGACGCTCTCGGGTGGCAGCGCCATTCCGGTCACGGATTCGGTGTTTCCGATATTTGGCGGCGCGTACATCCCGCCGATGGCGAGCGGCGTGGTGCTGGGCGTGTTCGTGATCCTTTCGGTGTTTTCCGTCTTCCGCCAAGTTCAGCAGAATCGGCAATACGGGATCGCCGTAAACAAGAGAGAGCTTATTACGAATGCGCTCGTCCTGATCGGTGGGTTCGCGTTGGCCTTCTACGTGTTCACGGGCTATCGTGGCATCCCGATGCCGGTTGCCATCTTCGCGTTCATCGCGTTCGCGGGTGTCTACATCCTGAACAATACCCGTTTCGGGCGCCGGCTTTACGCGCTGGGCGGTAACGAAGACGCCGCGAGGTTGTCAGGCATCAACGTCTTCAAGACGAAGATGACCGTCTATACCACGATCTCGGTGCTCGCTGCGCTGTCCGGAATCTTGCTGGCCTCGAGGCTAAACGGCGCTTCGCCAAATCTCGGCATAATGTTCGAGCTTGACGCGATCGCAGCGGTAGTGATCGGAGGAACCAGCCTTGCCGGAGGGTCCGGCCGGGTCGGGGGCACGGTAATCGGCGCCCTGCTCATTGGCGTGCTCAACAACGGAATGAGCCTTCTGGGTGTTGTGACGTTCTACCAACTCATAATCAAAGGCCTCATCATTATCCTCGCCGTCTGGTTCGACGTGATCCAGAAAAGGAAGTAACCCCGGAATGAGCGCGACGTCCGAGCTCCGAGCGGGTCCGGGAGTCGCCAAGGAGGATGCGCCGACGCCGTGCGAAGCGCACCCCTCTATCCCCGTTCATAGGCGTTCCATAGCTGTTGAACCCGGCGAAGCGCAATTTTGTAGGACACACTGTTATGACCGAACCACTGTCGCATATCTCGAGACGGATGGCATTTTTATCGCTACTATCGGCGATCTCGTTCTTCACCGCCGCCGCTGTGGCCCCCGCTGCGGCTGACGAGAAAGCCGATATCCGTATTGGTTTTCTCCTCAAGACCATGCAGGAGGCCCGCTACCAGACCGACAAGGCCCTCTTCATCGCCCGCGCGGAATCCCTCGGAGCCGAAGTCCTGTTCGATTCGAGCGCCAATGACGAACTACTGCAACTGCAGCAATTCGAAGGGCTCTTGGAGGCCGAGGTCGACGTGATTGTGCTCCAACCCGTCAACACGCGGACGGCAGGCGCGCTGGTGCGGTTGGCAAACAAGAAAGGCGTAAAGGTGGTCGGGTACGACTCGTTGCTCACGGACGGGCCGCTCGATGTCATGGTGATGCAGGACAGCTGGGCCGTCGGCCGGATTCAGGGCGAGGCCATGATCGACTGGTTCAAACGGGTCAAGGGCGAGGTCAAGGGCCGCGTGGCGCTGATCAAGGGCCAGCCGGGCGATTCCAATGCCGAGTTGCTGAGCAGCGGTGCACGTGAAGTCATCGCGCAGAATTCCGGTCTCGAGTTGATCACCGAGCGCTCGCATGTCGATTGGTCGCCCGACTTGGCGCGCGAAACCGCTGAAAGCTTGCTGGTGAAATATGACAACCAGATTGACGCCTTCATCTGCAACAACAGTGGCCTTGCCTATGGAGTTCTGCAGGCGCTTCGCGACGAGGACCTCGCTTCGTCCTCGAAGGTCTTTGTCGCGGGGGCGGATGCCGACTTGCGCAATATCCGACTGGTCGCGCGTGGCGAGCAGGAGATCGACGTCTGGAAGAAGATCAAACCGCTGGCATACCGGGCGGCGGAGGTCGCCCTTGCGCTCGGGCAGGATCCAAGCCGCCCGGTGGCCGAAGCAATCGGCGAATTTAAGCTCATCAATAACGGCTTCGCCGAGATCCCCACGATCATCACGCCTGTTGTGGCGGTGACGAAGGACACGATCGACGGCACGGTGATCGAGGGCGGCTTCTTTACGCGGGAGCAGGTCTATCGGAAATGAGCGTGCCTCGCGGTACGATTCTGGTATCGACCTCCAACGTCCTCTCGGCCGCTGCGAAAAGGCAAGGCGATGTCGCATAAGATGAACGTAGCCGTGATCGGTCCGATTCCGCGGGATCGCATCACCAGTCATCGCGGCGAAATTGTCGAAAAATTCGGTTGCGCGGTCTATACCGCGCTCGTTCTATCGACGCTCTCCGGTCCGGGATCGACGATCTCGACCGTCAGCCACGTGCGCCGCGCCGATCTCGAGCGCGATCTTCTTTCCGAGTTCCCCCACATGAATGTCGAGCACGTGACGGCGGCAGCCGACCAGGGCGACGTCATCGACCTGACCTACGTCGATCAGAACCGGCGGCTGGAGAAGCAGACCGGATTCATGGACCCGATCATGCCGGCGGATCTCGACGGTCTCATGCACTGCGCCGCCTTCGTCTTCGTCCCGATCACCGATTTCGAAGTGCCGCTGGAGACCTTGCGGCACGTCAAGGCCCAAAGCGATGGCGTGATCGTGTTCGACGCCCATGGGCCGACGAACGGGTGCTCGCGGGACGGCGATCGCTTCATGAAGTTCTGGATCGACCGCGATCGCTGGCTGCCCCATATCGACCTTTTGAAAATGAACCTGGAGGAAGCGCGCTGTAGTTGGTTCGAGGGC
>CAMYJH010000046.1:0-6655 GCA_947258715.1 uncultured Gammaproteobacteria bacterium
TTCGATGCTGACCGATTTGGTCAAGGAACCGCGCAAGGCGCTCGCCCGAAATTGAGAAGTCGACAATCTGGCCAACGCATTCGCGTGAATAGTCATCAAGACGTTAATTGGTCGGGGTGAGAGGATTTGAACCTCCGACCCCTGCCTCCCGAAGGCAGTGCTCTACCAGGCTGAGCTACACCCCGATTTCGAAGACTGAAACAGCGCGCGCAATGGTTTCGGGACCCGAAAGCGTTGCCGCCAACGCTAAGTAACGCGCCGAAACGAAAATATAGTCCGTTTCAATAGGTGCGGCTGATGCAGAACTCGGCCAGGGATTCGAGCGCCTCCCGGTACTCGGAGGGGGGAATTTCGCTCAACGCCTCCAGCGCCTGGTCGGCCTCGGCCGCCGCGGCGCGCGCAGTGTAGGCGATGGCCCCGGTGGATTCAACGGCGTCCACCACCCGGTCGATGGCGTCCCGGCCGCCGTTCTCGATCGCCTGTCGGATGATGGATTTCTCCTCCGCGGTGCCGATTCGCATCGCTTGGATGAGCGGCAGGGTGGGTTTGCCTTCGGCCAGGTCGTCACCGACGTTCTTGCCAATGGTCTCCGACGCGCCGCGATAGTCGAGCACGTCGTCGACAAGCTGGTAGGCGGTGCCCAGGTGCAGCCCGAATGCGGCCACCGCATGCTCGTGCCTGATGGCGGCGCCGCTCAAGACCGCGCCCACCTGGGCCGCGGCTTCGAACAGCTTGGCGGTCTTCGATCGGATGACCTTGAGATAACGCGCCTCGCTGGTGTCTGGATCGCGACAGTTGAGAAGCTGCAGCACCTCGCCTTCGGCAATGACGTTGGTGGTGTCCGCCATGATCTCCATGATGCGCATGCTGGCGATGTCCACCATCATCTGGAATGAGCGCGAGTAGAGGAAATCGCCTACAAGCACACTGGCCTCGTTGCCGAAAACCGCGTTGGCGGTTTCTTGACCGCGGCGGAGCATGGATGCATCCACCACGTCGTCGTGGAGCAGGGTGGCGGTGTGGATGAACTCGACGATGGCGGCAAGCTCGATGTGCCGGGTTCCCGTATAGCCGAAGGCGCGCGCGCTCAGAAGCACCACCAGGGGACGCAGTCGCTTGCCGCCACTATAGATAATGTGCTGGGCGACCTGATTGACCAGAGCCACCTGGGACTGAAGCCGGGCCTCGATGAGCCGGTCCACGGCCTTTAGATCCACGGCCACGGGCTGCTGGATCAGGTCGAGATTCAGCGCGGTGGCGGTAATCGGTCGGGGAGCGCTAAGGCGGGCCATGGGCGTGTCGGGCACGGATTTTATTTCGGCCGATTATACCTGCCGTGCCGCGCGGCGCGACGCGGGAAGCGCCGGGAAAAACCTTGTTCCTGCGGGCGTGTGGCCCTAAAATACACGGTTCGTTTTGGCGGGTCGCCAATCCAGGGAATAATTGGAGCGAAGCGAAATGTATGCGGTGATTGTCACCGGCGGCAAGCAGTACCGGGTCCGAAAGGGCGAAACGGTGCGCGTGGAGCGTCTTGCTGCGGACGAGGGCGCAAAGGTGGAGTTCGACAAGGTGCTGATGGTGGGCGAAGGCGAGGACGTCAAACTTGGTGCGCCCTACGTCAGTGGCGGCAAAGTGTCGGCGAAAGTGAAGGCCCACGGCCGCAACCGCAAGATCAAGGTGGTCAAGTTCAAGCGGCGCAAGAACTATCTGCGCACCAAGGGTCACCGGCAGGATTACACCGAAGTGGAGATCACCAGCATCGCGGGCGGAGGAAAGTCCAAGTCCGCCAAGGCCGAAAGCGCGGCTTAAGGAGCGTATTCATGGCACACAAGAAAGCAGGCGGTAGCAGCAAGAACGGCCGCGATTCACAGAGTAAGCGACTGGGCGTCAAGCGATTCGGCGGCCAGCTGGTCAAGGCAGGCAGTATCATCGTCCGCCAGCGGGGCACCAAGTTCCATCCTGGAGTGAACGTGGGTTTGGGCCGCGACCACACGTTGTTTGCCAAGGCCGACGGCCTGGTGAAATTTGAGGACAAGGGCCCGAAAGTTCGAAAAGTGGTGAGCGTCGTTCCCGAGTAAATTAAGGAATGCGCCGGCCGCCACGAAGAGCCCCGTCCCCGACGGGGTTTTTCATATCTGCGTTTGTAATTCATAGGCGCGGCGGGTAACAGATCTTCAGCCGCAGCGGATGTAACGAAATCTGTACGCAAGTTGCGGGTACTCCCCGTCCCGCGGAGATGCAGGACCGGGCAGATGGCTAACCGATCAGAGCGGGGACAGGGTTTAGACATGATGCCGGCCCTTACTCCCTGGACTTGAGGCGGTAATGAAGTTCGTCGATGAAGTCACGATCCGCGTGGACGCCGGGCGCGGCGGAAACGGCTGCTTGAGTTTCCGTCGCGAGAAGTACATCCCCAAAGGCGGTCCCGACGGCGGTGACGGCGGTGACGGCGGTGACGTGTACCTGGTGGCCGACGCGGCCCTCAACACCCTGGTGGATTTCCGCTACAAACGCCACTTCAAGGCCCGTTCCGGCGAGCACGGTCAGGGAAGCGACTGCACGGGCAGGCGCGGAGACGATCTCCTGGTGCCGGTGCCGGCGGGCACCGTGGTGTCCGATGCGGACACCGGCGAGGCCATCGGTGAGCTGGTGGAAGACGGCGCCCGGCTGCTGGTGGCGCGGGGAGGGACCCACGGACTCGGCAACACCCGTTTCAAAAGCAGCACCAACCGGGCGCCGCGCAAGACCACCCCCGGCAAGCCCGGCGAATCGCGAATGATGAGACTGGAGCTCAAGATTCTGGCCGACGTCGGCCTGGTGGGCTTGCCTAACGCGGGAAAATCCACTTTCATCCGCGCGGTGTCCGCGGCGCGCCCGAAGGTGGCCGACTATCCGTTCACCACCCTTTATCCTCATCTCGGCGTGGTTCGGGTGGGCCCGGACCAGAGCTTCGTGGTGGCTGATATCCCCGGACTCATCGAGGGGGCGGCGGAGGGCGCGGGGCTCGGTATTCGATTCTTGAAGCATTTGGCCCGTACCCGGCTCCTGCTGCACCTGGTGGACGTGGCGCCGACGGAAGGTGAGGGCGACCCGGCGGCGGACGCACGCGCGGTCGGCGCTGAGCTGGAAAAATTCGGCCAGGGGTTGGCGCAACGTGAGAGGTGGCTGGTGCTGAACAAGATCGATCTCTTGGATCAAGACGCGCGCAAGGCGCGCTGTGACACCATTGCCGACGCGCTCCAGTGGCGGGGACCGGTGTTTCGAATTTCCGCCGCCACGGGGGAAGGCTGCGAAGCACTGTGCCAACGCATCGCCTCACATCTCGAGTCCAGAAAATGAGTCAAAAAGCCGTCACGCCGGCGCGCGGGCGCCCCTGGGTGATCAAGATCGGAAGCGCGCTGCTGACCGACGAAGGCCGGGGTCTGGACCGGGAAAGCATCCGCGTTTGGGTGAACCAGATGTCCAAGCTCCGCCAGCGCGGTGTCGATTTGGTGCTGGTCTCTTCGGGCTCCATCGTCGAGGGCATCAGCCGGCTGGGTTTGAAAAAGCGTCCCGAGGCGGTCTACGAGCTGCAGGCGCTGGCCGCGGTCGGCCAGATGGGGCTGATTCAGGTCTACGAATCCTGCTTTCAGTCCCACGGCACCCACACCGCACAGATCCTCCTCACCCACGAGGACGTGGCCCATCGGGGGCGCTACCTCAACGCCAGAAGCACTTTGCGCACGCTGCTGCGTTACGGCGTGGTGCCGGTCGTGAACGAGAACGACACCGTGGCCACCCACGAAATTCGGCTCGGCGACAACGATACCCTGGCCGGCCTGGTGGCGAATCTTGTGGAAGCGGAACTGCTGATCATTCTCACTGACCAGCCCGGCCTCTACAGCTCGGATCCGCGGAAGGACAAGACGGCGAAGCTAGTGCCCGAGGGACACGCGGGAGACCCGGCGCTGGAAAATATGGCCGGGGAGGGCAGCAGTCTCGGCCGCGGCGGCATGCGCACCAAGCTGCGGGCGGCGGCGCTCGCCTCCCGCTCCGGCACCGCCACCCGTATCGCTTCCGGTCGCGAGCCCGAGGTGTTAATCCGGCTCCATCAGGGCGAAGCCATCGGCACCTTGCTCAAACCGCGAACCTCGCCGCTGGCGGCGCGCAAGCAGTGGCTGGCGGGCTCGCCCCAGGTGACCGGCACGCTCAAGCTGGACCCGGGCGCCTGTCGAGTGCTGCGCGAGGCAGGCCGCAGTCTGTTGGCCGTAGGCGTCATCGGGGTGGAGGGAACTTTCTCTCGTGGCGAAATTGTGGCCTGCGTGGGTCCGGACGGGCGCGAGATTGCGCGCGGCATGGTGAACTACGATGCCGAGGAGACGCGCAACATCATGGGCCAGCCCAGCGCCCGTATTGCCGACCTGCTCGGCTACGTGGACGAACCGGAGCTCATCCACCGGGACAATTTGGTGCTGACAGGCTGAGTAGAACCTATCTCGAAATTGCTGTGCTTAGCCTAACGGGGTTAAAAACGGGCTCAAAATGCTCATTTACTGGCGTGTAGACTGCGTTTATTAAGCCTCCTTTCGCCTTGTCTTATCCAAGCTCGCTAATTTTTAGATAGGTTCCATCGGCCAGGGGCAAAAAATGCGAAGCCCCCGGCGGGCGGGGGCTTCATCGAACTGGGCGTCGGCGTGCTGAGATCAGCTCATGGCCTTGATCCGCGCGTTGAGCCGGCTCTTGTGCCGCGCGGCCTTGTTGCTCTTGATGATGCCCTTGCCGACGACTCTGTCCAGCGCGGGCACCGCGGCTTTGTAGGCTGACTCCGCGGCCGCCTTGTCTCCAGCCTCGACGGCCTTGATCACTCTCTTTACCTGGGTGCGCATGGCCGAGCGCATGCCGACGTTGTGCTGTCGTCGCTTTTCCGCCTGCCGCGCGCGCTTTCGCGCCTGGGATGAGTTCGCCACTCGAACCTTCCTTAAGTTAAGGGTTTGCCGCTCAAAAAGGCGCGTGATTATGACCGTTGACGGCTTTGAATTCAACGCGCCCCCGGAACGAGGTACCGCTTTTCGACCCGGATCGGGACGCGTTCTTGCCCGCTTGCGTCCTGATTTGCGCTCGGGCGTGCGCCAGACTCAATCTGCCTCGCTCATTCTGCGCCCAGCGCTGGTGCGGGAATTCGGTTGAAAAACAGACTATAAATATCGTTTTTACATATAGTTAGTTTTCTTTTTTAAAGTGAAATTTACAATCTTGAGGGAACCGGACGACGGCGGCTTGGCGCTGCCGCTGTGGCCGCTCAGCCGTTAGACTTCTGCCCGCGCCAAAGTGTCGATTCTGAATCCCGCTTGAAACCGCACCAGAACCATTGAGCCGAAGCCTGTTCAAGTCCACCGCCCGGGTCGGCGCCAACACCCTGCTGTCCAGGATCCTGGGCTTCGTGCGCGATATCGTCATCGCGCGCATGTTCGGTGCCGGTGTCGGCGCGGACGCGTTTTTCGTCGCCTTCAGGATCCCCAATCTTCTGCGGCGCCTCTTTGCCGAGGGCGCCTTCGCGACCGCATTCGTGCCGGTGCTTGCCGAGTACAAGACCCAGCGCGATCACGAACAGGTGCGACAGCTGGTGGCCCACGTGGCCGGTCTTCTGGGCGGCATCCTGTTTCTGGTCACCGCCGCTGGCGTGGCCGCGGCGCCGGTGATCGTGCTGGTGTTCGCGCCTGGATTTCTCGACACCCCGGAAAAGTTCGACCTCACCGTGCAGATGGTGCGCATTACCTTCCCCTACATTCTCTTCATTTCGCTGACCGCGTTTGCCGGCGGAATTCTCAATTCCTACGGGCGCTTCGGCGTGCCCGCATTCACCCCGGTGCTGCTCAACCTGAGCCTGATTGCCGCAGCGATTTGGCTCGCGCCGCAGATGGCGGAACCGGTCACGGCGCTGGCCTGGGGCGTGTTCGTGGCGGGCATCGTGCAGCTCGCTTTTCAGCTGCCTTTCATCAGGGGCCTGGGATTTCTGGTCAGGCCGACGCTCAAACGTGGTCACGAGGGGGTGAAGCGGATTCTACGCCTCATCCTTCCGGCCACGGTCGGCGTCTCGGTGGCGCAGATCAACCTCCTGGTGGATACGCTGATCGCCTCGTTTCTGGTCACCGGAAGCATCTCGTGGCTGTATTACTCCGACCGCATGGTGGAGTTTCCGTTGGGCGTGTTCGGCATCGCGCTGGCGACGGTAATCCTGCCGAATCTGTCCCGGCAGCACGCGGCGGACTCCCCGCAGGCCTTTTCCAACACCCTGGATTGGGCGCTCAGGCTGGTGCTGGTGATCGGCGCCCCGGCCGCCATCGGGCTTGCGCTGCTGGCGTCCCCCATTCTCACGACCTTGTTCCAGTACGGCGAGTTCGGTCGCGGCGACGTGCGCATGGCGGCATTGAGCCTGGTCGCGTATTCCACCGGGCTGCTGGCGTTCATCGCGGTCAAGGTGCTGGCGCCCGGTTACTACGCCCGTCAGGACACCCGGACGCCGGTGCGCATCGCCATCGTCGCCATGCTCACCAATATCGTGCTGAACCTGGCGCTGGTGGTGCCGCTCAAGCACGCGGGACTGGCGCTGGCCACTTCCATAGCGGCCTACCTGAATGCGGTGCTGCTCTACCGAGGGCTGCTGAAGCGCGGAATT
>CAMYJH010000046.1:6698-30528 GCA_947258715.1 uncultured Gammaproteobacteria bacterium
TCGCGGGCGCCGCCGTCTACGCCGTTACCCTCCTACTGCTGGGGCTGCGGCCGAGGCACCTGCTCCGTTCCCGCGCCGGCTGACGCCGCCACGGTGTCGTGATGCACAAACGTATATCATCCACCTAGGGTCAGAGTCAGAGAAAACGCCGTCATCCCAGATGGAAATCATTCGAGGACTGCACAATCTGCGTTCGCGACATCGCGGTTGCGCTCTCACCATTGGCAATTTTGACGGCGTTCATCTGGGGCACCGGGCCATTCTCGATCAGCTCAACGAAATCGGAGCCCGGGAAAAGCTGACCACCGCGCTGATGACTTTCGAGCCCCAGCCGAGTGAGTTTTTTGCCCTCGGCGGTAAACCCTCGAGGCTCACTCGCTTCAAAGAGAAAATGCTGGCCCTCGAGAAAACGTCCCTGGGGCACGTTCTGGTGCTGCGTTTCGATGAACCGTTCTCCCGCGTTCCGGCTGATCATTTCATCCGCCATTACCTGATGGCGAGCCTGGGCATTCGCCACTTGCTGGTGGGTGACGATTTCCGCTTCGGCTATGGCGCCGAGGGAAATTTCGACCTGCTGCACGACGCCTCCGAGCATTATGGTTTCCGTTTGACGCGCAGAGAGACGTTCAGCCTCGCCGGAGGAAGGGTGAGCAGCAGGTGGATCCGGAGTGTGCTGGAAAACAGCGAGTTCGAGTTCGCGGCGGAGCTTCTGGGTCGCCCTTATTCCATCCTGGGCCGCGTCGGCTACGGCCGCCGTCTCGGCCGGAGCATCGGCTTCCCGACGGCCAATCTGCCGCTCAAGCGCAGGGTGTGCCCGATTCGCGGAGTGTTCGCGGTGCGGGTTCACGGCGTCGGGGAGATGCCGGCAGACGGCATGGCCAACGTGGGCACCCGGCCCACGGTGGACGGCAGCGACTGGGTGCTCGAGGTGCATCTCTTCGATTTCGACCAGGACCTCTACGGAAAAGAGCTGTCGGTGGATTTCGTCGCCAAGCTGCGCGACGAGCACCGCTTCGATTCCCTGGAAGCGCTGAGACGCCAGCTTCAAGTCGATGCCGCCGAGGCAAAAGCCATGCTTGAAACACGGATCGCGCGCGGCAGCGAGCGGACGCCCGCGTGAGGGTGTCCGCGACCGCTGTATGGGGCCGGCCTCCTGACGCGGTCAGGGGGAATCCGTGAGCGATAGCGCTGTCGCCAAGCGCGACTTGCGCAACCTGCACTGGCTGTGGCTGAGCGCTGCGGTGATCGGACTCGATCAGCTGAGCAAGCAGATCGCGAGCCGTTTGCTTGACCTTCACCAGCCGGTGCCGGTCATACCGTTTCTCAATTGGACCCTGACTTATAACACCGGGGCAGCGTTCAGTTTCTTGAGTGACGCCGGAGGCTGGCAGCGCTGGTTTTTCGCCGCGCTGACCATTGTGGTCGCGATCATTATCGTGGCCTGGCTCATGCGCCTCAGAACGGGGCAGCGCTGGCTCGCCGCTGCACTCTCTTTGGTGCTCGGTGGTGCGCTGGGCAATCTTTGGGATCGCTTGGTCATCGGTGCGGTGGTCGATTTCATCGATGTCTACTACAGCAACTGGCATTGGCCCGCGTTCAACCTCGCCGATTCCGCCATCTGCGTCGGCGCGGTGATGCTGGTGGTGAGCACGTTCAGAGAGGGGTAGGGAAAGCGTTCGTGGGTTGGAGGCGAGGATTCGCGGGATTCACCATGGGCACCATTCGAAGCCAACGAGTTTGATGCTGCGCGCGGCGCACCCTACTTCTGGCGTTTACTTCCGGTAATTGGTGCGCGCGGTGCACCCTGCGGCTCCGTCCCATGTCGGGAACGTTTTGGCAGCTGGTAATTGGAATATGGGGCAAGCAGAAGGTTTGGGTTCCCTGCCCACATCTACCCGTTTTCACTTTTCCTCTCATGGACAGGTCTCGGGCGAATCTCTAAGATCTCGCAAAATATTAATTTACTCAGAAGCTTAAGTGCGAATATGGAAATTGTTCTCGCCAATCCGCGGGGCTTTTGTGCCGGCGTCGATCGCGCCATCGAGATCGTCGATCGCGCGCTGAACAAATTCGGCCCGCCGGTGTATGTGCGTCACGAGGTGGTGCACAACAAATACGTGGTGAACGGGCTCGCCGAGAAGGGCGCGATATTTGTCGACGAGCTGGACCAAGTGCCCGACGACGCCATCGTGATATTCAGCGCCCACGGCGTCGCCAAATCGGTGCGCCGGGAAGCGGACTCGCGCAAGCTTAAGGTTTTCGACGCCACTTGCCCGCTGGTCACCAAGGTGCACATGGAGGTGGTCAAGTACCAGAGGGAAGGCCGCGAGTGCGTCCTCATCGGGCACGCCGGCCACCCGGAGGTGGAAGGCACGATGGGGCAATACGAGGTGGGCGCAAAAGACGGCAGCCGCATATATCTGGTGGAATCTCCCGAGGACGTGGAGCGTCTCGAAGTGAATTCAGCGGACAGCCTTGCCTACGTGACCCAGACCACGCTGTCCATGGACGACACCGCCGCGGTGATCGACGCCTTGAGAGCGAAGTTTCCGCGGATCACCGGACCGAAAAAGGCCGATATCTGCTACGCCACCCAGAACCGTCAGGATGCGGTGCGGCAGCTTGCGCCGCAATGCGACGCCTTTGTGGTCGTGGGCTCCGCCACCAGCTCCAACTCCAATCGCCTGCGCGAGCTGGTCAGCAATCTCGGCACCAGGGCCTATCTGGTTGACAACGCGGAGGACCTTGACCGCGCCTGGTTCGAAGGCGCGGATAAAGTCGGAGTCACCGCCGGCGCATCGGCTCCGGAGGTCCTGGTTCAGAACGTGCTGGCGCGGTTACGGGAGTGGGGCGGCACCCAGGCCCGCGAGTCAGGGGGCAAGAGCGAACGGGTGGTGTTTTCATTGCCGAAGGGGCTGGCCTGAATCGGGTGACGCGTAACTGGACGTCGAATGAAGCCCGCTGCGGGAGCGACCTTGGTCGCGATTCACTAAATCAGGCGGTTCTTTAACCCCCGCTACCCAACGAAAAACGCCGGCATTCGCCGGCGTTTTCGATTGCAGCAAAGGCCTCCTCACCAGCAGCCGGTTGCCGGTGTCTTGGCGCCGCCCTGACTCAAGGTCATGGTGCCGCAGGAGTCACTGGCTTGGGCGCCCACCGGTGTCGCGCCCAACACGAAGTTCGTCACCGATGCGCTGTTTACCGTCAGGCTGTAATGTCCGCCGGTAGTGGTGGTGGGCATATTCATGGTGGTCATGGCGCCGGCATAGGTCTTGAAGTTGAGAAAGAACTGCTCCTGTTGCGCCGCCGCGTCGGTAAGCGCCGCCTGGGCCTGAGCCCGGCGCGTCTCCCGCGTGTAGTTTTGATAACTCGGGTAGGCGATGCCGGCGAGAATGCCGATGGCGGCCACGACCACCATGAGCTCCGTGAGACTGAAGCCGGATCCGTATTTCCTGTTCATGTTCGGGTTCCCAATATTTCGCTAGTGAGTCGCGTCTGCTCGACGCATTGAACTTGAACCTACCTCAGAGTTTCTGTGCTTAGCCTGAGGGCGTTAAAAACGGGCTCGAAATGCTCATTTACTCAGATTTGAACTCCGCTTTTTCGCCTGTTTTCGGCTTGTCTTATTCATGCTCGCTAATTCTGAGACAGGTCCGAGATCATAGTCGACGCGGTGGCCGCCGGAGATAAGGCCGGCGGCCACCGCGAAAGCTCGAAATGAAGCTTCCCTGGCGTCACAGTATCGGCAGCTCGTGCCAGTAGGTGCGGAAGCCGGTCTTGCCGCCAGTCGAGACGATGTTCTCGCCTACTTCCTGTCCCTGGACCAGTATCTGGCCACTTCCCAGCGGCACCACCTCCACCGGAATGCCGCCGCTGCCGAGGGTGTCGTAACGCTCGTAAGTGGTGCCGCCGCCATCGTTGGTAGTGTCGAAGTTGATGATCGCGGTGGCGTCCTGCAGCGACAAAGCGTAGAAGCGGCCCACGCCTTCTGACAGTCCGCAGGCGGCGGCCACCGGCTCCGGCGCGAAGGTGCTGAAGAACACGCTGCCGCCGGAGGTTACCGAGGCCGCCAGGTTCTTTTCGCCCGAGGCGGCGCTGAGCTGGATGCGCCATCCGTTCTGGTACAGGATCTGCTCCGCCGCGGTCAGGCAGTTGGCGACGGTGTTGGTTTGCAGGCAGTTGCTGGACAGATCCACCAGATCGGTGGGGCTAAGGGTAGACGCTGGGGGCGCACCGCTGGTGATGTTCCGGTCCTTAATCATGTAGAACCAGTTCTCCGTGGGCAAGCCCATCGGGTCCTCGCGGTCTCCGCTGCCAATCAGGACAGCATCGAAGGCGCTGGTGCCGTCACGGGTCTGGGCCACGTCGACGCGATTAAAGAAGCGCCGGTCGTTGGTCACGTCGTTGACCAGATGACGCCCGGCGTTGAACACCTTCATCGCCGTCCACTTGGAGGGATCGTCGAACACCAGCACGTCCGGCGTGACGGGATTGCTGTCTAAGTCGACGTAGTCCGCGAGATCAATGCGCCACACCCGCCCGCCGGTGTCGGCGCCGTAAATGCGGTCCAGCAATCCGTTACCGTTGGTGTCGACGGCCGTGATCTCGGCGGGAAAGCTGTCGTTGAGGTCGGTGACGGTCAGGGACTTGTTGACCGCGCTGTAGCCGCCAGCACCCTTGGCCAGCTTCCAGACCAGCGCCCCGGTCTGGGCGTTGACGATGTAGATGGCGTTGCCATGGGGGTCGTCGGTGCCGACAACCTGTGCAACGCCCGGTGGATTGGCTTTGTTATGGCGGCTGATGCGGTTGGCCCTGTCCTTGCCCATGGCGTCGAAGCACTCCGTGCGGTCATCCTCGTTGACGCCGTCCTTGTCGTCGTACTTGTTGGCATCCAGCAGCGCCGGGATGGCATCGCACAGGGCGTGGGTGAGGGTGCCGTCATCGTCACCGTTGTAGCCGCCGCCGAAGACCAGCACGTCGGTGTCCACGCCGCTGATACGGACCTTGCCTAACTGCGGCGTCGACCAGGTCTGGGTCAGCTCCGCGAATCCGGTGGTGCCGCCGGCTCCGCCGAGGATGCGCCAGAGGAACTTCGGGTCGTCGGGATCGGTGATGTCCAGGGCATAGAGGTTGGGGCCGCCCCGGCGCATGCCGAAGAAGACCAGGGCCTGGTCACCGGGGGTGCCGCTGTCGATGGTGCCGTCCAGGTTGACATCCTTGGTCAGCACGATGGGGGAGCCATCGGTGGTGTTGGGATGTTTCGGATCCGTAGCCAAGTTGGTCTGAAGCCGATGCACCGTCTTCAGCGCCGCGCGGGGAATGAAGCCCCAGCTTTCGGTGCCCGTCTGGCCACCGGCAGCGTTCGTGTTCTGAAACATGTGCATGATTCCATCGTTGGTGGCCATGAGAATGCGAATGTCCGGATTGGTCGCGGTATAGGCGCCGCGAGCACCGAAGTTAACCGGGCGCGGGCGCGAATGCAGCGGGTCTGCCATATACCAAGGCCGGGGCGTCAAGCAGTCCAATTCGAGTCCGCGCAGCCAGCAGAAATCGTCAACGGCCATGCTTTCCTCTGCCGAAGCGGGTACCCGGGCGGGTGGCGGAGGCGTGTATTCCGCCGTCAGGTCGGTCCAGATGGCGTCCATATTGGGGAAGAAACAGTCCAGCGGCAGCAGATCGTCATTGGCGTCGCTGTCGACGAAGGCTTCACCGGGATCCTCGGTGTACAGATTGCGGCCGCCCACATCGTTCTGGCACTGGGGCGTCGCCAGCAAGAAGTCAGGCAGTTTCTGGCCCACGCCGCCGCGGGCAATGGAACGGCCGTCGGCCCCGGCGACCTCGTCCGCCGCCGGCGGCGGCAGGCTCACGGGGTCGGTCCAGAAGGTGACCGCGTCGCGCCTCAGGCGGCCGTCGACGTCGATGGCCTGGTTGCCGTTGGCGTCCTGAAGCTCGGTGATGTTCACCGGAAATCCATTGGCGTCGAGCACCGTGCGGGTGCCGATACGGACCTTTTTCAGGTTGCCGTTCCAGGAAGGCAGTCCGTTCTCGTCGGCCTCGAACAGAGCAAGGAAGACCTCGTTCACGGTCTGGGCGCGGTTGAACACGTTCACCGGCACCGAGGGAGCGACGAACGTGGTGCTCACGCTGAGAATGCTCTTGAAAATATTGTTCAGCGCGTCCGTCACATCATCCGGATCGGCATCCAGGTCAAACGGCGATCCGGTGCCGCCGCCGGCGGCCCAGGTGGTGCCCTGGGGCGTCAAGCCACTGTTGCTGGCGAAGACATAGGTGACAACGTTCTGAATCCCGCTCAGATCGGGAACCGCGCCGTAGGTCCCGTCGGCCAGATCCGCATCCTTTAAAAACTGGAGCATCTGGCCAACTGCGGTGGTGGCATTACCGGACAGGGCCAGTCCCATGCCGCCCGCTGCAATTGGGTCGTCGATAAGGAAGTTCGAGTCGTTGTCCTTGCCCGGCTTGGCGTCGGTGACCATGATGGTGAATATCTTGGTGCAGGCGCTCAAAAGCGGACTGGTGTACTTGCCGTTGCCGGATTCGATGCTGGAGTCGGACCACAAGTTGTCCGGGTACGCCGGCGGATTGGCGGTATTGTCCTCGCCGCTGTTGTGGGCGTTGACCTGATCCTGGCCGGTCAGGTAGCGGAAGAACTCGAAGTAGGTCTCCGCGATCTGGGTGTCGTGGGCGGTGTTGTTGTTGGTGGGGGTCGGCAGCTGATCCAGCTTTTTGAAGAAGGTTGAACCCAGCTGCCCGGCGATTTCCACGTCCTCGAAGCCGTGGGCGATGAAGCCGCCGTTGCTCTTGGGGCCCTCGACGGGGCCTTTTTTCGGTCCCGGAATCGTAACAGCGCCGTTGCTCTGGTTGTGGGGCATCATGAATCCGACCTTAAGACCTTTCAGCTGGCCCAAAACCTTTTTCAGAATGGCACGCAGCACGTCGAACTTGCTGGCGCTGGCCGGCGGCTGGGTGAGGTAACCGTCGGCAACCAGCGTGTCGCAGTTGGCGCCGCTGCAGCCCGGGCCGCTCAGGTTCTGGCGGAAATCCAGATAAAACATCACCAGCGGCCTGGAGCCCGAGGGCACCAGCGGGTCGAGATAGATGTCGGTGTCGTCCGCCAGCGCGCTGGCGCTCAGTCCCGTTGTCAGGATCAGTGCGGTGAGAATTCGCGTGTAAGTTTTCATGACTGCTGCACCTTCAAAAGTTAATTCCGTCAGCATTTCGGGCCCAAGAGAATGTAGCCCTGCGCCATCCCGCTTCTGCCGTTGCCGGTCGCGTTCTTGTCGACCTCTGAGCTTGCCTCGTAAACGAAGGCCGAATACGAGGTCAGGCTGCTGGCCAGGCGCGCTCGGGGGGGCGGCGCACAGTCGCTGATGCGTGACGCGGTTGCGGTAATGGTTTCCGCGCCTACGGTGTCGAAGACCTCACCCGGAATACCCGGGTTATCCGGCAGAGTCACCGCGACCGGCGTATTCAGCGGTCCCGTGGCGGGAAGGTTGGTGGGGTCGCTGACGATGAAGTCGATGACCGCCAGCGCGGTTTGCTGGGTAGTGGCCGTGGCTTCGGTGTTTCGCGCCATGCGCAGCTCGAGAATGCTGGTATTGGCGCCGGCGAGGCTCAACAGCGTAATGCCGATGAGAATGATCATCGCCACCATCAGGGCGGTGCCCTGCTGTTTCGACTTGTGCGTTGCGAAATTGCGATTACACATGGTTTTCATCAGTTGTTGAGCAGATTCAGGTTGACCGGGTTTCTCATCATCACGGTGGTGGAGAACACCCGGCGGTAAAAATTGGTGCCGGTCAGGTCCGCCTGGGTCAGATTGACGTCGCCCAGGGCAAAGGTCTTGGCGTCGGTGTGGGACGGATCGGGATCATTGGCCCGGGCGAGCACATAGATGCGCGCCGAGACCACGCCCTCGATCTGCGCCAGCGTCGGCGAGGACAGGTATTGATTCGCGATGCCGTCGGCGTCGGTGTCGATGCCGAACTGGACGTGGAAGTCCTCAATGCCCTCGGCCAGGCAGGTGACCGCATCCGCGGTGCCGTTGGGGAAGTTCGTCACCCGGCCCATGCTCAGCGGATTCCCAACCAGCTCCATGCGGCAAAGGGAAGGAATGCCGTCGCCCGCCGTCTGGAAGAAATTCCGAATGAAGTAAATCCGGGGCATGTACAGCCAGTCGGAAAAGCCGGCCGGCGCTGGCGGCCAGGTGGTGTCATCGATAAAGTCGCCGGCGACGCCGTTGGTCCGCAGGCGCACGGTGTTATTCACAGGACCCGCCGCAAGCTGGACGCCCTGCACCCGCTTGAGCGCCAGAATGGGGGTGTTGGCGCGCTGCACGGCGGTGATCTGGTTGCAGGGCCAGGTGGCCGGAAACAGGGCGGTGCCGCCGACGTGCTTGTTGTTGTAGAGCAGCGCCGTGTCGCCGTTGAACAGGTCGATGCCGGTGCCGGCTCCAGGGGTCCCGGTGCCGCAGTTGCCCGTGGCCGCCAGCGCGGTGGTGAACGCGTCGGTGGCCGTCATCCTGCCCCAGAAATCCGTCATTGTGAGGTCTTCTGACAGCACTCTGAGCGCGTAGCGGCCGTTCTCCTGCATCAGAGCGTAGCGCTCGTCCTGGCGGAAGTTGCGGCTAGTGGAGAGATACATGGCCAGCACCGCCGAGGTGATGATGGTGCCGAGCAAGATCGCCACCATCAGCTCAGGCAGGGTCAGTCCGGCTTGTCTCGGTTTGAGTTTCATCGTGGCCGCCTACTGAACGTCGATAAACGTGGTCATGACCAGGACACGCCGGTAGACGTCCTGCGCGCCGGTGTCCGCATCGTCGTACTGGGTGATGACGCCGGGGTTGAATCCGCAGGCGCTCACCGCCGCCGGGCTGGTCATGCGGGAGAGACCGCGCCAGGCAATGGTGACGGTGTAGCTTCCGGGCGCCGGGCTGGGGCCGGCCAGGGGCGCCGGGCCGGTGATACAGGCGATGGGCAGGGTCAGCCCGCCCACGCTGTTGCCGCCGCTCTGCTCGGCCACGCCGAGCAGAGCGCGCTCGAATTCAGACATGTCGTAAGTCGCCAGCTGCTGCGGCGTGCAGGCCGCGGCGACGCAGTTCGGCGGCCCTGTAATGGTGGTGCCGGTCAGGGTCATGCCGCCGCCAAGGGCGTTGTATGTCATGAGCTGTGTCGAATTGGCGCGCATGCGCTCGACCATGTCGGTGGCGAGCTGGGTGGCGGTGGACCGCTGGATGGCTTCGAAGTTGGCGCGCTTGGCGGTGAACTGAAGACCGGCCACGCTGACGATGCCCACCGCCAGCACGAACACGGCCACCAGCACCTCCATCAGGGAAAAGCCGGCGTGATGTCCGTAGGCCAACGAGTATTTTGCATTTGTGTGTTTCATCCTGGCGCTGACCTCAAGGCGTGCAGTCGGTGATTCCGGTAATGATGCGCGGTCGGCCGTGGGGCGGGACGTCGATCCGACGGCCGAAGCCGTCCGCATCCGGCCGGTCGTCACACACCGCAAGAAAGGCCGTGTTTCCGCCTTCGTTGAGGGTGCCATCCGAGCTGAAGCGAATTTCCGGGTCCACGGTCCCGTCCAGCATCAGGGTCACGTTGTCGCTGACCTTGGCGCCGCGGCGCAGCAGCAGGTCACCCGCGTTGAAGGTGTTGCTCAAGTCCTCGTCGACGAAAGTGATGTAGCCGCCGGTGCCCCAGTCTGGTGCGGTGCCGCCGCACGTGGGGGTGGCAGAATCGGCGTTTGCGCTGCGGCACATGACGACGCTTTTCTTTCGCGTCACCGCTTCGCCGCGGGCGTGCAGAACGTCGGCCATGACCGCGTGGGTCTTGCTCTGCAGGCGGTTGTTCTTGATGAAATTACCCATGGCGGGTCCGCCAATGGCCGCAACCACGGCGGCGATGACGACCACGATGAGTAGCTCGATGATGGTAAATCCGGTTTCGCGTTTCATGAGAATGAAGTTAAGACCATGCAATCTGGAACCTAGAAGGTGAAAAAGGACCGGCGGCGGGCATCTCCGGACCAGCGGTAGCGCCCACGAAGCGCAGGTTTAACGGGCAGAAGGGCGTTCCCACCCTCCACCTTGCTAGACTAGTTCTAAATCGCGTCTTTATACTGGGCAGATGACCCAAAAAGTGAGAAACGTGCCGCGCCTCGACGAAGACCAGGCGATCTCGCTGCTTAAATCCCGCGGCATTTCCCCCACGCGCCAGCGGGTCCAAGTCGCGGCGGTGCTGCTGGCCCGGCCGCAGCACCTGTCGGCGGAGCAGCTGTTACGTCTGGTGAACGAGCGCGAAGAATTGGTTTCCAAGGCGACCGTCTACAACACCTTGGGACTGTTTGCGCGTAAGGGACTGGTGCGGGAAGTCCTGGTCGACCGGGCTCGGGTTTTCTACGACAGCAACGCCGGCGAGCACCATCACATCTACGACCTGGATGAAGGCACCTTGACCGATCTAGATTGCGGCGAGATCGCGGTGGACGGCGTGCCGCGGCTGCCCTCGGGCGTGGAGCTCGACGGCGTGGACATCATCGTCCGCATCCGGCGGAAAAAAACCCGGTCCTAGGAATCCCTCAGGCGTATTCGCGGCAAAGCGCCGCAACGTGCGCCAGGGCCATATCGCGCCGCGGATAGCGCTGGGGAAATCCGCGCATCAGCGCGTCGGCGATGGCCTCGTTGTCGGCACCGGCTTTCATCAGCGAAAGGCAAAGCCGGAGCGCTTTCCCCTCTTGCGACAGCTCGGCTGCCGAAGTCTCGGCGCCGTTTGCCGCTGGCGGCGCGGTGGACTGCTTGAAGCGGATCCCCTGTATGTTGCCTCCGGCGAGTTTCCGAATCAGGCTGTCCCAGGACCAGTCGTAGTCCGCACCCGAGAGCGTCGCCTGAAGCGAAAGGCGAACGCTGTCACCCTTAGTCACATCCACGTCCTTGGGCCAGGGAAACAGCAGCTGACGGTAGATACGCGCCGCGTTTTGCGAAGCCATGGCGCCGGGACTGTTCTCAATGCAGACGGCATCGCTCAAGTCCCGGTCGAACCAAAGCGCCACGCCACAGGCGGCGCCTTGACGGGTGATGTCCAAATTAATCTGCTGCTCGAGATCCGTTTCCAGCGCTGCGCGGTAATCCAGGGCGGCAACGGGGACCGGATCCGAAAGCAGGTCGTCGGGGTCGAAGCGGTGGGCCCGGATCTCCGAAGCGGCAGCTTCCGCCGCCGCGCTCACGTCCAGGCCGTGGGGCGCGTGTTGCCATACGCTGCGCCACGCCATGTTGTTGCATGAAACCACTGCGGCAAAGATCCGATCGACAGCGGGGATCATCACGCCGCCGGCGGCGAGCAGCTGGCTTCGCGCGTGATTGATCACGGACAGATGGCACCCGTGCCAGGGCAGATGACCGCCGATATCGGAAACGATTACATCGGCGGGTTCCTCCAGCGTCACCTCCCGGGCGTCGGCCTGGATCAAGGTGATGCGGTCACCCAGCCCGTTATCCCGAACCAGGCGGCGGGCAAGCCCGATGACGTCATCGAGCTCGATGGCGTAGACCCTGCGTGCGCCGAGCTTTGCCGCCATAAGGGCCAAGATGCCGCTGCCGGTGCCGATATCGACGACGCAGGACCGCGGGGTGATCGCCTGCTTCAGCGCGCGCTGGTAAGCATCCATGCGCACCGCGTCGGCAATCATGGCGCCATGGTCGAACACGGAGTACACGCTATAGCTCTCAGTACAACGGTGAAGGCAGTGAGATCATGAAGCGGCCGGATCGTGGGGGCGGGCGGGCTCGAGATTGGCGAACGCATGCTCTTTGAAGCCGTCATCCAGGGAACGGCCGTCCTGCTCCACCCAGGCGTGAGCCTCCATGGCGGGGTTCCCCGGGCGCACCCCGAATCGGATCTCGGCCGCAATACCTCGCCGCTTGAGCATGCGCCATAGCAGCAGCGACCGAGACAGACAGGTGCCCCGGAGCAGCCCGTGTCGCGCCACCCGACGTACCGCGGCGGCAACGCGTTCGGCCTCGGCCCGGTGTGATTCCGACGCGTGCAATGACCGCGCTTCGGGCCCGGCCAGAAGCGCGCGCATACGCTTGTATCCGAACAGAGAAACCCCCGCAGCGACCAGGGGAAGCCCACCCAGAGCGATCAGCAGCAGGCTTCGCTCATGCTGGGATAATCCAAAAAATTTTCGCAGCCTGTTCATGGCTCTCACTCGACCGCATGCACCGCTTGCAGCAGTCCGCAATCCAGGAGTCGGGTAAGCACGTCGGCGAGGTCGGCTCGTAAAGTGTCTTCGTCCACGTCGAACTCCTGCAGCATCCGCTCGACCACCGCCTCGGGGCGCTTGAGCTCGATCAGCAGCGTCCAGATCCTGGTACCGGACTCGTCCAGGCCGAAATAGCGTTCGCTGTTGAGGTCCAGAAGCACGGTCTCGCCCTCGAGCTCCTGGTGCAGCACCTCCGCCGATGGTGTCAGGGGCTTGAGGAAATCGAACCCGGCGCCGGAAATTCTGGAGCTCATCTTATTTACCTTTTCAACCTCACCCAACTGATTGTGGTTGGGGCGGAAGGCGAGATCAAAGCGGATCCAATTCTGAGCGATTGAGCCTGCGCCGGTTGCGGTGCTTCAAGCGCGTTGCTCAGGCTCGATAACTGGAAAATATCTGGGAACCGAAATGCTCCGCGGACCCGTCGCGGTCGAACAAGTCAGCGTGGTCTTTTTCAATCGCCTTGACGATCTGTTCCATCGAATGCCCCTTTTCCATTGCCTCGAGCACGTACAATGCGGCACGCCCTTTAGGTTTAAGTCCTGGGCGATTACGGGTTGCGCCCTTGTTCAAGTTTTCCAGGCTCAGCGGCACAGCATAGAAGGTGGACTGGTTGAATCGGGCCGTCGACTTCTTTTCCGCTTCGCGTTGGACCTCAGTCTCCCAGCGCCAGACGTAATCCCCGGCCACGTGGTTTGCATCCAGCTTCATCTTTACCCGGTCGCCTTCCGATACCGCCAGCGCATGGGTGAGTGGAAAAAACGCGGCGCCGTAAACCAGCCCCGGGCTGGACGGGGCGTTGGACAAGCGCACGTGATCCGTTAGCTGGCTTTCGAACCAGACGCTGAAGCCGTGCAACACGCCGGCACGGCGGATGCGCCATTGGCACTCACCCTGCGCGTTTAGATCTTCCACCCTTCGGTAATTCAGCGTGGTCCAGAGCTCGCCGGGGGCGAGGGGGGTGACGTCTCCGGGCCCGTGGCGATGCCAGGCGTTGGCCGCCTGGTTTCGTCCCGCGCCGAGATCCAGCTGCAGCGGCCCACTCTCCCACGGCTCCGTGATGGCGGCGTAGTGGGATTCGGCTTCCACCGGCGCAACGTAAATCTGGTCCTGCATTGGGATCAGTGTTCCGCCGGGGGCGAGCAGCCGTTGTCGCCCATCGATGATGGCGTGCAGATGATTCTCGAAAAGGGGCAGCACCCCGCGCAGATCGGAGACCACGATTTCAGCCCTGCATTCCGGGGAGACGGCGGTGGAGACATCCTTGATAAAACGGATGCGTTTGTGCAAACCGCTGTTGCGGGCGATCTTCTCCGCCACATGTATGGAATCGCCCGGCTCGATGGCATAGACGAGGCCCGCGCCTAAGCGGGCTGCGAAAAGCGCAAAAATGCCCACCCCCGTGCCGATGTCGACAACGATGCATCCCGGTGTCACGTTCTGCTCCAGGGCGCGGAGATAAGCGCCGATTCGAGTATCGTCGGCCACCATGGCGGCGTGGTCGCTAAGGCTATACATGGGCCGGCGCTTCAGTGGTTCCGAAATCCTCGAGGATCGCGTCCGCGAGGTCGGCGGGGAGGATTGCCTTGACGTCGGCGCATAGTCGCTTCACGGGCACGCCTTTCACCAGCTCTGCGATTTGGGCGAACTCCCGCGCGCGGTCGCCGTTGCTCCAAAGCATGCCTTGCGCGTTTTCCTGCAGCAGCGCAATCATGGCGTCTCGGGCCTTCATCGGCTCCACCGACGTCAACGCTTGCGCCGGTCCGTCATTGCCGAGCACGTAAATTGCGCTTAATCGAATAGGCTTTGACTGAAAGCGGAAAGGCCCTGCGTCCAGGGGGAGATAGCGTTTGTCCCAGTTGGGGGTCAGCTTCGGCAGGGCATTGGCGGTGCCGAACAGCGCTTTGGCCGAGTCCGGCCACAGGCGTAAACGCGGATACCCGGGCTGGGCAAAGAGTTCTCCTTGGCCAAGCTCGAGCGCCAGAATGTCGTCCGACATGACGGCAGCGCCCTTTTGCGCCAGCGCCGCGGCAAGGGTGGATTTACCCGCGCCGGCCGCGCCCATGAAACCCAGCGCTTGTCCATCCACCTCGATCACGCTGGCGTGCAGACTGAGCACTCCGCGAAGGCGCAATACGAAACCGAGAATGGGGCCCAGCAAATAAGTCGCCGTGTCCTCCAGGGTCAGCGGCGGGCGCCATTCGGCCCAGATTTCTGAACCGGAGTCGTTAATCAGGAACGCGGTGTCGTCGCTGTAGCGGAAATAAAGACCCGACGGATCGCTCGAACGGGCTGCGCGAACCAACGATTGACCGTTATCGTCGACGGCTTCGCTCAGCTGTTCGAATTCTCCGTCAATCTTCGCGCTGTCGGGCACGCCGCGCAGATGGATGGTGACGTCGTGTGAATCAGATTCTTGGTGGGGAAAGAGGCCTGGGATGGCCGAGTCAGCGTAGATGCTGAGACCGTAGACGGCGTAGCGAAATGTCATGGGTCATGCTGGGGCTTGAGCGGCTCGCTGGGCGGTAGTTCGAATCGTTTAAAGTTTGACGCTTTTGGAGACTCCGGCCATGGCGCCGTCGCCCCTGCCTACCGGCGCACCTGACTTGGTCACGGCGCGAATGTCGCCGTACTCCTTGAGCTTGGGCCTACGATAGGGTCGCCTCGAGGGCGCTGCCTGTTTGCTGTGGCGTTGCGGCTGTTTCATGGGTCGTGTCGCGCGATTTGCCTGTTCCAAAACCGTTGTGCTCGAGCCAGAGCCCGAGGCTGATCGGCGCCATCCGGAGCCAGAGCCTGTCGGCCGAATTCAGTAGGCGCTCCATCGGCGGCAGTTCATCGTTATCAATATAGCAGTTGAGCGCCGGCGGAATTGAGACGGCGTGCGCCTGACGCGAACTCCGGGCGCGCAGATGGGCAGCAAGAACATCCTCGGAAACCGGCGCTTTGCGCCGCTTGCGCACCGCCTCAGGCAGCAGATTCGCCATCGCCTGTCTGGACAGATGCTTGTTGACGCACCAGGGCAGCGGCGGCAGCGCGAGCAGAAACTCGACCACGCGAAGATCAAAGAAGGGATAGCGCACCTGCACCGGAAAGCCGGTGAAGTTGGCGTCCTCCTGCTCGAGGATGGCAGGCCAGATCGGACTGCTGAACTGACGGAAGGCCTGGGGCCGAACGGGATGTTCCGATGGCGCCCAGTCCGCGGTCAGCTCGGCTACTCGGGAGGCGAGATCGAAGCGCTGAACCAGCTCGCGGCGGATCCACTCGGGCGGCAGACGGCCGGGCGTCGGTCCCCGCCGCCGGCGGCGCATGACGGTGCGAATTCCGAAGGGCGGGCGCAGGCGATGGAAAAGCAGGCAGCTGATCAGATCTTTAGCGATACGCGTGCTTGGTAATCGACCGAACAGATCGGCGACATAGCTTCCAAGCATCAGTTCGTCACCGCCATGGCCGGACAGCGCCACCCGTGAATGGGTCACCAGATCGCGATACTGGGCTCTCTGATTGAAGTAAAAAGGATCGTGGATCGGTTCCGGTGTTCTGCTCCAGCGGGCGTAAGGCAAAAACCCGTCGGCGCTCATGAACTCCACCGGAAAGCCCAGATGCTCCGCGGTGGCGGAGGCAAAACGGCGTTCCTGGTCGGGGATCAAATGATCGAACACCACGGTGTAGCCGCGCATGCGAACCTGCTTCGCACTGTTCTTTACTGTGGCTGCGATGACGGCGGAATCCATGCCGCCGCTCAAGTGAAGGCCGACGCTGTCGCCGATCAAGCGATCGTCGATTGATCGCTGCATGACTTCGCGGAAATGCTCAAGATACTGTGCCGCGTTTCGATAATGAATTTCATCCGGCACCGGCAGGGACCAGTAGCGCCAGCTGCGAAGCACTCCGTTGTCGAAGATCAGCGCGTGGCCTGGCGGCAGCCTGCGGATGCCGGCGTAGGCGCTGGCATCCGGTGACATGAATAAGCCCGAGCAGAGAAACTCCGCCATGGCCTGGTCGTCCAGCTCGTCGCTGACGAAAGGCAGCATGCGCAACGCATCAACGCTGCTGCACGCCGAGAGCGTGGCGTTGCGGCAGGCGTAAAAAAGCGGCTTGATGCCAAACTGATCCCGCGCCAGCAGCAGGCGCTTTTTCTTCGGGTCCCAAAGCGCAAACGCAAAATCACCGCGAAGATGCTGGACGCAATCCTTTCCGAAGGCGCGGTAGGCTGCCAGCAGCAGGGCGCCGTCACTCGAATCATTTGCCACCGACTCGCGTCTGTTTCGAATCGCCGAAATCAGCGCCTCGCGATCGTCCAGGCGGAAGTCACCGCTGAGCCACAGTTCGTCGCGGACGCAAAACTGCGCCGCGTCACGGGACGCATCCGTACTCACTACATTGAGGGCGTGACCGATGCCGGCACCCCTCGAGGCGTGGCTTCGCAGTGCGTCTGGTCCGCGGTGAATCAGGGCCTCGGTCATGCGTCGAAGCAGCGCCGTATCCACCGGCGCGCCGTCACCGTTGACGCTGACGACGAAGCCGCTCACGCCGACGTCAGCTGCTGGATGCGGCCTTTCGACAGGCGCGCCATGCGATCGGCGACTGCCAGCGCCGCGGGCCTATGGGTGACGAGAAGCACGGTGCGATCCTCGAAGGCGTTTTTGAGGCTTTTCAGGAATCGCGCCTCGGCATCGGCGTCGAACTGAGCCGTGGCTTCGTCGAGAATGAGCAACGGAGGGTTCTCGAGCAGCGCCCTTGCTACGGCGATACGCTGCTGCTGGCCGCCGGAAAGCCTCGCGCCGCGCTCGCCCACCAGGGTGTCGTAGCCGTAGGGAAGCGCCTCGATGAATGTGTGGGCCTGGGCCAAGCGGGCGGCGGATTCGATTCGCTTAGTTGTAACCTGCTTGCGCCCGAAGGCAATGTTGTCGGCAATGCTGCCGTCCAAGAGCAATGCGCTCTGGGGCACGAGTCCGATGTGTGCGCGCAGACTCCTGATGTTAATGCGCTCGAGGTTTTCGCCGTCCAGCAGGATCTCTCCTTTGGCGGGATCGGCAAATCGCATCAGCAGTTGCGCCAAGGTGGTTTTTCCGGCGCCGTTGTCCCCCACCAGCGCCAGGGTTTCGCCGGGGCGGATGTGAAGATCGACGCCGTCCAGGATCGGCGGGCGCTCGGGATAGGTGAAGTGCACGTCTCTAAACTCGATTTCGCCGCGCACGTTGGAAAGGATGCGCCCCGGATCCCCGCGGGGCTCAGGTTCGATTTCAAGCACCTCTGTAATGCGCGCGGCGGAGGCGCGGGCGTGCTGAAGCTGACCATACACCGAGGCCAGCTGGCTCATGGGACGGGCGAGAAAGTATCCGTACATGAGAAAGGCCACCAGCTCTCCGGGGGCGAGGGCCCCCGCCGTCAGCCTGCGGCTCAAAACCCACACCAGCGCCACGGCAAACAGTCCGGCAATAAGATTGAGGCTTGGCTGGATGCGGCCAAGCGCGGCTGCGACCTGCTGCCCGGTCTCACTGACACGGCGCACCTCTCGCGCGTATTCGGCGGTGCTGGAGGTGCTGCGATTGAATGCTTTCATCAGCAGCATTGCCGAGAGATGCGACTCGGCGTGGGACTCGGCGCGAGCGTAGGATTCCGACAATCGGGTGGACTGCGGACGGATGCGGCGCATGAATAGCTTGGCTGCGAGGAAGAAAAGCGGCACCGCGAGTCCCGCCACCGCGCCCAGCACCCAGTCGATGTGCATCATCAGCCCCAACGCGATCATGAAAGTGAGCACATGGGGCAATGCCGGTCCGATGGCGGTGGCGATAAAGGCCGACACTTGCGCCAGATCGTGATTGAGCAGAGAGAGCAGGGCGCCGGTGCGCCGCTGGTTAAAAAAGTTGAGCGCAAGTGTTTGCAGGTGGGCGTAAACCCGCACCTGCATCGCAGCGGACAGCGCCATTTGCAGTCGGGCAGAATGACGGATAGTGGCGATGGCGAGCGCGCCTTGAACCACCAGCGCCAGCGCGAGGCACGCAAACAACAGGTCGAGTGCGGCTCGCTCGATGCCGCCGTTTTCCAGCAACGCACCGGTGAGCCGACCCGATAGCCAGGGTACCGCCAGCCCCGCCGCATACTGGGCCAGCGTCAGGATCGCCAGGGCGAGGATGCCGAGCCGAACCGATCGCGCCGTACCCTGGAGAAAGCGTAAATCGCTGTCTCTTTCGGGCAACGACAAAGCGCCTATTTTGCTGCCGGGGGGCGAGATGGATGTCGGAGCGTTAATCGTCGTTATCCGCGACCGTTGCCTAGTTCAACGATGCCGCTTTTAGTGCGAGCGCTTGAGCAGCGAGGCGAAGCCTTGGAATCCGCGACGGATATATAGCGCCGGCAGCCAGGCGGAGGAACTCGCGCCATAACGTTCGCGCATGTAGGCGGGGGGCGGAAAGGCGTGCTCCAATGTCCAGGCCAATGTTTCTCGAACGCTGCCGAGCCCGCGAATGTCGGCCAGCAGGTTTCGAATCCGATGCCCTGGCGAAAGACTGCGTCCAATGCGCGCTTCCTCGGCCAGTTTCTCGGGGTAGAAATGATCCTCCAGCTCGCCCGAGGGCAACGCGGTGTGAAATCGCAACTGTGCCTTGGTGATCGCGTCGCAGGCCGTCCGCCCCAAACGTTTCTCCAGCGCAGTTTGAACAAAGCGCTCGAACTCCACGGCAGTCATGCTTTTCACCAGCAGGTGAATATCGTAGAGCCAGATCAGGTTTTCCTCGTCGCCGTGGGCGAGGCGATGCAGACAGGCGTGCAGAAGCGCATCTTCATGACAAAGGCCCATGGCGCCGGGGCTCAACGCTTCGATGGCGACGGCGCGCTGGCGAACATCAGCGTAATCGAGACTGTTCGCCAGAGCCGGGCGATTGCTGATGGCCCAGTGCAGATCCAGGGCGTGGGTGTAGCCCGAGTCGTCCTGCCGAAGATAGGTGTCCTGGCGTAAGACACGCTGGCCGGGAAGGCGTTGATGGCGTCGGTAGCCAAGCTCCTCGAGAATACGCACCACATCGGCCACCGCCGCCTGCCGCACCAGCAGATCGGTGTCCTCGCGGGTGCGGAGGTGCGGCCTCGCATAGAGCGAGTAGGCGAGGGCGGCGCCTTTGAGCACGAGCGGTGCCACCCGTTCGGCATTCAGGGCAGCCAGCACCCGACGGGTCTCTTCGACCCGGATCGCTTCGCGCACCGCTTCCTTGCGCGCCGTTTCCGCCAGGGCTTCGCGAATTTCGTCCGGCCACCGGTTGGCGGCACCGTTGGATGCAAGCACATGGTGGAGCAGGGGCCCGACGCCGTGTTCGGCCACGGCTTCGAGAAAAGCGTCGGCGGAGCCCCGTTTAGCCAGCTGCCCGGCATCTGCCGGCTGCCCCCGCAGGGCGCTGGCGATGAGGCCCACGACGACGTCCGCTGGCCCGGCGGAACCGTTGGTCGGTGCTGCTTCGGATTCGATGGGCTTCGGGTTCATGGGGAGTCGCGCCTGGCGGCAGACGTTCGAATGCTTTGTGAGCGGCTGGTGGACGCCTTAAAGCATAGCAAGGCGTGGTAAAAAGGCCCCCCCTTTACACCCTTGCCGGCGTCGACCGCTTCACACTATTTGATGTTTAAGGCTTCGCCCCCGTCAGGAGAACTTTTGTATACTTCCCACCCGTCGCGCCGGTGTAGCTCAGTTGGCAGAGCAACTGATTCGTAATCAGTAGGTCGGTGGTTCGAGTCCACTCACCGGCACCAGCTCCAGCCCCCCCTCAATACGATCCCCAAACAACCACGGGCCGCGACGCTTGCGCGCCGCGGCCAAATTTGGCTGTATGAAGTTGACCCCCGGGCTTTGGGAGCTCTCAAGCCTCAGTCGTCGTCATCGTCGTCGCGATCGCGCCGTTGTTTCTGCTTTTCCAACAGGCAGTTGGCATAGAAGGTGGTGGTAGCCGGCCAGTCCGAGAAAAGGCCGATGATACCGACGTCTTGAGCCAACACGTCGATGGTGCGCAGGATGTCGCCGTCGTTCTCCAGCGCGGGAACGGTGGTGCGGTAATAGAAATTGCTGCCGCCGCCATCGATGACCTCCTCGACAATCCTCCCGGAACGCTCCGTGGTCCAGGAGATGATGTTCAGACCGGCCTGACGGGCCCTAGTGGCATAGCCGGAAGGCACGATCTCGTTCGGCGCGCCGATTTGCACCAGGGCCGGCATTGGAGGCGCGATGATGTTGACACCCGCTGCCTTGAGATCTTGGAACTCACTAAGCGGCGGGGGCGTTGCGCTGAGATCGACCGGATTCCGCCCGTCCAGCCAAACGGCCTGCTTTCCGAAGCGCGGCTCGTTATTGATCCAATAGAGGACGTCGTCGATGTTGAAGGACTGCGCCCAGACGTTCCGGGGCTTGATGCCGGCCTCTTTGTAGTCGTCGATCATTGACTGAGCGTAGGCCTCCTGACTGCCGAAGACAGCCGCGATGTCAGCCGGATCTCCGCTCTTGAGCTCAGGCGTGAACTTGGCTCCGAGCCGGCGGAAGAGCTCGATGCTCTCTTTATGACTCAGCAGGGTGCCGCCGGTGGCATAAAGATCCGTGCGGAAGTCTGCTGTGCCGCCTAGGAACTCTTCCACCGTAGTGGCGTTCTGATCGCGCGCGTCCATTTTGCCTTCCAGCGTTTTAAACTCCGCCAGCGTAATATCACTGGCGCAACAGGTGGCCGTCGCGGGCGAGATGCGGTTGCCGGCCGCGTCGAATTCGGCCGGCGTGAACGGTACGTCGCAAGTGTCGGCAAGGCCCGTTGCCAGAATGTTGGTGGTGGTATGCAGATCGCACTGTGCATGGCGGCAGACCAGTTCGCCGTCGGCAGTGAAGGTCACGTCGCACTCCAGGATGCCGGCGCCCATGCGCGCGGCCGCGACGTAGGACTCCGCGGTGTGCTCGGGGAACTGCAGCGCGGCGCCCCGGTGTCCGATGGAGAAGTCGTGTTGTTTATACTTCTCGATCTCGGCGGCGCATTCCTGGAGCGCCTCTTTGAGATCCCCCTCACTCATCTTTTCCACGAGATAGAACGGGCGCGGACCAAGTTGCACCGGCATTTCATCTCCGGCGTACGCGTGTATTGAAATCGCGCTCAGCATGGCAACAGCGGGAGCGAGCGCCATCGAACTCTTGAACAAACGCATTTTGAGTCTCCTTAGTTATGCATGGATGGGAGCGGAAAGAGGCAAGCAATGGAGAGTGTCACTCCTGTTTGGTGGTCATTTCAAGCATGAGTATCGAGCAAATAGATTTTGTACATACGCAATATTGATTCGATGAATCACATGGCTGATGCGAATTTTTAGGCGTTTCAGACACAAAGGTCTTCAAACTGCAACTTCGCATTAAGATTCCGCGTCGGTCGGTAGAGCAGGTGGTTTGACGGGGGAGATCGTCACTCCCGCCTTTACCGGCGGTCGGCGTTTTACCCGTGCCAGGGCGCCGATAGGACTTGGCGACTTTTCGGCAGACACTTGCAGGACGCCCCAGCCCGCGAATCTCCGGCCGAAATCCTGGTCTATTGAACTCCCCCCGGGCATCGGTCACCATCGGGTTGCGGCCACCTTTATCCCCGGGCCAGCACCGCTAGCCCCTACGCGCCGGGCCAGGACCTCCGGAGCGAATCAGACCAAGAAACTGGCCGCCAGGAGGAGATCCCATGCTTCATATCACACGTTCGCTGAGCGGCGTCGTCTGTGCCGCGTTGCTTGCCGTCGGCGCCACCGCGCAGGCCGCGACGCCGAAAGACACCTTCGTCATGGCGAAGGACATTGCCGACATCATCACCATGGACCCGGCCGAGGTTTTCGAGCTCACCACCGGCGAGATCATCGCCAACATCTATGACCGCATCATGATGTTCGAGCCCGAGAACCTGCAAAAGCTCGTCGGCGGCGTTGCCGAGAGCTGGGAGATAAGCGACAACGGCAAGACCATCACCTTCAAGCTTCGGGACGGGCTCAAGTTTCATTCCGGAAATCCCGTTCGACCCGAGGACGTGGAGTTTTCCCTCGAGCGGGTGGTGAAGCTCAACAAGACGCCGGCTTTCATCATTACCCAGTTCGGCTGGAACGCAGAAAACGTCGATGGCCTCATCAAGGTGGTGGACGACCGTCATGTAAGCGTGACCATTACCGAAGAATTCTCGCCCGGACTGGTCTTGAACGCGCTGTCCGCCGGCATCGCCTCGGTGGTGGACAAGAAGCTCGTGCTCGAGCATGAGAAGGACGGCGACCTCGGCTATGACTGGCTGAAGTCGAACAGCGCCGGCTCCGGTGCGTTCAGCCTGAAAAGCTGGAAGGCCAACGAGACCGTGGTGCTGGAAGCCAATCCCGACTACCGCCACGGAGCGCCGGGCACGAAGCGCGTCATCCTGCGCCACGTGTCGGAGCCCTCCGGGCAGCGGCTGCTGCTGGAGAAGGGCGACATCGACATGGCCCGCAATCTCACGCCAGATCAGATCAAGGGGATTAGGGACAACGCGGATATCGCCATCGACGGCTATCCCAAGGGCACCATCGTTTACATGGCGGCCAACGCTTCGCACCCAATCCTAGGCAAGCCCCAGGTGGTACAGGCGCTGCGCCATCTCGCCGACTACAAGGGCATGGCCAACTCTTTCCTGGCGGGGCAGTTCGTGGTGCACCAGGCCTTCTGGCCGGGCGGTCTGTGGGCGGCCTACACGGACACGCCGTACTCGCTCGACGTGGCGAAGGCCAAGGCGCTGCTTGCCGAAGCCGGCCACGCTGACGGCTTTGAGGTCCGCATCGATACGCTGACCAACTCGCCGTTCCCCGAGATCTCGCAGTCACTGCAGGCCACCCTCGCGGACGCAGGCATCAAGGCGCAGATCACGACCCAGGAGGGCAAGACCCTGTGGCCGAAATACCGCGCGCGCAAGCACGAGATTATCCTCGCCCGCTGGTCGCCCGATTACGTCGATCCGCACTCCAATGCCGACGCCTTTGCCCACAATCCGGACAACCGGATGGAAGCAAAACTCACCGGCGTGCTGGCGTGGCGAAACGCGTGGGCCAAGGACGATGTCAATAAGCTTGCGGTGCAGGCGCGCAACGAACTCGATCTGGACAAGCGCGAAGGGCTTTACCTCGACTTGCAGAAGCGGCTGCAGACCGAGGGGCCCTACGTGATTCTGTTCCAGCAGAACGAGCAGGTCGCGCGGCGCAAGAATCTGCAGGGGTTTGTCTCCGGATCGAACTTCGATCTGGTCTTCTACCGCAACGTGACCAAGTAACGCGCAGGGGGGGCCGGCCGGATGGCGGAACCGCAGGCCGCCGGCCGGCAGGCGGCGGAGCCGGGCAAGTCCCCGGCTTCGCCGTCTCTGTCTCGCAGTATCGCGGGGGTTGTCCTTACCCTCGCGCTCACTTTTATCGGACTGACCGCGGTCACCTTCGTCATCGGTCGCGTGATGCCCGCCGATCCGGTGCTGGCAATCGTCGGCGATCGGGCGCCGCAGGACGTTTACGACGCGGTCTATCGCGAGCTTGGCCTCGACAAGCCGATCCCGGT
>CAMYJH010000047.1 GCA_947258715.1 uncultured Gammaproteobacteria bacterium
CTTCCCAAGATCATTGCCTACCCCCAGCCATCTGTGGAGTTCCGGCGTTCTCCCGGTGTCTACTTGACGGTGGGACGGGTTCCCACCCCAGGCACCGCCCGTTTCAGATTTCGGGTCACATCTGCGCACCATCGATGAACTGTGCCCTGCTGCCCCCGACAATCGGCCAGTCAAGATCGGGTGAGGTTCAGGCTTCGAAGGTTGACTCCAAAAGGCAAGACGTGGCAACGGGGCAATTGATTCGCCTATGGAGCGCACGGGAGAGCTGAAAACCGTCAGCTGCCGTGGTCGCAAAGTGGATAGCAACGACCAGTGTTGTCCACTAGCCTGCGTGCAATTTCGGGAGTCGCGACGATGTCGTCTTCTAACACGTGTGGCAGTCTTAAGGCACCTTCGCCACGGGTGTTAGTTGCGGCTGAGTGGAGGACTGAAGCGTATGCACTCCAAATCGTTGTTCAACCGAAGAGCAGAAGTCATCGGTCGTCGCCCTATCGCAGCGTTCGGCAATTCCGACGGTGACCTGCAGATGCTGCAATGGGCGACTGCCGGGTAAAGTCTACGGTTCGTGCTCTATGTCCACCATGCTGATGCCACACGCGAATGGGCATACGACCGCAAGTGCAGCATCGGCCGTCTCGACAAGGGCCTCGACCAAGCACGGGCGAAAGGCTGGACTGTCGTAGACATGAAGCAGGACCGGAACATCATCCACCCACTCGAAAAGAGGTAGGACAACCCCCTGATCCGCCCTCGGCGGCAACTATTGGTGCACGGACGGGTCGGGATCTTATCGTCGACGTGGCCGAGCTGTTTATACCCGAAACGCGGAACGACACACTCTCCAAGGGAGGAACAACCGATGAAGACTCGAAAACTCACTTCGCAGCTTGTTGGCAATCTGGCAACGGCTGCCCTTGCCATGGCCATCGCAGGGGGTGCGCAAGCCGCGCAGCCAAAGGGCGTGGAGCTCTCAGATTCAGTGGTGCTCACCGCGGAGGTGGTCGGCGTCGACAAGGCCGACCGTATTGTCACCCTGATCGGACCGCGCGGGAATGTGGTGGATGTCGAGGCCGGCGATGAAGTCAGAAACTTCGACCAAATCACCGTCGGCGACAAGGTCACGGTCACCTTCTACGAGTCCGTGGCCGTCTACCTTGGTATACCGGGAACGCAGCCCGAGGAAGATGCAGCGCTAGTCGTTGGACGTGCGGCGGAGGGTGACAAGCCTGCTGCGATGGTGGCCGGCGCGGTGGACGTGTCCGCCACGGTCAAGGGCATCGACAAGAACAAGCGTGAGCTGACCCTGGAGCTGCCGGACGGCAACGTGGTGAAGAGCGAGGTCGACCCCGCGGCCAGCGCCTTCGACAGTCTCGAGGTGGGCGATTCCATCCACGCCCGCTTGACCCGCGCCTTCGCGATCTCGGTCGAGGCGCGCTGAAGCTACCGCCGCGCGGTCGCCGCGGGCGCTGTCGCCAGCGCCTGCGGCGGCGGGTTATCTCCAACTTTCGATCCGCCCACTGACGGAGGCTGTCGAGCGTGACCAAGCAAGTCTGTGCCTCTGAATTCCCCTGGTGCCCCCCGGACGCGAAAGAGGGGGATTATTGCAAGATCCGAGTACGCGATCTGTCGCCGACCCAATTCGCCACGGGGAAGGCCGAGGTCGAAGTGAAAGCCGCACGCATCGCCAAGAAGCTCAAGAAGGATCCCCACAAGCTGCACGACTACCTGCTCGTGAGGCCGGTACCGGTCGTGGTCAGAGGCAAGCGCTTCTATCTGGTCGACCATCACCACCTGGCGCGCGCCCTGCACGAGGTGGCGCACGAGCAGCACGGCAAGAAGGTCGCCGTCTACGCAAAGGTGATGGCAAACGCCAGCACCCTGGAGGAGACCTACTTCTGGAAGTCGATGCACCGGAGGAACTGGGTGTACCTGTTCGACAAGGCGGGGGGTGGCCCGCAGCAGCCCAAGACGCTGCCGGCGCACGTCAAGGACCTCGCTTTCGATCCCTACCGCAGCCTTGCGTGGATCGTGCGTGAGCATGATGGATACCTGAAGAACGACGCGCCGTTCTCGGAGTTCAAGTGGGCGAATTTCTTCAGGACGCGCATTCTTCTCGACCAGGACATCCTGGCGGGTAAGCACACCTTCGACGATTTTGCCTTCGAAGTCGACGCGCACGGCCGGCTCGAGCTCAACGACGACGGCGAGGAAGTCATCGAGGAAGCGCTCTTCCTGGCAACCAGCGCTGAGGCGCGGGGCCTGCCGGGCTTCAGAGGCTCGACTTCGTAGGGGAATGTGGTGTCACCCGCCAACGACAAATCCAAAGGTTTCCGCTTGCCGCTCCTGCAGGGCCTGCTGCCGATTAAGGGCTCGCAGGTCCCGGTCGAGATTGTCGCCGGACTGACGCTGGCCGCGCTGGCGATCCCGGAGGTCATGGGCTACACCAAGATTTCCGGCACCCCGGTCATCACCGGGCTCTACACCATGCTTATTCCGATGCTGCTGTTCGCATTTCTCGGCTCATCGCGACACCTGGTGGTCAGCGCCGATTCGGCCACGGCGGCCATTCTTGCCGCTGGTCTTGTGGGGCTTGCGAACACCGGTACCGACGAATACCTGGCGCTCGCCGCCGTCCTCGCCATCATGGCCGGGGCTTTCGTTATCCTGGCGCGGGTCGTCGGTCTTGCCTTCCTGGCCGACTTCTTGTCGCGCTCGGTGCTGGTCGGCTTTCTGACCGGCGTCGGCATACAGGTGGCGCTGGGGCAGATCTCGGGCATGCTGGGGCTCAAAGGTGGCGGGCACGGCACCCTGCAGAAAATCTGGGCCGACATCCAGCAGCTCGACCACATCAACTACAAGGCCCTCGGAGTTGCCGTCGCCGTACTCGTCGTCATCGTCGGCGCAAGGAAGATCTCGGAGCGCATCCCGGGGGCGTTGATTGCCGTGGCCGGCGCCATTGCCGCGAGCTGGGCGCTCGACTTCGGCAGCTCGATGCATGTGCTCGGCGCCGTCCCCAGTGGCCTGCCGCATTTCGCCCTGCCCGAGGTCGACTGGAGTCTGGACCTCATCCGGCGGCTCGCGCCCATCGCCTTCGCCATGTTCGTGGTCATCCTTGCCCAAGGCGCCGCAACCTCACGTGCATTCGCAGCGAAGTACAACGAGAGCTTCGATCAGAACGTCGACCTCAACGCGATGGGGCTGGCAAATATCGGCGCCGGGTTGTCCGGGACCTTCGTCGTTGCCGGCAGTCCGACCAAGACCCAGATGGTCGACAGCGCCGGTGGCCGCACTCAGCTGACGCACCTCACTGCGGTTGGCGTCGTCGTTCTGGTGTTGCTCTTTTTCACCGCGCCGCTGGCCTACATGCCCGAGTCGGTGCTGGCGGCGGTCGTGTTTCTGATCGGTCTCGACCTGATCAAGGCCGAAGAGATGAAGTGCATCTTCCGGCAACGGCAAGCGGAGTTCTGGGTGGCCGCAATCACCGGGCTGACGGTCGTGTTCGTCGGGGTCGAGCAGGGGATCCTGCTCGCTATCGTGTTGTCTCTAATCGATCACACAAAGCGTGGTTATCGGCCGAAGAATGTCGTGCTGGAGCGTACCGACGCCGGGGCGTGGGTTCCGCATCCGGTGAGCAGCGAGGCCCAGGCCGTCCCCGGACTGATGATCTATCGTTTTACGCACAGCATGTACTACGCGAACTCGCGGCAGCTCTCGGAGGAGATGACGGCGCTCATGAACACCGCGCAACCGCCGTTGCGCTGGTTGTGCATCGACGCCTCCGCGGTTTCCGACGTGGACTACTCCGCCGCGGAGACGCTGAGGTCACTGTTCGCCCTGCTGGAGGAGCGCGGGATCCGGCTGGTCGTCGCTCAGGTCCTGGGCGACGTCGATCCCGACGACCGTTACGAGCTGCAGCAACTTTTCGGCGAGGACGCTTTCTACGGCACCCTCGACGAAGTCGTGGAGGCATACAGGAGAGCCTGCGTACCGACGCCGGCTGAGCAGGGGAAGGGAAAACACCATGTATGAAGACTCCATCCTGACACCCGTCGTCATCGTTGTCGGGCTGATGTTCGTTGCCGCCGTCACGGCTCTAGTCGTCAGGCGCTTGCGCTTCCCCTATACGATAGGGCTGCTCATCGTGGGCATCGCCCTTGGACTCGCGGCCGCGCACATCGAGGCGGCCGCACCGCTTCGCCAGGTTCAGCTCACGCCCGACCTGATCCTCTATTTGATTCTGCCGACGTTGTTGTTCGAGGCCGCCATCAACATCGACGCCCGGATCCTGCTGGAACGGCTGGTGCCCATCCTCGTGCTGGCAGTGCCCGGCTTGCTGGTGTCCACCTTCATCGTCGGCTATTCCCTGCACGCAGTGATCCCCCTGAGCCTCGGTGCGGCATTGCTATTCGGCGCCCTGATTTCCGCCACCGATCCGGTTGCAGTAATCGCCTTGTTCAAGGAACTGGGGGTCAACGAGCGGCTGAGCACTCTGATGGACGGAGAAAGCCTGTTCAATGATGCCACCGCCATCGTGATGTTCAATATCGTGCTCGCCTCGCTGCTGATCGCCGGCGGCGAGGCCGCGGGTGCCATGAGCAACCCGGTGGTGGCCTTCCTGGTGGTCTTCTTCGGCGGCCTGGTGGTGGGCCTTGCGGTCGGAATTGCGGTGTGCTGGGTGATTTCCCTGGCCCACGGCGATCGCATGGTGCAGGTGGCACTGAGCACGGTCATGGCCTACGTTGCCTTCATCGTTGCCGACCATCTGCTCGACGTCTCCGGCGTCATGGCCGTGGTGGGTGCTGGCATGTACGCCAGCTGGGCCGCCGCGAGGACCTTCGACGACTCGCTACGTCGATACATCCGGGAGTTCTGGAAGTACGCAGCGTTCGTCGCCAACAGCTTGATCTTCCTCCTCATCGGTCTTACCGAGTTCCATTTGGTGGAAGACCTGGGTGGCTACTCCGCCACGATCGGATACATCGTGGCCGGCTTCGTGATCGTCACTCTGGCGCGCGTCGTAGTGGTGTTCGGCTTCTCGTGGATTTGCAACCTGTTCCGCAAGGACGATCCGATCTCCTCGCCAGAGCAAAAAGTGATGTGGTGGGGCGGTCTGCGCGGGGCCGTTCCCCTGGCGCTGGCGATGGGGCTTCCCCCGGACTTCGAGAGCCGGACCTTACTCGTCCAGCTGACCCTGGGGGTCGTTCTGCTGTCGCTGCTGGTTCAGGGCACTACCACGGGCAAGCTGCTTCGAAGCCTGAAACTCACCCGATCTTGACTGGCCGATTTTCGGGGGCAGCAGGGCACAGTTCATCGATGGTGCACAGATGTGACCCGAAATCCGAAATGGCCGGTGCCTGGGGTGGGAACTCGTCCCCACCGTCAAGTAGACACCGGGAGAACGCCGGAACTCCACAGATGGCTGGGGGTAGGCAATGATCTTGGGAAGCTGTGAGCATACCTCTGTTCGTGCATGGAGCCTCGGCAGGAGAGCATCATCCTTCTCAGGGTGTGGCGAGTACCGCGGCGACCGAGCGTATGATCCTGGCCCAAGGCACAATGTGATCGTGGCGAGCCGTGAACCCACCTTGGAGTCAAGTTCGGTGGCTTGGTGTGCCGACTGGAAACCACCGCCAGGCAAGGGCCGGAGTGAGTTAGGCGTTAGCTCTGACCCTGGAAAAGAGTGAAGGCAACTAGGTCGGAGACTCTCGGCTATCCCCAAATCATAATTGACCACTGCTAAAGGAGCCGTTCATGGCCTTGCATGATAAAAATTCAATACGACACAAAATTGACGACGCGGTGTACGCGTCCGTGGACCTTTCGGTCAGCGTGCCCAAGTACAAGTTCCCCGATGCGGAACAAGCTCCCCGGCACGCCTACACGGTAGTCAACGACGAGTTGATGCTGGACGGTAACGCTCGCCAGAACCTGGCCACCTTCTGCCAGACCTGGGAAGAGCCGGAAGTACACCAGCTGATGAACACCTGTATCGACAAGAACATGGTGGACAAGGACGAGTACCCGCAAACGGCCGAGATCGAGGCGCGCTGTGTACACATGCTTGCCGACCTGTGGAATTCACCCCAGGCCGCCAATGGAGTGGGATGCTCCACCGTGGGCTCCAGTGAAGCGGCTATGCTGGGAGGCATGGCCATGAAGCGTCGCTGGGAAGCGAAGCGCAAGGCCGAGGGCAAGCCCATCGACAAGCCCAACCTGATTACCGGGCCGGTGCAAATCTGCTGGCATAAGTTCACCCGTTACTGGGACGTGGAGCACCGGGAAATTCCCATGGAGAATGGTCGCCTGCTGATGACCCCGGAAGAGGTCATCAAGCGCTGTGACGAGAACACCATCGGCGTGGTCCCTACCCTGGGCGTTACCTTTACCGGAGAGTTCGAGCCGGTTGCCGCCGTCTCTGTGGCGCTGGACAACTATCAGGAAGAAACCGGGCTGGATATTCCCATTCATGTGGATGGCGCCAGCGGCGGTTTTCTCGCACCATTCTGCGCCCCGGAACTCGAATGGGATTTTCGCCTGCCACGGGTCAAGTCCATCAACTCATCGGGCCACAAGTTCGGCCTATCTCCCCTGGGCGTGGGCTGGATCCTGTGGAGGGAGGACACCGACCTCCCTGAAGAGCTTGTATTCTGGGTCAATTACCTGGGCGGCAATATGCGCGATATCGCCCTGAATTTTTCCAGGCCCGGCGGCCAGGTCGTTTGTCAGTACTACAACTTCCTGCGACTCGGTCGGGAAGGTTACGAGAAAATTCACGGCGCCTGCTACGACACCGCGCAATACTTGGCAGACGAGATCGCGAAGCTCGGGCCCTTTGAGGTGATATACAACGGTGGACGGGATGTTGGCATCCCGGCTCTGTGCTGGAAAATCAAGGACGGTGTGGATCCCGGTTTTTCACTGTACGACCTGGCAGACCGGCTCAGCGGACGGGGCTGGCAGGTGCCGGCCTACTCACTACCCGCCGACTGCGAAGACGTGGTTATTCAGCGCATCCTCGTGCGCCACGGCGTCAGTCGAGACCTGGCCTCCCTGTTGTTGGAAAACATGAAGGATGCGCTGGCCTATTTCGAAACACGGCCGGTAAGCAATCAGCTGACCGAAAAAGAAGCCTCTGGATTTCACCACTAGCCTCCGGCGCTTGAGCGTCTGCGCGCGGAGGACAGAGTGATGGGCGAAAGCGACACCACAGAGGCTCTTGAGTTACGAGAGTCTCACGGCGCATGGCCGTTCAATACGCGGCAGCACTACCGCCGCGAAGACGGCTCCATCGAGGTTCGACACTCTCGCCATCACCGCAAGGGTCTGCCAGGCCACAGAAGGTGGGTGGAGACCGCACGGGAACTGACGAGCTGCCTGTGCATGCCCCGGGAAATGAACTGGTGGATTGGCATCATCTTCAGCACAGGTGCGACGCTTTTTGCGATCGGCAGCCTGCTGTTTCTGTTCCCTGCGCTTGCAACCAGCTACGACATGGATGAAGGCCAGATCAACATGGTCTTCTTTGCCGGCTCGCTCCCCTTCACCACAGCAGCCTGGCTACAGCTGGTGCAGTCGGCCAATGCCGGCGCCTTTGCCAAGTCCCAGCACGCGCAATCGCGCCGCTTGAGGCTGTTTGGCTGGTTTCCGGGGGACGCAGGCTGGCTCAGTTGCGCACTTCAGTTCGGGGGTACGGTGCTGTTCAATTTCAACACCTTCGAGGCCCTGCACCCACCAGGAAGCTGGGTGCTGCAAGACCTGGAAATCTGGGTGCCCAATATCCTGGGCTCCATCCTGTTTTTCGCCTCCGGCTACCTGGCCTACATCGAAACCTGCCACGCGCACTGGGCCTGGCGCCCCGACCTCATCGACTGGTGGATTACCTTTATCAACCTTATTGGCTGCGCCGCCTTTTTGATATCCGCCGTATTCGCCTTTGTGCCGCCAGAAGCCCCGGGCTTCGATGCGGTAACCTATTCGCTGGTGTTTACGCTGCTGGGCGCGCTGGCTTTTCTCCTTGGCGCCCTGTTATTGCTGCCCGAGGCCGCCGCGGCCCGGAGCGCAGAGGGCTTTCACTGAGCGTCCGAAGGGTTTGTCACAGTAGGGGCGTGGTGTGACATGCAGGCTACAAGTAGTTCCTGTTCCACGCTTCCCAATCGAGCGCATTCGCGTTGTCGCGACAGTCTTGGATTGCGTCAGCCAGGGAACCCAGGCGGGCGGTTGTGCTCATGAAGCGCAGGACGGAAGCGCGAGCGTCCTCATCGCCGCCGGCCGAGCGGCGGAGATCGTCACCCCGGGATTCGATTTCGCGAACGAGTCTGCTAGTTTCCGGCAGATCCGGGATCGGCTGCTGTGTTGCGAGCGAGTTCGCGATCAACTGGAACGATTCGACGCAAGCGTCATAGAAGCGGCCGAGCAGCTTGCGCATGGGCTCGTCCAGGGCCTCGACAGATGATTGGCCGACACGCTCTGCTGCAGGAAGACGCAGGGCCAGGTGCTGGATTGATTCGATCAGCGATTGCGTCTTGTGACGGTCGTTGCCAGGCACCCGCTCGTAGTTGATCGCACTCGACCAGATCTGAAGATGCTTGAGGACAGGCTGCCATCGCTCCTGGCCGGTGCTGATGATCGCCACTCCCGCAGGCGTCCCCTGCGCGCGCTCCCGGAATCCTGTTGCGAATTGGCCGCAGCCGGCAAAGAAGGAACGAACCTGCTTGCAGAACTCACGCTCAGGCGCCACCGAGGAGAACAGGCCGAAGGCTGCCAGTGCGCCCCCGAACCCGGCGCACAAGCCGAGCCACATGTTGACGAACGAGCTGAAGGAATATGACTGCCCCTGCTCGTCGAGCCCCAGCAGGGCGATGACAAAGATCGCCGAGAACAAATACTGGAGCATCTTTTGTGGTTTACTGGCCACCATATAGAGAAGCGGAAAGAGCGCCACGCAAAGCCAGGGTATCAACTCCTCGTAATGGCTAATGCCGGGCATGATCCCAAAATATAGGGGCGCGGCAATCGCGGCGCCGATGAGCAGGCTGAGCAGCAACTGGCGACCGATCAGTATCAATGGGACCATCGCGCCGAGCGCAATCGCGATCGTCGCGAACACCATGCCAAATACTAACCCCATCGGCCATTGCGTCTGGATGTAGAACCAGCCAAGCAGCAGAATCACCAGGCCGCCGCCCGCGGCCTTGCGCGACTTCACGCTCGTCAGGCTGAAGGGCTCGCGCGGCGGCGCCGGGCGAGGCGAAGGGACATGCTCGGGGTCCTCGACCCCCGCGAGCGTCGCGCGCACGTTCGAAACCTGTCTTGCCAGATCGCGCAGGCTGCCTGCGAGCATGGCGTCGAAGGCCGTGTCGAGGGTTCCAGGTTGATCGATATGCGCTGCGGCTCCCCCACCGGACGCGCGAGGGCTCGCCGTGCCGTCGCGCGGACGCGCCAGATCGCGCACCAGCTCCTGCATGTCACCCTCAATCTGTTCCAGCAGGGAACGCAGGTTGTCCGAAGCGGCAATCGGCGACCTCCTTGCCTGATCGTCACGGGGCCTTTCGATGCTCTCGCGCACGACAAGGATGGCCAGTAGCAGATTGTGAAGCTGATCGAGCAACCACTCGTAGCCGGCGTGAAACTGCCTGAAACGTTCGGTATCGTTGACGGCCGCGTCCAATGTGCCGCGCAGTGCGGCGAGCGCCTTGACCTGAGCCGTTCCGGCTTTTCCCAACGCGTCCGGATCGGGCTCAGCGCCGGCCAGCGCCCGGCTCGTGAGTGACAGCAAACCGCGGCAACCCTCCATGAAGCCATGCAGTTGGCGTTCGAAAACCGTTCCGGCCCTAATGGGCCAGAATATCCCGTGGACGAGAAACGCAATGACGACCGCCAGGCAGATGGTCGATGCTCGCATGACTGCGATCCCGAATGCGTTCGAGAAGTCCTGGGTGGAGAAAAAGCTCACCAACATCGCGGTCACGGTGAAGATCATCCATGCGTACGGGTAGCGGCTTACTTGCAGGCGGTAAACGCCGAAGCTGGTCAGCAACGCCGCGGCCACGATGAAGGCAACGCGATCATGGGCAAACAGCATGACCAGGGCCAGGCCGGTGATCGCGCCGCCCAGGGTGCCGGCAAGGAAGAGCATGCCTTTCTTGTAGGTCGCCCCGAGGGCGGGCGTCTGCAGCACGCAGACGGTGATGGCTCCGAAAGCCGGATTCCAGTCCAGCTGCAGCGCGATCGCCAGGTCGAGGACCAGCGCAAGGCAGGACTTGAGCGCGATCTGAACGCTGGTGGCATCCAGCTTCGGAACAAAGCGCTGCACGCGTCAGTCTTCCCGCGAAGGCCGGATCGCCACCGAGGCCGTCATTCCGGAGACCAGCTGGATGTCTTCGGGAACGTCCTCCAGACGGATTCGCACCGGCACCCGCTGCGGCAAACGGATCCAGTCGAACGTCGGTTGGATCTGGGGCACCAGATTGAATACGCCCTCCGTATCGGCGCTCCCCGGGGGGTCGATCGCGTAGCCGATGCTGTCGACGACGCCCTTCAGTTCGATGTCCGGGTGGCTCATCAAGGTGATGATTGCGAGATTGCCCCGCTTGATGTGTTTCAGCTTGGACTCCTGGAAATAGCCATCCACCCGGAACGAACTGCTGTCTACGAACGCCGCGATGGGGGTGCCGGCAGAACCGAATTGCCCCTCGTTGACATCCAGGTTGGTGGTGAATCCGTCAAACGGTGCGTTGATCGAGGTCCAGCTCAAGTTGAGCCGTGCCTGCTCGAGTCGGACCGTAGCTTCGCGGATACGCACGTTGGCGGCGCCGGGCTCACCGAGGTTAGCTCTTGCCTCGTCAAGATCGGCCTGCGCGGATGCCAGACCCGCCTGACTCTCCAGTAAAATTGCGGCTTTCTTCTGGGCGTTCTCCACCGACCCCGCCCGCTCTTTGGAGAGCCGGGTCGCGCGCCTGGATTCCGAACGGGCATTCGCCAGGGCCGCCTCCTCTTGCTTGACCATGGCTTCGGCCGCCTCGATCCCGGCTTCCAGCGCAGCGACGTGTTCCCTGGCCTGTTGCAACTGGACCTGCGCCGTGTCAACGGCCAATTGATAAGAACTGGGATCGATCCTGAAGAGCAATTCGCCCTTGCGGACGAACTGATTGTCCTGCACCGCGATCTCGACGATGTAGCCCGACACCCGCGGTGCGATCTTGACGATGTCCGCCCGCACCTGACCGTCCCGCGTCCATGGGTCGTGTGTCCAGCGTTGGTAGACGACATACGCGAGCACGACGGCCACCAGGACCAGCAGGAGCGTTGGCAGTTTCGAGATGATGTTCTTCATGATGTCGGGGGCGGTTGTCATTGTCATGGGTCAGGGTGCGATGATGAACAGAGCAATGAGTGCTGTTGCCAGCAGCCACAGCGCGGCATTGGCCAGCGGCGGATGCCAGAAGAAGCGGCTGAGGCCTGTCCGGTTGAGCAGCTGCGAGACAACCATCGCGCACAGTAATCCGATCACAATCGCCACGGACAGTGGTGGAAAGTAAACGCCCAGGATCTGGACCTCGGATGGGACACCGGTGAGCATGGCTATTCACTACCCTTTCGACCACGACCGGGCCCGGTCTCCGCCTGTGGTGCGAGATAGGTGTCGTCCGTGTCTGCGGGGCGCTCAAAGCCCAGATCCGTCGTGGAGGAGTAGTCCGGCGTCCCGAGGATGTTGCCCCAGCTGGTCCGGCTGCGCATCTCCTCAACCGTCTCAGCCGGCACGAACTCGCGTCCGAGACGCAATTCCCACCCGCCACCGAGCGCCTTGTACGCGCCGATGAGGTTCGAGGCGACCCGCCCCTCGGCAGTCGCCTGGCTGTCCTGCTGCCGGGTCACGTTCGTGGCGGCGATGTCGACGCGCAGAAAGTCAGTCTCGCCTTCCTTATACTGGATCGTCGACAGCTCGAGTGACTGCCGCGCACTCTCCGCGCTCTCGGTCAGGTAAGCAAGCTGCTCGCGCGATTTAAGAAAGCCGTACAGCGAGGACTCGACCTCCGCCGCCGCCTGCAGCACGGTGTTCTGATAGTTCACCGCAGCCTCCTGGAAAGCCGCGTCCTGCACGCGAATGTTATTCCTGATACGGTCGTAGTTGAGGATCGGCCAGCTCAATGTCGGGCCGATCGACCAGACCTGGGAACCACTGTCGAACAGGTTGTTGCCAAGGGACAGGTTGTCGGCATCGGATGCTTCGTACCCGAATGAACCCCCAACAGAGATTGACGGAAACAGGTCAGCGGTCGCAATGCCGACCTGCTCACTCTGGAACGCCGCGGCGCGTTCCGCGAAACGCACATCGGGCCGGCGCCGGAGCAGGTCCGCCGGCACGCCGATCGCCACCTGGGCCGGAGCCACGGGAATCCCGGAACCACCGGCAAGCGCCTGTTCGAGCTCGCCCGGAGTTCGACCCAGCAGGACACTCAGCGAGAGTTTGGCATCGCGCAGCGACGACTCGAGACTGGGCACGCTGGCTTGTGTGTTGGTCAGCGTCGTTCGCGCCTCGGTGACATCAAGCTGCGACACCTTGCCGTTTCGGTAGCGCGACTCCGTGATCTCGAGCGACTGGCGCTGCAGCTCGACGTTTGCCTTTGCGAGCTCGATTCGTCGCTCGAACGTTCGGATTTGTACGTAGGTCAGCCCGACCTCGGCGACCAGGGTCACCAGCACGTCGTCGTAGTCCGCGATCGAGGCCAGCAGCGCTGCGTCCGCAGCATGGATGTTGCGGCGGAACTTTCCCCAGAAGTCGAGCTCCCAGGTCGCATCGAAGCCCAGGCCCGCAGTCTGGAAGTTGTCGAACGGAGGGTTGTTGCGATCGTTCTCGCTGATCTGGTCCTTACTGTAGTCCGCCTGGATTTCATCGGGTCAGCACCGGGTCATCGAACGCCGTCCACCATTCGCGAATCTCCGCGGGCTCGTCCTGGAGCGCCGGCGCGGACTCGAGCCATGACGAATTGACGCTCGCTTCCGGCCGCACATAGTCCGGGCCCACCGTGCACCCGCCCAGGCCCAGGACGGCGACCGTAACCACGACCAGGATGCGGTGAACGGATGACGCTTTCGCAGTAGGTTGCATCTTCATTTCTCCTCTGCGCCGATCCGGTCTGCACCCCCGGATGGACTCAATGACTATGCGTCGGAGGTGCCATGGTTGCCCGCAGCGCATACACCGCAACGGCAACGATCATGCCGGTGATGAGAATACCAAATAACCCTGTCAGAATAGGGAACACACGTCCTGCAACCGTCACCGGCTTTGACGCTCATCGCGTTTGACCCACCTGTGCTCACCTGATCTGACCCACCGCTGCGGGAGTCGCTGCAAAGCTTTCTGAGCCGGTCTCGAGCTGGGCAAGTGCACCGGTCTCGCCGAGCGATCACATCTTGGCCACGTCATCGGTGGATGTCGTGTCGGGAGAGCGGTGATGGACAAGCGACGCTGCGTGGCGTGCCGGGCGGTGTTCACGGTCCGAGCGCAGGCACCCGAGCAGCGCTACTGCTGCGCGCCGGCGTGTCAGCGCGAGCGACGCCGGCGCTGGCAAGGCGAGAAGCGGCGCAGTCGCGACTCCCCAAAATGCTCGCACGGTAGTGGAAAACACTCGTCGTCGCTATCCACTTTGCGACCACGGCACCTGACGGTTTTCAGCTCTCCCGTTCGCTCCATAGGCGAATCAATAGCCCCATTGCCACGTCTTGCCTTTTGAAGTCAGCGTTCGAAGTCTGAAACTCACCCAATCTTGACTGGCCGATTGTCGGGGGCAGCAAAGCACAGTTCATCGATGGTGCGCAGATGTGACCCGAAATCTGAAATGGGCGCTGCCTGGGGTGGGAACCCGTCCCACCGTCAACTAGACACCGGGAGAACGCCGGGACTCCACAGATGGCTCGGGGTAGGCAAAGATCTTCCCGTGTGCCGTGGAAAGGCGCACTTTCTCAGTGGGTGAGATGCCCACCCGGTAACATATAATCTCCCGACTCGGGCGAGTTTGCTTGCGCGTCCCGAAATTGCTCCTCGCGCACAGACAACGGCGCGGCAACGTAAAGAAACGAGGGGAACCGACATGCCTCTAAACAGACAAACCTGCCGCGCCCTCGCGGCCGCCCTGCTTCTCGTCGGCGCCGCGCATTCTCGGGCACAGGATTCTACCTCGTCCGGTGAATGGCAGTTCGGCTTGGATACCTATGTGTGGGCGCCCTCCCTGGGTGGCACCACCACGTCGGGGAACGATATCGATGTCGGCTTCAGTGACCTCCTCGAGAACCTCGACATGTTTTTGATGGCGGGCCTGAGGGCGAGCAAGAACAAGTGGCGCCTCGCAGGGGATTTAATCTACCTCGATATCGATGCCGACAACGGGGAAAATTTCAACGTTCCGGTCGGGCCGTTTTTGCTGCCGCTCGAGGTAGACGCCAAGGTCGTCCTGAAGGGTTGGATCGTGACCGCCGGTGCAGGGTACAACCTGGTCGATAACGAAAAGTGGTCGCTCGATCTGATCGGCGGTGCGCGCTACCTGTGGCTCGACGCAACCTTTACGCTGGACGAGAAGACGAGGCGGCTCCCCCGGACAATTAAGTTATCCGGGTCCGCGGGGACCTGGGACGGGATCGTAGGCGTTGACGGTAAGGTCCGGTTCGACGACCGGTGGTACCTGCGCTATTACGGAGACATCGGCACGGGTGACTCCGACCTGACATGGGCCGCGCAGGGGATCCTCGGCTACCGCTTCAAGAAGTTCGACGCGTACGCGGGCTACCGGCACATGGAGTGGGACGGCTTGAATAATCGAGTTATCGACGACCTCGATCTCAGCGGTCCTATCATCGGCGCCCGATTCACTTTCTGACGCCGAAGCTCATCAGCATAAAAATGCCGGGTCTGCTCTTGACCGACTTTCGCCGCAAGTGTGAGTTGGAGAATGTCAGGTATCAGACACAGATCAAGAAACTCATTGAGGTGTGGCTGAGGGGCGCATAGCTGGCTCGTCGATCTCGGCGCTCGAATCTACGCTCTGGAATGTTCGCGGCCGAGGTCGCTCTCGCACATCTGACCTCCAGGGATGGAGGAAATGCAAAAGGATTGTATGAAACAATCCTTGCCTGTGCTTCGCGACACCTGCATGTCCCTGTGTAACGGCAACAACTAATCGACAGGGGCCAAGCGTAGCGTATGGTGCACCGGGGACCCGTCCAATGATGGATGTCGCAGAATTACGGGGTGTTGCCGGTGTTCGACTGGGGACCCTAAGCGATGGCTGGAGGTACATCATCAGCTTCCCAAGCGGATCACGTGGCATCGATTCCGATCACGCACGCCACTAATTCCTTGAGTTCAGATTGGTGTGTTTCCAAGCCGTGAGCTGACCCTTTTTCTGTCCACAACTTTCCTTTAACCGATACTCGAGCAGAGCCGATCCGCGTTCTCTTTCGCCCGGCATCCCGAAGGGGTGCCCAACGAAAGTCCCTTTCAGCCTGCTTACGAAGAGATGTGGTGCTATCGTGGCGCTAAAACCGATAGCGCAGGGTGCCGCCCAGAAACAAGATCCAGTTGGAGTCGAAATCACCCACCACTCGAACGCCCTGAGACGTCTGGTCGATGTCTGCATCGCCGCTGTAGAGTAGCGACCCACCGATGGCGTAATCGATTTTCCCTTTCCCGGCCCGAACATAGCTGGCCGAAATCGTCCACGTCTCGTCGAAGGGAAGATCGAAGGTCCGATTGGCATCGTCCACCGGTGAGCTGTCGTACTTGATTCCCATCGTGAATAACGCGGAATCACCGAACCGCTTCGCGATGGCGCCGCCCAGGTACCAGGTGTCGTCCCATTGGCGGTCGATGACCGCCACTCCGGAAGCTGGACCCGACGTCGTGACCGTCAGAAGATTGGTGCTGTACTCCGACCACTCCTGCCATCCGCCGGACAGCATGAGATGCAGATCTTCTCGGGCCCGAAACCGCAGGCCCAGGTCCAGCCACTGGGGATTGGTCCAGTCCAGCTTGACGCTGCCCGTGGGGTTGAAGGCGGTGAGCAGATTCTGAACCTCGACGTCGCCCTTTAACTTGGTGTCGAACTCGGTGCGGTACACGGCGCCCAAGAGCACCCGCTCCGTCATCTGCCAGGTGAGGCCAAAGTAACCCTGCACTCCGAAGTCGTCGGCGTCGTCTATCGAAATCTTGCCGTCGGGCAGCGGGCCCTGGTTGAGGGCGATGTCTTGCTCCAAAGTGGTGTAGATGAACGACGCGCCGCCGCCGATGGAGAAACGATCGTTCACCCGGTATGCCAGCGCCGACGAGAGCGCGGCGCCCATAATCTGAACCTTCGAAACCGAGTAACGACCGGCGAAGCTGTCCCCGTAGTCCAAGCCACCGCCCAAGGGCGCGCTGAGCGAAAAGCCGATCCGCCATTTCTCCCCCAGGGGATGGACATAGAACGTGCCGGGGATAGGTGCGATCACCCCTGCATTGCCGCCGTCGCTGCCGCCTTTGGTGGCGACGCTCGGGCTGAACTCGATCTTCGGCAGGGCCAGGGTCATGCCCCCGTCGACCGTGCGGCGGTCGATCCCGGTCATGCCCGCGGGATTGGTCCACACGCTTTCGGCGCCCCGGTTGTTGGTGGGGTTGGCAACGCCGGCGGTGCCGAGGCTGCCGGGCGTGCCCACCTCCGTGAGGTAGAATCCGGCGGCCATCAGTGCCTGCGCTGCCCCGAGCAGCAAGACGCCAGCAACGGCGGCGACGATTTTCATAGTCTCAGCTCCAGGCGACTGGCGGATTGTTGCGGTTAGCGCGAGCGTGAAGATAACATCCGTTTGTAATCGCGACCAGAGTCGCAAGGGAGGGAAGCATGAGACACAAGAAGTTGATCATTCTCGCGGGTGCAATGGCGGCGCTGCTGCTGGCGGGATGCGCATCGCCTCCTGCGAGAGAGCTTTCCAAAGAGCCCACGTTGTACGCCGCGCTGCCGAACGGGCTCGATCCGCTGAATCCTAGCCAGCTTGCGCCTGTCTACGCGGCGGCTACTCGAGGTACGGGAGGTAATTTTTTGCGCATACTGGAGCGCAAGCGCGGCCATGCGCTCAACGTGCTCTCCCTCTCCGGCGGCGGCCAGAACGGTGCCTTCGGCGCCGGTTTCCTCATCGGTTGGCGCGAGAGCGGCCGCCGACCCGAGTTCGACCTCGTCGCCGGCGTGAGCACCGGCGCGCTGCTGGCGACCCACGCCCTGCTCGGCACCCCGGCCGACGACGCCAAGCTCGAGCAGATGTATACGCAAGTTACGAAAAAAGATATCTACCAGAACAGAGGGATCTTGAGCCTGTTGGGCGGAGCCGATTCGCTGAAAGACACCGCACCGCTGCGGGCACTCATTGCCAAATACATCACCGCGGAGACCTTGGAGCGCGTATCTGCGGCCTACGACGACAACCGGCTCCTCGTGGTGGGCACGACCAACGTGGATTACGGCCAGACCTGGGTCTGGAATATGTCGCTCATCGCCAGGCGCGGGGAACTCGAGCTCTATCGTAAGGTGTTGCTCGCCTCGGCGTCGTTCCCCATTGTGTTTCCGCCGGTGGAGATCGACGGTCATTTATTCGTCGACGGGGCCGCCCGTTCGAACGTCGTCGTCGCGGGGATGACAGGGACGGCGCAACCGGGGCCTCCGCTGCATGGGCCGGGCAACATATACCTGATTGACAACGGCAGGCTCAAGCACCCTCCTGAGGCATTGCGCAGAGCGCTGGGCGACGTCGCGGCCACGACCATCAGCGTGATGATGGAGCAATCGATGCAAACGGCTTTGACTCGGTCCTACTTCGGGGCTCAGTTTGTAGGCTACCGCTTCCAAATGGTCGCCATTCCCGAGGAGGTAAAGATCGGCAGAGACCCGCTCGCCTTTGATGCGAAACAGATGCGGGCCGCCTTCGATGCGGGTCGCGCGCTGGCGAAGCAGCCTGAACCCTGGTTGAGTGCTCCGCCTAACGTGGGCGATATTCCCGACTGGGCGCTGGAGGCGATACAGGAGCGTTACTGAGCCGTAGATTTTCTAATGCGTCATTTCCGTGGGAAACCGTGACCTGGCGATGTGCCAGCCGCACCCGTGCATCTTCGCGTTATCTGAAGGACTAAGATTTGACGCGAAGTTAGAGCATCAGCTTCGTGAGCTGACGATGTACCTTCTACCCAGGCTAGACCGTTCGATAGCGCGCTGAACTCCTAACGTTCTAGCCATCGCTTCGCAAACTGGGCGATTCAGACGCAGCATTGGAAAGTATGAGCGGCAGGTGGCTCGCCGTGCGCTTGGGCGTTCGGACACTTCCTAGGCTCGCGTGAGCGCGGGGATCTGATGACAGGCGCAACGCACCGTGCGCCATCGGTCTTACGGTCGCGTGGGTGCAGGGTCTTAACTGCGATGACGGACACAGCGACTCGACGACGACCATGAGCAATCAGCACTCATGGCTTCGAAGCCGTCGCCTTATCGCACGCGGTCTCCCCCTGGCCGCCCAGCAGCTCCGTGAGCAAGGAAAACCCCGCCACGGGCGCGAGCACCGGCGACACCGCAACGGCGGCCGTGACCGCGGTTCCTACGGAGAGCACGCCGACGTCGGCCTCGACCTCCAGCGCGGCCATCGGGCCCGACACTTTGATCGTGTTCTCCCGGCTTAACAGCTTCAATCGCCGTCTCGATCGCGCGGTGAGCAGTAGGTCCATGGTCTCGTCGTGGAAGTCGAGCTTACCGGCGCCGGCGACGAACATCTTCGGCGTCTCAACGAACATCGTCTCCGCGGTTGCGATGCCGTCCGCGATAGTAAACTCGACGATCATGCACTCCACGGTCGTGCGGTTGCGGGGCCTGAGCATCGACAGCATCAGCTGCATCGTGTGCAGGTCCAGCAGGTCCAGATCGGCGCCGACGACGTTTCCGTCCACGATGATCTGCCTAGTGTGCCCGTTCATCGCCGACGCCAGCTCGCGGAGTGAGCGCCCGCTTGCGGTCACATCCATGTCGTGGCTGTACCAGCCCTGCATGCGCTCGCGGGTGTCGGAGAACCAGCCGTGAAGATCATTCATGGACAGGTTCTCGCTTCGAGAAGTGAGAGCCACCGTCGGAGGGTCGACGCTGGCGTCCACGTCGCCGCTCGCGGAGAAGTGCCCTTGGGCGACGTTGACGTCTCCAAGCCGAAAGTGAAGCCGGCGATCTCGGTTCCGAAGCTCGAGGTTCAGGTCGCCGATGCCGACTTCGCCCGCTGTCGCCGCTGTCGCCGTCACCTCCAGCTCGAAGTCCATCTCCGCCAGCAGGCCGAAATCCAGCGGCTTGTCGTCGAACAGCCGCTTGCCGGCGCGCGCGGGGACCGGCGTGAGAGGCGCCAGCCCCAGCTTCTTCGGGTCCCCCTCCCAGCCGATGTCGTTCAGATCCAGCGCCCGCGTCGCCAGGGTGCCGGACAGGGATGGCCGGTCGCCGGTGACATCGAGGGTGAGCCGCGCGTCAATGTCCGCGGCTCCGAGCTTTATCCCGCCAGAGTAGGACAGCCGTTCGGTTCCGCCTGCGAGCCGACCTTTCGCCTCCAGCGCGGCGTTGGACTTGAGTGAAGCGCCGAACAGGGCGGCGGCAGCGGATGCGTTTGCGGCCTCTACCTCGACGTCGGCCTCAAATTCGAGCTCTTCGGGCACGCCGCTGACGCTGCCGGCGGCGCGCAGCGCGAGCTCATCCTTGCCCTCGACGCCAATCGAGATGCTTGGAAACGTCCACCCCGCTCCATCGGCTCGCGCCTCGAAGCTGCTGTCGAGCCGGCCCAGATCGGGAACCTCCTTGCCCAGAATAGCGCCGAGGGAACGCGTACTCGGCAGACGAACCCGTCCCTTCATCTCGACGCCGCGCAATGATTCGAACTTTCCCGCCAGCCAGGCGGGCACGTCGCCGCCCTTGCCTTCGAGCGCGACCAGCGGCCCGTCTTCCGATCCGGCCTTCAGCGTCATGTCGGCGAGTCGCAGGTTTCCGCTTTCGCCCAGCACCCTCGCGCTTAAGCTGAACGGGCCGGGATCGAGCGGCGCGTCGAATCGGAACAACTCTTCCGCGGCAACAGTCTGGCCGCGCACATCGATTCGCAGGTCCACCGCATCGAGCGCGATCTCCTTCCCGGCACCCGGCTGTAGCGTCAACGCTCCCATGGTGCTCGTGTCGAGCTTGCTTGCTTTACTCGTGCGGGCGTCGAGACCGGCGATCTTCCATGCGTCGCCGTCGCGCCGCAGCGTCGCCTTCAGCGTCCCCGATCCCAGAGGGGGCAGCGACATTGCGAGCGCGGGGTTCAGGCTTTGGACCTGGTCGGTCGCGAGGTCGACGGTGGCGTTTAATCGAGGCAGCAGCTCGCCCAAGGTGACAGCCTGCGCTTCAGGCTGACGGTCCTGTAATCGAGCCAGTGCGAGCTCGCCGTCGCCGATAACCTTTCCTTGCAACGGCGCCGTTCCCGACAGCTCGATCTGGAACGAGCTGAGGATGAGCCGCTCCAGATCTCCGGACACATCGGCCACGAGCTTGGCGTTGCCTGAATTCGAAACACCTTCAGGCAGCCAGCGACCGAGCAGGGTGACAGGCACGTCGGCGGTGACGTCCATCGCGATGTCGCCGGGGCGCCAGCCGCCGGCCGGGCCGTCCAGGCGAAGCCCACCTTTAACACTGGCGGAAAGCGCGTCACCGCCGCTGATTTCGCCCACCACTTGGTCGATCCGGTACCCGCCTTGCTCACTGCTGGCGTTGAAATCGAGCCGCAAGGACTCGATTTCCGGCACCGCACCGCGGGTCAGGTAGTTGGCAACTTCCGGGTCGGCCGAGGATAGGCTGGCCGCAATCCCGAGCCCGTCGGGCTGCTGCGTCAGAGGCAATGTTCCGCTGAGGGCAAGCTTGAGCCGATCGCCGTCGTCGAGCGACAGGTTGAGGTCGGACAACAGAAGCTCGTCCGCGCTTCCGGTCAAGCGTGCGCGCGCGTCGAGGGCGCCGGCAATAGGTGCTTCCGGCATCAGCCGGCCGAGCATCGGCGCGAGACTGTCCGTCGTCGCCCGAAGCTCGAAGCGAAGATCCCGGCCTTCGAGCGGCACGCCGACGCTGCCGCGGGCGTCCAGGGCCAGCCCCCAATCGGGCGCATCCACGCGAACCGCAACCGGAAACGGTCTGGTCGGCCGGATCATCTCGTCGATGCTGCCGAACTCGCCGTCGAGCGCCCACCCGTCGCCGTCGAAGTTGCCGCTGCCTTTCGCCTTCAGATTACCGTCGGCGTCCGCTGCCGCCTGGAGCCGCGTCACTTTGAGGTCGTTTCGTGGTCCGGACTCCGCCAGACGCAAGCCCACCTCGATGTTCTCGAGCACCATGTGCTCGATCAGCGGCAACTTAAATTCACGACCCTCGGGCTGAGGCTTAGTGGGCGAAGGCCGTAACGAGAAAAGGTCGATCTCCGCATCATGAACTTCGAGCTTCTGGATCTGCACCACTCCGCGCAGCAGCGGCCGAAGACGAAGCTCCAGATGCAGCCCTCCGATGATGCCACGATTCCCGTCCGCCTCGTGGTCCTTCGATGCGATCCGCAGACCCGTCAAATCCAGCAGCACGGGTGAGCCGTGGACGACATCGAACGCACCTTCGACTTCAGCATCAATGCCCGCGGCATAATCCAGCGCGCGTAGCGCCGCCCATCGATAGACGGCGTCGTGGAACAGGGCGAAGGCGATCACCAGCACCACCGCCGCGATCGCGATGGCCTTCAAAGTCCGGCGGATGAACGTGATCATCGGGTGCTGTTCAGCTTCACGAAGCCACCGCCGTTGGGTGCGTGAAATCGTCGTGGTGGAAGTTCAGCGGTGCTTTGGTCGCGGCCATGATCTAGATTCCAGGGTTGAAATTGAGGAGCGCCGAAACCAGCCGCTCGAATACCGTCTTATCGCCTTCGAGCGTGGCCCTCCCAGCGATAAACCGCTCGCGGAAGCGGGCCTCGCCGATCATAACCTCTTACAGTGGGGGGGTGCAGCGAACAGTTAGGGACATTCAGAGTTCGTAAGTTATTGATTTTATGCTCGTCAGAGATCGGAGACACTTTGTTATGGCAAATCAGAAAATCAATAACTTACGAACTCTGAATGTCCCCCTCCCTACTCAGTTGTCAATCGCGCATCACGGAGGGGAGCCAGGTGGCGACCTCGGGCAGCGCGATGGCGATGAGCAGAAACAAAACGATACCGATGAGAAACGGCGTATTGGCGCGCAGCACTTCCATCTGATCGACTTCAGCGATACGCCCGGAGATGAACAGGGCGATGGCCATGGGCGGCGTCACCTGGCCGATGACCACCGCAATCACCATCAGCACTCCGAAGTGGATGAGATCGATGTTGTAGGCGAGCAGCGTCGGCAGAATGATCGGCAACAGTACGGGAATCAGCGGATCGAGAACCATGCCGGCGATGATGGCGAGAATCACCATCGCGAGTATGCGCAGGTATTCGCTGTCGCCGATGGTGACGAAATCGATGATCACCACCAGCGCTTCCGGAACGTGTGCGTTGGTTAGCCCCGCGCCTAGGGCGAAAGAAAGGCTGACGATTACCAGCAGCTCGCCGGTGAGCTGCACCGCGTTGACCAGCACCCGGTAGAGCTCGCGCAGGGACAAACGCCGGTAAACGATCATGGCGAGAAATAGGGCGTAAATCACGGCGAAGGCCCCCGCTTCCGTCGGCGTGAAGACTCCCGCCACCAGACCGCCGACGATGATCACCGGCAGACCGAAGGAAAGCAGCGCCCGCCGCCCGGCGCGGATCATCTCGGCGACGGCGAAGGCGGCGTAGGGATTCCAGCCGCGCCGCCGGGCGAGCAGGGCGACAATAATCATCTGGCTCAAGCCCAGCAGAATGCCGGGGATGAGGCCGGCCAGAAACAGCGCGCCTAGAGAGGTGCCGGTCACGGCGGAGTAAAGGATCATCGGCGAGCTGGGCGGGATCATGGGGCCGATGCCGGCGGAAGAGGCCGTCACCGCGGCGGCGAAGTCGCCCGGGTACCCGTTCTTTTTCATCGCCGGAATGACGATGGAGCCGGTGCCGGCAAGATCCGCGGTGGAGGATCCGATCATGCCGCCGAAGAACATGCTGGTCATGACATTGACGTGGGCAAGGCCGCCGCGCATCCAGCCCACCATGGCGCGGGCGAACTCGAACAAGCGCGCCGAGATGCCGCCCGCGTTCATCAGCCCCCCGGCGAGCACGAACAGCGGCAGCGCCACCAGCACGAAGCGATTCATGCCCGACATCATGGTTTGGGGAAGGGTGAGCGCCCAGGCGCCGGAGAGGTGGAAGTTGACGACCACGGCGGTGGCGATGGCGACCAGCATGGGCACGCGCAGAATCAACAACACACAGAGCAAGACGATGGAGAAGGTGGCGCCGATCATCGGTCTAAGCGGGTTTCAGGAATTCAACGCTGAGGGACGCGAATCGCTTGCTGAGTCGCCGCGTCTCATCGCTTGCCCATCATCGCCGCGAACTCCCGCATCAAAACCGCTAAAAAAGCCACGGCAACTCCGAAACCGCCGACCACCAGCGCAACCGTTGACCAGCCGCTGGCGATATCCAGGTACGGGCTTGGATCCGAGCCGAATAGGGAGACGAAGCGGGTGGAAATCACGCCGAGGAAGGCCAGCATGACCACGCACAACGCGTAGCCGGCAAGCGCTACCGGTTGTCGCAATGCGTAAGGCAGACGCGCGTAGAAGAAATCAATCCGGATCATGGTTCCCCGGCGCACCGCCAGGAAGGTGCCCGTCATCGCCAGCCATGGCATCAGCATCAGCACCAGCTCTTCCGCCCAGATCAGGTGGGCGTTGAAGGCGTAGCGTCCTACGGCATTGCAGAATATTGTCGCGACTATGACCACCAGCACGGAGACGCCGAGAATCTCCACCAACCGGTTGACGCCGCGATCGATCGGGCCCAGACCGGCGTCGAAATCCTCGAACTCCTGCTGACGTGTAACCTCGCCGATCTGTTGCGCCAGGTCGTCGCCACCGTCGGGCGGCGTGCCGGAATTACGACCCGCGCTTTTGTCGCTGGACATACAGGTCCCCTCGCGCGCGGATCCCCGGGACGGCAAACAACGCCGCCCCGGGGAAACTTTAGGAAGATCCTTATTGGACCGCTGACATCACCTTGGAGGTGAAATCTTCTCCCGCCACTTTGCCGATCTCGACGGCAATGGGTTTGCTGGCAGCCTTGAAGGAAACCAGGTCGATGTCGTTGAAGGCCACCTTGCCTTTCGAGAGCTCCTTGATTTCCGCCTCCAGCTTGGCGTCATTTTCGGCCCCGTACTGTCGACTTGCGGTCGCGGCCTTGCGCGCGGCGCGATCCACGGCGGCGCGCTGGCTGTCTGTCAGCGAACGGTACCTATTCAGATTCATCACGAAGGTAATGGGCGTATAGACATGCCGGGACATGGAGATGTATTTCTGCACCTCGTACCAGGACCACTTGCGAATATTGCCTAATGGATTTTCCTGGCCGTCCACCGTTCCCTGCTGCAGAGCCAGGTAGACTTCACCGATGTTCATCTTGATGGGCGAAGCGCCGAGCATCTGGAACGACATGATTCTGGTCTTACTGCCTGGCGTACGCAGCTTGAGCCCCTTTAGATCTCCGGGCACCCGTACCGGGCGGACGTTATTTGAGATATTGCGGAATCCGATCTCGCCGAAGCTCAGCACCTTGAGTCCCGCGCTCTTCTGGAAAGATTCGTCCAGCTCGCGCCCGATCTCCCCGTCCAGCACCTTTGCGGCGTCCTCGCGGCTGCCGAACAAGAACGGAATGTCGAACACGGCCCACTTCGAGTCCAGCTGCACCGCGTCGGAGCCGATGGGTATGACGTCGAGCTGACCGGTGCGCACCTGCTGCATGTGCACGATCTCGTCGCCGAGCGTGCCGCTGTCGAAGTACTCGATAGCCACCTGATCGCCAAGCTCCTCTTTCAGAGCATCGCGAAACGAGGCCAGCATGTGCTGAGTCGACGCACCGGGTGTGCTCTCAACGGAGAGCCTCAATTTCAGAACATCGGCGCTGGCGGCGGTGGAAACCAATACCGACGCCAGCAGTGCCGTCACTAATCTTGCAAGGCCAAAGAAATTTCTCATTACTTGTCTCCTCCAGGGTGAAATCTGCTACCGGATCGTCGACTGGTCCAATGCTAAAAGAAGATCGTCAACCTCGACGCCGTAGCCTGTCCTTCTCCAGCAACGCGACCTTCGCAGAAAGATTTTTTTCAAGTCGCTGCGAGCTGGTTCGGAACCTCACGGGAGTGACGTTCCGAAGGCGCCCACGTCCTTTGTTCTCTATTAAGAGGCGCCGTCGTCGTTGGAGAGGAGGGCATTATAGAGCCTGGCGGTCCAGGTCACTACCAGGAAACCCCCGGCCCGTGACCCACGCGGCTGTCCCCCTCGCGCGATGGATTTCTGGCAGAATGTCGGCCGCGCCGGGGACGTGCGCCATTCGCGTCGCCCGCCATTGGCGCTGAGGCAAGGGCTCAAATGAAGTTTATCGATCGTATCGGAATTGATCTGCAGTCAAAGCTGCCGTTGGAAGAGGGTGTCGCCTGGGCGGTGGAGCACGGCGTGCGCTTCATCGAAGCCGAGGTGGACGTAGTGCCCAACGCATATCATCGTTTCGACGATGCCGCCTGCGAGCGCATCTGCGGCAAGTGTGCAGAGCAAAAAATCAATTTGGGGCTGCATACTTTGTCCAGCGTTAACACGGCGGAAATTTCGCCGTTCGTTGGCGAAGCGGTGGATGCTTATCTGAAGGGTTATATCGATCTCTCCAAGCGTCTCGGCGCCGGCTGGATCATCGTTCACGCCGGCTATCACTTCGGGGATCGGCAAAAACGCATGGCTGCGAGTCTCGAGCGACTGAAGCGCGTTACCGAGTACGCCGAACGCGCCGGAACCAAACTGCTGCTGGAAAACCTCAACCGGGAACCCGACCGGGCCGAGGTGCATTACCTTGCCCACAGCCTGGAAGAATGCCTCTATTTTTTCGACCGCATCGACTCGCCGAATCTGGGCTGGTCGTTCACCGTCAACCACGCAACCCTCGAGCCCGAGGGCATCGAGGGCTTCATCACCTCGCTGCCGATGTCGCGCTGCGGCGAAGTGCGGCTCGCCGACAACAACGGCGAATACGAGGTCCACATGTTCCCCGGCGAGGGGATCATCGACTTCGCCGATTTGTTTTCACGCGTCGAGTCGTGTAACTACGAAGGTCACTACATGTGCAACTTCGGCACCCTCGACGACATGCTCCGCGGCCGGCGCATCTTGGGGGACATTCTAGGGGACATTCAGAGTTCGTAAGTTATTGATCTTTAGCGACCGCGTTGCGGTAAAAGATCAATAACTTACGAACTCTGAATGTCCCCTCTGCTCCCGCTCAGGGGTTGAGGGCGCGATACATGTCTTCGGCGATGGTCTCCAGTCGGGATCGCTCGACGCTCCCGGCCAGGGCGTAAGCCAGAGAACCGTCGAGCCAGTAGACGACGCTAATATTGCCGTCCTCGGCGTGGCGAAGGGCGGTGTCGCGGGTCGTTTCTCCGTGTCCGCGCACGTAGAGCGTGATCCGGGCCCCTTCAGCGTCTTCGTACATGAACTGAGCGGCGGGGCGACCCGCGTCAGGCAGCAACCGGCCGCCCACCAGCTGGTAGCCCGCCTCGCGCACGTCCGGCGCGACGACGGTTGCCGCAAGGCGCTTCGACAACCAGGCATTGAGGTGCGCGCGTTCATCCGCCCCCACCTCGACCGGATGGCGCACTTCCGGGACGTATACGGCATGCGCGTAAGCCGCTTCCCTGGGGAGAGGACGCTCCGCGACTACCTCGGTCGTCGGTCCTGTGCTGCTGACGATCAAGCCGCCGATGACGCCGCCAATGGTCATCCACGCCACCACAGCAGCGAGCCGGAGGAACGGCGCCTGGCCGCGATTGATAACGGTACGCAGCATCTCGGGCGGCACCGGCTCGTCCAGCACCGAGTCATAGGCCGCGTGCATAGCGTCTGTTAAACGACGAAGCTGCTCCGCGCGTTGAGCAAGCTCGGGATCGGAGGCGACAGCAGCCGCAACCCGATCGTGCCGCGGACCTTCGAGCCGGGCGTCTACGCAAGCCTGCAATTCATCCTCGGAGATGGCTTTCGACTTTTCGCTCATTTGATACGCCTCAGGCCCACACCATTTTTACCTGACATCAACTCCCGGAGGCGCTCGCGCCCGCGGGACAAACGCGACATGACGGTTCCGGATGGAATTCCCAATATGCGTGCCGTCTCCTTGTAGCTGAGTTGTTCGAGCCCGACTAAAAGCACGACTTCACGCTGCTCTTCAGAAAGCTCTTTGAGCGCTCGCTCCAGGTCGCGCAAGATCACGCCGCCATCGGCGTGCCCCTTCGCGACGAGACGAGTGTCGTCTTCCTCCGCCGCGATCAGCACCGGCGTTCGCGCCCGTTTTTCGATCTCGTTGACGTACAGGTTATGCATGATGGTGAACAACCACGGGCGAATTTCCTTGTCCCGGATCCACAAGTGGCGCCGGCTCATGGCGCGGGTGAGGGTCTCCTGAACCAGATCGTCCGCGGGCTCTCGATCCCCCGTCAGCGCTCGGGCGTAACGGCGCAGACGGGGGATCTGTTCAACGACCAGCCGCTCAAAGGATTTCATTCGACATCGCCCGATTGCGGCCGCTGTCCGTAATGACTACTTAATGCCTAAAATCTGCATCGCCTCTCTGAGGGCATCCACGGACTCCCCGTGTTTTCCTGTCTTGTGCAGCAACTCGCCGGCAGCACGCAATTCCTTCACCTTGGTCATCTGCGATGAATCAAGGGAAGGGTTCGTTGCCAGCGCCGCATCGATCTTCTTCATGTCGGCCGGACACTCGCCGGCAAGAACGGCTCCGCTGGACAGGGCGAGCGCCAGCGCGACCGCGCTTAAGGTCAGTGATTTCATGAGTACTCTCTCCTTCTGTTTATACAGGCGCCGGGCATAGCGGACTGCGAGCCCGGCTAAGGAGGTGTACAGGAGGCAGGCCTAATTATTCCAGAAGGAGATAGAGGAGGGGGTAGAGGGACATTCAGAGTTCGTAAGTAATTGATCTTTTACCGCAACGCGGTCGCGAAAGATCAATTACTTACGAACTCTGAATGTCCCTCCCTAATTTCCCTCCCTGGTCAGAAGCGGGCGAGGACGCCGGCGTAGGGGCCGGAGAAGGTGCTGTCCAGGACGACGTCGGATTCGTCCACGTCGACGTCGAGATACCGGTAGCCGACAAAAATGCCCACCAGCGGGAGCGGGGAGAACTCGAGCTGAATATCGGCGTCGAGAAAGCTGTTGCCGCTAATCTCGAGGTATCCAATCCGCCCGACCACGCCGGCGTAGTCGCTGAAGGCAATCCGGCCCCTGGCGCCGATGGTCGGCACCGGAACCGTGGCGCTCACGCTTTCCGCCGTGGCGCCCGCCGGATCCGCGATGCTCATGTCCACATCGACGACCTTTACCGCCACCTCGGGTCCGAGCTGTACCCGTGCCGGTCCGTCGTCGAAGTCGAGCAGGTGAAAAGCGAGGCCGATGTCGATTACTTCCGCCTCGACGTCGCTGCTGACGTTGGTGCCTGCGGTGAATGTCTGTCCGCCAAAAGTGATGTCTCGATTGAGCGCGCCGGCGCCTGAGAATTCGAGCGGCAGGTATGCGGCAGAAAACCGTATTCGGCCAAGCTGCAACGCCGCCTCGGCATACACGTCCTCACTTTCATCGAAATTCAAATCGCTGTCCAAATCGATTGTCGTGCCGATGCCGCCGTTGTTGCCGGCGAAGGTTCCGTCCGCCTCGAGCGACGCGTACCCGATCTTCAACGAGAAGATCTCGTCCGCGAACGCGGGCGTGGCGAAGACGACGGTCAAAAGAGAGAATAGAAAAAGAGCTCGAATCACGTTCGGTGCCTTCTATTAAGATTGATTGAAAAAGTATAGTCGTCGGCTTTCGCGGATCTACGCGGACCGATTCTCACTTTTGCTTTGATAGAAGCGGCGAAGGGGCAGACGAAGGAAGCAAGCGCGTTGCAAAAGGGAACGATATTCTAGAAATCTCGAAGCCGCCGTTGCGTTAACAACAGCAGCGCTCGCCGACTTCTACTTGTTCAGCGGATGCGCAGGCAGGATCGCGCCGCGGCATTCTCCGAATCCGATCCGATAGCCTTCACCTTCAGCCCAGCCATTGAAGGTGATGCTGTCACCGTCCTCGATATAGGTTCTTGTCACGCCCCCGCCCAGCTCCAAGGGCGCGGTTCCGTTCCATGTCAGCTCCAGCAGGCTACCGTAGCTGTCTCTAGCTTCACCGCTGATGGTGCCGGATCCCAGAAGATCCCCGGTCTGCATGGCGCATCCGCCGACCGAATGATGGCAAAGCTGCTGCGCGCTGGACCAGTACATATGTTTAAAGTTGGTGCGCGCTATAGTGGTCGCGTGCTCGACGCCATTCGGGCGCAGAGCGACCTCGAGCTGAATGTCGTAATTGTTGGGACTGGATTGGCGAAGATAAGGCAGCGGCTCGGGCTCCTGTTCGGGGCCCGCGACGCGAAAGGGCTCGAGCGCGGCACAAGTCACCACCCAGGGCGAGATGGTGGTGGCAAAAGCCTTGGCCAGGAATGGACCCAGCGGCTGGTACTCCCAGAGCTGAATATCGCGCGCGCTCCAGTCGTTGAGCAGCACGTAGCCAAAGATCATCCGCTGCGCCTGCTCGACCGTGACCGCTTCGCCAATCGCGTTTCCGATACCCACCACGGCGCCCAGTTCCAGCTCGAAGTCGAGTTTGTCGCAGGCAGCGAAGGTCGGTGCGTTAGACCCGTCGGGCTTGATCTGCCCCCAGGGGCGCCGAACATCACTGCCGCTCACAACCACGGTGCTGGCGCGACCGTTGTAACCCACCGGCATGTGCAGCCAGTTGGGCATCAGCGCCTTCTCCGGGCCGCGAAACATAGTGCCCACGTTGGTGGCGTGCTCCCTGGAGGCGTAGAAGTCGGTATAGCCCTTCACCTCGAAGGGGCGGTGAAGGACCGCTTCGGAAAGTGATATCAAAGCACGCCGTCGAAGCCCGGCGTTGTCGCGCAGCGCCGCCTCGTCTCGACAAAGCAGCGCGCTCAACCGCTTGCGCACGCGGTCCCATGAATCAGGACCGAGCGCCATGAATGAGTTGAGAGTGGGCCGGGCGAAAATTGATTGCTTGCTGCCGGTTTCAATCAGGCCGTCAGACTCGAGCGCCGCGAGGTCCAGCACCTGATCGCCGATGGCAACGCCGACCCGCGGTGCGTAATGCACATTGGTGCTGAAGACCCCATAGGGCAGATTCTGAATCGGGAAATCGCAGTCCGGCAGGTTGGCGCTGTCGATCCAGCTCTTGAGTTCCGGATCGGTGGTGGGCCCAACTTTTGTCACAAACCGGTTCGCGTGCGAGTTTTTCGGTGGCACGACCTGAGGTCAAAAGCACTCGGGCCGCGGGCTCAAATATAAATGTGTACTTGGGTCCGCTGTCGGCATCATCGATCCGTTGCTTCCGGTGTCCGAGGCGGAGTTGCGCCGGCCGATGCAAGCCAGCTTTTGCAGTATTCGGGATCCTCCACCGCCAGAGCAGCCTCACCCGCCTCCAGCGGTCGGCGCGCGTCCACCATCACCGCATACTCGTCGCTCATGGTCTTTTCCTGCTCGAACATGCGCTCGAGCGCCTTCGGATGCGGGCCATGGGTGAAACCCATCGGGTGCCAGGTAACCATCCCTGAGTCGATATTGTCGCGGCTGAAGAAATCACCGTCGTGATAGAAGATCACCTCGTCGTAATCGTCGTTGTTGTGGAAGAAGGGGATCTTCATCGCCTTCGGGTCGGTTTCGAACGGGCGCGGAACGAAAGTGCACACCACGAAGCCATTGGCGACAAACGTGGTGTGCGCAGACGGCGGCAGATGATAGCGGTGAGAAGTCACCGGGCGGATGTCCTTCACGTTCAATCGCACCGCCGACAGGTTGCCCTGCCAGCCCACCGCATCCAGCGGGTTGAACGGGTAGGTGACGGTCGAAAACGCGTTGCGCTGCTTGATCCGGACAACGGTTTCGGTCTCGCCCTTTTGGGCTTCGAACGCGTCGTCGATACGCGGCGCGTCCAGCATCCCGGGGTCGAAAATGGCGTGATTGCCGAGCATGCCCTTTTCCGGCAGGCAGTAGCTTCCGCCGGTGCACTCGATCAAAAGCATGTCAACGGGACCCTCCGTCTCGATGCGCCACATGGTGGAGCGCGGCAGCACCACGTAGTCTCCGCTGAAGATCTCCAGGTGCCCATAGTCGCAGAAGAGCCGGGCCTGTCCACGGTGAAGGAACATGAGCTCGTCGCCGTCGGCGTTTCGCATCAGGTGGTCCATGGGCGAATCCGTGCGCCAGTAACGCATCCGGCAGTCGGCGCTGTGCAGCAGCAGCGCGGCGTCCTTCGGCGACGGGCTGCCTGTTGCGACGCGGTTGAGGTCGAAGGCGCGGGGACGAAGCGGGCCTTCCCAGCTCGTCCATCCGGTGGGCGGATGGGTGTGATACATCATGGTCGCGGGGCCGAAGAAACCTTCCTTGCCGAGCTCGCGCTCGAAGGTGCCCTCGGGCAGGTCGCAGTGGGCCTGCCGGGAGGCTTTGCCCTCGGAGCGGGTGGCCGAGATGTATCGCCTGGAAGCCATGTTCGCGCGCTTCAGTCTGCGCCGGTCGGTGCCTTCGAGCTGTCTGTTTTCAGCACGCCGCGCTCGATCTGGTCCCGCTCGATGGATTCGAACAGGGCTTTGAAGTTACCTTCGCCGAAACCGTCGTCGCCCTTGCGCTGAATAATCTCGAAGAACACAGGTCCGAGCAGGGTCTTGGAGAAGATCTGCAGCAGCAGCCGGTTGCCGTCCGCTCCGGTGGTGCCGTCTATGAGAATGCCGCGCTGCTTGAGTTTCTCCACCGACTCGCCGTGGCCGGGCAGGCGATCCTCGAGCATCTGGTAATAGGTGTCCGGGGGCTTGGGCATGAATTCGAGCCCGTTTTCGCGCAGGCGGTCGACGGTAGCGAAGATGTCTTCCGTCGACAGCGCGATGTGCTGGATCCCCTCGCCGTTGAATTCCAGCAGGAACTCCTCAATCTGACCGCCGCCCTTCTGGGATTCTTCGTTCAGCGGGATCCGAATGAGACCATCCGGCGCGGTCAGCGCTTTGCTGGTCAAGCCCGTGTACTCGCCCTTGATGTCGAAGAAGCGAATCTCACGGAAGTTGAAAATGTTTTCGTAGTACCGCGCCCAGTGCGCCATCCGTCCGCGATAAACGTTGTGAGTCAGGTGGTCGATGAGCTCAAGCCCGCAGCCCTGCGGATGAAGATCGACGCCGTCGAGCCACTTGAAGTCGATGTCGTAGATGGAGGAACCGTCCTCGAAACGGTCGATTAAGTAGATAGGCGCCCCGCCGATGCCTTTGATAGCGGGCAGCTTGAGCTCCATCGGCCCGGTGGGGATGTCTATCGGCTGCGCCCCGAGCTCCTGCGCCCTTTCATAGGCCGCATGTGAGTCGCGGACCCTGAACGCCAGCCCGCAGGCCGAAGGCCCGTGCTCGTCGGCGAAGTAATCGGCGAGGCTCTTCGGCTGGCGGTTGATCAAGAAATTGATCTGCGCTTGGCGGAAAAGGTCCACGTCCTTGGAGCGGTGGTGGGCGACCCGGGCAAAGCCGAGGGCGGCGAATACCCTTTCCAGTAGAGGAGGTTCGGGGGCCGCGAATTCAACGAACTCGAACCCGCAGAGCCCGAGCGGATTCTCGAACAGATCGGTTTGGCCCTTCTCGCGGGCCGCAGCTTTGGTGTTCACGCCGTGCCCTCCATCCAATAAAGAGTGGCGGCACCCTCTCAGGGTTCCGTCTCGTGAACGGAGTGTTGATTCAATGACTCAGTATAGATAAGGAGTCGAGGGGATGTATTGCATTGTCTTCTTCCGACTGCCCGGCCGCAGATGGCGGTGGCTGAAAAACTCGAGCGCACCCACCTTGCACCCAAGGGCACTGACGCTGTCGTCGCCGAGCACCGACGCTGACTTAGCGTTTGCGCGGTTTCCGCGTTCGTAGTGGTTCGGCACCGCCGCCATGCGGCGCACCGCGTCGGACGCCAGCATCGCGCAAAGGCGCGCCATGACCTCATCGGGCGGCGCGCCGAGGCGGCCGGCGATCTAGTGGTATGGGCGCGGCACGAGGCGCAGGACCCCCCGAGTCGCGAGCACTATCGCCCCATCGACGTCGGGGGGCACACCGCGCTAACGCGAATCAGCCGCTGCAGCCCGCGCCTCGGCTCGTGACGCCGACGTCGTTACTGGCATGCATTCTGCGAGGCGTAGTAGGCAGCGATATTCTCCACGTCGGCGTCAGACAACGACGCGACCATCGGCTTCATAATCGGGTTGTTGCGTGCGCCGCTTTTATACGCTTTGATCGCCTCGCTGAGATACTGCTCGCTCTGACCGGACAGGTTTGGGTAGTTCGGCGCGGTCGCCTTGCCGTTGGCGCCGTGGCACGCTATGCAGGTGGCGATCTTTTCCTTGCCGGCTGCCGCGTCGCCAGCCTGCGCGGCTGAGGTTATGGCGCCGACCGCAACAGCGGCAGCGAACCCAATTGCCAATCTTTTCACGCCGTAGCTCTTCATTTTGTGGTTCCTCTGGTTGTGTTTTTCGGAGCAGCCCGTGGCAATTATGCCTCAAGCTTCAGCCCAACGTAGAACTCTTCGAGCCTCGGAAGATTGACCACGTCGAGGCCGGTAGCCTGCTCGATAGCGCTGATGGTCTCGGTGACGCGCTCCGGGGAGTCGGCGCCGACCACGACCCACATGTTGAGCGCGTGCTCGCGCTCGTAGTTGTGCGCGACCTCATCGAAGCCGTCGACCATTTGCGTGATCTCTTCGAAGCAATGCCGCGGCACGCGCATAGCGCAAAGGCTGAACGCGCCTCCGAGTCGCTGGGCATCGAGTACCGGATCTAAGCGCAATAACGCCGCGAAGTCTAACATAACGCGGACACCGGCTATGACCTCCGCCTCATCGAGGCTCAGCCTTGTCGAAGGGGCGCGGCCAAAACCCGATCAGGTCGGCTAACAGATTAACGACGGCGCGGTCAATCGGGTCGAGCACCGGCAATCTCCCCTTAGGCGTTTTCGAAGCCGTAGCGCGCCTCGTTGCTTGAAGCGCCGTGGAATTGCGGCCAAGCGAAAGCAAGTCAACAGCTCGTCTTGCCCGAAAAAGTCGCAGCTCGTCGGTCCGGTGATTCCGATCGGATATCCCTCGATGTTGCGCTCATGCGCCGGCGGAGCCTGAAACAATGTTTTGCCGCCAGCGCAGATCAGGTGTTTACGCCGCCCAAGCAAAGGTTCGCCAGCTGAGGGAAAATCCAGCTCGAGGATGGGGATCGACGCACTCGCCCGACTCCAGCGCACGCGGCGCCTGCGGCAGTTCTGCGTGCGGATCTCACGATAAGAAAAGAGAAAACGAGGATGAAGCTGCGAAAGTAAGGCGGAAAGAGAGTCCTTGACCCTGTTTTTTAAGGGCTTTTTCCACCAGGGCTGAGAGGAAGAATGGACCAAAAGACGACATTCCGGGCCAGGGCTTCGTATTCCGGCTGATTCAGGGCAAAATAGAGCTCATGCTATCCCTTGGGTTCGGTCCCCGTTGCCGGGCCCGAAAAAATGACAAAGTCCGAGCGCCCCCAAACAAGGTGCAGCCGGGCAACAACTGGAGGAGAGAACAATGCCTAAGCAGAAACACCTGGAGCGGGCGCTCGCCGAAGGTCGCATTTCCCGCCGCGAGTTTGGCAAACAGATGTCCGCCCTCGGGCTGGCCGCCGCGGTGCCCGGAGCGCTGCTCAGCGGATCGGCTCTTGCCGCGACGCCGAAGAAGGGCGGGCACTTTCGCCTTGGTCTCGGCCACGGATCCACCACCGACAGTCTGGACCCGGGTACCTTCGAGAACGCCTACACCCAGACCATGGGCTACGGGCTTCGAAACAATCTGACCGAGGTTAGCGCCGATAACGAGCTCATCGGAGAGCTTGCGGAGAGCTGGGAGGCGAGCCCTGACGCCAAGAATTGGCGCTTCAAGTTGCGCCAGGGCGTCGAGTTCCATAACGGCAAGACGATGGAGGCCAGCGACGTCATTGCCTCGGTGCAGCACCACCGCGGCGAGGATTCGAAGTCGGCGGCCAAGGCAATCCTCGAGTCCATCGTCGATCTAAAAGCCGACGGCAAAAACACCGTGGTCTTCAGCCTCAAGGAAGGCAACGCCGATTTCCCCTACATCATGAGCGACTACCACATCGTCGTCATGCCGGCCAAAGACGGCATGGTGGATTGGAAATCAGGTGTCGGCACCGGCGCCTTTGCGCTGCAAAGCTACGAGCCCGGTGTCAGCATCAAAATGAAGCGCAACCCGAACTACTGGAAAGCGGGCCGCGGACATTTTGATTCCGTTGAGATGATCACCATCGCCGACGTGGCGGCGCGGACCAACGCGCTGACCACTGGTGAAATTCACGCCATGGACCGGGTCGACATCAAAACGCTGCATCTGTTAAAGCGCAACAAGAACATAAAAATCGAGGAGTCCAGCGGCAACGCCCACTACACCTTTGCCATGCTCACCGACATCCCGCCCTTCGACAACAATCACGTGCGTCTGGCGCTGAAGTGGGGTCTCGACCGCAAGGCGCTGCTGCAGACCATTCTGCGCGGCCACGGTTATCTGGGCAACGACCATCCCATTGGTCGCGCCAACCGCTATCTCGCCAAGGATCTGCCGCAGCGGGATCTGGATCCCGACAAGGCCAAGTTCCACCTGAAGAAGGCGGGAATGAGCAAGCTGACGGTCGATCTGAGCGCAGCCGACGCCGCCTTCGCCGGCGCGGTGGACGCCGCGGTGCTTTACAAAGAGCATGCGGCGAAGGCCGGTATCGAGATCAACGTGGTGCGCGAGCCCAACGACGGCTACTGGTCCAACGTGTGGCTGAAAAA
>CAMYJH010000048.1 GCA_947258715.1 uncultured Gammaproteobacteria bacterium
ATTTAGGGGGCACATTATCACAGTTCTCTGGCCCAACTATCCCGGCAACAACCGCCCGCATAATCTTCCGAAACTGGCTAGCTGCTGCCGCCTCGGCCCGCTCGTGGAATGTCCGCTGTCAGGTCGATGAGCGGGAGGATAGCGAGAGTGCGGAACGGCAACAGTGGGTCGGTGGACTAAACCGCTCGCGCGGTAGGGGGGGCTTCGCCAGGGGGGAGCAATGAATTGACGGGACGGGCCTGCCCCGTGTTGAGATGTGTTTGCGACAACCCACTCAACATAAGGAGCAGACCCGTGACCCAGAACAACAAGTCTATCAGCCCGTTGCGCCAGCGCATGATCGAAGACATGGCCATGCGCAAACTTTCACCACAGACCCAGACAGCATACATCCGTGCCGTCAAGAACTTCACGCTTTTTCTTGACCATTCTCCGGATACCGCGAGTGCCGAGGACCTGAGACGGTATCAGTTGCACCTGGTCGAGGAGGGGATCTCGAGCGGCAGTCTGAATGCCACGATCACAGGGCTCAAGTTTTTCTTCGAGACTACCCTCAAACGCCCCGAGGCGATGGCGAAGATGAGCCACGTGTACGAGCCGCGCAAGTTACCGCTGGTGTTGAGCCTCGAAGAGGTGACCCGCCTGTTACAACACGCCGGTGGTCCCAAGTATCAGGCCGCCCTGGGCGTCGCCTATGGTGCGGGGCTTCGCGCCAACGAGGTCGTTCACCTCACAGTCAACGATATCGATAGCGAACGTATGGTCATTCACGTCGAGCAGGGCAAAGGCAAACGCGACCGCTACGCCATGCTTTCGCCGAGCCTGCTTCAGATCTTGCGCACCTGGTGGGAGCACGCCCACGCACGACGCCAGATGTTGCCAGGCGGCTGGTTGTTTCCGGGGCAGAATCCGGTGAACCCCCTGTCAACCCGCCAGCTCAACCGTGCGTTCCACCTCGCGCGCCTGGCGGCCAACATCGACAAGGCGGTGTCATTGCATTCGTTGCGCCATGCGTTCGCGACGCACTTGCTCGAGCGCCACGAGGACATCCGCGTGATCCAGGTGCTGCTGGGGCACAAGAAGCTCGAGAACACCGCCCGCTATAGCCACGTCGCGGCCACGCTCCTGCGCGAGGTGAAAGGCCCACTGGAGTATCTGGAACTCAAACCGCCCGCCTGAGTCGCGGGCATGTCCCGCCAACCGCTCGAGGTCGCGGATATCTTCCGCGACCACGGCCCGGCTTGGCGTCACGCGCGGACTGGACGTCTAAGTCTCGGCCAACTGAAGGTGATGTCGGCGATCGAGCGCTGTCGTACCGCGGCGCTCGGGGGCCACGTCGCGCGTTGCGAAGCGTGTGCACACACCGAGATTGCTTACAACTCCTGCAGGAATAGGCATTGTCCAAAGTGCCAGGGCGCGGTGGCCAAGCGATGGCTCGCCGCACGCGAGGCCGAGTTGCTACCGGTGGCGTACTTTCACGTCGTGTTCACCGTGCCGGGGGCCATCGGCGATATCGCCTACCACAACAAAGCGCTCGTCTACAATCTCCTGTTCAAGGCTGCCGCCGACGCGTTGCTCACTATCGGGGCCGATCCAAAGCATCTCGGTGCGCGCCTGGGACTCGTCGCCGTGTTGCACACTTGGGGTTCGGCGATGACCCATCACCCCCACCTGCACTGCGTCGTTCCCGGCGCCGGGCTCTCCCTCGACGGCGAACGCTGGGTCGCCTGTCGTCCCACCTTCTTCTTACCGGTGCGGGTGCTCTCGCGGCGCTTTCGCCGGCGGTTCATGGACACGCTCTGTGAACGCCATGCGGCCGGGCAGTTGTCCTTCTTCGGTAAACTCGAACCACTCCAACACCCGCGCGCCTTCGCAGACTTCCTCGCTCCGCTGCGCAAGTCCGAGTGGGTGGTCGATGCCCGGCCTCCCTTCGCAGGGCCCGCCGCGGTACTCGCCTATCTGTCTCGATATACACACCGCGTCGCCATCGCCAACTCCCGCCTCATCGCTTTCAACGCACAGCGCGTTACCTTCCGGTGGAAGGATTACCGTGCCAAGGAGCAATGTCGCTACAAGACCATGTCGCTTGCCACCGACGAGTTCATCCGACGCTTCCTCATCCACGTCTTACCGCACGGGTTTCATCGCATTCGACACTACGGCCTCTTTGCCAACGGGCAACGCGCCGAGAACCTTGCAAAGGCACGGGCACTGCTCGGCGTCGAGACACTGCGAGACGACAGCGACGACTCCGACGACGCAACACCTGATCACTGGCTGCTCTGTCCGTCCTGCGGGGGTGCGATGCGCATCATCGAAACCTTCGAGTCCGGACACGCACCGCCCGCCCCACCGCACCGAGGAGGCGATCCGCCGTGACCCGCGCCTGTTCCAACTCGCAAGCTGGCCAAACCATCTACCGCCGATCTTCCACCGGTGGCGTCATCTCCTTGCTCAGCTTCGCATCGAGACCGCTCACAGGGAGCGCTTCCGTCCGTCGACGTTCGCCAACGCCCCGACTCCAACGCCCGCTGACCCGTTCTCGCCAGATATACCTGAAATCCGCTCCCGCTCACATGAACCCGAACGACGACGTCGTGCCTAAATCCCCATAGCGCCGTGCCGCCGATACCTCCGGCGTTCTTCCTCCGCGGTTTCCTCCCTCGAGGCTTGTCCGACGCCTGCCCCTCACAACCCCGGCCCACTCCGTTCACTGCATGCGGGCAGGCATCTGACAACCCTTAACGAAAACTGCCGTCGCCGCCAGTGTCGCAGGGGCGCCATTTGCGGTTGGAATGCGAGCGTGGGACCCCCGAAAATGATCACCCCCACCGGGGGTGTGCCGAACTACCCCCTCCGAGTCCTTCGGCTCGATTAGTACCGCTCCGACCGGCGACTAACCGCCACCATAACCGCCACCAATGCGGCCGCTGCTCGAATGGCTGATCGAGACTGCCGGACTTCCTCCTCAGTGCAAGTGACGGGGGTGCGCGGGCATACAGGAAGCCGCCACTCAGGTTGACTAATAGGGGCCCGATATTAACCGTCCCGTCAAAAACCTAAGTCAGAACTAAGTCGGCTTGGCAGACTGGATGCTAACTTGTTGTTTTATTGGCGCTCCCTAGGGGAATCGAACCCCTGTCCCCGCCGTGAGAGGGCGGTATCCTGAACCGCTAGACGAAGGGAGCGCAGTTGCGAAAAGCTGTACGGCTTCCGGCGCGATGGTATTATACGCGGCCCATTAGTATGCTCAACCGCGCCAGGCGCCCGCCGGTGCCGAAGGACTCAGACACTATTTCCCAGGCCACCCGAATCCCCCGATCCGAGCACTCGATCTCGCGGGCCGACATCAGTGGTGGCGCCCTCAAGGTCCTCTACACACTCAAGAAGGCGGGCTTCGAAGCCTACCTCGTGGGTGGCGGCGTGCGCGATCTGTTGCTCGGGCGCGAGCCCAAGGACTTCGACGTCGTAACCGATGCCGAGCCCGGGGCGGTCAGGCGGCTGTTTCGAAGCGCGCGGCTTATCGGCCGGCGGTTTCGCCTTGCTCACGTGCGCTTCGGCCCGGAAATTATCGAGGTCGCCACCTTCCGCGGCGCCATCGAAGACGCTGACGAGGCGGACCGCGTCAGCGTCAATGGCAGAATCGTCCGCGACAACGTCTACGGCACTACAGTGGAAGAGGATGTTTGGCGGCGGGACTTCTCGGTTAACAGCCTGTACTACGACATCCGCGACTTCTCCGTCCTGGACCTCACCGGCGGAATGGCGGATCTGGAGGCCGGTATCCTGCGAATCATCGGTGACCCGGTGCGCCGGTATCGCGAGGACCCTGTGCGTATGCTGCGCGCAGTGCGTTTTGCCGCCAAGCTCGGCTTTCGGCTGGGTGGTGAAACGGCGGCGGCGATCCCGGCGTGCGCGCCAATGCTGGCAGAGATCCCCCCGGCGCGTCTCTATGAAGAGGTGCTGAAGCTGTTTCTGGGCGGGGCGGCCGTACAGAGCTTCGAGCTACTCAATCACTACGACCTGTTCAAGTACCTTTTTAGCGAAAGCGCCGCTCGCTTCGACGAGGATCCCTTGAGTCCGGCCACGCGGCTCGTCCTGCAGGCATTGGCGAATACCGATAAGCGCATTCAGGAGGAAAAACCCGTCACTCCCGCCTTTCTGTTCGCGGCATTGCTCTGGCCCGCGGTGCAAAAGGACTCCATTGCCCACGCGAATCGCGGCCTGACGACGATGCAGGCCGTGGATGCGGCAGGTATGGACGTGCTCGCGCGCCAGGTGTCGCAGGTGTCGCTACCGCGGCGGTTCTCCCTGGCAGCGCGCGAGATATGGAGTTTGCAGCCGCGCCTCGAGCAGCGTCGCGGCAAACGTGCGAGCCAATTAGTGGGAAGGCCCCGCTTTCGTGCCGCCTACGATTTCCTGTTGCTGCGCGCCGAAGCGGGAGAGGACATCGCGGATAGGGCCGACTGGTGGACGAAGTTCCAGGAGATGGACGATGCGGGTCGCAAGGCCGCATTGGCGGGCACTGGTTCGCGCCGTCGCCGCCGCCGACGGCGGCGACAACCTCAGGCGCAGCCATGACTGCGCCGGCCGTGCAGGTCGATACCACATCGGCGAGCGCCGTCCACATCGGTATCGGCAGCAACCTCGAGCGGCCGGTGCAGCAGGTGCTCCAGGCTCGAGACGCGCTCGCCGATCTGCCGAAAACCCGGTTGCTCGGCTTCTCGCCGCTGTATCGCAATCCTGCCGTCGGCCCGCACGGGCAACCGGATTACGTCAATGCTGTGGCGGCCATCGAGACGCGGCTCGCGCCCCACGAGCTGCTGGATGCGTTACAGGCAATCGAGGCGAATCAAGGCCGCGTGCGCGGATCGGTTCGATGGGCGCCGCGGATCCTGGACCTCGATCTGCTCCTCTATGGCAATTGCGAAATCAGTGACGAGCGCTTGACGATTCCACACCCGCGCATGCAGCAACGGGCCTTCGTTCTGAAGCCGCTCCTTGACATCGCTCCGGACATGGATGTTCCCGGTCTCGGATCTGTCACGGCACTGCTGGCCGCTGTGTCGGAAGCCTCGCTGCAACGCATCGACGAGGATGAGGCGATGACCGGTAGGCGCGACGACGCCCTCTGACGCAATGGTAATGAGCGACCTCAGTTACATCGTCGTGGAAGGCCCCATCGGCGTCGGCAAGACGACTCTGGCAAAGCGGCTCGCCAAGAGCTTCGCGGCCGAGCTGCTTCTGGAAGGTCCGCAGGAAAACCCGTTCCTGGCACGCTTCTATGAAAATCCCCGTGCCCATGCCTTGTCGACCCAGTTGCATTTTCTGCTCCAGCGGGAGCGGCAGATACACGGGCTGCGCCAGTCGGATCTCTTCAGCCGCGTGCGTGTCGCCGATTACCTGATGGACAAGGATCGGTTGTTCGCGGAGCTCACCCTGGAGCCGGACGAGCTCACGCTCTATCAGCAGGTGTATTCACAGGTGGTCGGAGAGACTCTGCAGCCGGATCTGGTAATTTACCTCCAGGCGCCGGTCAGCGTCTTGCAGGAACGCATCGCCAGCCGCGGCATCGGTTACGAGCAGGCCATCGACGCGCAATATCTGCAGCGACTGGTAAGTGCCTACACGCGCTTCTTTTATCACTATCAGGCGTCACCCCTGGTGATCGTCAACGCCGCCAGCATCGACTTTGCCAACAGCGAGGAGGACTACCAGTTGCTGTTCGACAAGCTGCGGGACGTGGGCAAGGGCCGCCACTACCTCAATCCGCTGCCATTCTGAGCACCGCACCGCGGGACACGCCGCGGGTCAATCCTCGCCGGGCGGTTTCGCCACGACATGCTCGTAGGCGTGGCGCTTGGTGATGTGGCCGCTGCGCAGAAAAACGTCGAGGGTGGTATCGAAGGATTCGGGGGAGATGCGTACCCGGGGGCTCCAGCAGCCGAGCCCCTGGTACATTTTCACGGTCTCGATCAGGGCGCCCCGCTCGATCCCGTTGAAATACCTCCCCACCACCGAGGCGACCTCGTCGCTGTCCATTTCGATGGCGAACTCCCGCGCTCGCCGGTAGGCGCGCATGAAGCTTTCCGCCTGCGGGCGCTTTAGCCAGTCGCGGGACGCGGCGAGGCTGCTGAAGGCGACGGGTCCGATGGACTTTCCGGGCCAGGCGACGGGGTGCGCGATTCCCTCGGCGGCGAGCTGCTGAGGTGCCGGTCCTTGCAGATGCACGTAGTCGCCCTGGCCGTTGCGAAAAGCCTGCTCCATGGCTTGTGGACTGCCCGCGTCGATGGCCTCGATTGCATCGAATTCCATGCCTTCCTTATGCAACGCGTACTTGAACATGGCGATGGGTTGCCGGGCGTGATCCACCAGCACCTTCTTACCCTCGAGCTTGTCCCAGGTGAAGGACTCATCCGGCCCGCGAGCGGCCAGCATGAAGCCGTCGCGTTCGTTGATTTGAGCGAAATGGACCAGCGGTGACCTCTTGCCACGCTCCAGAGCGCCGAAGTTCGCCGATACGGCCGACTGCGCCACCTGAACACTGCCGCCGTGGATACCCGCCAGCACGTCCTGCGGCGTCTCGGCGATGGAAAATTCGCCTTCGATTTCTTCTGCTGCCAGAAAGCCGCCGCCTATGGTGACGAGCAACGGGGTATAAAAGGCCGAATGGCGGGTGACCATGACCTGGCACTGGTCCACGGAGTATCTCCTGTCCGGACGTGCGGCCACCGGTGGGCGACCCTCACCGCAGCATAGGAGCTGGCCGGGCCACCCTAGAGGGTGACGGCGGCACCTTGAGGCAGTCCAAACGACAAGAATTTGACGGTACCCCCTGTGCGCCTACCGTCTGTCGGTGGTGAGCGACCGTTCGTCCCCGGGCCGCTAGAATTCGAATTCCCAGGTGCTAAGCCTGAATAAGAGTCTTTGAGATTCTTTAGGGGTGGCACCATGTTGAATTACTTACGTTGGACGGAAGACCGTCTCAGGGAAGAAATCGACAAGCTGGGGGATCAAATCTCCCAGGTGGCACAGAATCATGACCGGCGTTCGCGCCATGCGGTCTCTTACATGCGACAACTGCTCAAGGACAAGCAGCACAGACTGGCTTTGTTGAAGCTCAAAGAATCTACCTGAGCCGATACTCTCCTTCTCCTTTCAGGTATGCACGCCGAGCGCCTCTGGATGAGGCGCTCGGCGTTTCCGGGTGTCGATTTTTGTTCCCAATCATCGCGCGCTGGCTCAATTCACGTCGACGACCGCGATCATTCCCGCTTCGAAAATGCGGGTAATACCGGTAGGTTCCCGTGTTCCGAAGCGCGAAGGCGTATCGAAAGCGGTCGCCGGGCGACCCGGTCGGCCGCGGATTGACGCAGCGCCAAGCACCGCATCGGTGAACAGGAGCTCCCGCCGATTTGCTCGCATGTGTCGATATCTGCTGAGTGAAATCGAGTCGCATACGTGCGGAAACCGACGGCATGGACATTCTGCCGTTCGGACTGTCATGGTTTGTACCCCACGGCTTTCCAGCGTTTAATGGGGACCGTCGCCTGATCTTTTGCTGTTCTTCACGGAGTCACCCCATGAACCGGGCCGCGCTACGCGACATGGTAGGTCGCAAGACCCTCAAATCCGGCACCCTCGTATGGGAGTTCGCGGTTCCCGGGATCGGCCACCTGCTGGCCGCCGGCGGGAGCGAGTTCGTGTTCCTCGATACCGAGCACAGCGGGCTCGGCATCGACTCCCTGAAGCGCACCCTGCAGTACCTCGAGGCGGCGTCGATTGCGGCGCTGGTGCGGCCCCCTGGGCGCTCCTACGAGAACATCGCCCGGGCCCTGGACGCCGGCGCCGAAGGACTGATCCTGCCGATGGTCGGCTCCGGCGATGAAGCCAGGCGCATCGTCCAGTGCGCCAAGTACGCGCCCATGGGCGCGCGCGGCGTGGCGCTGGGAATTGCCCACGACCGTTACACCAGCGGGTCGGTCGCCGAGAAGCTGGTGGCGGCGAACCGTCGCACCGTGCTCTTTGCCCTGGTCGAAACCCGGCAAGGGGCCGAGAATGTCGAGGCCATCGCCTCGGTCGACGGCATCGACGGGCTGTGGATCGGACATCTGGACTTGAGCTCGAGCCTCGGAATTCCGGGTCGGTTCGACCATCCGGACTACGTTGCCGCGGTGAATCGTATCGCCAAGGCGGCGAGTGATCACGGTAAGTCGCTCGGCCGCATGGCCGAGAGTGCCGAGGAAGGTGCGGAACTCTACGCAACCGGTCACGATTTCATCGCCATCGGCACCGATACCCAGCTCTACACGAACGCCCTGCGCTCGGAGCTCGACTCCCTGCGCGCCGCCTGTGAATGAGCATAGGCACTTTTTCGGGGGGAGAACCATGCATATAGACGGCGGATGTCATTCGAACAGGTGGAATAGTCGCTGTTTGATCTTGTGTGTCGATGACGAAGCTGGAGAGTAGATCGATGACAACGGTAGTGGACGAGGTGACGGTAGATATGCTTCAGAAATTTGCCGATGCATTCAATGCCCACGACGTGGAAACATTGATGACATTCATGACTGAGGACTGTATCTTCGAAATTTCTTATGGTCCGGACGTCTGTGGTCAACGATTCGAGGGCGACGATGCCGTGCGGCAGGCTTTTGCCAGTGTATGGGAAAAATATCCGGACGCGCAGTGGCGGCGCCCCACGCATTTCGTGGCCGGAAATCGCGGCGTTTCGGAGTGGACCTTCACCGGTACGGACAAAGACGGTACGAGTGTCGAGGTAAACGGCTGCGATATTTTCGCGTTTCGAGACGGCAAGATACGGGTAAAGGATTCGTACCGGAAAATCCGCTCTACGTAATGCAAGGTGCCGGTGAGGACCGGATGCCAATGCTACCATTGCACCGCCTTTCGCCAATCGGGATGGCACTTCTGTGGATCCTGTGACGATCTTGACCGCCGCTGCCGCGTTCCTCGTATTTGGCCTGGTAAGCCGGCGGCTTCAGGGCTCGGTGCTCACCGGGCCCATGCTGTTCGCTGCCTTCGGACTTCTAGCCGGACCCGCCGCCATCGGACTCATGCCGCTCAAGATCACGAATACGGAGTTGCACGTCCTGGCCGAGGTTACCCTAATCCTCGTGCTTTTTTCCGATGCGGCAAGCATCGACCTTCGAAGGTTGCGTCGCGATCATAACCTTCCGGTGCGCATGTTGGTCATGGGAATGCCCTTGAGCATATTAATGGGCTCGATAACGGCACTGATTCTGTTTGCCGATTTTTCGATGTGGGAAGCGGCACTGTTGGCGGCGATCCTCGCACCGACCGACGCGGCGCTGGGCCAAGCAGTGGTGGTCAATCCTGTGGTTCCGGTTCGAATTCGTCAGGCACTCAATGTCGAAAGCGGACTCAACGACGGCATTGCGCTTTCTGTCGTGCTCGTGTTCGCGGCCCTCGCCAGTGCCAAGCAGGAGGCTGCCGATGCATCATACTGGCTGTTGTTCGGTCTCAATCAGATGACTTTCGGGCCAATCGCCGGCGTCGTTGTTGGATATATAGGAGCCAAGCTCGTCGCGCTCTGTCATAGGACAGGGTGGTTGACCGAGAGTGCCGAAGGCATCATTGCGCTCGCGCTGGCATTCGCGGCGTATGCCCTTGCCGAAATCTTCCATGGAAACGGTTTCGTCGCGGCATTCATCGCCGGCTTGGTTTTTGGAAATACGTTGGCGTTCAAGTGCAAGTACTTGTACGAGTTCGCCGAGACAGAAGGGCAGATCTTGATTCTGCTCACGTTCATGGCTTTCGGCATCGTCATGATTCCGCTGGCGATTCCGGACATCAACGGCACATACATTGCGTTCGCGCTGCTCGCGCTCACCGTGCTTCGTATGCTGCCGGTATCGGTGGCTCTGTGGGGTACCGGGATCAGACCGGTTACTTCACTGTTTCTTGGCTGGTTCGGACCGCGAGGCCTCGCGTCGATTCTGTTTGCGCTTTTGATTTTGGAAAAGACCGACATCGCTCACAAATTCGAGATCCTTGTCGCTATCATCTTTACAGTCGTATTGAGCATACTGCTTCACGGATTTACTTCGGGGCCGTTTTCTCGCTGGTATGGCGTGCAGACGAAAGAGATGGGAGACTGTGCGGAAAATAAACCGGTACCCGAGGAGCCATTTTCTGACTCCTTGAAACCCGTTGCGAAGACGGGAAGTTGACTCGAGGGATTTCTCTGGCATATGCCGTCCTATGGGGAGGACACCATGACACTTTCAGATAAGCAACTCGCCATGTGCGAATCGAGCAGGTGGGATTTCTCTGATCTCAATGCCCTGTTTCTCAACTGTACATTGAAGCGATCGCCCGAGATGTCTCATACGCAAGGCTTGATCGACATATCGAAAGCAATCATGGAGAAAAATGGCGTCACGGTCGAAGATCTTCGCCCGGTTGATTTCGAGATTGCCTATGGTGTTTGGCCAGACATGACGGAGCATGGATGGGACAAGGACGACTGGCCCAAGATCGCTAAGAAGGTAAAAGCGGCGGATATTCTCGTGCTCACCGCGCCGATCTGGCTGGGGGAGAAATCGTCGATTTGCACGAAAGTGATCGAGCGCCTCTATTCCAATTCGGGGGATCTCAACAGTGAAGGCCAATATGATTACTACGGCCGCGTCGGGGGGTGTTTGATAACCGGAAACGAAGACGGCGCGAAGCACTGCGCCATGAACATTCTCTACTCACTGCAGCACATCGGCTACACGATTCCACCCCAGGCCGATGCGGGCTGGCTGGGTGAGGCCGGACCGGGACCTTCTTATATGGATCCGGGCTCCGGCGGCCCGGAAAACGACTTCACCAACCGGAATACGACTTTCATGACGTGGAACCTCATGCATCTGGCTCGGATGTTCAAAGATGCAGGTGGCATTCCCGCCCACGGCAATCAGCGGGCCCAGTGGGACGCTGGTTGTCGCTTCGATCACCCGAACCCTTTGTATCGTTAGAGTCGCCGAGGGCAGACTCGGACTGGCGCGCTTGCGCGCCAGCGTCGAGCCGGGGTGCCGCATGCGACCAGATCGGCGCGCATCGATTTTCGACTCCCGTTTCGCCAAAGCTCGCTTCGGCCGGGCCAGGCGGTTCAGCAATGGGGTTGCCTTTGCCACTCCGCGGGTGTGCGGAATCCAGGTTCGAGCGGCGTGCCCAGAAAGCGAGCCACGATGTCGAATGATTCCGAACGCACTGAGCGTCCGCGCGAGTGGGTCGACAAGTCTCGTCCGCGAGTCCCAGCGCCCACCGCGCTCGGCGAAGCGATCGGTTACCTCGATGACCGCCGGGATGGCCTCGTGCGCTTCCTCGATGACGGCCGGACCGAGATCGCTAGCAAGCGCGCGGATGATCGTGATCAATGTCAAAATGGACCTCGTATGCTATCGGTAGGACAAAGGGGGGGTCTAACGGGGAAGAATTAGCTTTCTCCATCCAATTCCCACTAGCCACTAGGGATAGTATCGCTGCAATGATTCCGCACCGTTATTGTGGCTGTTACTCGGGGGCAGCCTTGTGCCTCCCCTGGAGTGCAGGAGCAGCACTGGGAGACCGGTTTAACTACCACCCCCGGGCCGGGGGCGGCCTGTCTCAAACGCACCAAGTGGTGTGGTATACGCGGCGGGGATGTCACCTCCGATCAGGTGATCGAGGAATGCTGGAACTGCCGTGAGGAAGGTGACCATGTCGGCCAGCGCACACAGGCAGCCGGATCTCGTATATCCGCCGGAAGATTCAGCCGAATTGGGCACACGGGTGTCGCATCAGTCCATTCACGCACCGGGGCGATCGGAGGTGTCGGATGAGGCGCCCTGGTTATCTCTTCCCCGGCGATTGGAGAAGGCCGAGAAGCAGAGCCGACACGTGAAGCTCGCTCTGCTGTTCATGATGCCGTTGCTTATCTATTTCTTCGTAGGTCAGATCGTTCCGAAGACCACCGTCGAGAGCGTGGATTTAGTGCTGGCCGATCGATTGCGATTGTTCGATCGACACGGAAACACGCGCATGTCTCTGAGTGTTTACTCGGGTGCTCCCGTCATGCAGTTCATCGACGAGAAGGGAGTGCCGCGCTTGTCCCTGGGCTTGCGCTACGAAGACTCGCCTTTCGTGAGTCTCGCCGACGTTGCCGGCCACACGCGTGCCACTATTCAGCTGGACGAAAAGGACAGACCAGAGTTGACGGTGTTCGACGAGGAGGGCATGCCCACCTTCTGCGCCAATTGACGGCGCCGCTGCATTAGACAGAAAGCCGTCTCGATGAAGCGCCCCCGGAAGCTCGCGACCGCCGATGGCCGGGTTCGGGGAACGTCCGGAATTCCACGTGCCGCCGGAAGCCCTCGAAGGCCGATCCGGGATCGATGTTGCTGAGAATGACGCCGCAACACCACTTTGTGTGCGCTCTTGCAGCTCGCAGATCTCATCGAAAGCGATCCAGGGTCATGTCCTCGAGGTCGATGGCTGGTGCTCGACCCGACATGATGTCCGATACGATGCGAGCCGAGCCACACGCCATGGTCCAACCGAGATGCCCCTGTCCGCAGTTGAGATACAGATTGCGATATGGAGACTTGCCGAGGATTGGTGAGCCATCCGGGGTGACCGGACGCAGTCCAGTCCAGACGTCGAAGGAGTCGGGCAGCACGAACTCCGGATAGAGCCCGCGCAGAGCGTCGACCAACATCTCGCTCCGCCGCCGGCTCGGCGCGAGGTCAAAGCCATTGAACTCGGCTGTGCCGGCGGCGCGAATCCGGTCGCCGAACGGAGTAACGCCGAGCTTCTTTGCGTCGTCGACAACCGGCATGTTGGGGGCGTTGTTCCACCCGCCTTTGGAAAAGGTTATCGAGTAACCTTTTACCGGGTAAATGGGTAGTCGAATTCCGAGTGGCTTGGCAATCGACGCGCTATGGCTTCCGAGCGCGATGACGAACCGATCGGCTGTATGAAAACCTCGGCTGCTGTGAACGCCCCGGATTTGGTCACCATTCGCTGCCAACCCGTGAACGTCGGTTTCGTACTCGAACTCGACACCCTGCTGCGAGCACAATTCAGCCACCGCCCGAGTAAATTCGAAGGCATCACCGCTATCGTCATCTGGGAAAAACAATCCACCGGTGAGCTTCGGCGCAACCGGACCGAGCGCGGGCTCGCGCGAAACGCAACCCGCGGAATCGAGGGGCGTAAACTCGACGCCTAGCTCGTCAAGCATGTCAGCCGCGTAGTGAGCAGCGTCCATCGACTGCTGGTCGCGGAACACCCTCAACGTGCCGGCTTCGACTCGGTCATATGTAATGCCGGTTTGCGTCGTCAGAATGTCGAGCTCCGACTGGCCATACGTAGAGATGCGAAGCACTGCGCGCGCGTTGCGCCGCCATATCGACTCACTGCAATTGACCAGAAATTCGAGCCCCCAGCGCATGAGGCCCGGTATGGCCTTGGCGCGCAGCAGAAACGGCGCATCCTCTCGTCCAATCCATCTGAGCAGCTTCAGCGGAAGCCCCGGAGCGGCCCATGGATCCGACATGCTGGGGGTCACCAATCCCCCGTTGGCGAACGACGTCTCGAGGCCGGCTCCGGGCTGGCGGTCGATCACTGTCACGTCGTTGCCCTCGCGAGAAAGGTAGTAGGCGGTTGTCATACCTATGACGCCTGCGCCCAGAACTATCGTCTTCATGATCGGCAGCAGCCTCGTCCACGTCTACGTCGAACTCGCGTGAAAGATAGGGGGACAGCCATGCTTCGAGGTTAAGCGAATCGTTTTCCAGCCGCAAACGAGTGGAAGCCCGTGTGGTTGATCGTACTGGCTGTTAACATGTGCCTGAGTGCACACGCGCTCGTGCGAATGGAACGGTGCGATATTGCGCTTTGCCGCGAAATTTGTTGATTTGTCTGGTAATTGGGTTGGGTTCAGGGCAGCGATTCGATGAGCACCAGGGAGCTGGAGGGGCGAACCGCCCTCGTGACGGGTGGATCGCGCGGTATAGGCCGGGCAACGTGCCTGGCCCTTGCGGGGGCGGGCGCTCGCATTGCAGTCAATTTTGCGGGCAATCAGCAGGCGGCCGCGGAAACCGTGGCGCAAGTCGAGGCGCTGGACGCCGAAGCGATGATGGTCAAAGCGGACGTCTCCGATCCGGACGCCGTATCCGACATGGTCAAGGCCGTGGAACGCGTGCTCGGCCCGGTGGATCTGCTGGTAACCAGCGCCGGCGTAGCGAGCGTAGAGCACCATGCCGAGATGAAATTCGAGCACTGGCGACGCATGCTGGCCGTCAATCTCGATGGCACCTACCTGCCGGTCATGGCGGTCAAGGACGGTATGCTGGCCAGGGGATACGGTCGTATCGTGTGTATCGCTTCCGTCGCCGGTTTGCGCGCGAGAGGGAGCATGATTACTTACAGCACGTCGAAGGCCGCCGTTATCGCATTGGCGAGAAGCTGTGCCGAATCCTTCGGACCGAGCATCCGCGTAAATTGCGTGGCGCCGGGCCTGATAAGTACCGATATGGGTGCATCCGTGGGTGCGGCAGTCATACAGCGCCTTGCCGACGAGGCTTTCCTGAAGCGTATTGGAAGGCCCGAGGAAATTGCCGAATGCGTGCTGTTTCTTCTCTCGGAACGTTCCAGCTTCACAACCGGCCAAACCTTCGTCGCCGACGGAGGGCGAGTTACGCTGCCCTGAATTCCGCGCGCGGCCATGTGCGGAACCGAAAAACCGGCATTGAAGTGCCTATCCTTGCAACCGGTCCCCGGGTTATCGGTTCGCCTGCATCGCCGCCTCGATTAACTCCTTTCCGACCTCGGCCTCGAACTTCTTCCAGGTGGGTTTTAGCACCCGTTGCCACTCCTGGCGTTCCTCGTGCGTAGGCGTGACTATCTTTGCCCTGCCGGCATCGATTATCTTTTGACGGTCGCTTTGCGCTTTCTCGCGCGCGATTCGATTCACTTCGGCGGTGACTTCAACGATGATTTCTTCCAGCTCCGATCGGGTATCCGGCGGCAGGCTGTCCCAGAATTCCGCACTAGTGACCAACATGTAGCCGAGGTAGCTGTGGCCCAGGTCCAGAAAATATTTCTGGAAATCGTCGAAGCGCTTGGAATAGATGTTCGACCATGCGTTTTCTTGTCCGGTCACCAGGCCGAGCTTCAGGGCATCCCTCACCTGCTTGAAGGGCATGGGCACCGTCGCTACGCTCAGCGCGCGGTATTGGGCCTGCATGACGGCCGACGGCTCGATGCGAAAGCGCAGACCCTTCAGATCGGCGGGTACGCGAAGAGGCCGATTCGCCGACATGGCGCGCATGCCGTTTTCCCAAAAGGCGAGTCCCTTGAAGCCCCGGTCGGTCATGGAGCCCAGCAGTTTTCGCCCGGCCGCGCTCGCCTGGAAGCGGTGGACCGCTTCGACGTCATCGAACAGGAAGGGGAAATCAAATAGCTGCAGCTTTGGTGAAAAGCTCCGGAACTTGGCCAGTGATGGCGCCGCCAGCTCGACGTCGCCAAACAGCAGTGCCAGCATTACCTGGTTGTCGTTGAACTTCAGAGAGCGCGGAAAGATCTCAACGCGCACTTTTCCTGCAAGCCGTTCCTCCACCCGCTGCTTGAACAGGACGGCGCCTTGCCCCTTCGGCGTGTTGTCTCCGGTGACGTGGGAAAAGCGGATCAAGATTGGCTCGGCCGCCTGTGCGACGGACACCGCCACGGTCATCATCAGCACGGCAATGCTCAGATACAACCGCATAGCTTTACCCTCCAGACCTTTCGCGTCCCTTTGGCGATGTGCGTGGCCGCCCGCTGCGGAAAATTCGCGGGAGCGCGTCGAATCGGTTATCGCAAGTCAAGGCGATTGCGGCCAGTGCCATGTTTCACCCGCGCACGACCAGGACCGAGCACGACGCGTGACGCACGACCCGCGCCGCGTTGGGCCCCAGCAGGTAATCGCTCAACGCCGGTCGATGCGAGGCCATGACGATGAGGTCGGCACCGACATCCTCGGCCACATCGCGAATGGCCTGGTAGACGGTTTCTCCCTGGCGGGAGATGGCGTGGACCTTGATGTCGCTGGGCACCTGAGTCTTGATGAATGCGTGCAGCGCGGCATCGGCATCCTCACGAATCTTGTCCGCGGAATCCGCCGGCAGATATGCGGCAACAGCGGTGTTGATCCCCGGAGCGACGGTGAGCACATGTAGCTCCGCGCCCGAAAGCGCGCAAAGCTCGACCACCTGCGGTAGCGCGGTTGACCAGGATGACTCTTCGCCCAAATCAACCGGAAAAAGAATCGTCTTGTACATGCGCCGCGGTCTCTCTATGTAAACGCGAATTCGTGTCGAGGTGTGTGAGCTGTCAGAAGTTTCGCGAAGCTTTTGCGACTATCGGCGAATGAGCCCGGGTCGTTCGAAGTGTCGCCCAGATTGCCGAGATCAGCCATAGCCCTTGAGCTGGTCGATGAACTCCGGGAGGAACAGCGAAATCTGCGGGATGTAGGTGATGAAAATCAGGAACACCAGCAGCAGGGACAGCCAGGGCAGGGCGGCCTTTATGGCCCAGCCCATGCTTTCCCCGGTTACCCCGGAAGTGACGAACAGGTTCAAACCCACCGGCGGTGTGATCATCCCGATCTCCATGTTCACCACCATGATGATGCCGAGATGGATGGGATCGATTCCCAGCTGCACGGCGATGGGGAACAGGATGGGCGCCATGATGAGCAGAATGGCGGAGGGCTCCATGAAGTTGCCGGCGGCGAGCAGCAGCAGGTTGACGACAATCAGGAAAGCCCAGGGCGACAGGCCCCAGCCGACGATGGTTTGGGCGATTTCGTGGGGGATGCGCTCGGTGGTGAGCACGTGGGCGAACAGCATCGCATTACCGATAATGAACAGCAGCATGATGCTCACCTTGGCGGCGTCCATGATGGTTTTGCGGACCTCCTTGTCGGTCACGCACAAGGGCAGCGCCACGGTCATCTGCCAGATATTGCGTCCCACGGCCGCGCCGGCGCCCTCTCCCTCCTTGAGCCAGGGCTTGTCCTTCATGGGCCCGAGATCGCGGTAGCCGAAGCAGGCGACCAGAAACGCATACACGGCCGACACCGCGGCGGCCTCCGTCGGGCTGGCGATGCCGCCGTAGATGGCGCCGAGCACGATGACGATCAAGAACAGACCCCCCGAGGCGGCCACGAATGCGGTGACGAGCTCGGGGAGGGTGGCTCTGGGCATGGCCGGGAGGCCCTTGACGCGGGCCACGATGTAGATAGCGATCATCAGCATAAGTCCCATGCCGATGCCGGGGATGAACCCCGCCATGAACATGCGCGCGGCGGAGACCTCGGTAGCCGCCGCGTACACCAGCATCACGATGGACGGCGGGATCAGGATCCCCAGGGTCCCTGCGTTGCAGATCACACCGGCCCCGAACGCTTTCGGATAGCCGGCCGTGACCATGCCGGCGATGACGATACTGCCGATGGCGGCCACGGTGGCGGGCGAGGAGCCGGACACCGCGGCGAACAGCATGCAGGCGAGCACCGAGGCCATCGCCATGCCGCCGCGGATGTGGCCGACCAGACTGACGGCAAAACGGATCAGCCGCTTGGCCACGCCCCCGCCGGAGAGAAAGGCCGAGGACAGGATGAAAAACGGGATGGCCAGCAAGGTGTAGTGCTCGGAAAGATTCTCGAAAAACTTCAGCGCCACCGAGGCCAGTGAATCGTCCGAAAACACCAGAATCGTCAGCACGCTCGACAGTCCGAGCGCAATCGCCACCGGCATGCCGAGCAACAAGCAGCCAAACAGCAGAATGAACAGCGCCGCGATGGTCACGATCCGGTCCCCCGGTCGGCCGCCTGCTCCGACTGCAGCTCCTCGAGCGCTTCCTGGGCCTCGTCAACCTGGCGGAAACTCAGCGATTCGCCTTTGACGATCTGCCAAAAAAGCTGCAGCAGCCGCAGCGCCAGCAACGCGAGTCCGATGACCAGTATCGAATGGGCCATCCACTTCGGCACCGGCAGATCTTCCATCTCGATGCCGATCTTCAAAAGCTTCGCCAGATACACCCAGCCTCCGTAGATAAGCAGACCGCAGTAGAGCGTGGCAAGCGCCACCGCGATGAGACCGAAGATCCGCTGCACGCCCGAAGAGAAGAGCTTGACGAACGCGTCGACGCCGATATGGGCGCCCATCTTGGCGCCCCACGAGGCCCCGAACAAGACGAGCCAGGCCGAGAGGTGCAGGGTGAGCTCTTCGGCCCACAGGGCGCCGTGGTTGAAAACGAAGCGGCCGATGACCTCGCCGAAGGTCAAAAAAACCATGGCGACGAGGAGGAGGGCGATAATGCCCTCCTCGGCGCGGTTCAGCATGCGCAGGAACATCGATACCCCCCCGGGCGATGGGCCGCGAGCGCGTGGTAGAAGAGTTGCTCAGGACCCCGTGTTGTTGGCCGCGTCGGCGGCGTCGATCACGTCCTTACCGATCTGTTTCTCGAACTTCTTCCAAACCGGCTTCATCGCCTTCACCCACTGGGCCTTTTCCTCGGGCGTGAGATCGATCACCGTGCTGCGGCGGGAGTCGATAATCGCCTGGCGGTCACTGTTGGACTTCTCTAAGGCCACCGCGTTGCCATGGGCGATGGCCTCGTCCAGGGCCTGTTGGAGCCCGGCGCGAATATCATCAGGCAGGCCCTGCCAGAACTCCGTGCTGGTTACCACCAGATAGTCGATGAGCCCGTGATTCGAGGCGGTGATGTAGTCCTGAACCTCGAAGAACTTCTTGGAGTAAATATTCGACCAGGTGTTCTCCTGACCATCGATGGCTTTTGTCTGCAGCAGGGTGAATACCTCCGAGAAGGGCTTCTTTTGCGGAGACGCCTTAATCGCCTTGAACTGCGCCACCAGGACGTCCGAGGACTGGATGCGGAACTTGAGCCCCTTGGCGTCGGCCGGCACCCGCAGCGGCTTGCTGGCGGAAAGCTGCTTCATGCCGTTGTGCAGATAACCGAGCCCGGTGATGCCCTTCTTTTCCATAGACATCAAGAGCTCTTTTCCCTTCGGTCCCTTTTGGAAACGCTCGACTGCATCGATGTCCGAGAACAGGAACGGGAGATCGAAGACCTGCAGCTTCTTGGTGTACTTCCTGAATTTCGACAGCGAGGGAGCGCCCATTTGCACGTCGCCGAGCAGCAGCGCCTCCAGCACCTTATTATCGCCGAAGAGCTGGGAGCTGGGAAAGACCTGGACCTCGACCTTGCCGGGCATGCGTTGCTCCACCAGCTCCTTGAACTTCTCCGCCATCTGGCCTTTGGGCGTGTTGACGGCGACCACGTGAGAGAACTTGATCTTTAAGGGTTTCGCCGTGGCCGCCGGTCCGGCCAAAGCGACTGCGGTGAAAGTAATAGCAATTATCAGTGAGCGCATGGCGGGAACCCCCCTGAGTGATGCGCGGCTTGCCGCGTTCCAGCTACGCGGGGAGACCTATCCTCGGACGCTCCCCACGTTCATCGCCGATTTGACGAGGCCCGACCATAACACGGCATGGGGGAGCGCCGAAATTGATCTGGATCAATTGCGCCGGGATGGCAGGGGCCGGAAAAAGGAGACAGGCTTCGTTTTGAGGCGGCTTGGGGCCGGAGTTCTTGGCGAGGCGGCCGAGTGGCGAGAGCTCGGGGCAGCCGCCCGGCGGCAGCGCGCGGATGATCTCGACCTTGGTGTCGACCTCCGTTACCTGGAAATCCGTAAAAGAGTGCCGTTTCGCCGGCCCCAAGCGGTCGAGTTTCGATGCGTTTCGGTCAATGCTGTGCATGAGTGGCTCCTTTCTTTGGCTGTAGGTGATTGGTTCGCAACAACCATCTCACCGGAGACTGTGAGCCACTTCAAATTTTCAAATTTTCGACTAGCTTTCGGACACCCTCCGGATCTCTGCGCGGCTATATTTGGTAATGAGCAGCCGGTCGTGCGCGAGACCGCTGCGGCGCGGGAAAATGCGCGAAGCGTGCGATTTGATCCATGTCAACCGTAGCGCGCGGTCGGATGCCTATTCTGAAAGCAGCGAGGGTGCGGCCTTCATGTGCTGAGCTTCCCGCGCCGCCTGCCGGTAATGCCGAGGCGGCCGGCAACGGTCGCACGATCTGCTACTCGTCCCCGGCAACGAAAACGCAGCGGAGCGACGCGGGGGTGAACTCAACCGGCTCGTTGGCTGGGCGAGCATTGCAGTCGGAGCAGGCGTCGGCCTCATCATGGGTTTGTGGTCCGTCGATGGCCCCGTGCCGGTGCCGGGCTTTCTCGGCGACTACACGGACACCCCGAGACGTTCGATGCGCCTCGGACACATGGAATTTTTCGGGCTGGGCATTATCAATCTGCTGCTCGCCTGGGAGTTGCCTCGTTTCGTAATCGGTAGGAGAGTCGTACATGGTGCTGTTCACGCCATGAATTTCGGCAACGTGTTCTTGCCGCTGCTGCCGTTCGCAGCCGCCATCTACCATTCCCTCAAGTACGTGCTGCCGTTTCCCGCCATTAGCATTTTCATTGCCCTGTGCCTTACCGCCTACGACATGACCATGCGCAGACGAGGTATGGGGGCATGACGCTACCAGGCATCCGTGTTCTCTCCGATATAGCCTATCGAGGTGCCGAGCGCTTCTTCGCAACACTGGAATGCGAGTTGATAGACCGCAACAGCTTTGAAACTCACGCCGAAGCTCGGATGGCAACCTTCGAATTCATCGAAGCGTGGCACAACCCGCATCGTCGACATAAGGCACTTGGTCAAAAGTCACCGATCAGCTTCGAGAGGAGTTATCAACAGGGCGCTTTAATCCCAAGCGATAAACCGTCTATTGAATCGGGCGAGCTCCAGTCGGTGATCTAAGTGGCGTCGAGCCATGCACATGAGCAACGTACTCAAACCGCCTCGATTCTTTCCCGTGTTATGCGCGGTGGTGCTCTTCTGGGCATCATGGCCGGCGCTGGCCACAGACCCCTTCCAGGTCAAAGACATCCACGTCCCGGGCCGCGCCAGCTCAAGTCCAGGCTCCCTCACCAACGTCGGCGGCACGCTTTTCTTTCTTGCCGATGACGGCATCGCGGGGCGCGAGCTCTGGAGGAGCGACGGCACGGTCGCCGGCACCGTGCGGGTCAAGGACATCGCCCCGGGCAGCAACGGCTTTTCTAGCCCCCTCACCAATGTCGACGGCACACTCTTTTTCCGTGCCGATGACGGCGTCACGGGGGTCGAGCTCTGGCGGAGCGACGGCACGGCCGCCGGCACCGTGCGGGTCAAAGACATCCACCCGGGCAGCGGGAGCTCGACTCCACGCAGCTTTATCAACGTCGGCGGCACGCTATTTTTCCGTGCCAATGACGGCGTCACGGGGGTTGAGCTCTGGAAGAGCGACGGCACGGCCGCCGGCACCGTGCGCGTCGCAGATATCGCTCAGGGCGGCGGGAGCGCAAATCCGGACGAGCTCACCAACGTCGACGGCACGCTGTTTTTCCGTGCCGACGAC
>CAMYJH010000049.1 GCA_947258715.1 uncultured Gammaproteobacteria bacterium
CGAGATTTCGCGGCTGCCGGGGCAGACGAAGAGCGCAGCGTCCAGGGCGCCCTTGCCGTCCTCGATGTACATGATCCCCTCGGCTCTACCCTGGAACAGGAGCTTATCGGGCCCGATCCGGAACACCTGACCGCCGCTTTGCCACGGAGCGAACATCTTCACCGTCCCCTCCTCGGCCGCCCAGGCGCTGCCGGCGCACATCATGGCGGCGGCACCGGTCAGAAATAGTCGCGTCAATCGTTTCATGCTGAATCTCTCCCTTTGTTGATTGTCAATATGTTGACGCTCCGCCGTGTTATCTGAACACGACCCGCGCAGCGTTCTGAAATTGCGTCGCCCGGACGTGAACTCGGGGCACGTATGGGATGATAGATGCTGCGTAGCTGTCAAGCAGCGCCAACAACAGAAGATGGGGACCGATCGTGATTATCCGGTTCCGGTGGACAACTGGACCGGGACAAGCCCAAGCGGCTTAGCTCACGTTCCACGAAACCCCAACCACCAAACTCTGACCTCTTGGTTACCCGAATATAGGTAAGCTGTCGCTCGAAGCGGCGAAATATCTCGGTCTTTCTTTCGTCTCCATAACCGAATACTCAACCCTGGAACCATGCACCTTCATGGCTTGCTTTTCCGCTTCGCGATTCTGCTTGAACACTTCCTGGGTCCAGCTGCTGGGGATCAACAGGCAGAAAAATACCAGGGCGAAGAAGAGCAGCTGACGCACTGAAAGCGATAAGCCCGACGCTCGGCGCGGTTCATCGACGGCGCGGCTGCCTGCCTCCGTCCGCGGCGCTTTACGGCGTTTCATCAGCCACATCAGCCCCAAGCCGATGAAGGCCATTAACAGATTGAAGTACTGTCCTCTACCGATGCCGAGGAACTCGGCCCCGTAATCGCGGAAGATGTCGGTGAACAGACGCAGAAAACCGTACCAGAACACGAAGTGCGCCAGCAGCATGCCGCGGCCCGAAGGGTATCTTCTCGAAACAATCAGCAGTATGGGCACCAGCGCCAGGTTCTTCAGCGACTCGTAGAGGGCCACCGGGTGCCGAAATTCCTCGAACTCGGGGAACTGCACCCCCCACCATACGTCGGTGGGATAGCCTGCGATCTGGCCGTTGATGAAGTTGCCGATGCGTCCCAGCGCGAGGAATACCGCACCCGGTATGGCGACTTCATCCGCCATCAGCGTGAACGGATGTCGCCGCCAACCGCAGAAGATCCATAGTGCGAGCGCGCAGCCGATCAACACGCCGTGCGAAGCCATGCCTCCGCGCCAATAGCTGAGCAGCTGGGCTGGATGGGACCGGTAGTAGGCCCACTCGTAGACCACAATCTCGAACGCTCTGGCGCCCAGCAGCACCCCGAGCGCGATCAGAATGCACAGCTCGTAGGGCTCGCCATCGGAAAGACCGAGCTGCCGGCGCCTCAGCCAGAACCAAACCAGCAGGCCGGTGAACCCGGTGGCGTAGGCGAGACCGTACCAATACAACGGCAACGGGCCCACAACCAGCAGCACCGGATCGATGTTGTGCACAAACCCCGTTTCAATGCTCACGACTTACAGGCTCCAGCTTCGTATTCCACATTAATAATGCGGTCTGCTCAGGCTCTCTCAACCGATTAGACCGCCGCCGAGAGACAGTCGGGATTGATCGCAGTCAAGAACCGAGCAGTTCAACCCTTGTGTAATTAGAGAGTAAGTTGATAGCTCCCCGGCCGGCCACCATGCTGCCAAGAGAGAGCGAAGCATGCGGGAGCGGAACGTGTACCAGACTGAGATCATGCCGGCTCCAGAGTCGAGGCTGAGGATCGACAACCAATCCGGGGCGGCCTGCGAGCACTATCGGCTCCGCCCGCCTCGTCCGTTGACCGAATCCGAGAAGCGCCGTGTCACGCTGCTCTTCGGCGGTGCCACCTGGAAGCACGAGCGCCTCATGCAGGGTGCGATGGAGCGCCTCGGGTACAAGGCCGAACCGCTACCCCAGATCCTGCACCGAGATCTGCTGGCCGGCAAAGACTACATCGATGCCGGTGCCTGCTGTCCCACGGCGTTCACCGCCGGCAGTCTAATCAACTACCTGCGGCAGGCGGTGGCTGAGCTGGGACCGCAACGCGTGGTTCGTGATTACGTCTTCTTAACGGCGGGTGGCTGCGGACCCTGCCGGTTCGGTCAATACCAAGAGTCGTACGCGCTCGCCCTGGAGGGCATCGGTCTGCCCGACTTCCGTGTGCTTCTGCTGGACCTGAAGGGCATCGGGCCCGGCTCCTTCGAGACCACGGTCCCGTTCACGCTGGGGGTATTCTGGGCCTTCATGTGCGGTGATGTGTTGAGCGAGCTCGAGTACATGACCCGGCCCTACGAGACCGTGCCCGGGGAGACGGACCAAGTGTTGCGGGAGTGCGTGGAGCTGCTCTATGGCGCGATTCGCAACGGACCCGATACCGGCGGGCGCTATCGCACCGTGCTCTGGTACCTGTGCGCCGGCCACTACAGGCGAACGCTCGCCCGCGTGCTGCGCAAGTTCTCCGCCATCCGTGTCGACAGACTGCGGGTCAAACCCAAGGTCAAGGTGACGGGGGAGTTCTGGCTGCAGGCACACGAGGGCGACGGCAACTATCGCATCAAGCAGTGGCTGGAATCGGAGGGCGCCGAGGTGATACCGCCCGTTTACACCGCGTGGTGCGACTTCCTGATACAAGCGCGCCGCGATCGGGCCTGGGAGCGCCGTGGCACCGTTCGAGGCGCGCGCGCCGTAGCGATGTATCTCGTCGTGCTCAGTCGGCTGCTGCACCGCGCCTATGACGGTTTGCGCGCGTCGCTGGCAAATCTTCCGGCGGCGCTGCCGTCGCAGAGTGAGCTTCAGCGGCTCGCCGCGCCCTATTATCACTACCGGCTCGAAGGCGGCGAGAGCTACTGCCTCATCGGCAAGGCCCTGCACGCCTATCGGCACCGGACAGCGCACATGATCTGCGAGCTCTCCCCCTACGGCTGTCTGCCCAATACCATGAGCATGGGCGCCATGGCCGGCGTGCTCCGGCACTATCCCGATCTGCTCTACGCCCCCATCGAAATCAAGGGCGATGCCGAAGTCCAGGCCCTGTCCCGATGCCAGATGAATTTGACCGAGGCGCACAGGCGGGCGCGCACGGAGTTCGAAGACGCGCTGCGCAGATTCGGTTTGACGACCGAGCGCATACGCGAGCATGAGCGCAACGACCCAGCGCTCTGTCGGGCCGACACGCGTATACCCCATCACGGCTATGCCGGCACCGCGGCCAACTACGTGGCCGAGGTCGCGGCCAGGCTCGGCGCGCGATGAGCGCTCATACGCTTACTTGCGCCGTCGACGTCGGCAGCACCACGTGCAAATACGTGCTCTGCGATAACCTCGGCGTCCGGGTCACTCAGGCCTACGAACGCCACTACACGCGCCAGGCGGAGAAGGTGCTGGAGTTCCTCCGCGTGTTGGAGCACGACTTCAACCTCACGCCGGGAAGAGACGCGCTTCTCATGACCGGATCCGGAGCCGGCTCCATCGCGCCGCTGCTCAAATCCCGCGTGATCCAGGAAGTGGTCGCGGTGGCGGCGGCCGTCGAGGCGATGCACCCCGACGTTCGCTTCGTGTCCGAGATCGGCGGCGAGGATATGAAGACCCTGTTTCTCACCCGCACCGGCAGCGCGCGCAGCCGCCAGGTCTACATGCAGAACGCGTGCTCGGGAGGCACCGGCACGTTCATCGAGAAGATCGCGGCCAAGCTCAAGCTGAGCGCCGAGGCGCTCTCTCGGATGCGTTATCTCGGCCTGCCCCTGCACCGCATCAGCAGCAAGTGCGGCATCTTCGCCGAGGCCGACGCCAACACGCTGCTCAAGACCGGGGTACCCATCGACGAGATCATCGCCTCGCTGTTCGAAGCCGTGGTGCTTCAGAACCTGTCTACCCTCACCCGAGGCAAGACACCGATGCCCTCGGTGCTGCTGCTCGGCGGGCCCAACCAGTTTTTTCAGGGACTGCGCGAGGCGTGGCTGCACCATCTGAGGACCATGTGGAAAGAGCGCGGCGTCTCCTTGGACGGGGAAGCGAAGGATCTGATCCGGATCCCCGAGGAGGCGCTGTACTACGCTGCCATGGGCTGCATCCAGACGGTCAGCGAAGGTGACGGACGCGCGCCCGTCTATCGCGGCACCACAGAGCTCGCCCGCTGGATCGCCGAGGGGCGCGAGTTGCGCAAGCGCGAGCAAGGCGGCACCGCTTTATGGCGAACGGCCGAAGAGCTGGCCTCGTTCGAGCACCGCTACACCCGCACCGCGCCCGCGCCGGCCGCACCGCGGGCCGGATGTTCCCACGCCGCGCTCGTCATCGGGTGCGACTTCGGCTCCACCACCGCCAAAGCCGTGTGCATGTCGCCGGACGGCGAGCTGCTGGATAGCGTCTACGCGCTGAGCCACGGCAATCCGATCGAAGACGCACGCGCATTGTTCGCAACCATCCGCGAGCGCACCGGCGCCGCCCCCGTTCGGGCGCTCGGGCTGACCGGCTACGGAAAGAATTTGCTCGATTCCGTGATCGGCGCCGACTTGGCGATCGTGGAGACGGTTGCCCACGCTACGGCAGGACTGCACTTCTTTCCCGATACGGACTGCATCTGCGACGTTGGCGGTACCGACGTCAAGATCATGCTGCTGCGTAACGGCGCGGTCTATGACTTCAGGCTCAACTCCCAGTGCTCTTCCGGCAACGGCGCCTTCCTGCAGGGCGTGGCCGAACGCTTCGGTATTGCCCTCGACGACATCGCCGCGCGTGCCTTCGCCGCCCGCAGCATGCCGCGGCTCGCCATGGGCTGTGGCGTGTTTCTGCAGAGCGACATCGTCAACCAGCAGCGCAAGGGCTGGAGCGTGGACGAGATCCTGGCGGCCCTGTGCGCGGTGCTGCCGCGTAACGTATGGCTCTACGCCGGCGGCATCAACAATTTCGCCCAAGTGGGGCGCAAGTACGTGCTGCAGGGCGGCACCCATCGCAACCTGGCAGTGGTCAAGGCGCAGGTGGACTTTATCCGCTCCAAGGTGCCGGAGGCGGAGATCGTGGTGCACCCCTACTGCGGCGAGGCCGGTGCCATCGGCGCCGCGCTCGCCGCGAAGCGCAGCGTCGGCGCTGGTGCGAAAAGCCGCTTCCGCGGCTACCGGGCCATGGAGGCGCTGCGCTTCAAGTCCACGACCTCGGCGGATACCCAGTGCCGGTGGTGCGAGAACCAGTGCCAGCGCACCTTCGTCGACGTACGCGTCCCTGGAGGACCTGGCCGCCCACGAAGCAAGGTCCCTCTGCAACCGGGGTGGGACCGGATCATCGTCAACAACTCCTGCCCCAAAGGTCTGATCGAGGACCCCAAAGAGGTGAAGCAGGTCAATGAAGACATCGAGTGCGGAAATGGCGCCTACCCCGACGTGGGCAAGCTGGCTCACGAGCTGGCGTTCCGCAGGCAGGCAGCGAGGAGATAGCGCTTTCAGTCTGAGGGTCGGGTTGCCAAAAGCGCTAAGCCTGTGGAGCACGCACCGCTTCTGGCTGGGCTTGCTGCTCGAGCTGGGCGTAAAGCCGCGCAACATCGTGCTCAGCTCCGACACCTCCGAGGCGCAGTTTCGAAAGTACGCCAAAGGCAGGGTGGCGGTGGAGACCTGCTATCCCGCCAAATGCCTCTCGGGCCACGTGGGCCAGCTGCTGCTGGGGCAGCGCCGCCCGCTGGATCTGATTCTGTGCCCGATGGTCTACTCCCTGCCGTCCTTCATCGCCGGCCGGGTACAGGACACGCTCAGCTGCTCGCGCGACATGGGCGCGGTGGAGAGCATGAAGTCCTCGTTCTTAGACGAGGGCGGGAGCGGCAATGGCAGGCTGCTGACGCCCCTGGTGTCGCTGGGGGAGCCGGCGATCGCCGAGCGCCAGCTTGCCGAATCGCTCGCGGAGCCGTTTGGCGTGCGCCGCCGCGATGTCGTCCGCGCGGTGCGCGCGGGCTATCGGGAGCTGCGAGAGTTCGACTCCGAGATGCGGGACCGCAGCATGGAGATCTTAAGTTGCTGCGCGCGCCAGGGCTCGCCCTGCATCGGAGTGCTGGGACGTCCCTATCACATGGACCCCGGAATCGGTCACCGCATTGTCGACACGCTGCAGCGACAGGGCTACCCGCTGCTGTGGAATCAGTACTTTCCCAAGGACGAGGCCCTGCTGCGCTGGCTCTTCGCCCCGGATCTTAAGGCAGGGTTCGTTTCCGACCCGCTGGACATCTCCGACGTGTGGCCGGCCTCGTTTTCCAGCAACACCAACGAGATCGTGTGGGGCGCAAAGTTCGCCGCCCGGTGTCCCTGGATCAGCTGCGTGGTGAGGCTGTCCAGCTACGAGTGCGGTATGGACCAGCCCACCCACACGCCGGTGCAGCGCATGGTCGAGGCTTCGGGGACGCTGTTCTTCAAGTTTGGCGATCTGGATGCCACCAAACCGTCTGGGAGTATCGCGATCAGAACGGAGACGGTGCTCCACTATCTCGCCGAGCGCTCCGAGTCCATCCTCTCGCAGAAGCGGGCAAGGCTCCCGCCGCAATGTCCTTTGACGCAGATACAGGCCGAGGTCGGCTGACGACCGGATGGGATCCGCGGTGAGTACGGTCCCCGGACCGACTCCATATTCTATTGAGTCAGGCGCGTTTTCGACTCCAGCAGCTCGGCCGTGGCCTCGGGTCCCAGGGTCGGAAAATCGACATCGAGCTGTTCGAAAGCACGATTGATTATTGCCGCCACCTGCCAGCGCATGAAGCGTTTGTCATCGGCCGGGATCGCGTACCAGGGCGCCCACGGTCGCGTTGTCGCATTGAGGCAGCCTTCGTAGGCCGACATATAGTCGTCCCAGTGTTCACGCTCATCAAGATCGCCGGCACTGAATTTCCAGCGTTTGTTAGGCCGCTCGATACGTTTTAAAAACCGTTGCCGCTGCTCTTCTTTCGAGACATTGAGCCAGAACTTGAGGATCACGGTTCCCTGCTCCGCCAGGTGGCGTTCATGCTCGACGATGCTGCGGTAACGATCGGTCCAGATACTCTCACTGATCGGCTGCGGCAGACGCTGGAAATCAAGAATGTGTGGATGGACGCGCACCACCAGTACTTCTTCGTAGTAGCTTCGATTGAAAATCCCGATGGTCCCGCGCTCGGGTAGCGCCAGCACGCTGCGCCACAAAAAGTCGTGATTGAGTTCGGTGCTCGAGGGCCGTTTGAACGACGTCACTCGAACGCCCGTGGGGTTCGCGCCGGTAAATACGTGGCGGATCGTGCTGTCCTTGCCGGCGGCGTCCATGGCCTGAAATACGATCAGCACGGCGTAACGGTCATCGGCATAGAGCTTGTGCTGCCAGCGCCCAAGCTTCTCTTTCTCCTCTTCCAGCTTCTTTTTCCAGGCTTTTGAATCAGAAACGTCCGCCTCGGGCGCCGTGGGGGCATCTTCCGGCTTGAAGCCGCCCTCGAACGGCACGAGGTAGGGATGGGGATCTGCCTGCAACATGTTCGTATTCGTAGTCAGCTCATTCGTCCGGCCCTGCGCCGGGCCAGAGCGTAGCTTAGCAGAGCTTTGGAAATGCGGTCCCGGCGTTGGCACAGCGACGAAGAGACCCCCTGATCCGAGTCTGGAGCTTTGTTTTCCGATGCCAATGGTGGACTAGTCGAATCCGGAACCGTTGCCCGCACCCGGCGGAAGTCCTTACGATTCCGCTCGGCTGGTTCGACAGGCCGCGCCTTGCCGGCCGCCGAACGGCTCCTTCTTTATATCCGGCCCAGCCGCGGATTATTCGACGGCGCCCCGTAATCGCGTCAGGCGTCCGATCCAGGTGTGGTCACTACGATGATAGATGTCCCGCAGTGGCTCGAATCGCTGGGTCAAGGCAAATACGCCGAGTCGTTCGCGGCCAACGACATTGACCGAGATTCTCCCCGATCTGACCCTCGAGGATCTGGAAACCCTCGGCGTCAGCTCTCTGGGTCATCGCAAGAAGCTGGTCAAGGCCATCTCCGCTCTCGATTCGCCGGCGACGGCAAAGGGCGGCCACGACGGCTTTAATGCGCCCACGCGAGCACCTTGGCGCCGCTGGGAAGAAACTCCATGCTGCGGGGCGCCCCTGCAATTGATACACCGTTGTCGAGGCCGCCTCCGCTGATTCCCTTGGCCATGGCGCACACGGGGCAAAGCAATATCCTTACCGGGCTGCCTTCAAGCTAATCCAGCGCGGCCTTACACCGCATGCTGGCCGAACGATGACGCCAGGCGCCAGAACAAAACACCTAACGCAAAACCGGCAGTAACGCAGCCAACCGCCAGCAGTCTGAGCCAATGTCCCCGCGAGACTGCGGCCTCTCCTGTGACGACCCGAGTGTCGCGAATAACGCGAAGCCCGGGCGGCGGAAACTCCCTCGCCCGCAGAATCCTCCCGCCAAGCGACCAAAGATAGGCCGCGAAACCGATGAGTGGCGCCAAAAAAAGCACCGCCAAAAGTATGATTATGATGTTGAGCCGCTGCGCCGAAAGCTCCGGGTCGGCGAGGATCCAGTAGCGCAACGGGTCACGATATCGCTCGAGGAGAGAAATCAGAAGCGCTCCAACGACGGCAGCAGAAGCGACGAAGAGAACCATTCGTCGCCGAAGAACCGGATCGGCTTTACGCACCTTGCTCATCGGCGCCGCGATCTGTTGTACGGTTTATGGCCCTTCAATGATCACCACCATTTCCTTGGTGGATCGCACCACTCTCAGTACGTTTTTCTCTATCTTTTCCAGCCACCCGGCTAACAGTGGATCGTTTGCAACCTGCTTGACGAACTTGAGCTCGCTCAATAACGTTTCGGCCTGAGTCTTGTTCAATTCGGTTCGCACATAAATATCGATCAGCGGCATCAGATGAAGTTCGTAACCACGCGCGATAGCTTGGGCGCGAGCAAATATCGGCGATGGAACCAAGGCAATCTCTTGTTCGATTTCGCGCCCCCATTTCTCTTCACCCGGTACTCCGTAACCGACATTGACCGGCTCCTCCTGCTCGTACTTCTTGGGATCAAATCGATCCTTGTATTCATCCATATTTTAAGAATACCCAAAACGCTGTTGCTCAGCGGCGTCCAGTGGAAGTAGAAAAGCTCAGGTGCATCCCCTGTCTCGATAAACGTATCAACGATTTCTCAAACAATCTATGGATAATCAACTTGAGCATCTGCAAATGCCCTCGCTGGGATGAGCAGGGAATAGGCCTGCTGGAAGAACTACTGTCGAATCCCTGTGCCCGGATATGTGCAGGCCGTGCCGCAAAAGCTCCACCACCAGCGCCAGAGTAGTATATTGCGTACTCGGAATCTCGGCCGCTGTGCTTGCGATTGCCTGGCAGATGCTCGATGCCGAGCGCTATGACCTCGCGGGCCTTTGCGGCGGCGCTACTTGTGATTGCGCTCGATGCGCTCGGACCGCTGTCGAGGTTTGACCTCTGAGCGTCGCCAACGGATGGAGCTGAGCCTATCTATAATGTGGGCCGACTTCCAGAGGTAAGAGCCGAGGGTCTTCCTTTATTCGTAGGGCGAAACATTCCGTTGCAATTCGCTCCCAGGAGCGTTCCCCCCTCCCCCAGAAAGTCGGTAAACTGGTCCCCACGCCTCACAAAAGCAGGAGAAACCTTATGCTCGCGGCCAGCAATGACATTGTCGTAGAGGCCTGGAACACGGTGCTGTTCGACAAGTACGCGCGTTTCAAGCACCTGCTGATCGAAGGTCTTTCAGGCCATAGCGACGAAGCGCTGGCGCGGTACCCGCACCCTAAAGGCAGCCGGGTCCTGGATGTGGGCTGCGGATTTGGCGACAGCGCCACTTGCATCGCGAAAACGGTGGCGCCAGGCGGAGAAGTGGTGGGCGTCGACTGCGCGCAGAATTTCGTCGATGCGGCGACCGGCGAGGCCCGGAAGGCAGGAGTAGACAACGCCTCGTTTTTTCTCGCCGATGTTCAATTGCAGGATTTGCGAGGGCCCTACGACTATGCGTTTTCGCGCTTTGGCACCATGTTCTTCATGTCGCCCGGCGCGGCTTTGCGCAATATTCGAAAGGCGCTGAAACCCGGGGGGGAACTTACCCAAATCGTCTGGCGCAAACGCGAGGACAATCCGTGGCTGTTCGAGGCGGAGCAGCGTGTTCGCGAGATCGTGCCGGTGATTTCCCACGAAGACACCGACGAAGTCCACTGTGGCCCCGGCCCTTTCTCAATGGCCGGGCCCGATATGGTCAGCAGCATGATGAAGGGCGTGGGTTACGACCGGATTACTTTCGAGCGTTTCGACACCGACATATGCATCGGCAGAGATGTGGACGAAGCGATCGAGTTCGCCATGGCTCTAGGCCCGGCCGGGGAGATCATTCGCCTGGCCAGAGAAGAGGGCGAGCGACTCAAACCCCAGGTCACGAAGACCCTGCGTGAAGCGCTGACACCTTATCTCAAGGATAACGGCGTCTGGGCCCCTTCGAGCACTTGGTTCATCAACGCCCGCAACCCGGGGTAGATCGATTCCGCTGAGCACATCCCGTTTGGATCAGGGACCCGTCCGGGTCCTACCAAGCCAGGCTCATTCAAGCCACCCGGTCGGGGGGCTGTTCGCCGGCGAAGAACGCCTTTGCGTTTTCAAGCACCCGAAGGCCCATGGCGACGCGGGTCTCGACGGTAGCGCTGCCGAGATGAGGCAGAAGCACCACGTTCTCGCGATTCAAAAGGCCCGGCGAAACCCGCGGCTCTCCTTCGAAGACGTCGAGGCCGGCACCGGCGATGCGATTGGCCTCGAGCGCTTCCACTAAGGCCGCTTCATCGACGATGTCACCGCGCGCCGTGTTGATCAGGAAGGCATCGGGCCGCATACACGCCAGGCGTTTTGCGTTGATGAGGTGCCGGTTCTCCGGCGTCGCGGGGCAATGAATGGAAACGAAGTCGGAATCGCGAAGCACGTCCTCCACGCTGTCCCGCGACTCGGCGCCGATGCTGGTGATGAAATCTTCCGGCGGTGGAAACGGGTCGAAGTAGAGCACCCGCATCTTGAAGCCGGAATGGGCTCGAACTGCCGTGGCGCGGCCAATGCGGCCCAGACCAATGAGGCCGAGTGTCTTGCCGGTCACCTGGGTTCCCATCATGTGGGTCGGCCGCCAGCCGGTCCACTGGCCGCTGCGCAGGTGGCGCTCCCCTTCGCCGATCCGCCGCGCGACGCTGAGCAACAAGGTCATGGCGATGTCGGCCGTGGCATCGGTCAATACCTCAGGGGTGTTGGTCACTGCCAGACTTCGCGCTTTGGCGGCGTCGATGTCGATGTTGTTGTAACCCACGCCGAAGTTGCCGATGAGCCGTGCGCGCAATGGTTCCGCGGACATCACCTTGGCGTTGATGGCGTCCGTCACCGTCGGGAACACCGCGTCGGCGTTCGTGAATGCATCTTTGAGTTCGGCTTCGCTCAAGGGTTGGTCGGTGGCGTTGAGATCAACGTCGAAGTTTTTTTTCAGCTCTGCCTCCACCTTCGCCGGCCAGCGGCGGGTCACGATCACTTTTGGCTTTGTCATCACACTCACTCTGTCTAAGCGGCCGTACCGGCGGGGCCGACGACATGGCGGCCCGGACTATGTCCGTGCCGGGTCAGGTGCGCGCATGAGATCGATGATGGGCGCGTTGCTGCCGGCAATGCGTGTCGCCCCCTGAACGGCCGCAGAATCAACAGCAGCAGAAGCTATTGATTCCGCGCGATCTTATGGCTAAAGAGCCAGATCATCGTACAAATGATGCTGCCCCCGAACTAGCGCGCAGTATACGAACGACGACAAGGGATTGCAGTCGAAATTTTTCCAGAAAAAGGAAAAACAGGAAAATAAGGGCCTCTATTCGCCGTTTTCGATCGCGAAATAGACAGATTGAGACCATTGCCCAAGGTTCGTCTGCGCGCCCCCATGACAGAATGGTGCCGAACAAAAAATGCTGGCTGGAGAGCGTTACAGCTATTCGGGCATTGCAAACGGGCAGCCGACAGGTACCCGCGGCCTGACCGGCTTTCGGATCGCCATCGCGTTGTTTGTCCTGTCCCTGTCAGCCGGTGCTGACACAGCCGGTCACCTGGCGGCGAGTTTCAACGCCTTCCTTAAGACGGACTACGCAAAGGCGTATGCGATTCTCTCCCCCGCTGCGACAGCTGATAATCCGTCGGTTCAGAACCTGGTCCGCCTCTCGCTCTATTACGCACGAGGCACAACCGCCGACCCTGCCAAATCTCAGGCACTGTTTCACAGCGCTGCCGAACGGGGCCTTAGCGATGGCCGCAGAAACCTCGGAATTCTGCATTCCATCGGTGCCCCGGGCGTTGCGGTGGATCATGCATACGCCAGGGCGTGGTTCACGGCGGCCGCGGCAGACCCCAGGCATCCATGGGCCATTTGACCCGCATTGGCACATCGATGCGGTGGAAGCTCCTTGAATGGGTAAGTACGGGAGAGCGGGTCTGTTTCGCTTCAATCGTCTCCCGCTTCCTGCTGTCGAATAGCCAACTCCGAGACCATTCGTTCCCCGTCACCTCGCCGGGTTTCTGCGCCTCGGTCTCCTGCGCGAGGGGCAGATCTTTAGCAGGTCTAAATCCTGATCCGGATCAAGTGTTGACAGTCATCCCTGATTACGATGCCTGATAAGCACTATTCAAAGCGCGAAAAATCGCAAAGCGTCGCAGCATTTACTTGCCGGAGAGTTCCCCGCGGGCGTAGCGGGGGAGGTCCTTTTTAATAATTTCCGGATGCGCCGAGGCGACTGCTGCCAAATCTTGCGGAGGGTTACCCAATGTCAAAGAAAATTATATTGATCACTGCGCTACTTCTGGCTCTCACCGCCAGCGCTCAGGCGAAGCATGTCGAAGATGAGGAGACCAATGTCGTCATGTTCGTCTGCGTCATCGATACCAGCAAGAAGCCGCTCGGACTGTACGTGGAAGCGATTAGTTCGAACACCACTAAACATGCTTTACCGCTCATTCGAACAGGGGAACCCTGCGCACAGGCCCTGCACGAGTTCCTGACAGCGGGCTTCGAGATCGTCAATAGTTTGACCGCCACCAATCATTTCGTCCTTATCCGAAAAGACAAGCCAGGCGGCGGTCACTAACACGAGACTGAAGGGCGACGGAGTGGACATTTTCCCCCGAAAGCGGTTGATATCCGGTTCGACTCGTCTTTCTCTGCTGACTGACCGCGGAAATCACTGCTGGCCCTCGGGCTGCCATTCATAGCCTCTGGCCTCCAGGCACAGTTCGTACAGATAGGTGTTTACCTGGGGCCCTGTGGGAAAGTAATACCACGGACACGGGTAACGATAACCGCACCAATAATACCCAGGGTATGGCACCGATTGCGGCTGATATGTCGCCTCCTTGGTGCATTCGTAATTGTCCTGCTTCCACTGGGCCTCCGGGGTATTGGGCCTGACCCAGTAGCCTTTCTCCTGCAGCGCACATCCTGCGAGCAGCAATACCGTGGCATAAATGATTTTCCGCGACCTCTTCGGCATTGGAATTCCGGAAGCTGATCAGTCGTCGGCAAAGTAGGCTTTGGTATTGACATGAACCGACGCGCTGTCGAGCAGCTCGTCGATTTCCCACCATCTGGCCTCGGAATGCTGGCCGTCGAGCACGATTCGAGCCGCAGTATCCAGGCGACATTCGTAGGCCAGCACCACATAATGGGTGCCGATATTGGCCTCGCCAAGGAAGTTGTCGTCGTAGAGGTGCTCGAATACGCCCAGGAGTGCCGCCTCTTCGAGCTTGAGCGGATGGCCCAGCTCGGACCTGGAAATGCGCTCGAATGCGTTCGCCATGCGCTCGTTCTTGCGAATACTGCCCCCGGGAACGAACCAATATCCCAGCGCGGGTCGATTCATCCGCTTGCCCAACAATACGTGGCCCTCGTCGTTCTTGACGATCAAATCGATCGACACCAAAGGGGCGGCGGCGATGACGTTCAAAAAGCTATTCTCTTCCACGCGGCTAATACTCGCTGCCGTCTGCTTAGGGAGGGGACCGGGTCGTCAAGGGACCGGTCTGAATACGATGGCCCTCTGTATTTGTCTTGACTCCCGGGCGCTGAAAAAATTCGCTCCGCGCGCCTTTTCCTAAGCCTCGAACCACACGCTCGCCTGGAAAAACCGCGGGACGCTGCGGGACGAGGACTGATGTTGAACCGGGCCGCATCGCATCTGATCTAGTATGCCTGCTTTCCCGGTCTCGAAAACAAGTCGGCCGCGCGCTCCGTCGGCCGCGGAAATTTCACCTCATTGCTTCACGCCGGCGCGCGAGGCTTTCTTGCGCCCAGACTTGGTTGCGGTCGTAGTATTGCTCGAACGCAGGCGTGTCGGGCGGTAGAACCACCCAGGGCTGCTTCGACGCGGTGTAGATATGTATGTCGGGAGGGAGGCGGTCCGGCTCGTCCAGCGTGCCGACGCGAATAAAGCATATCGCGTCCCCGGCTCCCGCGTAGTTGCTCCAGAGGGCGATTCGGCAGTTCGGGCAGCGAACGATCTTCTGACCTTTGCCGCTCTCCGACGGCGTGTTCACCGCTTCGGGCGATCCCTCGAGCAGCATTACACGATCGGCTTCGATCATCGCGTTGAGCGCGAAGGCCGACCCCGTTTCGCGCTGACACCAGCGACAGTGGCAGCAGTGAACGAACATCGGCCGAGTAGTGACGCGATAACGCACAGCACCGCAGGTGCAGCCGCCCTGCAAGGAGAAATCGCCCTCGTCAGTCACTAATCCTGCCTCTGGTCTTGGTCGCGAAGTGGCGGGCCACGAGAACGATGATACATTTAGTACTTGACCATGGCATCCACATCAGACCCCCGCACCCCGCCTCGACAAGCGCTGGGAAGCTTCGGCACGCTGCGCCGTTTCCTGCCTTATCTCTGGCCCGAGAACGAGTGGGGACTGCGCGCCCGGGTGGTGCTGGCGCTGGTCAGCCTGGCGCTGGCCAAGGTGGCGGTGGTCTTCGTGCCCATCTTCTATCGCGACGCCGTCGATGCCCTGGATTTCGACCGGAGCTCGGCCGCGCTGGCGCTTCCCGTGGGGCTGATACTCGCCTACGGCGGCGCCCGGGTGCTGTCGCTCGCGTTCGGGGAGCTACGCGATGCCCTGTTTGCCAAGGTCGGCCAGCGCGCCATTCGCACCATCGCGCTGCAGGTCTTTCGCCACCTGCACGCCATGTCGCTGGGATTTCATCTCTCCCGCCAGACCGGGGGGTTGTCGCGGTCCATCGAGCGCGGTACCAAGGCCATCGAAACGCTGCTCCGCTTCAGCCTCTTCAGTATCGTACCCACCGTGCTCGAGCTGAGCCTGGTGTTCGTCATCCTGTGGCAGGCGCTCGACATCTGGGTGGCGCTCGTGACCGTCGTCATGGTGATCATTTATATCGCGTATACGATGTTGGTCACGGAGTGGCGGATCAAATTCCGCAGAGCCATGAACGAAGAAGACAGCCGCGCCAACACCCGCGCCATCGACAGTCTCCTCAACTACGAAACCGTCAAATACTTCGGCAACGAAGAGCACGAGGCGCGGCGCTATGATTCCGCCATGCGCGGCTACGAGAACGCGTCGATTCGAAGCCAGACCTCGCTCGCGCTGCTCAACGTCGGCCAGGCGGTGATCATCTCTCTCGGTCTCACGGCGGTGATGCTGATGACGGCGAACGGAATCGTCAGGGGAACGCTCACCATCGGCACCTTCGTGATGGCGAATACCTATTTGATGCAGCTTTATCAGCCGCTCGGATTTTTCGGCTTCGTGTACCGTGAGATCAAGCAGTCCTTGATCGACATGGAGAAGATGTTCGAGCTCATGAGTGAGGAGATCCAGGTGGCGGACGCTCCGGACGCAAAATCGCTGACGGTGAAAGGTGGCGAAGTCAGCTTTGAAAATGTGCGTTTCGATTATGACGTGCGCCGATCCATTCTCAAGGGAGTTTCGTTCAGGGTACCCGCGGGGAAGACGGTTGCCGTCGTCGGACCCTCCGGCTCGGGAAAATCCACTATCGGCAGACTGCTGTACAGGTTCTACGACGTGGCTGAAGGCGCAATTCGCATCGATGGTCAAGACCTTCGCCAGATCACTCAGGATTCGCTGCGCGCTTCCATCGGGGTCGTCCCCCAGGACACCGTTCTGTTCAACGACACCATCTACTACAACATTGCTTACGGAAAATCGGGCGCCACCCCGGCCGAGGTCGAGCACGCGGCGAGAACCGCCCACGTGCATGACTTCATCATGGCCATGCCTGACGGCTACCAGACGCTGGTGGGTGAACGCGGTCTGAAGCTCTCGGGCGGGGAAAAGCAGCGGGTCGCCATCGCACGCACCGTGATCAAGGACCCCGCCATTTTGCTGCTGGACGAGGCGACGTCCGCGCTGGATTCGCACACCGAGCAGGAGATCCAGAAGAATCTGCGGGAGATTTCCCAGGGGCGGACGACACTGTGCATCGCTCACCGGCTTTCAACCGTGGTGGATGCGGACGAGATCCTGGTGCTCGAAGACGGCGTCGTGATCGAGCGTGGCCGCCACGACGAGCTCCGCGCCATGGAGGGGGTCTACGCGAAGATGTGGCAGCGGCAACAGGAGGACCGGCAGCAGGATGGAGATTTTCCCGAAGGCGCGCTGGCAACCTGAAGAAAAAAGAGACCAGGAGACGCACTTAGTTTCCACTAAAACAATAAGCGCGTCCCCGGTTCTGAGAACAAAGACCGGCGGCGCTCCTGCCGCCCGGGCTTAAGGCCCGGGCAGGCGCAAAAGCCGGCCGAACCCTTCAACGGGATCGTTAACCCCTGCGGTCCTAAGACTGAGCCAGATGCTCGCTTGGTTGCTGGTGATTACTGGCCGGCCGATTTCATGCTCGATTTCGCCGGCCACCTGCGCACCACGCAGAGCCGTGCAGGAGATGAACAACGCCTCGGATTCGTCGCTCACAGCCTCCCGCGCCGCCGCGACAATATCGCGCGGTCTGATTCTCGCCATTTCTCGATCGTCTTCAAAACCCAGGCAGACGAGGTTCGACACATCGAATCCGTGGCTCGAGAAATAGTCTCCGAACAAGCGGCCGGTCTCGGGCAGGTAAGGCATCAGAATACTGATCCGATGGGCTCCAAGCTTTTCGAGCGCCGTCCGCGCCGCAAGCGAAGGCGTTATCACGGGCACACCCGGTTTTGCCTCGTTCAACGCCGCCTGCACCGCTTCGTCCCCCAGCAACACCGACGCCGCGGTGCAGCTGTAATAGAGCGCATCCAGCGACTCACCGGGCAGGATCATCGCCGCCGCTTCACTCAGGCGCGGCTGCATGCGCGCGAGGTTTTCGGGCGTGGTCGGGTTCTCGTAGGCGATCCGATTAACGTAAATGCCCGCCTTCTCCCGCGGGCAGATGCGCGCGAAGTCGCGCTCGGTCGTATGGTCCGTCGCAAGCACAACGAGCCCGATGCGCCGGCGTTCCGGGCGAGCGTCGAGGGGAAACTCACGCGATTGTTTTTTTACCCCGACACTG
>CAMYJH010000050.1 GCA_947258715.1 uncultured Gammaproteobacteria bacterium
CAAAACCAGGAAATCACCGAAATCCTGAGCCATACTGGCTCATCAAATCGGGTCAATATTCAATGCAATACCCGGATCAATATTCGGTGCAAATCAACACCGTAAGCCTTAATCCCTAAAGTCCGGCCGTTTCCCTTGCGGTGGCGCTCGGGCCAGCGGCCGTCGCCGGGCACGTCGATCCAAATGTTCGAGGATCTGTCTGATGACGCCTGGATCTTCAATACTGGCAATGACCTTCACCCGCCCACCACACTGCCGGCAGGTCTCTAGCGTTGCGACGGTTGCAAACACCAGCGCGCGGGCAAAGTAAGACCAGGCGCGATGAGCCTTCGCGGTCATGGTATTTGGATGCTATTCGGACTCGGCTCCACCGGACAATCAAGCCACTTCGGGATCCTTACCGCATCGCGCGCGACGTGCGCTTGCCGCCGCGCGATCCCTAAAGCGTTTCAAGTGATAAAGAACAGGGCACCGATGCCGGTGGCGTAGACCACGATCACCAGCAGACTTTCGAAGCCGATGTTGGCAAAGCCGTAGGTCTCCCGCTTGAGCAGCCCGAGAAGCACGATGGCCGTCAGCAGCAGGGTGAGGCTGATGACATACTGCTCCGCGCGGCCTATGGCGTGATAGATGGAGCCCTCGCGGTAGGCGCCGTCGGACAGCGCCAGAAAAAGGACGTCAAAGGTGTTGCCGCCTATGATGCCGCCCACGGCCAGGGTCAACGCCCGTCGCTTAACCGCCGCCAGGGTGGTGACGAGTTCCGGCAGCGACGTGACCACCGCCGTCAGCAGCACTCCCACCAACGTCTGGCCGAGCTCCGTCCGGACCGCGAGCACCTCACCGGTACGGGCGACGACGAATCCGGCCACGGTCAGCACCGCGACGAGAACCACGAAGCGTGCCAGCAGCATTTTGAGCGGCTTACCGCCTGCGGGTTCCTCCGGCTCGTCCGGGCGTGTTTCTGCGGTTTGGGCCGGGCCCCATAGCGGCTCGGTTTGAACGCTATGCACCAGCCGGAGCCCGAACAGATATCCGATCACCAGAATCGCGCTGGCCGGGTGGACGTGCCACAAGGTCACCGCCGGCAGCGTCATGGCGATGAGCGGCACCGACAGGAGCGCCATCAGCAGCACGCACTGAACCAGGTTGGTTACGGAAGCAGCCGCATGTTCCAGGTTTGCCTGCCGGTACCAGATGTCCGCAAGCGCCAGGAAAAAAGTCTGCACCGCGATGCCGCCGACGGCATTGCTTACCGCGAGACTCGGAAAGCCGTCGGCGGCGGCGGTCACCGAGGTGATGGTGCCGGAGAGGCTGGTGGCGATGCCCAGGAACACGGCGCCGGTAATCGCCTCGCCCAGGCGGGTGCGATCGGCGAGCCGGTCGGCGGTGGACACCAGCCACACCCCTGCGGTGCCGATAATCGCGGCCGCGGCGGTGAACCAGACGATGACCGATACCAGGGAGAGGCTGGCGAATTCGGGAAACATGCGCCGTTACTACAAAACTCAGGGCAGAGGCCCGAGTCTAACGAATTAATCACCTACCGCCGGGCTGCCGGAAAGACGATTGGCGCCATAGACACTGGCGGGCGCCATGGGAACGAGAGGGAGTGACTACCGCCTTGCTTGTTTTTGCGCGCATTTTCGCCGAGAGAGTATAGGACGGATAACCGCCCTTTCTCGCCTAATCGAGCATCCGGCGATGCGGTTCGGACCCATTGCGCTACGGTCTTCTTTGTAGCCCCTGGTCTACAAGACTTGTAGGTTTTCGCCTACACCACATGTCGCCCTTCGCCTACAAACAGAGGGCCATCCTGACCGTACCCCCGTAATTCGAGCCATGCGTGACGTGGAACTTCCTTGTATTGGCCCTTCCCCGAAGGCTTGACGGCCAACGGGGGCTTTGTACGGCAAATCACTGCTCAGGACTCCGACCGGCCCCGACCGATTGCAACGGAATTCGCGTTTCGAGCAACGCGAGCCTTACTGATTTCATGGGTCCGAACCGCACTGACGCATGCTCGATCAGGCGAGAAAGGGAGGTTACGCTTCCTCATATAGACCATTCCGATGCCGGTAGCTGACATTCTTCCGATAACGCCAATACGCGACCTGCAATGGCCATAAGAGCAAGAATGTAAGCGTCATGGGCCGCTCAAGTCCTTCCACAGGAAATTCGCCGCTGTGGCGTTTAGGTGACACAGGTGCAAGTGACTGTCATTTCCTCGAATATAAACATAAATTGGATCCTTGCCTGCTTGCTCAAACGTAATTGCGGCTGGATCATTTCGAAGCAGAACGTTGCTCGGTGATCCCAGATTCGACCACCGCCAAGCGCCTTGTGGATCGTCCCAAAATGAAACATGAAGGTTGTTGTCACTTCCACGCACGAACGCGTAAAGCCGGTCGCCCACTGAAACCACCGCCGCTGCGCTGCGGACGCTAAGATTCGGACCAGGCCGCCCCAAGTCGGTCCACTCCCCCGCATCGATCTGAGGTTGATGCCCAGGCCAACGATGAACCCATAGATGGCCATCCGTTCCTGTTACGAAAGTGTAGAAGTAGTGCCTGTTCCCAAAACGGAAGTGAGCTGAACCTGGTCGACGGAACCACAATGCTCCTATATTGGCATCTGCGTCTGGTTTTCCTAGGTTCCTCCACACCCATGCATCCGCCTGTAAGGTTGTGGAATGGTTTACATACAGATTTCGGTCATTACCTACAACATAGGCATACATGTGATAATTGCTTCGTGCGACACCTGCAGCGCTTCCTACGTCAGCTTGGTGAAGACGTCGCGTCAACCATCCTTGGTCATGTCTGTACAACAACCCATCGGTGCCCCATACGAACTTGTAGACGTGATCGTCTGTTTGGTTTAAATAGTAATCGTCCTCGAAAATATCCCCTTCGACTAGATAGCTCGCCCGGTATGTGAGGGCCGCGGGACTTGCGGCAACACTGTTCTGCCAATTAGGTTGGCCGTAATCTATCCAGTCTATCCACTGCGAACCGTTGAATTGCCGCTCATATAAGTGGCCGTTTGAACCTTTTACTAGGGCGTGAATTAGCTCGCTCGTCAGATTTACGTGCGGCTGATCGGATGAAACGGCGAATGGCGAGTCTGTAACTCGTACTCCACTCGGTTTCCCAAGTCTCTCCCATTGATAGCTTATCGGGTTCTCTGGGTCTGTATTATTCGAGCAAGACAGGAGGTCGTTCGCCGTACCTTTGACGAGAATAGTTACCTGATCTTTGACGTTATTCCCACCAATATCGCGGCGAGAGACGACAGCACTGGGAGACGCTTCGATCTCGTACTCTTCAGGAACAGGCTCCGGGATCGGGTCGGGATCGGGAACAACAACCTCATCGTCATCATCCTCGTCACCACAAGCTGGAACCGTGATCTTCAGGAATTTCTCTGCGACAGCAACTCCTTCAACTCGAAGTACCAATCTACCGAGGAATGGTTGCTCTTCGTCAGTACATTCTACAACTCCTTCGAAAGTTACTAAAAAATCGAGCGTATTCTCCTCGCCCGCAGGTAGTGAGTTGTACTCGGGAGGCTGGATGTGTGTAACGAACTGACCGGACGACGGCACAGGATCTAGCCGCACTTCCCCGATGAGTCCAGCAGCCTCGCCGACAGAATCGATTATTGCCTGCACGATCGCGTCAGGCGTTATAGCGGTGAGATGTAAACCTCCGGTAGACCCTGCTATGGTCGATGCCTGCCCGGGAAATCCCCCAGGGTTGCCGCACGCGTTGTTGTAATCCCTAGCTAGGAACGTAGGATCTGAATCCAAGTCGAGTCCGGATCCGGTATCGACACTAATCGCGATCACAGTAATGTCTGCCTGAAATAGTGTATCCGCTACAGATATCGTAGTGATCGGTGAAGGCAATCCTGTCAAAGTTGTGCAAACCGGCTCGTGGCCTGGCGCATCGCCGAACCATAAGACAATTCGTTTCGAACCTGGCCGCCAACCGACTTCATCATCGGTGTTGGCCGCAATTCGATCCAAAGCGAAAAGCTGGCCCTCAGGGAGGTCCCCCCCGTCATTTGCATTCCATGCTGCAATGGCGTTGACAACATCTGGATCGTTGAGCGTGATTCGTTGCTGCGCGACAAAAGCGGGCGGCGGTCCCGGAAAATCACCGTAACTGCCGACACCAAACGCCACGTCTGTGCCCAGGGCCCGAATTGCATTTAAAATTGCGTTTGCGGAATTCTGGACACCTCGAAGTACAGGGTCCATGCTGCCCGTTACATCGGCAAGAAAATAAATATCGAGCTTTTCCGCCGCCGGCAGGCTCGGTAGAGTTACGCGAATCCGTTCTTGCTTGACCTGACCTAGCCCAAGCGTGAATTCGTTTCTATCTGGAGTGATAGAGGGGGGCTGAGGAACCTGCGCGGGACGAAGTTTGGAGATGACTGTTCCTATATCTTTACGCTCAAAAAAATCCTTGCCCTCTGTTTTTAAGAACTCCTCTAGATTCAGGCGATTCCCATCTTCATTAAGGATGATCGCAATAGAAGGCTCGTTAGGCGTCCGTTCGAGAGCTGCGTGAATTCGGTATACCGGTTTATCCGTCTTTGATGGGTCGGAACAGTCGATATTGCATATGATCACTTCCTCGCGACACTCTGTGCGGAGAATTCTTAGGGCGCGCTTTCTAATTTGATTAGTCTTTGACTTGTCCACAAATTATTCCCCTGGTTGTGTACGTTAATAAAACTGTAGGAAGTCGAGAATATCTCTCGTCCACACTAATAATGTACCTCCGCCGATGCGCTCAGTACCTACGTGGCACGAATTCTCCACGGCCTGAACAAAGGGAGTCGTGGAAAGCGCTTTGAGACCGCGACGAAAAATTCCCGGGCGGGGCACACTATCAAATGGACAATCTGGCCGTTCCGACGTTTGGAACTGGAAAGATGAGTCTCTTTCGAATCTAAGTCACAAAGCCTAGTCCTCTTGCCTTCGATCTCTTTGATCTGATTCGCGCAAAATCCTCCTTCTTTAAAATAGGCTTGCGCCGAAGGATCATGACCTATTAGTAATAAGTGCTATCGTGCATCTTCTGATCCCTGGTCAGCGAGAGAGCCTGTAAAGCCGGACGCCGCAGATGCGGCTTAAGAAGGGATGGCCGCTATCCCTCGGAGGCATTACGTTCGCACGCTTGGCGGTGCTTTCCAGGCATTTTGCATGGGGATGCCTGTGGATGGTTGATCTACGTCAAGTGTCAACCCTACCAGCCGTGCAGGAGGAATGAAAAAGCCCCGCCGGCCTTACAACCAGCGCAGCTCGATACGGCAGGACTCTTGGTCGGCAGGGGCCTGCCGGCTTTCCAAGTCTCGAGCGAGTTTGTAAAGTGGCCTCTTACGTTTCGGGTGAGCCAATGTGTTGAGCAGACCTCGCCAAAATAGTCTCGCGAGTCGCCGAAGGAGCGCGGGATACGTGGCCGTTTTTGCATCCGGATTGCTGATCTGGGCCGGGCACGCGCAGGCGCGGGAGCTCCGCGACCAGCTTGATGAGCTTTCGACCACCCACGGCTTTACCGTCAAGGGCTTAGAGCGGCTCGGGGAGGCGCCGGCCAGGGAGGTCGACGGTGCGCTTGCCGAGCGGCTCGAGGGCCTCTTGGCCGGCTTCGGTCATGTGCTGGTGCGCGACGCCTCGGGGCGCATCGAGCAGGTGGTGATAGCGGGCCGCAATGCGCCCACGCCGACGGGCGGCCTCCGGGCGAAGCTCGACGATCGGGGCAGCCAGCGAATGGTGCAGGCGCTTCTTGTCGGGCACGGAGAGCAGACGGAGACCGCGCTGATCGTGGACACCGGCGCGACAACAGTGGTGCTGCCCATGTCCATGATCAAGACTCTAGGGTTGTCGCCCAGCGAGCTTCAAGACGGCTGGTCCCAGACCGCCAACGGCAAGGTGAAGGGCAAGCACGCTCGACTGCGTGCGGTGCGCGTGGGCGACGCGGAGGTGGAGGACGTGGCCGTGATGTTCATCCCCGATCGGAAGCTCGGCGGCAGCAAGCTGCTCGGCATGAGCTTTCTCGAGCGCTTCAACTTCACCTTCGACGACGAACGCGGCGAAATCGTCCTCCATCCCCGCTGAGCGAAAAGCCGCCGCGCACAGTCAGCCGAGGGCTTCGATCTCTACTTCAGCGAACCGGGGCTCGATTAAGTCTGACAATCTCCCCCGAACGCCGGCAGCCGCTTCAGGGTTTGTAGCTGTTGAGCCCGACAAAGGTACCGCCGTTCCTTTGCGACAGGATCCGCATCAGGGCGGCGAAACGGATACCGGTGGCCTGGGCGTTGCCAGCGGCGGCGAACTGGACCGGAAACCCCACGGCGTGGATTCGCACCCGCCGGTTACCTGATTTATCCGCTTTGTTGATTGCGTCTACTTCCTGCACCACGGCCTCCAGCGAGCCGCGCGAGAACTCGTCGCCGAACACGTACAAGCTGATTTTCTTGTCGCGGGCGTAGAATTGCCGGATCGCTCTGGTAATCCCCTCCACCGGACTGCTGTTGCTGAAGGGGTTCCAGGATCTGAGCCGCTTGAGAATGGCGCTGCGCCGCGCCGGCGTGTCGGGGATCCACTTTCTGGCGTATTGGGAAAACATGTAGTCGCCCATGTCGTTCATGACCTGGATGCCCTTGAGCTTTGGATAGACTTCCAGGGTTTCGGAAATCTTTTTTATCACCAGCGGCCAGGCGTTTTGGAACATGCTTCCCGAGGTATCGATGATGAAAATGATGTATTCGCTGTCCACCGGCACTCCGCCGATCGTAGAGTCGCTGGCGGGGCGACGGTAGGTCTGGCCCAGCAGGCGCTTCATCTCCTCGCTGAGCTGCTGGCGGGCGGCGGTCAGCTGGCCTTCGATGATTACCTGGGTGTCGAAGCTTTGTCGCTCGGCGGCAAACCGTCCGCGGACAGCCGAGAGGTCGCCCTCAAGACGCGCGAGCTTGCTTTGCTCTTCCGAGAGCTGTTGCAGCAAAGTCTTGAGATCGCGATTGAGCACCGTGGTTTCGCCGCGCAACTCGTGGATCTGCTGTTCCAGCTCGGAGACGACACCGTCGAGATCGACGCTGATCTTTTCGATCACTGTCGGCTCCGCGACCTTGGAAATGATTAACAGCAGGATGATGGCGCCGAATCCGGAGGTAATCACGTCCAGAAACGAGATGCTGAATGCCTCTACGCTGCGGCGGCGCTTCTTCACGGCCAGTCCTTGGAAGGGCTGATGAAAGAGCCCTGGGTAGTGGTGGCGAGCTTCCAAAATGCGCTGGCGGCCATGGGGTCGCCTTCCATGGGATAGAGAATGGTGTTGACGGGAATGCCCGCAGGCAGCCTCGCAATGGCATCCTGAAAAAGCTGCAGCCGTTTTTGCCCCGACACCTTGGTGCTCGACGGCCTGGACCTTCCCTGGGTCGGCAATCCGTCTGTGAGCAGCATGATGTTATCCGGCCGTGGTTTGATCGCCTTCACCACCGCCAGGGCGTTGTTCAGGCTGGTACCCCCTTCGGGGACGAGCTGGTGCAGCGCCGCGATGGCCCGGTCCAGGGTGTCGGCCTCACTGGCAGCCAGCCAGCGGCCGGCAGTGGCCGGGAGCAGCGGCTGCGCCTCGGTGTTGAACGCATAGATCTGATAGCTGCTGGAGGTAGGAAGCTGACTCACCAGCCACTCCACGGTCGCTTTCGCCCGGCGCCACTTCGCCGAGCGGCGTTTCTCGGCATCGGCCATGTTGCGGCGCCGGATGACGTTGACGATGGTCTCGTCCAGCATGCTCGCCGACGCGTCCACCAGGAAGAGTATGCGGTTCCCCCCTACTTTTAGGCCGGTAAGATACTGCCGGTCGCCGTCTCCCAGAAATCGACGCACCTTCCTTCCCTGATCTTGTTGACGCTGGGATTCGGCGCTCAAGCGTTTAGTATCTTCGTCCAGGGATTTGAGATCGGCCTTGAGCGCGTTGATGTGTGCGATCTTGGCCAGGGTCTCCTTGTCCAGATCGGAAAGCTCCTCCTCGCTCTGCTCAATCAACGCGATCGCGCGCTCGGAAAGGCCCTGGGTGATCACGCGCCTTTTTTCGTTCTCCTGCAAAGCGTTTTTCAGCTCGACCAGGTACTTTTCCCCCTCCAGCACCTGGCGCTCCAGGCGCACCACTTCACCACGGCGATCCTCGTGCACCTCATTGCGCCGGGTAATGGTGTCGGCATTCACGATCATGACCAGCAGGATCACCGAACCAAAGCCGCAGAACATCACGTCCAGGAACGAGAGCCCGATGACGTTGACGGGTCTACGTTTCATTGACTCGCGCGGGCGGCGGACCCGGGGGTGGCCGCAGCTCCGGCTTGGCGCGCCACGGCAGGCTGAGCGTCAGCGTATTGGGGGGACCGCTGCTCAGGTGTGCCGCGTGGCGCAAGGCACCCAGGGCGGCGGCCCCCGGCGGTAACGGCACGATCTGCACATCGGTGAGACGAGCGAGACGCTGCGCGCATCCCGGCAAGGCGCAAAGGCGGTGGGAAAGCAGCAGGCTGAACGGGCTTCGCGGTCGCACATCCGTGACCAGTCTTGCGATGCACTCGTAGGCGTCGCCGGCCGCGGCGACAACGCCATCCCGCGCCAGCTCGATGGCGTGCACGCGACCGTCGCCGGCGCGCATTTCGACCAGCGTGCTCGACTGCTCGAGGAGGTTGTTCAGCCAGTCGGCGAGGCGATCATGCATCTCCTGCTCGGTCTCGCCTCGGTGCAGGGGATCAAAGCGCGATTCGCGCACGAATTGTGCGGCAACTAGATTGATCCAGGTCTCGTACAGGGAAACCAGTCCCACGGCTTCGCTGCTGGTGGCGGCCGTACGGTGCAGCCGGGTGCCTTGCTCTAACACCGTCAACACCACCCGGTGCAGATGGAGGTCCAGATGCAGCAACGGGTTGCCGGTAAAAGGTTGATGGCAACACGCCAGCGCCGCATCGACCAGGCCCCGGGCCGGCACGCCGCATTCTTCAGCGATGCCCAGCAGCAGACCGAGCTGTTGTTCGCTATAGGTGCCGGGCACGGCGAAGATCGCGCCTTCGGCGTCAACGGGCCTACGATCCCACATATGCGCCAGGTGCGCGGCGGCCAGATCGGCGACCATCGCCGCCTGAGGAACGGGCCGCGCCAGGGTCTCCGTGCTCAAGCCGTCCCAAAAAAGATTGTGGACCAGCCGCGGTTTTAGCTTCGAATGGCGCCTGGCGGGCGCGCCGACGAGAAAGCCGCCTTCTTCGACGATGGCAAAGCCGGGACTCTCCAGCAGCAGCGTATCCCCCGAAGCCAGCTCGACTCCTGCATCATTGAGCGCTATGGCGATCAGGCCCAAGGAACCGATCCGGTTATTTATCTTGCAGGTGGCGGATCAGGCGCCGGTCGCAATAAGCCTCGGTGTCCAGCACGAGCCGTTCCTGCATCAGCTGCAGCTGGTGAACGAAAAACATCAGCACGATGCTGATGATCAGCGCGATCAGCGTGGAGTTAAACGCCACACCCAGGCTCTGGGTGACGCCAGTGATATCTCCCTCCACGGCCTTGTGGGCCTGGCCCAGAGCATCGCCGATACCCCGAACCGTACCTATGAAGCCGATGCAGGGGATGGCCCAGGCGATATAACGAATCATCGAAAGCTCCGATTCCAGACGTTCGCCTTCCGATTCGCAGACGTCACGGGTGGCGGCGGAGACGGCGTGGACGTCACGGGTGGCGTCGAAGCGCTGCAAGCCGGTCAGTAGCGCCCGTGGCAGGATAAAATCCTGCACTCGTTCAGGCAACGACTGGACCTTGCGTGACAGCGCGCGCGTATCCTCGGGAAGCACCCGCATGTCCTCGGAGAGCAAGGTCAGATCCTGATCGAGGAGCTGCGTTTGACGATGAACCGCCACCCCCTTGTAGCCGAGGATTGCAAACGCCCACAGCATCAGTATGAAACAAGTCTCCTGCTCGAAATCGCGGACCAGCACATAAAAAGATCGCTTGGCCACGTATTGGGGATCGGTCTTCATTTGCGCGAACTCCCGTTCCATGAACGCGTCGGCGTTGGGACGGATCACGGTGACGTAGACCGCGTGCACGATAATGACCGCGACGATCAGCGCGAACACCTGGTAAACGAATTCAGCGGGAAAGCTCTTTTTCATCGGTAGCCTCTAAGACTGGAGGCGGCGATCGCCAGCGCCGCGAGAGAGTGACGCAAACATACTTTGAGACAGTCGATTTCGCTTCGCCTGCTCGAATTCAACGATTCCATCCCGGCTCTGAGCAGCCTGATCAGAAATCCAGCTTAAATGTCCACGGGGAAGGCGACCGCAGTATCGGCAGAAACCTTTTCGCTGGGAACAAACGGTTCGATGCTTGTCCCTTCGACGGTAGCGGTGCTTTTGGGCGGCGGCTTCGCCGCCTCGGTTTGCTCAAGCGGTTGCACGCTGGCAGCGGGCGTTTCGCCGGCAGGCTCGTCGCCTGCGGCCATCAGCGGCGCTGACAAGGCAAGCGCCAACAAAATTCGTCCCATGCATACGTCAGAAAGCATAGCGTGCGATCCTGAATCCCAGATCCGGGCGCGGTTTGTTACTGTAGTCGCGGTAGCTTAAGCGTAGCTCGCTGATACTCGCATGCCGCCAGCTGGAACCGCGCACTGCGTGATGCTTGCCTTCGGGGGGACCCATGGGATCCGTGACCAGCTTGCCGCGCTCGCCCGGATATACGGCGTAATGGTCATGGCACCATTCTGCCACGTTGCCACCCAGGTCAAGGATCCCCAGCGCGTTGGGGTTGAAACTCCCCACCGGCGCGCTGACCGGAAAGCCATCGCTGTAAGCGCTAATCACGTTGACCAGCCCGCCGCTCGCCGACGCGTCGGCAAAATTGCCGGCTTTTCCCGAGGGCGGAAAGCCGCCGCCCCAGGGGAACTTGAGAGGCGGTTCGCCCGCGGCCATGCGCGCGGCGAAGGCCCACTCCGCCTCGGTGGGTAAGCGATAACCGTTGCTGGGGGGCTGCACGGCGACGAAGGAGTTTCCGCGCTTTTCGTAGGCCGGCGTCAGCGAGTCCTGCTCGCTCAGCCAATTCAAATAGCTAACCGCTTGCTCCCAGCTCACGTTGACCACCGGCTGGTTGGCGCCATTCAGATCACCGCCTTCGGCAGTCCCCGACGAGTGGCCGCTGGCGAAGCGCCGAAACTCTTCATTGCTGACTTCCTTGACGCCCAGATAATAGGGACGCGTGAGTTCCACCAGTCGCAGATTCTCATTCGCCCGCCGGCCCTGCTCGCGGCGCGATGCGCCCATGGTGAAGCGCCCCGGCCGGATCAGGCGCAGCACCTGACCGCCGGCGGTGGTCACGAATTCGGACGTGTTCTTGGCCTTGGCCTTGGCTGCGGTTTCGAGCCTAACCGTCAGGTTCTGGCTTAAGCCCGCGCGCGGAGTCACGGTGGTTGCAAACGGTGCGTAGCCGGGCTTTCTGATCTCCAGGGAATGGGGCACGGTGGTGAGCTTGAGGCGCCGGGTCGCTGCGCCCACCGGCTTGCCATCCACCCACAGCTCGGCGTCGGCGGGGTTGCTGGTGAGAAACACGACGCCATACTCCGGCGCGAGCCTCACCGTGATGTTCTTGTTTTCCGCAGGCGCCAGCGAAAGCGGGCGGGTCGCAGATTTGTATCCGGCTTTGGCGAGCTTGATCGTGTGGGGTTCCCGCGGCGAAAGCGACAGCTCCATCGGCGCGTTGCCGCGAAACTTGCCGTCGACCGTCACGGTGGCACCTGGGGGAATGCTGTTGAGGGACAGCGTGGCGCTGGACTCGCGCAGCACGAAGTCGGGCACCACCTGCGGCTGGTTGGCGACCACGGTAATTTCCGTATCCACGGGCTCGAAATTCTCCAGCTGCAGCGATACCGTGTGAACGCCGTCCAGTAGATCCACGGTCAGCGGGGTGACGCCGACCGTCTGCTCAGCAATGACGACGGACGCGCCCGGCGGCGTAGAGCTCAGCGAAACGGCTGCCCAGCGGGGGGTGAGTTCTATTTCCAGCGTCTGTGCCTTTCCCAGGCCTTCCACCTGAAGCTGGCGATTCTCCGGCAAATACCGCTCGGCGATGACCCCCATTTCGTAGCTGCCGGCCTCGACCTCGAGTCGCTCCAACGGCGTTGTCCCAACCGCCTCGCCGTCGATAGAAACCCGCGCGCCGGTTACCGGCGGCGTTGCGATGGTGACGAAGCCGGGAAGCTTTTCAAGACTTAAGACAATTTCCTGATGCGCTTGGCGTTCGACGCTGACCGCGGTTTCCAGCGGACGGTAGCCTTGCCGCCGGGCGCGCACGGTATAGGGACCCGCCAGCGCCAATAATCGCCCGCCGAACTCGAAGGTGGGGAAGGCGCCGTCCATGCTGACGTGATCCGGGACGGGTTCGATCTTCAAGCTCACCGGCGTTGCCACAAAGACGAAGCCGGCCGCCAGCACCAGCAGGGCAAAGATCATTAGCAGCGTAGCCGACAGCATGCGCACCCCGCGCCCTGTCCGCGCGGGCGGCGCAACCCCGGCGGCCGGCGCCGGCGACGCGACCACGTCAGGCGAAGCTTGGGGCGGTTTACCGGAAGGCGGCCTCAACCCGGGTGCTTCCAGCAGCCCCAGGGCCAACAAGCGCATACCCGATGCGTCGATCTCGATCTTCAACCCGGCGTTGCCAACGGCCACCACATCGCCGTTTTGCAGCCATGCGGAATCCGTCAACGCCTGTTCATTATGCAAAACCGGCTCCCCGAAGCCCGCCGGCTGCACGAACGGGTGCCCTTGGGAAAAGCCAATGTAAGCGAGGTCCCGGCCGGGCGGCACGTCGGGTAGCTGAATGTCCGCGTCGCTGCCGCCGCCGATAATCAACGGCAGATCCGCCTCCACATGGCTGCGCTCGCCGCGAAGGTCGACGACGCGGATGATCTGGCTCAAATGCGCTCCTCGCAGCGAATCACAACCGGGCCTGCGGGTTCTCCGGGGGCGACCCGAAACTCGACGCGTACGTCCCGGTAACCGGGACGGGCGCCCACCGCAGTGTACTTGCCGGGCAGTAACTGCAGCTGCCTTTGGCGGAAGCGCCCGAAGCGACCCACCTTGTACAGGGTCACCTCGGTCTGGTTGTCGGACCGGAGCATGACCGCGACCGGGGTGCCCGCCTGCGCGATCAGGCGCTCCAGGGAAACGCGCTTTCGGTCCAGCTCGGGCCCCCGATGCGGAAGGCCTTTGAGTCCCTCTAGCAACTGCTTGGCGTTGGCCAGCGGCGCTGCCGACTCGAGGCGTTCGGGCTCATTGATATAGCGTTCCAGCTTGTCGAAAATTGCCGCCATGTCGAGACTTCTTTTACGTCCCTCGGCGGCAAAACCCACCAGCGGATCAATGGCCAATGCGGCGGTATACTTATCCGCCGCTTCACGCCAGCGTTCCTGTTGTTCCAAATCGCGCCCTTGCTCTTTGAGCAGGTTCAAACGGTAGCGCTGTTCGGCGGCGGCAAGCCGCAATTCCGTCTCCGCCACTTCGCTGGCGGCGGGCCTCAAGCGCCGGGCGTCCGCGAGGAACCGCTTTGCCTGGTCAAAATCCCCTCGATCAATGGCGGCCAACGTCTCCGACATGGACCGTTGAAACGCCCTGTCGGCAATTTTTTCCCGCACCCGGCCAAGCGCCGTGCGTCCTGGCTCGAAGTATTCGTCCAGCGCCACGGCCTGCTCGTAGTCGGACTTGGCTTGGTCGAGCTCACCGTTTTCCTCATGCGCCTCACCGCCGGCTAGCAGCGCGGCCGCCTCTTCGATGGTCCGCGCCCGTTGCGCGCCGCGCAGGGCCGTCTCATTGGCAGCGTCGATGGCCAGAGCGATGCCGAACTGCCGTTGCGCCTGCGCACCGTCGGCGTTCTCGAGCGCGCGGCCGCCCGCGTCCAGGGCCGCCTCGAGCCGTTCGGGTCTGCTTTGGTCAAGCGCATTCAGGATCGCCAGGGTTTGGCGGTAAATATCCGTTGCCTGGGAAAACTGCGACTTCGAAAACAGCACGTCCGCCATCGCCAGTTTTTCCAGCACGGCTTCGAATTCCTGCTTCGCCCAAAGCGCGATCCCCTCGGCTTCGAGGGTCGTTTGTCGCCTCAGGACTTTACCCAGGGCGCGCTCCGCCTCTCGTTTTTGCGCCGCCACCTCCAGCGTTTCTTCGGAAGGTTTCGAATCCGCCGCAGGCGGCTCCGGCGCGGTTGCCTCACCGCGCTCCGCCACCCATCGGGGAAGTACGAACAAGACCAATACGGCAATCACCAGCAACAGGGCCAGCATGCCGAGGACCAGCCGGCGGGCAGCATCGGGCCGGGCAGGGGCAGGTTGTTGCCCCGCCGACGCGCCCTTCGCGAGCCGCGGACGGACCACCGGAATGGCTTGCTGCGAGCTTGCCGGGGATCCGGTGGGCCTGTCGACCGGCACCTGGTTCACCCAAGTGGAGCGCCCATCGAGCTGCGGAATTTGCCGCTTGAAAACCTGCAGCGCATTGGATCTTGTAGCGAGGGCGTGAGGGAGCGAAACCGGATTTTCGGGCGTCCGAGGAAAATAACCATAGCGGTTTGAGCAAGCGTTGCCGGAAATCTGCGCCGCTCAGCCGACTTTGGCAGCAGGGCTCGCAATGCGCTACAGGCTCCTAGCAGGCTGGTGAAAAACCCGCTTTTTCTCCGGCCTGTATGCGGCACATGGACGTGCGGCCATCTTCGACGACGGAAAGTCGTTGAAAATGAAGCAAGCCGGAAATCGCATTCTCGGCGCAGCGGGTGAAAAAGGGCATGGATGCGCTTTTTCACCATCCCGCTAGTCAGCGCCGGGCTTCGACGGGTTGGTGCCGGCGGGTATGGTCAAGCCGGTCTCCGAGAGATGGATCTTTTGCAGCAGTTCCCGCCAGGTCTGGTACTGCGCTTCCGCCGACCCGGTAAGCTCCACAGTTTCGCCCTCGACCTCGACCACGAAAGGCGACACCTCCGCCTCGAAGGAGGTGCCCAGCTCGCGCAGCGCGTCTTCATGGATCTGCGCCTCCTTGCCTTTGTCGAAACCGCTCTTAACGGCCATCGCGCCGCCGATGACCATCACGTCTCGCAAGGTGCTGGTGTTGGCGGAAGTCTTGTTGTTGCCGAATACTTCCAGTGCGATCGCACCGACGATGGCGGCCGCGCCGAGAAGTTTGCGATTGGTCGCCTGGCGCTTTACCTCGCGCAGCGCCGCCGCCTCCTGGCTGCGGAATCTGCGCCAGTTAGCGTAGGGCTCGAACATCTCAACGTAGAAGCTGTCGTAATGACCGTTGACGGTGTCGATGAGCAGATAGTCGCGCTCGCGGATGGCGCGCACCCGCGCCAGCATGGGGTCGTCAACCGCCGGCAGACGCTGGACCTGATAGATACCGTCCGTATCGGCGACGACGTGCTGGCCGTACGCGTCCGGGACGAGATCCGCCGCGAACCTGAGTTCCGAAACGCGGCGAATGTTTTCAATCTGGTCGGGCCTTAAACGCATCTTGTATTTGGCCAGATCGTTGGCAACGGTGTTGTACAGATTCTGGAACGCATCCTTTACGCCTTGCTCGGTGCCGTCGTAGAACGCTTCGGCGATTTCGGTCCTGTAGCGTTTGCCAAACCACTGGCGCCCGGTAGCGTCGTAGGCGTCTATCTGCAGCTCCAGGACCTCACCATCGGATTGTTCAATCCGGCCGCGTACCAGTACCTCCGAACCTTCAGTCCCGGCCGGCACCACTCGCACGGCGCCCCATTGACCGGTCTTCTGCATGGTGTTCTTGAGATGGATGGGGATAAACCGCGCTTCCGCATCGCGAACCTCCGCCGGAATTCCGAGTTCCTCCGCTTCGTCCTCGGGTAATTCCCCGGGGTCGAACACTTCGATGCCGACATCCATCAGCAAACCTTCCGGGATCTCGGCCTCGGCCGACATGATCGACACCGGTCCATCGGAGATCTTTCGCGACGGCGTTGACTGGCAAGCCGAAAGCAGCGCGCCGGCCAACAGCGCACAGATCACAAGAACGCCGCTATGGGCGCCATCCCTCCGCTTGTAATCGAATCGCAAGTGCAGACTATCGGGTGGCATTTTTATACTTGCGGTATTCGTCCCAGAGTTTTTCGCGCAAGGCCGGGTCGGTCTCCTTTTCGGCCGCCTCACGAAGCTGACGCGCGACGATATCGTCATCGCCGCCGTCGGGAATATCCGCAGGGGCCGGAGACTTTCCTTCCTGCTGCGCAGTTTTGCTGTAGCCTCCGGCGGCTGCAACCGGGCCCTCGCCGGTTTCTGCCGCGTCGGCGGCGTCCGGCGCACCCGCGCCTATTTCGCCTTGGGTGGAAAATGTGTCTGAGGCCGCGCCGGCGTCGCCGGCGTAACTCTGCGCGCCGGCGGTCCCGCCTGCTCCGCCGCCGCCGGCAGCTTCGGCGGTACGCGCCTTGTCGGCCAGCTGCTCCTGCTCGCGCAGCAGCATTTCATCGAAGTCTCCGAGCGAGGCATCGAGCTCCGCGTCCAGCGCTCCGGTCCGCTCTTCATCGGTTTGTTCGCCGCTGAAACCACGCGACAAATCTTGCCGACGCATCACCGAAACCTGGTCTTGATCGACCGCGCCGCTCAACACCGCAACCTCCAGACGATAGCGCTCTACGAAACGCCGGATCCGCTGCAGAAAACCCCGATACTCTTCGATTTCTTCGGCCGCCAGCGCGCCCGCGGCATAAAGGGAATTGTACTCGTCGCTAATCCGCCGCTCTGCGGCTTGGGTGACGCGCAAGTTCTCCCGCGCCATCTCCAGCAGTGCGGAGCGATCCGTCACGCTGTCGGCCGTTACGGCGCTCCACGCGAGGCAGATGCATAATATGCAGATCAGCTCTTTGAGGCTGCTCATGGCTATGGAGTTCTGATTGGCGTCATATCGGATGACCAGATTGTCGCTGAGCCGCGCGGTGCAAGAATCGATGAAATTTCAGCGCGCCGGCGTATGCCAGCTCGGTGCGCGAGTTATATGGGGAATTATATCGTGGAAGCGACCCCCTTGCCGGAACTCTAAGCCGCGCCGCGGCGACCCCGGACCCAGTTCCGGCGGACGGACATGGCGGGCTAACGAGGGGATAAAAGGCGTTGATTTCGCCGATCTCCGACAGGCCCGGGAAAAATTTCCAATATTCCACGAACGCCTTTCATACTGCGTTCAGGGTTGGCTTCCAATTCGGCGAAACTGACCTCGGCCGCATCGAGTCCCGCGGCGGCGTTGGCGCACAACCATATGTCCTAGACGAACATTCTCACATAGCGTTGACGGATGATCGGGCGTCGTTTTGCGTCGTGGCGGGCCAGGGCGAGCGCGTAAGGAGAGGAAGGTATAGCGCCCGATGGCAAAGACAAGATCTTTCCATCGAGCCGGGCTGCGTAACATCGTCTAGTCTAAGGAAGGTCTGATTTATCAGACCTTCCTTAGCTAAGCAGGGATGCGCCGCCGAATCCGATGACTGTAAGTCATTGGATTCGTGAGGCAAGTGGAAACTTGGCGACTCTGAAAATTCCAGGGATGGAATTATTCAGAGTTTCCCTAATTCAAAGGTAAAACATTTTGGCTGCCGCACCTTTTTCCGAGATTTCCTCGGCTGAGTCTCGGCTAGGTTGCCGCAATAAGCTTGATGATCACGCTCAAGAAAAAACTACTGCTGATTGTGTGGCTGTCACTTGTGAACGCCGCATTCGCAGCATCCAGCCAGTTTGTTGTGGTCACTCCGGCAAACGAGGCTCAGCATCCGTTTTTGGTTCAGGTTAAAGCAGTAGCCGATGATGACGAACGTTCACGGGTAAGAGTCATCGCTGCCGTCGACGGAGGTCAACGCGCATGGCTGATTCTGTGCAAAACGTATTTGAACTCAAGTGGGCAGAATTTTAGAAACGTTCTCTGGTTTAGCGCCAAGAACCAGAACATTGAGCGGGTCACTCGGTTGGCTCCGGAGCAGACCACCTTGTCCGAATCGGGGGAGAAATCGTACTCATATGTCGAGGTAGAGTTGTCCTATGAGCAGATGCGGCGGGCCTACATCTATATCGATTACCCGCGACCGATAGACGATGGTGGGGACTACTATTCCATCGACCTCGCTTATTACCTTGAAGGCAGTCGGGGCAAAAAGAGCGTGATTCAATGGGAGACGCGGTAGCGCGTTTAAAATGACAGAAGTCTCGATTCAATGGGCCAAGGCCATGCTTTATTCTGAGGGCGAGTAGTTCGACGAATAAAGAATGCCCGCTGAACCGGGCACAAGGCGTCGCCGCCGTCACCGCCCTTGCGAACTCCACCGAACCGGATCCCCGCCTCGCCTGGTGCAGTGCGACAATCGCCGCCCCGAGGATTTTCTCTCAGTCGTCCTACTGGGCCAGCCCACGTTGGCGCGGCTTGCTCCGCAAAGAGGCAGGACTTCTGTCACCGGCCGGGAAGCGTGTTGGCGCGCGGAGGATGTGTGTCAAATTGTAAATATCGGCAACTTTTTCGATTCATTACCGTTCTAAACCGCGCCAAACGGCCGTTGCGGCCGAAGTTGGGGGCTGCAGTGGCGAAAATCCACGTCTGGTATAGGTAATACCAATGTTTTTCAGTCAGTTATCCACAACCTGGCGTGAATTTTTCACAAAACCTGCGCTCAAAAAAGTGCTGAAAATGCGCAGGTGACGCCGGTCACAAATGAAAACACCCAAAACGACGCAACAATGAGTTCAAATTCAAGATAACGTTTTTGTCATGGAACAATGGAATCAAACGACTACTCTAAGTAGATGGGCAACGGGGGTACGAATTGCTGCGAAATCGTTCCGCGCCCGATGTGAGTTTGTGGGTTTGTTGGCGGCAAGGAGCTCTAACTGAAAGGAGTGTGTCACGTAGTTACGTGTTTTCGGATGCGCAAAAGGCTGAGCGCGGTCAAATTACGCTCTCCCGATTGGGCGTAGTCACACACGGGTCCGGGTATCCCGATTTGGGGACGGCTCCGCCGCTTCAGGCCTTCGCGTGCGTAGAGGTACTGAAAGATGACGGAGTCCACGGTTCGTTCCGGAAACGGCACGAAATCTAGGTTCATCGAATCCCTGGGCAGCTATGCCCAGTCCCACAAGGCGCGCCACTGGAAAGGCACCTTCGCCGAATTCTTAGACGACATTCTCCCTCAAAACCCCGATAGTGTTTGCCGCAACAGCCACCAGTACATCTGGGACATGCTGCGTTGGAAAACGGAGCAGTCTGCCGATAAAAGTCACAGTTCCGCTATCGGCCTTTTTTCCTCTGAGCTCTACGGCGTAGATGACGCGCTACAGCGGGTTACGGACTACTTCAAAGCAGCCAGCGCCGGTTCCGAAGTCGGCCGGCGCCTGCTGCTTTTGCTGGGACCGCCCTCAGGCGGTAAGTCCACCATCGTCGTTCTATTGAAGCGCGGCCTCGAAGAGTACAGCCACACCGACGAGGGCGCCATCTACGCTATCGAAAACTGCCCGGTTCACGAATCTCCCCTACACCTTATTCCCCACAGCATGCGCGCCGAGTTCCGCGCCAACTTCGGCGTCGACATCGCCGGAGAAATCTCCCCGCACAACCGCGCGCGGCTCGATCGGGAATTCGAGGGCGACTTCATGAAAATGCCGGTGGAGCGCATTTTCCTGTCCGAGGCGGCCCGCGTTGGCGTCGGCACCTACGCGCCCCACGATCCGACCACCGCGGACATCGCGGATCTAGTGGGCTCGGTGGACCTCTCGAAGGTCGCCGAGATCGGCGACGAGGGCGATCCGCGCGCCTGGTCGTGGTCGGGCGCGGTGTATGCGGCCAGCCGCGGCGTGCTGGAAATGATCGAGATCCTCAAGGTCAAACGAGAGTTCCTCTATCTCCTGCTGACGCTCACCCAGGAGAAAAACGTCAAGGTATCGCGCTTCCCGTTGATTTATCTCGACGAGACCATCATCGCCCACACCAACATGGCGGAGTTTCGCAAGTTTCTTCAGGAGAAGGAGAACGAGGCGCTGCTCGACCGCATGGTCATCGTGCAGGTGCCCTACACGCTCTCATTCAAAGAGGAAGCGCGCATCTACAACAAGCTCATCTCTTCGGCGCGGGCGTTCCAGGAAGTACATCTGGACCCGCACGCGCTGCAGACGTCCGCCGTGTTCGCGGTGCTGACGCGCTTCGCCGAATCGGAGCGCGAGAATCTGGACGTGTCGAAGAAGGCGCGCCTGTTCGCCGGAGACGATGTTGAAGGCTTCTCCGAATCGGAGGTGGCGCGAATTCACGCCGAGGCGCCCGACGAGGGATTGAGCGGCATCAGTCCGCGCTTCGTCATCAATGCGCTCTCCAACGCCATCATCAAGAGCGAGGCAAAAAGCCTCACCACCATGGAGGTGCTGCTGACGCTCAAAGACGCCATCGAATCTGACGCCCGCATCGACGTGAAACAGAAGCGGCGCTGGATCGATCTGCTGGTGACGGCGCGAAAGGACTTCTACAACCGATGGGTCAAAGAGGATATTCACCGCGCCCTGTTTGCTTCCTTCGAGGAAGAGGCGGAGGGGCTGCTGGAAAAATATCTCGATGAGGTCGAGGCCATGCTCGACAACCGCGAGGTGTCCGACAGCATGACCGGCGAGACGCGGCCGCCCGACGAACGCTTTCTGCGCTCGGTGGAGGAGAAGATCAACATCTCCGATGCCGGCAAGGAAAGCTTCCGCCAGGAAGTCGTGCGCAAAGCCATGGTCGCCTACAAGCAGGGCGAAAAATTCCGTCTCGGCAGCCACGCCAAGCTGAAAGAAGCCGTGGAGCAGTATCTGTTCGAAGAGCGGCGCGACGTGCTGCGGCTGGTGACGTCAGTGACACGCCCCGACGAAGAGGTGCAGGCGAAAATCTCGGCGGTCGAGGAGCGGCTGGTCAGCGAGTACGGATACGACGCCCACAGCGCCAAGGAGGCATTGAGTTACGTGACCACTCTTCTAAGCCAAGAGTAAGCGCGAGGGCAAGACAGGGGTGCCATGTCATCGGATAGCCGCCATCAGTCTGCCATCGTTCAGTCGGCGCGCTGGTACGATCTCTTTTCCCGCGGCGCCCGCGACTGGCTGCGCCACAACGAGAAGGTCCGCGATTCGGTAAAGAAATCCCTGCCCGAGCTGGTCTCGGGGCCGGACGTGCTCACAAACCCCGAGAATCGCACCGTCAGGGTGCCGGTCAAGTTCCTCGAGCACTACCGCTTTCGTCTCTCCGACAGCGACTCGCAAACGGGCGTTGGCCAGGGTCAGGGCGCCAAGCCAGGCGACGTGCTGCGGCCCGCCGATGTCGGTGGTCAAGGTGACGGCGGTGCCGGCACCGGCGAGGGCGGCCTCGAATTCGTTCTCGAGTTCAAAGTCGACGACATTCTCGACTGGCTGTGGGAAGAGCTGGAGCTTCCCAATCTGGAGCCCAAGACTGCCGACAGCATCGAAAATTCGGAGTACGTGCGTGAAGGTATCGATCGGCGGGGACCCCGTGCCAGGCTGGATCGAAGGCGCACCGTCAAGGAAGCGGTGAAGCGCCGCGCGGTGCAGGCAAACCCGATCCCGTTTACCGACGACGATTTGCGTTTTCGGCAGTTGGCCAGACGCCCGCAGCCGCTGACCCAGGCGGCGATCATTTTCATCCTCGATGTCTCCTCGAGCATGGACGACGCTTCGCGTCAGCTCGCCAAGTCGTTTTTCTTCTGGGCGCTGCAGGGTATCCGCCGCCAGCACACGCGCATCGAAACCGCCTTCATTGGTCACACCGTGAAAGCGTGGGAGTTCTCCGAAGAGGAGTTTTTCTCGGTTCGCGCCTCCGGCGGCACCGAGGCCTCCGTGGCCTTCGATCTTTCGCTCGAGATCATCAACGAACGCTTCGACCCGTCTCGTTACAACGTTTATGTGTTCTACGCTTCCGACGGCGACAACTTCGCAGCCGACCGGGAAGTTTCGCAGCTGCGATTGAAAGAGCTCTCGGGTATCTGCAGTTTCATGGGCTACGTGGAGACCGTTGGGCGCACCGGTACCGGTCTCAACACCGAGATGGGGCGCCTGTTCAAGGAACTGGCCGCCGGCGATGCCCCGACGGGCAGCTTTCCCATCGGCGGCCAGGAAGACGTGTGGAAGGCGATACGGCGATTTTTCACCCATCAGGCCAGGCAAGAAGCGGAGGCCTGAGGCCATGGCCGGCGACAGCCGTTTCTACCGCACCGAGATGGAGGCGCTCGCGCGCAGCTTCGGGCTGGATTTCTATCCGGTGGAATTCGAGGTGGTGCCGCCGAGCTTCATGACCGAGGTGGCGGTGTACGGTCTGCCGGTGCGCATGCCCCACTGGTCCTTCGGCGTTCGCTACATCCACCAGCTGGTGCAACACAAGATGGGGCACTCGCGCATCTTCGAGGTGGTCTATCCCGGCGATCCCGGCCATGCCTTTCTGGCCAACAACAATTCCGACGTGGACAACACCCTGGTATGTGCCCACGTCCTCGGGCACGCAGACTTCTCTAAGAACAATGAGCTCTTCCGTCGCGTCCACAAGCAGGTGGGGACGCGCATCGTCGATATGGCCGCCCATCACGCCCGGCGCATCGAACAGGCCATCGAGCACCACGGGCAGGAGCATGTGGAGCGGGTGCTGGACGCGGCGCTGTCGCTGGAGCAGCACATCGACATCAATCAGTCGTTGAGCCGCGCCCGCTATAGCGAATCGGAAGAAGACGCTGAAGAGTCTCTTCTCAATACCTTCGCTAGACGCTTCGTCGCTTTGGCCGGCAATAAGGAAAAGGAAAAATCCGACCAAGAGGAGCATTCCAGAACGCCGATACCGCCCCACCCCGAGCAGGATCTGCTGTGGTTCATCGCCCAGTACGGGCCGGAGATGGAGGACTGGGAGCGGGATATCTTCCTCGCCGTTCGCGAGGAGTCATTCTATTTTTACCCGGTCTTCGCCTGTCAGATCATGAACGAAGGCTGGGCCTCTTACTGGCACGCCCGGCTGCTGCGCGAGGCGTCCTTCCTGCCCCAGGATCTGTACCTGGACGCGATGAAGACTCATTCCGACGTGGTCCGTCCCACCGCGGGGGACAAGCAGATCGCGCTCAATATCAACCCCTATCATCTGGGCTTCTCGATCTGGGATCGCTTGATCGAGGCCGAGGGCGTGGAGAAGGCCAGAACCATCATGCAGTCAGAGGACGATTTCGGCTTCGTTCGGAACTACCTCGAGTCCGATCTTGCCGACGAGCTCAATATTTTCGTTTACGATGCTAACAAGAACGGCGAGATCAAAGTGACCAACAACGAGATCCATCAGCTGCACGAGGCAATCTTGAGCCGGAAGTTCAATTTCGGCGCGCCCAGGGTGCAGGTGACGGAGATGGGCGTCGACGGCGCGCTGGAGCTCAAGCACGAAAGCGATGTGGACGGGCGCGGCCTCGACACCGAGCGCGCGAAGAAGGTCATCGACTACATTCACCGCGTTTGGCGGCGCCCGGTGAGCATGCGTACGCTGGACGCGAACGGCAAGGAGACGACGCTGGAAACCGGGAAGGCCGCTGCCTGATCGTCCGAAGCGATCCGCTTTAGCCACGGTCACGCAGTTCGCTGCGGCGCCCCGGTCTGTGCTAATCTACGATACGTTTGGCAAGCAATTTTGCAGCGTGCTCGAGCTCTTCGTTCAGTAAACGACCGTTTTCCGCTGTCAACTCCGACAGCCTGTGAGTCGTTCCCAGATACTCCCAGCCGCCGCTCGCCAAGCGCACGAACGCTCGTTCGCGCATGGAGTAGACCTTTGCGCTCACGCCGATCGCGAGCGCGACCCGGGGATCCTCGACGGCTTCGTCAAACTGACCGTCGAATACCAGGCCAAACTTTGTCAGCCCGATCTCCACCAACCCGTTGAAGGGCCCCTCGGGCACAAATTCTTCCGGGTGGCCGCGGAAGGATTTCAGCTGCGCGTCATAAGCCGTCCGCGTCCGTATTCGCGATACCACCGCATGACTGACCAGCAGCTGGGGACGACGGTCCGCGAGGCTGTTTTCTAAGGGTTCACGTGCTTGCATTAGCAAAGGTGTGCCGTATGCCGACCAGCTGTCTGTGCTTTCCGACTTGACGACGGGATCGACCATCGCCCCGGTGGAGGTGGCAACAACCTCGTCGCTACAGCCGGAATCGGGGTCTTCGCCGCATCCCGTACCGGCAGCGTTTGAGGACCCATCTGCGAATGTCGTCACCGTATCGCTGGCCCGGGTCTCAAGGGAGGAAAGACTTAATAATGGTATCTGGTCACCTGGCAACACCGCGATGGAACCGGGAGCGCCCTCAAACCAGTCGCTTGCGGTTGGAAAATCCTCGTTGATGGTGCGCGTGGTGCCGCCACAACCGCTAAAGAACAGGAGCGCTACGGCGAATACAACCAGAATCAGCGGACTTCGGGATTCCATCGGGGCTCTGCTCCTCGAATTCGGCGGACAGTATACTTAATTCGGTGAGCTAGCTTGCTTTAAGGGACGGAACGAGATTATCAATAGCTCAAGATTCAAGGGGTGAGAAATCTTGAATGATTATGACTTGTCTCGAATGAGTCGTAAAAAGGAAAACGCCGGGAACCGCTTCCCGGCCTTCTGTCTGCCGCGCTATAAGCGGCCGCCTTTAGAATGTACCCCCGCTCGTCATGAAGCGCGATGTCGAGACCTCACTGCTCCTGTTTCGGGTTACGCGAGGAGCCACGACCCCATCGGGGAAATCAAGGATCACCAAGCCCACAATAATGGATTAGTAGAAGGTCGCGGCCACGCCGTTGAACTCGGAAAACACTCCCGCGCTCATGACGTTATTTCGCCCAAGCCTGGGCGGCCAAGTCTGATGGCGCAGAAGACTCCAATTATCCGGCGGCGGGTGTGGCCCGCTTATCTGCCAGTAGATACTCCAGCAACTCACGCACCCGGCGAATTTCGCTGCCGAAGGGAAGGGGTTCGGAACCGCGGAAGAACAGTCCGCAATTAATGTTGCCACGCTGCGCGGCGGCGAGCTGCGTTTCGATGCAGAATTGCCCGGCGGCAGGGTTGCCGTCCTTGAAGCCGCAATGCGTCAGGCATTCGAGCTTGCTCGGGCAGTTGCCGCATTCCGGAGTCGCTTTATCGCGCAGCTGTTTTTCCTTGGCCAGGTAACGCTTCAGCCAAGGGGTCAGCACGGCGCGCGCTGGCAGGCCCGCGGTGCTCATGAACGTGACGATGTCTTCCGGCTTGGCCTCGGCCAGGACTTTTTTGAAATTGGGGTGCGCGTCGCACTCCTCGGTGACCGCAAACGGTGTGCCGATTTGAGCCCCGCCCGCGCCAAGGTTGATCAACTCCTGGAGTTTTTTGAAGCAATTGACACCACCGGCCGGAATCAGAGGAATCTTCTCCACGGACATTCCAAGCTGCTGAATGACGTTCCGGATCTCCAGCAGCACGCGCTTGAAATCGAATTTGGGATCATTGACTTCCTCCATGCGGGTCGCACCCAGATGTCCGCCCGCATATTTGGGGTGCTCGACGACGATTGCGTCTGGAGCCCGATTACGGCGCGCCCATTTCTTCAGCACGGCGCGAACGCCCCGTTCCTCGGAGAGAATGGGAATCAGGGCGACGTTGGGATAGTCGGCGGTCAATTCCGGCAGATCCATGGGCAAACCGGCGCCCATGATGATAGCGTCGGCACCACTCCTGCAGGCCTGCACCACCATATCAGCGTAGTTTGACAGCGCGCGCATGACGTTCACGGCGATGAAGCCGTCTGCGCCGGCGATATTCCGGGCAGCGCGCACTTCTCGATCCAGGGCCTCCACGTTGGTCTCGGCCAGCGCCTGGTGGTCGAAAGTCTTGCGGGTCCGCTGCATCAGATCGGGATGCAGACGGCGCAAATCGACGCTGGCAATGGTGCCGACGGCGCCTTCCTTGGCCACGGCGCCGGCCAGGCGATGGGCGGAGATGCCTACGCCCATGCCGCCCTGAATAATGGGCAGCAGCTTATGGCCGCGAATAACCAGACTCGGGAGCGGGCTTTCGATCAATTTGGGTACGCACCTGGCATAAACGGCCACATCCTACGGAGAGAGATTGGGCCGAAATTGATCCAGATCAATGTAATTGCTCGGGCCCGTGGCCAGTTCGGATCAAGGACTTGAGGCGGATTCGGCCGAGGAAATGGCCGTGCCTGCATTTTTCCGCCTGTCCTCAAGACCTTAGACGAGGCGAATAACCATCGCAAGCCCGGCCGGAATCGCAAACGGAGGCCTCGATCGCTCAAATTTTTCCCCACACCTGGAACCGACATCGCCGCGCTGGATCCGCTTCCCACTTCTGCAGCGATCTCATGAAGAGGGCTCTTATACCTTGAATTTCTGAACGAGGGTGAGTGATTCCGGAGGCTTCAGATCTGACTGAAGACATGCCGCGCCGCATCGAGGGTGGCGTTCAGCTCGTCGTCTCCGTGGGCGCTGGAGACAAAGGCCGCCTCATAGGGAGAGGGGGCAAAGTAAACGCCTTCATTGAGCATGGCGTGGAAAAAGCGCTTGAA
>CAMYJH010000051.1 GCA_947258715.1 uncultured Gammaproteobacteria bacterium
CACCGTTGCTTGCCCATACGACCGTACTTTGGATCTTCCGTCGGATCGTCTTCATCCGTGGCGAAACAATGCAACACGCCGCGCGGCCCGAAGCGCCGCTTAAATTCCGGATTTCTGCGACCGGGGTAGTCGAGCTGCTCCGGCTCTTCCTCGGCATTCAGGTGATACAGGTTGCCGTAAAATTCGTCGAAGCCGTGTACCGTGGGCAGGAACTCGTTGCGATCGCCTAAGTGGTTCTTGCCAAACTGGCCGGTGGCATAGCCGAGCGGTTTAAGCACTTCAGCCAGGGTCGGATCCTCTTTTTGCAATCCCAGGGGCGATCCGGGAATGCCGATGGTGGTCAACCCGGTTCTGATCGGATACTGGCCGGTGATGAACGCTGCCCGACCCGCGGTGCAGCTCGGCTGCGCGTAGTGGTCGGTAAAAAGCATGCCCTCCTCGGCAATGCGATCGATATTGGGCGTCCGCCCCATCATGCCGTGGGAGTAGGCACCGACGTTCCAAATCCCTAAGTCGTCTGCCCAGATGACCAGAATGTTGGGTTTCTTGCTCTGCGCGTAAACCGGTCCGCTGAGCACCAGCAGCGCCGCTGCCAGGACGATGGATACCATCCGGGCGACCATCTGTCTCAGTTTGAGTGCTGGCCCATTTCTCATTTCGCTTCCCCTGTGTCTTTATCCGCTCGTTCAGTTGAAGGTCTAGGCCGAATTAACGCCCTTTTCCGCAATCCCATCAAGTATCGGCCGGCTCAGGGGCGCGCTTTGCAGCGGCTTTGGTGTCGAAGGTCTTCATCACCGGCGGGTAGCCCTTGCGGCGCACCCTTGCCTGCCATTGATGACTGCCACGGTGAATGATGGTTGCCACTGTTGTCCTCGTGATCAATACAGAAGAGGACGTCAGTGTCGCAAAATTGTCGCAAAAATGCGATTTAGCCGAAGGAAGAAGGAGAGGGAGAAACCGTATAACTATCTGAAATTATTGGCGGAGAGGGAGGGATTCGAACCCTCGATACGCTATTAACGTATACACACTTTCCAGGCGTGCTCCTTCAACCACTCGGACACCTCTCCGGGAAAGGCGGCGAAGGGTAAAACAGACCTGAATTTCAGGCAAATCGGGACCAGAGGTCCTTTGGTAGACAGTAAAACGTAGAGCAAGGATCAGGAGGTTCCACGCCTCACTTCCCCATCCTCCTTTCTACTTCCTACCGTATACCTCGCTCACAGCGCACCTTTGTCTCTCAGCAAGGTCTCCACCGCTTCAGCCAGCCGGAAGTAGCCTGCCGCATTGGGGTGGATGTGGTCGGACTTGTACTGATTGTCTCCCAGCAGATCCGGAATGATGTCGTCTTCCAGCGGCACATCGAGTTCCGAGGCCACCCGCTCGTAAACATCCGCGGTGCTCAAGAAAAGCCCGGGCTCTGGAACACCCAGCATCACCACTTCCGCGCCCTGCGCCCGAATCACGCGCACGAGCTGTTTCAGGTTTTCTTCGGTCTGAGTGGGGTCCTGCCTGCGTAGCATGTCGTTGCCGCCGAGGCACAGAATTACGAGCTTCGGTCTGATCCGATCGAGCACCTTGGGCAGGCGCTCGAGGCCTTTGGCCGAAACCTCGCCCGGCACACCGGCATTGACCACCTGGAATCCGATTCGCTTGGAAAGCACCGCGGGGTAGCTTTCTTCGGGCCTCGCTCCGGTGCCAAAAGTCAGGCTATCGCCGAAAGCGAGAATCACGTCCCCCGGAGCGAGCCTCGGCAAATCGACACCGCCGCCGGAGCACGCGGCAGCGGTAAGCACGACCAGAACAGCGGCCAGCCTCAATCTGCGGGCTTTTTTGCCAATCCGATTGCCGGGATAAGGAAACATAGAGCCTCAATACCAACCTCTTTCCTTTAGCGTAGTCGAGATTATTCCGTCCTTATAAATGAGTTCCCTCCCCCTTGACGGGGACTGACGGGGTCGGGGTGAACACTAGAAGCGCGCGAGCAAATGCCAGACCTCAAAAGGGCAAGGCGTTTCTGCCAGGTAGCTGAGCGACAGGCTGGGGAGGTAGACAAGGAGCGCTTGAACAATGCCGTGACCATAGAGCATCACCAGGCTCACGGACCGGGCGCGAAACGCTAGTCAGGGGTGAAAGCTAAAGAACGCGACGGCGAAGTGGGCGTCGGTAACAGACTCGGTAAGAGCGCTGCAGGATAAATTTAGTTCTTAAGGCGTTCACGCCTCGAGAACTAGATCAGATCTTTGACCGCGTCGCGTTCTTCTTCCAGCTCTTTTTGCGTCGCCCGCATCTTTTCGCGGCTGAAGTCGTCGATGTCGAGGCCCTGGACGACGTTCCACTTGCCGTTCTCGACGGTGACAGGATAAGAATAAATGAGTCCCTCCGGAATGTCGTAGCTGCCGTCGCTGAGCACCGCCATGCTGAGCCAGTTTCCGGATTCGGAGCCGTTGACCCAGTCGCGAATTTGCGCGAGCCCCGCATAGGCGGCGGACGCCGCGCTGGACATGCCGCGCGCCTCGATGATTTCCGCGCCCCGTTTCTGCACCCTCGGGATGAACGTGTTTCGAACCCACTCCCGATCCAGCTGATCCATTGCCGGTTCGCCCTTGATCGTGGCGTGGTTCAGGTCTGGATACTGGGTGGCCGAGTGGTTACCCCAGATGGTCACTCTCTTTATGTCCGCCACCTTCGCCCCGGTCTTCTCCGCCACCTGGCTGATGGCGCGATTGTGATCGAGACGGGTCATCGCAACGAACTGGCTAGGGCTAAGGTCCGGCGCGTTGTTCATCGCAATGAGGGCATTGGTGTTCGCCGGATTGCCGATCACGAGGACTTTCACGTCTCGGTTGGCGAAGTCGTTGATGGCCTTGCCCTGAGGCTTGAAAATTTTGCCGTTTTCCGTGAGCAGATCGCCTCGCTCCATCCCCTTGGATCGCGGCTTTGCGCCTACCAGCATGACGTAGTCAGCATCGCCGAACGCCTGCTCGGCATCGTCGGTGACGACGACGCCCTGCACCAGCGGATAGGCGCAATCGTTGATCTCCATGACCACACCATTGAGCGCATTCAGCGCCGGCGTGATTTCCATCAGCTGCAAAATGACCGGCTGGTCATCGCCGAGCATCTCGCCCGAGGCAATACGAAATAACAGCGAGTAACCTATGTGACCCGCCGCACCTGTGACAGCCACACGCACCGGCTGCTTCATCTTCGTCTCCTTTTTACCTTCTTGACTACATCGCGAGAGGGGATCTGCGCGTCATTTTCGCCCCGACATGTCCACATAGTCTCTGCGCGCCGCGCCGACGTAGAGCTGCTGCGGTCGGCCGATGCGCAAGTCCTTGTCTTCCATCATCTCCGTCCATTGCGAGATCCAGCCCACACTCCTTGCCATGGCGAACATGACGGTGAACATGTTGAGCGGAATTCCCAGGGCGCTGAGGATGATGCCGGAATAAAAATCGACGTTCGGGTAAAGATTGCGCTCTATGAAGTAGTCGTCCTTCAACGCAATGGATTCGAGCGTTCGTGCAATGTCGAACAGCGGGCCGAGCGATCCGCCTGAATCCAAATCATTGAGAAGGTCGTGGCATGCCTGCCGAATAAGGGCAGCCCTCGGATCGTAGTTCTTGTAGACACGGTGGCCGAAACCCATAAGGCGGAAGGGATCGTCCTTGTCCTTCGCCCGCTCGATGTACTTGGGTATGGTCTTGGGATCGCCAATATGCTGCAGCATATTGATCACGGCTTCGTTGGCGCCGCCGTGGGCCGGACCCCAAAGCGTGGCGCAACCGGCAGCGATACAAGCGAATGGATTCGCGCCCGAGCTGCCGGCGAGACGCACCGTCGACGTGCTCGCGTTCTGCTCGTGGTCGGCGTGCAGAATCATCATCAGCTCCAGCGCGCGTACCGCAACCGGATTTGGCACGTAAGGCTCTGCGCGGACGGCAAACATCATCTGAAGGAAATTTTCTACGAAACCCAACGAGTTGATCGGGTACATGAACGGCTGGCCGATGGAATACTTGTAGGCGTCGGCCGCAATGGAAGGCATCTTGGCGATGACCCTAATCGCCGAGAAGTTTCGATGGTCAGGGTCATGCACGTCGAGGGCATCGTGATAGAAGGTCGAGAGAGCGCCCACGGTTCCAACCAGAATGCCCATCGGGTGGGCGTCGGGCCGGTAGCCGGCGAGAAACCGCCGGATCCCCTCGTGCACCATCGTGTGGCGCTTGACAAAGTTTTTGAAGTCCTCCCACTGCTCGGCGTTGGGCAACTCGCCGTAGAGCAGCAGGTAGCAGACTTCTAGGTAGCTGCTCTTTTCCGCCAGCTGCTCGATGGGATAGCCGCGGTAGAGCAGCTCCCCTTTTTCACCATCTATATAAGTGATTGTGCTGCTACAGCTTGAAGTCGTCGCGTAACCGGGGTCGTGGGTGAAAAACCCGAGTTCCTTGGTAACACCGTGAATGTCGATCACTGGATGACCGTGGGTGCCCTCGTAAACAGGACACTCGATGGACTTTCCGCTCGCGTTGTCCGTAATGGTGACGGTATGCTGCTTTACCATGGAGTTCTCCCCTCTTTTGAGCTGAACGGCTCAATACCCGATTTCGGCCTGACACCTACGGATTTCCGCTCCAATCAGGCGGCCGACGACAGGCCCGGTCTGGCGTTGGCGTTGCGACGCTCATTATTTTAACGGCCCGGTCTCAGAATCGCCCAACGAGACGACAAACCGGCGTGCGTCAAAGCGCCGAACCGCTTCCGGACCCGCTAAGGGACCCGGCGGCCTGCCGATGATGGGGCTCGACCGCCCAGCCATTCATATTCGCATAGGAGCGAAGCCATTGGTACCACTTGACTTTGGATATCGACTAAACTAACCAGGATTCCAAACTAGAAGGCTGCCCCGAGTCGTCCGCCCCCGCCCGTTCCAAGAGTCGGCGGACGTCTGCCACTCAGATTCGCTGATGCTGCGCCGATCCAGCAGACACTCGGGACCCGATAGGATTCGCCAATGACGGACATCTCCCTGCTCCACGGCCAGAACGCCGCGTTTCTGGACGACCTTTACCGCGCTTATCAGGACGATCCCCGGAACGTACCCGAGGAGTGGCAGAGATTCTTCTCCGGGTTGAGCCAGGCAGAGATCAAAGGCAACGGGGGCAGAACCGAAGAGGCGCTCTCGGAGCACCTTTCCGCCCACGCCGATGAGCAGGTCAAGGTGCTCTACCTCATTAACGCAAACCGCTACCGCGGCCACCGGGAAGCAGACCTGGATCCGCTGCGCCTCCATGAGCGACCCAGGGTCCCCGACCTACATCCGGAATACTACGGCTTCGGCGAGGCGGACATGGATAAGGTCTTCAACACCGGCTCACTGTTCGGCAGCCCGGAGGCGAAGCTAAACGAGATCATCGCCCTGTTGGAAGCCACCTACCGCGGATCCATTGGGACAGAAATCACCCATATCACTTCGACGGAACAAAAGCGCTGGATCCAGGAGCGACTCGAGAGCGCTCGGGGTCGCCCGAATTACTCCGCTGAGAAGAAGCGCGAGATCCTTCGCTGGACGACTTCTGCGAGAAAACTCGAAGACTACCTGCACCGAAAATACGTGGGCCAGAAGCGCTTTTCCCTGGAAGGTGCCGAAAATTTAATTCCCTGCATGGACGAAATCATTCAGCGGGCCGGCGAACAAAAGGTGCAAGAGGTCATTATCGGCATGGCGCATCGCGGCCGACTGAACGTGCTGGTCAACATTCTCGGCAAGCACCCCAAGGTGCTGTTCGGAGAATTCGAGGGCAAGATCGATGTCGGCACGGGATCCGGCGACGTCAAATACCACCTTGGTTTCTCCTCGGACGTCGACACCCCGGGCGGCCATGTTCATCTGGTACTCGCGTTCAACCCCTCCCACCTGGAGATCATCAATCCGGTGGTTGAAGGCTCGGTGCGGGCACGTCAGGAGCGGCGGGAGGACAACGAACGCAACCAGGTGCTGCCGGTGCTGGTGCACGGCGACGCCGCTTTCGCCGGCCAGGGCGTGGTCACCGAGACGCTTAACCTTTCGGAAACCCGGGGCTACGGTACCGGCGGCACGGTTCACGTCATCGTCAACAACCAGATCGGATTCACCACCAGCGATCCGCTGGATTCTCGCTCGACGCTGTACTGCACCGACGTCGCCAAGCTCGTTCAGGCGCCGATATTCCACGTTAACGGCAACGACGCGGAAGCAGTGGTATTCGTGACCGAGCTTGCGCTCGATTTCCGTATGCATTTCAACAAGGACGTGGTCATCGACATCGTCTGCTTCCGGCGCTACGGCCACAACGAGTCGGACGAGCCGCTGGCGACCCAGCCGATGATGTACAAGAAGATCAAACAGCAGAAAGGACCCCGCCAGCTCTACGGCGAGCAGCTGGTGGCGGAAGGGGTGATGGCAAAAGGAGATCCGGAGAAGCTGTCCGAGCAATACCTTCAGGCACTGGAAGAGAACAAAGTGGTCGCACGGCCTCCGATCAAGGTCAACAAAAATCCCTTCTTCGCCGACTGGAGGCCGTATCTGGGCACCCACTGGCGGGATCCGGCAAAAACGGCCGTTTCCATGAAAACCGTCGAGGAGCTGGGTCTGAAGATGACCGAACACCCGGACGACCTCGAGCTCAACCGCAGCGTCAAGCGCATCATCGACGCGCGCCGCGAAATGGCTAAGGGCGAACGCGCCATGGACTGGGGCTTTGCCGAGAACCTGGCCTACGCCACTCTGCTCAAGGACGGTTTTTCGGTACGGCTGTCCGGCCAGGACAGCCAGCGCGGCACCTTCTTCCACCGCCACGCGGTACTTCATAACCAGAAAAAGCGCGGAACCTTTACCCCGCTCCAGCACCTATACGACGGCCAGCCCAGATTCCGCGTCATCAACTCGCTGCTGTCGGAAGAGGCCGTGCTCGCCTTCGAGTTCGGCTACAGCACCGCCGAGCCCGAGAGTCTGGTCATCTGGGAGGCCCAGTTCGGCGATTTCACCAACGGCGCCCAGGTGGTCATCGACCAGTTCTTGAGTTCCTCTGAAGCCAAGTGGGGACGCTTCTGCGGTCTCACGCTGCTGCTGCCCCATGGCTATGATGGCCAGGGTCCCGAGCACTCCTCTGCCCGGCTGGAGCGTTTTCTCCAGCTTTGCGCCGAAGACAACATGCAGGTGGTCAATCTCACCACGCCGGCGCAGATTTTCCATGCGCTCCGGCGGCAGATGATCCGCCCCTACCGCAAGCCGCTCATTGTCATGAGTCCCAAGAGCCTGCTCCGTCATCGTCAGGCCACGTCGACCCGGGGAGAACTCACCAAGGGCGAGTTCCAGGTGGTGATCGACGAGATTGACGATATTGATCCGAAAAAGGTGACCCGGCTGGTCATGTGCAGCGGAAAGGTCTATTACGATCTGCTGGAGAAGCGGCGCGAAAGCGAGCTCAGCCACATCGCCATCGCCCGGGTCGAGCAGCTTTATCCCTTCCCGGAGAATGAAATCAGAGCGCTGCTGGACAAATACTCGAATGCAAACGAAATCTACTGGGCGCAGGAAGAGCCGCGCAATCAGGGGAGCTGGTTCCACATGCTCTCGCGCCGACACCTCGCGGGTTGCATCCAGGAACGCCACAAACTGATCTACGCCGGACGCACCTACAGCGCATCGCCTGCGGTCGGCTACCTCAACGTGCATCTGGAACAGCAGCGCGCGCTCGTGGAAAGCGCGCTGGGCCTGGACGCGCCTGCAGCGGCTCGGCTTAAAAGCGCCTGAGCCGGAACATACCACGTGCGCCGACTCTTAGATGTCTCGATTCAGGCGCCCCGAATTCGACTCTCTGAAGCTCGCGAGGAAAAACGGACGTGACGGTTGAAGTTAAAGTTCCCGTACTGGCGGAGTCCATTCCCGACGCCACTTTGCTCGACTGGAAAAAGAGCGAAGGCGAAGCGGTCGAAAGGGACGAAATTCTGATCGAGCTCGAAACCGACAAGGTGGTGCTTGAAGTTCCTGCGCCCGAGGGCGGCGTCCTGGCCGAAATTCTCAAGAAGAGCGGTGATGTAGCAGAGAGCGAAGAGGTCATCGCCCGCATCGATCCCGACGGAAAAGCTAAGGCCCCGGCGAAGGCAGAGAAAAAAGATGCCGGCGCAGAAAAGGCCGTCAAGGAACAGGCGACGGAGGAAAAGAAGCCCGAGAAGAAGGACGGCGGCGAGTCCGCCGCCGACAAGCTGAGCCCCGCCGTGCGCAAGCTGGTGGAGGAGAACAGCCTCGATGCGTCGAAAATAGGAGGCAGCGGAAAAGACGGCCGGCTCACCAAGGGCGACGTGCTGGTCTATCTCGAAAAACAGAAGGCGCGCAGCGCAGAAAAACCCGAAGCGAAAGAGAGCAAAGCACCGGAAGTCAAACGGGCGCCTGCTCCTGCGGCGCGAAGCGACGGCGAGCGCTCCGAACGCCGAGAGCCCATGTCGAGGCTGCGCGCCCGTATCGCCGAACGCCTGGTGCAGGCCCAGCATACGGCCGCGATCCTGACCACTTTCAACGAAGTGAACATGCAGCCGGTGATGGAATTGCGCAGCCGTCACAAGGAACAGTTCGAGAAAAAGCATGGGGTGCGCTTAGGATTCATGTCGTTTTTCGCCAAGGCCTCGATACAGGCGCTTAAGCGCTTCCCGGCGGTCAACGCCTACATCGAGGGCTCCGAAATCGTCTACCACGACTTCTACGACATCGGGATTGCGGTGGGTTCGCCGCGCGGACTTGTCGTGCCCATCGTTCGCGACGCGGACAGGCTGTCCTTTGCCGGGATCGAGGCCAAGATCAACGAGTTCGGACAAAAGGCGAAAGACGGGACGCTCGGCATCGACGAGCTGACGGGCGGGACGTTTACCATATCCAATGGCGGGGTATTCGGCTCGATGCTCTCCACGCCGATTCTGAATCCCCCGCAAAGCGCCATTCTCGGCATGCACAAAACTGAAGAGCGCGCCGTGGTCGAAAACGGTCAGGTTGTGGTGCGGCCGATGATGTACCTCGCCCTTTCCTACGATCACCGCATCGTCGACGGCCGGGAAGCGGTGCTGTTCCTGGTGACCATAAAGGAGGCGCTGGAGGATCCGGGACGGATGTTGCTGGAAATTTAGCCTGATTTAAGGAATCGCGGGCAAGCCCGCTCCTACAGCGGGCTTCGACTGACCGGTGCTGAGCACAGCACCGCAAATCACCCACCACCAATCACTAATCACAAAATAAAACCGTCGCCAAGGAAAACACATGAAGGAGTACGACGTCGTCGTCATCGGCGCGGGACCAGGTGGTTATGTCGCCGCTATCCGCTGCGCCCAGCTGGGCCTCAAGACCGCGTGCGTTGACCAATGGCTCGGCCCGGACGGAAAACCTTCACTCGGCGGGACGTGCCTTAATGTGGGCTGCATTCCTTCGAAGGCACTGCTTGACTCGTCCCACCACTACCACAACCTGCAGCACTTGTTTCCGGCCCACGGAATCGAGGTCAAGAGCGCCTCCATCGACGTCGCCAAGATGCAGCAGCGCAAGGACAAGGTGGTACAGACTCTGACCCGCGGCGTTGCGGGGCTTTTGAAGAAAAACAAGATTGACGCCTTTCAGGGGCACGGCAGGCTGCTCGAAGGACGAAGGGTGGAAGTTTCCCCGCACGGATCTGGGGATAAGGAAACGCTCAAGGCCAAGAACATCATCATCGCCACCGGATCCGCGCCGGTGCAGATCCCGGTGGCCAAGATCGACGGCGACCGCGTCGTCGACAACGAAGGTGCGCTGGCCTTTAGCGAAGTGCCTAAGCGACTCGGCGTTATCGGCGCCGGCGTCATCGGCCTGGAGCTCGGCAGCGTGTGGAACCGGCTCGGCTCCGAAGTGGTGATTCTCGAAGCGCTCAAAGACTTTCTCGCCACTGCGGACCGGGACATTGCCAAGGAGGCGCAGCGGACGTTCAAGAAACAGAAGCTCGATATCCGCCTGGGCGCCAAAGTAATCGCCGCCAAGGCCGGTAAGACAGGGGTCAAGGTAAGCTTCGAAGACAAAGGCGGCGAGCAGTCCATCGACGTGGACAAGCTGGTAGTGGCGGTAGGCAGACGCGCGTTCACCGATGAGCTTGATCCGGAGGCTGCCGGCGTCAAGGTGGACAATCAGGGACGCATCGAGGTGGACGGCCAGTGCCGAACCGCGGCCGAAGGGATTTGGGCCATTGGCGACGTGGTGCGCGGCCCGATGCTGGCACACAAGGCTTCCGAGGAAGGCATCGCCGTGGCGGAACTCGTCGCCGGGCAATCCGCGCATATCGATCACCAGCTGGTGCCGTGGGTGATCTATACCCATCCGGAAGTCGCCTGGGTGGGCAAAACCGAGGTGGAGCTTTCCGATGAAGGCGTCGAGTTTCGCAAAGGCAGCTTCCCTTACCGGGCCATTGGTCGCGCCCAGGGTGCCGGCGAGACCGACGGCTTGGTGAAAATCCTGGCTGATAAGAAAAGCGATCAGATCCTGGGCGTGCACATTTTCGGTGCCCAGGCTTCCGAGCTCATCGCCGAAGCGGTCACCGCGATGGCGTTCCACGCAAGCTCGGAAGATCTGGCGCGCACTATCCACGCCCACCCCACACTTTCTGAAGCAATACACGAAGCCGCGCTGGCGGTGGATGGGCGGACAATTCATTTATGAGGGGCGGATAGTTCTGTAACTCCGCACTTGAGCGGGTGACGCGTAATGCGTGACGCGTGACGCGAAAACCTCGACATACGACATACGATAAACAGCTTACGCCCGCTGCCCCTGCCCACCCACTTCTCAGCCTACGGCCTATTCCGCCGCCTCAGCTTCGGCGATAATGTTGCGTTTCCAAAACGATAAAAGCCCACGGAGAAGACTCATGACCAATACCTTCAACGCGCGCTCCAAGTTGACCGTCGGAAAGCACGAGTACGAGATATTCCGGCTCGATGCGCTGAGCACGCGGCATGATCTGTCCACGTTGCCCTTTTCGCTCAAGATTCTTCTGGAAAATCTTCTGCGGCATGAGGACGGCAAGGACATCACCGTGGATGACATCGAGGCGCTGGCCGATTGGGATCCCAAAGCGGAACCCTCTCAGGAAATCGCTTTCACGCCCTCACGAGTGCTGCTGCAGGATTTCACCGGCGTCCCTGCGGTAGTCGACCTAGCGGCGATGCGCGACGCCATGCGCAAGCTCGGCGGCGATCCGGCCAAGATCAATCCGCTGTCTCCGGTTGAGCTGGTCATTGATCATTCCGTTCAGGTGGACAACTTCGGGCGCAAGGACGCCCTGGATCTGAATGCGCAGATCGAGTTCGAACGCAACAAAGAGCGCTACGCCTTCCTTCGCTGGGGACAGAAGGCGTTTCGCGAATTCAAGGTGGTGCCGCCCGACACCGGCATCGTCCACCAGGTCAACCTGGAATATCTGGCGCGCGTGGTGTTCGGGCGCAAGCAAAATGGCGTCACCCGCGCTTATCCCGACACCCTGGTGGGCACCGATTCCCACACCACCATGATCAACGGTCTGGGCGTTCTCGGCTGGGGCGTGGGCGGCATCGAAGCGGAAGCGGCCATGCTCGGGCAGGCCGTGACCATGCTCATCCCTCAGGTGGTCGGATTCAAACTGACCGGCAAGCTGCCGGAAGGCGCCACCGCCACCGATCTGGTGCTCACGGTCACCCAGATGCTGCGCAAACGCGGCGTGGTGGGCAAGTTCGTGGAGTTTTTCGGCAGCGGCCTTTCAGAGCTGCCGCTTGCCGATCGCGCCACCATTGCCAACATGGCGCCGGAGTACGGCGCCACCTGCGGCATCTTCCCCATCGATGGCGAGACCCTGAGGTATCTGGAACTCACCGGCCGCTCCAAGGATCAAATTGCGCTGGTGGAGTCCTATGCCAAAGCCCAGGGCTTGTTCCACCAAAAGGGGGACCAAGACGCGCGCTACACGGATCTGCTGGAGCTTGATCTCGAGCAGGTGGAGCCGAGCCTGGCGGGCCCGAAACGGCCCCAGGACCGCATCGGCTTAAGGCAGGCGAAGCAGATCATCGGCCAACACCTGGGCGCGATGCAGAACGACCGCAGCGGCGATGAAACGACCCACAGCGGTGCGGTCGCCGTCGAGCAAGACGGTAATGCATTCGAACTCAAAGACGGTGCGGTGGTGATTGCGGCGATCACCTCGTGCACCAATACCTCCAACCCCCAGGTGATGGTCGGCGCCGGGCTGCTGGCGCGCAACGCCACCGCGCGCGGTCTCAAGGTGAAGCCCTGGGTCAAAACCAGCCTCGCCCCGGGCTCGAAGGTGGTCAAGGATTACCTGGAGAAGGCCGAGCTCATGGATGACCTCGAATCCCTGGGCTTTCACCTGGTGGGCTACGGCTGCACCACCTGCATTGGTAACTCGGGGCCTTTGCCCGAGCACATCGGCAAGGCCGTCCGCGATGGCAACCTCATCGTCAGCTCGGTGCTATCCGGTAATCGGAACTTCGAAGGCAGGATCCACGCCGACGTGAAGATGAATTTTCTCGCCTCCCCTCCGCTGGTGGTGGCGTACGCGCTTGCCGGTCGCATGGACATCGATCTTCAAAAGGAACCGCTTGGGACGGACAAAGAAGGTAAAGACGTTTACCTCAAAGACATCTGGCCCTCGTCCAAGGAGATCCAGGAGACCGTCGCCAGGTCAGTGGACTCTAAGATGTTCCAACACAGCTACGAGAACGTTTTCGAAGGAGACGAGCGCTGGAGGGGCATGGAGGTGCCGGACGCCAACCAGTTTGCCTGGGATTCCACCTCCACCTACGTGCAGAACCCGCCCTACTTCGATGGGATGACCATGGAGCCGCGGGGGATTCCCGAAATCAAAGGCGCCCGGGTGCTGGCTCTGCTGGGCGACAGCATCACCACCGATCACATTTCACCCGCCGGCGCCATCAAGTCGGACAGCCCCGCAGGCGAATATCTGCAGGAGCGGCAGGTGCCGCCGAGGGAGTTCAACTCCTACGGTTCCCGCCGCGGCAACCACGAGGTGATGATGCGAGGCACCTTCGCCAACGTTCGCCTGCGCAACCGCTTAGCGCCAGGCACCGAGGGTGGCTGGACCAAACACCAGCCGTCCGGTGAGCAGATGACCATCTTCGACGCCGCCATGCGCTACAAGAAAGAAGGCGTTCCGCTGGTGATCCTCGGCGGCGCGGAGTACGGCACCGGATCCTCCCGCGACTGGGCTGCCAAGGGTCCCCTGCTGCTTGGCGTCAATGTCGTGATTGCAAAGAGCTTCGAGCGGATCCACCGCTCCAACCTGGTCGGCATGGGCGTGCTGCCGCTGGTATTCGAAAACGGCGAAGATGCGGAGTCACTCCAGCTCACCGGCGAGCACAGCTTCGACGTCGAAGGCCTGGATAAAGGTTCAAAACAGGTCGACGTGGTGGCCCACGGCCCGGATGGCTCCGAGACGCGCTTCAAGGCCCAGGTTCGCATCGATACACCCAAAGAGTGGGAGTACTACGAGAACGGCGGGATCTTGCATTACGTGGTCCGCCAGCTGGCGGCGTAGTTTCAGATGAGTCGGACTGTCTGTCAGCGCGCAGAGCTTAGCTCCTGCCCTAACAGAGAGCCGCTCTCACTTACCGTTGAACCTTGGACCAGAGGCCGAGAAAACTCGGAATCGGATGCCAACAGTGCGCGAGGCGGCTATGGGCCGGCTCGCGACCGTATCGCCCGTTTGGCCTGAAGCTGAGACCCGGTGAGCTGAGAGCGCCTAGCGGGCATAAGGCCGGTATAGTCTGGAGACCTCGGGGTCTCATCGCTATGAGACCGGCGATCCGTTAACTGAAACGGACCGAGCACCTAAGCTGGTTCTTCTACAAAGGCTCGCTTGGCCAGAACCTTAATCCGGCTGACGTACTGTCGAGTTGACCAGCCGCATTCGACGGTCAGGTTCTCCCAGTTCTGTACGGAGAGCATGGTCCACAGTGCATCCGTTGCTGTTCGAGGCATCCAGTCCGGGGCAAGGGTTCCGTCGGCATGCAGCGCCTCTATAGCTGCCCGGCAACCGTCGCGCATGGCCAACATACGGTCTTTCCAGGCCGCTGCTGCCGCGTCATCAGTGTCCTTGGCCAAGAGCAGGGCCTTGGCAACGCCATAAATGTCGGGGATGTACTGGCCCCAACACTCGATATATAAGGCCAGGCGCTCGACACCCGTGTTCGCTGCTCGCGACGGCGCGAGCCGGCGATCCACGTCCAAAACCTCGTCCAGGTACCGGGTCGTCGCCACCAGCAGCTCCGCGCGGGATGCGAAATGCAGGTAGACCGCCTGGCGGGAGATCCCGGCCGCGGTGGCGATATCCCCCATGCGAACGCCGCGGCCCCTACGCTCTTCAAGCATGCGCACGGTCGCCTCCAGGATTCGTGCTCGGGTTTCGATGTTTTCACTTGACATAGTGTAAAGTCTGCTCTAATGTTGACACAGTGTCAATTGACATGATGTCAAGTCAACCATTGGAGAACGCCATGAAAGACCAAATAAACGGCACCACGGGAACCGAAGGACTCACTCTGGTTCTCGGCGGGAGCGGAAAAACTGGCCGCCGCGTGGTGGAACGGCTGTCACGCCGCGGGGTGCCGACGCGCGTCGGGTCGAGATCCGCCAATCCATCCTTCGACTGGAACTACCAGAGCAACTGGGACGCCGTGCTCGATGGCGTGACCGCCGCGTACGTCAGCTATGCGCCAGATCTCGCCATTCCGGGGGCGACGGACTCCATCCGTGCCTTCGTGGAGCGCGCGGTCGAGAAAGGCGTCCAGCGCCTGGTTCTCTTGTCCGGTCGCGGAGAAAAGGAAGCTCAGCTGTGCGAAAGCATCGTCCAGCACGCGGGCATCGAATGGACCGTCGTACGCGCCAGCTGGTTCAACCAGAACTTCTCCGAAGGGGAGTTTCTCGACATGGTATTGGCCGGTGCGGTCACGCTTCCAGCCGGAGATGTCCCGGAGCCTTTCGTCGACGCGGACGACATCGCCGATGTCGTGGTCGCGGCGTTAAACGAAGACGGCCACGACGGTCAGATCTACGAACTCACCGGCCCGCGTTGCCTCACCTTCACCGAAGCGGCGGGAGAGATCGCCCGCGCCACGAGTCGCGAGATCGAATATATCCAGATCACGCACGAGGCTTTTGCGGCCGGTATCGCCGAGTCAAGCGCAGCAGACGACATCGCATGGTTGTTGGGCTACCTCTTCTCCACCGTACTCGACGGACGCAACGCGCACGTGTGCGACGGCGTCCAGCGAGCCCTGGGTCGAGAGCCGACAGACTTCGCCGAGTATGCGCGCCGGACCGCCGCCACGGGCGTCTGGGACGTATCCTCTTCGTATCAAACGGCGGTGGCATAAGTGAGCCCGTTGATACCGATTGTCGGGACGGCAGCGCTGCTCGGATCCGCCCTGGTCGGGGGGGTGTTCTTCGCCTTTTCCAGCTTCGTGATGAAGGCCCTCGCGAAGATACCTTCCGCGGAGGGTATCGCCGCGATGCAGTCGATCAACGTGGTGGTAATCAACCCCGCGTTCCTGGGCGCATTCATGGGAACGGCCGTGCTCTCGCTCGGCGTGAGTGGCCTCGCGCTGACGGGCTGGGGTCACCCCTCGGCGTGGTGCTTCCTCGCCGGGGCGGTCTTCTACTTGGTAGGCACGTTTCTAGTCACGATGCTCGGCAACGTCCCCTTGAATAACCAGCTTGCCGCCGTGCCCGCTACGGATCCCGCGGCGATCAAAATTTGGGAACACTACTTGGATCGGTGGACGATGTGGAACCACCTTCGGACGGCCAGCGCGATGCTTGCCGCACTGCTGTTCAGCCTGGGATTGTTCCAGAACGCGGGCGCATGACACCGAGATTGTCACCGTACCTGCCTAAAGTAGCCAGCAGGTCTCGACGTCGACCCTGAGTACGCGCTTCAGACGCTGGACCCATGTCATGGCGGTACGGCGTTCCGATGCCGCCTTGACCGCGTCTTCACGGCAGTGCCGAGTACCGCTGCCTGGGGTAACCTGGGAGCCGGGGCACTACTGCTTGTGGCACTTCATGCAGGAGGCACCGTCGGCGGTCGAGAACGCGATGTCTCCATTATGGCAGCCGCCGCAGCCCTTCCCCTCGTTCATCTCGGCCATGGTCTGCTTGGCGGTGCTCTTCTTCATCTGGAACAAGCCCTCGCCGCCGGTCATGTCGTGGCAGTCCGTGCATTGCTTGCCGGCGTCGGCGTGCTTCTGACCCTCGAACTTCACTGTTCCCAGGGCCGTCGTCCAGGTAACCTCCTGGCCCGGCGGGACGGCCAAGACGCCTGCAGCGAAGGAGACCGCGGCCGCGAAAGCCAATGTCGAAAGCCATTTTTTCATCGTTCAACTTCCTCTTTGCTTAGAGTGTCCCATGAATGGCAACTGCAACCGGACTCGGCAGCTCTCGTCAGGCAAGCAGCCCGTTGCTTCGGGACGGTTTGTGTAAAACGCCTTCTCAGGAGCGCGCCCACGGCGCGGCCTCCTACCACCCTGCGGGCGCCAATCCAAGGCATAACCTACCTGGCGCCTTCTTCGCATCGCGACTCTAACACACGAAACCGGCCTCTTGATCTTTCGCCCGTAATCCGGTCCATGCAGTTTGAGGCATTTGCTTGTATTTTGACGTGAAGCACGTCACAACTGCTAGTCGTCCAGGGTTATGCTTCGGCATATCATAAGTACCGCTTCCCCGCGGCAACTGCTCTCCTTTGAAACCGTGTACTGTTTTCCCGGAGTATTTATGTCTAGGGGGCTGAGAATGATAGCGCAGATTCTCTTTCTTCTCGTGAGCTTTTCGGTCTCACTTTCCTTGTTCGCACAGACCCATGAACACTACGCCAATCAACACTGCAAATACTCAGACATGCGACCAGCCAAGAAGTAGGAGGCAGACGCATGGCTCTATCTGATCCAAAGCGATAAGAACGCATCCTTGGACCGTCATTTGCCGTAGTGCGTGCCAGAGAGTCCAACAGATGCCAGTCGAGAACAACGCCTTGTCCAAACGCGAGTATAAAACGAATAAACCCCCTTTTCCGAAAGTCGGTTGAGCACCCCCAAGGTCATCGAACAGTCGTCAACCGGCGCTATTCGGCGTGGTGTCGCTGTCATCGCGCCTTTCGGCGCCCTGCCCTCTAATTTACGCATGAGCCTGCTGCGACCAAACGTCGTGGTCATAAGTGACCAGGCGAATGGTATTGGCACTGATGGCAAGATAATGTAGTGGTTCTTCGGTCCAAGAACCGGTGTTGATATACCGCACTCCTTCGCACATGGAGTCTTCAGGGTAGTGCGTATGACCACAAGTGATCGCTTCGAAGCCGCCGCCCACGGCGCAGTCAACTGCGTTTTTCTTCACCTCCTCTGTCAGTACGCGATATAAAAAAGGGGCCCACCGCTTGGCCAGTTCCGCAACGTGAACGGGCGCTGCTCCGAGACTACGTCGGATGCGATGGCAAAGTTTGAATAGCCGAATAAACCACAGGCTCCTTGGCATAACCTGGTCGAAGTCGTCGCCGTGAACGATCATCAACCGCCTGCCCAACCCCAGGTGTTTTAGAAACTCAATTTGGCCTGGATCTGACATCCGGAAATTCTCGTCGTGGTTGCCGTAGATCCAGATGACTCTGCGTGCGAAGGACTGTTCCCGAAGAAAATCAATCATGTACTCGTCTTCGGGTTTGAGCTGCTGGTAGGGATTGTCGACGATATCCCCATTCAAGATGAGTGCCGTCTCCTTCTTCAGACCACTCACAAAATGGACAAAGGCGCTCTTTCTAAAGTAAGGGAGGCCGATATGCAGGTCACTTACGACCACGGCATTGTCGATGTCGAGATCTGCCATCACGAACAAAGGGACGGGAGGGGTTAGGCGAGTTTAGCGCATAAGAAATCGAGGGTTCGTTGCCAAGCGAGTTCCGCCGCAGCTTCGTCATTGGGGGGAATCGTCTCATTGTGAAAATCATGGTTGGAGTATAGAAGATATAGACGCCCCCTCCTTGACTCGAGGGCTCCCATCGATGATGGATACCTCAAGTGGTTGATCGGCCACTGAATGCAAGACAGGAG
>CAMYJH010000052.1 GCA_947258715.1 uncultured Gammaproteobacteria bacterium
TGCATCGATGCGTAAATGTCCGATTCGCATTTTCGATCACCCGCAGGAGCGTCAATAGAGAATGTTCAGCGATGTCAATAGCAAGACTAGAAACAATACCGACATGATACCCCCGGCGCGAATGAAGTCCGCAACCCGATAGCCTGCCGGCCCCATGATAAGCGCGTTGACTTGATGCGTCGGCAGGAGGAACGAATTGGAAGTGGCCAGTGCCACGGTGAGCGCAAACATGGCCGGATCCGCGCCGATGCCGAGAGCGATTTTCACCGCCAGGGGCACCAGCAGCACCGTGGCGCCCACGTTGGAGACAACCAGCGTGAGCATGGTCGCCAGAAGCGCGAGCGCAAACTGAATCACCCAACGAGACATATCTCCGAATATGATCAGGCCTTCCTGCGCAATCCACGCGGCGGTACCGGTCACTTCCATCACCATGCCCAACGGTAACAGGCACGCGAGAAGGAATACCGTCTGCCAGCCGATGGATTTATAGGCCTCGTCGATGGACAACACCCCGCTCATGATCATGCCGGCAGCGCCCACCAGGAGGGCGAGGGAAAGGCTGAGATCGCTGAAAAGGACCAACGCGATGGAGAGGGCAAAGAATCCGGCCGCGGGAACCACCTTGTGCGGTCGCGAAACCTCCCGCGGAAAGTCCGTCACCACGACAAAGTTGGGATTCAGCGACAGCATGTGGAGATCGTCCCAGCGGCTGTGCACCACCAGCGTGTCGCCGCTTCGGAATCGCAGCGTGCGCAGCTGATCTTTGCGGATGGTTTCTTCCTCCCGATAAACCGCCAGCACGTTGACCCGGTAGCGCCTGCGCATGCCAATGTCGATAACAGTTTGTCCAATAACGTTGGACGACGGCGGGACCACAACCTCTGCGATACCTGATCTTGTGGGATTGAGAACCTCGACAAAGGTCTCGATGTCGGTTCTCAAAGTGAGCTTCATGCGCCTGCGGAAGTCCTTCACCTCCTGTTCGGTGCCCATGAGCGCGAATATCGAGCCAACCCAGATCATCTGCTCCGCGGACGGCTCGATTCTCAGCTCGTCACCGCTCTTGAGGGCCAGAATGAACGGGGTGCCAGGAAGCATTTCCGCCTCGCCGACGGTCATGCCGGCCAGCGGGCTTTCTAAAGGCACGTAAGCCTCGAAGATGTCGCCCCGGATGCCGTAGGTGCTCTCGAAATAGCGGCGCGTCCTTCCTGGATCCGCGGCGCCGCCTTTCATCGACGGCAGCACGCGTTTTCCGGCCAGCATGAAATACCCAATTCCCCCGGTGAGCAGCACCAGCCCGACGGGCAACACCGCGAACAGGTGAAACTGCCGCATCGGCTCTACCCCGGGCGGCAGGCTGCGGTTGGAATTGACGATCAGATCGTTGAGAAGAATCAGCGGACTCGAACCCACCATGGTCATGGTGCCGCCCAGAATGGCGCAGAACCCCATGGGCATCAGTAGACGGGAAAGAGGAATGCCGGTGCGGGTAGAAATCCGGCTCACTACCGGAAGAAACAGAGCCGCGGCACCGATATTCTGCATGAAGCAGGAGATGAAGCCGACGGCTCCGGAAACGATAGGTACCACACGGCGCTCGGTGCTGCCGCCGACTTTTAGGATGTAATACGCCACCTGGTTCATGATGCCGGTGCGATCGAGTCCTGCGCCCATAATCATCAAAGCGATGATGGAAATTACCGCGTTGGAAGAAAAGCCGTCGAAGATGTGGGCGGCCGGAATCAAATCCGAAATTCCCACCAGCACCAGGGTCACGATGGCGGCCACGTCCACGCGCACCACCTCGAAGATGAACAGATACATGGCGAAGGCGAGGATCGCCAGCACAACGGCCATGTCGGTGGTGAAATGGACCAGCTCGGTCACGCCGCTGCCCGACGCCAGCGAGCGGAGTGGCGCCTTTGCCTGGAGGCCGTCAGCGCCGCGGAAACAACTTCGACAAAAGGGTACGTATCGGGTCTAGGGGCCGGCGGGTGGTTGCCAGACTTCGCTTCAATTCGCGCTCGCGGAGATGGTCCCGAGAACAAAAAAACGCCTTCAATGCTGATTTTGGAAGTTTTAAGCAATGATAGGCGGTGATCGCAGCGGCGTCTATTTTGCCGCGCCCGAACCGCTCTTGTTACCTGATCTACCCGCGACTCAAGGGCGCTAACAGATGCCGCCTTCAACGGGGCGGGAAAATCACCGCGCGAAGAATCCAGCGGCGTCTGCTGGCAGCAAGCGACAAAAACCCCGGTCCGCCGTAGGCGCGGCTCTTACCGGCCGCGCCCGGATTCAGGATCCAGGGACGCGCGCTCTTGTCCACGCAGCGATGATGAGAGTGCCCGAAGACCACCGCCTTGGCTCCGGCGAATCTTGCGCGCAGCTTGCGATGCCGATCCGCAGGCCGGCCGGCCCGATCCCCGTGGACCACCGCGAGGAGGCCGCCGGGGAGCGTTAGCAGCAGCGTTTCAACAAGCGCATTGAGCACCGCGTGCTCATTCGCGGCCCACTTGTCCGCCACGTCGTTATTTCCCCGCACTGCACAAATGAGCCCACGCCCCGGGCGAAGCGACGCGAGCACCCCGGCGCCGCCCACGTCTCCCGCGTGAACGGCGCAATCGTGCTCTGCGACCGCGGCGGCGATTCTGGGGTCGAGAAATCCGTGGGTGTCGGAAACGATCGCGACCTTAAGCCGCGCCTCGGATGCCAGGCCGAAAACTGGCGTGCCTTGATTCACGCCTTGTGCACCGTGCCCGATGGCCACTGATCCGGAGCGGTACGCCCCCCTCATCGCTTTCGCCTGGGCGGATAGCCGAAATAGCAAAGCAGGACCAGCGAGCCGAACAAGGTATAGACGGTGGTGAATACCCAGGGAGGCGCGTGGTAGTAGAGCAGTCTCGAAAGCCAATAGCCGATGAAGCTCTGTCCCTCCGCCCAGCCTGTCTCCCCAGCACGCAGATGCAGCTCGAGCAGCGTCAGCGGGCAAACGAGTCCCAGCCAGGCCTGCAGCACCACGATGCCGATGGCGGCCAGGTGAAGGTGGCGAAACAGCCTGTTCCTGGCCGAGGGCCAGCGCAATGCCCAGCCCAGCATTACGTACAGCTGTCCGAGCACCACGAAGCCAACGAACGCGACGTGCACCATCAGCACCGCATCTGCGGGCACGAACAGCGCACTAGCCTCAGAGTTCACGGGCAGGCGCCGATAAGCGGGCGTTTGCCCACCCGCGGCCGCTCACAAATTCTTACTGGCGGCGATCAGGGCCTGGGACAAGGCGGCGTAGTCTTCGGTGACGACGTAATCGGGCGCGTCACGGACCACGTTCTCCGGAGGTCGAAACAGCACCCCGGCGTCAGCCTCGGCAAGCATGCCCAGGTCGTTGTAGGAATCGCCCGCGGCGAGCACGCGGTAGTTCAGAGACTTCAGCGCTTTCACGGCTTCCCGCTTGGGGTGCTCCTGCCTCAGTCGATAACCCGAAATCTTCCCCGACTGGTCGATTTCCAGCTGATTGCAGAAAAGCGTCGGCCAGCCCAGCTTTCGCATCAACGCGCCAGCGAGCTGGTAGAAGGTATCGGAAAGAATGATCACCTGGAAACGATCCCGCAGCCAGTCGAGAAACTCCCGTGCGCCCTCCATTGGCTCGAGCGATTCCGCCACGCTTTTGAGATCTTCGAATCCCATACCGCGCTTTTCGAGCTCCTTCAGGCGCTGGCGCATGAGCCGGTCATAGTCGGGGATATCCCGCGTGGTCGCGCGCAGGCTTTCAATGCCGGTCTTTTCAGCCAGCCCGATCCAGATCTCGGGAACCAAGACGCCTTCCAGGTCGAGACATACCAAGTGCATCGTACTTTCCTTTGAGTTAATCAGATCCGACTTCTCGGGATACGGGCGGACGATTCAAGAGCAGCCATGGATCCAGCTTCCCGGCCGTTACTCGGGATCCAGGAGCAAGGATTTCTTCAGCTGTCAGGCGAGCCGTACTGCTCGCGGAGCTCTCGGCGCAGAATCTTACCCACGTTGCTCTTCGGCAGCTCGGAGGCAAAGGTAATGTAACGCGGTCGCTTGTAGTTGGTCAGATTCTTGCGGCAGTACTCAGTCAGCTGCTCCTCAGTGAGCCCGGGGTTCTTCTTCACCACCACGAGCTTGACCACTTCACCCGAAGTTTCATCGGGAACGCCAATGGCGCCGACCTCGAGCACGTCCGGATGGTGGGCCACCACGTCCTCCAGTTCGTTGGGATAAACATTGAATCCGGAAACCAGAATCATGTCCTTCTTTCTATCGACGATGCGCACGAATCCCTTTTCGTCAATGGTCGCCATGTCACCGGTGTAAAACCAACCTTCGGAATCCATGCTCCTGGCAGTTTCCTCCGGCCGCTGCCAATAGCCTTTCATCACCTGGGGGCCGCGCACGCAGAGCTCGCCGGGCTCATTGAAACCAAGCTCTTCTTTGTTCTCGTCACGCACGCAAACTTGGGTGGACGGCAACGGAAGACCGATGTTGCCGGAAAACTTTTCCAGATCCAGCGGGTTCATGGATACGCCGGGCGAAGTTTCGGTGAGGCCGTAGGCTTCAATCAGCGTGGTGCCCGTGACCGATTTCCAGCGCTCGGCGACGCTTCGCTGCACCGCCATGCCCCCGCCAAGCGCGATCCGAAGGTTGGAGAAATCCAGATTATTGAATCCCGAGGTGTTCAACAGACCGTTGTAAAGCGTGTTGACCCCGGTAATGACAGAGAATTGTCGCCCGCTGAGCTCCTTTACGAAGCCCTTCATGTCGCGGGGGTTGGTAATGAGAAGATTCTCGCCCCCGATGTGCATGAAATATATGCAGTTCGCCGTGAGCGAAAAGATGTGGTAGAGGGGCAGCGCGGTGATCACGAGATCGTGCTGATCTTTGGGAGTGAAGGGGGCGAGCCATGCCGCCGCCTGTTCCACGTTGGCGACCACGTTGCGGTGAGTGAGCATGGCGCCTTTGGACACGCCGGTGGTGCCGCCGGTGTACTGGAGAAAGGCGATGTCGTCAGCGTCTACTTTCACCGGAGTGAGATTCAGTGTCTTGCCTTCCTCGAGCACCGATTTGAAGGCGATTGCCCCCGGAAGGTGATAGCCGGGCACCAGTCGCTTCACGTACTTCACCACCAGGTTGATGATCGCGCCCTTCAGCGGCGGAAGCATGTCACCCATGCGCGTGACGATAACGTTTTTCACCGGTGTCTCGTCGATACAGCTTTCGAGCACGTGGGCGAAGTTTTCTAAGATTAGGATGGTCGACGCGCCGGCGTCGCTGAGCTGGTGCTGGAGCTCGCGAGTCGTGTACAGAGGGTTGGTGTTGACAACGGTAAGCCCCGCACGCAGCGCGCCGAACAGCGCCACCGGATACTGCAGCAGGTTGGGCATCATAATGGCGATTCGATCGCCCTTCTTCAGTCCTACGCGTTTTTCAAGATAGGCGGCAAAAGCGCGGCAGTGCTCATCCAGCTCCGCAAAGCTGATGCTTTTGCCAAAATTGGTGAAGGCCGGGCGCTCGGCGTAGTGGACCACGCTCTGGTCGAAGATGTCATTGATCGAGGAAAACGCGTCCGGGTCAATCTCCGCCGGGACCCCTTTTGGGTAGCTCTTGAGCCACACCTTTTCCATTGTCTCCTCCCAAATTCTCGCAGCGCGACGATCCTGAACACCTGCAGCAAAGCGACGCCAGCTCAAAGCCTCCGGCGCTGTACGGTCCTTGCCGGCGTTGAATTCCGACAGCGGACGGCGCAACATCCCCCAAAGTGGCTACAGGTCCGGCGAAATCAGGGCAAAGCCCGGGCCACAGCAGACTAATAACATGCCCCAATCCCAGGGAGGCGACAAGCACGCGATGTCTGATCTAAAGATCCGCCAGCAGTTTGCCGCCAGCAGGCGACCCGTCTGGGGGATTCGCTCTTGGGGCCGCCGGACGGCCCTCTCCGGCGCGCTCGGTGCCCTCGCGCTGACCACCGGCCTGGCCGCTTTTTCGGCGGAAGTGGCCGGAGTCCGGTTCGAGGAAAGCGCCCGGGTAGCCGACGGGCAGCCCGGTCTGGTGCTGAACGGCGCCGGGGTACGCAGCAAGTTCTTCGTCAAGGTATACGCGGCGGGGCTCTATCTGCCTGAAAAAGCGGGCTCCACCGGCGCCGCTCTGGCGCTGCCCGGCCCCAAGCGAGTGCGCATGCACTTTATCCACAAAGAGGTCAGCGCGAAAAAAATCCGCTCGGGCTGGACAGACGGCTACAAGGCCAATCACTCCGATGAGGAGTATGCCGTTCTCGAGGATCGGATCGGACGCTTCAACGCTCTGTTTCCCACCTTGAAGGCCGGCGACAGGGTGGACGTGGACTTCATACCCGGGAGCGGCACCGCGGTACGACTGAACGGCGAGACCAAAGGCATCATTCCGGGGGACGATTTTTATCCGGCCACATTAAAGATCTGGCTGGGAGATTCTCCGGCCGACTCGGGGCTGAAAAAAGCCATGCTCGGTGGAGGCTGAGCGTTCGCCTGGACCTCTTCGGGCCCTTGTAAACTCCATAACAATCGTTATAACTCAGAGTGTTATAATGATTTCTTAAATAAAGATATCAGTATCTTGATGTACCTCACGCCTAGGCGATGAGAGAGAAGCCAAGGGGAGAAAGATGAAGAAATCACGTATCGGCCATCTGATGGCTTTCATTCTCGCAGGCGCAGTGTCCGGCTACGCCGGCAGCGCGTCCGCCGCCGGATTCGCCATTATCGAGCACAGCGCCCAAGGCATGGGCAACGCCTTTGCGGGCGGCGGTGCAATAGCGGAAGACGCCAGCACGGTGTGGTTCAATCCGGCCAGCATGACCCGCTTGCCCTCGCAGATGCAGGCGGCCGGCCACGTCATTTTAGTCTCTTTTGATTTCACCGACGGCGGCTCCACTTTCCCCGGCGGGGCACTGAGTGGTGCCCCCACCAATGACGGCGGCGAAGATGCCTTAGTGCCGAACTTCTACTACATTCGCGCGCTCAACGAGCGCTTGAGCTTCGGCCTGGCGGTGAACGCGCCGTTTGGGCTCGCCACTGAGTATGACGACAACTGGACGGGCCGCTACCACGCCATCGAATCCGAGATCATCGACCTGAACGTGAACCCGGCACTGGCCTGGAAGGTCAACGAAGTGCTCTCCGTCGGCGCCGGGGTGAGTCTCAACTACATTGACGCCAAGCTTAACAATTTCGTTGATTTTGGGACCTTACTCGGAGCGCCTGGCGCGGCGGACGGGTTTGTCGAGAACGAGGCCGACGACATCAGTTTTGGCTTCAACTTTGGCTTGTTCTATGAACCCAGCGACCGGACCCGCTTTAGCGTGGCGTATCGGTCCCAGATCAATCACAAGCTGGAGGGTGACGCGGATTTCAGGAACGTTCCGGCTCCCCTTAGTACGGCGTTTTTTGACGACGACATCAAGGTCGGTGCCTCGCTACCGGACTCGTTCTCCGTCAGCGCCTTTCACATGTTGACGCCCAAAATCGGAATCATGGGGGACGCCACCTGGACCGGCTGGAGCGATATTCCGGAGCTCCGTATCGTTTTTGATAATCCCGCTAACGCCCTCGGCTCCGGAACATTGGTTGAGGATCTCCAATGGGAGGACGTCTGGCGCTTGAGCCTCGGTCTGAGCTACTACCAGAGCGAACGGCTCACGTTGCGCACCGGCGTCGCCTACGACCAGGCTCCGGTGCCGAATCCGGTCTTGCGCACGCCGCGGTTGCCGGACAACGATCGCATTTGGGTTTCCATCGGTGCCAGCTATCGTATTAACAACAAGATGTCCGCCGATTTCGGCTATACCCACTTGTTCATCGACGATACCAACATCGCCCGCACCAACAGCACCGGAGCAACGCTCGTCGGTGAGTACGAGTCGGATGCGGATATCATCAGCCTTGGATTCAACTATATATTTGACTGATGCGCAAAAAGAGGACGCACTTATTTTTTGTTACGTGCGCGATATGCCTTGACTGAAAATATAAGTGCGTCCCCTTTTCCCATTTGAATCATTCTAGAAATAGATCCGTGAGCAGCTTGCCGTCGGGCTTGACCGCGTACTGGTCGAGATCGCTGGCGCCCTCCTCCTTCAGCACCTCTTCGTCGATGAAAAAATGACCGCTGCAGGATTTGCTGTCGCGGCTCAGAATGGCGTGAGCCGCGTCGGCGACGATTTCCGGCTTTCTGCAGGCCGCGGGGTCCACGCCCGGGATCATGGCCAGCGCCGCCGTGAGGATTACGGTGCGCGGCCACAGGGCGTTGACCGCTATTCTGTCCGCTTTCAGCTCCTCGGCCATCCCCAGCACGCACATGCTCATGCCGTACTTGGCCATGGTGTAGGCGCAGTGATCCTTGAACCAGCGGGGGCTCATGTTGAGCGGCGGCGCGAGGTTGAGAATGTGGGGGTTTTCGCTTTTCTTCAGATGAGGGATACACGCTTGGGAGGTGGCGAAGGTGCCGCGCACGTTGACGCCGAACATGAGGTCGAAACGCTTCATCGGCGTATCCAGGGTGCGGGTGAGGCTGATGGCGCTGGCGTTGTTTACCAGCGCGTCGATGCCCCCGAAATGTTCCACCGCCTTTGTTACAGCGGCCTCGATTTGATCCTCGAATCGGATGTCCGCCTCGACCGCAAGCGCTTTTCCGCCGGCGTCCTCGACTTCAGCGGCGGCGGTGTGGATGGTGCCCGGTAATTTGGGGTGCGGGTCGGTGGTCTTTGCCGCGATAACCACGTTGGCGCCGTCCCGCGCGCAGCGAAGCCCGATGGCGAGCCCGATACCGCGGCTGGCGCCGGTAATGAACACGGTTTTTCCATTCAGGCTGGGCATCGATAGCACTCCTCCGAGTTCTTAGAATTTTGAGATTCCCGCATTAGCGGAAATCTATTCTACGACTGGATCCCCGCTTTCGCGGGGATGACGACTTGGAATGTTCGAAAGGACGACGCTTCATACGTCACATCCAGCCTTTGCTTCCGTGAAAATTAAGCAAACAAGAGAATAACGTCATTTCCGCGGAAGCGGGAATCCAGGAGAAAAAGCTGCCTAGCGCCAGCGTGTCCATCTCTTGCGACGCTGACATCGTGATCTCACAGTCCGGAAAAGACACACACGTCTGTTTTCCGGAGCGTAGCGGGCATCAGCGTGGGAAATCAGGCTTTCGCTTCTCCACGAAGGCACGCACGCCTTCCTCGAACTCCGAGCCTTTGACACCTTCGATGAAGCTCACTTCCTCTTCGCGAAGCTGGTCCTCAAGGGTGGAATTCATGGAGCGATTGAGCAGCGCCTTGGCCCCGGCAAACGCCTTAGCCGGACCGCTCGCGAGTCGGGCTGCCAGCGCGCCAACTGCTTCCTCCAGCGCGTTGGCCTCTACGACCTGATTCACTAGCCCCATCTGAAGCGCCTCCGCAGCACCGAAGCGATCCGCCAGCAGCGCCATCGCCGACGCGTGCTTCAAACCCACCACTCGCGGCAGAAACCAGGTGCTGCCGCCGTCCGGAGTAATACCGATTCGGCTGTAGGCGAGGCTGAATACCGCATTGTCGGCGGCGACCGCCAAGTCGCAGGCCGCCACCAGACTGACTCCGAATCCTGCGCACGCGCCTTCCACGCAGGCGACCACCGGTTTCGGCGCGGCTCTCAGATTGCGAATCGCAGCGTGGACCACCCTGATCACCGAAGCTACGGCATCGGCGCGCTCTTGTTCCGACAGCGACAGGCACTGGTAAAAGTAACCAATGTCGCCCCCAGCCATGAAATTGCCGCCTGCACCGCGGATCAGCACACAGCGCACGGCGTCGTCGGCGGAAAACTCGGCAATGGAAGCTTTCAGCGCCTTGGCCATCTCATGGTTGAGCGCGTTGAGGGCGTCCGGCCGGTCGAGCGTCACGGTGGCAACGCCGGCGTCGACGGACGTCAAAACGGGGTTGGTCATGCTAAAGCCGGTCAGTCGTAGCTAATGATCGGTGCCAGTGATGCGTGATCGCGAGCTTAAACGAAGGCGACGATAGGAGCAGACCTGCCCACGATTCCTCAGATCAGCCGCTTCGGGGAACGTCGATCCTCGTCATTACTCCATGAATTTGCAACGCCTGCGGTTTCGCAACGATTGAGATTAGAGGAAACGCTTAAGAGGAGGCTGAAAAGAAATACGTACACTTTCCCCGTATCTGTATTCAAAACGCCTCGTCATCGAAGTCCATGGTGGAATCGCCGCCGGCCATGATGCTGGAAAACAGCGCACCCGACTGCGGCAGCAGGCGGTCCATGAAGAATTGCGCGGTGTCCACCTTGGCGCGATAGAAGCGCTTATTCTCTCCCTCGATATGAGGCAGGGAAATTTCCGCCATCCGTGCCCAGAGATAGGCGAACGCCACCAGCCCGAACAGGCGCAGATAATCGCTCGCCACCGCCGCCGCCTGGTTGGGGTCTTTGAGCCCTCGTTGCGCCACCACGCCCGTTGCCCGCTGCAGCCGGCCAAAGGCCTTGGAAAGCGGCTGTATGAACGGCGCAAGGGCCTCGTCATCCGCGTGCTCTTCTATGTATCGGGACACCGGATGGAAGAACTGCTTCAAGTATCGCCCCATATGGGCCGGCAGCTTGCGGCCGATGAGATCCAAGGCCTGCACCCCGTTGGTGCCCTCGTAGATCTGGCAGATACGCGCGTCACGCACGTATTGCTCCATCCCGTTTTCGCGGATGTAGCCGTGTCCGCCCAGCACCTGTACGCCCAAGTTAGCCACATCCGTGCCCAGATCCGTGAGCATGGCTTTGACCACAGGAGTGAGCAGCGAGACGAAGTCATCGGCGTCGGATGCCGTCTGCTGGTCGGGATGGCGTTTGGAAACATCCAGCTTGGCCGATACCCAGGCCACCAGCGCGCGGGCGCCTTCGGTATAAGCGCGCATGGTGAGCAGCATGTGGCGCACGTCCGGGTGCACGAGGATCGGATCGGCCGCTTGATCCGGATATTTCGGTCCCTTGAGCGCCCTGCCCTGCAGTCGTTCACGAGCAAAGCTGCTTGCGCCCTGATACGCGCTCTCGGCGATGCCGAGTCCCTGGATGCCGACGGCGAGGCGGGCGGCGTTCATCATGGTGAACATGGCCCGCATGCCCTTGTTGGGCTGACCCACGAGATATCCGGTCGCTTCATCGAAATTGAGCACGCAGGTGGCGGACGCCTTGATCCCCATCTTGTGCTCGATACCGGAACACATCACGCCGTTGCGCGGGCCCGCTTCGCCCGCGTCGTTGGGCAGAAATTTGGGCACCAGGAACATGCTGATGCCTTTGATCCCTTCGGGCGCATCAGTCATTCGCGCCAGCACCAGATGGACGATGTTGTCGGTGAGATCGTGGTCGCCGGCGGAAATGAAAATCTTCGTCCCCGTAATATTGTAGCTTCCGTCTCCGTTCTTCACCGCGCGGGTCCTGATCAGGCCCAAGTCGGTGCCGCAGTGCGGCTCGGTGAGACACATGGTGCCGCTCCAGGACCCGTCCACCAGCTTCGGCAGGAAATTGCGCTTTTGTTCCTCGGTTCCGTGGGCGTGGATGGCGTGGTAGGCGCCCATGGTCAACCCCGGATACATGCCAAATGAAAGATTGCTGGAACAGATCATTTCCTGCACCGCGTTGGCAACGGTATTGGGCGCATCCTGTCCGCCGAACTCGGGATCGGCAGTGAGTCCGGTCCAGCCGCCCTGGGCAAACTCGTCATAGGCTTGCTTGAAACCTTTAGGCGTTCGAACCACGCCGTTTTCGTAACGGCAGCCTTCTTCGTCGCCGGAGCGGTTCAGGGGAAACAAAACCGTTGCGCACAGCTTGCCCGCCTCATCCAGGATCGCTTCCACCAGGTCGGGGGAGAACTCCGAATAGCCTGGCAGCGAATTCAGGTCTTGGTCGGCGAGCAGCTTCGTGAGCACGAAGCGCAGATCTTCGACTGGGGCTTTGTAGCCGAGCATGGTGAAGTCGTTGTCCCTGACTAGTGATTAGAGCTTCTGGTGACGGGTGATGCGTGATGCGTGATGCGTGATGCGTGATGCGATCGCTCCGCCCCATATAAGACAAACAAAACACGACATGCGTTCGATTTCGAGATCAAGGCTCGGAGCCTTTCTCCATCAATTTCGCAGGGGCTTTCCCGTTTCCAGCATGTGCTCCATGCGGGCAATCGTACCGGGGTGACGAATGAGCGACATGAAGGCGCTGCGCTCGAGCTCCAGAATCGCGTCTTCGCTTAGAGATTCGGTGAAGTCCGTGTCCCCGCCGCTCAACACTCCCGCAAGCGCGCCCGCCACCACTTCGTCGTGGGGGGTGGCCTTACCGAGTTTTCGGAATCCGTCCACCGCCATTTTCATCGCCGCCTCGGCGGTGGGCCCCGGCAGCGAAAGTTCACCCACCTCGGGCGGGGTGTAATCTTCGGCCAGCGATAGCGCACGCTCCTTCGCCGCCGCAAGCACCCGATCGCGGTTCATCACCACGCCGTCGTCAGGACGCAGATAAAGGTGGTCCTTGGCCTCGAACGCGGACTTGGCCACCGTCGCCATGCTGATGGTTTCGAAAGCTTTGATCACCGGCGGCATGGGCCCGCCCCGCCGCTTGGGATCGGCGTCGGCGCGCGCCAGCATTTCCTTACAACCACCCCATCCGGGTATCAGACCGACGCCCACTTCTACCAGCCCCATGTAGGTTTCGGCGTGGGCCTCCACCGCATCGCAGTGAAGCAGCACTTCGCAGCCGCCGCCCAGCGCCATACCTGAGGGTGCGCCGACCACGGGGAAAGGCGCGTGCTTGAGCGCGCGGTAGGCTTCCTGCCCCAGTTGCACCATGTTTTCGATCTCGCCCCAGGCGGCCATGTTGGCGGCATAAAGCGCGAGTCCAATATTGGCCCCGACGGAAAAATTGCTTGCTTCGTTATGGATCACCAGCGCCTTGTAGCGCCCGGGAACGATGTCCACGGTCTCCTTGATCATCGCCATGACGTCGGGGTCGAGCGCGTTCATTTTGCTGTGGAATTCGAGGCAGACCGCGCCGTCGCCGATGTCCCAGAGGCTCGCGGATCCGTTCTTCGCCACCGGCTCGCTGCCGAGCTTGATGTCGGACAGCATCAGCACCCCGGGCGGCCGTTCCAGCGCCCGATATTTTCCTTCCACGGTGAGAAACTCGATGCGACCGTCGGCGACGCGATAGAAGCTGCCGTCACCGGCAACTTGGATCAGCGCGGGCACGTCCATGCCGTCCGCCTTTAAGCGATCTGCGAACCACGCTGCGCCCAGGCGATCGATGAGCTCGAAAGGTCCGTGCTTCCAGTTGTAGCCGAGCTTCATGGCATCATCGACGGCGACAATGTCGTCGGCGATTTCGGGCACCAGGCTGGCCGCGTATTGCAAAGTCTTGGCCAGCACCCGCCAGGCGTAGCGCCCGGTGTTATCGTCGTGGGTTACCAGGGCGCGCAGACCGCCTTCTTTTGACGCTTCCACGCTGGCCGGGGTTACTTTCTGCGCCTCGCGATATTCGCCGCTTTTCAGATCAAGCGCTTCCTTGATCCGCTTTCCGCCGTCGCGCTTCAAGCGATAGAACCCCCCCTTGCCCTTACGCCCGGTGTAGCCTTCGGCGATCATCTTCTCGATCAGCGGCGGCGTGCCGGCATATTCGCGAAAGGCGTCCTTCGGCGACAGGGTCTCGTCCAGGCTCTTGAGGATATGGGGCATGAGATCGATGCCCACCAGATCCAGCAGCCCGAACACGCCGGTACGCGGGATACCCATGGGTCGGCCCACCACCGCGTCGGCTTCTTCCACGCTGACGCCGAGCGCCATGGCCTCCGCCACCGCCACCTGCAGCCAGTAGATGCCGATGCGGTTGCCGATGAACCCCGGGGTGTCTTTGCAATCCACCACGCCCTTGCCCAGCATGCGGTCGCAGAAATCGCGGATCGTCTGCGCCGCTTTCGCATCGGTTTCCGGACCCGTCACCAGCTCCAGCAAGCGCATATATCGCGGCGGATTGAAAAAATGCGTGATCAGAAAATCGCGGCGGAAACTTTCCGCCATCCCGTCGGTGAGCCGCGCCATGGGAATTGTGGACGTGTTGGAAGACACCACCGCACCGGATTTACGCACCGCGTCTACCTTTTTATAAAGGTCCCGTTTGATATCGAGACGCTCCACTACCGCCTCGATGATCCAGTCCGCGTCAGCGAGCTTGTCCAGGTCGTCTTCCAAATTGCCCACGCTCACCAGAGACGCGTTCCTTCGATGCATGAACGCGGCGGGCTCCGTTTTCAGCATTCGTGCCACCGCTCCGGCGGCAACGGTGTTTCTGTCGTCAGCGCCCTCCGGAACGATGTCCAGAAGCGTCACCGGAATTCCCGCGTTGCTGACGTGGGCGGCGATTCCGGACCCCATGACGCCGGCGCCGAGCACGGCGACTTTTTTAATCGCCATCAGACTTTCTCCAGCACCGTGGCGATGCCCTGACCGCCACCGATGCACTGGGTCGAAAGCGCGTAGCGACCACCTTCACGTTTCAAGATGGCGGCCGCCTTGCCGGTGATGCGCGCCCCGGTGGCCCCCAGCGGGTGGCCGAGGGCGATGGCGCCGCCGTCCATGTTGACCTTCTCATGGTCGAGGCCGAGGTCTCGCATGCAGGCGATGGCCTGTGACGCGAACGCCTCGTTGAGCTCCACTACATCCAGCTTGGCCACGTCGATATCGGCGCGCTCCAGCGCCTTGCGGCTCGCGCCCACCGGGCCGATGCCCATGATCTCCGGCGAACAGCCCGCCACCGCAATGCTGCGGATTCGGGCGATAGGCTCGAGACGGTTCTTCTCGGCGTATTCGGCGCTGCAGACCAGCACCGCAGATGCACCATCGGTGAGCGGAGACGAAGTGCCCGCGGTCACCGAGCCGTTTTCCAAAAAAGCGGGTTTCAACTCGGCGAGCGCTTTTGCATCGGTGTCCGGGCGGATGCAGCCGTCTTTGGAAATCTGGCCGCCGTTGTGCTCGATGGGCACGATTTCATCCTCCAGCCGCCCATCCTGCTGCGCACCGGCCGCGCGCTGCTGGCTCACCACGGCAAAGGCTTCTTGGTCCTTACGCGTGATCTGGTATTTCTCGGCGACGTTTTCCGCTGTCTCGCCCATGCCCATGTAAACCGCCGGAAAGGATTCATACAGACCCGGATGGGGCATGGGGTTGAAGCCCATCATCGGCACTCGGGTCATGGACTCGACGCCTGCGCAGATGAACACTTCGCCCGCGTTCATCTGGATGGCGCCGGCGGCGGAATGAATTGCCTGCATCGACGAGCCGCAAAAGCGATTGATGGTGACGCCGGCCACGGAGAGCGGCAGCTTCTGCGACAGAATGCCGATGATCCGCGCCACGTTGAGGCCCTGCTCTCCTTCCGGGAAAGCGCAGCCCACCAGCAGGTCCTCGATGTCCTCCGCTTTGACCCCGGAGCGTTCGACCAGGCCTCGAATCACCTGCGCCGCCAGCTCGTCCGGACGCACTTTGGTGAGTTCTCCTTTGCGCGCGAATGTGAACGGGGAACGGGCGTAGCCCGCTATGACAACGTCTTTCATCAATCGTCTCCTTGTGCCGCGCCTTCGGGGCGGCCGCTGCCGTTTGTCGATTTGGCTCGAATCCTTGGTCGTGAGCGTCGCG
>CAMYJH010000053.1 GCA_947258715.1 uncultured Gammaproteobacteria bacterium
GCTATTGCGCCCTACGTGCTGAAGGCGTGTATTCCGAAGACTGGGCTGGGAGTGCCGCTGCGGACGCTCTCTCGTACTGGGATTGACGTGTGGCGCAATACGCTTCGCTATTGCGCCCTACTTGCTATCAGCTTCAAACCACAATGACGGCTTGACCAGCGAGAAGGTATCTACAGAAGTCGTTGGAATCGCTGCGTGGACCTTGAAGAATCAGTTATCACCCTATCGACTTCGCCGCCGCACACATGTTCCTCAGCTTTTTCAGCGCGCGCTCGCGGCCGAGCAAGCCGAGACCGCAGTCGGGCGCGGCGATGAGGCGTTCAGCGTCGATGTGCTTTAACGCCTGCTGGAGTCGCTCGCGGATCTGGTCTACTTCCTCCACTGCGCTCTGGGCGATGGAAACCACGCCGAGAATGACGTTAGTGTTCTTGAAGCGTTCCAGCAGTGAGAGATCGTTATGACGGTGGGCGTCCTCGATAGAGACCGCCATAATGGATGAGGCGTCGATGGCATCCGCCAGCCGCAGATAGGATTCCTTCGGCGCCTTTGGGTAGTTCGGGTTGTCGAGACGGTCGGGGTAGCCGCAGCACATGTGCACCGTCCTCACGACGTGCTCGGGGCAGTTGTCAAACGCGCGCTCCAGATTTTCGATTCCATACTCCAGCGCCTCGTCCACCTTGCGCGCAAACAGCGGCTCGTCGATCTGAATGTGGAGACAACCGAGCTCCGCCAGCGCCAGCACCTCGAAATTCAGGCTGTCCGCCAGATCCGCTCCCAGCTTTTTCGGATCGTCGTAGTAGGCGTCTGCCGTGGTGTCGGAGATAGTCATCGGACCCGGCATGGTGATTTTCACCGATCTCTCGGTACAACCCTGGGCCACGCGCCAGTCTCGGGTGAGGAAATGATCGCGGGCGCTCACGGGTCCGGTGATCGTCGGCAGGCGGGCACTGTAAGCGCCACCGCGCAGGGACTTTTCCGTCAGCCTTTGAAAGTCGATGCCGGCAATGTGCCGGCAATGATAGTGGATGTAATTTTCTCTGGGGATCTCTCCGTCGGTGGGAATGTCGATGCCAGCCTCCACCTGGTCGGTGACGGCTTCGTGAACGCCGCGGGCGATGATCTGCGCGGCTTGCGGACCCAGCGCGTTTAGGGCCTTGTCCCACGACTCCGTGGGGTTCCCCGTGTCGGGGCCTTCCGGGTCGTTGAACCAGTCCGGCAGCTCGACGTAATCGGGCTTGGGGTAGGCGCCGATGGTGGTGGTCAGCAATCCCATGATTACGTACTCCGCAAAGTCATTTAAGGTCTATGAAACCGCGTCCCCTCACGGAGCAGGGAACATGCGTGCGGACAAATCTGCCAGTGCGTTTCAATGAAGTTCGCGCCCAAGCTTGGTCCTGGGGGGCCGGTTAGAGGCTTCGAGTCCGGGGCACTATCTTGAATAGTAGTCATCAATGGGTGCGCGCGGCGCACCCCACAAGGCCCTGCCAGAGCGTTCAGAGATTCGCGCGCAAGGACGCTCATAGAGAGGCCATCGATATCTTCGCATTACCCGCCACGCGTCACTGTTTTGAATTGTAATCGTTAATCCGCGCATGTGGTGCTCCGTAGGATAGCAATCGCCGGGTCATATCTTTCTCTACGGTCTCCAGACTCAGACATGCGGCGCAATACGCTTCGCTATTGCGCCCTACGTTCTCTTTTTAAACACCCTGGGAAGCGGGAATCCCGTAGAATATCTTTCATTGAATCGGGCGGTGTGCACAGCGCATCCTACAAGAACTGACATGCGGCGCAATATGCTCCGCTATTGCGCCCTACGTGCTCTGGTGCGCTGTAGGATAGCAATCGCCGGGTCATATGTTTTTCTACGGTCTCCAGACTCAGATATGCGGCGCAATACGCTTCGCTATTGCGCCCTACGCACTTGGGTTCGGCGCAATACGCTTCGCTATTGCGCCCTGCGCACTTGGGTTCGGCGCAATACGCTTTGCTATTGCGCCCTACGGGCTTGGGTTCGGCGCAATACGCTTTGCTATTGCGCCCTACGGCCGCTACGGCCGCCGACATGTGACATGTCACCAGTCGCTCTTCCAGAGCAATCGATGATCTTCGCAGAATGGAATTTTTGGCCCAGGGAAAGTATCTACGGCTTCTTTTCTTCCGTCCCCGCCTGGCCCTTGAGGTTGCCCGGGTCGAAGATGCTGCGGTAGCCCTCGGTGCCCTTGGCTTCGACGTTTTCCTTTTGCTCTTCGCTCTCTTGTCCTGCCATCCCTTCAAGCGTGCTCGGGGCAAAGATGCTTCGATAGCCCTCGGTGCCCTTGGCTTCCACTTTCGGCGCCTCTTCGACCGCGGGGGCATAGGGGTCCGGCGTAGTGGGCGCGGCCTGGCGGAACATCTCCTTGGTTTGGCGCTCCTTGATGGCGCGCTCGGTCTTCGCCCGCTTCTCCGCCAGCACCGCCGCCTTGCATTCCTCGAGTCCGATGGTGCCTGCGAAGTACACCGTTCCGGTTCCGGCGATGAACACCAGCACGGCGACGATCATCGCGGGATCCAGGAACAGCGGCGACTGCCTTCTGCGTTTCTCCACTTTGCCGCGGGCCACCAGCTCGGATTCTTTGGCCGCCGCCTGCTCGCGGCGCTTGAGGATCTCGTACACCACCGCGCCCACCAGCGTCAGGGAGACGATGATCACGGCCAGGGCGCTGATGGACGGGTTGATGCCGTAGCGCACCTTGCTTGCCAGCACCGTGGTGAGGGTCTCATCGGAGAGGATGGTGAACACGGTGGTGTTGTAGTTCTCGAAGGAAGCGAGGAAAGCCAGAACCGCCGCCGATCCAATGGCGGGCTTCATGAACGGAAGCAGGACCTTGCGGAAGGTCTGCACGTGGGTCGCGCCCAGATCCAGCGCCGCCTCTTCCTGCGCCGGGTCGAAGCGCTGCAGCCTGGCGATGAATACGAGCATGGCGTAGGCGGAAATGAAGGTGGCCTGGCCGAGGATGGTGAGGAAGATGCCGTCGTAGAAGATTGAGTCGTAGCCGGCGTTGAACATCCGCCCCATCCGATCCCAGAAGATCAGCGTCGAAATGCCCAGCACCACGCCGGGAACGAGGATGGGGGAGATCACGATGGTGTAATACCAGGGACGCACCCGGCGGCCGACCTGGGTCAGCATCAGGGCGCCGGCCATCCCCATGGGCACCGCAATCAGGATCACGCCAAAGCCGATGACCAGGCTGTTGCGCAGGCCGTTCATCAGCTTGGCGTCGTTAATGAGCACGTCGAACCACTCGACCGAAAAGCACTCCCACGGCGTGACCCGCGGAAACTGTGAGCTGTTGAAGGCGGTCAGGCTCATGATGATGAGCGGCCCGAACAGGTAGGCGAAGAAGGCGGCTACAAAAGCGCCTACCGAGATCTTGAGGAAGGTCTCGGACCTCACCGCGCGATCTCTCCGAGCTTCACCTTGAACACCTTCATCATGATCAGCACGAAGGCGATACAGGTCGCCAGCAGGATGATGGCGTAGGCGGATCCTTGGGGCCAGTTGTTACCGGTGTTGAACCACTGATAAATGATCTGGGTGAACCACAGACTGCTCGGCCCGCCCAGAATTTGCGGCGCCGCCAGCGCGCCTGCAGTGAGCATGAACACCATGGTGCAGCCGGAGGTGATGCCGGGCTTGGCGTAGGGAATGACCACCCGCCAGTGAATGCGCCACCAGGGCGATCCCAGATCCCGCGCGGCTTCGATCTGGTTACGGTCCAGGCTTTCAACCGTGTTGTATATGGGAAAGATCATCAGCAGGATGAAGGCGTAGCCTAAGCCCGCGTAGAGCGCGACGTCGTTTCGAATGAAGTCATAGGGCTGGTCCAGAATGCCCGCCCATATGAGGAAGTTGTTGATCACGCCTGTGGCGCCGAACATGATACGGAAAGCGAAGGCGCGTAAGATCTCGTTCACCCAGAAAGGTACGATTAGAGAAAGCACCATCAGCCGTGCGGCGCCGCCGTAGGCGGAGTGGGCGAGATAAAAAGCGATTGGGTAACAGATCGCCAGGTCGAAAAGGGTGACAAATATCGCCGCGATGAGGGTGCGGGCGAACACGGTCAGGTCGACCGTGTTATAGCTGCCCTCCGATTGGGCGCTGCCGTAGATCATGTACTGGTAGTTCTCGAGGGTGTAGACGTCTTTCGCCCCCCCGATATCCGCCGGCGGCAGGTTATGGCGGAAGGAGAAATCCATCATGAACAGCTGTGGGAGAACAATCAGGATGAATACCCAGAACAGCACCGAGAGCAGCAGGAATATCGACAGCGCAGTGCCGTTTCGGTGGTAAAAGTTGGAAATCCATGTGCTCATAGTGCTCGACCGGTCGCAGTCCGCTATTCCTGCGCAAGGGGTCCTTCAGGCAGCGCCACGGCAAGTTCCGGCTGGAACGTAAGGGTCACGTCGGCGCCGACTTCGTGCTTGAGGTCTGAACCATCGTTGACCAGCGACATTTTGATCTTTTTCGCCCCATCCGCCACGTTAAGAAACACCTGCCAGAATTGGCCCTCGAACTCTTCCTGGTGAATCTTCGCCTTGATGCGATTATCCGCCTCCGCGCCGTTGGCGAACTTGAGCGATTCGGGGCGCACGAAAACGAAAGCGCTGTCGCCCGTTTCCAGCTGGCGTTCCTTCGGTAGCGAGGCCAGCCTTGCGCGCACCCGGCCGACGTTGGTGTCAACCACCGCCTGTTCGCCGTTGATGTCGCTCACCTCGCCTTTGAACAGGTTGTTCTCGCCGACGAAGGAGGCAACGAAAGCGGTCTCAGGGTGGTCGTACATGTCGGTGCCGTCGGCCACCTGTTCGATCACGCCCTCGCGCATCACCGCAATGTGATCGGACATGGTGAGCGCTTCACCCTGGTCATGGGTGATATAGATGAAGGTGATGCCGACGCGCTGCTGGATGGCGCGAAGCTCGGTGCGCATGTGCTGTCTGAGCTTTAAATCCAGCGCCGACAGCGGTTCGTCCAGGAGCAGCACGTCCGGCTCCGCGGCCAGCGCCCGGGCGATGGCAACCCGCTGTTTCTGACCACCGGAAAGCTCGTGCACCATCTTGTCGCCCTGGCCCGGCAGGGCGATGAGATTCAGCAGCTCGTCGGCGCGCTTACGCCGCTCGGCTTTGCCGACGCCTTTGACCTCCAGGGCAAAGGCAATGTTTTCCCAAACGGTCATCAGCGGGAAAAGCGCGAGGTTCTGGAAGATGAGCGCGGTGGGCCTTTTGTTGGGCCCGATGCCTTTCATATCTTCGCCGCCAATTTTGACCATCCCTTCCGATGGCTCCAGGAAGCCGGATACCGCCCGAAGCAAAGTGGTCTTTCCGCAGCCGGAAGGTCCCAGAAAGCTGAAAAACTCGCCTTCCTTGATGTTGATGTTTACATCGCGCGCGGCAATAAATTCGCCGAACTTGATCCATACATTCTCGAGATCGACACCAGCACTCATGGGGGTTATCCGCAAAGGTTAATACGCTTTGAAATCTGAAGCATTCAGGTCTGGTCGGGCAGATGCCCGCCCGCAGCCGGACTGTCGTCGATGACAGACTGATGGTTATTGATATTGCTGCTCCGGCACATTGCGGGCCGTGTGTTTATTATCTTCGTGCGCACGCCGGTGGCGCGCTCCGCGCATTCTAAAAAGTCGACAACCCCCGGGCCCGCCAGGCCCGGGGGTTGTTGTCGTGTTTTAGGCGTTAACGAACTTGTTGCGGTACTCGGTGCGCACGTCGGCGTACCACTGCGGCTCCTTCGGCCACGGCCAGAGATTGGACAGCGCGTCACCCGGATACGCCTCGGCAAAGTTCTTCTTGTACTGCGCGCCGGCATGCTTGTCGGCGCCAAGAACCGCTGAATTGTAGCCGTGCTTGTCGATGGCCTTACCGGCGGGCTCCGGCTCGTAGCAGTAGTTCATGAACGCATACACCGCGTCCATATCCCCGGCCCCGCGCGACAGCGACATGCCGTCCACCCAGGCCAGCGCGCCTTCCTTAGGCGCCTGATAAGTCACGGGCTCACCCGCGCTCTTGAGCGCAAGGGGCGGTCCGTCCCAGGTCTGACCGACAATGACGCCTTCGTTCAGCAGCCCGTTCTTCTGGCTGTCGGCGTCGTTCCAGAACAGCTTCACCTGGGCCTTGTTCTTGATGCAGTAATCGGTGACCTTGGCCCAGGTTTTGCGCATCGTGGCTTCGTCGTTGTAGGCCTTCTTCATCGCGCCGGGCTCGAGCGCGCCGGTGGTCTCCAGGTAGAGACCGGCGCCGAGCATGCCCGAGTGCGGCCGCATCATGGTCTTGCCCTTGTTGGCGGGGTCCCAGATGTTGCCGTAGCTGGGGATGCCGCCCGGGGGCGCATATAGATCGGTGCGCCAGGCGACGGCCTCTGTTCCCCAGATGTGCGGCAGCCAGTGGGAGCCCTTGCCGGCAAAATTCCACTCTTCGTCGCCGACGCGGACCATTGCCGGATTGACGTTCTTGAGATTCGTGATCCGCCCGTAGTCGAATGGCTGCAGCAGCTCCAGATCGACCCACTGGGGAGAGCGCATGTTGGTGGGACTGCAGATGTCTACACCGCGGCCCTTGGTGGCCTTCATCTTGGTGATGATTTCCTCGTTGGAGCCGATGCCGGTGTAGTTGACTTTGATACCCGTCTTCTTAGTAAAGCTGTCGATGAAGTCCGGCGGCAGGTAGTCCGACCACATCAGAATGTTGACCTCGCCGGCGGCGGCGAGCACGCTCGAACTGACAATCCATGGTCCAACGGCGGCTGCCGCGGTAACCGCTGCGCCGCCTTTAAGCACGGCACGGCGCTTCATGCGGGTCCGTGACCTATTCTTATCACTCATGAGTCTCCTCCGATCTCTAAGTGTGGGGAATCCGGCGGGTTACAAATCGTTATTTTCGGCGCCGAATCGTGCATACCCTAGGGTAATGGCGGCCATTTCAACCCAGCCCCTTGAGCCCGTCAAGCATTCGAGTAAGGCCAATTTTCGCCCAGGCCTAAGGCCAATACGGCTTTATTCAGTGGAAACCGGATAGGTCCTCCCCGGACAGGCGCTCACCACTGTGTGACGCGGCGATTACGGCGAGGACCCGGCCGATCCGCCGGAGAATCTCCTCGCGGCGGCGCTGCCCTCGGTTCGGCACCAGTTACGAAATCCCCCCAGCCCCCGGTTTTGCCACTCGGCGTGGGCCGCCTGCCAGGCGTCTCCACGCAGCCGGTTCAGCGTTTCCCGGTCCAAACCGTCACGCTGGATCAGCCCCTCCGCCTGTCGGCGAAATCCGTGCCCCACGGCATTGGTGACCAGCCCGCAATAGCCGGCCACCTCGAAGTCGTAAAACACGCGGGAAAGCTCCGGAAAATTCCCGGCCGGCTCGGCCGCGGCGGCCGACGAAAGCAGCAACAGAAGCCCGACAAAGCCGGCTGGGCTGGGCTTCGAGGGGCGCGGGAAGGAGTTGCTCATCGATCAAAGGCTCCGGGTTCAGGCATGAGGCGCATTATTCACCAACCCGCGGCGCCGCACGAGGCACGACTCGAGCCGGCAACATCGGGCCTGAAAAAAGCGCGCGGTGTAAGGGCGAGAATGCTCTCCCGCCGTCTCCGTCGCGCGGCTTTACTCCGAGCCATCTCAAGGCTCTTGCTGGGCGCCATCGAGGGTCAATCGGCTCGAGGGACGTACTCGGAGGGACCCACCGTGCGTCAGCCTGACATGGACGGCGTCGCCGAAGCTGGCGTCAACTCAGTAACGAATGAGGCGAGCCAGGTCCTGGTCGCGGTGGTCCCGCACCGTCTGTGTGGCGATTGCCGCCGCCACTGGAGACGCCCGGGGTGAGACCGCCGCGAACTCGCTCTGCTCGTCGAGCGGGGTCGGAGCCCGCCGCGTCATGCGATAGACGGCAAATACTGCCAGACCTGCGTGCACCACCACCAGGTACCAGAGAAATCCGCTTGGCCCCAGCAGGTACATGACCGAAGCGCAAAGGGTCGGGCCCGCGATCGCACCCAGCCCGCCCGTCAGCACCAGGGTGGCGCTGGCTGCGACCCGCTGCTCATTGCGTAAGTGGTCATTGGTGTGGGCGATGAACAGAGAGTAAAGCGGCAGCGACATGCCGCCGAAAATCCCGATCAGTACCAGCAACCCAACGCGCGAATGTTCGACAACGAATACTGCGGCAAGCGTCGCAAGGGCCGCAATCGCGGCCACCCCGACAATGACCTGCCGCCGGTCCATGCGGTCGGAAATCTTTCCCACGGGCCACTGCAGCAGCATGCCACCGAAATAAATGCTGGCCATGAAATACGCAATCCACGACACCGGCAAACCGATGTCATTGCCGTAGACGGCGCCCATGCCGAATATGGCGCCGAAATTCATACCCGTGCCCATGGCGCCCACGACGCCCAGCGGAGAGGCCCGGTAGAGGGCGCCAATGCCGATGTGCTCGGGCGCGTCGAAGCGCGGACCCGGAGACACCGTGAGCGAAATAGGCACCACCGCCAGAGACACCAGCACGGAGATGAGAACGAACAGCTCCATACCGCCGGGGCTCGAGAGGTTGAGCAGAAACTGACCCGCGCCCGTGGCCGCGAGCATGATCACCATGTAGATGGCCAATAGCTGACCGCGGTTCTCGTTGGTGGCAACGTCGTTGAGCCAGCTTTCGGCCACCACGTAAAGGCCGGCGTATGAGAAACCGGTGACCAGCCGAAGCAGGACCCAGGTGAATGGCATCAGAAAAACCGGGTGCACCAGCACCGACACCGAGGCGAGCGAGGCCAGCGCGGCGAAGACACGGATGTGTCCCACGTTCTTCAGCAGCTTCGGCACCATCACCGAGCCGACCAGAAAGCCGGCATAGTAACCGGTCATGACGATGCCGATGGTAGCGGTGGAGAATCCCTCCATGGACGCGCGCAGGCCGAGGAGGCTGCCCTGCAGTCCGTTGCCGAGCATGATCAGGGCGATGCCGAGCAACAGCGCCCAGCAACCCCGAATCGCCGCGAACATCGGCATGACCGATTTCCCCCGCCTGATTCGCGCGGCTTATACCGCACAAGCCGCCTGTCGTCTACGAATAAAGTGGACCAGAGTCGACGTCTTTGCCAGGGGATCGGATTAAGGACTATTCAGGCGCGTCGCGCTTGACCAGGCTTTCGACAAAACCCATCTGTGATATGGTCGTCGACGATCGGTCAGAGCATGGAATTTGAGGTTTGGGCGGGAACAACTCTCAGCTACGCGTCGACTTGGCGGCGGCTTTTCGCCTCGCCGCCCGCTTCGGCTGGCACGAGTCGATTGCGAATCACTTCAGCCTCGCCGTGAGCGACGACGGCGGCCATTTCCTGCTCAATCCCTGGGGGCTGCACTTCAGCGAGATCCGTGCCAGCGATTTGCTGCTGGTGGACACCAACGGGAATGTGGTCGAAGGGGAGGGCGAAGTGGACCGGACCGCGGCCTGCATCCACGGGCCCATTCATGCGCGGCTTTCCCACGCGCGCTGCGTTCTGCATACCCACATGCCCTACGCCACGGCGCTGTCGTCCATCGAAGGGCTGCGCTTGGAGCCTATTCATCAGAACGCCACCCGCTTTTACGATCTGGTCGCCTACGACGACGACTTTGGTGGTCTGGCTCTGGAAGTGGAAGAGGGGGAGCGCATCTGCGCCGCGCTGGGTAATAAGAGCGTGCTGTTCATGGCCAACCACGGCGTCACCGTGGTCGGGCCAAGCGTGGCCGAGGCCTTCGACGATCTCTATTACCTGGAGATGGCCTGCCGCAATCAGGTGCTGGCGCTGTCCACGGGTCAGAAGCTAAAGCCTATGCCCGAGGCGGTGGCAAGAAAGACTGCCGAGCAGTGGCGCCAATGCTGGGAGCCGGAAACTCACTTCGCCGCGCTGAAACGGATTCTCGATCGGGAACAGCCAGATTACGTGGAATAACGATTTGCGGGCTCCGGCTGAACGCGACTCGGGCGCTCGAACCTCTAAAAATCCCGGACCGGCGACACCGCCCGACGCCGGCTGGCTCAGCGGAACTTGTAATATCCCCTGAGACCGATGAAGTTCAGGATCTGGTTCTCGTCTTGCGAAACGGTGGTGAAATCCGCGTAAGTGAAGCCTCCCCCCGACCACTGCCAGTCGTTGGTCCGCCATCGATCATAAATGTAGTCGAGGCGAATTCCGGCGTTCTCCCCAATCGGATACGTGGCGTGAAAGTTCACCCTGGTGTGCCGGTAATGGACGTTGGGCAGCTGAGTGATGGGCGTTCCGCCGCTTTCTATTTGCTGTCCGAACTCGCCGCGGTCGAAGGATTGGGAGACGTCGACTCCGACCTCGATGTCGTCAAACAACGCCCCGCTAAGACCGAAGCCGACCGCATCGGTTGTGTTGTCTAGCGAAGATTTTCGAACACTCCCGACGTTACAGGTCGAGGGTATGCCGCCGGCCTGACAGGTGGTGCTCTCGAACTCGGTCTTCTCGCGGCTGTACCACGCCGTGGCCTGCCACTTGTCGGTGATGGCATAGGCGGCGTCCAGGGAGAGGTGGTGGGAGTCACCGTTATCGGGGCCATGAGGATTCGTGCCGTCGTACTCGTCGTCGGTGTAGTACCCCGCCAACTGCAGCGATAATGCTTCCATCGGCGCCCAGTCCAGCATCAGGCGCACCTTGTTGCGGTCCCGATCGGCTAAGTTCAGCGGGTTGATCTGGTTGCTGGCCAGTGAGCCGCCATTGGTGAAGTTGGGTAGGAAACTCGAACCGTCCCGCTCGCTGTACGAATAGGAGATTCTCCCGTTGAGCGTTTCGGAGAGAGCGCGCTGGAGCTCCACCCGGTAGGTGATCTCATCGGTGTCCTCGCGGTAGACCACGGAGCGCACGTCGGGAAAGGTGCGCTCCTGGTTGTCGAGGTCCACGCCCCCGGTGATGCGGTATCCCCGCGGCAGGCGGTAGCTGGCTTCGAGGTTGCCGCGAAGCGTCTTGCGGGAATGGGGCACATTGGTTCCATCGTAGGTCGCGTTGGCGCCGACACCGGTGATGTAGGTATCCACCGGGGTGCGGTCGTCGCGGTCTTCGTAGCGCAGATTGCTGCGCACGGATAATTTCGGTAGCGGCCGCGCGGTCAGACCCAGCTTGAAGGAAAAGGTGTCGACACCGGCATCGGCGTTGGTGCGGCCGTTGGCACTCGGTACGATGAAAGTGTCGTCCTGGGTCGCGCTCGAGTAGGCCAACTTGAAGGTGCCTCGGGTCGTGGGCGTGAAGCTGTAGCCGCCGGTCAGATAACCCTGATGGGCGTGGTTCCCCGGCGGTAACGATACCGGTGTATTAGCGGTGCCGTTGATGACGTCAATGCGATCTTTGTGCTGGTCGAAGAAGCTGCCGTAATAACCGGCGGACAGCTGCAGTCGCTTGCCGGTAAAGCCGAGCACCGCATCGATCTGCTGGGTCGTGGAATCGAGGGGTTCGGTCAGGAGGAAGAAGGCGTTGGGAGGCCCGCCAAAATCGCCTTGGCCAAAAATGCGGTCACCGTCTTTTTCCTCGTTGCGAAACGTGACCCGAAAGTCGAAGTTCCCAGGCAGGTATTTTTTCGCCTCGACGGTCAGGATGTCGCGCTCGGTCTCGAGGTCGACCTCGCGCAGCGGGGCGCCGAAGATGGTCTGCGTGGTGCCGCCGATACCGGTGAGCGTGGTGTTCACCGTGTAAGGCTCGTTACGGATGATCTGGTTGTAATCAATCGCGTACCCCCAGTCGCTCTGGCGTTCGTGCTCGAAGCGGAGCTGGCGGCTGTCCAGGCCCAGGTTGCGGCCGTCCAGCCTGAACCAGGTTCCCGACTCGTCGAGGCGCCGCACGTAGTCGATCTCCCCGAGGAGATATGCGTCCTCCTCGTCGATACCGTTGTAGAGGCCGAAACGCGGCGCGTCGCTGCCGGCATAACCAATGCCCAGCGAGAGTGAGCTCTCTGGCTTGCTAAGCGCCGCCACCGGGTCCTCCTCCTGCGCCCAAAGGGCGCTGGAGGCCAAGAGCGCGGCAGCCGCAGCCGCAACCCGTAGCCAGCGGCCAAAGTTATGACAATCGATGTTCATCAGTCTGGTCCTCCCCAGAACTCAGCGGCGGAAGGTTCTCGCGTTGCCGGCGTCGATTGGATTGTTGCTGCCGTGGATGTTGGTGTGGCAGTTGAGACAGCCGCGGGCCACCGTATTCGCGGGAACGCTGTTCGTCGCGAAGCTGGCCACCGTTCCGCGGTGACCGGTGGGTTCATGGCACTGCTGGCACAGGAATGGCGAACGCAGCTTTAGCATGGCGTAGTTGATGGTGCCGTGGGGGTTGTGGCAGATGCCGCAGTCCTCGGTCACCGGCTGATGGTTGTGCACGAACGGCCCGCGCTTCTCCATGTGGCACTGATAGCAGGTGTCGTTGACGCTGTCCCGCACCATCATCGTCGGGCCCGCCGAGCCGTGGGGATTGTGGCAGTCCGAACACGCGACCTTGCCCTCGAGTATCGGATGCCGCGAAGGACGCATAATCTGCGTCCGCTTGTCCTTGTGGCAGCCGAGGCAGACCTCGGGCTGGGTGCGCTTGTCGCGGACCTTGTCGCGGCCGGTATGGATCTGATGGCAGGAGGTGCAGCTGATGTCGCGGGCCGCGTGGGTGCTGCCGAGCCAGTGGATCTGCTTGCCGCCCTTGTGGCAGGAGAGGCACGCTTCGTCGCGCTCCGGAGCCGGAGTCATTGAGCCTTTGCCGAACATGCGCTCCGGCTTGGGGCGCTCGCTGACACCTTGCGGTATGTTGATGTGGGTGTCGCTCTCGCCATGGCAGCTGGTACAAGTCGGAGTGCGCTTGTCGGCGCGGGTGCCGTGTTTGGTCTTGCCGATGGCGAGGATCGGGTACTGCGCCTCGAGGTATTGATGGCAGACCATACAGGCCGCATCCCCGTTGAGGACGACATCCTTAGGCTGGGCCCAGACCGGCGCACCGAGGGCCGGCACGAGTATCAGGGCGGCTGCCAAAACCCATTCAAATCGCGCGCGTAGGAAAGCCGTCATGCAGGTCCCCCTCTTTTGATTAGCCGGGCGCGACTCGCATCGCCACCAAGCATCCCCCGTCGCGGCCCATGATCATCGTCGCTAAGACGATCAGGAGTTTAAAGTTAACTATGTAGGTATTAGTTCATGCTTCCCAGCGGGTCAACAGTCCTCATATGATTTACACAATTCATTCCGTGGGTTCATCAATAAAAATTGCGCGTGTAGACGCACAAGGGGTAAAGAGCGCTACTATTTGTTAGAACATTCTGGCGGAAACCGTTTGGGTACTGAACACGCGAAGTGCGGACAAGGCCCATGCTCCGTCAAGCAGCGAACAGCGCCGGATCACCGAACCACGGCTGGCCGCATCGACTAAGGCTGCCTCGCCGTCTCGCCTCTCAAGACCGCCGCCGCAGGCATCCACGGGCGCCGAGAGGAGGCCGACGATCAAAGAGTTGCCTCGCCACGGTGGCAGCCGTGCGGGCCTTGGGCGATGCAGCTTCGATATCAGGCGGGGATCACCGGCGCTGAGTAGGTTTGCGCGCAGGCGTGGCGTGATGAATTGTTTGCTATACCTCGGCTGGGTTGCGCACCGGCGGGTAGGGCACCTGCGTTGTTCGAACCTGTGCTCGAATTTCGCCTCGACGCGCCAGGCCGTGCCGGGCCCGGTTACGGTTAAAGTTGATGAGGTAGCGAGACCGGGGCTGGGCTACACCTGGTTTCCGTAGCTTCTCTTGCCGGTGATCATCGGCTCCAGCTCAGTCGCGGCGCTGGTCAGGACGGGCTGCCCAAGGTGCATCTGGAGCTGCGGGTCGTTGATTGGCGCTCGGCTGTCTTCGTCGACAAGCGAGACGGTGACGTGGTAATGGCTCGGACGCGTTGGTATTCCGCCATTTATCGTCCGCTCCGGAGATCCGTCCGGAAGACCGGCGCAGATCGTGCGCCGGCATGAAACCCGGAAAGATTTCGATTCCGGCTACGGGCTTGCGATGGGGATCTGCGCTTGTTCCGGAAGTCGGCCTGGCAGCACCCGACGGGGGCTTGGCGGGCATACCGGCCGGATTGTAGATGTATAGGAGTGCGGAACGGGTTTCGGGGTCGGTGAGATTGGGCTGGCCACCGCGCCGAGGCATCCCGCCGACCCTTCCCCGTGACACTTGACGCACCAAGTCCTGACGACTTGCTCGCCGCCGTGCTCTTCCGTTAGTTCCTCCGCGCTTGCGGGCTCGACCCAATCGCCGCCTGAGCGATGGACCATGTAGGTCACTGCGCGCGTGACCTCTAAATCAAGTCACTGAACTCAGGGTGGCCGCAGTGCGCAGGCATTTTGCGTATACCATCGAGAGCGTGCGGCGATAGGGCGAAGAGACCCTGCGAGGCACGATGGCTCCAGTTTTCCCTGTCGCCGATCTGCGGCGCGCCGTTTGCGCCCGCTGCGTGGCACCTGTCACGGATCGTATCGACCACGTCCTTAGCCGCTACGCTCGTGGCCCTACGTGCGTGCCGGCGATAAGGTCAGCGCAAGCGCCAGAAATGGCGCGAAGGAGAGATACGCCACGTTCCGCCTTCGCGCCTCGCAGTACCCTGACAAGCCTCCGGCGCGCACGTTCGTTCTCATGCGCTTCTCGTCGTTTGCAAGCACAGTGTAAACGACACCGCTCCGGTGCTTGAATACACGTTCTTCTGTGATCTACCCCGGCTCTCGCCCTCGGCTGGTTACTTCATCCCTGCGTAATAGGCCGCGAGATTCGCGAAGTCGGCGTCACTCAGGCCTTTCGCGGCCGGTGCCATCATCGGGTCTTGGCGTTTTCCGTCCCGGTAGTCCTTCATGGTTTTGATGAAATAGGCTTCCTTTTGGCCGGCGAGATTCGGAGCGTTTGGCATCATGCTGATGCCATTGGCCCCGTGGCAGCCGGCACAGGCCGCGCTCTTCGCCTTGCCGGCCGCGGCATCGCCCGCGGCATGGGCGAGGCCCGCGGAACCCGCAACCAGGACCGTGAGGGCCAGTGATAATGTCGCTCTTCTCATAGCAATGTACTCCCATTTGTGTGATGAAATTGCTGCTACTGGCGCCGCCGCGCGTTCATTGGCACTGGGCTCCAATGAGGACGACCGCCTTCTCTTGTTTGCGCGAATAGTAAGCAGCGATACCCTGAATCTCGTGCGCCCGCAGCAGCTGGGTCATCGAGTGCGACACGGTGCTCGGGCGGACCCCACTCGCATGCGCCTCTCGGCTCTTAGCGAAATAATATATCAGCTGATCCGCCGGGCTCTATACTATTGGCGTCTGCTCTCTGTCAGCGGTCGCATTTGCGCGACCACCGAAGGCCTCTGCGTTCCGGATTGGAACGTCCGCTCACGCCACGCAATGGCGCGCAACATAGCTGCCCACACCCGATACATTCTTGATCTACGTCAAGAGCCGTGCGCTCGTCGCTTCGTTGCCGGCGGTGTTTTGTCGGGCCCCGCCCACGTCAAAGCGGCCCATCCCCCGAATTGATGCGACTCGATTCGCCGCCGTACCGAAGAGGATCTGGAGCCGAATTCCATCGCGCAGCTCCATGCTTGCCGCTATCGGCTGGCGAGTTTTCCACAACGCGCCGCTTCGAGTTGCGTCAGAGCAGCTGGCGCCTGAACCACTCGAGTTG
>CAMYJH010000054.1 GCA_947258715.1 uncultured Gammaproteobacteria bacterium
CGGACAAATCTTACTGCGTTAGCCAGCACGCGAATATGAGGATGTTAGTCCAAGGTCATATCCCGCTCTGGATCAGAAAACGAGTGTTCAGGTTGGCAAATGGGGCGTCTATATGAGAACATATAGACGCCCGTTTTCGCGTAAGAGACGGTTGCCCGGTTTGAACCTCACGCGCTTCCAGGGGGTATTTGCGCCCAGCAGCGCGCGCGTTACGCCGGAAAGAAAACCCCCGAATCCTTAACTGGAAACGGGGGCTTTGTCCGGCAGACTCCCGGTCAGCAGATGCTAGGACTCTCGGTCACCGGTTTCGCGTGCCCGGACCGCACCTTGCCTTTGCTGCCGCTGAGAATCCGTCCACACCGGAACGATTTGCTCTGCCCTCACAGACACCAATAGTCCCAACCGGTAGAGTAACGGTCGTGGTCAGTCATGATGTTATCAACCGTTAGGAGCCAAATTCACTCTCAACGGCCTGAGCCTTGTCCTCTGGCAATTCGCACAGACCATAGATTCCCCAATTCAGCTGTTCCGCCGAACGAATAACCTGCTGAGTCCTATGTACAGTTCATTTTCAGCGGAATGTGCGGCGTGAACCGCACATCCCGTTTGAAGTGCGATGTCTCACCGACAGTCAAAAGATATCAGGAAATGGCGGAAACTCCTCTGGCAATTCCGTATTTCCTGGCGCTTCTGCACCTTTTTCGGAAATAATTGGACAAAGCACAACGACACCTGGTTGTTCTATGGTGACTAAGCCAGCAGCCATGGCTGCCATAATGTCCGCAGCATCATCAAAGAGAGCCTCAGGATAGTGCTCTGATACATAAGGGGACATGACAATGTCGGCCAGAGTTATGTCCGGCGCAGTATGGACAACGTTTACATTCCAATGTGGTGAATAACCTCGCTCGCCGGGAATGAAGAGAGCAACATTCGCCTGATACACACGGTCTCCGCCGATTACATAGAGCTGGTTATCTCCCAACTCTGTGAAGCGCGCTTCGACCCCGCCAAGAATATAGTAAATCTCTTCTTCTTCGTACCACCCATTAGCAGTTGTTACACCTGCAAAAGCCTGCCCTCCAAGAATTAAACTAAAACACAAACCCATCGCTGTGACTTTGGTTTTAAATAACATATTCACTCTCCTTTAAACGTACTCCGACTCATTAAGGGATTCGGGACGCGTACTCCCCTAATCCAGCGCGTGGAGCTGATCGCCGATCAGCCGACAAACCGCCAACCGATGGCTTCGCCCACTCTCGGGATGGCAGTGACGATTGTTAGCAGAGCTATTATGGTTTCACGATACTCGCGCTCAATAGGCTGTTTTCCGGATCGAACGTGTAGTCGTCCAAGATAACGTTGTCGATGGTTAGCGTGTAGGTACCACGGCGGCCATTTTTAACTTCAAAATAGGTCAAGCCCCCATAACCAGAGGTAGCGTTGACGTTTTAGGTGCTGCCATCGGGCAGTGTCCAGGTCGCCTCGACGCGTGCGCCAGATACAGGCAAGGTCAAGTCATCCCGAATCCGGACCGCTGCCTTCACGTCGCGCTTGACGATCGATAGATCGATCTCTACCACGCGCAGTTGTTTCTCCCGGGGTGGCGGGGGTGGGCCCGGGAAAAAGATTGACATGCTGACGCTGACCAACGCATTGTTGTAGATACTGACGCTTCTCGTGATCTGGATCCCCAGTTCGTAGTCTCTGATTCGGGTCGAAAACAAGCTAGTGTTGGTGACCTCGGTATTGGGGTATGCGTCTGCGACAGCCTCGAAGTTATCCAAGGCCAACGTTGTGTTGACGCCCGCAGTCGTCGTCCAGCCACCTACCGCCTGCGTCCATCGTATAGAAAAGACAATATCATCAGGCGTGCCTTGCGCGGGGTTGCCATCGAAATCTTCATAGTAGACGGAAACCTGACCGCCTCCATTCACGTCAAAGTCACAGAGACCATCGATTCCTCTCGGATAAGGACCGCCTTCCACATAGTAGGAAAGGTCTGTGCAGTCTTCAGGTGGCCCATATGCCGCCTCTATGTCGGCACGTGTGAATCCCAGAGCGACGATGCCCGGCACGCTCTGGCCTTCGACAACGTTGCCAAATTCGGGTGCGCCTGCCAGAACCGGAAAGGCAACCATAAAGCTCAACATTACTGCGAGCAGAGTCATGATTGCCTTACGCGACATTGTTTCTCCCCTTGTCAAATGTTGTATTGAAGCGTGAAACCTCCAGTCCCTCGAGGCCTGAGCTGCTGGGCTTCAGTGGCTTGATGAGCTACCTCCACGATTCCAAAATTACTCCGAACGGCAGCTCCGAAAACATCCTGCGTTTGGATAATTTCTCTACTACTTGTGGAGTAGAAGTGTCCGTACCAGGTCTGATGGCTTGCTAAATTAGGTGGTGTCTCACGGCGTTCAAGACCGCTTCGAGGCGGCTATGGGCACGCATCTTGTGAAGTAGATTGCGGACGTGCGTCCTGACGGTCGTAGGGCTGATGAATAGGGAGTCGGCGATTTCCCGGGTTCCGGCGCCTGTTGCAAGCATGCGAAGGACCTGCTGCTCGCGGGGTGTCAACTGAGCCCGAGCGCTGGAGGACGGTGGAAGTCGCAGACCGCTGTCCGGGACGGAGGTCGTCTCACGGGACTTACCCTTTGGCGCCTCCTCCTCGGCCTCTTCCAATAGGTGGACTATGCTGAAGCGCGAGGCGGAGGGCCCCGGCACGACGAGGATAGTGCAGTGTGCTCTGATCATGTCCCCGGAGGCGCGTCTCAGGTCCATGCCGAATCGCTTGACGACCCGATTGCGGCGAACCATTTTCATGACATTGCACTCACGGTCGCAGAAATCGTTGCCGTAGATGTCCGTGCCGACGATCAGCGCATAGCACTCTTTACCGATGGCGTCAGCGGCACGGTGGCCGAGTAGCTGCTCCGCAGCGCGGTTCCAGGCGATGATTCGGTTGTTCTCATCCGTCGCGTAGAGGGGATTCGGTGCGCGATAGAGGCTCGTGTGGAGGTCGCGTGAAAGGTTGCTCATGAAGAACGATTCTGATCGATTCCGTGTGACAGGGCAGGCCGGAGAACGCGACCCGTAGGGGGAGGCGGAAGGATTGCAGGAATGAATGAAATTGGTGGCGTCGTGTCCTCTAGAAACAACGTCACGGCGAAAGGGGACTGCGTCAGGAGCTTCCACACGGTTGGGGTGAAGGATCCAGCAACAAGTGCGGCCTGCTTGGATCTGGCTGGTTTGCTCACGACCGGCAGGTGGCTCTGGTTACCGTGCACGACTAGGAACTCAACGCCGATTATTTGTTTGTGAATCCTTCCATGGGTAGATCACAAAAGGATCACGAGAAGAGCATAAGAGGATCAACGATAGCTGCTTCAATGGGGGTATTCGAGGGCGCTCGGATGGACGAAGCGCGGGCGGAGAGGGGCGGGCTGTGGTGCGAGGGCGGTAGGGAATAGGGACATTCAGAGTCCGCAAGCTACTGATTTTTGGAGTTGCTGCAGTGATGGGTACGTAGCTTCAACCAGTTACGAACTCTGAATGTCCCTTTTACCCCCTCGCTGCATCAGCATGATTTGAATAGCGAGCGGGGCGAGGCCCGCAAGCAAATGCTTGATTGTGTGTCCGCTGACAACTTCCCGAGCGGCGCGAAAAATGGCGATGTCATAGTACTCGGCAAGCCTTGCGAGCATTAAAAAAACAAAAGCGACGAGGAGCCATCTCCGCCCAAGATAGAGCGGCTTGAACAGCAGCAGAAAAATGAGCACCGCGATTGGTGTCCACACCTGAACCCATGCGTAGAAACGCAGATCGTCGGTGTAATGCCAGTGCAGGACAGATGCGGCGCCGATGAGCACGGCCGGGATTAACCATCGCTCCTGCCCCGATCCCATGTGCTCCGTCAGCAGGGCGACAAAAAGCGCACCCATGAGGACCCCGATGGGAAGCCGGTCCCAGAGCAGCCGGTCGTTGTCCGGCGCCAGGTGGTACCAGGTCGAGCCGATGGAAACCAGCACCATCGCGGCGAAGAAAACCAGCCAAGACTTCTGCGCGCCTCGCGGTCGGGCGAGCAGTGTGAAGACGAGTCCGGACAATCCAAAAATCAGCAACGCAAGATTGCTGACAACATTCCAGAAATTATCGACCCCTAAAAAATGTCGGCCGTCGGCGAAAGCGTGGTAGCTGAGCGGCTGCGCGATGGGATCGAGACTCAGGGCGAGAATCAGCGTGCCCGCTGCGGTAATCGCGAGTAAGTTAACGCCCAGCATGTTGCGCCTGTAATCCGCATGTGTGGCCGATTCTTGCTGCTGCTGGTCCAATGTTTTTCGTTGATTCGCGTGAAATCACGTCAGCAGACACAATCCGACTTCAATCCCTTTGCCCCGCTTTTTTTTGCTGCAGATCACGCAGCTGTTGAAATAGTTTTTGTTCGTCCGGCGTGATCTTTTCCGGTACCTGCAACTGAATACGTATGTTGATATCGCCCTTTCCTTTGCGGTCGAAGCGTGGCAGCCCCTTGCCGCGTAGCCTCAGGATTTCATTCGGTTGGGTGCCCGGCGGTACCTTGATCCGCACCTCACCGTCGAGTGTCGGCACCTGGAGGCGCGTGCCGAGCACGGCGTCGGTGATCTGTATGGTTTCCGCCCGCCACAGATCGGCGCCGCGTCGTTGATAGCGCGCATCGGGAGCGGTGTGAACCACAACGCGTAAATCACCGGATTCCCTTCCGGGGCCGCCAGGAAGTCCGTGGCCAGGAACGCGTAAGGCCATGCCGTCTTCAATGCCTGGCGGGATATCAATTCGCAGTTTTTCGATCTTGTCGATCTGCCCATCGCCGCCGCAATTCTTACAACGCTCCTTTGCAATCCTGCCGCGACCATGACAATTTGGACAGTTGCTCACTTGCTGGAAACTGAAGCTGTGGCCTTTCTTCTCTTCTGTCTTACGCGTCTTCACGATATGGCCCGTGCCGTTACAGGTTTTGCATTCGTCGGGTGGTTTTCCGGAACGTGTGCCATAGCCGTTACAGCTTGCACAATTGACAGGACGACTGTACTCGACCGTTTCCTTGCCGCCTTTGGCGATGTGGGTCAATGGAAGCTCTAGATCAATGCGCAGGCTTTGCCCACGCCGTGGCCTTTGGATACCGCTTCCAAAAAACCGGTCAAAGATGCTGTCTCCGCCGGCGCCAAAACCGAAACCCAAATCACCAAACAAGCTGCCTAGATTGACGCCACGAAACAGATCTTCTTCGCTGAAATGGGCAATGCCTTCAAATCCATGCGCGTCATACTGTGCGCGTTTCTCGGGATTGGACAAAACCGCATAGGCTTTGGCGATTTCTTTGAAACGTTCTTCTGCGTCAGGCGCTTTGTTGCGATCCGGATGCCACTTCATCGCCAGACGGTGATAGGCATCCTTGATACTTTTTAAATCAGCGTCTCTCGGGACGCCGAGAATTTCATAGTAATCTCGCTCTTTTTCCATGGACTCTTCAAAAAAAGAAAAAGAAAAAAGGGGACGCACTTATTTTGTATTTTGCGCCCAAAAAATAAGTGCGTCCCCTTTTTCCTTTTCCTTCTTTTTCTTTTTTTTCTAGGGGGTCTCGATCTCTTTCTCCACCATCCGAGCGAGGTCTTTGAGAAGCTCTTTCTGCCCCGCATCCAGTTCCCGGGGAAGATAGTCAATCAGACACAGTGTCCCTATCCGGTCGCGTCCGTTTACCGACAGAGGCGCTCCGGCGTAGAAGCGCACGTAGGGCGGGCCGGTGACCAGCGGATTGTCGGCGAAATCCGGGTGCACGCGCGCGTCCGTGATCTCGAATACTTCGGAATCCAGGATCGCATGAGCACAGAAGGCGCGGTCTCGCGGCGTTTCTTCAGCATCCAGCCCGTGTCTCGACTTGAACCACTGTCGATCGCAGTCCACCAGGGAGACGAGCGCCGTCGGCACCCGAAACAATGCCGCCGCAAGCCGGGTGTATCGATCGAATCGCTCCTCGGCGCCCGTATCTAGAAGCCCCAGGTGATGAAGCGCCTGGATGCGCTCCTCCTCGCCGGCAGGAACCGGAGCACGGCGCCATCGGCAGGCGGTGCGTAACAGGCACGAGCGGAGTCGAGTGCGCGCGTATTGCTTCGTGACTGGTGTTTCGACCCACTCGATACCGGACTCGGCGCGTGGCGCCTCGAGGGTATTCTCTCTTTCGCTGACCAGACCCAGTACCATCGGTTGCGAAGCGTCGGCGGGGACGGCCTCGCGCACACCTTCCACGCCCTTAGCGCTGTCGGCGCCGAAGAGGGCCCGTTCAAAGATGACGACAGATGGGGAATTCTCTTTCGCCAGGTTGAGCGTGCCCTCGAGATTGCCTGTCTCCAGAAGGGGCAGCCGATCCGCGGCCGCGGCACCGCGAAACGCCTCGATGTTGTTCGCTTCTTGAGCACACAAGACCAGCTTCTGCTCGGCGACGTCGCGACCCGGGGCCTGGCGAGCCGACCCCTCGCCGCGGCGAGCCCTCGAGCGGCGCGCCCGGGGTTCAATCTCCAACGTCATGCCCTCGGCCGCACCGAGCACATCGATACGCTCTGACGCCGATGCAAAACGATCTCTTGCAATGCTAACCAGTTGGTCAACGCCCTCGTCGTCACGCATGGGATCGTGGTGGAACAAGGCGAGACGACGGATCCCTTTGTCGCGGGTCCGGTCTACGACATATTCCACGGTGCTGTGACCCCACCCGACGTGGTTGGGATATTCCTCTGCGGTGTATTGGGTGTCATGGATGACCAGGTCCGCACCTTCGAGGAAGGCCGCATGCGCATCGTCTTCTCGAGTAACATTTGAGGGCGCTTCGCCCATCGCCAGCTGGCGGGAGTGCGGCTCGTGGTCGGTGGCGTAGACGACAACCACCCCGTCGGCTTCCAGCCGGTAGCCCAGCGTCACCGCAGGGTGATTCAGATAGTGCGCCTCAACGCGAACGTTACCCAGCTCGAACGCCCCGTCCACCAGCTCGTGATAACGAACCTGCGCGTCGAGACCCGTGAGCTCCACGGGAAAGTAGGTGTAATTCATCTGCCCGGCGAGCGTCTCGCGCAGAGACGAGCCCAGGCCCCGAGGGCCGTACACATCCCACTCGCTGGAAGGAAATCGCAGCGGCGCAAAGAACGGAAACCCTTGAATGTGATCCCAGTGGGTATGGGATATCAGCAGATGCCCGCGCTTCGTTCTGTTGCTATCGGCGAGCGCCTTGCCGAGGCCGTGGGCTCCCGTGCCGCAGTCGAGGACGATCAAGGTGCCATCGGCCGTTCGGACCTCCACGCAGGACGTATTCCCCCCGTACCGCAGTGTGCTGTGGCCGGGTTTCGCGATCGAACCGCGAGTGCCCCAAAAACGGACGAGCATGAAAAGCTCTCAGATTATGTGTGCGGGCATAAAGCAAGTTTAGACGCGGCGATTGCTTCGGGGAACCTTGTCTTGATCTGAATCACGGGTGACAAGAGTCGGGCGACCCGATGATTTCGGCAGCCTCTGCAAGCTAAAAGGAGACAGATCGATTCTTGATGAGTACGGTGGGTGGAGATGAAGGGTTGGAGATGGGGACATTCAGAGTTCCTAAGCTACTGATCTTTGAAGCTGCCGCAGTGATGTACACGTGGCTTCAATGAGTTAGGAACTCTGAATACGAACTCTGAATGTCCCTTCTTTATTCTCCCGAGTCCTGTGTGTATGGCTACCCGATGACTCCGGCGACCTCTTCGTCCGTAAGGACAGGTGTGGTCTCGAACGAGAGCAGATCAGTCCACTCCTGCATCCATTTGCCAATGGCTACTGCGTCGGAAGACTCAGCAACCAGAAAACCGACGTGGCCGGCAGCACTGTGCCAGCGATCCCACATCAACGCCTCATCAGCTTCGGTGTAGTAGATCCGCCTTTGGTAGAGTCTCGGTGTTGCAACGACCGATCGAAGCCGCAGCCACCTGCAGACATTCGTCGAGCTCGGACGTTGTCATTTGAAGTTCCGCTTTGCCTTTGTATGTGTCGCACCGTCCCGCGAGAGTATCGACTGGCAGCCGCCCCCGAACCGCGTCCGGGTCGCCGCGCTGGCCGTGGGTGAGCTGGTCGACATCGACATGCTCTCAAGGCGACCGTAGGCGCCATCTCCACGCCCGGTCTCGGACCACGCGCCGGGCGATCCAATTATCCGTCACCGACAGCGGTACCGCCCCTTTTCCGGGGGTGTTGGCTGGGCGCGCGAGAAACACGGCGGGTTGACCCCCGCCAGTGTTGCGGCGCAATAAGCGGGCTACTAATCTTAATTTGAGTTCATCTTTTTAGTGCTAACAGTGGAGAACGACCATGTTTAGAACTTCGTATAATCTGCTCCTCGGCGCCGCTGCCGCCGCCCTGACGGCGAACGTATCGTGGCCCGCGCTCGCGGCGCCGCCGGCCGACTGGTCGCAGGTTCCGACCAAGACGGTAAAGCTCTTCTACCCCGGTCAGTCCAGCTTTCAGTGGCTGCGCAGTTCCGAGCACCCGGGCGCAGTCATGTTGAAGACAGGGGGCGCCTGCATGACGTGCCATAAGGGCACCGAAGAGAAGCTGGGCAACACCCTCGTCAGCGGCGAGAAGCTGGAGCCCAATCCCATCAAAGGCAAGAACGGCGTCGTCGACTTGAAAGTGCAGGTTGCCCACGACGGCAAGAATATTCATTGGCGTTTCCAGTGGAAGACCAACATGAATCGCGCCGGCCAGATGCACAACTACATGATGTACGACGGCGCGAAGTGGAAAATGCTCGGCGGACCGCGGTCCAAATCCAAGGTCCGCAGCGGCGCCGAGCCGCCGCTCTATGAGGACCGGATGACGATCATGCTCGATGACGGCAGGGTACCGAACTTCAAGGAACAAGGCTGCTGGCTGACCTGCCATAACGGCATGCGTGACATGCCGAACCTGGCCACCAAGGACCAGGTTCGCGGCCACCCGCGCCTCGGCAAAGGCGGCCTCAAGAAGAGCGACGTTCGCAAGTACCTTCCGGACTCCCGGACCGATGAGGAGGCCAGCTGGGACAAGGTCAAGTCGGCCGACGAGGTGGCCATGCTGAAGGCCGATGGCAAGTTTGTGGACCTGATGCAGTGGCGCGGACACCGCAGCAACCCCGTTGGCATGGCCGACGACGGCTATGTCCTCGAATACCGCCTGTTCGACAAGGGCAAGAAACCCTTCAGCTGGAACGTTGACCGAAAAACCATGACGCCGAAGTTCATGTTCGATGCCAACAGGGTGGGCGCGAAGTCGATCACCATGGCCGACATCGGCGATCCTTCCAAGCCCTACGCCATCATCAAGGAGGAGAACGCCGTGCCCTACGACCCCAACGCCGGCTGGAAGAAGGGCGATGTCCTGCCCGGGCGCCTGCTCACCCGCACGGGTACCGAAGGTTCTGCCGGTGACAATAAGAACGCGAAAGGCGTGTGGAAGGACGGCGTCTGGACTGTCACCTGGAGCCGCCCGCTTGACACCGGGCATTCCGCGGACGACAAGAACCTCAAAGTGAACGGTGTCTACAACGTTAGCTTCGCGGTGCACGACGACAACGTCACCACCCGGTTCCACTTCGTGTCGTTCCCGATGACGCTGGGTATCGGCGCGAATGCGGATCTTGAGGCGGTCAAGGTCAACTGACAACGGAGACCATCGCCGACACCCGCCCGGCCGGCTGGCCGGGCGGGTTTTATCGGGGCGAAGAGGAGAACGGAAAGAGCATCATGGCAAGTTCCGTTTTTTGTGTATGCTTGCACGACCTTAGAGGCCAGGAGGCCGTGGCGTGCGTGGTGAACTTCTACAATCGATAGTGGCCGCTTCCGCACGGTCCGGCAGGCTGGGTGGCCGAGTTCGCAACCAAGCCGCTCATTGGAACCACCGCGGGAGCGATGGTCACTGGCGATACGACTATCTGGCTGCGACCGACGGGGTCGGGCAAACTTTGGTCAAGGTGATGATCCCGGTCGCCCTGAGCGTCTTGTCGCTAGCGACTTTGTGCTCCATGCCGTTGGCTTACGCCGCTGATACAGGCGGCGTTTCCCCAAGTGAAATCAATCGCTATCAGGTCCAGCAGGAGTTGGAGCTTGAACGGGAGCAAGCTTCGCGCGCCCAGCTGAGCGCACCGAAGTCGGTTGAGGAAACACGAGCTGAGCAGCGGCGATTCGAAGCCGAGCGCTTCCGCCAGCGTCAGCTCCTGGACCGGCAACACAGGTGGGTCGCGGGCGAAGGTGCCAAGTCGCGCCTGTTACCCCACCGCGGGTCCCCGCGGGGAATCATTCTTCAGCAGCTGCAGAGAGAGCAGGCGAGCGAGCGGCTCAGCCGCAAATTAGCGCGCTGAGATTGCCTTGGAATGGGGCGGATTGGGGACATTCAGAGTTCGCAAGCTACTGATTTTCGGAGTTCCCGCAATGATGTGAACATAGGTTCAATGACTTACGAACTCTGAATGTCCCCGATGCGTTGACCTGGATCAAGTAGCGGGGAGATTTCTCGTCGGTAAAATAGAATAATAAAAGCCAAAAGCCAGCGTCGTATCCCCTTTCTGTCGTGGCGAGAACCTCGCAGATGCATCTGCTCGAATACGTCGTGCTCACCCGCCTGTGCCGATCGGGAGACGTGCAGCACTCGCAGGCCGGCTCCGAACCTCAGGACTTGCTGATGAACGACTGGAACTGTTCACAGCCTGCTTGCAGATCTACCACCAAAAAACCCGGTGCGGTCGAGAATATACGCACCCCCAATTTTGCGAGGACTCATCATGACTAGAGTAACCCGGCGACGGTTTGGTCAACTGTTGGGAACAACCGCGGCTGCCTGCACCTTGGGCATGCCGTATCTTGCGTTTGCAGCCACGAGGAAGGTCGTGGTGATCGGCGGAGGTGCCGGAGGGGCCACCGCTGCGCGCTATCTTGCCAAGGATTCCAAGGGAGCCTTGGACGTGGTGCTCATCGAGCCGTCGAGGCGGTACTACACCTGCTACTTCTCCAACCTCTACATCGGCGGCTTCCGAGAGTACGAGTCCATCGGTCACTCCTACGGACGGCTGGCATCCAAGCACGGTATCAACGTGATTCACGATTGGGCTACCGGAGTCGATGCCTCGGCGAAGACGGTCACTTTGGGTTCCGGCAACAAGCTGTCCTACGACAAACTGGTGCTCTCGCCGGGAATCGATTTCAAGTTCGACAGCGTTCCCGGCTACTCCGTGGCGGCCCAGAGCAGGATGCCCCACGCATACCGTTCTGGCACCCAGGCACAACTGCTCAAATCGCAGATCATGAACATGCGCCAGGGCGGCACATTCGTGATGGTGACCCCAACGAACCCCTACCGCTGCCCGCCTGGTCCCTACGAGCGGGCCTCGATGATCGCCCACCAGTTCAAGCGGAATAATCCCAAAGCCAAGATCATCATCATCGATCCCAAGCTCAAGTTCGCCAAGCAATCCCTGTTCACGGAAGGGTGGGAGCAGCACTACCCGGGAATGATCGAGTGGCGATCCACTGACTTTTCCGGCGCGCTCAAGAACGTCAACCCGGAAACAATGGTCATCGAGACGGAGGACGAATCTCTCAAAGCGGATGCCGCCTGCGTCATTCCGGCGCAGAAGGCGGGGGCGATCGCCATGGTGGCAGGCGTCACGGACGGCGACTGGGTGCCGATAGATCCCAAGAACATGCGCTCCAAGGCGGATCCCAATATCTATGTGCTCGGTGACGCTTCGATCGCGTCGGCGATGCCGAAGTCGGCATACTCGGCAAACAGTCAGGCCAAGGTGGCGGCCCACGACATCCGTGCCGAGTTGGCGAACGCGTCGGCCCCTGCGCCCCGGTACAACAACACCTGCTGGAGTCTGGTTTCAGCCAACAACGCCGTGAAGGTGGGCGCTGCCTATGAGGGCGGTGCAAAGACCATCGAAAAGGTCAGCGACTTCATCTCGCAGACGGGGGAAAACGCGGCAACTCGGAAGACGAACTACAAAGAATCGGTGGGATGGTATAGCGCGATCGCAAACGACATGTTCGGCTGAAGCATGGCGAGAACGGGGACATTCGGAGTTCGTAAGCTATTGATTTTCAGATTCGCGGTGGAGATGTCTGTGCGACTTCTAGCCGGAGAAAATCAATAGCTTACGAACTCTGAATGTCCCCAGCGGTCAGCGTGGGACGCCGACAGCCGCTTCTCTGTGCACGGGTGAGCCGTGCCGGATCTGCACGACGGCGATAACGATATGCGCAACCAGCAGCATCGGCACGAAAACAGCCGGGATGAAATAGGTTGCGCCCAAGTGGCCGTCGATGGTGTAACGCAAGCCTTGCAGGACGGCGTTGACGAGATCCAAAGCGCCGAAGATATTGAAGGCCCAGACGAGAATGCCCGCCAAGGACCACCGCTGCCTCAGGGCCAGCAGCGCGAGGAGCGCCAAGAGCGCTGCCCCGAGATCGCCCCAGGCCGCCGGCGCGGCGAAGCGTGCGTCCAGCGCCTCGGCCGTGACGCCTGGAATCAGAAAAGCGAGACCGACGTAGCGCAGCGCGTTCAGGAGCAGCAGCGGCGTTAAGGCAGCCTCGAGCGACTGGGCGCGCGTCCATGGCAGAACGTACCACTTCGCGACCAGCGACCAGGTGAGCAAGCCGATTGCGATGCTCGTGGGTAACAGCAGATCGATCATGACGTGACACTCCGCGTCTCAAGTGAAGAAGTTGCCCGCGATGTCGATCCAATGAGCGCATAACTACCGGCGCCGAGAAAGATCTGCGCGGCGGCCACGGCTGCTAGGAATAGAGGGTATTCCCAGCCGCCACCGTCGTTGGTAAAGAGCCAGCCGTTCGACCAGTGGGCCCAGGTCGCACCGAGAAGCACCGGGATGGTGGCCGCTGCGGCGAGCTCGACCCGGTAGCCCAGCACGAGCGCCATTCCGGCGAGGGCTTCAACCGCAAATACCGCGTACGCGCTTGCCTGGGGTAGGCCGAGCGAAACGAAGAAATCAGCCGTGCCCGGCAGGGTAAAGACAACCAGCTTCAGGTAGAGGCTGTGTGCGATCAGCACCAGGCCGAGGCTGATCCGGGTAATGAAAGCACCATGTGCAACATTCTTTGTGTTCATCGGTTTCTCCTGTGCAGGTTTCGTGATTTCGTGCGGGCAACGATAGGTCTTGCATTAGCGCAAGTAAATCATCAATATCAGCAAATTGTACTTGCAGATATGCAAAGATGGATTGGGACGACCTGCGTTACTTTCTCGCCGTCGCCGAGGCCCGCTCGCTCCAGGGCGCCGCGCGCGTGCTCGAGGTCAATCACTCGACCGTGTTCCGCCGCATCAATCGCTTCGAGAATACAGTCGGCGCAAGGCTTTTCGAGCGGCTGGCGGACGGTTATCAATTGACGGCGGCCGGTGACGAACTCCTCGGGCACGCCCAGCGGGTCGGTGAAGAGATCGACTTACTGCAGCTCAAAGTGCTGGGCAAGGATTACAGGCCGAGCGGAAAGATTCGACTCACGGCGCCCGACAACCTCGCTTACGCCTACTTGCCTCGATACTTGATGCGCTTCTCGAAACTTTACCCCGAGATCACGATCGAGCTCGTGGTCGGAGCAGAGAGCCTCGACCTGACGCGGCGTGAGGCCGACATCGCCATTCGAGCCACCACCCGCCCGCCGCCGCACCTCGTGGGTCGAAAAGTGTTTTCCCTCGACTGGGCTTACTACGCGGCCAAGTCCTACCTGCGCCGGCACGGTCGACCGAAGGACCAGAAGGATTTGGCGCGGCACCGTATCATTGGTGCGGACGGCGCGCTCAGGCGGCTTCCCCCGTTCCGGCAACTCCACGCCGAGCGCGCAGAAGAGCTCGTAATGACTTGCTCGACGCTGAACGCCATGTCGGCGATGGCGGTCGCCGGTTACGGTATCTCGCTGCTGCCCGACGACCAGATCAAATCAATGCTCGAACGTTTGTTTCCGTGCCGGCTGCAGTTTCGGACACAGGTCTGGCTGCTGACGCACCCGGAGCTCCGGCGCACGGAGCGCATGCGGCTGCTGATGGATCATCTCGTGCAATCTTTCAGAGAAGAGCCTCGCCTCGAGGGTGTCGCCTTCATCTCGTAGGCACGATTGCGTGTGCATGGAGAATGGAGAATGGGGACATTCAGAGTTCGCAAGCTACTGATATTTAGTGTCTCTGAAGTGGCATGCACCCAGCTTCAATGACTTACGAACTCTGAACGTCCCCGTTGCGCCTGCAAGCGATCAGAACGTAACGCTGTTAAAAAACGCATTCACGGTGTCCTGAGAAAGAGCATCGTCGCAATACCATGCTTCTATTCTCGTAGTCCCGAGCAACCGTTCTCGGTTCTCATAGCCCGCCGTTATTCCCCAATATTGCATCAGGTACGCGCACTGCTGCGCGGAGTCGGCTAGACGCAGATACTGCAGCTTTCCAACCCTGTTCGATGAATTTCCCTCTTCTGTTACATTGATAGAGGAAAGCGCCTCCTCCAAGTGAACGTCACGAACACCCGCCCGAGGCGTGTTGTCAGGGCTCTTTATGAAAAACACCCCAGAGGATGCGTATTGACCCTTGAGTGAAGTCACTTTAAGGCACGCCTTCAGCTTTCCGCTTTCCGGCTCACGCCAATGAGTAGTCTTGGTCGTGTACTTATGCCTGTCTTCTGTCTGGGCTTCTAGCGATAAGCCCTCGAGCAGGGGGGTCTCCAGCCGCACCGTTGTCGCTGACGGGGCGCAGGCAGTTAAAAAGACTATAACTACAATAAGCTTCTTCATGATGCGCCTCCCGCCAAATGGCTCGGCTTGAACGCACGGCCCTATTTGGATTCCATCTGTCTATAGAGCGTTTGTTCCATCAATAAAAAGGAGGCGGGTTAAATTTCTCGATCCGCCTCATGTCGGCTCCCTTCATCGATACCTCCTGGGCCTGTTCGCCGATTCGGCCTGATCGATATTTCGATCTATCTGTTTGGAACGGTTTGGGCTTTCCGCGCAAAGGACGAGGAAGCCCGTTGGCGGTCGCTGCAGCTGCAGCTAGAAGAAGGGACGGCCGCTATTCCTTGGAATCAGGAAAATGCGTTTCTGTTAACTCTTATCCCAAGAATCTACTCCTGTTTCCCCCGAGGTCTTTGATCTGCCTCAAATTCAAGCCATATAAGATATGCTTTGCACACTATTTCGCGAGCTATAGTCAAATCTGGTGTATGCCGATGAAATCAAGCGGCGACCTGGTCCGGTTGTTCGATCTCTTCTCCGTTAATGAACTCCACGCCTTCAACGA
>CAMYJH010000055.1 GCA_947258715.1 uncultured Gammaproteobacteria bacterium
CGCCGATTCGCGGCCAAGGCCGCTCCTACGGTAGACATGGCGATCTGGTTGGGCGAAGTCGAAGTCCGATCGTCGGGAAGGCGAAGTCCTTTCGTAGGAGCGAGCTTGCTCGCGAACGGGGCTGTTGGTGGGTACGGCGCATGGTACGTTTTTGTTGTGCTTCATATCGCATTCATCGCCGATTCGCGGCCAAGGCCGCTCCTACGGTGGGCATGGCGCTCTGGCTGGGCGAAGTCGAAGTCCGGTCGCCGGGAAGGCGAAGTCCTTTCGTAGGAGCGAGCTTGCACGCGAATGTGGCTCTCGCGTAGCGGATGGATCTTTAGTTCCCTATGCCGCCCTCCCTGCCGCGGGCCTCTTTGAGCAGCCATTCGCGGAAGGCTCTGATCTTGGGCAGTTCGGCGGTGTCTTCGGGGCAGACGATGTAATAGGCGTATTCGGCGGGGACGCTCTGCTTGCCGAACGGTCGCACCAGGGCGCCGGCTTCGAGCTCGTCGCCGGCAAGCACGGAGCGGGCCAGCGCCACGCCCTGGCCGCGTTTGGCGGCCTCTATCAGCACGCTCGAATCGGTGAACACCGTGCCGCGAAGAGGATCGACGTTTTCCACCTCGTTGGCCAGAAGCCAAGTGCGCCAGTCGCCGTGGCCGTCGTCGTGGAGCAGGGTGTGGTGGGCGAGATCTTCTGGATGCCGCAACGGGTGCTCGCCTTCCAGCAGCGTTGGGCTGCACACCGGGAAGATATCCTCGGCCATGAGACGGTCCGAGCGCAGCCCCGGATATTTCCCCTTGCCGTAGCGGATACCGATGTCCACGTCTCCGTGGGCGAAGTCAGCCAGCCCGGCATTGGGGTCGATGCGTAAATCCACCTCCGGATGGGCCCGCCGGAAGCGTCCCAGCCGGGCCACCAGCCAGCGGGCGGCAAATGAGGGCAGCACCGAGACCGTGAGCGCGCCGCCAGCCTCCTTTCTGGCCAGGCGGCGGGTGGAATCGTCCAGCAGGTCGAAGGCCTTGGTGAGGCCGGGGAGGAAGCTTTGGCCCTCGTCGGTAAGCAGCAGGGAGCGGTTGAAGCGCCGAAACAGCTTGATTCCAAGATAGTCCTCGAGGCTTTTCACCTGGTGGCTGACCGCGGCCTGGGTGACATGTAGCTCTTCTGCCGCGCGGGTGAAGCTCAGGTGCCGGGCGGCGGCTTCGAAGGCTCTGAGGCCGTTTAAGGGGGGCAGTTTTCGGGCCATGGGTTCGGATTATAAAAATTTATGCAAGCTCTGAAAATATATCATTTGTTGTTGCGCTGCATCATTGCCTACAATTCAAACGTGCCGGGAAAAAAGAGTCTTCCCGGGGAATTTTGGTAAGAGTTAGAAATTTTCGGGAGTATGACCATGAACACGACCAGTGTCCACAATGTGCGAATCCCCGGCGCCGAGATTCAGGTGGCGCCGGTCGTTGGTATAAGTGCTTATCTCTCCAAGGCTTTCCGTACCCTGCTTCGGACCTTGGAGTCCTGGCAGGTGCGGGTCGATCAGCGTCGCCACCTGCTCGAGCTGGACGAAAGACTACTGCGCGACATCGGTCTTTCGAGGTACGATGTTCAACGGGAGGCCGCGAAGCCGTTCTGGCGTAAATAAGCGGTCCCCTTGCCTGTCACGCTTCCCCCGCGTGAAAGCAGCGGAAGGGCCCTTCGGGGCCCTTCCTTCTTTCGGCGTTTGGCACAATTCCCCAGCTTAACTGTCTGTTTTTCCTAGCCTAATCTTGTAATTCCGCGCACGGCCCAGCCTATGAGCGCTTAGGCGACTCCCAAAACGAACCCGCTCTTGGGCGAGCCTTCTGACGGCGGGTTAGAGAAGTACGCGCTCAAGCCGCACCTGGGTTGACAGGTGAGGGGCTCCGATACGAGGAGAGCAGATCCACTGCGGCTTGGGCGGACGCCCGCAGAAGGCGGTAACAAGGCATCCTGGGAATAGTCAGCGTCTACTTTCTATGACGCCACCGGATGACGGTGGGCGCGGCGGACTCCGCGGACTCGGTCGCAGATTCGCCCGCGATAAAGGGGCATCAGGAGGGGAAAAGGGGTTTCCGGGGAAAGTCAGCGCCTACTTTCGAACGTTCCGGGAGGGCTTTGGGGAGGGAACCCGTGGGCGGCATTTCATCCGCTCAGGGCGAATCCGGGGGGGGTGGGGTCGGATCCGACCTCTCAGGCTATCGACGCAAAATGTTCGGCTTTCTTGGGTCGCACCAGATTCCCAGGCGTAATAATCCGCGCCTCGGGCAACTGCCTTAGCCCGTTCAAAAAGGAGACAAAAATGAACGACGCTTTCAGCTTTCGCGCCCTTGGCGCGCTAACGGTTTTGCTCGCTGTTATCAGCGCGCAGCCGCTGGCCGCCTTCGAGCTTCAGTGGTCTGGGCAGTCGGCATTCTAGATCGCCACCGACAAGGGTAAGGTGATCCTCATCGCTCCTTTCATCACCAAGAACCCGAAGACGCCGGATAACCTCGAGTCACTCGAGGCGCTTGGTAAAGTCGATCTGATCTTGGTGACCCACGGTCACGGCGATCACATCGGTGATACCGCAGCTCTCGCGAAGAAGAAGGGAGCTAAGGTGGCGATTAACGCTGATATGGGCCGCACCTTTGGCACTCTGGGCATCGTGCCCTACAAACAGCTTATTCGCTTCAACAAGAGCGGGCCGATCAAGCCGCTGGACGGCATTACCGTAACCATGGTGCGCGCCGAGCAAAGCTCGGAGGTGGTGAACATTGATCCGGATAGCAATAAAAAGCGCGTATTCCGCGGCGGCGAGCCGTGCGGGTACATCGTCGAGCTGGAAAACGGCTTCAAGATCTATCACGCCGGCGATACTGGCGTTTTCGCCGGCATGAAGTTCATCGGCGAGTACTACCAGCCGGACTTGGAGCTTCTTCCCGTTGGCGGGCACTTCACCATGGATCCTGCGCACGCGGCGTACGCGATAAAAAATCTGCTCAATAGCAAGCGCGTGATTCCGATCCATTACGGCACGTTTCCGCCGCTGATAGGCACACCCGATGAGCTCAAACAGGCGCTGGGCAGCTCCCGCACCGAGGTAATCGCGATGCAACCGGGGGAGAAGAGGAATTTCTGAAACTGACGCCCTGGTTTCTACAATTCCTGTAGGAAGCGATTCCCTGTCGATCAGACGGCATGCTTGCTGGCGAGTGAAAGAAGCCTACCCCGTCATTGCCGCGGAACAGGCGGCGCAAAATCTCGTGCCTATTTGTACCGGTGGGAGACAATCGGCAGTAACGACTGTGATTCAAGCAGCTATCCCAAGTTTTCTCCGACCCAAGCTCATAAGATGGCGAAAAGATGCCGATTCGTCCCTCCGGCAATCATTGACCGGAGTTTTTTCACACCCTGGGAAGCGAGAATCCAGCAGCGAATCGCAGGGTGCGTTTTGCGCGCCCCGCGCACATGCTTGCGCGCAAGCCAGCTCCCACGGTCGCCATCCGTTACGCAAGAGCTGAGGGCATATTTCAGCTGTAGCACAGCGGCCAAGGGTGCAATTGCAATACGGCGGTCAAAAGAAGATTTGTCCACTGGATTCCCACTTGCGCGGGAATGACGCTGTCGGATGCTGAGGCGCGCGGCGGGCACTGCTGAGGCACCCCGCGGTAATCACGAAGCACGAATCATCAAATACTAACCACTAATCACTATGCACGACCCGTGACGTTTAAGGTTTCTCCTTCGTTTCGCGTGATCAATCCCGTTTAATTCCGGCCGCCTGCAGAACCTCTGGAATCATGTCTTCCCAGCCGATGGCCATGACGTGCAGGCCCTGGCACATGTCGCGTACCTCCGACGCGATGCTGGAGGCGATTTCGATACTGACTTTTCTCCGGTCTTTCGCCTCGTCAATGCGCTGGATGAGCTTGTCGGGCACGTGGATGCCGGGGACGCGGGTGTTCATGTATCGGGCCATGCGCGCTGACTTTAGCGGGATGATCCCCGCGAGCACGGTGGCACCAAGTCCGTTCACCTTGTGGGCGAAGCGTTCGAACTTGGCCGGCTCGTACACCGCCTGGGTCTGAAAGAAGCGCGCCCCCGCTTCGAGTTTCTCTTCCATGCGGCGGACCTCTTCGTCGAGGTCCTCGGCGCCGGGATTGGCCACCGCGCCAAGACAAAAGCGCGGGTTGCCGTGCAGCTCGTTTCCCGACATGTCGTGACCGCCCTCCATGCCGCGGGCGGCGCGGAGAATGATGGAGGTGTAGACGTCGAACACCGGCTTGGCGTCGGGATGATCGCCGGCCGTGGGCGGATCGCCGCCCATGAACACCACGTTTTCGATCCCGAGCGCGTAGGCGCCGAGCAGATCGGACTGAAGCGCGATCCGATTCCGGTCGCGGGTGGTGAGCTGAAGGATGGGTTCGTGGCCGCGCTGGCGCAACAGATGCGCCGCGGCCATGGGCGCCATGGCCATGTGGGCGGCATGGGAGTCTGTGAGGTTGAAGGCGTCCACGGCGCCTTTGAGGCTGTCCGCTTTCTCGTAAAGCGGAACCAAGTCGGTTCCCTTGGGTGGATTGAGCTCGCTGGTGATAACGAAGCGGCCGGATTCGATGACGTCTGAGAGGTGGCTCATTGGGCGCCCTTTTAACAGTTGCGGGATTGAGTCGGTATACGGCGTGTGCGCGCTTTTTGTTAGTGACAGGCAACATCTAACAGGTGACAAGTAACAGCTAAGAAGCGGAAAACGCCCGCGGCCTTCGCCGGATGCCTGGACGCGCATTCTAGGGGATTCTGGTCGTTGAAACCGCATTCGCGAGCAAGCTCGCTCCTACGAAAGGTGTTTGCTTTCATTCGACTAGATCGCGCTGCCTGCGGCATCGCTCGATTGACCCCCTACCTCTCGTAGGAGCGGCCTTGGCCGCGAATGGGCGCCGAACCCAACCACCAAGGTCTGTGGTCTTTTTCTAAGCCCCCTGTTCGCGAGCAAGCTCGCTCCTACGACAGGTCTGCGACTTCCCTGAACCGAATACGCAAATCCCCTCGTAGGAGCGGCCTTGGCCGCGAATCGGCGTTGACACAGTCAGCGAGGTCCCTGGCGTTCCTACGATCGGTCTGCGACTTCGCTTAATAGGTTACCGGTCCTCTCGTAGGAGCGGCCTTGGCCGCGAATCGGCGTCGGCATTCGTTAACCGGAACGGATACCGATCACCTGGACGCAAATCGTTTCGCTCGGTGTTCGGTCGTCCGCACGGCAACCGGCGTAGGGTACACCAGCGGCACTACCCAGACGGCCGGAACGGAAGACGGTGTGCGCGGCAGACTCAACAAAGGCGCCCACAATTTCCGTAAGCGCCCGCTTGTAGGTGAACCTTTCTGAAGCGTCGGATCGAGCTCGCGCCCAGGAGCGCTCTATTCCCCGGCAAAAATGGTGCCCGCTGCCACACCCTTCGGAAGCCATCAAGAGGCCAAGAAGGCGTCCCCTCGTCGCCGCAAGATATCCGGGTGTCGTAGCTAAAATAGGGACTTGGGAGGACGCCTTGTAAGCTTCGCAGCCGCGGGGTGTAATGAGTAATTGATAAGCTACCGCAGGCGATGGCGCGACCCCGCTGGCCGTCGCCTGTTTGTTTTTGTTAACAGGATGCTGAATAACTCTGGTTTTCAGCAGCCTTCTTCCGGCACGGGAATGTGCCGGAATCGGTCAAGCGCCGTAAATGCTTGATTGACGGCGCGAGGTGGAGACCGCGTCTTCGCCTGAGCGGGCCGAAGCTCGATAGGGCATCGACTTTCGACATTCTTTTATTAGTCGGCGGAACACAACGGTCGGAGAAAGCGAGATGTTTGATTTCAAGGACGGCATTGCGGGGTATGACGACGAGCTTTGGGCGGCAATACAGGCGGAAAACGCGCGCCAGGAAGCCCACGTGGAGCTCATCGCTTCCGAAAACTACGCCAGCCCCCGTGTGCTGGAGGCCCAGGGTTCCCTGCTCACCAACAAATATGCCGAGGGCTATCCCGGCAAGCGCTATTACGGCGGCTGCGCCCACGTGGATGTTTGCGAGCAGCTGGCCATCGACCGCGCCAAGGCGCTGTTCGACGCCGACTACGCTAACGTGCAGCCACATTCTGGCTCGTCTGCTAACGCGGCCGCCTATTTCGCCCTGCTCAATCCCGGCGACACCCTGCTCGGCATGAGCCTCGCCCACGGCGGGCACTTGACCCACGGCTCCCACGTGAATTTTTCCGGCAAGGTGTTCAAGGCCGCGCAGTACGGTCTCGATCCGACGAGCGGCCGGATCGACTACGACCAGGTGGAAGTGCTGGCGAAGGAACACATGCCTAGGCTGATCCTGGCGGGTTTTTCGGCCTACTCGCGCGTGCTCGACTACGAGCGCTTTCGCGCCATTGCCGACACCGTCGGAGCGTACTTCCTGGTAGACATGGCCCACGTGGCGGGGCTGATCGCCACCGGTCACTACCCCAACCCGGTTCCCTACGCCGACGTGGTCACCAGCACCACCCACAAGACCCTTCGCGGTCCGCGCAGCGGCCTGATCCTGGCGCGCGCCAATAAGGAGATCGAAAAGAAACTCAACAGCCTGGTGTTTCCGGGACTGCAGGGTGGGCCGCTGATGCACGTCATCGCCGCGAAGGCGGTCGCCTTCAAGGAAGCCATGGAGCCCGGCTTCACGGACTACCAGGAACAGACGGTCAATAACGCCCGCGCCATGGCGGAAGTGTTCATGTCACGCGGTTATAAGATTGTTTCCGGCGGCACCGACAATCACCTGATGCTGATCGATCTCATTGATAAAGGGATCACCGGCAAGGCGGTGGACGCAGCGCTGGGCAGGGCGCATATCACGGTGAACAAGAACACCGTCCCCAACGATCCCCAGTCGCCATTCGTCACCAGCGGCATCCGCATCGGCACCCCCGCGGTGACCACTCGTGGATTCAAGGAGGCGGAAGTGCGCCAGGTGGCCAACTGGATGTGCGACGTCATGGACGAACACGAGAACGAAGCGGTGCTCGACCAGGTGCGGGCAAAGGTGAGCGAGCTGTGCGCGCGCTTTCCGGTATACGGACACGGCGCGGCGGCCCTCAAGTCGGCGAGCGGTTCGTAGCGTCCTCGTTTGTTTAGCAAGTAGTGATTAGCGCGATGGCTTCCGCGACTCCTGCAGGAATGCCCCTCCTGCTGGAGCAGGGCCCATGCTTGGGAGTGAACTTCTTAGGCGCCGTGGCGAATTCGCGTGTAAGCGTGCTCCTGCAGCTTGCATAGAGAGGTGTGGGATCACGCACCACCGCATTTACGCGTTATCGACAAGCAACGGCGAATCCCATGCCACATGTCATTCATGACGCGCACAGCGCACCCTACGGCAGTCTGTCATTGCCGCGAAAGCGGGAATCCAGTAGACAATTTTTTCATTTAATCCGGTGGAGTGGACGGCGCATTCCACATGCTACGTGTTACAACTTGAACTCGACGTTTTGTGAGATGCCTGATCTAAGAAATCGCGGGCAAGCTCGCTCCCACAGCGGGCTGCGATAACCGACACAAGTTGCATCAGCGGTAGTCGTCCATGACCATCAGCGTCTTTGACCTGTTCAAAGTCGGTATCGGACCGTCGAGCTCGCATACCGTCGGGCCCATGCGCGCGGCGCTCACTTTTGCCAAGGGGCTTGAGGACAATGGTCTGCTGGATCGCACGGCGGCTGTGCGCACGGATCTGTTCGGGTCCCTGGGGGCCACGGGAAAAGGCCACGGCAGCGACAAGGCGGTGCTCTTGGGTTTGGAAGGCGAGGCGCCGGAGGACATCGATCCGGCGATCATTCCGGAACGACTTTCGCGCATCCACGATCAAAGCAGCATTTTGCTGTTGGGTAAGCACCAGATTACTTTCGACGAGCGGGAACACCTGGTTTTACATCGCCGCAGGAGCCTGCCTTATCACCCCAACGGTATGCGTTTCGCCGCTTTCGATCAGTCCGGAGAGGAGATTCGCAGCAAGGTGTATTATTCGGTCGGCGGTGGCTTCGTAGTGAACGAAGAAGCGGCCGGTGCCGATCGGATCGTGGAGGACGATACCAAGGTCCCGTATCACTTCACCACCGGGGTCAAGCTGCTCGAGCTTTGCGCACAAGAAGGCATGAGCATCAGCTCGCTGATGTTGGAGAACGAAAAAGCCTGGCGCGGCGAGCAGGAGATCCGCGAGGGGCTGCTGAAGATCTGGAGCGTGATGAAGGAGTGCGTGGACAACGGCTGCCGCCACGAGGGCGTACTGCCGGGAGGGATGAAAGTCAAACGACGCGCGCCGCAGCTTTATCGCGAGCTGAAAGCGCAGTCCCATTCCGCCGCCGACGATCATTTCATCGTCATGGATTGGGTGAACCTCTATGCGCTGGCGGTGAACGAGGAGAACGCCGCCGGCGGGCGCGTCGTTACTGCGCCCACCAACGGCGCCGCCGGGATCATTCCCGCGGTGATGCACTACTACCACCACTTCTGTAAAAGCGCGGACGAGGAGGGCGTCGTTCGCTTTTTGCTCACCGCTGCCGCCATCGGCATCCTTTATAAAGAGAATGCCTCCATCTCCGGCGCCGAGGTGGGTTGTCAGGGCGAGGTAGGCTCGGCCTGTTCCATGGCGGCGGGCGCGCTGGCGGAAGTCTTGGGCGGCACGCCCGAGCAGGTGGAGAACGCGGCGGAGATCGGCATGGAGCACAATTTGGGACTCACCTGCGATCCCGTGGGCGGCTTGGTGCAGGTGCCGTGTATAGAGCGCAACGCCATCGCCTCGGTCAAAGCCATCAACGCTGCGCGCATGGCGCTTCGCGGCGACGGTTCGCATTTCGTCTCCCTGGACAAGGTGATCAAGACCATGCGCGAAACCGGCGCTGACATGAAGACCAAGTACAAGGAGACTGCCCGCGGCGGTTTGGCCGTAAATGTGATCGAATGTTAGAGAAATTCTGAATAAGGAAGCGTTGGCTACTAGATTACCGCTTCCGCGGGAATGACGGTGATCTGATTAGCAGGTGTGCGGGGCACGAGTGCTGTAGGGTGCGCCGTGCGCACGAGTTACACACAGGGCGTGTAAGAAGGGAGAGTTTTTGGCTGCATTCCCGCTCCCGCTGTCGCGGAGGACAAGCTTCGCGGGATGACGAATTGTAATTAGCGCGTATCGGGCCGAAGGTGATAAAGGCTTGGACGACGCGCGTAGGAGCCCGCTTGCGGGCAAACCGCTAAGGACTGTAGGGTGCGCTGTGCGCATTGATTATGGACGAGATCAAATGAGGAAGAATTGTCAACTGGAGTCCTTCTCCCCCCTTTTGCAGGAATAAGCTTTGCGGGAATTCTGGGAAATGAGCGCTCAATAGGTGATTAGTGGGTGGGCGCGAAGTTGACTTGTACCGGCGAGCGGCTAAATTTGGGTACCCTGATTCAGATCAGGACCTCGCGGAGTGTTTAAGATTTAGAATACGCAGGCTCTGAAATAAGTTACTTGTTATGCGTCACTTGTTGCTAGTGTCCCGTCCCGTAAATAGGTTGCGTATATCGGCGAGCTATCCGGGTCGTGTGGCAAGGCGCGGGGAGGAGGAATAGCCGTAGCTATTGCGACGAGTCGCAACGCCGCCACACGGCGCGGGAGCCGGCATGGGCAGCTTGAGCCCCTTTTTAATGCCGTCAGACTAAGCACAGCAGTTCTGAGATAGGTTCTAATCACCAGGAATATATTAAGTAGGGTGGACAGTTAACAGATTTCGTCATTCCCGCGGAAGCGGGAATCCAGTAGAAAAATATCTTCCTTTGATGCGAGTTTCGAGCCATCACCGAATGCCAAGCAAAAGTTCGTTAGTGATTCCCAAAACTGTGTTCTAGTAATCATCCGACCAGCCAAAGCAATGCCGTGAAATATTCCATCTTCTCCCTTGCCCGCAACGCGTTGAGCTATCATCGTGACTGGCCGCGGGCGTGGCGAAGCCCGGAGCCCAAGAAGGCTTACGACGTCGTCATCGTGGGCGGTGGCGGGCACGGCCTGGCCACCGCCTATTACCTGGCCAAGCTGCACGGGGTGCGCAACGTGGCGGTGCTGGAGAAAGGCTGGATCGGTGGCGGCAATACTGGGCGCAACACCACCATCATTCGCTCCAATTATCTTTGGGACGAGAGCGCGCATCTGTACGAGAAGTCGCTCAAGCTCTACGAGAGTTTGAGTCAGGAACTCAATTACAACATCATGCTGAGCCAGCGCGGTGTGCTCAATCTCGCCCACAATCTGCACGACCTGCGCGAGCTTTCCCGACGCGTCAACGCGATACGCCTGAACGGTATCGACTCGGAAGTGCTGACGCCAGAGCAGATCAAGGCGCGGGTGCCGATCTTGAATACCTCGCCCGACTCCCGCTATCCGGTGCTCGGTGCTTCGCTGCAAAAGCGCGGCGGGGTCGCCCGCCACGATGCGGTGGCCTGGGGCTTTGCCCGCGGCGCGGACCGTTACGGCGTGGACATCATTCAGAACTGCGAGGTCACCGGCTTTCGTTTGAAAAAGGGTGCGGTGGAGGGCGTGGAGACCTCGCGCGGCTACATCGGCGCGAAGAAGGTCGGCGTCGTCGTTGCCGGGCACGCCAGCGTGCTGGCGGCCATGGCGGGTTTTCGCCTACCCATCGAGAGTCATCCGCTGCAGGCGCTGGTGTCCGAGCCCATCAAGCCGATTCACCACAGCGTGGTCATGTCCAGCGCAGTGCACGTTTACGTTAGCCAGTCCGACAAGGGCGACCTGGTCATCGGAGCCGGAATCGATGCCTACAACTCCTACGCTCAGGGCGGCAGCTTCCCGGTGGTCGAGCACCAGATGGGCGCGCTGATTGAGCTGTTTCCGATCTTCTCGCGCCTGCGCATGCTCAGGCAGTGGGGCGGCATCGTCGATGTGTGCCCCGACGCGAGCCCCATCATCGGCAAGACGCCGGTGAAGGGGATCTATTTCAATTGCGGCTGGGGCACTGGAGGCTTCAAGGCGACGCCGGGATCGGGCTGGGTTTTTGCTCACACCATCGCCCACGACGAACCCCACGAGCTCAACGCGCCGTTCACCCTGGAGCGTTTTACCAGCGGCGAGTTAATCGACGAGCACGGCGCCGCCGCGGTGGCGCATTAGGGTTGTTTAGTGGATTCCCGCGTGCGCGGGAATGACGTAGTAGTAGGATGCGCCGTGCGCACCAATAATTTATGGGCGCAAGATGGTGCGCACGGCGCACCCTACGGAGCGGGTATTCACGTCGCGTCACCCGTCACGCATCACCCGTCACGCATCACCCGTCACGCATTACGCGTCACCAGTTACATGTCACTAACACCAACGAATAAAAATACGATTCTGCTGAACGCGATCTTATGCTATTAATTGAATGCCCCTATTGCGGTCCCAGGGACGAGTACGAGTTCTCCTACGGCGGTGAGGCGCACATCGTGCGTCCAAAGCATCCGGAGAAGCTTTCCGACGAGGAGTGGGCGGACTATCTGTTTCTGCGCACCAATCCCAAGGGTGCGTACCGGGAGCGCTGGTGCCACGCCCACGGCTGCCGGCGCTGGTTCAATGTTGAGCGCGATACCTTGAGCCACCAGATCATCGCCGTATACGAGATGGGGGCGGAGCCGCCGCGCGCCGCGCGCAAAGGTGGGTCGAAGCCGTGAGCGACCAGCAGTTCAGGCTTGCCGACGGCGGGCGCATCGACCGCGAGCGGCCGTTGCGCTTCACCTTCAACGGCAGAGAACTCAGCGGTTATGAGGGCGATACGGTTGCCTCCGCGCTGCTCGCCAACGGGCTGCATCTCGTCAGCCGCAGCTTCAAGTATCACCGGCCACGTGGAGTCTTGAGCGACGGCTCAGAAGAGCCCAACGCACTGGTGCAGCTCGGCGTCGGCGCCTATACCCAGCCCAATATCCGCGCCACCCAGGCAGAGCTTTACCAGGGCTTGATTGCGGAAAGTCAGAACTGCTGGCCGAGCGTCGACCTCGACGTCGGCGCTGTCAACGATTTTCTATCGCCAATCTTTCCCGCCGGCTTTTACTACAAGACCTTCATGTGGCCGAAGTCTTTCTGGATCAGGTACGAGTACTTCATCCGCAAGATGGCGGGCTTGGGCAAAGCGCCGGCGAGCGCAGACCCCGACTACTACGACAAGATGCACGTCCACTGTGACGTTTTGGTGTTGGGCGCAGGTCCGGCTGGACTGGCCGCGGCGCTTGCTGCGGGACGCACCGGCGCGCGGGTGATGCTCGCCGACGAGCAGATGGAGCCGGGCGGCTATCTGCTCGGCCGCAAGGTCGCGATTAACGATCGCCCGGCCATGGAGTGGGTGGACAATAGCATCGAGGAGCTCAAATCCATGGCGGACGTGCGCGTGCTCACGCGCACCACGGCGCTGGCTTATTTCGATCACAACTATCTCACCCTGCTGGAACGGGTGACCGATCACTTAGGCCCAGACGCAAACGGCGACCGTCCCCGGCAGCGATTGTGGAAAGTGCGTGCCAAACAGGTGGTGCTGGCCACGGGATCCCACGAGCGTCCGCTGGTATTTCGCAACAATGATCGTCCCGGAGTAATGCTGGCATCCGCGGCGCAAGCTTACCTAAACCGTTTCGCCGTCAGGCCGGGGCGCGAGGCGGTGGTGTTCACCAACAATGACAGCGCCTATCAGGCGGCTTCGGATCTGGTGAAGGGCGGGGTCCAGTGCACCATCGTCGATGTCCGTCCGGAACCGCCGGACGAGCTGCGCGCCGCGGCGCGCAAGCAGAACATCGATGTGTTGTCAGGACACGGCGTAATCTCGGCGGCCGGGACCAAGCGCGTGACCGGTGTGGACGTGTCTTCCCTCAATGCCACCGCAAGCGGTTACCATGACGCGCCGCGACACCTCAAATGCGACCTGGTGCTGATGTCCGGCGGCTGGAATCCGGCGGTGCACCTTTACTCCCAGTCCCGGGGCAAGCTCGAGTTCGACGCGTCGCGCGCCTGCTTCGTCCCGGGTGAATCGGTGCAGGCGGAGCGCTCGGCAGGAGCATGCAACGGCACCTTTGATCTGGCGTTCTGTCTCTCCGAGGGACGTGAGGCGGGTAAGGCGGCGGCCGCGTCGGCAGGGTTCCGATCCAAGAGCAGCAGTTCCTCGCCTAAAGTGGAGTCGTCGCCGGAAACTCCTATCCGCGCCGTGTGGCGCATGCCGCCGAAGGATCCCGGCGGCAGGTACAACAAGCACTTCGTGGATTTTCAGCACGACGTCACCGCTGCCGATGTCGATCTCGCTTACCGCGAAGGTTATCGCTCGGTGGAGCACTTAAAGCGCTACACCACCATGGGAATGGGTACCGATCAAGGCAAGACCAGCAACGTCAATGCGCTGGCGATTCTGGCCGAGATTTCGAATGCGGATATTCCGACCGTTGGAACCACGACCTTCCGGCCGCCATATACGCCGGCAACCTTCGGCGCGCTGGCGGGCCGGGACGTGGGCGAGCTGGCCGATCCTGTGCGCATGACGCCGATGCACCAGTGGCACCTGGCCCACGGCGCCAAGTTCGAGGACGTGGGTCAGTGGAAGCGCCCGTGGTATTACCCCAAGGCCGGCGAGAGTATGGAAGAGGCGCTTTCGCGGGAGTGCAAGGCGACCCGCAACGCCATCGGTATTTTGGACGCGTCGACGCTGGGCAAGATCGACATCCAGGGCCCCGACGTGGCGGAGTTTTTGAATCGTATTTATACCAACGGCTGGAGCAAGCTCGCGGTCGGCCGCTGCCGCTATGGTCTGATGTGCACCGAGGACGGCATGGTCTTCGACGACGGCGTCACCTCGCGTCTGGCAGAAAACCACTTTCTCATGACCACCACCTCCGGCAATGCCGCGCGGGTGTTGGCCTGGCTGGAGGAATGGCTGCAAACCGAGTGGCCGGAGCTTCGCGTTTACTGCAACTCGGTCACCGAGCACTGGGCGACGGCGGGCATTGCGGGGCCGTTGGCTCGAAAGCTGTTATCAGAGCTCACCAGCGATATTGATCTGGACTCGAAGGCCTTTCCTTTCATGAGCTGGCGCGAAGGCACCGTAGCCGGCATTCCTGCGCGGGTGATGCGGATCTCGTTCACCGGCGAGCTCTCCTTCGAGATCAACGTGCAGTCTAGCTACGGCTTGGCGCTCTGGACGTCGCTCATGAGCGCGGGAGCCAAGTACGGCATCACGCCGTTCGGTACCGAGACGATGCACATTCTGCGGGCGGAGAAAGGCTTTATCATCGCCGGCCAGGAGACCGACGGCACCGTGACTCCGGTTGACTTGGGACTCGAGGGCATGGTGAGCAAGCACAAGGACTTTCTCGGCAAGCGCTCCCTGTCGCGCCCGGACACCCTGCGCGAGGATCGCAAGCAGCTGGTGGGTCTGCTGACTGAAGATCCACGCCAGGTGCTGCCGGAAGGGGGGCAGATCGTTGCCGAGCTCAAATCCAAGCCGCCGATGAAGATGATCGGCCACGTGACCTCAAGCTACTTCAGCGCCAACCTCGATCGCTCCATCGCGCTGGCGCTGGTGAAGGGGGGGCGCTCCCGCCACGGTGAGACCGTCCACGTGCCGCTCGAGAACAAAGTCGTGAGCGCCCGCATTGGCCCGCCGCATTTCTACGACGTGGAAGGGGAGCGCATGCATGGCTGAGCGTTACCTCAGACAGACGCCGCTCGCGCATCTCGAGATCGAAGCCCGCGCGCGGGTCGCCGTGGAAGCGGCCGGTGTGCGCATGGGCGAGGCGGGTTTCCGCGCACAGATTGCGCTGCGCGGGGACGCGAGTAGTGAAACTTTCGTCGACGCGGTAAAGGAAGTCTTCGGCGTTGACCTGCCGCTCAAACCGAACACGGCGTCAACGCCGGGCGGCGCGCGATATCTGCTGTGGCTCGGACCCGACGAGTGGCTGGCCATTGTGCCCGACGGCACGGAGGAGGAGACGATAGCCGCGTTTGAGACAAGGATGGAAGGGGAACACTTCGGGGTCACTGACGTCAGCGGCAGCCGCACGGTGATAACTCTCTGCGGTGATCGCGCCCGCGACGTGCTGATGAAAGGCACCAGCCTTGATCTGCATCCCAAGGCGTTCGGCCCGGGCCAGTGCGCCCAGGCGAGCATGGCCCGCTGCCACATGCTGCTACATCAGATCAGCGACGAACTCGGCTACGAAATTTACGTCCACCGCAGCTTTGCCGACTACCTCTGGCGCTGGCTCGAAGACGCGGCCCGCGAGTACGGCGTCGCGGTGGTCAGTAGCCCCTAACCAACAGCGCGAAGACTTCAACAACTCTCCCGCAGTGTGCCGTCCGCACCATCCGTAGCCCTTAAGTTCGACTCACGTAGGGTGCGCCATGCGCACCATTTTAAGACCTCAAGTCTCCCGCCTTCGCCCAAGTCGCCGTTGATCTCTTCGATTATGTAGGGTGCGCCATGCGCACCATTTCAAGACTGTAAGTTTCTCGCCTACGTCCAAAATCGCTTTTGACCTACAAATCTAAGGTCCGCCGCGCTCACCAATTGACGGGCTCCCCGTGTATCTTACCCCTGACGTCATTCAAGCGAACTACACTGCCGCAGTTTCTGATATATATGCCAGACTATCGACGCGCAAAGATAGGTGGAGGGACCTATTTCTTCACGCTTTGTTCGCAACACCGCCGGCCGATTTTGACTTCATCGCCGATCCGAGAGGTGGTTCGAGACGCTTTATCCATCGTGCGCAGAGATTATCCCTTTCAAATCGACGCCTGGGTCTTGTTGCCGGATCATCTGCACTGCATATGGACATTGCCGCCGGGAGATTCCCATTACTCAAAACGCTGGTCCATAGTAAAGCGTCTCGTGTCCCAAAGATGTCGTCCACCTACTGAGATCCGGGGACGATCGCGCTTTATTCGAAATGAAGTTGGAATATGGCAGCGTCGGTTTTGGGAACATTGTATTCGCTCTGAAGAGGATTACCGGACCCATATAGATTACATCCACTGGAATCCTGTAAAGCATGGCCATGCCTCTAGAGCGATTTCTTGGAGATACTCTTCTTTTCATCGCTATGTAATGGAAGGTCTGTACGAGGCAGATTGGGGAATTTCTGAACAGAAGTTCGAAGGGCGTGGATTTGGAGAGTAGTCGATTGCGACGTTATACCAAGAAAGAGGGTGCGCACGGCGCACCCTACGAGAAACGGCTCATTAAAACCCGTCGCGGCGGGGCTTCTTATTTTTCACCAAATATTGACGCCTCTATTTAGTTCTATCCTTAGATTCGCTCAAACTCATGCATCGATTACTCGATGACGTCAGCCGAGGCAGCTTAAGAAACGACTTGCTGTTGCTCAACTGATCGTCAATCAAGAGAAGCCGCCTTGCGGCGCCCGCCATGTATGTGGAACCCGTGGCGCAAACCAGCGAGGAGGATCCTGAACGTGACTTTGCGTGCTCGAGGGCCGACGCCACGTCGATTTCGATTTGTACGTCTTTTTTAGGATATAGCCTCGAGATCCGAGATCCGAGTTTCGACGCCGGCATTGATCTGATCGGCTCCGGGCTGGTGACGATGATCGACGCCGCCGTATCCAGAAGCGGCGCAAGCGTCTCCACCGGCTTGTCTACGGAAAGCGAGATGACAAAATGACGATCGCTCGCCGGAATAGTGTCGAGTACCTCGGCCAGGGCAGCAACCGACCGTTGCGTATGTGCGGCGTCCACTATCCACCATGGCGCAGCGCGCAAAATCTCGCTGCGTCCGGGCAGTCTGACGCGGGCAAGCGCGCCGACGGCGTTTTTTAGCCGCGGTAGTTCAATTTCGTTGAGTCGTGTGACGCAGGCTATAGCCAGCGCCGCGTTTTCCGCCATGTGCCGGCCGGGGTGTGTAAGGCTGAACACAATCTCGATATCGCCGCTGCGATCAATAAATTTCCCGTTGTCGTCTTCGCCTCCGTATCGGATCTCAAAATCCTGTCCAAGCCACGCCGCTTTGCATCCGGCCGCCTCAACGTTCTCCCGGATCACCATTCCGGCGTCGTCGTCGAAAGATCCCAGCACGGCCACCGCCCCGGGTTTAAGAATGCCGGCCTTGTGCCCGGCAATGGCGGCGAGATCCGTTCCCAGCTTGTCCGTGTGCTCGAGCTCGACGTTGGTGATGCAGGCGACTTCCGGTTGCACGATGTTGGTGGCGTCGCAGCGGCCGCCGATGCCGGTTTCCATGATCGCCACGTCCACCCCGCGGCGCTCGAACAGGCACAAGGCCATGGCGGTGAGGACGTCGAAAAAGCTGGGCGGGTTTTCCGGATACTGATGGTTCAACGTATCCACATGCGGTCGTAAAGCATTGATGGCTTGCTCGAGATCGGTCTCGGAGATCTCCCGCCCGCCGATGCGGAAGCGTTCGCTCCATCGCTCCAGGTGGGGCGAGGTGAAGGTGCCGGTGCGAAGTCCCGAAGCTTGCAGCAAGGCTTCGACCATGAGGGCCGTGGAACCTTTGCCCTTGGAGCCCGCGATGTGAATGACACGAAGCCGTTGCTGAGGATTGCCGAGGCGATCGAGCAGCCGCCCCACGGACTCGAGCGCCAGCGGCGCGCGTTCGGAATAGGGTCTCAGGTGTGGCCGAATCAGGCTTTCGAGCCAGGGGTTTCGATCCGGTGTCATCCTCAATCGCTCAGAAAACTCCGGCGCAATACGCTTCGCTATTGCGCCCTACACCCACTACGAGCTGGATTCCGGTCTCTGCGGGAATGGTGGTCTCGAGCTTCTCCAGGGGATCGCCTGCGGGCTAGCTTTCCAGAGCGCCTGGAATCAACGTAGACGGCTGAATAGAAATGTTGCCGAGGTGCGGCGCCCGCAACGACGAGACTCGATTCGCAGCCTCTGTAGGGAGCGCCGTGCGCAGCATCCACTATGTGCGACAGATCACAGGTGACGTCTGACATGGGAGCCCGGATTGTCGGGGCGAGGGCGCTTGATTTGAAAGTCCGGGCATCAGTCACTCGGGAACTTCGATGCCGTGCTGGCGGCAGCAGGCGGTCAAGGTATTGAGCAGCAGGCAGGCGATGGTCATAGGGCCGACGCCGCCGGGAACCGGCGTGATGGCACCGGCCCGGGCGCTCGCGGCCTCGAAATCCACGTCGCCCACGAGGCGGGTTTTGCCGTCGTCTCGCTGGATGCGGTTGATGCCCACATCGATCACGGTCGCACCCTGCTTTATCCAGTCCCCCTTGATCATTTTCGGCCGGCCGACGGCGGCGACCAGGATGTCGGCGCCGCGGCAGACACCGGGCAGATCCTTGGTCCGTGAGTGGGCGATGGTGACGGTGCAGTTCTCTTTCAAAAGAAGCTGCGCCATGGGTTTCCCGACGATGTTGGAGCGGCCAACAATGACCGCGTTGAGCCCGGTGAGATCGCCCAGTCGATCTTTGAGCAGCATCAGGCAGCCCAGCGGGGTGCAGGCCACGAGGGCGTCCTGGCCAGTGGCAAGCCGGCCCGCGTTGATGACGTGAAAGCCGTCCACGTCCTTGGCGGGATCAATGGCGGTGAGCACCTGGTCGGCGCCGATCTGATCCGGGAGGGGAAGCTGCACCAGGATGCCGTTGACCGCAGGGTCGAGGTTGAGCTTCGACACCAATTCGAGCAGTTCCTTCTCGCTGGTCTCGGGGTCGAGCTTATGCTCGAAGGAATTCATCCCCGCTTCGCGGGTTTGTTTTGCCTTGTTGCGCACGTAGACCTGGCTCGCCGGGTTCTCGCCCACCAGAACCACCGCAAGTCCCGGGGTGATGCCGTGCTCGGATTCTAGCGTCGCCACCTTCTTCCCTATCTGCTCGCGCAGCTTGGCGGCGAAGGCCTTGCCGTCGATGACGTTGGGGGGGAGTACGCTGCGGGGATCGTTCATGCGGGTTTTCTTAATGCCTGCGTTATCGGCCGGGGTCATTGCCGGGGAAGAATCGCCGGTTATGGTATCGGTTGACCCTTCGGAGGCTGTTGCCGCGGCGACACGCACTTTGGCCTCGGCGACGACCGGCGTCAGATTCTGCCTGGATTGCTATTACGGTGAAAGTCCCGGACGTGCCTGGAAGCGATTCGCATCCTTTGCGGCAAAGGTTTTAAAGCGCCGGGACTGTCGCTTTTCGGCAACCCCATGTCGCCGGCACGCACGCGGTGCATCGAAGCGCTGCCTAACCTACACTCGCCTTATGCCACGAGCATTGGGAAGGGTTGGCTTTTGACGGAGGCAGCGGGTGGCCGACGACGAACAGTTTGACGATGGCGAGGATTTCGATCTCAGCTCGCTTTCCGACGAGGACCTCGTCACGCAGATGCACGATGACCTCTATGACGGCTTGAAAGAGGAAATCGAAGAAGGCACCAACATTCTGCTGCAGCGAGGCTGGTCGGCGAAGAAGGTTCTCGACGAGGCTCTGGTAGAGGGCATGCGCATCGTCGGCATCGATTTTCGCGACGGCATCCTGTTCGTACCCGAGGTCCTGCTTGCCGCCAACGCCATGAAGGGCGGGATGGCCATTCTCCGCCCCCTGCTCGCCGAGACCGGGGCGCCCCCCATCGGCAAGATGGTCATCGGCACGGTCAAGGGCGACATCCACGACATCGGCAAAAACCTGGTCAGCATGATGATGGAAGGTGCCGGCTTCGATGTCATCGACTTGGGCATCAACAACCCGGTGGAGAAATACCTCGCCGCGCTGGAGGAGCACAAGCCGGACATTCTCGGCATGTCGGCGCTGCTTACCACCACCATGCCCTACATGAAGGTGGTCATCGACACCATGGTGGAGAAGGGCATTCGCGACGACTACGTTGTGCTGGTGGGCGGCGCGCCTCTGAACGAGGAATTCGCCAAGGCCGTCGGCGCCGACGCCTATTGCCGCGATGCCGCCGTTGCCGTGGAGACCGCCAAAGACTTCATGCAGCGCCGCCACAACATACGCGGCGCGGCCCAGGCCTGACGGCCGGCTTCAATTCCTCGGCGTACAGCGTTCGGAGGAATGTCATGAGCGATCCCGGCACCGGCAACAAGAGCTCCATCCTGCTGATTGCCTGCGGCGCTTTGGCGAAAGAGATCGTACAGATCATTCGCGCCAATGGCTGGGAGCACGTGCGCATCCAGTGTCTGCCCGCGGAGCTACACAACCGTCCCGAAAGGATCCCCGAGGCGGTGCGGGCGAAGATTCGCCAGGCCCGTGGCGCCTTCGATCGCATTTTCGTCGCCTACGCGGACTGCGGAACCGGTGGGCTGCTGGACAAGGCGCTGGATGAAGAAAACGTCCCCCGGCTGCCCGGCGCCCACTGCTATCAGTTCTACGCCGGGTCGAAGGCCTTCGACGCTCTGCACGCCGCGGAGGCCGGTAGCTTCTATCTAACCGATTTTCTGACTCGGCACTTCGATCGCCTCGTGGTGGAGGCGCTCGGTCTCGATCGGCACCCGGAGTTGAGGGATCAGTACTTCGGCAACTACCGCAAGCTGGTCTATCTGGCGCAGTCGAGGGATGAGGAGCTAGAGGCTAAAGCCCGCCGGGCCGCGGCAACACTGGGGCTCGAATTCGAATCGCGCCAAACCGGATTCGGCGAGCTGGAGACCGCGCTGGTGTCGTATGCCGGCGAAAGGGTAGAGGTGGCGCCGCCCGCGGCGCGGGAAGCGTAATGGCCAAGCTAATCACTGTTTACTGGCGGGACATTCCGTCCCAGGTGATTGCCAAGCGGGGGCGCGTGACCGCCAAGGTGCCGCTCACCCAGCGATTCCAGGTGGCCATCGACCGCGCCGCTATGCGCGCCGGAAAAGGCTCCAGCGATCTCTACATTGAGGAGTGGCGGCGCGAGGCCCGCGGCTGCGGTAACGATTTGGAGTCCGAGGCGCGGGTTGAGGCCGAAAAGCTGGAAGCCGCCTTCAGTGACGCGCTACTGGATCGCATGGCCAAGGCGGGCGGGGTGAGGGTGGAGGAAAGCGGTGCGTAACGATATCGCCGTGTCGCCTTTCGGAAAGACTGGAAATGGGGACGCGTTTATTTTTTTCCGAAGGAAACAGATGTCGCTGAGGGCGAATTTATGCCTCTCATTTTTCATCAGCGAAAGATCGTCAGCTTTCCCGAGGCTTGATCCAGGAAATCGCGGCCAAGGCCGCTCCTACAGGGTATGCGGTCAGCAATGGGTGGCGCGTTTGAGCGCCTTGCTAATCACAAATCATATTTCACCAATTACCGTTTGAAGACAGGTTAACGAATCGGCCCATGTACATCGTCCGCCGCTGGTCGGTAAGAAACGCAAGACTGCTGGAGGCCACGTACGACGCCTTCGAGCGGTTTCTGGTGGCCATGCATCCGCTGTGGAACGCCATCGGCTATTCGCGTCTCGAGCGCCCGGTCGCCGCGGTGGAGAAGTGGGTCAAGAGCTTTTTTTTCGACTGCCAGATGTGTGGCCAGTGCTCGCTGAGCTCGACCGGCATGTCCTGTCCCATGAACTGTCCGAAGCAGCTTCGCAACGGACCCTGTGGTGGGGTGCGCGCCAATGGCAACTGCGAGGTGAAACCGGAAATGCGCTGCGTTTGGGTAGAGGCCTGGGAGGGGAGCCGGCGGATGAAGAACGGTGATGCTATTCACTCGGTGCAGGCGGCGGTTGATTTTTCCCTCGCCGGTCGCTCTTACTGGCTGGTGACGGCGAGGGAGAGGTACGAGCAGCAGCATGCACTGAAGGAGACCCGAGCATGAGATTTGAGGACGAGCCCGCTCCGGGCGATCCTTTCCGCATCCTTCCCGGTCACTTCTCCCCCGGGCGCTTCGAGCGGGTGCTGCGGGCGGGAAAGTTTGCCGTCTCCGCGGAGCTCTCGCCGCCGGACTCCGCAGATCCGGAAGAGGTCTACTCCCGGGCGCGGGTGTTCGACGGCTACGTGGACGCGATCAACGCCACCGACGGCTCTGGCGCCAACTGCCACATGTCCAGCGTCGGCGTGTGCGCGCTGCTGACCCGCAAGGGCTACTCCACCGTAATGCAAGTCTCCTGCCGCGATCGAAACCGACTCGCCATCCAGGGGGACGTTCTCGGCGCCGCTGCCATGGGCGTTGCCAACGTCATGTGTCTGACCGGGGACGGGGTGCAAGCGGGCGACCATCCCATGGCCAAGCCGGTGTTCGACCTGGACGCCGTGTCGCTGGTTTCCACGGTGAAAATGATGCGCGACGAGGGTCACTTTCAAAGCGGACGCCGGCTCACGACGCCGCCGCGGCTGTTCATTGGCGCCTCCGACAACCCTTTTGTGCCGCCGCTGGAGTACCGGGTAGAGCGTCTGGCGAAAAAGATCGCCGCCGGCGCGCAGTTCATTCAGACTCAGTACTGCTTCGACGTGCCGAGACTGAAGCAGTACATGACCCGGGTGCGCGATCTCGGGTTGCACGAAAAAGCGTTCATCATCGTCGGCACCGGTCCGCTGGCCTCGGCCAACGCGGCGCGGTGGATCCGAGACAACGTGCCGGGGATTTATATTCCTGACGACGTGATCAAGCGTCTAGAAGGGGTGACCAAGCCGCGCCTGGAGGGGCGCAAGTTGTGCATGGAGATCATTCAAGAGATTCGACAGGTGGAAGGCGTTTCCGGCGTGCACGTGATGGCCTACCGGCAGGAGGAATCCGTTGCCGAGCTTGTCGACGCTTCGGGGGTGCTCGAAGGCCGCGTACCGTGGTATCCGGGCTTGATAGAAAACACTAACGTAAAGAGGGCAGCCGGATGACGGATACGGTATTGAGCTCCGCAACCAAGGAAGTCGTGATCGGATTTGAGCGGCCTTTCGTCGTGATCGGGGAACGCATCAATCCCACGGGACGCAAGATCCTTGCGGCGGAGATGTCGGTCGGCAACTATGCCCGGGTGGAGTCCGATGCCATTTCCCAGGTGCAGGCGGGCGCGCAGATGCTGGACGTGAACGCAGGTATACCTCTGGCTGACGAGCCCGCGATCCTCGCTCAGGCGATTCAGCTGGTGCAGTCGGTGACCGATGCGCCGCTTTCCATCGACTCTTCCATCGTCGCGGCGCTGGAGGCGGGGCTTTCGGTGTATCAGGGAAAACCCCTGGTCAATTCGGTGACGGGAGAGGAAGAGCGCCTCGAATCCGTGCTGCCGCTGATCAAGAAATACGGCGCCGCGGTGGTGGCCATCTCTAACGACGAGACCGGGATCTCTGAAGACCCCGACGTGCGCTTCGAGGTGGCGAAGAAGATTGTCGAGCGCGCCGCGGATCACGGCATTCCCCACAGCGACGTGGTCGTGGATCCCCTGGTGATGCCCATCGGCGCCATCAACAACGCCGGTCGTCAGGTAATGCACATTGTTCGCCGGCTGCGGGACGAGCTGCACGTGAACACCACCTGCGGCGCCTCCAATATCAGCTTCGGCCTGCCTGCCCGCCACGGGATTAACTCGGCATTTCTCACCATGGCTATCGCCGCCGGCTTGACCTCCGCCATCACCAACCCCATCGAAGAAGAGATCATGAGGGCGATCATGGGGGCCGACGTGATGATGGGGCACGACAAGGATTGCCGCCGCTGGATCAAGAAATTTCGCACGCCCGTGCCGGAAGGCGTTGACGGAGGGCGGCAACGCCGCCAGGGTCGTCGCCGCCGCGCCTGACTCCGGTCCCGAGAAAAACAGTGCCTGGCACTGTTTTTAAGCGTTCCGGTCTAATCTCTTCATAATGGCCGAAGAGCAAAACAAGACGCAGTCGTTGGGATCCCCGAACGACGCGCTGGTGGTGTTTACGCCCTCCGGCCGGCGCGGAGGCTTCGCCAGGGGCACCACAATTCTGAACGCCGCGCGCAGCTTGGGTGTCGATCTCGATTCCGTATGCGGCGGTCGCGGCATCTGCGGGCGTTGCCAAATCCTTTTGAGCGAAGGTGAGTTTCCCAAGCACGGCATCAGCTCGCGGCGCGAACATCTGACCCCCTTCAGCGAAACCGAGCGCGAGTACGCGCAAAAGAATGCGCTTAAAGACGGGCGCCGACTCGGCTGCTGCGCGCTGCTCGAGGGCGACGCGGTCATCGACGTGCCTCCGGACAGTCAGGTCCACCGCCAGGTGGTGCGCAAACGGGCCGAGGTTCACGACATTGAGGTCGATCCGGCGGTGCGCATCTATTACGTGGAAGTTCAGGAACCGGACATGCACGATCCCGCTGGTGATCTGCGCCGGCTGCAGGAGGCGCTGGAGTTCGAGTGGGGATTGACGAACCTGGACTGCGATCTGCGGCTTATGCAGCAGCTTCAGTCGGCGCTGCGGGAGGGCGGGTGGAAGGTCACCGTCGCGGTGCATGAAAATGATCGTCTCATCGCGGTGTGGCCCGGGTTTCACGATCTGCTCACGGGTGTCGCCATCGACGTTGGCTCCACCACAATCGCCGCTCATCTATGCAATCTTTCCACCGGGGAGGTGATCGCGTCCGCGGGCATCATGAACCCGCAGATACGCTTCGGCGAAGATCTGATGAGCCGGGTGTCGTACGTGATGATGAACCCGGGCGGCGAGCACGAAATGACGCGGGTGGTGCGCGAGGCCATCAACGATCTATTGGCGCAGGTCGCGGCGGAGGCCCGCATCGGAGTGCACGATATTTTAGAGCTCACTTTTGTTGGCAACCCCATCATGCATCACCTGATGCTCGGTATTAACCCGATTGAGCTTGGCGGCGCGCCGTTTGCGCTCGCCACCGATGGCGCGGTTCAGCTGTGGGCTTCCGAACTCGATCTGAAGGTTCATCCCAACGCACGGGTGTACGTGCTGCCCTGCATCGCGGGACACGTGGGCGCCGACACGGCCGGCGTGGTGCTGTCCGAAGCTCCGCACCTTCGCGATGAGATGACGCTGCTGGTGGATGTTGGCACCAATGCGGAAATCGTGCTCGGCAATCGACAGCATCTGATGGCCGCCTCGAGCCCGACGGGGCCTGCATTCGAGGGCGCGCAGATCAGCTGCGGTCAGCGCGCGGCGCCGGGCGCGGTGGAACGTGTGCGCATCAATGCGGACACCCTGGAGCCGAAGTTCAAAATCATCGGCTGCGACGCGTGGTCCGATGAACCCGAGTTCGCGGCGCAGAGCGCAGCAACCGGCGTTACGGGGATCTGTGGTTCAGGGATCATCGAAGTCATTGCCGAGATGTTCCTGGCCGGAATCATCGACGAGGATGGCGTGATCAACGGCGCGTTCGCGGCGCGGTCGCCCCGGGTGCTGCCAGAGGGACGAACGTTTTCTTACCTTCTGCACCAAGGCGACATTCGCCTCAAGGTCACACAAAACGATGTCCGCGCCATCCAGCTGGCGAAGGCAGCGCTCTACGCCGGAGTGCGCCTGCTCATGGACCACATGCGCGTGGATCAGGTGGACCGCATTCGTCTGGCCGGTGCCTTCGGCAGTCACATCGACGTCAAGCACGCGATGGTCTTGGGTCTGGTGCCGGACTGTCCGCTGGAACACGTGACCTCGGCGGGAAACGCGGCCGGCACTGGTGCCCGCATCACCTTGGTGGACCGAAAGGCCCGCGCAGAAATCGAGGACATCGTGCGGCAGGTGCAGAAAGTGGAGACCGCGGTGGAACCGCGTTTTCAGGAGCACTTTATCAACGCAATGGCGATCCCCCACAAGACGGCGCCCTATCCGAATCTCTCAAAGGAAGTGCCGCTGCCGGCGCGGAAGGCGAACAGGTCGCAGACGAATAAAGACTCAGAACGGCCCAGGCGCCGTCGACGTTCTCAATGATGCGTGACGTTTGTTGCCACTCGCTATAGGCGCGCGCTTGCGCGCGAATTGCTCACAGGATTCCCGCGTCCGCGGGAATGACGGGCCCATTGAGGATGCGTCGTGGGCGCAGTTGTTTCCACCACTGACCGTGTCTGCGCTATCGGCCTGCAGCGCCGGTTCGCGGTCTAGCCCGCGCCAACAAACAATCGGCGCGACCGTATCGCGTCAGGGCGGCAATTCAGGGTATCGCTTTATCGCGCTTTCTCCTCTCGCTGATCATCGTCATTGCCGCGGAAGCGGGAATCCAGTAGGTAAATTTTTCTTCGTTCCGCCTTACGCCTTTACTCGAGCGCCGCAGAAGGATCGCCCGCAAGCGGTCTCCTAAAGTAGCCGTGGCCCGCCGCAGTCTGAGGCCTTTGCATTTTTCATAATCTCGCTTTCGCTATCGGCCAGCTATGTACAGATACCCCGCTTACCAATCGACAGCCGTTGAATTAGAATCGACAGCTTGCCGGCCCCTTGATTGAAGGACTTGCGAGCAAGATCGCTCCGACAGTGGGCTTTGTTCAATTTCGCATCACGCCACATTCCCATGGATCGTCCCCGACTCCTCACCATACGAAACGGCGAGAAATTAAAACCCACTTTTTCCAGGGCTGAGATGAAGGCGCGCAACCAGCGGGTTCGGGAATACATGGCGGGGCAAGGGATCGACGCGGCGCTGTTTACCTCGGTTCACAACGTCAACTACTTTGCCGACTATGTCTACACCTCATTCGGCCGCAATTACGGCCTGGTGGTGACGGGGAAACGTCACGTCACCATCAGCGCCAACGTTGATTTTGGCCAGCCATACCGGCAGAGCTTCAGCGACAACATTGCTTACACTGACTGGCACAAGGACAACTTCTTCGAAGCCGTGAAAACGCTGTTGCCCGATACCCGGCGGCTTGGCATCGAGTTCGATCACGTCACCATTCAGAACAGAAAAAAGCTGGAAGACGCGCTGCCGGCGGTGGAGCTCGTCGACATTGGCGACGCCACCATGCGCATGCGCATGATTAAATCGGCGGAGGAACAGGACATCGTGCGCAACGGCGCGGCGGTTTCGGATATTGGCGGTGCCGCCGCGCGTGAAGCCATCGCCGAGGGCGTGCCGGAGTACGAAGTGGCGCTGGCTTCAACTCAGGCCATGGTGCGCGAGATCGCAAAGCGCTATCCGCACACCGAGCTCATGGATACCTGGAGCTGGGTCCAGACCGGCATCAACACTGACGGCGCGCACAATCCGGTGACCACGCGGCAGATCCGGAAGGGAGATATTCTGAGCCTCAACTGCTTCTCTATGATCTCCGGCTACTATCAGGCGCTAGAGCGGACCCTGTTTTTGGACTCTGCCACCGATCGGCAGCTTGAGTTGTGGGAGATCAATCTCGAGGTGCATCTTAAAGGCTGCGAGTTGATTCGGCCCGGCGCACGCTGCAAGGACATCGCCAACCAGCTCAACGAGATTTACGCAGAGCACGATCTGCTCAAGTACCGTACCTTCGGCTATGGCCATTCCTTTGGCACCCTGTGCCATTACTACGGACGTGAGGCGGGACTCGAGCTTCGCGAGGACGTCGACACGGTGCTGGAACCGGGCATGGTAGTATCCATGGAACCCATGGTCACCATACCCGAAGATCAGGACGGCGCCGGGGGTTACCGCGAGCACGATATTCTTATCGTCAACGAAACCGGTGCGGAAAACGTAACCAAATTTCCGCTTGGTCCGGCGTACAATATCGTGCGCGGCTAGCTTTCCCGCTCGCATACCCCCGTCGCGGGTCAGGAATTACAGGGAGTAATTGATGCAAAAAACCGATTCAATGTCGGCGCTGGAGCAGGTGCCGCAGCCCCTAGGACCGAGAATTCGCGTGGCGCGCGAGAACGCAGGCTTAAGCCTGTCGGAAGCCGCACGCAAGCTGGGCATCACCGAAGCCACCCTCGAGGCGTGGGAAAACGGTGAGGAAGAACCCAGGGCCAACCGTCTGCAGATGCTTGCGGGACTGTTGAACGTTTCCCTGCCGTGGTTCCTCGAAGGCAGGGAGGACGAGTATATGGCCGCCCGTGCGGATCCAGAGGACGAGGCGCTTCGCGCCGAGCTCGCAGAAATACGCGCTCGCTTGGAGGAGATCCAGCTGCTGGTGGCAAACGCAGAGAAACGCCTGGCCGCCCGCGGCCGCTGAGTCCCGAAGCCCTCATTTCAACGTCGCGCGAGCTTGCTCGTCCGGCGGCTGTGTCTCATAGAAAATCAGTAACTTACCTCCACTTCATGAGGTGATTTTTCCGCCGAATGGGCGAACCCACGGGCGCGACGGGATTTTTTGCGCAGTGCAGCGAAAGCGCTTTGTTTGGCTTATAATGCGCCCCGCGTTTGGACCTATAACGACCCATCCACCGAGGAGGATTCATGCAAAGCACGGAACAAGGATGGCAAACGAAAAGAACTGGAGCCAACGGCGGGCGACGCAACAAACATCCCGGCTTACTGATAAATCTAGAATCCTATCCCCTCAATCGTCTGGGTTCCCCCGAGGGCTCGCGGCTGATCGCCCAGTGCCACGAAAGCTTGCATAGCACGGGCGTTTGCCTGCTGCCGGGGTTCGTGAACCAGGACGGACTCGAGACCATGGCGGCCGAAGCGGGGGAGTTAGAGCCGGAGGCCTACTTCTGCCGCAATCATCACAATGCCTATCTCGAGCCCGACGACGGCGCCTTTCCTCCCGATCATCCGCGGCGCTTGCGCATGTACACCTCGGTGGGTTCCATTGCCTACGATCGGCTGCCGCGGCATTCGGCGCTGCGAACCCTGTACGAATGGGATCCTTTGGTGACTTTCATGGGCGCGGTGCTCGGTTACGGTCAAATTTACCGCTTTGCCGATCCCTTAGGCGCTCTGTCTATCAACGTGTTTCGCCAGGGCGACCGCCACGCGTGGCACTTCGACGAGTCGGAATTCTCCACCACGCTGATGCTGCAGGCACCGGAAGAGGGCGGCGAGTACGAGTACGTGCCCGACACCCGCAGGGTCGGCAGTGAGGACTACGGCCTCATTCGGCGCATCATCGACGGCGAACACAACGACATCCAAACGCTGCCGTACAATCCGGGCGATCTGCTCATCTTCTCCGGCCGCAACTCAATCCACCGCATCACCGAAGTGAGCGGGGATACGTCGCGGCTGGTCGCAATCTTGTGCTTCAGCACGCGGCCGAACGAGGTCAACTCGGACGAGGTGCGAACCCTTTTCTGGGGCCGCACTCAGTAAGCGAGCGGGACCCCCGTACCATCGAACGCCACGGCGCGCTTAAATAGCGGGTCGACGGTGGGTCGATGGGGCGGGACCCGACTGGCCCCTTGAATCCCCGGGCGCTGCGGTTCATTGTGAATCAACTGATTCCGACCTCATTGATACTTCGCCGATTTTCGCGAACCCGGCTTGTACAATTTCATGAGCGCCCAGACCAAGCCAGAATCCAACGCCCTTGACGCGCTGCGATCCATGCTGGGGGATCGGCTGTCCACTGCGGCTGCCGTCCGCGAGCAGCACGGTAAGGACGAGTCCTATCATCCTTCCGCCGCGCCGGACGCGGTGGCATTCGCTCGTAGTACGCAGGAGGTAGCGGAGGTCGTGCGCATCTGCGCGGCGCAAAAATTGCCGGTGATTGCGTTTGGCACCGGCACCTCGCTGGAAGGTCACGTGGCCGCGCTTCGCGGCGGCGTGTGCGTTGACCTCTCTGGAATGGACCAGGTGCTGGAGGTAAACGCCGAGGATCTGGACTGCCGCGTGCAGGCGGGGGTGCGGCGCAAGCAGCTCAACGAATATCTCCGCGACACCGGTTTGTTTTTTCCCATTGATCCCGGGGCCGACGCGTCCCTCGGCGGCATGACCGCGACCCGCGCTTCGGGCACAAACGCGGTGCGCTATGGCACCATGCGGGAAAACGTGCTGGGCCTGACGGTGGTGCTCGCCGACGGCCGCGTCATCCGCACCGGCGGCCGGGCGCGCAAGTCCTCCGCCGGCTATGATCTCACTCGTCTGATGGTCGGCTCCGAGGGCACGCTGGGGGTGATTACCGAGATCCAGCTCAAGCTCTACGGCATCCCGGAGGCGGTGTCGTCGGCGGTGTGCTCGTTCGAGACCCTGGAAGGCGCCGTCAACGCCGTCATTATGACCATCCAGATGGGTATCCCGGTGGCGCGCATCGAGCTTTTGGACGAGGTGCAGATGGACGCCATCAACCGCTACTCGGATCTCCACTATCCGCCGCAGCCGACGCTGTTCTTCGAGTTTCACGGCAGCGACGCGGGCGTTAGGGAGCAGACCGAGCGTGTCGGCGAGATCGCTTCCGAGTTCGGGGGCGGCGACTTCCACTGGGCCACCCGGCCCGAGGACCGCAACAAGCTGTGGCAGGCGCGCCACGACGCCTATTACGCGGCCATGGCGCTGCGCCCCGGCTGCAAGGGCTGGGCGACGGACGTGTGCGTGCCTATCTCGCGGCTCGCAGAATGCATCCTGGAAACCCGCAAGGACATCGACGAATCAGGGATCATCACTCCCATCGTCGGTCACGTGGGTGACGGCAACTTCCACCTGGTTTTTCTCGTCGACACCGAGAACGAAAAGGAGATGAAGAAAGCGACGGCCGTAAACGATCGAATGGTGATCCGGGCGCTGGAAATGGGCGGCACCTGCACCGGGGAGCACGGCATCGGATACGGCAAGATTGAGTTCTTAAAACACGAGCACGGCGAGGGCGTTTCGGTCATGCGCCAGATCAAGCAGGCGCTGGATCCTGATGACCTGATGAATCCCGGAAAAATCCTGTAGGGCGCTGGATCCTGAAGGCCTGATGGATCCCGGAAAAATCGTGTAGGGCGCAATAGCGAAGCGTATTGCGCCGGAGCTGGTAATTAAAGCCCTTGTTCGAATGGGCTTGCACGCGAATTTCGACTCGAATGGATTTCAGCGGCCGAATGGGCGCCCGGCGCACCTTACGGGCGTCGTCGCATTTTCCGGTGATGAACGGTGCGTATGCCGCACCTCGCGAAAATTCCGGCGCAATACGCTTCGCTATTGCGCCCTACACTTTTGCACCACCTTCATTTGGTGCGCAGGCGCACCCTACGACCGGTGAATCCGGGAATGACGCTAAATTTTGGCGTGCACGGTGCGTGTTACAAAGCCGTGCAGCTAACGAAGGGCGACAAGCCTTATTCGCATCACGCTTTACGCGTTAGCCGCCTTTCGAGAAGCAGCTCCACGCTTGCTCGAAGCGCTGCAGATTCTCCGTGGTGTAGGCAACGTAGTCGAAGTCCAGGGTGGAGTGGATTTCGGAGACCATGCTCCACATGCTTTCGCGCAAAAGTGAAGCGCACTTCATGGCCGCGTAGCGGCGCCGAAGATCA
>CAMYJH010000056.1 GCA_947258715.1 uncultured Gammaproteobacteria bacterium
ATTCAGGAATCCCCGGTGGCGCGCCGCTCAACTTGGTCGTTAGCTCTCATCGGGAGGTTTGAGGAGATGAAAGCCCTCGAAGTCCAAATCAACGGGGAACGCCGGTGCGTCGCTGGAGATCCAAAAGCTTTTGGCTTTCATTTCGTTTTACATGCAGGCATCCATGGTGCGGCAGTACTTCACCTCTGGGGACATTTGACGCCGAAGAAACAAGGTACAGCCGACCATGCAACATGGTTGGAACAAAGAGTGGCGCAGGGAGAAACCATCTCCCTTCGAATGATCGAAACGGACGAAGTCGATCGTCCTACAGATACTCACGCGAGCACTCACGCGCGAAACACTGAAGGGAAGCTGGAACTTTCATGCTCCTTTTGCGGCACACTTAAGAGCGAGGCAAAGCAGTTGGTCGCAGGCGCGAACGGTAACATTTGCGAGAAATGTACTGCGCTGGCCCATCAGATAATGGTTGAAAAAGGGCTCGCGAAATGAGATCTAACCAGCCGGTCTAAGGGATCCCCACGAATTCACGCGAGCTGAGCCTTCGGCAGGATAAAGGGGACGCACTTATTTTCCGCTCAGCACGGCCAGGAAAATAAGTGCGTCCCCTTTTCTGGAATATCACGCCATGGAGGGGGTATCGCGCGGTGCCCGAGAATGTAGCGAACAATCGACCTCATACGCGCCTTTCCGACCGCGATTGCCCGGCGACGAACACCCGGGCGAGCGAGACTATTTGAGGGGTTCCGGCTGGGGGAAGCCCTTTCAGCACGAGGAGCGCATGACGGTCGCCCGACTACCGATTGCGCGATTTCTCATTGTTTGTCGCCAGAGCCTTGGGTTCGAACGACATCGCCATCCGGGCTCATACCCTTGAGAAACTTGAACAGGTCGCTGTCCGTGGACAGTACGAGGGTGGTGTTTTCGGCGATGATGGACTTATAGGACTGCATGGTCCGTGTGAATTCGTAGAACGCCACCGCTCCAGGACTCTGGTTGTAGGCCGTTGCATAGATTTCGGTGGCTTTCGCGTCCGCCACGCCGCGGATCTCCTCGACCTGACGGTAGGCTTCAGACTGGATCTTGTTCAGGTCGCGCACGCGATTGCCGCGGATCCTGGCGGCCTCGCCGTTACCTTCCGACAGGAAGCGCTCCGCGATCTGCCGCCGTTCGCTGATCATTCGGTCATAGATCTTCGGGCGGACGCTTTCGTTGTAGTTGATCCGCTTGAAGCGGATGTCGAGCAATTCGATACCAAACACGCGAACCTTCTCCGCCGCCGCGGCAAAGATCTCCTGCTCGACCAGTTGGCGTCCCTTCTGGATCGGCACCAGCGACCCCATATCGAGCTCCTTTTCCGCGTCGGTCAGGAGCGCATCGCGCAGAGGCACGCGATCCTTGGTGGTGCGGATGATCTCGATCAGCTCATGCTTGGCGACCGCGTTGCGGGTTTCGCTGCCCAGAATGTCGTCCAGCCGCGACTGAGCACTGCGTTCATCGCGCAGCCGCAGAAAGTACTGGAGGGGATCCGTGATCCGCCAGCGGGCGAAGAGATCGACCGAGATGTAGAGCTTGTCCTTGGTGGGCATGTCCGAGGGGCTGCCGTCCCATTCGAGCACCCGCTTGTCGATGGGATTGACGTCCTGGACGAAGGGCACCTTGAGCTTGAGCCCGGCGGACGTCACGGGATCGCCGACGGGCTTGCCGAACTGAGTGATGATCATCTGCTCGACTTCGCTCACCGTGTAGATCGCGCTCATCGCGATATACGCTCCGAGGCCCAGCACCACCAGCAGGGCGATTTGCAGAATCTTGCTCATTTCACGACCCCCTGCTGGGTGTCTAGATTCAGCAGCGGCAGGATGCCGCTCGTCCGCTCATCAACAATGATCTTGGAGCGTATCCCCGGCATGATGTCCTGCAGGGTCTCGATATAAATGCGACGGCGGGTGACCTCCGGGGCCTTGGTGTACTCCGCCAGTAAGGCGCTGAACCGAGCGACATCGCCTTCCGCTTCATTGACTCTCTTAAGCCGGTAGCCGTCGGCCTCGCGGATCCGCTGATCCTTCTCACCCTCGGCCAGCGGGATCACCTTGTTGTAGTCACGCCGGGCTTCGTTGATCAACTTCTCTTTCTCCTGCTGCGCCTGATTGACCTCGTTGAAAGACTCCTGCACCGGTTTGGGCGGATTGATGTTCTTCAACTGCACCTGGTCGATGCTGATCCCCATCGCGTACTTGGTGGAGAGCGCCTGCATCTTGGTCAGGGCTTCCGTTTCAATCTCCTGCCGGCCGATGGTAATCACCTCGTCCACGGTGCGGTCGCCGACGACTTCGCGCATGACCGACTCGGAAACATAGCGCAGCGTTTCACTCGGCTCGCGAACTTCGAAGAGGAACTTAACCGGGTCCGAGATGCGGTACTGCACCACCCATTCCACCAGTGCCGCGTTCAGATCACCGGTGACCATCTCCGTTTCCCGCCTCGTGTCCCGCCTGCCGTCGCCAGAACCCTGGTACGGATCGCTGGCGCCCGGGGTCGTGAACCCGAATTCCTGTTTCAGCTGCCTCTTGACCGGAACGATTGTGGCCAGATCGGCGCCCAGCGGCAGCTTGAAATGCAGCCCCGGAGGAACTTCCTTGAGATACTTACCAAAGCGTTGCACCACCGCGACAGAGTCGCTCGGCACAGTGTAATAGGCCGTCCATGCGCCCAGAGCCGCAACAACGAGGACGGCAAGCACGATGAACCCGCTCGCACCGCCGCTCGGCAGTCTCTGTTTGAGCCAATCCTGCCCCTGCCGCAGCAGATCGTCAAAATCGGGGGGTTTGCCTCCGCCGCCCCATGGTCCCTTACCGTCCTGCGTCCTCACTGCGAAGCCCTCCTTATTTGGGCGTGCTCAAGATGATGCTCGGCGTCTTTGCCTTAGCGCTCGGCCGGCCTGGCGCTCACGACACAATCGCTTGTGCCCGCGCCGCGGGGCAGTGTTCACTCTCCACCCACCGTCATGCCTTCATCCTCGCCTCGTTCTACGGCTTGACGGTCATCCATTGCCAGGCGCGATCCGGTTGTTTCATTCAGGGAGGCTTGGCCCACATCCCGGACGACCGCAACTTTTGCCGACCCCTGTTCGCGTTTCAGCAGGACGTTCACTTCGTCCGTATCTCCGCCAGACGCGCGCGATGGCGTCACCGAAGCGAAACCGCCAAGAACGAAGTGTCTCCCAAAGGCTTTCCACCTCTTGCTCGAACGTATTGTCATCGAATGTCCTCTCCTCGGTGGCGACCTTGCTATCCAATCGAGAGGCCGCTCACAAAGGTAGTATTCTCCTCCACTCCTCCCAAACCTTCTGTGCGCCAGCGTACTTAGCTCGCGATAATCCATGCGCGCATTTATCGGTTCAGGAACAAAAACGACGACTTCCGCATTCAACGGCCTCGGTGACGCCTCACCCGGTGAGGGGTGAGCATTTTCATCACGAGTTCCTGTGGTGTGGTCAGCTTTCTCGCGGCCAGTGACCAAGGGATCGAGCTTCCCCCATGCACCGCGATGAGCGGCAAATTTGGCGGTCTATCCGGTGGAACTTTCCACCAAGCCTAAGGCTCATTGAGAGTTACCGGTTGTTGCGTTTCTGCCTCGTTGGCCTGCGGCACCCCGAGGCCGGGGGCGTTAACCAGCGCAAACTGAGCCGCCCAAGCTGTTTCCTTATTTCAGAAAGCTGTCGTACTGGCGTTTGATAACCCCATAACAGGAGCAAGACGCCGCGCGTAGCTTTCGCGGGTCCAGAATCTCGATTCGCCCGCGACGGTAGCCGATCATGCTCTGCCTCTGAAAGCCGCTCGCCGCTGCGGTGACGCCGCTCCTCCGCACCCCGAGCATGCGTGCGATAGACTCCTGTGTCGCGCTGAGCTCGCGTGACCCCACCCGATCCTGCGTCATCAGCAACCACCGGGCGACGCGCGCGTCGATGCAGTGAAATCGGCTGCAGACGCCCGCCTGCGCGATCTGCGTGACCAGCCCGTGGACCGACTTGTGGAGTAGCTCTCTCAGGCGACCGCGCTGGTCGGCGCACCTCGTCAGGGCCTTGACCTCCAGTCGCATCGCGGTGCCGGCGTCGCGGACAATGGACAGGTTGCACGACGTCACACCGCCCAGATAGACGGCGAGTCCGACCGCACCCTCATTGCCTTCCATGGCCACCTCCACCGTCCTTCGCCCATCGACATCATAGAGCAGCGAGACGACAGCATCGTTGGGAAAGTAGATGTGCCTGACGGCGTCTCCCGGCTCGTAGAGCACTGCGTTCGCATGAAGTGCGACCTGCTCGAGGCTCGGCCGCAACCGCCGATACTCGGCCTTTGCCAGCATCGAGAGGATCCGGTTCTTTACCATCACAGGATTCGAAGCTGACATCGGCGCTAGTCGCGAGATAAGCGCTCGAAACATTCGATCAGGCGTACTGTGCCTTGCGACCCGGACATTCCCGCGGCTCCCTCTGCCTTCATCAGGATGAAAATCTTGCACTCGAGTGCGACATCGGAGATTTACGATAGCATGCACGCGCAACGCGATCTGCGCGATAGCGTACATTGCGGCCGTCGCGGCTTATGCTATTGGGTCAGGCGATTTCAGCTGATAGGAGAGCAGTCGGTCGCACTCAGTCTTCACGACTTGATAGCATTCACACACCTCGGACTCGAGGCCAGAACGGTCGAGGATCGTGAGGTGGCCGCGTTTGTAACGGATCAGCCCAGCGTCCTGGAGGCGATGCGCCGCAACGGAAATGCCCTCCCGGCGCACGCCGAGCATGTTGGCGATCAGCTCCTGGGTCATAATCAGCTCATCCGACTCGAGTCGGTCGTGGCTCAACAAGAGCCATCGGCAAAGTTGTTGCTCGATAGAGTGCAACCGGTTGCAGACCGCGGTCTGCGACATTTGAGTAAGTAGCGACTGGGTGTAAAGCAACAACAGTCGGTGCAATTCCCCGACGCGCCTGAACTCGTCGCGAAAATCCTTCAACTCCATCCGATAGGCATGGCCCGCGCTCTGAACCACGGCCCGATTGGGGGTCGTATCGCCGCCCATGAATACGGCGATCCCCACCACGCCATCGCAACCGACCACCCCCATCTCGGCGGAGCTGCCGTTTTCCATGGTATAGAGCAGAGAAACGATTGCAGTCGTGGGAAAGTAGACGTGCGTGAGCGTCTCGTCCGCCTCGTAGATCACCTTGCCGAGGGCGAGGGGAACTGGCTCCAATTTGGGCTGAATACGCTCCAAGACGTCCGCGGGCATTGCCGCGACTAGCCGATTCTGGGCGGCACCATCACCCGCGTGCTTAGAATTCATTCCGATATCGCCTCGTGCTGCAGCGTGGCGTCCTTCGTCGGCGCGACCAACACCGGCCCCAGCCCCTGGCGCCATAAGCAGCCAACATCCATGTTACAGGAAATGTCCGTTACCGGGCACATACGAAATCGGGCGGCAGGCGGGCCGAACGGACCAACCACTGGGCAGCCGAATGCTATGTACGCCGACGCACAGACGACAACCGGCGGCCCTGATATACATGTTCGCCTACACTAAGAGAGGAAGGTTAAATGAACGACAAGACGGACAAGGCTGATAAAGCCGCAGAACTCCAGGCAAAACTGCGCGAAGCGGAGATGAAGCTCAGAGACCAAACGATTGAATTACGAGACGTAAAAAGTCGCGGCGTTCGATTGGCGGTCGGGTCCGCTATCGCGGGATTCCTGCTGTTTGCGATCGGGGGTCAGTGGTTCCCCGGCTACCAGCTCGACAGTACCGCAGTGGCTACTTCACACAAAATGGCCTCCGATGCGGTGAGCGGGGTCATGGCCCAGCTCTGTGCAGAGCGCTTCATGAAAACCTCAGGGCTGGCGTCCAGACTGGCCGGTTTGAATGAGGCGAGTGGTGAATGGAATAAGTCGAGCTATATTCGAGACGGCACGTGGGCTGTCACTCCGGACGGCGAAAAAGCGGATAACGCCACCGCCGAAAAGTGCAGAGAACTGATCGCGGAGCGTATTTCAGAAGAATCGGCGAAGGCTTCCTGATACCAACGCGCCCAGCCGCGTTAGAGACTTTGATGACTGGCCGTGGGTGAATAGCCCGCGGCCTTTGCTTTTATCAGTCCCAGGCCGGATTGTATTTTTCTAGGCTTAGAGTTCCCGGGCACGTAAACGTTATTCGAACTGATTCGGCCGCAGATCCGATTGAAAGACGATGGAGGCATGGCTGGCGGGCCCCGGCTTCGTCAGCTCGCTGACTGCCCGTAATCGATTGAGTGGTCACCAAAAGCGGTCATCAATTCTCAGGAGCGACGCCCCATGACCAAGGCCGGCAAGAGAAATGCGGAAGCCAAGCCGCACAATTTTCCCAATCCGAGTCGCAGCTACGACGACACGAGGCACGGTGTCCGCTTTTGGGGCTATGACCGAACGTTCGAGATTTCGTTTTTTGTCGAAGACGGTGCGCTCTCGAAGATCAGCCCGGAAGCCAGCGCGGACGAGGCCGGATCTCTGAACACGTTTGATGTCAATCGAGATCAGATCTGCGCGGTCGCTTGGAACGTTTATTCACGAGATCGCAAAGCCTCATACATCTACTCATACACATTGACCGATTCAGACTTCTAATGCGCTATCACCAGCGGGGCCTTGGCAACACCAATTGATTCGTGGCGCCCTAGCGGGCGAAGTACGCTTGCATGGGCAATCGATCCCAATGTCGACTTACTGACTTTCAAATCCGGCGGCAAATGTTGATTAAAATAGGGGGATTCGGCTGTTTTCATCCCCGCTCCGTTACTGAATCCCGGTTAATGTGACAATCCCGCCCCATGGCAGCGACGCCCGGGGACGTGCTCAAGCGGGTCTTCGGATACGAAAGTTTCCGCGCCAGCAGCAGGCGATCATCGAACACACCCTTTCCGGCGGCGACAGCCTGGCGGAGTTCGCCGACATCCCGGGGGTGCGGGAGAAGAAGCTCGAGCGCTACGGAAAAGATTTCCTGGAAGTCATCGCGCGGGACGGGACGACCTGAAGGACGAAAAAGAAAAATCCGGGACAGAAGCCCGTTTCTTATCGAGAAATTACAAACCGTCCCTGATCCGGTTTTTCCATCGCGCCGTTGTCCCGCCTGGTTGTCTGTGCAATGCCGGATCGTGGGTCGGGAAGCGGCCGCGCACGGCCGCTCTCCCGGTGCCTTTACACCAGCTTAAGATTGGCAGCGGCGACCTTGCCGTTGTTTCCCGGCGCCTCGTCGAACGAGACTTTCTGATTCTCAGAAAGCATGGTCAACCCGGCGCGCTCGACCGCCGAGATGTGGACGAAAACGTCCTTGGAGCCGTCCTGGGGTGCGATGAAACCGAAACCTTTGGAGGTGTCGAAAAACTTTACAGTGCCTATCATAGACATGAGATACCTTCGTATTTAAAGAGATCACGCCGCGCGCGACATTGCGCACGGCATCAAGAGTTCAGATCGGAAAGGTCATGGGCGCGCCCGGAAGGGATGCGCGGAGAACTGGCCGAAAGACAATCGACCCACACAGCATGGACTGACCGCGCGACAATGGCAAGCGAATTCTTCACCGCGGTACGGGCGCACGGCCGACAGCATGACCGCCTCTTTGGACAGTGCGGAGGACTGGAATGAAGAGTTACAGTCTAGCGTCCACACCAGTTAACTCATCGAGCGGTTTCGGGGCACTGATGCCGTATCCTTGCGCATAATCGACCCCAATCTCCCTCACCTTATCGAGAATAGCTTGGTTTTCTACGCACTCCGCTATCGTGCGTTTACCCAGCACATGCCCCATGTCATTGATCGATTTCACCATCGCCAAGTCTATTGGGTCATCTACGATGTCTTTGACAAACGCACCATCGATTTTTAAAAAATCTACTGGCAGCGCTCTCAAGTATGCAAAAGAACATAACCCGCTGCCAAAGTCATCAAGGGCGAACTGACAGCCTCGCTTCTTCAGATCGGCTATCAACCGCCCGGCACTGGCGAAGTTGCTGATCGCCGCCGTCTCCGTGATTTCAAAACAGATTTTGTTCCCTGGAATACCAGTCCTCTCAAACTCCCTGTTGACATACTCCAAGAAAGCAGCATCTCCCAATGAATGACCTGATTGATTGATCGAGCACATGGAAATGTGGTCCAGTAGATGCGGGTGATCGTGGAGCCAATCGAATGCAGTGGTGATAACCCACTGGTCTAATTTACTTGCCAGGTGATATCGCTCTGCAGCTGGGAAGAATTCCGCGGGGAGCACAAGCGTGCCTTCCTCGTTAATCATTCGAAGTAGAATCTCATAATGTCCCTTTTCATCACGGCCCGGTTCGATTGCCGCGATCGGCTGGCAGAAAAGGCGGAACCGTTTCTCTTCGAGTGCCTGGTTGATCTGCCTGACCCATTCCATCTCCCCTGACCGCCGAACAAGCTCGGTGTCCTCTAAGGTAAAGACATGGATCCTATTGCGTCCTCGGTCCTTAGCGGCGTAACACGAGGAATCCGCTTGACTTAGTACACTTGCAACACTTTCAGTGGCCTCGGTAATCGGGGTTATTCCGATGCTGACACCGATGCGGAAACTCTTACCTTCCCAGTCAAACCGAAAGCCTTGAACCGCATCCCGCAACGCATTTGCTACTCGCATACCTTCTTCGAGGTGGCAATGCTCCAACAACACTCCAAACTCATCACCTCCCAGCCGCGCCAGTGTGTCCCGCGTCCTGACTTTGTCATGCAGCGCCGAAGCGAGCTGACACAGCAGCTCATCGCCCGCCACATGACCACAGGTATCATTGATTACTTTAAACTGGTCTAAGTCCAGGTAACACAAGGTGTGCTCGATCCGGTCTGTTCGAGCGGTCTCCAGAGTGCGCTGTAAGCGGCGCTCGAACTCTCGTCGGTTGAGTAAGCCGGTCAAGGAATCATGGCTCGCCTGGTGGGCCATCTGCTGCGCCAAGCGACGTGTCTCCGTTATGTCAGTGAAGACCATTACGGCCCCAAGCAGCTTACCATCTGGACTGCGAATAGGGGCCACGGAGTCCTGGATGGCGTACTCCTGCCCATTACGGCTGATCAGGATGGTGTGATTGACAAGCCCAACGACTTTATCTTCTTTGATGCACCGAGCCACGAGGTTGGACACAGGCTCGCGGTCTTCCTCTCGAATTATTCGGAACACAGTGTGCAATGACTGACCTTGTGCCTCCTGTGCTCGCCAGCCGGTCAACTTCTCGGCAACGGGGTTTAAGTATCGGACGACTCCTTCAGGATCCGTGGTGATTACTGCATCCCCGATGGAGTGCAGGGTGACCTCAATGAGTTCCTTGGCTTCAATCAGTGCCTCTTCTGCCCGCTTCCGAGCTGTGATGTCTTCGATAGCCAATAAAATCAGCGGAGTGTTGTTCGTTCTCTGTAGCCGCCGAGCATTTAGGAGCATTGCCCGCGATCCAATAGTTGGAAATTCTTGTTCAAGTTCAAACGCCTCAACAGTCGAATTCTCGGGAATAATCTGCTCTAAGAGAGTTCGCAGCTTGGGAATGTCCCATTGGCGGTTGCCTAGATTAAAAAGGCGCTGCCCTACGGTCTCTTGAGGCGTAACTTTGAACGTGCCATAAAAAGCGCGACTGGCAGAGATGACCCTAAGATCATCATCTAGTACCAGCAGCGGCTCGCGTACAGTATCAATAATAGATTCAGCGTATTCACGCGCTTCCTGATTAGCTCTATTTGCGCGATCTCGCTCAGTCACATCCTCAATAGCAAGAAGAATCAGTCGTGCCTTGCCAGGTTCCTGAAACACTCGGCGGCCATTTAACAACATGGTCTTACTGCCGATCTGCGGAAAGTCGTGATTAACTCGATAATCGCAGAACTTACTGTCCCTCGAAAGGACGTCCTGTAGCAGCTTCCGCAGTTTGGGGATGTCCCACTGACCATTCCCTAGTTCATAACTGAGAGCGCGCTCCGTCTCTTGAGGCGTAACGTGAAACGTGACGTAGAAGGCGTGATTAGCAGTAACTACGCGGAGCGCTTCGTCAAGGACCAGAAGCGGCTCGTGCACGGTCTGTACAATGTCCTCTGCATAAAATCGGATTGGTTGCAACGGATCTGTCATGGCATTGCGGCGGGCACAGCGGGATCTCTAAGGGTCTAAAGTATAGGCGATGGGCGCTGTGACTGCAGAACAGTCGTTGAGACGCTGTGTCTAGATGTTGACAGGATCCAATCGTGCGTGCGCCTTTGCCCCTTGGCGGCCAATGGGACAGCTCACACGAAAATGGAGGCGGTACCGAAATGATTAAACATAACGGCCCCGGACCCGCTGCCCTCGTTAGATTGTCCCAACTTGTTACGCTAGCATCCCCGCCCATTCCGCCGAAGCTCCCCCATGCGCTACATCGACGTCCACACCCACATGCTCGACCGCCAGTGGCTTCAACTCTTAAAGCAAAAAGACGCCCCCCGCTATTCGGTCGAGCCGCCGACAGATAAGGTCGAGAGGGGAATGGTCCCGGAGTTGACTATTTGACTATCGATGCAGAGGAGACAATCAGCGTTCTTAAGCGAATGAAGATACGTTCACATCACTGTGACAGATCCGCAATTCAGCAGCTTACGAGCTCTGAATGTCCCCGTTTACCCATCACCCGGCGGCCAGTGCAGAGATTCGTTAGACTGTTCTCGCTACGCAGCTTCAAAATCGATTTTCTGGACATCCGAAAGATCTGCCGACTTCTTCGCCTGCCAGAGGTCAAAATTATGCTGCATTGCGAGCCAGCTCTCAGGAGAACGTCCAAGCGCCTTCGAAAGCCTCAAGGCCATCTCCGGACTTACAGCACTTCGAGTGCTGACAACGCGCGCCAACGTCGACGGAGAAACACCCAAGCTCTCCGCAAGCGAACGAATACTGAGATCGAACGGCTCGATATATGTTTCGCGAATAAACTCGCCCGGGTGCGGCGGATTATGCATAGTCATTTGTGATAATCCTCGTAATCTAATATGTGGACATTTCCGTCCTTAAATTCAAAAGTCAGTCGCCAATTGCCACTAACCGAGATTGACCAACGGCATTTCATTCGTCCCTTGAGCGGATGTAGCCGGTAGCCAGGCAAATCCATATCGTCAATGCTTTGAGCGGTATCCAGGGCCGCCAGCTGTAAACGTAGCCGACCAGCGTGATTGGCCTGGATCCCTGATTTTTTGCCGGTTTCGAAGAACCGCCGGAGTCCCTTATGCCGGAATGACTTGATCACACACGTAGTATAGCGTGTTGCGCACCACGCAACAATCTTCGATCAGTATAGCCTCTAATAGTAATCGGGGACCGACCACGCTTAAGCCGACTTCGCCGGCCTGCCCGCCTTGCCACAGTGCAAATCAGTAAATCGTGGTCTGTCCCCGATTACTTTTTCAGCGGCCGGTACGCATTGCATCAAGCCGGTTTGCCAAGCCTGCAGAATCCGGCACAAAGCGCTGAGCTTATTGCGATCACTGCTGCGATCACCATAGCCAGTCCGTAACCCGCGCGCAGGTCGTAAATTAATCCTGCACTCCAGGGTGCGACCAGTCCGGCAAATCCCCAGGCGATGGACACCTGGCCGTAAGCTTGCGGACCCCGTTCCTCGAAATAATTGGATATCGCTACCGGGTAGACGGCAATGATCGATCCGTAAGAGAACCCGATCAGTGAAAGCAATGCCACCACAATGACAGTGCTATGCGAGGCGCTCGAGAGACGATGACAATCAGGTTCTGGTTCTCAGCAGCCTTTCGACCACCTCTGCCGGCGCCGGTGGCGCATGACGGTCCTTGAAACACTGGCGCATGACGGTCCTTGAAACACTTCAGCCGGGCATAGACTTCCGCCGCCGCGCGATGAAAGCCGTCGGGCAGACCGGCGCTCCCGAAGGTGCGGGCGATTTCATCCATCTCGGCGACGAAACGCCAGGCCTTGAACGCGTTCCCCGTCGCCGCCTGATCTGATCGCTTTTCCAGCCCCGACTGCGAAATCCCCCATTCCCGCAGCAGGGGTTCCTCAATCCCCTCGGCGCGGGCCAGCGCCCGCACGGCCAACAGCAGCGCGGCGGAGCCCTTGGTCCAGGCGGCGTAGGCCATCTTCAGGGCCGAGGCAGCAGTCGCCGCGCCCTCCACAACTTCGGCTTCGAGCAGCGATCCGTCGAACAAAACAGCAGCCGCTTCGGCTTCCGGACCAGACAAATAGATCCGGGTAGTGCCCGGCGAGCGCACGGGCGGGCCGATAATGCCCCCATCGATGAAACTGGCGCCCGCGGCTTCGACCACCTGTTTTACCTGCCGCGCGGCTTCGGGGGAAATCGCGTTTGCGTCCACGTAACGCCCGGTGAATTTTTCGGCAGCAACCTCCTTTGAGACCTCCAGGGCTGCGTGAGGCGGACAAACGGAAAAGACGAAATCGCAGCTCGCTGCAAGCCGGGCGAGGGTGACAGCGTCTTCAAACCCTGCGTCGGCTGCGCGCGACCGCGTCGCCTCCCCGCGACCGGCTGAAGCCCACAGCACCCGTGCCCCGGCCGTCTTCAAGGCGGCACCTACGGTGACACCCATCTCCCCCGGGTGAATCAATCCTGCTATCGCGGCTGCCATCGATATGAATTCCTCGTCCAGAACTCAAATGTGGATTCAAGCACAACTCTGCGTTGGGCGTCTTCCAATTCTTCGCCGACGTCAGCCTTGTCCATTCCGGTCCGGGCGGAGTATGCGCAGGCACTGCTCGGGCCGGAAGCGCGGTTCGCCATCGCGCTGCAGGAGCTGGCCGCCGCCTGCGTGCTCCACCGACCACCTCCCGAGATCAGGTGGCAGCGCGTCGCCGAAGCACGGCGCATTGGCGCCGACCTGCACACCGCGAACGCGCTCGTGTGGCTAGGCGGTGCAATCACCTCGGGAGAGTGCGACGTGCTCGACCGGCAGCGACTTGCGACCATCCTTGCCCGCCTCGACGTCACGCCCGCGCGGGGGAGCAGGGGCCGCCTGCGCGATTCCCATCTCGACGCGTTGCGCCACGCGCTCTCGGCGCACTGACAAAAGAGGGCTTAGCCTGGTGCCGGATCGCCTTCGAGCTCCGACCGCACGAGGTCCAGCTAGTTCGCGCAGTGCAGTGATTGCGAGCGGTGATCGGGTCAACCAGTGCCACTGCGCCACCTGCGGCCACGATCAAGTAAAACGCAAGGAAAAGGGGTCAGAGCCCTTTTCCTTACTTGTTCATATTGATCGAGCAACCTCTATACTCCGATTTAGAATCAGTCTAAACTACCGCGCCGAGCTGTCAGACGCCCGTGCCGACTCGCCCAAGCACCTGAAACGGCGCTGTGGTTACGGACGGCATCAGGCACGAGGATTTTCCCGAGCTTCAGTTGACGAATCCACGAATGGAGAGCGATAGCGATATGGATACAGAAGTGAAATGCCCGGTAATGCACGGCGCGCTTACGTCCGCCAGCCAATCGAATATGGATTGGTGGCCCGAAGCGCTGAATCTCGACATCCTGCATCAGCACGATACTAAGACCGATCCCATGGGCCCCGACTTCGACTACCGTGAAGAGGTCAAGAAACTCGACGTCAAGGCGCTCAAGAAAGATCTGCGTGCCCTGATGAACGAGAGCCAGGAATGGTGGCCGGCTGACTGGGGCCACTACGGCGGCCTGATGATCCGCATGGCGTGGCACGCCGCGGGGACCTACCGGATTGCCGATGGCCGCGGCGGCGGCGGTACGGGCGACCAGCGTTTTGCACCGATCAACTCCTGGCCTGACAACGCGAACCTCGATAAGGCACGCCGCCTGCTCTGGCCGATCAAGAAGAAATACGGCAACAAACTCAGCTGGGCTGACCTGATAATCCTATCGGGCAACATCGCCTATGAGTCCATGGGGCTGAAAACCTTCGGCTTCGGTTTCGGCCGAGCGGACATCTGGCATCCGAAAAAGGACACGTACTGGGGCTCGGAAAAAGAATGGCTGGCGCCGAGCGACAATCCAGATAGCCGCTACTCGGGCGACCGGGAACTCGCAAACCCGCTTGCCGCGGTCATGATGGGCCTGATCTATGTGAACCCGGAGGGCGTGGACGGCAAGCCGGATCCGTTCAAGACGGCCAGGGATGTTCGCGAGACTTTCGCGCGCATGGCCATGAACGACGAGGAAACGGTCGCCCTGACCGCCGGCGGCCATACCGTGGGCAAATGTCACGGCAATGGCGATGCAACTTTGCTGGGCCCTGAGCCTGAAGGTGCTGATGTGGAGGAGCAAGGCTTTGGCTGGATGAACAAGACCCGCCGAGGTGTTGGCCACGATTCGGTCACCAGCGGTATCGAGGGTGCCTGGACGTCCCATCCGACCCAGTGGGATAACGGCTATTTCGACATGTTGCTCAACCACGAATGGGAATCACGGAAGAGCCCTGCGGGCGCCTGGCAGTGGGAGCCGGTGGACATCAAGGAGAAGGACATGCCGGTTGATTCCGAGGATTCGTCGGTCCGCCACAACCCGATCATGACCGACGCCGATATGGCCATGAAGATGGATCCGGAGTACCGCAAGATTTCAGAGCGCTTTTACAAGGATCCCGATTACTTCACGGAGGTATTCGCGCGTGCATGGTTCAAGCTGACGCATCGCGATATGGGGCCGAAAGCACGCTACATCGGTCCCGACGTTCCTAAGGAAGACCTGCTCTGGCAAGACCCGGTGCCTGCAGGCAAGGCAGACTATGACGTGGATGCCATCAAGGCGAAGATCACAGCCAGCGGTCTGCCGATCAGCGAGTTGGTTGCTACCGCCTGGGACAGCGCCAGGACATTCCGCGGCTCAGACAAGCGCGGCGGCGCGAACGGGGCACGTATCCGCCTGGCTCCCCATAAGGACTGGGAAGGCAACGAGCCGAAACGTCTTGCGAAAGTGCTCGAGGTTCTGGAAGGCATTGCAGCTGATACCGGCGCAAGCGTGGCGGATGTCATCGTTCTGGCAGGTAATGTTGGCGTTGAGCAGGCGGCCAAGGCGGCTGGCTTTGACATCAAGGTACCTTTTGCGCCGGGTCGTGGCGATGCGACGCAGGAAATGACAGACGTGGAATCCTTTGAACCGTTAGAACCCATTCACGACGGGTATCGCAACTGGCTCAAAGAGAACTACGTTGTGAAGCCGGAAGAGCTCATGCTCGATCGCACGCAGCTCATGGGACTGACCGCGCCTGAGATGGTCGTGCTTGTCGGTGGCATGCGCGTGCTCGGTACCAATTATGGGGGCAGCAAGCACGGTGTGTTCACCGATCGCGAAGGTGCATTGACGAACGATTTCTTCGTCAACCTGACCGACATGGCCAACACGTGGAAGTCCAAAAGCGACGGCGTGTACGAAATCCGGGACCGCAAGACGAACAAGGTCAAGTGGACGGCGACCCGACTGGATCTCGTGTTCGGGTCGAACTCGATACTGCGATCTTATGCTGAGGTCTATGCGCAGGATGACAACAAAGAAAAGTTCGTGAAAGACTTTGTTGCCGCATGGACCAAGGCCATGAACGCGGATCGATTCGATATAGCCTGACGCGACGCCGTAAAGCTATTTCAAGCGAACTCGATCAGGTACTGTCAGAACAGGGCAAATCAAGCCCCGCTACGGAAATGAAAAAGGGCCCCCTTGCGGGGCCCTTTTTCATTTTCGCTATCGCGAGGACAGAATCTGAGGGATCAATAGGGTCAGAGTCGATTGATTTGACATGATTCGTCGGAGTTAGCATGATTTCTTTCATCAGTTTCATTTCATTGCTGTTACAAGGAGGTACGGCAATGCCAAGACAACCAAGAGTTATCCTTCCGGGGTATCCCCACCACGTCATACAGCGCGGCAACAACCGCGACATCATCTTCGCCAGCGACGCCGACTACCTCGTCTACCTCGAGAAACTTGGCGACGCTTGTCGCCGCCATGGATGCCGGGTTCACGCCTACGTGCTAATGACCAATCACGTGCACCTGCTGATGACGCCGGAGACGCAGACCGGCCTCAGCCGGGCCATGCAGTCATTGGGCCGCTATTACGTGCAGTATTTTAATTACCTCTACAAGCGCACTGGGACGCTGTGGGAGGGACGGTTCAAGGCCACCCTGGTGGATACGGATAACTACTTGCTGAGCTGTTACCGTTATATCGAGGAGAACCCGGTCAGAGCCGCCATGGTGGCTTCCCCGGCCGATTACCGTTGGTCGAGTTATCGGCACAACGCTTTTGGTGCGCCTGACGCACTGGTGTCTGCCCATGAGGGCTATCTGGCTCTGGGATCCACCCTCGCTGACCGTCAGCGGGCGTATCGCGGCCTCTTCGATGACTCCCTAAACGAAGAAACGCTATCAGATATTCGGGAGACGACGAATAAGGGCTGGGTGTTGGGCAACGACCGGTTTCGCGAGCGAATCGAGGCGATGGCCAAAAGACAGACCGCGCCAAAGCCACGGGGCGGTGACCGCAAATCAGCGAAGTTTAAACAGCGATGTCAAATCAATCGAATCTGACCCTATTGATTGCTAGAGTTGATCCAGATCAGTGCGTTTGGGTGATGCGTACGTGCGTAATGGGCGCAACAGAAGAAAGAGCGAAAGATGACCCGGTCAAGCAAGCCCGCTAAAGTGGGAGCGCCGGACATCGCCCATTTTCGACCGTATAGATGACCAATTTGAATTTATGGATCTGGACCTCGAAGAGGGGGTCTGCTACTTCAACGATGAGACTTTCGGGCTCGGTTCCTACGTCTGCAGCGGTGACGAACTGCTGCAATGTCGGGAACGCGGTGTATAGGTTCGCAAAGGCAGTTGTCGCGACCCATAAAGTGACGGCGTAGCGAGAATATCCCATGACGAATGAATTAGATCCGATTATCGGTCAATGGTATTTTCACCTCGACAAAGGGCAGCGGTTTTTTGTAACCGCCGTTGAGGAAGACGAGCAGACGGTTGAAGTGCAGCATTTCGACGGCGATCTAGAGGAGTTCAGTTTCGAACAATGGCAAGATATGGATATCGAATTAAGCGAAGAACCCGAGAATTGGACCGGGGCGCTTGATATTGCCGAGCGCGATGACCGTGGTACCGAAGTAACAGATACGGCCGAAGAAGACTGGTCAGAGCCGTTCGAGGAGGTACGTATCCGGAGTGAACCACGGGCCGATGCGGAGGGCGCGGAATCGGTAAAGAGTTTTGAGTCTTCAACCAAAATCGACATCTCGAACGTGCTGCCGCTGGCTGATGGTGAATTCCAGGAGAAACTGAGCAAAGATTGGACCGCCGAATATAGCGAGAACGAGCTCAGCGGTTTGTGGCAGGTCACCGTCTCCAAGCATGACGTCGTCGAGTGGCAGGACGACGATTACGCTTCTTTGCGGGATGCCGTCCAAGCAGCCCGCGAATATTACAATGAGACCTGAGAAAGAAAAGGGGTCAGAGTGTGATGGTCCGGTTTTCCAGTAGTTTTGGTCGGTGAAGAGGCAACGGCGAGGCGCTCGAGAGACGATGACAATCAGGTTCTGGTTCTCAGCAGCCTTTCGACCACCTCTGCCGGCGCCGGTGGCGCATGACGGTCCTTGAAACAC
>CAMYJH010000057.1 GCA_947258715.1 uncultured Gammaproteobacteria bacterium
CATTCTGGCCGGCGCGTTGATGGAGGCGGCGGGGATATCCCGGCGGCTAGTCAACGTTGCCGAAAGCTTTGCCGGTCCGTTTACGGGCGGCATCTCCGCGGCCACCGTCTTCGCCTGCCTGTTTTTTGGCGCCATCTCCGGCTCCGGTCCGGCCACGACGGCGGCGGTCGGGATGCTGATGATTCCTGCCATGATCAACCGCGGCTACGATAAGGGCATCGCGTCGGCCATCACGGCCTCATCCGGAAGCCTTGGGATCATCATCCCCCCTTCGATCCCGATGGTGATATTCGGAATTGCCGCCCTGGGCATGCAGCCTCCGCCCGAAGCGGTGGAGAAGTTCGGCGTCTTCCAGTCGGTTTCCATTCCGAAGCTTTTTATCGCCGGCGTTTTCCCGGGCCTGGTGATCTCGATCAGCCTGCTGATCATGAACTACATCACCTGCAAGAAGCGTGGCTACAAGGGCTCGGCCGAGAACTTCTCCGCGCGCAATATTTTCGTGACGCTCTATCACGGATTTTGGGCAATCATGGCGCCGGTGGTTATTCTGGGCGGCATTTACTCCGGCTTTTTCACCCCGACCGAAGCCGCGATCGTTGCCATTTTCTATACCCTGCTGATCGGTTTCCTTGTTTACCGCGAGCTTGACTTGAAAGCGCTCGCCCGCTCGCTCGAGACCACGACCTGGCTTACCGGCCGCGTGCTGCTGATTCTTTTCACCGCAACCGTGTTCGGGCGCTTGCTGGTGGAAAATCAGATTCCGGCCATCATTGCCGAGGCCATGCTGAGCGCGACCGACAGCATTTATCTTATTTGGGCCATGCTGATCTGCTTCTTGCTCTTCGTGGGCATGTTCATGGAAACCCTGGCGACCATTCTGATCCTTACGCCGGTGCTGCTGCCGATTGCCTACAGCCTGGGTATAGATCCGATCCATTTTGGTGTCGTGATGGTGTGCGCGCTCGGTATCGGTTTTCAGACGCCGCCGCTGGGCGAAAATCTCTTCATTGCCTCGGGTATCTCCAATATTTCAATCGAGGAGATCTCCTTGAAGGCTCTGCCGTTCGCGGCGGTGAACGCCATAGCGGTGTTTGTCATCGCCTTTTTCCCGGAGATCGTCCTCTGGCTCCCGCGGTTCTTCGGCTACTGATCGACGCCAAGCGCGACGAGGAAATTAAGAAATGCAACCTGAGATCAAGAGCCTGCTCTACAGCACGGATCTATCGCAAAACTCGCATATCGCCTTTGGCTATGCAGTTTATCTGGCAAAGCTCACCGGAGCGGACCTTCACCTGCTGCACGTCCTGGGGAGCATGTCCGACGACGCCATGTTCGCGCTTCAGACCTACGTCCAGGATGAAAACAAGCGCCGTGAAATTATTGGAAAACGGGTCGAAAACGCGCGCACCCGGCTTGACGAGAAGCAGGAATTATTCTGGAGCGCCCAGAGCCCCGAAGACAGGAAGGTGCGCGAGCAGATCAAGTCCGTGACCGTTTGCGAATCTTACCCGGCCGAGGAAATTCTGAAGACGGCCGAGACCCGCAAGTGCGATTTTATCGTGATGGGATCGCACGAGCGGGGTATGAGCCATACTTTTCTCGGTTCGGTCGCCAAAAGCGTCCTGCGCCGGTCGCACGTGCCGACGCTGATCGTACCCCTGGTAGAAACAGGTTGACTGGATCCGGAGCATCGATCGTACGCCAGGAGGGCGGGCAAGCTGGAGGCATCAACATGAAAAAGTTCTTTGCTCTGATTCTTGCCACCATATCGATGGCGGGGGCGATGAGCGGTGCTGCCGCCAGTCCGGAAAAAATCACCGTTGCTTATTTTCAGGAATGGCCGACCGCTAACCAGGTGGCCCAGGCCGGGAAGTGGTATGACGAGGAGCTGGGCGTGCCGATCGAATGGCGCCCCTACAACACCGGCGTTGAGATGGCGGAGGCCATGGTCGCCGGCGACGTGGATGTTTCCTTTTCGATGGGTGTGGTGCCGTTCGCGCTCGCGGTCACGGCCGGTGCGCCAATAAAGGTGGTAGGTGTCGCGGTCGACACGGGCGGGGCCGACAACTGTGTCATTTACAAGAAGGAGGCTATAGATCGCGCCAATGCGCACGAGCTTCAAGGCCGCAAAGTCGCGGTACCGCTCAACACGGTGACCCACTACAAGATGCTCCGAAGCCTGGTTTTTCTGGGAGTCGATGTCGATAAGGTCAACGTCATCGACATGTCGCCGCATGATATCGACGACGCGTTCATAAACGGCGAGCTGGCAATGGGTTGCTCCTGGGGAGGGCCGCTGCGGCGCATGAAAGGTCACGGCTGGGAGCTGCTTACCGCGAACGAGCAGGACCGCCTGGGGATCCGTGCCTTCGACGTCATCGCCGTGACAAACGATTTCGCGGCGAAGTACCCAGACCTCGTGGTCAAGTTCCTGACCGTCACCGACCGTGCCATCGAATATCTGGGCGACGAGCCGAAGAAGGCCAAATCAGTCATCGCTAAGGCGGCCGGGTTGGGCCTCAGGCAGTCCAACATCGTGCTCTCGCTTTTCGATTTCTACACGCGGGACGAGCAGCTGACCGAACGATGGATGTACGGCGGTGTCCAGAGTTTTCTCAAGGAAGTGGCCGACTTTTTCGAGCAGCAGGGTAAAATCGATCGGGCTCTTGACGATTACGGCCCAACCGTGGACGCGAGCTTCTACGAGAGAGCACGGTAGAAAGATCGCGAGTCCACTCGTCGGCGTCTCTGCGCCTTACTACGCCGTTGCCGCATGCAGGCGGCACGCGGGATATCCTGCGGGCTGATTTCGTCCCCTTCTGGTATGCGCCCAGACGCAGCATGACCCGACATAGCGATGAGAAGTCGTTATTCGAAGTCTATGAACAGAAGCGTTACCACTGAACACGTGAGAGCGTCAGATTGAAGACTTTCGGAAAGTCCTTCACTCAGCAGCAGCCGATTTCTGAGGCCGCCATCGCCCGGGCAGCCGAAATCATGCGCAGCGGCCGCCTCCACCGGTACAACACGGTTGACAACGAAGAATCTGAGACGTCTTTGCTCGAGGTCGAGTTTGCGGCGTATCTCGGTGTGCCCTACGCCCTGGCATGCGCGTCGGGCGGATACGCGTTGCAAATCGCGCTGCGAAGCGTCGGCTTGGCCCCCGGAGATCCTGTGTTGTGCAACGCCTTTACGCTGTCACCGGTTCCCGGCGCCATTCACAACGCCGGCGGACGGCCGCTGCTGGTGGAAACCGGCGAGGACTACACCATTGATGTCGAAGACTTGCGCCGAAAGGCAGCCGCGAGTCAGGCAAAACTTCTACTGCTGTCACATATGCGTGGCCACATCGCATCCATGGAAGAAGTGCTCGAAGTGTGCGAAAGCCACGGAATCAAGCTGATTGAAGACTGCGCTCACACCCTGGGTGCCAGGTGGAAAGGTCGAATGAGCGGGACGTTCGGCGATGTGGCGTGCTTCAGCTCCCAAACCTACAAACATCTCAATTCGGGTGAAGGCGGATTCCTGACGACTTCGGACCCGGAGCTCATGGCGCGCGCGGTAATTCACTCCGGTTCTTACATGCTGTACGGGCGTCATCGTGCGGTGCCCGGCGAGGAGGATTTTCAGCGTGTCCGCCTGGTGACGCCGAACATGAGCGGTCGAATGGACAACCTGCGCGCCGCCATACTGCGCGTGCAGCTGCACGAGCTCGACGAAAACTGCCGGCGCTGGAACGTTCTCTACAGCTGCCTCGAGGCGGAATTACGAAAGATTCCTGGCCTTTCAATGCCGCACAGACCGCAACATGAGCAATATGTAGGGAGCTCGATTCAATTCTCGCTTCCCGGCTTTAGCGAAGACCAGATGCGTAACTTCGTCGAAAGCTGCGGCAACCGCGGCGTGGAGGTGAAGTGGTTCGGCGAAAAGGAACCGCGGGGTTTCACCAGTCGCTACGACAGTTGGCAATACATTAACGAGTTGCCGGACCTGCCGCTCACGCGCAGAGTTCTGTCCACCCTCTGCGATATGCGGATTCCGCTGACTTTCGATGAGACGGACTGTTTGCTCATCGGCGAGATAGTTGGCGAGTGTGCGCGGGGAGACCGCGGGTAATTTGATAACAGCGCGGCCTGCATCGCATGAGTGGTCCCCACGAATTGCGTCGTCACCACGCCACCTGAACGGCGACATCACGATGGAGATCACGCTGAGGGGGACATTCAGAGTTCGTAAGTCATTGATTTTTTCCTAGCCAGAAGTCGCACACACTTTTCTACGGCCAATCTGAAAATCAATGACTTACGAACTCTGAATGTCCCCCATGCTCCCTACATGGCGCGCGGCCTTGGCGAGTTGGGCGAGGTTCAGAAACTCGGCGCGATATCCGAATGGATCCTCGCCCTTGGCGCCCTGCGCGAGCTGGATGATGTTGTCGAAATCATACTGCCCGGTATAGGGAGCGCCCCGCAGGTTCTGGCCGACTGCTGCGACGGCCATTGCGAAGCGCAGCTCGCCGTCAACTGCTTCGAGATCGACGAGCTCATCTGCGTGAGTGACGGGTCGCATGCCGCTTTGGCCCCATCATTCCGGCTTCGCCATCTTGCGAACCATCATTGGGCGGGCCGGCTGGCGATATCTGTCGCGACGTGCGTCTTAACCCACTCTCCGATGAACTCGATGAAACGGCGTAGCGCCGGTGAGACCTCGGTTGAGCGCCATGCGGCTACCGTCGGCACCCTGTAGCTGCTGTCCTTCAAAGGACGAATCGCCAGACCCTTTCGAAAGTAGTTGCGCGCGCACTCGGTGTGCACGGTCAGACCCATGTTGGCGGCGATCAGTCCGAAAATGCCTTCACTGTTGAACGCCTCTTGCACGATTCGGGGCCGAAATCCGGCCCTCTGGCAGACCGCCATCATATGGCTCAGGTAGTGGCGCCAGTGGGCGGCATGACCGGTGACGAAGGGCTCACCGGCCAGGCGCGCGAGGGGAATCGCCCGGAGGCGCGTCAGGGGATGGGATTCCGGCAGGATCACGACCAGGCGCTCGTCCTGAACCGTGACATGCTCGAGGCCCGGTTGGCGGACCGGACCCGTCATGAAGCCGACCTGGATGTCGCCTGCCTCGAGGGCCTGCAACTGTGTGAAGGTAAACATGTGCGCCAAATCGACCGTGACCTCCGGAAAGCGCGAGCGGAACTCCTGCATGATCTCGGGAAGGGCTCCGCTGATGGCGAAGTCGGTGTAACCGATCGCGAGGTGGCCAATCTCCCCGGCGCGGGCCTTGTGCGTATCCCGAACGGTCTTCTCGGCGCTCAACAGGGTGCGCCGGCAGCCGTCGAGGAACACGCGCCCCGCCTCGGTCAATTCGACCCACCGGTTGCTGCGTTCCAGAAGCCGCGTGTCGAGGGTCTCTTCCAATTGCCGGATTGCGCGGCTGAGCGCCGGCTGCGCGATGTTGAGGCGCTGCGCCGCCCGCCGAAAATTGAGCGTCTCGGCGACGGCGACGAAATAGAGCATGTGCCGTATCTGGCAGGTGGGTGTGACCATCCGCGTATTGATGCCATTACGGTATCATTCAAGTTCAAAATGATATTAGATCGGAAACAATGGATCCAATATCCTTCCCCGCGTTGACCGAACGTCCGGGGCGGAGCGCCTAGTCCGTGATGGACTACCGAGAAGGACAGGGTGGCCACCCCCGTCTGGTCGCAGGAAACGGCGAAGGGTCCTCAGATCCAAGGGGGAGACACACATGAAATCAAAATTGTTCACGAAGCGGATCGCGGCAGCGATCCTTTCCGCCGTCGCGGTCCTTGGGCTGGCCGCGCCGACGCATGCGGCCAGCAAGGTCGTGATGAACCTGGGTTGGGCTACCCCGCTTGACTCGGATTACGGAGTGCTTGCGAAGAAGTTCAAACAGCTGGCGGAGCAGTACAGTAACGGCTCCATCGAGGTGAAGCTTCGCTGCTGCGCGCAGATCGCGACCGAGGACACTGCCTTCAAGGCTCTGCAGCTCGGCACGGTGGACGGCTACTTCATCACCCAGAACAACGTCTCGCCGCATTGGCCGCTGATGGACGTGTTCGTCCTGCCGTACATCTTCCAGAACAAGGAGCATCTGCAGAGGGTCACGCAAGGTCCGGTCGGCGAAGAGATTCGCCAGACGATCTTTAAGGACACCGGCGTTCATCTGCTGACTTTCGGGGCGCCGTCCTATCGCGACATGTTCAACTCGAAGAAGCCGATCAACAAGATGGAAGACATGTCGGGTCTGAAGCTCCGGGTGCCGAAGAACCAAGTCATGATCTCGACCTTCCGGGCGTTCGGGGCAGAGCCGGTGCCGCTCGCCTGGTCCGACACGCCGACCGCGCTCCAGACCAGAACGATCGATGGTGGCGACAACGGTACCACCGTGATCAAGGACATGAAGTTCTACGAGTTCGCCCAGCACCTAATCATCCTTGAGCACTTCACCAGCGTGTCGCCCGTGTTCGTCAGCGACCGCTTCATGAAGAAGCTGAGCGACGAGCAGCGCGCCGTCGTCGAACGTGCCGCCAAGGAAGCGAGCGAGCACCAGACGGACATCGTTACGAAGCGAATCGACGCGGTGCGGACGTGGTTGACCAGCGAAGGCGGCATGACCGCTACCCAGCCCAATCGTGCCGCGTTCATCGCGGCGGCGAAAACGGTGCAGGCCGAGTTCGCCGCCAAGGGTGGCGACAAGTTCACCGAGCTCCTGTCCAAGATTCAGGCCGCCGCCGAATAGCCGCGTGGAAGAGGCGCGGTCCACCGGATCGCGCCTCTGTCTTCTGGTAGGGATCCAGTCTGCGCGGTAGAGATGCGCGCTGGTCCGAAGGGGGAGTGACTGGGCATGCCCGCCAGCCTTCGCGAACTTTTGCGGCTTCTCGACCGCCACTTGGAGGAGTCCGTTGCCAGCTTTTGTCTTGTCGTCATCGCCGTCTGCGTCTTTCTTCAGGTGGTGCTGCGCTACGGCTTCGGGACCGCGCTGACCTGGACCGAGGAGCTCGCGGGCTTTTGCATGGCCTGGGCCGTCTACATGGGCGCCGCCCTCGGCGTGCGCGAACGCTTCCACATCCGAATCCTGGTCGGCGTGTTCGCCCTTCCGGCGGTCTTGCAGCTGCCCTTGGTGCTGATCGCGGACCTCCTGTGGCTGATCTTCAACTCTCTGATGCTCTGGTACGGATTGGAGTACCTGGGCGTCCTGTGGACCCGAACTTCGATCTCTCCGGCGCTCGGCATTGACGAGGTCTGGCCCCAGTCGATCATCGTCGTCGGCTACCTGCTCATGACCGTGCGGCTGCTGCAGATCTACGTGAACTGGTGGACCGGCGGCCGCAAGGACCTACCCGGCAAGCCGCCCGAGTTTCAGGAGGAAGAAGTTTTGGAGCTCGAGAAGCCGTGAGCGACATCGCCGTCGTCCTTCTGGTCTTCGTTGTTCTGACGGCGATCGGGGTGCCGCTCTTTGCCGCGGTCGGCCTGGCGACGGCGCTTGCGCTCTTCCTGATCGACATCCCGTTTACGCTGCTGTCGCAGACCGCATTCACCTCGTTGCAGCCCTTCCCGCTGCTGACGATTCCGCTGTTCGTGCTGGCCGGCCGGCTCATGGAGGTCGGTGGCATGGCCAACCGTCTGATCGAAGTGGCGCGTAGCCTGGTGGGCAACTATCGCGGCAGTCTCGGATTGGTCACGGTCGTCGCCTGTATGCTGTTCGCGGCCTTGTCCGGTTCCGGCCCGGCGACAACGGCCGCCATCGGCAGCGTCACGATTCCGGCCATGCGCGAAGAAGGGTATTCGGCCCGCTTTGCGGCCGCGGTCGCCGCCTCGGGCGGCGCGCTGGGCAGCGTCATTCCGCCGAGCAACCTGCTGATCATCTACGGCCTGGTCTCCGAAACCTCGATACCGCGGCTGTTCCTGGCCGGGATCGTGCCGGGCCTGTTCGTCACCGTTGTCTTGATCCTGGTTGCTTATTTCGTCGCCAGGCGCAAAGGCTTCGGCGGCGGCGGCGCGCCCTTCAACTGGCGCGCGTTCCGAACCGCAATGTGGGAAGGCAAATGGGCACTCGGCGCACCGTTGCTGATCCTAGGCGGAATCTATGGCGGGATCTTCACACCCACCGAGGCGGCCGGCGTCGCCGTCTTCTATGCGCTGGGCGTGGGCCTGTTCCTGTATAGAGAGCTGAATCTTGCCAAGATCCACGAGGCCCTTCGGTTTACCGCGCTCATCAGCGGGCTGTTGATCCTGCTCACGCCGACGCTGGCGTTCGGCCAACTGACGGCGTACTACGACGTACCCACCGAGATGGAGCGACTTATCACGTCGATCACCGACAATCCCATCATCGTCATGATGCTGATCGGCGTGTTCTACATCTTCGTCGGTACCTTCATGGAGTCGTTGGCGCAGATCATCCTGTTCACTGCCGTGTTCCTGCCCGTCGTCGTTGCGCTCGGCGTCGATCCGGTGCTCTTCGGCATCTTCACGGTGATGACCTGCGAGATCGGGTTCCTCACTCCTCCGCTTGGCGCGAATCTCAATATCGCGGCGCGGATCACGGGGATTTCCATCGAGGACGTCTCGCTCGGGGCCATACCCTTCATCTTCGCCTATATCGTCGGCCTGATGTTCCTGATTCTCTGGCCGGAGGCGACCCTGTCTCTGCCCAACTGGCTCTATGGCGTGAGCCGGTAGGAACGGCAGGCGGCGAGACGGAGCTAAAGTCAAGATGCTCGATACAGTGCTTGAAGGCGGAACGATCTACGACGGCACTGGGTCCGCACCCTATGTGGCCGACGTGGGTGTGGCCAACGGTCGACTCCAGTCAATTGGCGATCTGCGCCACGCCACAGCCAACGAGCGGCTGAACGTCTCGGGCCTGGCGGTCGCGCCCGGCTTCATCGACCTGCACACCCATTCCGACTTCACATTGCTCGTCAATGGCCATGCCGAGAGCCAGGTGCACCAGGGCGTGACGACCGAAGTCGTGGGGCAGTGCGGCTTCAGCTGCGCGCCGGTGACCTGCGACGAAGACATCGAGAAGACCAGCGTCGGATACCTGGCCGGATGCGTCAAACTCGGTTGGCGCACCTTTGGCGACTATCTCGATCGACTCGATGCGACGCCGCTCGGCGTGAATGTCGCCGCATTCGTTGGTCACGGAGCCATCCATCAGGCAGTTCTGGGAGATGCCTTGCGGACTCCCGACGGGGACGAGCTTCGGCGCATGGAAGGCCTGGCCGAAGAGGCCTTCGAACACGGCGCGTTCGGGCTCAGCACCGGGCTGGAGTATTGGCCGGGTAACCTCGCGCGGATTGAGGACCTTGTGCCGCTGTGCGCGATCGCCGCGCGGCACGACGGTCTTTATGCGACCCACGTGCGCAATCGCGACATCTACTATGACCTGGGTTTCGGGGAGGCAATCACCACCGCCCGGACCGCAGGCGCCCGGCTTCAGATATCGCACATCCAACCAAAGTTCGGCGCGCCCGGTTACGCGATGGCACATACCCTGGAGCTGATCGAGGCGGCGATGCGATGCGACGTAGACGTCGCGTTCGATGTCATTCCCCACGATTGGGCCCACACTCGAGTGTCCGCGATCCTGCCGCGCTGGGCCCAAGAGGGCGGGCCGTCGGCGATGCTCGATCGCCTCGCGGATCCGGCGCAGCGCGCCAGAATGAAGTGCAATCCCAACCCCATGTGGCGTCTCGTCATCGCCGGCCACTGGAACGACATCAGACTGCTGCGCTCGGATGCCAATCTCGATTTGGTGGGCGCGACCTTCGAGGAAATCGGCCGCATCCGCGGGGTCGAGCCTTACGAGGCGGCGCTGGACCTCTTGCGCGAGGAAGGAGAGGGTTTGCACCAGCTGCTTTGGACGTCCCGAAGCTTTTCCGAAGACGACATAAGGCTGTGCCTGCAGCAGCCCGACTGCGCGGTGATTTCCGACACTCTGGCGCTGGCGCCTTACGGGGCCCTGGAGAGCCAGATCGGATCGCTGAGCGGTTACGGCTGGGCCGCACGCTTCCTCGGCGCCTACGTCCGGGACGAAGGTCTCATTTCGCTCGGCGAAGGAGTGCGAAAACTGACGTCGGTTCCGGCGCGGCGGCTCAGGCTTTCCGACCGCGGTCTTTTGGACGAAGGCTTGTCCGCTGACATCGTGGTCTTCGACGCAGAGCGCATTGCCAGCCGGTGCACGTTCGAGGAGCCGCGCCGGTACCCAAGCGGTATTGCCCATGTACTGGTCAACGGCAGGACCGTGATTGAGGACGGCGCACGGACCGGAGAAAATCCCGGTTCGGTGCTGCGCCGGTCTTCCTGAGTCGGGTTTTACGATCCGCGTGGTGACACCGGGGGTGAGGGGGACATTCAGAGTTCGTAAGTCATTGATTTTTTCCTAGCCAGAAGTCGCACACATTTTTCTACGGCCAATCTGAAAATCAATGACTTACGAACTCTGAATGTCCCCCATGCTCCCTACATGGCGCGCGCGGCCTTGGCGAGCCGGACGAGGTTCAGAAACTCGGCGCGCAGAAACTCGGCGCGGTATCCGAACGGATCTTCGCCCTTCGCGCTCTGCGCGAGCTGGATGATGTCGTCGAACGTGAACTGTCCGGTATAGGCAGCGCCGCGCAGGATCTGGCCGAATGCGGCGACGGCTGCCGCGAAGCGTAGCTCGCCGTCGACGGCTTGGAAATCCACAAACTCATCCGCGCTGGTGACGGGTCGCGTGATCAGCTTGCTCGTATCGGCGTCCGGCAGCTTGTAGCGGATCTTGACGAAAGCGTACTCCTCGCTCGCCGCGGCGGAGGGTTCGGCCAGCTGAGCTGTCCCGTAGCGGGATTCGTCCATCAGCCTCGATTGGCTTTGCGGCGTCTTGATTTCGTATATGGCGGTCACGGCGTGGCCCGATCCGATCTCGCCGGCATCCACCTTATCGTTGTTGAAATCTTCCCGGCGCAGACTGCGTGTCTCGTAGCCGATTAGCCGGTACTCCGCGACCCGCGCCGGGTTGAACTCGACCTGGATCTTGACGTCCTTGGCAATCGGGAACAGCGTGGCGCCGGCTTCGTCCACCAGCACCTTCCGCGCCTCGTTCAGGCTGTCGATGTAGGCCGCGTTGCCGTTGCCGTTCTGGGCCAGCTTCTGCATCAGGTTGTCGTGATAGTTACCCTGGCCGAAGCCGAGTACCGAAAGAAAGATCCCGCTCTCGCGTTTTCGCGAGATGAAGTCTTCGAGCTCCTGATGGTTGGTGATGCCGACGTTGAAGTCTCCGTCGGTGGCAAGCAGCACACGGTTGACGCCCTTGGGATCGAAGTTTCCTTCGGCCAGCGCGTAGGCCTGCTCGATCCCGGCCGCGCCCGCGGTCGAACCGCCGGAACGCAGCCTATCCAGGGCGGCGAGGATCTTCGCCTTTTCGTTCGCTCGAGTCGGCTCGAGGGCGGTGCCCGCCGATCCGGCATAGGTCACGATGGCGACGCTATCCTCCGGATCCAATGTCTCGACCAACATGCGAAAGGCGTGCTTCAGCAGAGGAAGGCGATCCCGGCTCTGCATGGATCCAGAGGTGTCGACAAGAAACACGAGATTCGCGCGCGGCTTCGCGGCCTTGGGGAGCTCGTAGCCCTTGATCCCGATGTGAAGCAGTTTGGCCTGCGCGTTCCAGGGCGCGGGATAGACCGTTACGTTGGCAAGAAACGGCGAGTCCGGTGACTCGGGCGCCTGATAGGCATAGTCAAAGTAGTTGATCATCTCCTCCACGCGCACCGCGCTCTTTTGCGGCAGCACGCCGGAATTGAGCTGACGCCGGACGAACGCGTAGGAGGCCGTGTCCACGTCGATGGAAAAAGTCGATACCGGCGTCTCGGAAACGAGCTTGACGGGGTTGGTCTCGAAGGAGGTGAACTCGTCCTGACCGACGTAAGCGGGTTCGGGCTGGATAGCAGGCGTTTCTGCAAGCTGAACGAGACCCTGAACAGCCGGGGCAATTTCGAAACTTCTTAACTCCTTGGGCTGGGCGGACCCTCCAGCGATGGGAACATTACGTTTCAGAGTCTGGGCGGAGTCGTCACGCAGCGCGCGCGCGGGCTGCTGCCGCATCATGTCAATCTCGTTTTTCGACTTTTCTTCGGACGCCAGTTCAGGCGGCGGCGCCGTCTGCGCATCGGGCAGGGATAAAGGCACGGATCGGCGCCCGTAGTCCTGGTAAGCGGGCTGCATGAGGAACACCAGGCTGCCCGCCGCTAAAAGTACGCTTGCGGCGGTCGCGCCGCGAAGAATCCATGGCTGTGTTTTCATCGTTCGTCTCACCGGTTTGCTGTCTGTGTCCTTTAGACGACCGGACCGCTTCGATCCTTGGACCTGTCCGGAAGCCTGCTTGTGATGAGCACGAAACTCGCGCACCGCGGCGGCAATGGCTTGCTTCCTGGCCGTTTCGTCGGGGGCCGGGGCTTCGATCTTTCGAAGCCGATGCTTCAACGCTTTGTGGTCCATCGTTTTAAACGCTCCAGATGGCTTTCAGCTTTCTACGCGCCTTAAAAATTCGCCATGAAATCGTGGTCTCTGCGCACCCGAGCACCTGCGCCGCCTCCTTGTGGCTCAAGTCCTCGACGTAGACCAGCATCACGGCGTCGCGGAGCTTGGCCGGCAACGCGTTCAGACCGTCGAGGGCGCGTGTCAGTGCGACA
>CAMYJH010000058.1 GCA_947258715.1 uncultured Gammaproteobacteria bacterium
AACGACGACCACCGCGTTGGCTTCACCGCCTTCGCCGAATGCAACAAGTGCTTCTTCGAGTATGTCAGCAAGGCGCTTGGTAAGACCCGGATTGAGGTCCATTTCAAACACCTTGATGATCAAAGCTTCAAGACGGTCGGGGATGGGCATGAGGGTACCCGTGACCGTAAGTAGAGCATCAAATGATAAAACGGTCCAAATACCATTACCGCGGGGATCAGGCCCTGGTGTATCAAAGAACACGTCCAATATGTCGAGCTTGACTGATTGAATAGAATAGCCAAGGAGATCCACGCCGCTGCCAACTAAGAGGTTTAATAGCTTTTCTCCTCCGCCTCGGTCACTTTCGTAAACAACGCTAGCACTCCCGCCCGCACTCAAACCACCGGTACGGGAATCCCTAAACGCTTCCTCAAATATGTAGAAATCAAGCAATCCATTCGTAAGTAGGTGTGCAAACCCATCGAATCCTTGATCGCCAGCGGTAGCGGTGAATTGACTTCCAATGTCAGCGGTAGTAATGAGCAACTCATCGAATAGTCGTCCCGATACTGAACCACTAGCGCCCTGCTCCTCGCCAAACCGAATGTCTAAGTCGATTCCATCACATAAACACTCGCGTCCGGATCCCGTGTTTAACCATTGAAATGTTGCGAGCGTCACCTCCGAAGACTGACTAGTGGACGAAAATCCAGTCGTTGCGGCAGCGATCAAAGTGACTAATGCTGTCTTGATTATTTTGTTCATAACTGACCCCGGCGCACTTCGGGAGCTAATTTCACGCAGCTCCCGCTGTCATAGGAATGCAGCCGCCGCAGATGCAGCTAGAAGAAGGGATGGCCGCTATCCCTTGGAGGTAGGAGATTCGCACTCTTCTCGGTGCTTTCCAGGCGTCTTAATTGGTGAGCCCGCCCCTTGAGGCTCCTTCGGGTCCGTTATTGTGGTCGGGCTTAATGGTCTAAGGGGACGGGCTCTAGCGACACTGTATCGATTGGTTGCCTGGAAGGGATTGATCTAGATCAGGGCTCAACCCTGCCAGCCAGTCCGCAGCAATGAAAAAGCCCCCGGCTTAACGGCGGGGGCTTGGTAAGGACTTCGAGTCGGTAGCTATTCAGACGAGGAGTCGAAGCGGACGCGCATAGACTGAGGTAATCGCAGCCGCTCATCTAGTGACAGTCTCCAGTATTCCCGCTCGGCGTCCGTGACAGTCGCTAGGGATTGCACAATCTCTTCCATGATTTCCTCAGCCTCCTTGTCCATGTAGCTCACCTCTTCCGTTTTCGCTTGAGGGATAGCCTACCTTGTGGCGCTTGGCGCGTCTGTGGCTGGATGATCCTCTGTTTGTAGGTCAAGGGCTCGTCGGTTGTAGTCCTAGGCCTACAAAGAAAAACCCCGGCGCGGGGCCGATTGGTGAGAGCTATTGCCTTCGCGTCGGCTTCGGACAATTTCTATTTTTGATTTTTTATTTCTGGCCTGCTCCCTACGTCTCGACCGAAAGTCGCTTTCCCCCCTCCCCCCTTCTCCACCAGGATGAGGCGTTTCGAGGACAGGACCGGGCGGTGCCGCAAGCCTCAAATGCTCTAGGTACGCTCCAGCTGGATTGACTCACGGCCTGTGCAACCGTGGCTCAGGCTTAACCCGTTGATACACAAGGCGCTGCGAGGCCCCGCTACCAGGTAGCAACCGAAATCAATACTTACCGTCAGTCCCGAATCGTCTTGACCTCGGGAACTACCGCCGCCGGCAATGCGTTCTCACCGTAGTCAGTGCCGAGAGCGAGGCCGTTATCGTCTCGCGGGACTTCGGCTGCCTGCGCCATCTCCAACAAGGTTCGGGCGACTTCGGGCCGTGGCTGAGGCTCGGCTTCCAGCACCGGACGCACCCCGGCGATACGCTCAACCTGCCTGGCCCGCTCGGCCTGCTCGGCATCCATCTTCGCGCAGGCTCGAATACACCACTCCGGCGGAGGTTCGCCGCCGTACTTCAGCCATTGGGAATAAAGAAACCGGGCACGGCGGGCGATTTCGGTATTAGCTGCGTCCTCCGCGTTTACCTCAACACGGTTGCTCACTGTCACGGTGTTGGACTTCAACCGGCCTGCCAAGTCGTAAAAGAGGCGCATCCCGGAAACGTCACCCCCTACAGCCTTGTCCGCCAGGGCCGCAGTCACCGCCGGGGCGTGTCGCAAAATGCTTTCGTCAATCAGCGTGCCCCAGGCCGTCCTGAAGCCTTCGCTTTCCCTAATCCATCTGTAGGCCGTCCCGCGTGGGATCTCACATTCGTCTGCAACCGCGCCCACTGTACGGTTTATTCCCCCTTTTAGCGCAGCTTCAAGCATCTTGCGCTGTCTCGGCAACAGGTTCCCAAAGCGCCCCTTGACCTTGCTCTTGATTGACCTACCCACAACTGTTCTCAGCCTGTCTTAAGTTTCGATTAGTGTCACTCGAAAGTGGAATGGCCTGCTAACGTGATTCACTTCTACAGGGATTTCCCGATATGGACTAGTTTTGTAGCCCCGGTTTTCCTTTTCTGCCGTACTGAAGCTTTCTTGCGACAGCGCGGCGGCGGGTACGGATTGAAGTCGGCGTTTTCACTTCTACCAGGGGAGCGTCGGGGCAGGGGAAGAATCCCGACGACTCCCCGCTTCTCCCGATTGCGTTACGGCCTCAATGTTGTTTCATCCCAGGCGCGGAAACGTCGGCACCGTCAACCCGCACCGCGGCAATTCGACCGTTTCTGTCTCGGGCTGCAACTTCAACCCGGAACGATCCTGCAGGAGCATCAGCGGTGGGAAGCGGGGCCTGCGCGGAATTAACCTGCAACGATTCAAGCTGCGCGGCGATGCGCTCAATTGCCGCAGCCTGTTCCGAAACGGCTTGGGCGAGTTGCGAGTCCGATGCGGCGCGGACAAAAAACTCTAGCAACGGGCGAACAGCATCGGGGATGGCTATCGACGTTTCACCAGTCGGTACGGGGGACTTCGGGGCGGACTTCGAAGCGGCCTTGGCCGATTGCCGGCGGGCGGCAGACTGTTTCTCCCGCTCGATGATCAGTTTGGCAAACTCGCGGCGGGCCTCGTCCGGAGATTTTGTCAGAATGCTCGTTTTCTCCATCAGAAATCCCCTTTCTCAATCAACCGGGCAAACCATGTGACGGCGGCCTGCGCCTCGCTTGCATCGATACCATTGGCAATCATGTCATCCAGCGAATGTTGTAACGCTGTATCTACGCCGTGACTTTGGGCCACCGTAAGAAACGCATCGCTGCCGCCGGAATCCCACCATCCGACGCAACCGGCGATGCCCTCCGGCGAGCATTTCGAATTGGCCGAAAAATCTCGGAAGACTGTTTCGTTCTCCCGCAAAACTTCGTGCCCATCGATCACAATGGTTGCGGGCTCAACGTCCTGAACGGACGAAGCCTCCCGCTGCTCGGCCTCGAACTGTTCGCGGTCCTCTGACAGAAAGTCATCCGCTGGCGGAGTTAAATCCGGCAAATCGTCTACATCGAAATCGTCGCTCACTTAACGCTCCTCGTTTGCCTTCCACCCATTTCCACAGGTGTCCAAAGGTTTTTCGGAACGTTTTTCGTCGGCGTGAATTTCGATGATGGCTGGCCGAGTTTGGCCTGAATCCGGGGCGCGGTTTTCTGCGCTTGGATCAACGCGGCAAGTCGCATCTGTTTCCGCGGCGAGCCAAACCATCCTGCGCGATTCTTTCGCAAGCTGTATTGCAATAGTCGAATCTCATCGCGGAGTTCCTGGGAGTTAGCCGGAATTGCGCCGACTGCTAAGCTCAACATTTTCTGCAAACTGTCCGGATCGTTGAAAATTCGTTTGCCGGAAGGCGCGAAACCGTCCTCGAGGCTTTGCCGCTCGCTGTACGCCAAAGTGTTGAGCCACTCTCTAATTGCGTTTCGTGCCAGCTCGGCGTTATCACCCTGCAAGACTCGCCAATCGACAAGCGCATCCTCGTACTCTTTCTTCATCTCACGCTCGCCCTCCCGGTAAGCTTCGGCGAACTCTGATAGTTGATAAGGCATCTTAATTTCCTTCAGCGATTAGTTGGGTGATTGGCGAGCAGCATTTCAACATCTAAACGGCTGTCGGCGCCGTCGCCTGTCATTCGTTGGTCGTCGCTTCGCCTGAAAGCGTGCCATCGGCCATCGTTGGGCGAGAATGAAATTTCGTAAGCCTCATCCCATCCGCGGTGCTGGCCGGGATCGAGCGGGGGCAGATCAATTTCGTTGATGATGTGAAGCACAGTCGGCGCGGCACCGAACCTTCCGCCGCTCAGGCAAATCGCGTCGAACATTTTTCTCCAGTTTTCCCACCGAATGTTGATCCGGTCGCCCGGGCACAGGAATTGCGACAAGGTTTTCCAACGGCGCGAGTCCTGGAGTTCCTCGGCGGTAGTCCCATCGGGCACAGTAACAACCCACCGCGTGTTTACGGAATCTTCGACTTGTAACGCCGAACGCGGCCAGGGCTTCGGATCGTCATCGCCTGCCTGTGCCGCCTTGCGTTTCCGTTCGTCCTCTGCCGTCCAGGGGTTCGAGCCGTTGGGCTTTGAAATTTCAAACGGCTTCGAAGGTTTCTCCAGATCCTTCACAGTCGGGCCGCTAACTGAATGAACCTCCGATTGCTCGGAGTCGGTATCAGGTTTCGGTTGCTCGGCCTTCGCTTTCATCTTCTGCAACTCCTCCGCGGATAGATCTCGATCACCAAGTAACTCAAACATGGCTCGCTTCAAAAAACATGGCCTACTGTTAAGTGTGACGCATGTTTCAGGTAGAACAAGACATTCTGTTTTCAGAATGTTTCATGTTATCTATTCCAAGTTCAGAGAGGGTAGGCGCATTCCCCCGTGGTTCCTTTTTGGAACCGCGGAGAAGCTGCCCCGCCGCCTTCGGACTTTTCGTCAGCATTGCCCCCAGCCGCCTTTCGGCGCGGAAGCGGATTTCGGCGGCGTCTATCTCTAACTGCCGATTCTTGGCAAGCTGGATTCAGAATGTCGCATACGGTAAACATGCCGTGCGACGGTTCGGGGATCTGGGATTTTGCTGAGTCCGTAAGCGCCAGGGCCGTCTCGCTGGATGCGTTTAAACACTGCGTCAACGATCTGATCAGTAGGTAGCTCAACCGGTAGCCCGCCCACTGCGGCGGTGATGCCCGCCATAATTTCGGCGGAACGCCCCTGACGCGCCCGATTGGCCGCCTCTATCTTCGGGCCGCGTGCATTGAGCGCACGAAGCGCCAGCACCAGCAACGCCCGCCGGGAGTTCTCAGACAACTGCCCGTCCTCAAGCTCGGCAACGGCGCGGGATAGCAAGTCAACGGAAACCGGGGATTTCACCAGGGGGGTAATCCTCTTCAAGTCAGCAGTAAGTCAGCGCGTGCACGCGAAAGGCCAGATCCGCGCCCCCCGGAGAGCCGCATAACTCCGTGGAACGGGTGGCTGATATTCACCCGTTCGACCTCCGCATTTTTTCCGCCGCCTGTGTCCAGTTATCGTCTGGGATCAGGGCTCCGCGTTCGCTGCTTTCGACGCGGTATCGAAAGCACGGCCAAGGCTCATTGTCCTGGGAAGCGAGGCCGAGTTTCGCACCGCGGCGCTTAAGTGCTTCGATTTCGGGATCAGGCGCGGCTCCGTTTTCATCGTCTCGGCGGCGGAAGTCATCACGCGAGCGCCGAATCCAGTTTCGCCACGCGGCAGCCCAATCGAGCTTGGTGGCATTTGAACCCGACGCTGCCCGCCAGTGGTCGCAAAACTTCGCGGCCTCTCTCTCCGCTTGGTGGGGCGTCAAGCCTTCAGTCTCCACCGCCCACGAGATCCATTCGGAGGGCACCGCGTCGAGGTTCCAACGCGTTCCCCCCCGGTTGCTTTCATTTTCTTCGAGCGGCCTCCCTATTTGTTTATAGGTGTGTTCTTTGCCCCTCCCGGGATCGGTAACTGTTTTTGTACCGGCTCGGTGACGGTTTTCCTTGGAAACGGTTACCGGACCGGTAACGGTTTTGGTGCTCGATACCCTCCCGGGATCGGTAACGGTTTTCTGCAAAACCGTGCGGATCAAACGGTAGTGGGCTGGTGCAGATCTCCCGCCGCTGTTTTGCCTTTTAGCGAGCAGGCGGAATTCTACGAGTCGTGCCGTCGATTCGCTGACTTTGGACGGAAAGGTTGCAGCTTCGATTGCGATGGTGTTTCGCTTGAGCCAGGCGTCGCCCTTGCTGTTTGCATGCGCTGCAATAACGCCATACACCCGCCAATCGCGTGCAGACAATCGGGAGTCGGCCAAAAGCTCAAATGGGATCATGGCGAACTTGGGCGCGGACTTTTTCCCGTTGCCGCTCACGTCGATGCCACCATTGCGCCGCAGTAAGCACAGGAGCGGCAGGGGGCCGATGGGTGCGCGAGCTTGGATTTGCAGCGTCTGCAGTCGGGGATGACGGGAGGTTGTTCTTTTCCACTCGGTGTTGTGGCGATTTTTGTACGGGCTTCGTGCAGGTAGGTCATTTCTGTGCCGCCTCAATAACCTTCGTCAGATCGAAGCGCACATACTTTCCGAGCCGAAGGTGCGGCACGTCGCCACGTCGCGCCGCCTCAAGCCACCAGCTCGCAGGAACGCCGGTAGCGGCTTCCGCGCCGGCGGCGTCGACAATCTGAGGGGCGGTGGCCGAAGGGGAGGCGGCAGGCACGATTTCGCGGCCCCGCGTCAGGGCTTCCTCGAAGTCGGCGTCGTTCAACGCCAGCACCGCGCTACCGAATGGGACTATCACCATGCGATTAACCGCGCTGCATGAGGGGGCGGCCGCCTGGGCCACCATGCGCGGCCATGTGGGCACGGATCTGCCTGGGCACATCTGGCCCGAGCTGCCACCGTCCCAGCTCATTGCGGGTCCCGCTAACGATGCGGCGCTTGAGGTAAGCCCGGACCGTCCAGTGCGAACACGGCACGGCACGGGCGACCTCAGGGATGCTCAGTCCGTTCTTCATTGGGCTTTACCTACTGCACAGTTTTGCTATATCCTAGAACTACAAACTAAAAATATCATGGTTTTGCGAACTAAAAAAGGAAGGTGCCCCGTGCGTTTACCGTTGCGAAATTACGAGAAGCAACTGCTGAAAACGGCAATTGACTACGTGAACGACCGGATCGATAAGCCCATTAAGGAAGGCAATTTGGCCGATTGGTTCGACCGAATAGCCAGATCCGTAACAGAACGTAAGGCACTGGTCGCCGAGTTGAACGAGGTTCTGCAGCAAGAGGACATAGTCAGACTGGCCCCGCAGCTGAGGGAGGTCAGAGGGCGGCTCCGTCTTGAGTACGTCCTCGACGGGAACCCCTATGAGGGGCGGTCATGGGCCGTAATAGCAACAGCCCTGATCCTCGACGAGCGCTACGGCCTGACGAACCGACTGAAGCGCTGCGGAAATCCCGACTGCCGCAAGTTCAAGCTGGACCTCAACCCGCACGGCCGACCGCGCCGAAATTGCAACAAGACCTGTCAGAGAAAAGCCGAAGCGGCCGCCAGCGCTGAGCGGAGCCGACGGCGTCGCGAGAAAGCGAAGAGACAGAAGAGAGGTAAATGAAATGGCATGTGTAACGAAACGAAGAGGAAAATGGGTACTCGATTACCGCGACCGAAAAGGGAAGCGGCATTGGGAGTCGTTCAGAACCCGAAAGGAGGCTGATGCTGCGCTGGCTGAGCGACTGGAGCAGCTCAAGCGTGGCACCTATACGGCGCCGGGTAAGGAAAAGCGGTTCGAGGAGCTGGCTGAGGCTTGGGAGAAGGTCACCAAGCCACACGTGAAGGAGAACACCTGGGCGGACTATGACGGCCAGGTCCGGATCCACCTGCGACCGTTCTTCGATGGCTTCAAGCTCCCTGAGATCACGGTCGAGGATGTGGAGCGGTTTGCATCCAAGAGTGCCGAGAAGGGCATTGGCGCCCGCACGGTGAACAAGTGCCTCACCCGGCTGGTGCAGATGTTCAAGTACGCGGGCCGGCATGGGTGGATACACTCCAATCCGGCGCAATACGTGAAGAAACTAAAAGAGAGCGACGCGGACGCCCGAGACGAGGTAGACGACGCGATTCTTACACCGGACGAGTTTCAGAAGGCGCTGGAGAAGGCGCCGCCCAACTGGCAGCTAGTCATCAAGATGGCCGCGCTCACCGGGATGAGGCAGGGCGAGCTGCTAGGGCTCAAGTGGAAGTACGTGGACTTGCAGAAGGCCGAAGTTCACGCCCGCGAGCAGTTCACCGCAGGCCGGTGGTCAACCCTCAAGACAAAGGCGGGCAGGCGCACGGTCCCGCTGCCCACAGAGCTGGTGAACGACCTTCGCAAGCACAAGCTGGCGTCGCCTCGTAAGGCGGCGGAAGATCTGGTGTTCGCCACGTCGAAGGGCAAGCCCCATAGCCATAGCAACCTGAACAGTCGGGGCTGGAAGCCGGCGCTGAGAAGGGCAGGGCTCACGGACCGGAAGTTCCACAGCCTGCGCCACACCTACGCCAGCACCCTGATCCGGAACAATGTCAGCATGAAGGTGGTCTCGACCCTGTGTGGTCACAGCAGCATTTCTATTACAATGGATGTTTACTCCCACCTGCTCCCGGACTCGACCGAGGGCATCGCGGATGCCCTGGTGGGCACCTTGTTGGGTGCGGGTGGTAGCAAAACGGTAGCATCCGGGCAGTGAGAGCGAAGGCGAGACGCGCAACTTATTGAATTTAAAGCTTGCGCCCGTAGCTCAGTTGGATAGAGCATCGGCCTTCTAAGCCGAGGGTCGCAGGTTCGAGTCCTGCCGGGCGTGCCAATTTTTGCGCTTCCTGATGTCATCGGGGGCTTAGGCGTAATTTTGTTAATGGTGGGCGTAGCTCAGTTGGTAGAGCTCTGGATTGTGGCTCCAGCGGTCGTGGGTTCAATTCCCATCGCTCACCCCACTCAACTTCGCTGATTTGAAGATCGACACAGCATCGATTTTCGACATGAATACGGGCCGTTAGCTCAGTTGGTAGAGCAGCTGACTCTTAATCAGCGGGTCGAAGGTTCGAGTCCTTCACGGCCCACCAATTAAAACAAAGACTTGTATAACTTCCGCTCTTTGCCACCAAGTCAAAAAAAAGCGTCCGGGTAACGTCACACACGGGTAACGGGAGAAAGAAAAACCGCTCAGCGTCGATTCTGCGCAGCCTGCGGGGTATTCCTGGGGGGCTATTCGGAAGGGGAGTGCGCAGAAGGCGTGTGACGTTATTCGGAGGTGGCTTCGCTTGGGGCGACCTCACACAATCGCCCAGGAGCAGCGTTCTCCCCTCGACCCGGCCTGCACCCTTCACGAAACATCAGGCAGTTAAAGAAAAACCCCGGCGCGGGGCCGGGGCTTCGCTAAGGAGCCAATCTCCTCCAGGGTCTTCTTGTTGTATTTCACCAAGTCGTGCAATACCAGACGTTACCCACCCAGTGGCAGTTGCTTTGTACCGGTCTCGCCAGGGGCTGCGGCTGTGACTGCTCCAGTAGCTG
>CAMYJH010000059.1 GCA_947258715.1 uncultured Gammaproteobacteria bacterium
GAGGCGCTGGATCAGCTGATGACCCGGTACGTGGAATCCCTCGTCTACCAGTCGGTGGTGGAAAACGGCGCCAGCGAGCAGGCGGCACGCATGGTGGCGATGAAGGCGGCATCCGATAACGCCGGCAACCTGATCGATGAGCTGCAGCTCGCCTACAACAAGGCGCGCCAGGCGGCGATTACCCAGGAGCTCGCCGAAATCGTCGGCGGCGCGGCTGCGGTATAGGAAAGAATTGACCGCGTCACGCATCAGGCGTTACGCGTCACGGATTAAAGGCAGAGAACTAAGAGGACTTCATCCATGAGTTCCGGAAATATTGTCCAAATCATTGGCGCCGTCGTCGACGTGCAGTTTCCCAGAGACGCGGTTCCGAAGGTTTACGACGCGCTCAAGGTCGAGAACGGGCTCACGCTGGAGGTACAGCAGCAGATCGGCGACGGTGTGGTACGCACCATCGCCATGGGGTCCAGCGACGGACTCAAGCGGGGCGTGCAGGTGGATAACACCGGCGCGCCGATCTCCGTTCCTGTGGGCGCGAAGACGCTGGGACGCATCATGGACGTGCTCGGTGACCCGGTGGACGGCAAGGGCAAGGTCGAGGCGGAAGAAAGCTGGCCCATCCACCGCAAGGCTCCGGAATATATCGATCAGGCCGCCGAAGTCGATATCCTAGAAACAGGGATCAAGGTCATCGACCTCATCTGTCCGTTCAATAAAGGGGGCAAGATCGGTTTGTTCGGCGGTGCCGGCGTGGGCAAGACGGTGGCGCTGATGGAGCTGATCCGCAACATTGCCGCCGAGCACAGCGGTTACTCGGTGTTTGCAGGGGTCGGAGAACGCACCCGTGAGGGCAACGACTTCTACCACGAAATGAAGGAATCGAAGGTTATCGACCAGGTGTCGCTGGTCTACGGGCAGATGAACGAGCCGCCGGGAAACCGGCTTCGAGTCGGGCTTACGGGCCTCACCATGGCCGAGTTCTTCCGCGAAGAAGGGCGCGACGTGCTGTTCTTCGTCGATAACATTTATCGTTACACTCTGGCCGGCACGGAATGTTCGGCTCTGCTCGGACGCATGCCTTCGGCGGTGGGCTACCAGCCGACGCTGGCCGAAGAGATGGGGGTGCTGCAGGAGCGCATCACTTCCACCAAGACCGGCTCCATCACCTCGATTCAGGCGATTTACGTGCCCGCCGACGACCTCACCGACCCTTCGCCGGCGACGACCTTCGCCCATCTGGACGCGACCCTGGTGCTTTCCCGGCAGATTGCCGAGCTCGGCATCTACCCGGCGGTGGACCCGCTGGATTCCACCAGCCGTCAGCTTGATCCCCTGGTGGTGGGAGAAGAGCACTACCAGACTGCGCGCCAGGTCCAGGGCATTCTGCAGCGTTACAAGGAGCTTCGCGACATCATCGCCATTCTCGGCATGGACGAGCTTTCGGACGACGACAAGCTGGCCGTCGCCCGGGCGCGTAAGATCCAGCGCTTCTTGTCCCAGCCGTTTTTCGTCGCCGAGGTGTTCACCGGGTCGAAGGGAAAATATGTGTCCCTGAAAGACACCATCGAGGGCTTCAAGGCGATTGCAAACGGCGAGATGGACGAGTACCCGGAGCAGGCCTTCTACATGGTCGGCAACCTGGAAGAGGTCCGCGAGAAGGCCAAATCGGTTTAGGAATTAGGCCGCAGGAAAGGGGCGGGTGAGGACGAAGCCCGCTGTAGTAGCGAGCTTGCTCGCGATCCCTTAGATCAGGCGGTGTGGAAAACGACTAACGCGGAACAGCAACATGGCATCAACGATTCGGGTCGAAATCGTCAGCGCCGAAGACGAGATTTTTTCCGGCGAGGCTGAAATGGTGTTCGCCCCGGCGGTGGAAGGCGAAGTGGGGATCGCGCCGCGGCACGCGCCGCTGCTCACTTTTCTAAGGCCCGGTGAGCTGCGGGTGCGGCGTCCGGGCGGCGAGGAAGAGAACATCTTCGTCTCCGGCGGCATGCTGGAAATTCAGCCCCACGTGGTGACGGTGCTTTCTGACACCGCGGTGCGTGCCCACGATCTCGACGAGGCGGCGGCGCTGGAAGCCAAGGAGCGGGCGGAGCGGATGCTTGCCGACAGTAAGGCCGACATCGACGAAGCCAAGGCGCGGGCCGAGCTCATTCAGGCGGCGGCACAGCTCCAGGCCATCAAGCGACTGCGTAAGAAAGGCCGGTAACGAACGTCACCTTGCCAACGTGGCCGACTGTTGCAATCCCCGGCACGCATGGCGTGGACGGTCCGGCGTGCTCTAAGATTGCATAGCACATGTCTTCTCTCCACGTCGTCATTCTCGCCGCCGGTCAGGGCAAGCGCATGCACTCCGATCTGCCCAAGGTGCTCCATCGCCTGGCGGGCCGGCCCCTTCTCGCCCACGTCCTTGACACCGCCAAAGCGCTTAATCCGGCGGGCCTGCACGTGGTCTACGGCCACGGCGGGGAACAGGTGCGCGCGCAGCTTGAACGCGAGTCGGTCACCTGGGTGGCACAGCCGGAACAGCTGGGGACCGGCCACGCGCTAACACAGGCTATGCCGGGCGTTCCGGACGAGGCGATTGTGCTGGTGCTCTACGCTGATGTGCCTTTGGTTCGGGCTTCTGCCCTTGAGGCGGTGAAGGCATCTGCATCGGCGGGGAAGATCGGGTTATTGACCGCGGCGGTGGATGCTCCGGACGGCTACGGCCGTATTCTTCGCGATGGCGGCGGGCAGGTGGTCGGCATCGTGGAGCATGGTGATGCGAGCCCAAAGCAACGCGCCATTCGTGAAATCAACACCGGCATAATGGCCTTGTCTGCGAAACGTTTGCGCATTTGGCTGGAGCGGCTCCGGAATGATAACCGCCAGGGCGAATACTATCTGACCGACATCATCGCCCGCGCGGTAGAGGAGGGAATCGAAATCGAAACCGCTTTTCCCGACAGCTTGGAGGACATCCTGGGCGTCAACGATCGCATCGAGCTTGCGCGTCTGGAAAGGATCTACCAGCATCGCCAGGCTGAGTCACTGATGCGCGCTGGCGTGAGCTTGAGCGATCCGGCGCGACTCGACGTACGCGGACGTGTGGCGGCCGGTCGCGACGTGAGCATCGACGTCAACGTGATTATGGAGGGAGAAGTTCGCATCGGCGACCGGGTTTCCATCGGCCCCAACTGCGTGCTCAAAGATGTAGAAATCGGCAACGATAGCGAAGTATTCCCATACTGCATTCTGGATTCGGCGTTGGTGGGTGCCGAGTGCCGAATTGGTCCTTACGCCCGCATTCGTCCGGGGACCGCGCTCGCTGATTCGGTTCATATCGGCAACTTCGTGGAGGTCAAAGCGTCGACTATCGGCGCGGGATCGAAGGCCAATCACCTGACCTATATCGGAGACGCCGATATCGGCGCCAATGTGAATGTCGGTGCCGGGACCATCACCTGCAACTACGACGGGGCCAGCAAGCATCGCACCGTCATCGGTGACGGCGCGTTCATCGGCTCCGGCGTCGAGCTGGTGGCGCCGATCACGGTTCACCCGGGCGCAACCATCGGCGCCGGGTCTACAATCAGCAAAGACGCGCCCGCCGACAAGCTCACGGTGAGCCGCGGAAGCCAGCAGACGGTCAAGGGGTGGAAGCGTCCGAAGAAATCGTAGCGACCTTTTTTTGTCATTCGTGGTGCCATCGCCATCACTTTGCTCCTAGACGGGTAACATCAAGCAATATGTGCGGAATTGTCGGGGCCATCGCCGAAAGAAACGTAGTGCCGGTGCTCCTGGACGGGCTTCGGCGACTGGAGTACCGCGGCTACGACTCTGCCGGCCTTGCGGTGTTGAATGACGGTGGCCTTGCGCGTCGGCGCATTCCCGGGAAGGTGTCCGCACTGGAGAAACTGCTCGAACGAGATCCGGTTGAAGGCGGCGCAGGCATCGCCCACACCCGCTGGGCCACCCACGGCGTCCCCAACGAGAGTAACGCCCATCCACAGACGGTCAGTGACCGTATCGCGGTGGTGCATAACGGCATCATCGAAAACCACGACGCCTTGAAACGGGAGCTCGAGGCAAAAGGAATCAGCTTCGAGTCGGAGACCGATACCGAAGTTATCGCCGGGCTGATCTACCTGCACAGTCAGCAGGGAATGGATCTGCTCGACGCGGTCAGAACGGCGGTGAACCGCCTCGAAGGCGCCTATGCCATCGGCGTCGTTGACCGCAAGGTGCCGGAGCGGGTAATCGGCGCGCGTCTCGGCAGTCCGCTGATTGTTGGCTACGGCAACGGAGAAAACTTCATTGCTTCGGATATCGCCGCGCTGGTGGCGGTGACGCAGCGATTCAGCGTTTTGGAAGACGGCGACCTGGTGGAAATCACCAACGCCGCCGCGCGCGTCTTCGACAACCAGGGCCGGCCGGTGCAGCGCCCCGTGCACGTGAGTCAGCTCACTGCCGACGCGGTGGAACGTGGCGACTATCGACACTACATGCAAAAAGAAATCTTCGAGCAGCCTGAGGCCATCGCCAACACGCTCGAAGGCCGCTTGGGCAAAGGGCGGGTGCTGGAAGCGGCGTTTGGCCACAGGGCGACGGAAGTTTTTGATCGAGTCAAGTCGATTCAAATTCTCGCTTGCGGCACCAGCTACCACGCCGGGCTGGTGGCGCGAAACTGGTTTGAGGGTCTGGCCGGGCTACCCTGCCGTGTAGAAGTCGCCAGCGAGTTTCGATACCGCCATCCGGTGCCCCAGCCGGATTGTCTGGTCGTCGCCATCTCCCAGTCCGGCGAGACTCTCGACACGCTGGAAGCGCTGCGTTATGCCAAAAAACTTGGATTCGGGCCGACGCTTGCCATCGTCAACGCTCCCGAGTCGTCGCTGACGCGGGAGGCTGATCTGGTTTTTATGACCCGCGCCGGCCCGGAAATCGGTGTGGCTTCGACCAAGGCTTTTACTACCCAGCTCGTATCGCTGCTGATGCTGGTGACCGTCGTCGGAAGGCGACACGCGATCGGTGATAACGTGGAACGTCATGTGGTTGAGCAACTGCTGCACCTTCCAAAAGCCTGTGAACAGGTGCTTCGACGCGACGAGCACATCAATATTCTGTCCTCGAAATTTGCGGACAAGCATCACGCGTTGTTTCTCGGCCGCGGCGTGCAGTATCCGGTGGCCATGGAAGGCGCGCTCAAGCTTAAGGAGATTTCCTACATACATGCGGAAGCCTATCCGGCGGGAGAGCTCAAGCACGGTCCTTTGGCGTTGGTCGACGGGGAGATGCCGGTGATCGTGGTTGCCCCGAATGACGCATTGCTGGAGAAACTCAAATCCAATATGCAGGAAGTGCGCGCCAGGGGCGGCGTGCTCTACGTGTTCGCCGATGCCAACGCGGGGGTCAAGCCCGCGCCGGGCTTGCACGTAATCGAGATCGACCCTGCGGGGGAGAACGTCACCCCGGTTATATACACGATCCCGCTGCAGCTGCTCGCATACCACGTCGCGGTCCTGAAAGGTACGGACGTGGACCAGCCGAGGAACCTCGCTAAATCCGTTACCGTAGAGTAGCGGTGACCGAATCCAAACTACGCGCGCCTGCAAAAAAGGCGTAACATCTCAACTTCATTTTTGAAAAGGTCAGGAATTATTTATGGTAATCGCCGATGAAAAGGTCGTTTCAATTCACTACAAGCTCACCAGCGACGACGGTCAAGTTATTCAGGAATCGGCCGCCGGCGAACCCTTGAGCTATATCCATGGCGCCGGAAACATCGTTCTTGGCCTCGAGTCGGCGCTTTCCGGCAAGAGCGGTGGCGATAAGTTGAAAGTTAGCGTGAATCCGGAGCAGGGATATGGCCCGCGTAACGATGCGCTGATTCAAGAGCTGCCGCGCAAAATGTTTGAGGGGATCGATGACATTCAGGAAGGCATGCAATTCCAGGCCCAATCCGAGCAGGGAACGCAGGTAATAACGGTCACTAATGTCGACGGCGACCGTATCACCGTGGATGGTAATCATCCGCTTGCCGGACAAGTCCTCAACTTCGAAGTCGAAGTGGACAGCGTGCGCGACGCCTCCGCCGAGGAGATCGCCCACGGACACGTGCATAAAGAAGTATGAAGATAGGATTGATCGCCATTCCTTAGGATAAAGATCGAGACGAATCTCTGACTTGACCCGTATGTCGTATATCGCATGTCGGATTCAATGGATGGTAGAAGGTAGATGGCAGATGGGGCAGCTATCCGGGACCCTCTCGGATTTTTTTCTGTCTAGCGGCCACAATTCACTGCTACTGAACAGTAGTCAGTAATCCGCTGCCGGCACTCGAGTTCATGCTTATTAAACATCTCGACGGCGTTCCCGAGATTCACCACTCTGCCTACGTTGCGCCCAGCGCCACCGTGTGCGGCAAGGTTGTGGTGGGTGAGGGAAGCAGGATCCTGCACGGCGCTGTCATCGTTGCCGAAGGAGGCCGGTTGAGAATCGGCCGAAACTGCGTGGTTATGCACAACGCCGTCGTCCGCAGTACGCCAAAGTGCTCCACCGACATCGGCGACCACTGCCTCATCGGGCCGAACGCCCATATCGTGGGCTGCAGCCTGGAAGAGAGTGTTTTTATTGCCACCGGAGCGGCAGTTTTTCACGCTGCGCGTCTAGGAGCGCGTTCGGAGGTAAGGATCAACGGCGTGGTGCACCTCAAGTCAGTCCTGCTGCCGGACACGACAGTGCCAATCGGCTGGGTTGCGGTGGGCGATCCCGCTCAGATCCTGCCGCCGGGCGAACACGATCGGATCTGGGAAATTCAAGAGCCGCTAGATTTCCCGCAGTCGGTTTACGGCGTCGAGCGCCCGAAACCGGGGGAGACGAACATGCCCGAAGTGACACGCCGCCTGTCCCGTCTTTACGGCAGCCACATTGACGACGAGTTCATTTCCGGCTAACCAGACTCAAAAACTATGGGTCGTGACAGGTGCCTTGTAGCGCAGGTCGCGGCAGAAGGGCGGGTCCCCGATGACACCGATGCGCCCAATGCGATTTCGGGGGATGAGCGCCGCGATTATTGCGACGCTGATATTTTCGTGGTCTGCCTCTGCCGGTGCGCACGAATGGATGGCATTCCCAACGCTGCCCATTACGCTGAAGCAAAACTCCTCTTCGATACCGGCATCGGCACTTGAACCGCGCGGGCAACTCATCGGCCCTGCGGGCGAGGGACGCTTTCCCGCCGTGGTCATGCTGCATCACTGCCGCGGTATCCGCTCAAATCAGGTGGGCTGGGCTGAAAAGCTGGCGGGTTGGGGCTAAGGTGAACGCGCCGGGGAGCTGCTGAATCATGACCAAGTCAAGCTGCGCGCCTGTATCAGCGGTTGATCGAGCCGTCCGCCGACTGGTGCGGCTTAAGAACGGGAGCCGGAAGGTGGCAGGCTGCTGCGCGGTCGCCATCATGTTCGGCGTGTTTTTCTCCGCTTGCAGCGAAGATCCCCGGGCCGTGTACGAAGCAGTCGAGGAAGGCGACTTGGGCAAAGTAAAGCGTCTGGTCGAAGGCGGTGCTCCGCTGGACTGGTCGCCGGAAACCGGTTTTGGGGTGTTGCACAAGGCGCTTGAAGACGGTCGTGCGGACATCGCCGTTTACCTGTTGGAAAATGGTGCGTCCGTCAATGCCAAAGCAGTCGACGGGATCACGCCGCTGCATATCGTGGAAGACGGGTCGCTAACGACGCGCCTGATTCAAAAGGGTGCCCGCATCGAGGCTGAATCCCAGACCCTGGGCACGCCTCTCAACGCCGCAATCCTGGGCGGGCTTTACCAGGTCGCGGAAGTTCTCATTGCACATGGCGCGGAGATTGATACTCGTGATGCTCATCGCAGCACTCCGCTTCATCACGCATCGGGTCGTGGTGACTTGGAGTCTGTGCGCCTGCTGGTGTCAAAAGGGGCCGACGTCAACGCGGTCAACGAGCCGGGCTTTCGCCCTCTGCACTGGGCGGCGGGAAACGGCCACCTCGAGGTGGTGAAGCTGTTGCTCGCAAATGGCGCGCGATCAAACGTTGTGGGCGCCAACGGGCGTTCGCCCCTGGACATGGCGATGATCGGAGATCACCAGGAGGTGGCAGCGCTTCTTCGTAGCGCCCGCTGATCGAAAATCAGTAGGCGTGGCGGAGGTCGGGACTTCGGTGCCGCGTTCCTTGTCACTTTGCGATTTGATTGAAACGTATCGGCGCTTTCGCTTCCGAACTTCGCTCATGCACTCCTTGTCCGCGCCCCGCCCTGTCCACCCCTGGGTACTGTCAAATTAACGCAAGACTTCTCGTATTTGGGCCGAAACGTACCCGCACCGAAACAATCAATCAATGACTTAGAGGCTCCCGCGTGCCCTGAATACGTGCTCAGATCGGTTAAGTTGACAATACCGACTCCAACTATACTTCTAAGGTTATTCTGAAAATGACGTTAGAAGCTTTGATTTTTGATGTTGACGGCACGCTGGCCGATACCGAAAGAGACGGTCACCGTGTTGCCTTTAATATTGCTTTCGCGGAGCATGATCTTGATTGGAATTGGGGCGAAGCGCTTTACGGCGAACTATTGAGCGTGACCGGGGGCAAGGAACGTATTCGTTATTACATCAATCACTTTCGGCGCGACTACCAAAAGCCGGAAAATTTTGATGAATTGGTCGTGCAGCTGCATGCAGCAAAGACGCGTCATTACACAGAGTTGTTGGCTGAGGGCAGCATACCTTTGCGCCCGGGAGTATTGCGGCTCGTTAAAGAGGCCAAGCAAACAGGACTGCGTTTGGCCATAGCGACGACTACGACCCCGGCGAATGTCAGTGCACTGCTGCAACATGCGATGGCAGAGGATGCGGAAAATTGGTTTGAAGTGATTGGCGCCGGCGATGTAGTGGCGGCAAAGAAACCGGCACCGGATATTTTCCACTATGTGTTGGAAAAAATGAATCTCGAGGCGCAGCAATGTATGGCGTTCGAAGATTCGTATAATGGCATCCAGGCAAGTATGGCGGCGGGCTTAAAAACGATTGTGACGGTCAACAAGTATACCCAAGATCACGATTTTACCGGCGCCACCATAGTTTTGAATGAAATGGGTGAGCCCGATCGACCGTTTACAGTATTATCGAATACAAAGATTAACGGCACG
>CAMYJH010000060.1 GCA_947258715.1 uncultured Gammaproteobacteria bacterium
CATCGGGGGCAGAAACAGCCCGTTCGGCACCGGACGGGTGATGTCGCAGATCAGAATGCAGGCCGAGCGTCGCCCCGCTGCCAGCGTCGCTAACGATGCGGACCCGCAGGCGTCATCGAACGCCCGGCGCACGGCGCGCTGCGGGTCCGGCAGCAGGGGCAGTGCCGTTTTCCGAATAACCGTGCATTCGCAGTCACCGGGTATGGTTACCGGCAAGGTAGAACGCCCGTAGTCGAGTTCGACCTTCATGAGGCCGCATTCTACCCGGCACTGTGAACGTGGTCGCGCACGCCGCGATCAGCCTACAATAGCGAATGCACTACCACCTGGATCCGCTCGGCGGCATCGCCGGGGACATGTTTGTTGCCGCCATGCTGGACTGCTACCCCGCGTGGCAACCCGAGCTGGCCGAGGCGATCCGTGACAGTCGTCTGTCCCCGGCATTGTCCGTCGAGGCGATCCCGCACAACGACGGCGTGCTCGTCGGCCACCGCTTTGCCGTGCACGAACCTCAGCAGGAACACCAGGGCGACTCGCATCAACACCATCACTGGCGTGACATTCGGGCACTGCTGCAGAGCAGCAGGCTCGCTGCGGCTGTAAAGGACCGTGCGATTGCAATTTTCGAACGCCTAGCTAAGGCCGAGGCCGAAGTGCATGGCAAACCCGTTGATGAGGTGGCGTTTCACGAGGTCGGCGCGTGGGATTCGATCGCCGACATCGTCAGCGCGGCCTGGCTGGTTGAACGCAGCGGCGCATCCGGCTGGTCCTGTTCGCCGATCCCGCTCGGTCGTGGAAGGATCGATACTGCACACGGCAAGCTTCCGATTCCGGCGCCCGCCACCACCGTTCTGCTGCAGGGCTACCCCGTGTTCGACGACGGCGTGCCAGGTGAACGGGTTACGCCAACCGGTGCCGCCATACTGCGACACTTGAACCCGCAGTTCGGACCGCGTACCGACCCGACCGTGCTGCGTGCCCACGGCTACGGCTTCGGTACCAAGCAGTTCGGCGAATTCAGCAACGTGCTGCGGGTCAGTGTATTCGACGCGCCAGCGGTAGCGGCGCACGAAACCGTGGCGGTGTGTCAGTTTGAAGTGGACGATCAGACTGCGGAGGATCTCGCCGTGGCGATCGAGCATCTGCGGGCTATGGAAGGTGTGACCGATGTGATCCAATCGCCGGTTTACGGGAAAAAAGGCCGGCTTTGTACGCACCTTCAGGTGCTGGCTCGGGTATCCTGCGTGGAGGCCGTGATCGATCGATGCCTGATCGAAACGACGACGCTCGGCGTCCGCTGGCACACGGTTCATCGCACCACGCTCGCGCGGGAGGTGAACCCTCTCGCGCTGGCCCAGGGCACAGTACGGGTGAAACGAGCGCTACGCCCGGACGGCACGCTCACGCGTAAAGCCGAAATGACCGATCTGGTGAACACCCAAGGCGGTCACCGCGCGCGCGAACAGCGCCGGCGAGAGGCCACCGACCGCGACGAACAAGCCGAAATCAGTGACACGGAGAGCAATAAATGAGTAACGAGCTGCGGCGCCTCGAGTCGTTGATCGGCGAAATCGGTCCGCTGGCCGTGGCCGTCAGTGGCGGTGTGGACAGTATGACTCTCGCTGTCGTCGCACATCGGGTGCTTGGCTGCAACGCGCGTATGCTCCATGCCGTGTCCCCCGCGGTCCCCGAGGATGGAACGGCCCGCGTGAAAGATTACGGCCTGCGCCATGGATGGCGGTTGGATATCATCGACGCGCGGGAGTTCGCTGATCCTGACTACATGGCCAATCCGCACGACCGCTGCTTCTATTGCAAGACGAACCTGTATGCCACGATGGCGAGTACTGTCGACTGCCAGCTGGTTTCCGGCACCAACCAAGATGATCTGGGCGACTACCGTCCCGGCTACGCCACCCCTACGTCGAAGCCGGTATCGACAAGTCGGCGGTCCGTGGCATCGCCCGCGAGCTATCGCTGTACGACCTGGCGGAGCTACCAGCGTCACCCTGCCTCTCCAGTCGCGTCGAAACCGGTATCGCCATCGATCCACCGGTCCTGGCCGCCATCTACCGTGCCGAACGGCTGGTTCAGCGCAAACTCGCTCCGGATACGGTGCGATGCCGCGTGCGCGCGGACACGGTCGTGATCGAACTCGACACCGACAGTATCGCCAATCTCGATGCCGGCAGGGCAGAGACGCTGCGTGAGCACGTAGCCACCCTCATGTTGGCGGCGGGCATCGAACATCCCGTGTCGTTTCGGGCCTACCGTATGGGCAGCGCTTTTTTGAGGCCCTCCGGTGATCGGTGACTGGGACGTAACGCCGGACAGTTCGCGCAGGGAACGTCTGGGCTTCGACGAGACCGTGTTCTGCGCCAGTAAATCGGTGGACCAGATCGGCCGCATCGTGGCGGCGGCACTGGAGACGCAGACATCGCTGCTGCTTACCCGCCTCGCCAGGGATAAATTCTCCGAGCTGGCAAGCCGGATCACCGCCGAGCTCGATTATGACGATATCTCGCGCACGGCGATTCTCGGCAAAGTGCCAGCGGGCGGCGAAGCACCTCGCGTTGCGATCGTCTCGGCGGGCAGCTCCGATGTGCCGGTGGCGCGCGAAGCGGCGCGCACTTTGAACTACTACGGTCAAGCGGTACACGAGATTTACGACGTGGGCGTTGCTGGCCTGTGGCGACTGCTCGATCGCCTCGATGAATTCAAGGAAATGCCGGTCGTCATCACGGTGGCGGGGATGGAAGGGGCATTACCCAGCGTGGTAGCCGGTCTGGTGCCGGGCGTTGTGATCGCCGTGCCGGTAGGCTGCGGCTACGGCGTCGCCGCCAATGGCGTCACGGCACTGAACAGCGCCCTGGCGAGCTGCGCCCCGGGCCTGGTGGTGGTAAACGTGGACAACGGCTACGGCGCCGGTTGCGCGGCGTTGCGGATATTGAACGCGACCGGCCTGGGGTAGACTAAGTCTTTACGAAGGATTTATGGTGCCGTGAATCACGTCGGGCCGTTGCGGATAGCCCGTGAGGATGCCTTGTGACAGGACCCATGCGCATAGCCACGCTGGCTGGCAGCATCTGACTGCGGAGGCCGTCCGTGCGCAAGACCCATATCTTCAACACGCGCCGGCCGCGCTTGTTGCGCACCTACGTTTCACGCTCCGAAAACGTGTCCGTCATCGTGATCTTGTTCGCGATGCTCGGCCTGGTCGCATGGATCGTGACCAAGCAGAACGATTTCGATCCGGCCGAACGCGACCTGCCGATCGAGCTGCTGTACAACAATACCGCGCCCGAGATTGAGATCTATACTCGGCCACTCGCGCTCTGGGTGGAACCCGGACAGGCGGTAACCACCGCTGCGTTCGATCTCGGCCCGTTTCCGTCGGCGACGCTGGACGAGGACTGGCAGCCGGTTGGCCGCGTCAAGCATTTTCAAGCCGACAATCTGTATCAGAAGATCAACGGTGAGGCGGAGAAATTCATCAAGCAGGGCTTCGTCCAATTGTCCTATCTGGTTTTGCGCTCGGCCGATGACGGCAGCGAAATCGCCATCGAGCTGTTCGACCAGGGCGACCTCGGAGGCAGTCTCGGCATCTTCGCCGAGCATGCCGCGGGGCGTCCGGTTACAGAGCGGCAGAGTGTCAGTTTCTTCACCACCAGCGCGGGCGTCATCGGCCGCAAGCATCGATTCTTCTTCCGCGTCGCGGGCGATCGCCAGAGTCGCGCCATAACGGACAAGGCCGCGCGCCTGGTGGAGGCGTTCGCCACCCTGGGCGGCCCGCCGGCGGCCGCGCCCGAAATGGCGCAGGTTCCGCCCGGCTTTGCGCTGTTGCACGACCGGCTCGGCATCGCCGAAGCGGACATTCAGTTCCAGGAGAACAATGTCTTTCAATACGACTTTGCGTCGCGCTTCTGGTTCGGCAATGCGGGCTTCGACGACGCTGCGCGCGTTTTCATCCACATCGCAGACGATTCGGCGGCAGCCGCAGACCTGTTCGCCGCGCTCATAGATGAGCAGGCCTCCGAGTACGATCAAGTCGAGAGCGAGGGGCCTTATACCCTGTTTCGCCATCGATTCCTGAATACTTACTTCGCCGTCGCACGCGACGGACGCTACGTCTACGGCGCGGAGCAGCTGGCGGACAAGGACTCCGTTGACACGCTAATCGGCCAACTCAGTGAGAACATCGGCGATGACGAAACGTAAGTACCCGCGCGCCGACTACCGCGGCGAACCGACCACGCGCCGTGAAGTCTTGAAACGTGGCCTCGCGCTTGGCGCAATCAGCGCTACCGGCGCGTATCTCGCCTATGCACCAGAAGACTATCCATTGTCGCTGCGAGACGAAACCGGGTTGCGAAGCATGCCCGTGGAGAAGCCGTTCCAGCTCCCCGATTTTCGGGTCACACCGGTCAGCGGCGCGGTGCAAGTCGGCATAGGTCGCGGGGGCACATCGCGCGAGATGCTGTTGAAGGCGCTCGATGCGATCGGCGGACTCACCCATTTCGTGCAGCCGGGCGATGTCGTGCTGATCAAACCCAACGTCGCGTTCGACCGTTCCCCGAATCTGGGCGCGACTACCAATCCGGCAATTATCGACACGCTGGTTCGCCTGTTACTGGTCGATGCGCGTGCTTCCGAAGTCAGAGTGGCGGACAACCCGATCGAATCACCCGCCGATTGCTTTGCCAAAAGCGGTATCGGTGCGGCGGCCGAACAGGCCGGAGGACGCGTATACCTTCCCGACCCGAATGCGTTCGAGCCACTTTATACACCGGGCGCAAAGCTCATCGAACAATGGGCGTTCTTCAAACGCCCTTTCCGTAACGTGAGCAAGGTCATCGGCATCGCACCGGCCAAGGATCACAATCTTTGTCACGCCTCCTTAGGCATCAAGAACTGGTACGGCTTGCTTGGTGGGCGGCGCAATCAGTTTCATCAGGACATTCACGAGATCGTTTCGGACCTGTCGATCATGATCCGCCCGACGCTGACGATTGTCGATGGAACACGCGTGCTGATGGAGAACGGTCCGACAGGCGGCGATCCGTCGAACGTGCGCGATGGCAACGCGATTCTCGCCGGTATCGATCCCGTCGCGATGGATGCGTGGGCCTACGAACATCTGCTGCAGCGTCCGGGGCGGTTGCCCGAATACCTCTACATGGCCGAACAGAAAGGCAGCGGCAAAGTGAACTACCAGGGCCGCATCAAGGAAGTCACTTGAACTGGTTACGCACCTTGTTCGCCGGAGGGCCGAATCGCGCGTTGCGTCTGAGCCGCGTTCGCGTTCTCTCGCAGATCCTGTTCTTCGCCCTGTTCCTGCTCGCCGTATGGGCAACGTGGACGTCGCGCCTCGGCGGCTATCCGGTGTCGGCACTGCTCGAGCTCGACCCGCTGGTCATGATCTCGACCGTGCTGGCGACCGGTTACGTGTACAAGCTCCTGGGTTGGGGACTGATCATCGTCGCAATTACACTGCTGTTTGGCCGCGTGTTTTGTAACTGGATCTGCCCTTACGGCACCTTGCACCAGTTCGTTGGCTGGTTGTTTGATAATCGCCCCGCGCCGCAGCGTATTGAACAAAACCGCTACCATCCCCTGCAGTTCATCAAGTACTCGATACTGATCGTTTTTCTGCTGATGTCGGCGATGGGCGCGCTGCAGATCGGACTGCTCGATCCGATCGTCATGATGTATCGGGCACTCGCCACGTTTTTTGCGCCGATCGCCGATTCGGCAGTCGGCCGCGTGGCCGGCGCGGTAGAAGGCAGTGGCGGCAGCGTAGCGTTTCTCGATGCATTGAAGTTTGCACCCGGGGTGGAAAGTCGCATTTTCGTCGGCTCTTTCTGGATCGGTGTGATCTTCCTGTTCTTCGTGCTGATGAATCTGTGGAAGCCGCGTTTCTTCTGCCGCTTCATCTGTCCGCTGGGTGCGTTGCTCGGAGCGCTCGCGAGCAAAAGCTTGTTTCGCATCAATCGAATCGTCGATAAATGTACCGACTGCGACCTTTGTCTGCAGCGCTGCGAGGGAGCTTCCGACCCGCAATCACTGGTGCGCCAGGCGGAATGCTTCTCGTGCATGAACTGTATCGACGACTGTCCGGAGAACGCGCTCGAATTTACCATGTTCCGTCAGGACAAGAAGCAGGTGATACCCTTCCCTGATCTGTCGCGGCGTAAAGTCGTGTTCGCGGGCGTCCTGGGGCTGGTTGCCGCACCGGCGTTGCGAAACAACGGCAAGGTCAACGACGAGAATTTTTCCGCTAAGATGATTCGCCCGCCGGGATCTGTCGAAGAGTCGGAGTTTCTCGAACGTTGCATCAAGTGCGATCAATGCATCAACGTCTGCCCTACCAACGTTTTGCAACCCGCAACGCTCAAGGAAGGGGGTGTCGAGGCGGTGTGGACGCCTGTCATGAATTTCCACATCGCGCATTGCCAGCTCAAGTGCATTCTGTGCTCCGAAGTCTGCCCAACCGGTGCGATTCGCAAGATCAGCGTGGCAGAAAAACTCGGTGAAGGCCCCTATGCCGAGCAAGGCCCCGTACGCCTCGGCACCGCGTTCATCGACACGACACGCTGCCTGCCCTGGGCGAATCAAGTGCCTTGCGTGGTGTGTGAAGAGGTCTGTCCGGTTGCACCAAAGGCGATTCAGACGCACGATGAGGAAACCAAGGACGTGTTCGGGCAGATGGTTGTACTCAACAAACCGTTCATCGTGCCGGACCTATGCATAGGTTGCGGCATCTGCGAAGCCGAATGCCCGGTGCAGGATCAACCGGCTGTCTACGTGACAGCGGTCGGTGAAAGCCGGTCCAGCAATCGCAAACTCCTATTGCGCTCGCGTACGCCTGCGCGACCCATCTGAGGAAGACAAACATGGCCAGGAGATCCGATCTCGAAACCAGCTCGAAACCGCGTCAAGCGGGTCGTCGCAGCTTTCTCAAAGGCGCGGTCGCGTCTGCGGCGAGTGCCGGCGTCGCTGCGATGCCGTTCTCGACGGTTGCTGCCGGCCAAGCGACAAGTCAACTTGCTCAAAAGAGCGGCATCCCATCACGGGAGTTCGGCAATACCGGGATTCGAGTGCCGATCATGCAGCTCGGCACATCACAGCGCCTCGACCAGCGCTATGACAAAGTCATGCACCGCTGCTTCAAGGCGGGCGTTACCTGGTTCGACACCGCGCTTTCCTACGGCTGGGGTTCGTCGCACCGCGCGATCAAGAATTTCATTACGCAGGTCGATGGCCGTGAATCGCTATGGCTCACGTCAAAATCTGGATCAGGCAGTGTGTCCGGCCTGCGTAAAGGCGTCGATGAAGCATGCGAGGAACTCGGAACCGACTACCTGGACCTCTACCTCATGCACGGTATCGACGATCTGCGCATGCTGGACCCTCAATACCTGGCTCTGGGCGAGAAGCTCAAAGCGGAGGGTAAAACGAAGTTCTTCGGCTTCTCCTGTCACGACGGCAATGTCGTAGAACTGATGAACAAGGCCGCGAAAACGGGCGGCATCGATGCCATCCTGTTTCGCTACAATTTCCGCCGCTACGGCGATCTGGCGCTCAATCGCGCCATCGATGCCTGCCATCGCGCAGGTATCGGGTTGCTTGCGATGAAAACCCAGGGTTCGGTGCCGCGCGATCTCGAAGCGGTCGTCGACTTTCGCTCCGAGGACTTCACGTTGGGCCAGGCGAAGCTCAAATCCGTGTGGGCGGACGAGCGTATCGCGTCAATCGTATCGGAAATGGACAGCGTCAAATACGTGCGCGAAAACGTTGCCGCCGCGCGCTCCGAGAAATCGCTCACGGCGGAGGAAAGTCATCAGCTCAACCAGCTGGCAGCGCTCACGGCCCACTACGCCTGTAACGGTTGTAATCATCTCTGTGAAAGCACGCTTGATCGCCGCGTCGCGATCGCTGAGCAGCTGCGCTACCTGATGTACTACGAGTGTTACGGCAAGACCGATCGCGCGCGCGAACTCTACCGCACCATTCCTGCAACGGCGCGTGAATTTTCCGACAGCGAACTCGATCAGGCGTGCCGTGTGTGTCCACAAGGTATCGACATACCCGCGCGGCTGCGCAGGGCTCGCGAGGTTCTCGCGTAAGCATGGTATTGTCATATATGGACCTGTCGGTGGCGAATTCGTAGTCAAGCGGCGATGGGTAGCTGGTAGAGCTCGCGGCAGGATGATTTCCACCGGTAATCATCCAAGCGAGCAACATTCCGAGCTTTCAGCGAGCTCGACTCGGGTGGTTGGCCCCCGAGTCCCCGGTGAACCCGATCCCGATTGTAGAAATCCTGAAACTCCTGGAGCTTGCGCTGAAGATCATGGGCGCCCCAGAACGGCACGAGATCAAGAAACTCCCGCCGTATCGTCCCGATAAGGCGTTCGACGAAGGGATGCGAGAGCGGCACATAGGGAACGGTTTTGATCTCCCTGACCTCGAGGATCCGCAGATTCGCCTTCCATCGTTGAAACTCATAGAGTGGGTCGTGATCGCTGCTGAGGTAGCGGGGTAGGCTCGGTTGGTCTGAGATCACATGGTTGAATAGGCGGCAGACCGCCGGGCCATCGAGAATACCAGCCTGTACGGCGAAGCCGATGATCCGACGGCTGTATTGATCCATGACCACCATCACCCAATGAGTCTTAAGGATCAGCGACTCACAGCGAAACAGATCCACACTCCACAGGCTGTCCTTGGAATGGCCGAGAAAGCTGAGCCAGGATGGACCACCCGCACCGGGCTCGGGTCGGTAATGCTTGGCCAGCACACGTCGTACGACATCCTTGTCTATCTCAATACCGAAAATAAAAGAGATCTGCTCGGCGATGCGCCGGCAGCCGAAACGGGGATTCCTTCGTTTCATCTCAACGATGGCGGTGATCAGCTCCGCAGAGGGTCCCTTGGGTCCTGGCTTGCCTCGACGCTTGGGCGTGAACAGCGATCGGTACTTGCGTTTCACCAGTGCTCGATGGAAGGCGAGAATCGTGGAGGGCTTGAGCACGATAGTAGAACGCACCAGACGGGCAGGGCGCAGGAATCCCGCACAGAGCCCCGCAATCACCCGATCCATCGGACGAAGATTCAGTGCGCGCTCTCGGGACCGATCGAGGACGAGAAGCTGGTGCTTCAGCAGCAGTGATTCGGCAGCGACTGAGCGAAGACCACCCGGCCCCAGCAGGCGAGCGATCGTCACAGTCAGGTGGATGAAAAGGATGGCCAGGTCACGCACGATCCCCGAACCCTACCGATCACGCGGAAATTGACAAGTCTTGGATTCTGCGATGATTTCCGCTATGAATTAGGAATTCGCCACCGACAGGTTGCCCATGGACGAGCAGCGTACTCACGCGATGCCTCGCGGGCAATTATGTTGACAGAATCCAATTTCTGGACCCTACAGGCTTATTCGTTTCTGGACACCAATAAATGTCCTGTTCTTGCTGAAACGGGACAAATACGAAATAGATCCAAAACAGACGTTTAGCTAACGCAATAACATGTCTTGACCTGGTTGCGTCCCTTCCTTTTAGCCACATAAAGCGCGTCATCCGCAGCCGTCAACAGCGCTTCAATATTCTTCTCGCCGCCCTTGCAGTTCACCACGCCAAAACTGGCGGTGATTTTCATTTCATTCGCATTATTTGTTACCACCAGATCTTCAATTTCGGATCTTAAACGCTCGGCCAGATTGGCCGCGTCTTCAAGGCCTGTTTCAGGAAGAACAAAAGCAAACTCTTCGCCACCCATACGAGCCACAATATCTATTTCTCGAACCAGTCTTTGCAATGGTTCTGCCACGGCCCGCAAAACTTTGTCACCAATGGAATGGCCATATCTATCATTGATGGATTTGAAATGATCAATATCCATCATGATCAAGGAAACAGGGTGGTGGAATCTTTTTGCCTGTTGAAAAATGCGATGACCCTGCTCAAAAAATGCCCGCCGGTTTTTCAGGCCGGTTAATTCGTCTTTTTGAGCCAGTTCATCCGCGTATTTCTTTGCCGCTTTTAATTCTTCCTCGGCATTCTTCTTGTCAGTGATGTCAGTCGCTATTTCCAATCGCACCAAGCGCCCGTCAATCCAGCGAATGGCGAGATCGCGGCATTCGTACCAGCGTTTGTTCACCGTATTCTGGAATTCCCAGACATAAACCCTTGTCGGCGCACCGAACTTGTCTACGAGACGATCGTTGGTACAAAAAGGACAGGGGCCGTTCTGACCAGTCTGCAGCGCTTTCCAGCAGGTCTTGCCTTGAATGTCTCCCCAAATAGATCTTCCGTATTCATTGACGAACAACAGTTTATGCGTCTCCATGTCGGCCACATAAACCAGGGCATCAAGACTATCGAGCACCGTCAGTGCGGCAAGGTAGCTTTCTTCGGCAAGACTCACTTCTATGTCATCTATTAGCTTTGGCATCAGGAGCGGCTACGTTGTAGCTCGGTCAACTGGCGCTAATTTCATCCCTGGTCAAATTAATCTAACTATAGGCTTCTTGGACAAAAAGACAAAAGGGGACGGAGGGATTATTTAGGCAATTCCCGCTTGCCGAAGTCCAGCGCGACGATGGTGCGGTTCAGTTGCCCCTGCGGGACAGCATCCGTGGCCAGCCCTTCAATTTCGCTGTCCCGGTCGCGCTCGCTCGCTTGTATCATTGCAATGCAGCGCGCGTTGCACTGCGCCGCTGGATTTTATTGCGCGCTTAGCCGCCCTCGTTGCGAAACCGCGGGTGAATCTCACGCGCTTCCATGGCGTGTTTGCACCCCACAGCAGTCTGCGCTCCAAGGTGACCCCGGGCGGCAGCGCGCGGCACTGCCGTTCGGACACGGTCAAGACAGCATCGGAGCGCCGTGCCGCCATGTCCTGGGCCCAGCGTCTAAAACGCGTATTC
>CAMYJH010000061.1 GCA_947258715.1 uncultured Gammaproteobacteria bacterium
ACCTATCCGGCCGCCAACAATCTTGTCACTAAATTCGTCGAACATGGATTGCTGAGTGAAATCACCGGCCAGGCACGCTATCGCAGGTTTCGTTACGGCACCTATATCGACCTTTTCGCAAACGCTTGATCGATGGATCGATGGGGTCAGACTCTGAGGGATCCTTACAAAAATGAACTTCAAGCCGGCACCTGTGCAAGTACATCTACGTTGCGTGTTCGTATTGCCAGGCGTAAGTCGCCAGCCGTCACCCTGAGCGCTCGAGCCAGCAGCCGGCGATCGACAAAAAACACCGACAGCACGCGACGTCGCTTCTCGGTGTTAGCCTGCAATCCCATCAACCAAGTCGCCAGCACGCCTAAGGCGGCGCGGCAGAAAACGCACAGAAAAGGGGACGAACTTATTTTCCTGGCCGTGCTGAGCAGAAAATAAGTAATGGGATGGTTCGCCCCGCTCCCCCGCAGGTCTTTGCTAAGGCAAGATGGGGTTGCTTTAAACCCTTAAGCGGAGCGAACCATGAAAAAGATTAACGTACTCGGTGTCGATTTGGGAAAGAACGTGTTTTACCTGCATGGCGTATACGTTAAAGGGGACGTACGTTAAAGGGGACGCACTTATTTAATCAGAAAATAAGTACATCCCCTTTTCGCACCCCTCGCTTGATCGAGTGCTTCTCGTCTACGCGACCACCCACGTGCCGCCCCATCGCCGTCAACCATAATCGCTTCCCCCGCAACAGGGCGCTTACTCCTATCCACACCGCCTCGTGGCGGCGCGAATGCACGCGCCCTAGACACTTCCCGCTCAACTTGTGCAAAAATTTAACCACCTGCATGGCGCCCTCCTGGCAATCTTCGACCTCAGCAATCGATCAGATCGCCTAACGCCATGCAGGTTCCGTTCAATTCAAAACTTAAACCATTGAATTAGATCAACTTTTTGTGGGGATTCGTCAGAGTCTGACCCCATCGATTGGTGATGATCTGAGAATTGATCTAGATCAAGAATTTAGAAGCATCCCCGATTAGGATGCTCGGTAAGCACTACCAAGCGTGCGCCTTCCGTTCCTCTAAGGGACAGCGGCACCCCTTCTTCTAGCTGCATTTGCGGCGGCCCACCGGTACTTCAAACCCGAATGAAAATAACGGAGGACCGGCGATCAAATTGCATTATTTAGTTCGTTGACAGCTGGAAGTGAGGGAGAGATTAACATGCGTATCAAACTTGAGGCGCTAGCGCCGACTACGATGGTGTTGCTAATGGTATTCACAGGGTCCGCTGCCCATGCGATAGAAGTCACCGCACATCGCACTTACGTCTGTCAGTTCCAATTCGAAGCTAGCGGGTTTCTTCATCCGAATAAGACCGCAATCACACCCGGGGATCAGGGAATGAACCCTCACCGGTGCCATGGCACGATTAGGATAACTGGATTGGGCGATGGCTACGATAATCTGATCGAGAAGTGCGAAGGCGTTCGCTTCAGGAACTTCTATGTCGGCGCCAAGCCGCCGAATCATCATCTCACTCTTGGAGAGTGCACTCTATTTCGAGGAGAAGAAAGAGTTGGCACATCAACCTATCTCGGGACTGTGGATCTTGATAAGCGCGGCCTTTCGCGAAAGCTATACTTGGCGTCGCATGATTGCGATCAGAAGGGAAAAAAATTCGCCGAGGGGGAGGGAAAAAATACGTATACCGAGACCTCGGCACCACCCGATGATGTATTCCTGGGCGGCACGATCCGGCGCGAGGTGATCGAGAGTTACACTTGCTCAGCGAAGTAGGTTATAAAGCATCGATTGATCGATTTACTTTTTCTGCGCTTTAAAGGTCTCGTAATCGCCCAGCGCTTCTATACGGATGGACACGTTCCTTCCGCCGATCCGGATGACGATGGACTGCGGTACTTTTTGCTCTTCGCCGGGCTCCACCGACACGCAGATCCGCGCCCCCGCGCCATCGACCGGCTGCGACAGCTGAACTTTCTTCAGCGGGATCTGCTTAAGAATCTCGGCCCCGTGCCGGGCCAGGGCGCGCCGAATATCCGAATAATCTGCGCTCCGGGTCGATGGCGTTCGCGCCCGGCCTCGCTTTGCGCGTTTTGGTTTCTCCCTGGTCATCGGCGTCCCGCTAGCCCCGCACCACGGTGAGACGACCGCGGCCCAGCGCCGACTCGAGCGCGCTCATGACTTTCCGCGCGGGATTGGCCAAGGTGCGCGTTTCACTGCCGGCGAACAAAAGCGCAACCAGCTTGTGCGTTTCGTTGTAAATGCCGCTGCCGCTGTCGCCGCGATTGCTGAACGGGCCGGTGTTGTCTGCCGTCGGCTTGATCGCGATCTGATTGCGAAACCGGGCGACGCCGGCGCCGTATTCCACGTCCGTCAGCACGTTCAGGGCCACGACTTCACCTTCGGTCCAGCCGGTGGTTCTGCCGGCCTTGTACACCCTGGTCGAGCCCGCGACCCGGCCGGTATCGGCATCGATCCGATAATCGGGCCCCAGTCCCCGCGATACGCCCCCAAGCCCGATTCGAGCGGCCTCGGTCACGGAGCGCCTGCTCTGCTCGATCTCGGCAATGGCGCAGTCGACCTCGTTGAAAGGAATTTGGGCCGCGGTGGGAAACTCGATATCCACCCACGCCGACAACTTCGCGATCCTGAGCCGATTGCGAAGCCGCGCCAGGGTGTCCATGAGGTCGAGCTCCGTGTCGGTCAAATCCAGCGTCCCGGGCTGGACGACGACATTACCTTTGCGCGCATCGTTCTCGTTCGCGATTACGTGATTGTTCGACACCAGGTAGAGGCGCTCTTGAGGATCGCAAACGATGAACCCCAGGGTGCCGACCGACAGAAATTCAGGATAAGCACCCGCCGGGTTGGTAATGCCGATGCCTCCCCTGATGGCCTCGAATTTTTTCTGCAGATCGACGCTGGGCGGAGGACCGCCGTAGGGACCCCGCTGGCTCTTGTCCACACGCAGCTTCGGCGTGGCGGAAAACGTCGACCCCGCGTCGACGACGTCGATTTCCAGCGCCTGCTGCTCAGGCCGCGATCCCGAAACGGCGGCAAACGAGGCGCTGAACTCGGGGATCGCGCGGGCCTTCAGCTGCTTTCTGGTCAGCTTCCGCTGCACGAAACCGGTGACGCAAAAACCCGAGTCGTCGTCCAGCGCACCGGTGCTCTTTTTCCCAACGCCGATGCCGATGATGCCGTTGGTCGGATCATCCAGCACCGCGTTGCCGTATTTGCGAACCCAGTCTCGAACGCTCGTCACACACACGTCGGCGGCTTTTGCCATGAATCCCTCCTCGGTCGATGCACGGGGCCGGATCTCTCGAATACCCTAAAGCATCAATAGCATCAATAGGGTCAGACTCTGAGGGATCCCCACGAAAGTTGATCGAAAATCAATAAGTTAAGCAAACACCCAAATTTGTAGCGGCTGTAACTATGGCCGCTGCAGCACAACGTGGAGCGCGCTCGCGCGCGAACCCAGCACTGAAATTCGCGAAAGGCAGAACAGCGATGGGGGCCTTGTCGGAACGCGGCAAGGTCGGGCGCGCCTCTGTCGGCGAATGTGCCGGGTGGTCGGCGGAAAATCCAACCGCCCCGTCACCTGGGCAGATAGCCCAGGCGCAGCGTGGAATACCGGTCCTCGGCTTCGACTTCCATAATGATGGGCTTGCCGTCCCGCCGAAGCCCGAGCAGGACGCGCTCGCCGGGGCGGACCGACGACCAGAGCCGCCGGTAGAAATCCTCCAGGGAACCGATCCGGGTGCCCGCCACGGATACGACCCGATCGCCCGCCTGCACGCCGGCGCGCGCCGCGGGCCCGTACGACGGCACGCGCCTGACCCTGAGGACCCCGTCGACCTCCTCGCAGTAAAGACCGATCCACGGCCGCAATTCCGACGGCCGCCCGTCGAGCAGCAACTCTCCAAGCACGGGTTTTAGCGCGTCTATGGGCACGAACACGCTGCCGACGACTTCGTCCTCATCCACCTCATCGCTCAGCGCGAAGCCGCCGATGCCGACCAGACGGCCTTGGAGGTCGATGAGCGCCGCGCCGGGAAAGCCCGGATGGATAGGGGCGACGAAGATGGCATCCTCGAGCAGGTATTCCCAGTAGCCGGCGTACACGCGCCGCTCGACCACCACCGCCGGCAGCAGCCCGGCCATGCGCTCCCAGCTCACCGCAATCACCGCATCGCCGGAACGCAGGGGCGCCGATTCCCCGAGCGGCATGGGCGCCGCGTCCAGCGGTCGCCTGGAACGCACCAGCCCGAGTCCCGTGTTCTGGTCCCAGGCCACGACGTCGGCCGGCAATCGCCCGCCGCCCAGGCCATTGGGGAGCAAGTCGACCTCCACCGCCTCCATGATCAGGTAACCGATGGTGAGCACGAGGCCCGATCCGTCGATGACGATGCCGGTGCCTCCGCGCACCGTCCCCAGCGTGGCGGCGGTGCGGGCATCGCCGGGAACGCGCGCCTCGAGGGCGATGACCGGCGCAAGCACCCTATCCAGATCGAGCTCGGCGGCGCCTCTCGGCGAGTAGCCTGCGGCCGCGAGGATCGCCGCGAGCGCAAAGGCGCGCGGCGGGATCCGGGATGTCAGTCTAGAAAGCATTTCTGCTCGATATCTCTGCCGGTTTGATCTTATCGCGGTTTTCGGTCTTCAATGCCAGCCGATAGCGGCACCCCGACCGCCATTTTTCACATGTTGAATCGGGATCGACGGGATCGGACTCGGTTGACTGTGGAGGCAGAGGATGAAGTTTAAATCAATGGAGTCGGACCTATTGATTCGTTGAACTGAGTAGACTGTCCCCAGATGCGACGGGTTGTCATTGTTTCCAGATATGCGGCGCAATACGCTTCGCTATTGCGCCCTACGCGCGGTTTCCGGCGTTCGATGCCGATCGATAGCGGCACCGTGGCCTGTGTTTTTCATATGTTGCTAGGTATCGACGGGATCAGGGTCGACGGAATGTGGAGGCAGAGGATGAGGTGGGAATCAATGGAGTCTGAGCTGTTGATTCGGACCCCATGCATTCGCGCAACCGAGCCGTTTCATTGAATTAAGGAAGGTCTGATTTATCAGACCTTCCTTAGCTAAGCAGGGATGCGCCGTCGAATCCGATGGCTGTAAGTCATTGGATTCGTGAGGCAAGTGGAAACCGCGTTTTCACTTGCCGACTCTGAAAATTCCAGGGATGGAATTATTCAGAGTCAGACATACGGCGCAATACGCTTCGCTATTGCGCCCTACGGGGTGGAAAAATTAGGAATGGGTGACCAGTATTATGAGCATGATTCTTTCTTTTCTCCGACCCCGTTTTTTCGGCGCTGATGCAAAAGGATCACGAACAATGATTGCAAAGGTTCTGGTGACGGCATCCATCCTTCTCGTTGCCGCGTCCCTCCGGGCCGAGCCATGGCCTGCCAGCGGGGCCTTTCTCGACCCGGCCAAGCTCGAGCTCGCCTCGGTGCATGGCGCCATTGTTGATCTCGAGTCGGGACGCACGCTGTATCGAAAAAACGCCGATCGCGTCGTTTCCATCGCTTCGATTACCAAGGTGATGAGCGCCTTGGTGGTGCTCGATTCAGGCGCCGATCTGGACGCCTGGCTCACCATCGTAAAGCGGATAAAGCCCCCGCCCAACAACGCCCACACCCGCCTGCGAATCGGCTCGAAGGCGCGCCGCGGCGACCTGCTGCGGATTGCGCTGATGGCATCGGAAAACCACGCGGCCTATGTCCTGGCGCGGCACCATCCCGGGGGTTTGTCCGCTTTCGTCGCCGCGATGAACGACAAGGCCGGAGCGCTCGGCATGGGGCAAACTCGATTTGTCGATCCCACCGGACTGTCGAACCACAACCGCTCGACCGCCGACGACCTGCTGCGACTGGTTCGGGCCGCCGTCGGCTACCGGCTGATCCGCGAGTTCACCAACGGCACGTACCACACGGTTCACTTCCGCAAGCCGCGTTACCGTCTGGGCTACGGCAATACCAACGGGCTGGCGTATCGCGAGCACTGGGACATCGCACTCAGCAAGACCGGCTACCTGGACGAGGCAGGCCGCTCCCTGATCCTGGTGACCCGGATCGAAGAACGGCCCGTGGCGATGGTGTTGCTCGATTCCTTCGGCCGGCGCACGCCGGTCGGGGACGCCGGTCGCGTGCGGCGCTGGCTGGAGACGGGCGAGAGCGGCCCGATCGCGGCGGCCGCACGCCGCTACGAACGCCGAAAGTCGGCGCAGATTGCCAATGCTGGAAAATAGGCCTCGATGCGGGGGAGGTGGGGACATTCAGAGCGAGTAAGGCGCGAAAGTGAAGCTACTCCGTATTCTCTTGATAGTTGCCAATGTTGGGGCGGTAGCGGTTCTACTGGCAATACCAGCTGGCAAGCTTATGGGTGTAGTGACGGAGGAAGTGAATGCGGCGGCTGTCTTCGGGTGGTTGATCTTTTTCGCCCCATTGCTCGCCTCGGCTCTTGCGCTGTGGGGCATTCAGTCTTCCGGATCCGCATTCATGCGGCAGTTTGTCGTCATCGCCATGCCGGGCAGTTTTCTCGTATTGGAAGGGCCCGGCGGATTTCGCGCAGATCGGGATCGCGGCGTCGATCCTGCTCGGTCTCAACGTTTTGGCACTCTGGGAGCCATTCAGAACTCATCTTGAGTCATCGACTCCTGAACCAGCGGCAAGCGACGAGGACAGATAGAGACGATGGGTGCAGCCTAATGCGCTGCCCGCCTAATCCGCGTAGCTTCTTTGGTAGTTTCCGTTTAGCAAGATTGGCAGGCTGTAATCGCTGATAGTTACGGCTCGTTGCCGACGTCGATATGGTTGCGGTGTCAGGAATCGTACGCGTGAAGGGGGACATTCAGAGTTCGTAAGCTGTTGATTTTCGTTTTTGCCTCAGCAAAGTTGGCGCGGCCTGTGACAAGCAAAAAATCAATCGCTTACGAACTCTGAATGTCCCCCTCTTTGGGCGGCGAACGGAATCGCGCAGGCAAGGAGACTCGAGAGCAGAGAGAATCCTGCCGCGAGCATGAAGCAGTTGCGTAGATCCCATTCACCGACAATGCCTGCCAACACGGCGCCCACGGAACCGATGCCGTCCATTGCGACAAACACGAAACCGAGCGTGGTGCCTTCGCGCTTACCCGCGTACTCGACCGCGAATGCGAGCACGCCTGAGCGGATGCCCATGAGGACCGTCATGGCGGCCGCGATACCCGCCACGATTATCACTTCGCTGCTGGCAAATGAGACTGTCATGCTGAAAGCCGATGCCAGAATCGCTCCACCGATGAAGATCTTCTTTCGTCCCGACGTGTCGGACCAGCGGCCAACCAGCGGCTGGATCAACGACCCCAGCAAAAGACCACCGGCAAACACCAGACCTGCCTGCCACGCGCTGAAGCCGTGTTCGCTTTGCAGGAACAACGCACTCATGCTGAGAATGGCCATGAGCCCCATGTGGTAGACGGCAATCATGGCAACGACGGTGAGACCCATGAGCCGCCCCCAGACTCGTGCGAAGTGAATGAAATCGCCGGAATCGAGTCTGCCAGTCGTCGACATGGGCACACGACGGACCAGCCAGATGAAGGCAACGCCCATGAAAAGGGTCGGCACGACCGAGATCTGGAGCGCCGTGCGCCAATCGACGAAACCGAGCAAGAAGCCCGCCGTCAGCGGCCCGACCGCCTCTGCCAGCGTGCCGCCCATGGCGTGCACGCCCAATGCTTCGCCGCGACGTCCAGGGAATCGTTGAACGAGCACCCCGGTGGCCATCGGATGCCATGCCGCGTCACCCATACCGGCGATGGCGAGCAACACGGCCAGCACCCAGAACTCGTTTGCAAACGAAGCCAGCAGATAGCCGATCCCGCACCACCAAAAGGTGAGCATCAACAGGCGTCCACGATCGGAAACGTGGTCCGTCAACATGCCTGCCGGAAGGTACGCAACGCTCGCGCCGAGCGAGTGAATCGTAATGAGCAATCCGAGCTCGGCAGGTGAAAGATCTAACGAGAGCGCGATTGCGGGAGCCAGAATCCAGATAGCGCAGGGGGGCCAATCGTTGGCGAGATGACCGAGCGAGAATGCGCCGAGGAGAAAACGAGCATCGCGGTTTTCAGTCATCCAGGCAGGCTATCGCCGGTAGCAGCGCTTATCAATCATCGGAAACGAGAATTCCCAGGGAAACGCTGGTGCCACGACCTGTCTGGACGGGTGAACATGGGTTTGAAACAAGGGCGCAGTGGAGCCCAGGGCCAATGAGAGGGGCGGGGACATTCAGAGTTCGTAAGCCATTGATTTTCATTTTTGCTTAAGCCAAGTTAGCGCGACTTTTGACAAACAAAAAATCAATCGCTTACGAACTCTGAATGTCCCCTTCTAGTTATGAGTACAAAGTCAAAGGTCCTGATGACGATAATCGGCTTGGGGATTCTTGATGCGGTAATTCCCGGTCTCCCGATCATTGCGTTGATCCTCATCTACGTCATCCTCGAGAAGCCTTCCTGGTTTATCAGGCTCGTGGGTGAAATCTACCGCTAGAAAAAAGCAAAAAAGAAAGCAAAAAAGGGGACGCACTTATTTTTGGCCCAATACGCCCCGAAAATAAATGCGTCCCCTTTTTTCTAGGGGCACCATCTCGGTGAAGCCGGGAACCCTTGACGACACGAAGTGGCTGCAACCGCAGGTTCACCTCTGGACTCGGAGCAAGCAGCCGTGGGTGATCATCCCGGAGGGCGTTGAGTCGCACGAAAGACAACCTACGTGACAGAACGATCCGTTGCGGCTGTACCACCGCAACACGATCATGAACTGCATCAGAACCTGTCCCAAGGGCCGCAATCCCGACCTGGCCATCGATCAAACCAAGGGCGGGTTATTCAGACCGCAGCAAGAGTCGGGGTACCCATTACCGATGCCTCAGGATCAGCAGCTTGATGATGTCTTGAAAAAGAAAGCGGAACTCCGCTACGCAGAGTCCGGCCCCGGGGACGTATCGCTCGGTGTCGCGGTCAAAGGCGGCGCCATAGACCCAGCGCACCCATGGCGCCCAAAGGTGCATGATGAACCGCTTTATGGGGTCTTGGGAGTAAGCGTATTCCAGAATCCTGATCTCGCCGCCGGGCCTGATGATCCGGCAAAGCTCCTTCAGGGCGGGGAGCTGATCCCCGGGTTCCAATACGCAAAAAAGGAAGGTTGCGATGGCGGCGTCGAAATGATGGTCGGGAAAACTGGTCCGAAGGACATCCATTTCCAAAAGATCGACCCGCTTTTGCAGGCGTTCCCGCCGCTTCACCGCCCGTCCGAGCATGGCCTTGCTGAGATCGATGCCGGTGATTTCAGCACCCTCGGGATAGAAGGGCATGTTACGGCCCGTGCCGACGCCGGCATCCAGGATGCGCCCCTCAAGCCCGCTGAACATTTGCTGCCGGATCGGTCGGTAGCGCCCGTATTCGAACGGAAGATCGAGAACGTCGTAAACGCGGGCGATGCGGCCATAGACCTTTTTCTTACTCATCGTTATCGAGTCCCTTAGGGCCACGCCGAAACCACCACACCAGGCGGGGCAGAAACACCACCGCGAAGATCAGGCCCAATGCAAACGGGCCTTTCTTTATGGTGCCCTCGCCGCCGGCCAGCGCCTCGTTGCCGGCGTTGCCCAAGTAGGTGTAAGCGAAACCATCCGGCACCATGCAGACAATCGTCGCCAGAACGTAGTCGGACTACCATGCTGCACTCCGTCAGTTGAATCCGCAGCCAAAAGCGGCCCATGGATTTAAAAGAGGCCTGCGTAAAGTAAAGGATTGTCATGTAGTACCATAGGTTGTCTTTGGTCATTTTGAGGGATCGATGTCGGAAACCTTACACTCGACAAAATCTTATGGTGCTTCACAGGCCGTTTTCGTTCGATAAACAAAGTTGGTTTTCCACGCATGTCACTTTTCCTCGCTATCTCAACGATATGGGCAGTCGCCGCTATCGTCCTGCTGGTCTTCTCGTGGCGGTTGGCAAGAACGGGAAAAACTCATGTCCATAAAACTTTGATGATTTTACTGGCCCTTGGCGCCTGGGTGTTTTTCGCCAGCTATCTCTTCACGCAGCGCTACGGTGATCCTGCGGCCGTCCCCTTTCCCAAGGAGCACGTCATCTGGATGGCAGTTCACGGGACCATTGGTTTGATCCCGCTGGTCGGAGCAACTTGTTTAATAGTCAGCAGAGTAAGATCGAAAGGAAACTATCGAAGCACTCACCTCAACCGAAATCACAAGCACTACGGGCGGGTTCTCGTGGTGATTTGGCTGTTTACCCATCTGGGCGGCATCTTCAACGCCGTCTTTTTGTAGGGCCAACGACTGAGCCATCGGCGCCCGCGTTCCTGGAGCTGCCGCCTGGAGTCACCCGTGCCCGGCGCCAGCGCTGAACAGGGAAATGCCGGCCGCAGAATTAATCCAAACACTGGTCAAAGAGGCTCGAGCCCTTCTTTGACGGAGAATTTTTTCCTTTGGTCGGGCGCCACTTATGGCCGGCTATAATATTCCCTGGCAGTATCCCGCGGGTCCGCGATCGGCAAGACAAGTACAGGTTCAGGCTCCAATGATCGATAATTGCTCGGAATCGGGACTTGTTGCGAGTCTTGAACTATTACCCCGATCCCATTGTCTTCAGATGAGAGCAAAGCCGTAAGAGTTGACAGTTATGGTAACCCGGCGCAGCGTTTTAAAATCAGGTTTGATCGCTATCGGTGCAACAGCGCTGCCCTGGCCAGGTTTCGTGAGCGCGGCAACGACCGGATACGGGATCCAGGGGCAATTTGCGCCCGAGCTTCAAGTCGACTTCTGGATCGACAGCAATGGCAATCCCACGACATTTAAACTGGCCGACCATGAAAACAAGTGGATATTCTTAAAGTGCTTTCAGAGTTGGTGCCCGGGGTGTCATTCACACGGATTCCCGGCCCTCAAACAAATGTCCGACGCGCTCGCGGATAATTCGGATATTGTTTTTGCCGGGATCCAGACCGTGTTCGAGGGGCACTATACCAATACGGTCGATAAGGTCAGAGAAATTCAGTTGCAGTATGATCTCCGGATGCCGATGGGCCATGATCCTGGCCTGGAATCCGCAAGTCCCAGGACCATGTTGGATTATCGCACCGGGGGGACGCCCTGGATGATCCTGATCGACCCCGAGCGCAAGGTAATCTTCAATGATTTTGGTATTAACGTGGAAAAGGCGATTTCTTTCCTCGTTAGTCAAACATCATGATCGCGCTTTTCAAATGAATCGGGTGGGCGCCGTTTAGTGCCCACTTTCAGGTACCGGGTAGCCGCGCTTGAGTGTCCGCCCGGGAGCAAACCGGCAATAAATTCACCCACACGACGCTCCGGGGGAGTTAAACTTCCATCTCGTATTGCTGTTGCTTTGGCGACGCGGCGGTAGAGCAGATGATCTGCGTGATCAAGCGGATGCCTGTTGCGCAAGCTCTTCTTCTATCATTTTTTTGAGCCTGTCCCGGCAATCGATTACCTCGCAGGCCTGGCTATGCCGGCAGCAGAGTTGAAGGTCTCGAATCTTGTCATCTTCGACATCCAGCAAGCAAACCAGCGCGATTTCTTCTTTTTCGCGCTCTGATCCAGCCTGTTCCAATAATGTGACCGTATTGACCCCTTCGACAAACCGCTTCTTCGCGAAATAAGCGATTTGATCAAAATCGTAATTGCCCAGGCATTTCGGATTCTTGCAAGCCATGATACTCAAGCCCTTACATTTCTGCTGTTTACTAGCATAGAGCGATTGCTGTCTTTCTAATTCTTTTCGAGGGCAGGGCGGTTGATACAGGTCAATAAAAGGCAAAAAGTATAGATTCTATGTTACTGCGCAACCCCGAAGACGGAAATCGGGGTTGAATTCGGCCTCGTTTCAGCTAATACGAAACGCCCGGTGTCATATGAACGTAGCTATTGTCAGCCAGCTGAGTCAATAAGAAATCGGCGACATCAGCGCTGGAGATCTTTAGTCTGAGTCCCTTTGCAGTAGCCGGAAACCCGTGCCGGTAGTTCCCCGTACGTTCGCCGTCGGTGTATGCCGCTGGACGGACGATCGTCCAGTCCAGCCCACTTCGTGTCACATACTCTTCCTGAGAGACATGATCGGCAAAAGCCGCGCGTAGCAACATGCCAAACATGATGTACTTCCAATAGAAATTCAGATGCGCGCGGCTGTCGCCTACGCCGAGGGTCGAGAGGCAAACTAGCCGCCGAACACCGTTTCTTTGCATTGCGTTAATGATATTGCGCGTACCCGTCGAGCGAACCTGACCTTTAATGCCTCCGCCCAGCGCAACCACGACAGCATTATGACCCGTCACCGCCCGATCGACGAGCGCCGAATCCATGACGTCGCCTTCGATAATTTCGAGGCTGGGGTGTTTAATCTCCAGTTTTGATGGGTCGCGAGCAAATGCGGTAACCGTATGGCCCACTTCAAGTGCTTGTTTCACCAACTTGCGACCGACGGTGCCGGTTGCGCCAAAAATCAGAACTTTCATGCTTGTCTTCTTCTCCCGTCAACGAGAGCCCGGCCGATGTCGAAGAAAATCCGGGAGGATAAAGCGGTCGGAGCCATTAAACTCAATTTAAATCAAATCGGCTCGTGTTTTTAGACCAAGTTTAAGGGCACCGACCTCTTTTCTCATTCAACCGAATGCTCTCAGGGTTGGGAACCCGTCCCATCGTAAAGTGGTCGCTGGGGAGACGTGGAGAATAGCGGGGGTGGCCGGGTGTATACCCACAGCTTCCCAAAGGGGGAAGCAGGGACATTCGGAGTTCGTAAGTAATTGATTTTCAGCTTTCCTGGATCAAAGTGTGTGCGCGTTCTCGCGAGGAGAAAACCAATCACTGACGAACTCTGGATGTTCCCTCAGATCTCCTCGTGCTGATTGCTCGATGGCGCCGGCGGTCAAGAATGTTCGGCTTGCCGGCCAAAGAGGCGATCGGCCAGTGTGTTAAGATGCTGATGCCTGCTCCTCATAGAGACGAACACGACCAGTCGCGCTCGGCAGGAATGATCATTCAGCTACACGGAAATCCAGCAAGAGGAAACCATGGCCAAGGCACTTGATTACGAGCTCATTGAGGATTCATTCGACGACACCACTCATATCCGCACGATGACGGAACAAGCGCCGTTGCCGGGAATGGGCTGGCTGATCCGTACCACGCTCTACAGCCCGCATCACATCACATCGAGCGTCACATTCGTGCCGGACAAGAAGGCGAAAGGCAAACTCTTCAAGCCGATCGCGCCCTAGCGTGCGTAAAAGGGCACTCGTACTCGTAAAAGGGGACGCACTTATTTAATCAGAAAATAAGTGCGTCCCCTTTTCCAGTACGTCCCCTTTTCACTCATCCCGCATACTCGACCCATGCCGAAGCCGAAAACCCGCAAGGGCCCCAGCAAAGCCGCCTCCGGCCGCCTGAAGATCGGCGATGACTGGAACGCGATCACCATCATCGCGCTGTCGCAGGAAAATCCGCTCAAAGCGGTCGCCGAATTCGTCGAGAACAGCATCGACGCGCGGGCGAAGCACGTCACCATCACCCGCGGCCGCGAGCGCGGCGAGCATTACCTGATGGTCGCCGACGATGGCGAAGGCGTGCTGAAGGACGCGGACGGCCATCCTGACTTCCGCTATGTCGCCACCCACGTCTGCGATTCCATCAAGCGCCGGCTGAAAATCGACGGCGCGAAGGGCATCCAGGGCGAGTTCGGTATCGGGCTGTTGAGCTTCTGGACGGTGGGTGAGGAGCTGGCGCTCAGCTCGGCCGGCGCCGACGGCGCCACCTACGAGATGCGCATGCACAAAGGCGATCCCACCTACAGCGTCGCTCGGCGGCGCACGCTTATCCCCGAGATCGGCACCCGGCTTAAAATCCGGCCCCTGCTTCCGGGCATCCGGGGCTTGAGTGGAGACAAGATCCAGTGGTACCTCGCCTCGGAGCTGCGGGAGCGGATCCGCCAGTCGGGCGTTGAGATCAAGGTCGTCGACCGCCACGCGCGCAAAGAATATACGGTCGAGCCGCGCCAGTTCACCGGCCGGCTGCTGCACGATCTGCCGCTTACGGCGACGCCCCACGGCGAGGTGTACGCGGAGATTTATCTCAACGACGCCGCGGCCGAGAACGAGGTCGGGCTGTACCGATCGGGTACCCGTATCCTCAAATCGCTCACCGCGCTCGAGGCTTTTCGCCGCTCTCCCTGGAGTGAAGCGCTGCTGCAAGGCATCGTCGACGCGCCCTTTCTCCAGCTCACCCCGACCACCCGCACCGGGGTGATCCAGGACGCGGCCTTCGAGTCCTTCGTCCAAGCCATGGCGCCGGTGGAAGCCAGGCTTATCGACCTCATCGAGGAACAGAAACGCGCCGAGGAAGAACGCACCAGCCGCGAGACCCTGCGCGCCATCCAGCGCGCCTTTCGCGAGGCTTTCCTCACCCTGCCGGCCGAGGAGTACGACTGGTTCGACGTCAACCTGCGGGCTCGCAGCGCACAAGGAAAACCGGCAGAGAATGCGCTCGAGACGGAATCCGCCGAGGCCCTGGAACCCGCAGTCGCGGAAAGCGCTGACGCGAGGCAGAAAAAGTTCTTCGAATACGCGGGCCCGCTATTCAGCGTGCGCATCTCACCGGCCGGGTGCACGCTCGCCGTCGGCCGCTCGCGGACATTCCGCGCCGTCGCCCGGGACCGCTCCCGGCATGCGGTGCAGGAGAACCTGATCTTTGCCTGGCGGATCCTCGAGGGCCAGGGCCGGATCGAAGACCCGAGCGCCGAGTTCGCCACCTACCACGCGCCGGATGAGCCTGGCCTCATGCGCATCGGCGTCGCCGCCGCCCAAGGCCCGATCGCTTGCGAGGCGGAGGCCCTCATCACGGTCACCGATTCGCTGCTCCCCGAAGCCAAAGATCGCACCGTTCCCCGCCAGGGGCTCCCCGGCTACACCTTCGAGCACGCCCCGGGCCAGCTCTGGCGCTCGCGCTTCGACGCCGAGCAGAACCTCATCGTCGTCAACAGCGGCCACCGCGACTTCGTCTTCGCCGCCAAGACCAAGGCGCTGAAGCTGCGCTACATCGCGCGCCTGTTCGCCAAGGAGATGGTGTTGAGGAATTTCCCCGGTCTTTCCGGCCCAAAGCTCCTCGAGCGACTCATCGAGCTTTCGCTCTACACCGAAGAGCACCTGCGCTAAGCGATGACCGCTCTAAGAGCTGGACCCCGCCGGTTGGACAGGGATCGGGATCTGATAAGTGAAATCTTCTGCAGTTAGAGTGTCGAGAGAGAAGGAGCAGAAGATGACCCGAAG
>CAMYJH010000062.1 GCA_947258715.1 uncultured Gammaproteobacteria bacterium
TATCCCGCTCTGGATCAAACGATGAATATTCAGGTTGGCAAATGGGGCGTCTATATGAAGTCGAATAAACGCCCTTTTCCGAAAGTCGATTGAGTACCCCCAGGTCATCGAACAGTCGTCAGCCGGTGCTTCGGCGTGGTGTCGCTGTCATCGCGCCTTCTGAGCCAGGAGAAATCGCATACTTCAGCCGATTTTCCAACACTTGCTAGCGTCGGGCTGACAGCCACCAAGGCCGCCCCGTCGATGTCGCAGCCGCGGATCTTGCATCTGTGGTGTCCGCTGTATCAGTCGAACAAGCGAGCCTGGGGTAGCGCCCGACACGGTGGTAAACGCGGGGCAGTGTTCTTCGACAAGTTGGTAAAGAAGGGTCCGCCCCGGGCGATGGCGCTCGTAGAGCGACGCAGCAACGCCCGCACTGGCTTCCCTGCCAGCAGGCAACGGCAACATGATCGCATCCTTGCGATGGGGTGTTTACCCGGGGCTATCAGACCGCATCCATTGCTGCACGACTAATAATCGGGTCGTAATCAGCGGACCTCCGCTAATATGTACCGTACCGCCACGTTGGCATGGAGGCTTACCTCGTCAATGCTCGCGCAACGCGGGCCTCGCGAAACCGCGGGAAGCTGCTCGACGTCGACCCGGTCGCCGAAACGCAACGCGGCCTCGCCGGCGCGGGGCCCGGTGGCGATACGCGCATTTCTTGCCTCAGACCGCCTCGGAACTGAAACCGAGGAGCCCGGTCGCTTTCTCGTTCCATAGCACAATCGACTGACGACTATCGACCGCGAACACGCCATCGCTGCTGTTCGCAGTGAATTCGAAGATCCGCCCCATCGCCCCCCCCCGGCTACTGAAAAGCAGTGCCTCTGGGTGCGCCGGGTCCGTCGGGATGGGCCTGCGGGTTTGAATAACTTGGGTACTATCGGACCCTGATCCCTGCTGATACTCGACTGAATTCGAAAAAGGCGCTTTGTTCGAACTACCCGCTTCGGATGCGCTATGTTCACAGCGGCGCCAGAGTGGCTCCGATGCGACGCCGATGCTGAATGCCTTTTTGATGTGGCGGCGCGAGCCGCACTTCGATCCGGCTCCGAAAGCCGTGGCCGCAAGGCTGCAGGGGCTGCTCGCCTCGCTGCTCTCGGAGCCCCTGTCCGCCGTGCGGGCTAGCTGGACCCTCGGAATTACACCTAAGAAATCGGCACAACCAACAAAGGGTTGCCTTCCTCCCGATACTCGAAATGCCATAAAGGGTTCGGCGCGAACGACAACAGGAAGAATTCCTCTGTCAATGATGTTGAATAAGGTATCGGGGTGGCTAAGCTTAGAAAACACGAAGCGCTTTATAGAAGTTATTTACGTGTTCAAATTGAGCCGCTATTTCTCAGTCGCGAGTTTCGTGGCGATTGTTGCTGTGATTACCATGTTGTCGTGGTATTACCGCAGCACCACGAAAAACGCGCTGATAACCCATCAAACCCGAAGCAACGTGTCGCTCGCTACAGCGTTTGCGAACTCGGTTTGGCCCAAGTACTCGGACTTCGTCAGGTCCGCCTCGGACATTCCGACGGCGGATCTGCCCCAACGGGGAGAAATCACCGCACTGCGGACGGACGTCCTGGCTCAGATGAAGGGCCTGAACGTCGTCAAGGTGAAGATCTACAACCTGCACGGCTTGACCGTATTTTCCACGGATGCCGAGCAGATCGGGGCAGACAAGAGCGATAACACGGGCTTCCAAAAGGCGCGGGGAGGAGATGTCGCCAGTTCGATTACATTCCGCAATGAGTTCTACGCGTTCGAGCGATTCATCGTCGATCGTAATCTGGTTACGTCTTACATACCGGTCCGCAAGGCCGATGGGGCCGTGGAGGCGGTCTTTGAACTCTACTCTGATGTCACCGACTTGGTAGACGAGCTAAACCGGAATCAGACGCAGATCGTTGCCGTGGTGTCGATCGCCTTGGGTCTGCTCTATCTATTCCTATATCTGGTTGTCAAACACGCGGACAAGATTATCAGCACCCAGGTACAAGAACGCCGGGAAAACGAGGACCGGGTCCGTTATCAGGCATACCACGATCCGCTGACCGATCTTCCCAACCGGGTCAGCTTTGGTGAGCGATTAAGCGAGACGATAGCGCGCGCGAAGCGGCGCAATAATTCGGCCGGTCTCCTGTATTTCGACCTCGACCGCTTCAAGACCGTAAATGACAGCCTCGGCCACGACGCCGGCGATCAATTACTGGGGGTGCTGGCCAAAAGGATTCAAAGCGTAGCGCGGGAGAGCGACATGGTGTTCCGCGTGGGCGGCGACGAGTTCACCATCATTTTGGAGACTCTACGTCATGCGGAGGATGCGGCCAGGGTCGCGCAGCGATTGATTGACTCGATAGCAGAACCCGTTCAACTGCTCAATCACAGGATAACTGTGACCGCTAGTATCGGGATCGCGATTTATCCCACAGATGCCACTGACGTTGATCGGTTAGTTAAGAGCGCTGACGCGGCGATGTACCGTGCCAAGCAGTCCGGTCGCAATACCTACGCGAACTATACCGCCGATTTGAACGTCCAAGCGACCGAGCGCTTCACCCTCGAAACCGAGTTGCATCACGCCCTGAAAAACGATGAATTGCTTCTATATTATCAACCCAAGGTGTCGCTACCCGGCGGCCAAATCGTCGGCATGGAGGCGTTGTTGCGCTGGGATCATCCGCGATTGGGCCTGTTAACACCGGATAAATTCCTGTCGATCCTGGAGGACACTCGACTCATCGTGCCGGTGGGAGAGTGGGTCATACTGACTGCGTGCAAACAGAACAAACTCTGGCAGGACACCGGTTTGATTCACACGCGAATCTCGGTAAACGTTTCCGCGTCTCAATTTAGAGATAAATCCCTGGTGAAAATAGTTCGTGAGATCTTGGATGAGATCGGCCTTGAGCCCCGGTTCCTGGAACTCGAACTGACTGAGGGCCTGCTCATCGAAGATGCGCGCGGCGCTATCGAGATGATGAACGAGTTGAAGGAGATCGGCGTTTTTATCTCCATCGACGACTTCGGCTCCGGCTACTCTTCACTCAATTACTTGAGCCGGTTCCCGGTCGACATACTCAAGATCGACAAGACCTTTATTAAAAATATTTTGACCGACCACAAGGATGCCGAAATTACCCATGCAATCGCCTCTTTGGCGCATGCCTTGAAGCTGGGTTTGATCGCAGAAGGGGTCGAAAACGAGCAACAGCTTGAATTCCTTCGTTTCCACGGCTGCGATGAAGCCCAAGGATTCCTATTCAGCCACCCTGTATCCGCCGAAGAATTCGGCCGCATGCTTTCCACGGAAGGACTGGGCGATTCGTCACAGGAAAGCGTAGCGTAACACCGCTCAGTCGATTATCGAATTACAGGCATCCCGCGTATGACTACTAACGCACCTTTGCCCGCAGATCCGTTACTTGGCCCTGTTTGAAAGTGAACCACTTCGTCCAGCCCCACCAGGATCCGCCGGCACTGACCGTACTGTTGACATGTAACGCACCATTGGCAGCTTCGAAACCATTCTTGAGCACACCCGTAGACACGGTGTCCTCGTTGTAATGGTCCTTCAAGTACCGCATCGCTGCTTGTTTGAGATCCGCTTCGGTAGTATTACCGGTCATCGCTTGTCTCGTGTTGTTCACGCAACTCCGCCTGGACCTGGTACCAACTGGAGTGTCTGACATCGCACCCCTTTACTAAATAAATCACATATTCATAAATGTTCTTGGCGCGGTCCGCAATCCGCTCGAAGGAACCTGCCGACCACATAATCTCCAGGATACGTGGTATCTCGCGCGGATCTTCCATCATAAAGGTGATCAACTACCGCATAATGCTCTCGTGCTCCTGATCGACTTCGCGGTCGTACGCCCGTATGGACACCGCAGCTTCCACATCGGTTCGCGCGAACGTATCCAACGCATTATGCACTATCTCCTTCACTAGATTGCCCAAATGCCACAACTCACGATATTGACCTTTGGGCGGGTCACGCTGTGCCAACCGGATTGCCATGCGACCGACGACTTCCGCCTCATAACCCATGCGTTCCAAGCCGATAATGCTCCTGATTACCGCTTCCACATGCTGTTTCTCGATGCGGCGTATGTCGAGCGCCCTGATGGGTCGGTCCGGTTTGACTCGTTGAAGCCACCGCTCGGCGCTCGTCGGCGCCTTCGTACACTGAAACCGGGCGCTCAATCCATGGGCGCCATCGACGTAGACACCATCCAGAAAGCGCATGTGGAAGTGAGCGTTTGCATTGAGCGCGCCGCCGAAACGCTGGGCCAGCGTCACCGCACCGGTGTGGCCGACCTTGCGAGTGCATCCAGCACGTAGGGCGCAATAGCGAAGCGTATTGCGCCGCGATTCAAACTGGGTAGGCAAGGCTATCCGCAGTGCAAATGATCGGGCAACACCACCCAGCCGTGAACGTCGAATGAGTGGCCGCGACGGACGCTGGTCACCGCCTCATGCAGCAGAGCGTTGTTTCGGATGAGCAAGCCGTTGCGCCTGCGTCGTAGCAGGTTGACGGTGGAGAGGTAGGTGCCGCCACATTGCCATGCGCGCCCGGAATCCGGCATCGTGTCATGAGCTCCTTCTCTCGAATCCGGCGCAATACGCTTCGCTATTGCGCCCTACGCTTGCTAGGGCAAAATCCCGGTCGTTTGCAGCTGAACGCCACCAGGCGCTCGGCATGGCAGGTCTCGCAGCGTACCCGCAGAAAGCCACGCTCGAGGGGTCCGCATTTGAGGTCGGCCTCGAACTCGCGCTTGACATAGCTCGGCAATGCGCTTCCCCGAGCCGCCAGCTGCACCTTGAACGCGGGGTAGTGCTCTTCGACAAGCCCCTGCTGATGATCCACGGCAAGATGGACGACGTCGTGCCGGCGTGGAATCATGCCGACCGCCTGATGAAGCTGCTGCCCCAGGCTGAACCGGTCGAGCTCCCTGAAACCGGCCACGCGCCGCACCACGTGCGCACGGAAGAAGTGGCTAGCACCGCATGTAGGGCGCAATAGCCAAGCGTATTGCGCCGCGATCTACTGTTCACACGATCACCGGCTAGGAATGGGCGAAAAAAACCCCGGCTCGGCGTAGCGTCCGGCAAGATAAGCGGGTGGACCCCGCCAACCCGCCCTTGGGGTTCCGCCGTTCCAACAAGAGTTGTCGCCTGATGGCAGACTCATGCTGACCCGCGGCGCGCGCACAACGTGTAGTTGGGCACTCGGTGCGGACACGCTCGCCTGGCTTTGATTTACATCAACGCCTGCGGCTGCCGATTGGCCTAGGTTCAATAAAGACAGAACCGAGGGCAATCGCATGAGCGCCACCATTGACGCCCAATCCATCTATCCGCACCTGGTCGAGCTGCGGCGCTCGTTTCATCGTCATCCCGAGCTTGCGTTCGAGGAAGAGCACACCGCCGGACTGATCATGCAGGAGCTCGAGCGTCTCGATATCGACTACGAATATCCTGGCAAAGGCGGCGCGGTGGTTGGGCGGCTGCCGGCGAATCGTGCCGGCGGCCCCACGATCGCGCTGCGGGCTGAAATGGACGCCCTTCCCGGGGCGGAGAACACCGATTTGCCGTTCGCCTCCACGATCAAAGGCAAGATGCACGCCTGCGGTCACGATGCGCACATGGCGATGGTGCTCGGCGCGGCGTCGTTGCTGGTTCGGGAGCCGCCGCCGGCCGACGTGATGTTCGTGTTTCAGCCTGCGGAGGAGCGCGGCGGCGGCGCGCGGGTGGTTCTCAACAGCGGCGTGCTCAACGGCGTCCACGCCATATTCGGCGGCCACGTCACGCATCACTACCGTGTCGGTGAGATCATGGTCGCCCACGGCGTGATCACGGCCCAGTCCGATCGATTCCGTATCGAGGTGCACGGCAGGGGTGGACACGGCGCGAGACCCCACGAGGCCACCGATGCGATCGTCGTCGCGGGGCTGCTGATCACCGCGATTCAGACGCTGGTCTCGCGTGAAATCAACCCGGTTTATCCGTCCGTGGTCACCATCGGCCGTCTGGAGGCGGGCAGCGCGCCGAACGTGATTGCCGAAAGCGCTTTACTGGAAGGTTCCATCAGGACCACGCTGGGCGATGTACGCGAGCAGCTGCATACCGGGCTAAAGCGCATGGCCAAGGCGGTCGGCGATCTGCACAACGCCAACGTCACCGTCGCCATCGAGGAGGGCTATCCGCCGGTGGTCAACACGCCGCACGAGACGGGCATCGCGTTCAGCGCCGCCCGCGACGTGGTCGGCGAGCGCGGCCTGATGGCCATGGACCATCCCAGCATGGGCTCGGAGGATTTCTCCTACTACCTCCACGCTATTCCGGGGTGCTACGTGCGCTTCGGTGCGCGACGCGCGGAGCAGGAATACATTCCGCTGCACAGTCCGGAGTTCGACATCGACGAGGCCGTGCTCAAAGTCGGTGCGCGCTACTTCGAGCAGGTAACGCGGCGCGCATCGAGTGAGCTTGAAGGCCGGGCTTGAGTCGGTACAAAGCACCTCCCCGGAGGAGGGGCGTTCAGTTTTCCGGGGGGATGCCCAGCAGCTTACCTATTCGATGACTAACCGCACGCGCCCTGGATGCGGCCCGCTCGACGTCGTCGTCAAAAGCCATGAGCTCAAAACCGGTGCCGTGCTCGATGGATGACGGCGTCATAATGATTGCCCCGGCAGGTGCGCCACCCCGGACATAAAGCGCGTCTTCGAGCGCAGACAGTATCTCGCCAAAAGGTCGCGCCTTTGCTTTGAGGTGCTCGCGTTTTTCGATCAAGAAGGGATGCTTTCGCCAGTCGCCGAACAGCCGGTTCGCCAGCGTCAGCGGCAGCGACACGCCGCCCCAGCGCCCGTTACACTCGATCCAGTGCAGCCGGGCAGCACTTAGATCCTCCCCGATTACGATGGCGTCGAAGCTGCAGCGGCCGAAGTATCCGAGGCGTTGAAACACCACTCCGAACATCACGGCCTCGTGCGCGAGGCGCTGCTGCCACTCCTCGGAGAGCATCGTCGGCGCGGCGCCGGCAAATTCGTCATGCTCGCCAAGCAAACGCTGATCGAATACCGCTTCCACAATCGGATTTCCCTGATCGAGTTCTGGAATCCACAGGTGAACCGATGGGCTCACGATCACCGGCTCCTCCCATGCGGCAACCATCACCGGAAACTGGCCGCGCCATCCTGCGACGCGCATGCGCCGCAGCAGGCGCTGTCGGAGTTGTTCAAGCGGCAGTCGCGCGACAGCGCTGGCATCGAGCACAAAATTGCCTTTGGCGCTCGCGCTGTCGGTGAGCTTGATGGCAACCGTGGGGTGCTGTCGCGCCAGGCTCGCGACCTCTGCGGCGAGCCGCGCCGAGCCATAAGCGGCCCGGGTCTTGGGTCTGGCCGCGCGACCAACGACGGCTGAGATCAGGCGGGCGAACCACAGCTTGTCATTGGCCCGTCGCGTGAGTCCTGGGGCGGGCGCGGCTACCCGCACCGGCACCCGTGCCCGATCGGCGACCGTGCTCGCCAGCGCCCAGACTCCGCCGGTTCCCATGTAGGGCAACACCGTGAGGGTGCCGGCCTCGCGCGCGCGGGCGACTACGCGATCAATGAGGACGTGGTCGCGCAGGCAGCAGCCGGAGAGGGAATCATCCGCGGGCCGGGGCGAGGGCAGCAATGTCTCCGCCCGAGCGAGGCCGAGCATCTGCTCGGCGTAGCGCTCGAAGTGAGCGTTTGTCGGCGCGTCCACCACCATCAGATCGCCGTCTTGCGCCAACCACAGCGCCCGATAGGCGTAGGGCTGGTCGAATTGTCGTTCGAACAGCCGGATTTGGCTGTGGTCCTCGATGAGTAAGGCCGGGCCCGTTGCGAGGCCGGAGCCGACTCGGGCACCGAGGTCTGGCGTTAGCGAGAGCCTCGGATCGCCATCCAGGAGGGCTTGCGCGAGCTCCCCGAGCTGGCGTTGTTGCGCCGGGGAGAGAGTCACTCGAAATGACTCGACTACTGGAAAACGGCCGCCGGTGAGATCAAACCGGTGGGTCTCGGTAGCAATCGCGGGTGCGTCCGGAGTCTCTACCATTGGTTCTTATTCGTGAACTTTCTTTTCCGCGCCGGCAGCGCGACCCAGCGGAAAGCTGGGGGCACCTTGGCTGTACTCGATCCGTGGCTTAAGTCCGCGGCCGCTAAGCGCGGTGCTCAGTGCCACCATACCTAAGGATCACCCTTGCGTCTAAATGGGTAACCGAGGTAACCGAGGGGTCAGATCCTGAGGGACCCCCACAAAAGTTGATCGAAAATCAATAAATTAATCAAACACCCCAATTTGTAGCGCCATAAACTATGGCCGCCACGGCGCAACGATTCACACTACAAATAGAAGACAGTTGTGCGCTCTGGCGTGGCCAGTTTGTTTGGCGCTGCAAATACAGGCTTAAACGCGTTTGTCACTCAAGTTGTTGAAACCCTGGATTCGTCAGGGTCAGATCCCTTGAGTTGGGCTGGTCAACACCTTCTGGAGATCTCGCCGATTGCGTTCTTGGTACGAAGTCGTTCCGGGTGGTCAAATAGTATCCGTGGCTTGTCAAGTTTCGATGCAACTGGAAAACAATCGAAAGGAGCATAGAAGATATAGACCCCCCCTTGACGCGAGGGCATCCATCGATGATGGACTACCTCAAGTGGTTGATAGACCACTGAAGACAGACAGGAGGGGATCATGGGTGAGAATGTAATTTACG
>CAMYJH010000063.1:0-17400 GCA_947258715.1 uncultured Gammaproteobacteria bacterium
GCGACCGAATTCCCGCGTAATGATCTCCCGATGTCTTTCCCGCAGGGACACGATCTTGCGGGCGGTTTCCGTTGCCTCCAGGGAGACTTCGGCAATCCCTCTCAGGAAGAACTTCAACCAGTTCTCCCAATCCCCGTCGTCCCGGATCGCCTGCAATCGCTCGTAGTACTGGTCTCGATAACGCTTGAAGAAATGCGAGATATAGAGCACTGGACGCAATAGGATTTCGTTTTCACATAAGAGAAGAGTGATTAACAAGCGCCCTACTCGACCGTTCCCATCCAGGAACGGGTGTATTGTCTCGAACTGCGCGTGCACGAGTCCGATATTGACGAGCGCGGGCATCGGCACGTCTGAATGGAGAAATCGTTCAAGCTCCGCGAGCGCCTGAGGCACCAGATGCGGAGGCGGCGGGACAAAACTCGCCTGCGATGGAGCACTGCCTGGCGGACCCAGCCAATTTTGGGTTTTGCGAAGCTCTCCAGGATTCCGATGAGCGCCGCGAACACGTCGCAACAGGCGCTCATGGATCTCGCGGATCAAGCGAACGGAGACGGGCAGCTCATTCAATCGGGCAAGGCAATGTAGCCTTTAATTAAAAACCACCTCAGTTACTAACAGCTTCCAACCTTTAACCAGCAAGAGCAGTAAGAGGGACATTCAGAGTTCGTCGAATCGGCGGAAGGAACGTGTCCATCCGTATAGAAGCGCTGGGCGATTACGAGACCGTTAAAGCGCAGAAGGGGGACATTCAGAGTTCGTAAGTGATTGATTTTTTTGCCGTGGCGCAGTTAGTGCGATTTCTAGCGAGCAAAAAATCAATGACTTACGAACTCTGAATGTCCCCGTGGGTCGGGCCAGGCCGGGCGCAGGCGCGCGAGGCCGCCGAAGCGTTCTCCGGCGATGTCGAGCTCAACTCGGGTGGCGTCGGGATCGACCAGCGCCTCCACGTTCACGTACGCAAGCACCACGTGGCGAACAATACGGTGACCGAAAGCGGCGGAGGTCGCCTGGCCGACGAGACGTCCGTTGGCGTAAACAGGCTCGTCACCGAGAGGCCATGCGCCGTCGTCGTCGAGGACGATGGAGACCATGCGCGTCGCCGGACCCTCGGCACGCCGGCGGGCGAGGGCTTTCGCGCCGATGAAGTGGCCGCGTGATTTGACTACGAAGTCGAGCCCCGCCTCGACCGGCGTGACGTCGCCGTCGAGATCGTGACCCATGGCCAGGTGCCGCATTTCGATCCGCATCGAGGTCTGGGCCAGCAGTCCGGCGGGCGTCGCGCCCTCGGCAACGAACGCATCCCAAAGCACGGGCGCGCTGGCGGCGGCACAGGTGAGCTCCCAGCCGGACTCGCCGACATAGGAGATCCGCACCGCGCGCACTCGAACCCCGGCGACCTCGGCCTCGGCATGGCAAAAGCGTGCCAGCGAGCTCAGCGTCCCGCCACCGAGCGCGGCGGCGATCTCCGCTGCGCGCGGACCCATGAGCGCGAGCACGGCGTGCCTTTCCGTGACATCGGAAAGCGCCACGACTTCGTCCTCTCGCAGGTGACGACGCAGCCACGCGAGGTCACGCTTGATGGCGCCGGTGCCCACATAGAGCAGGTACTCGTCCACCGCGATTCGAAGCGCGGTGAGATCGCTGGCGTATCCTCCGCGTTCGTTCAGCATCGGAGTGTAGATGGCGCGTCCGGGAGCGCGGGTCATGTCGTTGGCGCAGACGCGATCGAGGAACGCCTCGGCCCCGCTCCCCGTCACGAGGATCTTGCCGAAGGTGGACTGGTCGAAGACGGCGGCGTCCGCGTGGGCAGCGCGGACCTCGGCCTCGACCCGCCGGTGCCAGGCGGGCTCGCCGAATCGCAGCACCGGCTCACCGCCAGCGTGGAAATAGAGCGGGCGCTCGAAGCCGTACACCTGCCCGAAGTGCGCGCCCGCCGCGAGGTGGCGATCGCTCAGCGGGGTGCGACGCAGATCGCGCGCGGTTTTCCATTGACGGCCCGGGTGACTCACCTCGTAGTGGCGGCCGAGCACCTCGGGCGCGCGGGCCTTCAGCGCCGCCATCGCATTCTCGCTTTGATGGAAACGCGCGGGATCGGCCTCAGTGAGATCGAACGGGGCCGCGCCGGCGACGATCCATTGCGCCAGCGCCTGGCCCGCGCCGCCGGCGGTGGCCACACCCACCGAGTTCATCCCGCAGCCGAGGAAGAGGCCCGGCATCTCGGCGCTCTCGCCGAGAAAGAACGCGCCATCGGGCGTGAAGCTCTCGGGTCCGTTCAAAAGCGTGCGCACTTCGGCCGTCTCTAGGGCGGGGATACGGTGCAGCGCGTTCAACATCATCGGCTCGAAGTGATCCCAGTCGCCGTCGAGCAGCGAGAACGCGAAGCCCTCGCCCAGCGCCGAAGGCTCGATCGCTTTCGCGTGCGGCTCGAAGCAGCCCACCAGGAGCCCGCCGACGTCGTCGCGGATGTAGAGATGTGCGTCGTGATCCGAGAGCGTCGGCAGGTGGCCGTCGATGCCGTCGATGGGCCGCGTGAGCAGATAGTAGTGCTCGCAGGCCAGCAGCGGCGCGGCCACGCCCGCCTCCGCCGCCAGATCGCGGCTCCACAGCCCGCCGCAGATCACGACCCGCTCGGCACGCACGTCACCGCGCGCGGTTCGCACGCCGGCGATGCGCCCACCTTCGGTCAGAAAGCCGGTCACCAGACTCTGCTCGTAAATGAGGGCGCCGTGAGCGCGCGCGCCCTTGGAGAGCGCGAGGCAGAGATCGGACGGATTGACCCGGCCGTCCTCGGGGGAGTAGACCGCTCCGACGACGTCTTCGGTATAAGCGAGCGGCCACAGGCGCTGCACCTCGTCGCGACCGATCTCGTGCGCCTCCACGCCGTAGGCCCGCGCCAGCGCGGCCTGGCGGCGAACGTGGATCCAGCGATCGGGATTGGTTGCGATGGACACTGAGCCGGTGCGGATCCAGCCCGTCTCCTGACCGGTCTCCGCCGCCAGCGAGGCATACAGCCGCACGCTGGCCTGAATCAAACGGGTGAGGTTTTTAGTCGAGCGCAGCTGGCGCACCTGGGCGGCGGAGTGCCAGGTGGTTCCCGAAGTGAGGCGCTCGCGCTCCAGCAGCACGGCGCCGTCGACGCCCTGTTTCGCCAGATGGTAAAGCGTCGCGCAGCCCATCACCCCGCCGCCGACGACCACCACCGGCGCATGGAAAGGAAGATCAGCAGGCTCCGACACGGCGGCGGGTTTTCAGAGCGAGGCGAGCTTTTTCCTCGCGGCAGGCTGCACCTCGAGGGCATCGTAGGCCGAGGTGTCGCCGAGACGATCCTTTAATAAGGTGTAGCGATCGCGCACCGCGCGCGCCCTATCCAAGTCCACTTCCACGATGCGCAAGCTTTCGCTTTCCGGGAACACGGTTTCCGATTCGCTATCGTCTACCCAGGGCGGACAGAAGATCGAGCGGCCAAAGCGCCCACCCGCGCGGTTGAGGCTCAGCACGTGCACCTGGTTCTCCAGCGCCCGCGCGATGACAAAGGGATGCCAGCTGTAGTAGGACTCGTCCTTGGCGTAGGCGCTACAGTGAAGCAGCAGCTCTGCGCCGTGGCGCAGGCAGAGCGTGCGCGCGAGCTCCGGGAAGCGAATGTCGTAGCAGATGAGCGGCGCGATCCGGATCCCCGCAACGTCCAGCACCAGCAGGTGGTCGCCGCGGTCGAAGTAATCCTTCTCCGGGGACGCGCCGAAGTGCGCCATATGCAGCTTGTCGAAGTGACCGAGATAATTACCGTCCGCTCCCACGGCCACCTGGGTGATCAGAACCCGCTCGCGGTCGCGGCGCGGGATGCCGTAGAACACCGGGGTGGCGGTGTCGCGGGCCAGGCGCGAGAAGACCTCGCCGCTGGGACCGTGCAACGGCTCAGCAAGCGACCCCAGCGCATCGAAAGCGGCGCGCGAGTAATCGATGCTCGACAGCTCCGGCAGGACCACGAGATCAGCGGGCGTCTCGCGCAAGGCCTCGCGCAGCAGCCGGTCGAGGCGGGCAACGTGCGCATCACGGGCGTCTCGATCGGGCGTGGCCGGCACCGAGACCTGGCAGGCGAGCACACGGACGCGGCTACCGCCGTTCAATCGGGTTGCTCCCAGTACTCGCCGAGCTCATAGCGCAGGCGGTCGACCTGCTCGATCTGTCGCACCGCATTTTTTCCCGCCCGGGAAACCAGCCTGGCGATAATGACCTCGATGAGCGCGGCCGCCGCCACGTAGGACTCGAAGAAAAGCGGGCTCCCGGTCGGCACCAGCAGGGTGCGCGAAGCGAGCGGCACGAGTGGCGAGGCGAGCGAATCGGTGATCGCGATCACCGTCGCGCCTTGATCCCGGGCGTGGCGTGTCACCGCCACCGTGGCCCTGGAATAGGTGGAGAACGCCATGCTGACGAGCGCGTCGCCGCGCCCGATTGCAATCGCGTCGTCGGCCAGCGCGCCGCCGGCGCCGTCGATCACGTGCCAGCCTGGCCGCGTCATCTGCGCCACGTAGTGCAGGTAACCGGCAAAGAACGACGAGGACAACATCCCCAGCACGTACACCTTGCGTGCCGAGGCCAGCGCGTCCGCAGCCGCGGCAACCTCGTCGGCATGGGCGTTGTCGAAGAGCTGCTCGAGATTAGCCATCGCCGCGTCGCGCATGCTCCGCCACAACCGGTGCGCGGACTTCGCGCTCGGCTGATGCTGCAGCGACGCGGCCCGCCGCGAATAGCGCGACTCCGAGCTTCGAACGCTGCTGCGGAAAACCTCGCGGAACTCTTCCCAGGAAGCGAAGCCCGCAGCCTGGGCGACGCGCGCGGTCGTCGCCGGCGGCACCCCGGCCTCGGCCGCGAGCTTGCGCATGGAGAGCGTCGCCACATCGCCCGGGTGATCGAGCACGTATCGGACCGTCTTGCGAAGCTGGGGGCTCAGCTCCGGCAGGCTGCGGGCGAGCTGCTCCGTCACGCTGCGCCGCTCGCTCATGCGGCGACTCCTCTGCGGCAGTTGCGCGCTGTCATCCCGCTACCCGCCGCGCCCGGGCGAGCCTCGGCCGGCCCGACAGGCGGGACCGTCCGGATCCGGCACGGAGTCGCCACTCCAGCCGACGCTCGCTTACTGTTGCGCCAGCCAGGTGCTGAAGCGCTCCCCGAGCTCGTCGGCGTGGTCCGCCCAGAATTTCACGTCGAACGCCAGCGCGTTCTTCATGTTGTCCGGATACGAAGGCAGATGCGGCGCCACCTCGTTGCTGACGAAGACGGCGGACGATTTGCGCGGCGGACCGTAGGCCATGTACTGGGTCAGCGCCGGCAACTGCTTGGGCGTGGTGGCGAAGCGCAGCAGCTCCCACGCCTTGTCGCGATGGGGCGCGCCCTTGAGGATGACCCAGTGCCCCAGATCCCACACCTGGGTGTCCCAGGCGATGGCGAAGCTCTGGTTCTCATTCTTCACCGCGTTGTAGATGCGGCCGTTGTAGGCGCTGGTCATCACGACCTCGCCGTCAGCGAGAAGCTGCGGCGGCTGTGCGCCCGCCTCCCACCAAACGATGTGATCTTTGAGCCGATCGAGCGACCGAAACGCCCGGTCGACGCCTTCGCTGGTGGCCAACGTCTGGTAGACCTTGTCGCGGGGCACGCCGTCGGCCATCAGCGCCCACTCCAGGTTGACCTCCGGGGTCTTGCGCAAGCCGCGCTTGCCCGGGTAGCGCTCCGCGTTCCAGAAGTCGGCGACGGTGCGCGGCGGGTTGCTCGGGAATGCGTTCTTGTTGTAGGACCAGACCGTGGACCAGACATTGTTCGCCACGCCGCAGTCGGGCAGCGCGCCCGGAATGAAGTCCTTGCTGGCCGGGGTTCCGTCGGGTGAAGGCGCCAGCTCCGAGTGGTTCAGTACCTCCAGCAGCCCTTCGTCACAGGCGCGATACATGTCGCCGGGGATCATGGCGACGATGTCCCAGCTGACGTCGCCGCTCTCCACCTGCGCGCGGATTTGAGCAACGCCGCCGTTGTAGTCCTCCATCACGGCATCGTTTCCGGTCGCCTTCATCCACGGCTCGAGGTAGGACTTCTTCTCGGCGGTTCCATAGGACCCGCCCCAGGACACCCACACCACCGGGTCGGCCGCCAGAGCGGGCGCGGTGGAAAACAGGGCGGCAACGAGGACGGACGCGGACAGCACTGTGCTGCGGTGAGGGTTGGAATTGTTCGGGTGCATGGCAGACTCCTCCTGGGGTTGGATGCAGGCGAGGCATACCGGCGATCGGATGCGCGCGCTTCGCGCCCGGCAGAGCCCCGCCCAGCCGAATCCTAACATCAACGAGACAACTGATCTATTTAGATCGATATTTCGTACATTTGTCTCATTTCCCCTTCTCGGCTCACCAGCGGCGAGAATCACCACAACCCCTTGTTTATATTTACGAATCTGTTGATAACTGTATTTATATACAGTATCCTAAAGCCTCCCCCGCCACCTTATATAAGGAGCCCCCATGCCCCGTCCCGCAGACCCGGTCCTCCCCGCCGACGATCAAGCCCTCGAAGCCCAGATCACCGAGCTCGCCGCCCACATACCACGCCGCCACCTACCGCCTGCTCACCCTCATCGCCGAGCTCGACCGCCGCGAAATCTGCGGTACGAAGGGGACATTCAGAGTTCGTAAGTCATTGATTTTCAGATTCGCCGTAGCGAAATGTGTTCGCCTTCCGGCAAGCAAAAAAATCAATAACTTACGAACTCTGAATGTCCCCGTTCCTCGCTTTCCGGTAAGCAAAAAAATCAATGACTTACGAACTCTGAATGTCCCCGTTCCTCGCTCATCGGCATGGTCGAAGACCAACACGACACCCCGCTCAACGTGGGCCGCCGCACCCGCGCCATTTCGCCGACCCTAAAACGCGCGCTTGACTCCCGCGACCACGGCTGCCGCTTCCCCGGCTGCGCCGCCACCCGCTTCGTCGAGGGTCACCATATAAAACACTGGGCCCACGGCGGCGAGACCAAGCTCGACAACCTGGTGACGCTCTGCAGCTACCACCACCGCCTGGCGCACGAAGGCGGGTTCGCGGTCGAAGCCAACGCAGGGCATTTTCACTTCTTCAGCCAAGACGGCGAGCGAATTCCGGCAGCGCCCGCGTTTCCGCGGAAACGTCTCAACGGCGAGGCCGCGCTGATTCAGAAGAATCGTGACTCAGGCCGTCACATCGACGCCGAGACCGGCGCCTCGCGATGGGGCGGGGAGACGATGGACTATGACGTTGCGATACACGCGTTGTTTGAGGCGGATGGGGGGTTGGAGATATCCGCCGCGGAGATTTCGAAAGGCCTCGAGGACCTGCGCGTTGGACAGGTAATTTTCGGAGCTGATTAGAGTCGCGCATATATTTCAGCTCCGACACCTTTATTCGTCTGGTCTTTTCCGGCTTCCTGGATCACTACCCCGACCTGAAGATCATCGCCGCCCAACCCGGCGGCACCGTGCCTTATCTTGCCGGGCGCATGGACCGCGCCCGGGAGATGACGCCGGGCACGCGCAACGCCATCGAGGCGCCGCCCTCATCGTACTTAAAGCTCATCTGCTACGACGTGGTGTGCTATCGACAAGAGGAGCTGGCGATGTGCATCGAGGTCGGCGGCGCGGGCAAGATCATGTACGGATCGGACTATCCGCACGACATCGGCGATATGAAAGGATGCCACGCGCGTGAGGGAAATAGTCCCGGAGTTGACTCATTGACTATTGGTGCGCCTCGATGCAGAAAAGGCAGAAAAGGGGTCGGTGCCTGGTGGATCGTCGAAAAATTATTGCTCAAGCCGGCAACCGCGTACGGATATCCGCACCTAACAATGAGAGCGCTTCACGACGCGCCCCGCCACTTCGAGAAGAAGGTCTGATGTCGAAAGAAACGAAGACCAGACGCAGGCGCTGGCCTCCGGGCAAAGCCAGGCTCGAGGCGTTGATCGAGGAGGCGATCGTCGATGCCTACGGCGCGCTGGGCCCGCGGCTCATAAATAGTGAAAGCCTTCACCGTGGGAGCGCACACAGTTAGGCCGCAGACAGGCGTTGAACTTTGATCTTACCAAGTGACTTTTCTGTAACCCACAAGTCATATTGAACCTGTTGGTTCAACCAACTCTCAGCAGATGTACCGAAAGCCTTCGATAGTCGAATAGCCATCTCCGGACTAACTCCCGCTCGTTCGTTCACAATTGCGGAGAGTGTCTTTCGGCTGACACCCAAAGCCTCGGCTGCGCGAGTAACACTCAGCCCAAGGGGCTCGAGACAAAGCTTCCTTAGCACTTCTCCTGGATGAGGTGGATTATGCATCTTCATTTCAGTTCTCAATGATAGTCTTCGTAGTCAACCTCGATCGCATCCGGTCCTGCGAACTTGAACGTGATTCTCCAGTTCCCACTCACTCGAACCGACCAACGCCCGGCTTGTCGCCCTTTGAGCTCATGGAGATATAGGCCAGGCAGGCCCATATCAGCGGGCGCGATTGATGCATTGAGCCGGCCTAAGATCAGCCGAATCCGACTCGCGTGGGCAGGCTGGATTCCGGACTTTGATCCTGTCAGAAAGAAACGTTCCAGCCCTCGGTGCTTGAACTTCCGTATCACAGGGAGAGAGCGTAACCTATAACGTTACACGTTACAAGGTAAAATAATGCGACACAGGCCAACCAGCGGCCCAACGAGGTCCATATAGATGCAGCGAGATTTTTAACCCCCTCCCGCGGCACTACTCGAGACCCTCGAGATAGGGGCGCATCACGTTCGATACGCGGCACACTGGGCTGCCCCGAGTTTCACAGACACCTGCAATGGGTGAGATGAGGAAACTGGAGGTAGGCGATGGCATGACCGGTCGGCCCGGCGCGGTGGCTACCCGAGACGTTTCCAGAGCCTTCGAGGCCGTTCCGCTGATAGGCGCGGCCGCGATCGAAATTCCATCAGGGCCCGGGGACAATGAGTTCCTCAACAACAGGCCGGATATATGAATGCGACCGACTTCGACTGCCAGATAACGTCAAACATCATCCGTGCAAACGCGGGGCGGGCCATATAGGAAACGCCAAGATACAAGGGGTCGGTGTCTGATGGATCGCCGCAAAATTATTGCTCAAGCCGGCAACCGCGTACGGATATCCGCACCTAACAATGAGAGCGCTTCACGACGCGCCCCGCCACTTCGAGAAGAAGGTTTGATGTCGAAAGAAACGAAGACCAGACGCAGGCGCTGGCCTCCGGGCAAAGCCAGGCTCGAGGCGTTGATCGAGGAGGCGATCGTCGATGCCTACGGCGGGATCGAGGCTTATCGCCGCTGGGCCCGCGGCTCATAAATAGTGAAGCCTTCACCGTGGGAGCGCACGATGAGCGAATATCAATATTACGAGTTCCAGGCCCTCGATAGCCCGCTGACCGAGCGCCAGATTCGCGATCTGCGCAGCTACTCGACGCGCGCGACGATCACCCCCACGCGTTTCGTCAACCACTACGAGTGGGGCAACTTCAAGGGGAATCCGGCCGCGTGGATGGAGCGGTACTTCGACGCATTTCTGTACTTCGCAAACTGGGGGACCCGCGTGCTCATGTTGCGGCTGCCCCGTCGCGTGCTCGACGGCAAAACGGCGCGGCAGTACCTGGCCGGCGAGGCAGCCTCGGTGCGGGTGAAAGGCGACCACGTCATTGTCGAAATTTGCTCGGAGGACGAAAATTTCGATGACTCGGACGACGACGGAACTGAATGGCTGTCCTCCCTGATCCCCGTTCGCGCCGACATTGCCAGCGGCGATCTCCGGGGGCTCTACCTGGCATGGCTTCTCTGCGTTCAGAGCTACGAGGTCCCGGAGGACTCGCCGGAGCCGCCCGTCCCCGCCGGGCTGGGCCGGCTCACCGCACCGCTCAAAGCATTCGCAGACTTCCTTCGCATCGACGAGGACCTCATCGCGATTGCCGCTGAGCGAAGCGGCGATTCTTCCCGGAACAAGGCTTCGAGCACGGAACTTCGGCGCTGGGTGGCAGCGTTGCCTGAAGCGGAGAAGACGGGGCTTCTTGTCCGCGTGCTGGCAGACGAAGAACCCTTTTTGCGCGCGGAGTTGCTGCGCCGGTATCGAGGCGACGCCGAGCGCGCCGAGCGCCACTCCGCGATGAGCCAGCCGCGAACGGTTTCCGAGATCCGATCGGCGGCGGAGGGCCGGGCCGAGGATCGACGTCGGAAAGAAGCAGAGCGCGCCGAGCGAGAGAGGGCACGTCGTGAGCGAAAGGAAGCCGCCGCCCGGGAGAAGTATCTCGAGAGTCTGGAGAAGCGCGAGCCGGCGATCTGGAAAGAGATCCGAGCGCTGATTGCCACCAAAAGGCCGGGCGACTATGACAAGGCCGTAAGGCTTCTTGGAGATCTACGGGATCTCGGCATCCGCTCGGGTCAGGCAGAGAAAGTGCAGGAGCGGATCCGGCAACTGAGAGACGAACACGCCAAGAAGCCGAGCTTCGTCCGGCGCCTGGAGCGTGCCGGTCTCATCGCTTCCAAGGCGCGGTGAGTCTCCGGAATTTGACTCCTGGTTTCGGTGGGATTCGGTCGGATAAGGGGGTCGGGGCCTGAGTAGAGTAAGGGACAGGGTCGCCCCTGTCCCTCCTCATCAAACCGTCCGTGCGATTTTCCCGCACACGGCTTTCCGATGTCTTTCACCGCAAGGCATGCGCCGTTACCCACGGAGCAGTGACCGGCAGCTTATAAAGACCGTACTCGCGATAAAGACGAGGGCGCGGAAAGCGCTTCAGTCCACCCCGATACAACGCAACTTGGTGGCGATTGCACAGGTGGCTGCGTAAGCGCTCTTCAGCGTATCCCCTCAACCGAGAGAACACGGCGGAGCAGTTGCGGTGATGGAAGTAGTTCGACCAACCGCGCAACGCGAGGTTGAGCCGAGCTACCACGACAGGCATCGGAATCGGCGTCAGTCGCCGGTCCGTCAGGCGCTTTGCTTCAGCCTTGATGCGCCGGATCGACTGCTTCGATGGCTGAACATGCGGATAGTGCTTTCCGCTCCGGCGGCTGCAGCGCGCATCGAAAGAGAACCCCAGAAAGGTGAAGCCCGTCGTGCGGGCATCGACTACATGAGTCTTCTCCTCGTTGAGCTGCAGCCCGAGGCGTTCGAGCACTGTGTGGATGACCACCAGCAGCTTATCCACTCCCGACTTGCACAACACCACAAAGTCGTCGCAATAGCGCACCAACCGCGCACCGTAACACCGCTCCAGGTCATGGCGTTCCCATACCCTGTCCAAAACGTGCAAGTACACGTTGGCCAACAGCGGGGAGATGACGCCAGCCTGCGGGGTGCCCCGCCGAGTACGCTTGCCTCCCGCCCACCGACACCGCCCTTTCTCGTCCTCTTCTACCACCGGGGCCTTGAGCCATTGCTTGATGAGGCGCGGAAAAAGTCGGAAAAAGGGGACGCACTTATTTTCGCCCAACGCATCCACGAAAATAAGTGCGTCCCCTTTTCCCCATCCCGAAAATAAGTGCGTCCCCTTTTCCCCACGATCTTAATGACAAAGGTCAGGTTACGCAGCTGAAAGTCATGCTCAGGCCGTTTCGGGTTTACGCTTCGTTCGTGATCGAAATGGGTGAGCGACTGGGCAAGAGTAATCTGACCATGAAGTTGTTGAAGTTATTGTTGCGATAATAGAAATCCCCCGAAGGCTAAACGGCCAACGGGAGCTCTATAGTGCGACACCGGACCGGCTTCCAGAAAAGGGCTTTTTGGCTTACGAACTCCGAATGTCCCCAGTCATCAAAAATGTCTAAGCGTCTGCGAAAAGATCGATGTACTCGCCGTAACGAAACCTGCGATAGCGTGCCTGGCCGGTGATTTCACTCAGCAATCCATGTTCGACGAATTTAGTGACAAGATTGTTGGCGGCCGGATAGGTGAGACTTCGGCAATCCCCCTCAGAAAGAACTTCAACCAGTTCTCCCAATCCCCGTCGTCCCGGATCGCCTGCAAGCGCTCGTAGCACTGGTCTCGATAACGCTTGAAGAAATGCGAGATATAGAGCACCGGACGCAATAGGATTTCTTTTTCACATGAGAGAAGAGCGATGAACAAGCGCCCTGCCCGACCGTTTGCATCTAGAAAAATGTAAACTTTGAGATTGCCGAATTTGAAAGCCCAGTTAAACGTAGCCTTTAATTATCATCCGCCCTGGCTGCTTAGGTCTTTCAGCCTTTAATAAGCCTTTCCACCAAATACCGATTTCAGCGTCCAGCCGCAGCGCCGTCGCACGGAACCCTCGAGCTGGTCGTACACGGGCTCGTCGCCGTGGACCTCGGCGAAGGCTGCGCGGGCGCTTCGCGCCATTTCGGGAAGCCGCGTTGCAAGCTCTTCCAGGCGCGCAAGCAATCGCTTCGGCGGCATCCCCAGATCTTGTGCGAAGCGTTCCCAGTCCGCGCGCGTCACGCGTTCCGGCTCATAGTGCCCACCGACGGCGAAGCCCATGTCCCGGGACCAGGTTCCCGGCCGAACGAGATTCAGGAACTCGATGGCGACGATGTCGTAAAACGGAGCAAAAGCCGGTACCGCCTGGCCCGGAAGATAAAGCAATGCCAGGTTCTTGGCGTGGCCGTCCCAGTTACCGACGAGGTAATTAATCATCTGCCAGTCCCGCAGGCGCGCGAGTGCCTCGACCGGGCGCGCGGTATGCTCTCGCAGGAGCACGGCAACATCCTGGATCGAGGGCCCGCCGTCTTGCTGATACTTAAGCGCGGTCGTTCCGCCGAGCGCTTGCAGCACGTCTTCCTGGTGTAAGCGGACAAATTCTCCCGACGCGCCCCTCATCCGGTCAAACCGCTTGATGAGAAGGTACGGCGCCCCCTCACCTGACTTGCCGTAGCGGAGGAACTCCGTCTCGACGACCGGCACATCAAGACGGCGGGCCATATCGATGGCAAAAAACTCGGCAACACACACCCGCGGGACGGTCTCGAACTTGAGAATATGACTCGACGGATGAGCGCGATCCGGAAGCGCAAAATCTCCACCGTAGAATATCACCGGCTGCTTTTCCTGTGCGCCCGCCAGAGAGAAGCGCTGACGACCCTCCGTAACCGCGTCGGCATCGGCACCCGCAGAGCGAACGAGCCGCTCAAGCTGCCTCGCTGTCAACGCCGCGGGTGCCTCGCTTCCGCCTCCCGGGACGACACCGGACGGAAGCACGCTGAGCGCGCCGGCGCAATCCTCCCCGATGGCGAACAGGAGACCCGCATCGTCGTTGAAATCGACGCCCAGCTTGCGGCAAATCCGCTGGCGCACTCTACCCTCAGGCAACAAACCCTCGAAGAAGGCATGCGCCTCCACCTCGCGCTCGGCATTGGACAAGGGCAAGCGGACCGAGATCGGAAACCCGCCCTCGTCCAGCCAGCCGACGTCATAGGCAAAGTACAGAAGACGATCATCGCCTTCGCGTAACGATCCGACACATCGATCGCCATACCACACCGTGCCGTGCCTTGACGTCATGTTTCACCCTCGACGGAGTCCGGATGCTCGCCAACCGAGCGGCGCCCTGCCAACATCCGTTCGGCTTCCGCCCGCGGCACCACCAGCACCTCCAAACCCAATACCTGCAGCGCATGCATGACGCGCCCTAACGAAGCGTTGGGTTTGCCGCGTTCAAACTCCGAGAGGAAGCGCGTCGTCAATCCCGAGGCCGAATACACCTCATCCAGCGTCAGCCCTTGGTGCTTTCGCTCCTGCCGGACCAACCGTCCGAGTGCCGACGGCGATCGCACTTTCCCGTAGGAAGGGAGAACCGATTTTTTCCGATTCGTAATTTTTGCCAGCATGATCCTTCCATCCGAACAAATTTTACTGATTCGTAATTTATACCGCTGACACGCCACCTTCAATGGAATTTTTACCTATTTGTAAATTTCTGAGCAAAGAGCCTTGTTGGCCGTTCACCAATCCGGAATCGAGCCGGCGAGGCGCCTCCGCCTCACGAGCCAAAAACTCACCACAACCCATTGATTAAATGAAAGAATTAATTAATTACTGTATATAAATACAGTCTCCTCGAGGCTCCCCGACCCCTTATATAAAGGAGCCCCCCATGCCCCGCCCCGCGGATCCGGCCCTCCCCGCCGACGACCAAGCCCTCGAAGCCCAGATCACCGAGCTCGCCGCCCACATCCACGCCGCCACCTACCGCCTGCTCACCCTCATCGCCGAACTCGACCGCCGCGAAATCTGCGGTACGAAGGGGACATTCAGAGTTCGTAAGCCATTGATTTTCAGATTCGCCGTAGCGAAATGTGTTCGCCTTCCAGCAAGCAAAAAAATCAATGACTTACGAACTCTGAATGTCCCCGTTCCTCGCTGACATCCCCGCCGATTCCAGAGACCGCGCGGCTCGACCAGACGCTGACGCCGCGAGCGCTGAGAATGCCTTTGTCCGGACGAGGACCTACGCATGCTGCCCGCTCGAAAGGGCCGGGAGGATTGCAGTCGTCGTTTATCGATCCAGCAGATTGATTATTGCACCTGCTTGCGCGATAAGTGATTCGGCGTCCTGCGGGGATATTTGATCGCCTGCTGCGGCATCCACGCTCCTGATGAACTTTTCGAGTTTCGCGATGGCCTTGGGAAATTGCCCACCTTCGATAGCGCCCTCCGCTTTTAGCAGCGCCTCGAGAAGTTTGCTCTCCAGATCCGAGCTCAGGTGCAGCGCCACCACGTCGTCGTGTAGCGTATTCAGAAGATCCAAAGATGCAGGGACAACGTCGATCTCATAGGCAAGCATCCCGCCGGAGGGATTGTTCTGTGCGCCATACCCCACAAACACCATCCCGTCGCTGATGACGGTGCCGGCGTTCATGCTCGCGTGGTGAGGTTTTCCCAAACCAAGCGACAACGACTCATTCAGGTCTTCTGTCTGGTCGGTAAATACGATGCTGCCGTTCTGGTCGAGAACAAACAGCGTCCCGGATGAGCTGGTCACGAATATGAGACCATTCGCAACACTGACGTGTCGCAGCGCAGCACCGGCCGCCAGCTCCACGAAATCGATATCGCCGCCGAAATCCCACCGCGACTGTCCAGTGGCAGCGTCCAAGGCATAGAGCTTGATCCGCATGCCGGTGGCGGGATCGTCGTCGTCCCGCGTGTCTTCGACGTCCGCCCAGAAGCTCTCACTGAAAGTGGCGAAGAATGCGTTTGGGAATATGCCGGTCTCGAGCGAGGTGCCGAATTGAGCATCTGAAAAGCCGTCGTCCAGGCCTTCGAAGCCGGCCACATAGACCGTCCCGTCTGCATAGGCGCTGCCCGCCTGGATGCCGCCAATTCCGGTGGGTTTGCTGATTTGTCTCTCCCACACGGTCTCCCCTGTAGCCCGGTCCGCAACCCGATACAGTCCTCCCTTGCTGCCATCGCCGACGAGATCGCGATTCTCGCCGTCAACTTCAGCCGACCACAGCACCGGTGGAGACAGAACATCGGCATCGCGTGGGCCGTCCGGATTGTCTGGGCCCGTCGATACGGGTGCGTTCAAATTGAAAACGTCGCCAGCGTGGAACTGATTGTTCCAGATGAACTCCCCGGTGACATAATCGATGGCGTAGGAGGAATCCGATCGATCGACGTATCCCGCGGGCGCCAGATCCGGGTCGGGATAGCCAGGGTACGGTTCTGTCGTGTTCTGGCCCGTACCGCCCAGTACCAGACGGCGCTCGGTGTCAACGGCAAGCCCCGCCCCGGCCGATACGCCGGTGCCATAGCGAAGCCCTGTTGCCGGGTCGATATCGATGGTGAACGTTCGCCAGAATTCGACTGGATTGAGGGGGTCTGTGATATCTATCGCCAGCGCAATACCCGTTTCCTCTCCTTGGACGACCGCGTCATTGACGATCACGTTAATACCGGTAATGTACAGATCGCGATCGCCACCGGCCGGGCCGGTGTTGACGATCACCGAATCACCCAGCACTGAGGCGAACAGCAGGTCAGGGATCAGCGTGTAGGGATCAATCTCCGGTGTGCTCGGATCGAAGTCGACCTCGGCACCGCCCAGGCGCTCCACTGCGTGCAGGCGCCCGTTTACCGAACCGGCAATCCAGATGTGAGTATCGGTCACCACCGGTGCCGTGAAGATCAGCTCTGGCAGCACGGGTGGATCGCCGGCGTCGAAATCAGGGTCAACCAGGGTGGTTGTCCAATGCCTTTGTCGATCGAGAATTTCCCCGGTCCGGGCATCGCGTGCGAAGATCGTGCCGAGCGCATCGATATAGAAGATGGTCCCATCGATTACGATCGGCGAGGCGACGACACCCACAACTGCGCTTGGATATTCCAATCCCAGCACAGACTCCAATACGAAGCCGGTCGGGCGCGGCTCCGGTACAAGCTCGTCGTCGTTGAACGTTTCCCAGGCTCTTTTTAGGTACTTCGCCGTTATTGGACTGAGCTTTGTCTCGTCGGGATTGTGGTTGGTGTTCGCATAGTCATGCGAGTACAGCGGCCAGTCCCCTCCTCCACCGCCGCCGTCGGCCTGTGGCGACATCGGCAGACAGGCGAGGAACCCTAGCGCCACTGCCAGCCCCGCGGATCGGATTCGTGTCGTCGAACAGGTCATAGCTCTAACCTCTCAAATGGCATCTATTTATGGGTTACGAGGTTCACGCAGCTATGTCGCCATCCCGCAGACTACGAACCCGGCTGCCCGTCGAAATTTCGCGATGCCTGACGCACGACGCGCGTCGGGCCCGCCCCGTTTTCAGTGCGGCCCCTACGCTAGGTGCTAAAAGTCGCAGAAGTATCTCTACTGGGTTGGTGTTTAGTCACAATTCGAAATCGAGGCGCAGCTACTGACAGGACCTGCCCTCTGTGTCGGCGCAAGCTGCGCGCTCGGGGTTCCGGCAAGCAATGGAAAGAAAGGGGGGGTGGTCGCCTTACATTATTTAAGGGCTACGACCTTTTTTGTCTGAGCTGTTTCATGCAAATGTTGACAATAATTCGTCGAAATTTACCATCAAATATCGTGGAGTAATAACTCATGCTCAGTGACCGCTACAAAGACGCCTTGATTTTCGCGGCGAAGTTGCACGATACCCAAACTCGCAAAGGCTCCGAGATCGCTTATCTCTCGCATCTGCTCGCCGTATCCGGCCTCGTGATGGAGAACGGCGGAAACGAGGACGAGGCCATCGCCGGTTTGCTTCACGACGCGTTGGAGGACCAGGGAGATGATTACCAAAGCGAATATCTGGTGGCGCCTCGCGCTGGCCGGCCCGCGCTGAAGCGCGATCTCGACTTACGCTACGGCTCGCGGGTGCGCCAGATCGTCGAAGCCTGTACCGACGACGAGGACTTTCAGAAGCCCCCGCCGGGCGA
>CAMYJH010000063.1:17432-24634 GCA_947258715.1 uncultured Gammaproteobacteria bacterium
CGGGCATTCTGCGCGTCTCCTGCTCAGATAAGCTCCACAATGCAAGAACCATCCTGATCGACTACGAGGAGCACGGCGAGGCCATATGGGATCGGTTTCGGGCCGGATCCAAAGATAATCAGCTCTGGTATTACGGCGATCTTTTAAAAACTTTTGAGTCTAAGGCGAATGCCCTGAATGATAGGGGCTTACGCCGACTATCGCGCGAACTGGGAATTGTAGTTGCCAGGATCGAAGAATTACCTTAGAGGTTTCCGACTCAGGTCTATTTTTTCAAAAAAAAGGGGACGACAAAAAGGGGACGTACTTATTTTCTGATTAAATAAGTGCGTCCCCTTTTCATATAGTGACTATCGGCGCCGCCTAACGCCTGCGTTCAGATGTGGGCAGCACGCGCAGCGGGCTGAACGTCACCCGACACGCATTTCTAGGTGTCATTGGTGGAGTTCTGCTTTCTTCTATAGGGAACCAAAAACACCTTCATATTGCCCCAACAGGTGAGAAGCCCCAGAGCGACATAGCTTACCAGAGCGGGAATCAGCCACTCTGTGCCACCGACATACAGAAGTATAGTAAGAGCCAGCGAAATTAAAGCGATAACGATAAGAATGGCTTGTCTGTATTTTGTATCGGTATCAACCGTGAAGCTACCGCCACATTCAGGGCAAATCCTATAACTTTTGCAAATCCTATAACTTTTGAACAGACCTTGATGGGAAAGCTCCCTGATAATTACCTCTACACTGCAATGCGGACATCTTTGGGAAGGAAAAATGGAACGCATTTATTTTCTCAAGAGGTACTTTCCGAGGCGAGAATTGAATCGAACGGAAATAAGTAAACTGTCCCCAAATATCCAAATATCCCTACTATTACTATCGCACCTCGTCCACTTTGCCTGCGAGTGCTTCGAGCTGCGCCGCCAGCGCATCGACAGCCGGGCCGGAATCCTGGTCCTTGCGCAAGCGCGTGCGAAAAAGGGGACGCACTTATTTTCGCCCAACGCATCCACGAAAATAAGTGCGTCCCCTTTTCCCCCTTTTCCCCCGCTACGGTCATGTTCGGGGCACTCCCTAACTGGCAGAAGTCTGGATCAAACCTATTTTGCCGATCAGCCAGGTTTGGCCGGCGAGCGCATTGACCTGTCTCAGCTGCCTTGCGCCTGAACCCGTGCAGGATCCCGCGGCTCGTTGATCCAGGACAACCCATTCTCATGCCCGCGATATCATGATAATGGCCAGTAATAATCGTCCCGAATCTCTGACGTGCGTCCCCAACTCTGGAAATCACTGTGCGTTGCAGCGATGGTGTTGTTATCTGCAATGCCGGTCTCGCCAACGGCCGCGGAACGCCAGTCGGCAAACACCTGCGACAGCATCGAAGTCTACACTCGACGCGGTTGTCCGCATTGCGGCCGCGCGCTGACCTTCATCGCCGAGCTCAAGGCACGCCATCCGGCGGTCACGGTCCAGCACTACGATCTGACGACTGACATCGGAGCCCGGGAGCGATTGATCGCCCTCAGCCTCGCCCACGAGCTCGAGCGGGTCGCGGTACCCACCTTTCGAGTCTGTGAAACGGTAATAGTCGGCTTCGATTCAGCGGCAACAACCGGCTTCAAGCTGGCCGGGCTGCTCGGCTTGAAAACGGGCGGTGCGCCGGGGCTCGAAGCTGCGGGCGCCGAGCTGCCGCTGTTCGGCAGGGTGACGGTCCATGATCTCGGCTTGCCGCTCTTCACTTTCGTGGTCGGCCTCGTCGACGGATTCAATCCATGTGCCATGTGGGTATTGCTGTTCCTGCTCTCGCTGCTCGTTCACGTACGCAGCAGGCTTCGGATTGTTCTCATCGCCGGAACATTCGTGATAGTCAGCGGCCTCGTTTATTTCGCCTTCATGGCGGCATGGCTGAATGCATTTCTGATAATCGGCCTGTCGCGCGCCCTGCAGGTTACCGTGGGCATCATGGCGCTGCTCATCGGCGCAATGCACGGCAAGGACTTCCTCGCGACGGGCACCGGCCCCTCGCTCAGCATCCCGGACTCCGCAAGACCCGGTATCTATTCGCGCGTTCGCCGCATCGTCCAGGCCGAGGACCTGAAGCTGGCGATGATCGGTGTCACGCTTCTCGCGGTGGTTGTCAATCTCGTGGAGCTGCTGTGCACGGCCGGTCTACCCGCGCTCTACACACAAATTCTCGTGAGTCAGAACCTCGGGATGACGGCTTACTACGGCTACCTGCTGCTCTACAACGCCGCTTATGTCCTCGATGATGCCCTGATTGTGGGCATTGCGGTCTATACGCTCAGTCAAACGAGATTGCAGGTACGACAGGGACGTTGGCTGAAGCTCGCCAGCGCCCTTGTAATTATCGCGCTAGGACTTGTTCTGTTGCTCGCGCCCGAGCACCTGCTGCTGGCCTTCTGAACGGCGTAAGAACCAGAACGGGGTAAGAGCCGAAATAATAGCCGCAACGAAAACCGAAAACGGAAAACGCAGCCGGGGCCGAAATGTGTAAACATAACGGCCCGGGCCATTTTCTTTTTTGGCTTTCGGCGGGCAGCCTCAGTTCCCGTTCAGCGGTTGCTTGATGCTGAACGCCCCGCGTAGATCACCCACTCGATAATTGACCGCTTTGTCGTGCGGGTAACGCTCGGTTAACGCGGCACGAACCGGCTCGCCGAGATCCGCCGCTCTGCCGTGGCACCCCACACAGACCTCTTGCACGGGGATCGGTTTCATGAACCGGAAATAGCGCCCGCCCGGTTCCTCGACGACCTCACTGCGGCTCATCTGCTTGTAGGACTCGCCTTGAGCGGCGCGCGCCTGAAAGTCGGCCAGCACCTGCTGCTCCCAGGCGTCGGGGGTGCCGATCATGGCATTGCGCACGCGGGTGCCGACCCGGGTAACTTTCCAGCCTTTTTCCAGTGAGATGCGATTGGCAATGGCGGGAGCGATGTCACGGCAGACACCGATGGCGCTGGATGGACCACCTTTCTTCAGCGCCACCTTGAGCGCGCCGCTCAGCTCCTTTGCGAACGACAACACGGTTTGCTTTGCCGCTTGCTCTCGCGCTGCTAAATCATCCTGGGAAAAGACCGAGCTCGCCCCGAGGGCGAGCCCGGCTACCAACAGGCTTTCAATCAGACCTCTGCTTCTCATCGCGCTGCATCCTCATCGTGTCGGTAAATTGAGATCAAGTCTCGACATTTCACATCGCCGTCTATCTGTCTCGGGGCAGTGTCAAGTGTCGGAGTACGAACGAAAAAGGGGACGCACTTATTCTCCACGCGTATGGGGCAAAAATAAGTGCGTCCCCTTTTCTGTTATCGCACCTCGTCGACTTTGCCTGCGAGTGCTTCGAGCTGCGCCGCCAGCGCATCGACAGCCGGGCCGGAATCCTGGTCCTTGCGCAAGCGCGTGAAGCATCGCTCGAGCGCGCCGCGCCGGGTCGTCGGCAACTCGTCGATCCAGGCGCGGGTCGAGTCGGGCGGCGGCACGTCGAGGGAATCGCGGTGAGCGTGCGTGCGCAGCGCCACCAGGCGCTGGTGGTGAAGCGCGCGCCCAAGAATGACGTAGGGCAGATTTATGTTGCGTGAAGGGCCCATCGTGAATCGCTTGCTGCCAAGTGGCACCACGCCTGCGATCTTGACCTCGGCAATGCGATCGCTCCCGAACCATGCCCCCGCCGCGCCGACGGCAGCGCCGACGAGCGACGCGAGCATCAGCGATGCGCCGCCCGCCGCGAGATCGATGCCGCCACCGGCGACGGCTCCGCCCAGCGCCCCGGTGAGCGCGAGCTGTGCGGGCGTTAGGCCCCAGAGCAACCAGGTCTCTTCGGCGAACAGGTCGTGCTCGAGCAGCTCGAACGCGGTTTCGCGCCGATTCACACCGGCGTGATCGTAGATCCGTTCGACCGCCCGCCGTCCGCGATTCTCGATCGCACGGAGCTGATCGAGGTAGCGCTTCTCGAGCGTTTGCTCGGCACGAGTCGGGTCCGCTTCCCCGCTTACCGCTTGCGAAACAACCAGGACCATCATCTCGACCATGGTCTCCGCGATCGCACGCGCGGCAAGCCGGTGCCGTTCGCGGCGATCGGCCTTGAGCGCCCGCACCGCTTCGTCGAAGCACGCGGTCCAGGACTCGTCGAGCTGACCGAAAGCGCGCAGGAGTTCGACCTGCTTGGTGAAGTTGGCGCTCATGGCGTTGAACACGCGCACAATACCGAAGTACTGCTCGAGGGCAGCCCGCCACTCCTCGATGTGATCCGCAGTGCCGATGGGATTGACGAGCGCCATGCGCGGGCGGCCTGTCCAGCGCAGGATCTCCATTTCGGCCTCGTACTCCGGTCCGTAGGGCTTGCTGCCGTCTACGACGTAGAGGATACCGGCGCCTTCCGCGATCGGCGTGAGTAGCTGGCACTCGTCCTCGAACTCGCCGCTGCGGCGGTGCGTCTCGATGAAGCGGCTCACCACCGCGGCGTGGTGGGCGGCCGTGGTCTCGTGCTCGCGCATCCATGCGAGCGCGCGCCGCGCGCGCTGAAACCCGGGCGTGTCGACGAGCTGGTAGAGGATACGGCCATCCACCTTCATCGGGTAGCGCCGGGGCCGTGTCGTCGTACCCGGCTCGGGCGCAATGCGCACGGACAGGTCGTGGGCGAGAGTTGCCACGATACTCGACTTTCCCTTGTTGGGGTGGCCGACGACGGCGAGCACGGGCGTGCTCACGGGACCGCCTTTTGACCGATGCCACGCACGGAAATCCAGGGATCACCGGTCGACGCCATGCGCCGGCGCCAGATCGCGATATCATCGGCGCACGGCGCTGCTCCGGGGTCCTCGGCGATGGGCACCACGAGGATGGCGCGCCCTGCATCGGCGGCGCCGCGCAGCTCCGCGATGAAGTCGACGAGCTCGCCGAGGGGCGGCTCCCAGGCTTTGACGATAATCGCAACGGGACCGGCGAAGGCGGCAGCGGCGCGCAACGTCTCCCGGTCTTCCGAGAAGGCGGCGCCCACTCCGGCGCGGTGGATCCCCTTGATTGCGAGACCGGCGACGCGCGCGACGAGGCGCGCCGCCTCGGCGTCGGAAAGCTCGAGGCCACCCCAGAGAATGGCGACACCCGCGCCCTTCAAGGGAATCGGCTCACCGCCCGGAGGCAGCGCAGGCGCAGGTGCCCCCGACTCCGGATCCTCCGCCCGCGTCTCCACCGCTTCCCGATTCAGCCGATAGCGCAGCTCCGCCACACCCGGCAAATGCAACAACGTCCGGCGTGCGGCCCGGTCGAGCCGCCAGACGGCGAATGCCAGTAGCGCCAGCCTGGGCGCAAGACCGTAAGTCACCAGGCACATGAACAGGAAAGACCACCAGCGACCCAAGGATGCGGCGTTCACGACCGCCGCCCCATCGGCCCGATAGTACCGGGTCGCCTCCACCAGCTCCGCCGACGGCACCGCCGCCGCCAGCCAATTCTTCCATGGCTGCGCGAGCGTCTCGACGAGGACCTGCACGTGCGCCACGTCGACATCGAGCGTCGTGCTCCACCCGAAGGCGAGATCCGTGAACACCACCAAAGCGAGATACACGGCCAGCAGACCGGCATTGAAAGCCGCGGCGAACATCTGCGACGCCCTCAGCACCAGCCATTTGCGCACCTCGCCGTACTTGCGTTCTTCCGCCGTGGCACCGGCGAGCACGCCATCGAGACGTTCGGCCGCGGCGGGCGCCAGCCACTTCGCGACACGTCGCAGCAGGCGGCCGGGGCTTAAGGCCGAGAACGCGCCCTGGGCCGCGCCGAGCCCGGGTAGAATCACGCGCCAGCGGGCGGGGAGCATGAGGATTAAGGTCAACGCGAGCGTGATCAGCTGGAGACCGACCAGCAGCGCGAGTGTCGCCAGCACGTTGACCCGCCCCGCGCCCTCGTAATAGAGGACGCCGGCCGCGGCAACGCAGCCGAGCACGAAGCCGAGCGCGACGAGCACGAAACCAACGCCGTGCTCGGCTCGGCGCACGTCCTCCATGCTCGATTCCGGGAGCTCGCCCCGCCGCTCGGCCCACGCGAGCACCTGAGCGGCCGGGCGGCCAGCGAGATCCGCGAGTTCGCGCCCGATGGCGCGGTCCCGGCGATGCAGCTCCCCGAGATCCGTCTGCGCATCGCGCGCGAGCAGCGCGTCTACTGTCAACAGCTGATGAAGCATCTGGCCGGCGATGATACCGCGCGTTCGGGTCGCCGGGTTTACTTCGGCTCTTGACCGACCGGGGCCTCATAGGTGTTAGGCCGCTGATAGATTGCCGGCATCAAGATGCCGACTGTAGCTCTTCACGTAGGATCTTCCGGAGAGAATCCTCGTCGATTGGTTTGGAGGACTTCGACAAGTATTCTCGGAGAGCTTCGTTAATCAGGGTCTGATATCCAGAGCCAGCTGCGTCTGCTCGCTCTCGAAACTCATCGATTACCTCGTCGTCGAGGTAGATGGTTATTCTAGTCTTACCTCGTTGCGGGATGACGGCACCGCGCTTGGCTTTACTAAAGTCATAATCCTTTTTCATAGATTTGGATCTCATTGCGATTCGCGAGTCGAGCGGAGATAAGTCGGATTTCGTCATCACGGTGCGTGTACACCACGACGACTACTCTACCCACGGAATCGATGCCGATGCTGATAAATCGCTGTTCACCCTCCGAGCTTGTGTCCTCCATCGAAAGACTCAATGGGTCGAAGAGCACCGACTCAGCGTCAGAGAAGCGGACCCCATGCTTCTTAAGATTCGCCCTAGCCTTGGCTGGGTCCCAGCGGACATCCATGCGTGGAGTATATGCATATACTGTGCATATATCAAGGGAACAGGATTACTGGTCGATGGCGGCCTAACGACTTACATAACCCGCCGCTGAATCCAGAGCGAAGCGGCGGGTTTGACGGTCGACGTTCATGCATCGGTTAGGCATCTTTCAGTTTCACACTGGGTAAGCAGCAGATCGAAAGGTTCCCCGCGGTCCGTTGTTCGAGATAAAGGGGACGCACTTATTTTCCGCTCAGCACGGCCAGGAAAATAAGTGCCCCCTTTTCTGATCCCGCAACTCGTTGAAGTGGATGAACTTTCTAACCCACAGGACGTAAGCCTGCTCGGTGCGGTAGCTATAATGACGGGTACGGATTTCCGCGCGAACGCGGTCGAGAAGTCTGGGCTGGGTCATGATTCGCCT
>CAMYJH010000064.1 GCA_947258715.1 uncultured Gammaproteobacteria bacterium
CCCGAGTTCGCGGCCTTGGGCGCAATGCCGCAGACGGACCGTGGGATAAATTTATCGTTGCCGACGTTGGGGTCGGGCCGTTGCCCGACGACGCCTTAGAGAGCGTCGACACGGTGTTTCATCTTGCCGGCAAAGCCCACGCGCTCGCAGAGCTGGATGGCGACGAGTCGGAGTATGTTCGCGCCAACGTGGACGGCACCCGTAACGTTCTGAATGCGGCGGTCAAGATCGGGATCCAACGCTTCGTCTTCGTGAGCAGCGTCAAGGCAGGAGGCGAGGGCAGCGACATGTGCCTCGACGAGGCGATGGAGGACAACCCGGAAACTCCTTACGGGCGAACCAAGCTCGAGGCGGAGCGCCTGGTCTTTAAATACGCGCGCAAGCATAAAATGCACGCCGTAGTGCTGCGTTTGCCCCTCGTCTATGGCCCCGGCCATAAGGGTAATCTTGAGCGTATGCTCGAAGCGGTTGCCGCTCGGCGTTTTCCGCCCCTGCCAGAAATTGGAAACCAGCGGTCCATGGTTCACGTGGAGGACGTGGCCGACGCGGCCATACTCGCTGCCGAGACGCCGGATGCAAACGTCCAAACCTACATTGTCACCGACGACCGGCCGTATTCCACCAGGGAGCTGTATGCCCTCATGCGTATGGCGTTGGGCCGGCGAAAGCCGCGATTTGGCATACCGGTGACAACACTGCGCGCGGCGGCCCGTTTCGGCGATGTAGTGGGTCGCGTGCGCGGGAGGCGATTTATTTTCGATTCCGACGCTCTGGAGAAACTTGCGTCCTCTGCCTGGTACAGCTGCAGGAAGATTGAGACCGAGCTCGGGTTCAAACCTGTATACGATCTGGAAAAAGCTCTGCCTAGAATGGTTGCGGAGCTTCGGGGCGAAGCCAAGCGCAAGAACCGATCGGCATCGTCGTCGTGACGCTTGTGTTCTTGTTCTTGTTGGCCGGAGCCGTCTCTGCGGGCGTGACATGGCTGCTGCTCTCCAGCAGCATTAAACGTTATCTGATGGATCACCCCAACGAACGTTCGCTGCACGATTTTCCCAAGCCCCGCATCGGCGGCATCGGGATCTGTGCCGGCGTGCTGCTGGCATTCGTTGCAATGACGATGTCCAGGATCGGGTTGCCGGAGGCTTTCGCGTATGTGGCTGGCGGCGCCGTCATCGTGCTCGTCATTTCCTTCGCCGATGACCTGAGACCGCTCAGCGTCGCCCTCAGGATCCCGTTTCATTTTCTTGCCGCGGGAGCGCTTGTCGTTGCCGGACTGAGTTTGCAGAAAATATTCGTTGGCGGCGTCGCTGTCGGCCTGCCGTCTACCGTTGGAGTGATCGTGTCGGTGCTCTACGTCGTATGGATGGTGAACCTGTACAACTTCATGGACGGCATGGACGGCTTTGCCGGCGGCATGGCGGTTATTGGCTTTGGTGTTCTCGCGCTGCTGGCAGCGGACGCTGGCTCCGTGATTATCGCCGCAACGTCCGGATCCATCGCCGGCGCGGCGCTGGGGTTTCTACTGTTCAATTTCCCACCGGCCCGGGTGTTCATGGGCGACGTGGGATCGTCCACTTTGGGCTTTCTCGCTGCCGGACTGTCGCTTTGGGCGGACTGGGGGGATGTCGTCCCGCTCTGGATCTCTGTTCTCATCTTCTCGCCCTTCATTGCCGACGCGACGGTCACCCTTTTCCGCAGGGCCCTTAACAAAGAACGGGTCTGGCGTGCCCACCGGAACCACTATTACCAGAAGCTGGTCCGACTGGGCTGGGGCCATCGAAAGACGGTCATCGCCGAGTATCTGCTCATGCTGGCGTGCGCGGTCTCTGCAATCGTTGCCGTGCGAATGGAATCCACGGGACAGTGGATTATGCTAACTTTCTGGGTAATTGCATACGCGGCACTGATGTTCTCTATCCACCGGCTGGAGCTTAGAAAGGGAGTCCATGGATCTGCCGAGACTGTTTGAGCGGCTGAAGAACCGAACCGCGGCGTTTACCCACGATTTGATCATGGTGCCGGCCGCCTGGCTGGGCGCCTTCTGGCTGCGCTTCAATCTTGACGAAATCCCGGCGAATCACTGGGATGCGGCGCTCACTGCTTTGCCTTTGGTCGTCGTCGCCCAGGGCGCGGTGTTCTGTTATTTCGGACTTTATCGCGGGGTGTGGCGATTCGCTTCGGTGCCGGATTTAATTCGAATCGCGAAGGCCATCGGGGTCGGCGTCCTGGTTGCTGCGCTGGCGATTTTTTTCACCACCCGCATGCAAGATGTTCCCCGCTCGGTATTCCCGCTTTATGCCATCTTGCTGGTCATGTTTCTCGGCGGCCCTCGGCTGCTCTACCGCTGGTACAAAGATCGCCAGATCTACGTCGCGAGCGGCAAGCGGGCCCTCATCGTAGGCGCAGGCGCGGCGGGCGAGACCCTGGTTCGCGAGCTCCTGCGTGATCGCGGCCACGGCTACCAGCCGGTGGGTTTCGTCGATGACGATATCGAGAAGAAGGGTAGGGAGATCCACGGCGTTCGGGTAGTCGGCAGGGTGAAGAATATCCCGGCCCTGGTGAAGCGTTCGGGGGTCGAACTCATTCTCATCGCCGTGCCGTCGGCAACTTCCCGCGAGATGCGTCGAATAGTCAGTGTCTGCGAGGGAACCGGAGCGCCCATGCGCACCTTGCCGGCGCTGGATGATCTGGTCTCCGGCCGTTCTGTGGTCTCCGAGCTTCGCGATATCTCTATCGAAGACCTACTGGGTCGTGAGCCCGTGTCCCTGGACTGGGCCGCCATTAACGCCGGAATCCGGCACAAGACGGTGCTGGTTACGGGCGGAGGGGGTTCCATCGGCTCCGAGCTCTGCCGCCAGATCGCACGGCTGGGGCCGAAGCATCTGGTGGTGTTCGATCAAAGTGAAATGAATGTCTACGCGATCGAGCTGGAGCTGCGGAAAAAACACCCAGAGCTGTTGCTTACGGCGCTGCTCGGCGACGTTTGCGACTCCTTTGGCGTTGAGCACGCGTTTCGCGACTGGCGACCGGAGATCACCTTTCACGCTGCGGCTTATAAGCACGTCCCCATCCTAGAGCATCAGGTGCGCGAGGCGGTGCGTAACAATATTCTCGGTACCCGCAATGTCGTCCGCGCCGCAACCGCGCACGGCTGCGGCACCTTCGTGCTGATTTCCACCGACAAGGCGGTCAACCCTACCAACGTCATGGGTGCGAGCAAGCGGGTGTCCGAGATGTACTGCCAGTACGCTGGAAGGCAGAGCAGCAGGACCCGCTTCATCACCGTCCGATTCGGCAACGTGCTGGATTCTGCCGGCAGCGTGGTGCCTTTGTTTCGGAGACAGATTGCCGACGGTGGTCCGGTCACGGTCACCCATCCGGAGGTCAAACGCTACTTCATGACCATTCCCGAAGCCTGTCAGCTCATCATGCAGGCGTCGGCCATCGGCCAGGGAGGGGAGGTATTCGTGCTGGATATGGGCGAGCCGGTGCAGATCACCTATCTGGCGGAGCAGATGATCCGACTCTCCGGGCACGTTCCCGGGGAGGACATCGAGATTCGTTTCATCGGACTGCGGCCGGGTGAGAAGCTGTTCGAGGAGCTGTTTCATCCGGACGAAGCGCTGACCCAGACCACCCACGACAAGATCCTGCTGGCCCGTTCCAGGGAGTTGAATCCGCCCGCGTTCAACGCGGCGCTCAACCGGCTCGAATCCGGGGTGGAAGGAAACGACTTGGAGCTGCTGAGGTCCGCCCTCGCAAGCCTTGTGCCCGAGTCCTCTACCGGGCCCAAGGCCGCACCTTCCAACGTCATTGCCCTGGAACAGGTCAAGCGGTGAGCCAGCGCGTTCGCAAGGCGGTGTTTCCCGTGGCGGGCCTGGGCACCCGCTTCCTCCCCGCCACCAAGGCAAGCCCCAAGGAGATGCTGCCGGTGGTGGACAAGCCCATTATCCAGTACGCGGTGGAGGAGGCCATGGCTGCCGGCATGACGGAGCTGATTTTCATCACCGGCCGCACCAAGCGAGCCATCGAGGACCACTTCGACCGCGCGGTGGAGCTGGAAACGACCCTGGAGGCGCGGGGTAAGAATGAGGAGCTGGAGGAGCTGAAGGCGCTGATCCCGGACGAGGTCTCCTGCGTCTATATCCGTCAGGCGGAGCCCAGGGGTCTCGGTCACGCCGTGCTCTGTGCCAAGGCGGCGGTGGGGGACGAGCCCTTCGCCGTGCTGCTGCCCGACGATCTTATCGACGACGGCAACCGGGGCTGCCTGGCGCAGATGACCGCCACCTTTGAAGCGGACCCTGCGAGCCTGGTGGCGGTGGAGACCGTGCCCAAAGAAGACACCGACAAGTACGGGATCGTCAGCACCCGCAACGGAGACGGCCGGGCGGTGGCCATGACGGGAATCCTGGAAAAGCCGGCGCCGGCAAAGGCCCCGTCCACGCTGGCGGTGGTTGGACGCTACATTCTTACACCCGGCATCTTTGCCGAGCTCGAGGCCACCGGGCTGGGAGCCGGCGGTGAGATACAGCTCACCGACGCCATCGCCCGTTTGCTCGAAAAGGAAACCGTGAAAGCATTTCGCTTCGAAGGCCGGCGTTACGACTGCGGCAACAAGCTGGGCTTTCTCGAGGCCACCGTGGCGCTGGGCTTGAAGCACCCGGAGATTGGCGACGAATTCCGCGCATTGCTGGCCACTTTCCGCGACTGAGCCGCGGGTCGAAGTAGAAATTTCGCGCGCAAGGGCACGCGTTGAGCCGTCGGTACTCATACCGGGCAAGGGCTCCCGCGACGCAACCCACGAAGCTCATCCGCAAGCGGGTTCCTAAAGAACCCTCGCAGTAACTCCGCCTCACGCATCAGGCGTTTCCTCCAGCCCGGAAAAAAGCGGGTCTGACCTCGGTAGATTCTGAGGCGAGAAAATCAAACGGCCCGTCCAGGTATAGTCCGGACGGGCCGTTTCTGGTTCTAGGCCTGCTAGGAGATCGGGCCGGTTCAGACAGACGCTTCGGAGACGGTGGCCCCTTCCAGCGCTCCTGTCGCCGTACCTGCGCCCGGCTTGCGTCGGTTCTCGGCCTCTAGCGCCCGTTGACGGGCAAGCAGGCCATCAACGATCTCCGGGATACGCCCGCGTTCGACGCCCAAATCTCTCAGCCGCCACCCGGGCGTCCGGTAGAGCGTCCGAATCGCCGCCTGACGCGCGCGGTGCTCGACAATCCAACGGAGGATGCGCGGGATCCGTCCCGATCGTGACTTTAAGGATTCCATTTCGATGACCTGCTCGAGAGTTCGGTAGAAAGTTCAGCCTTTAGACATCGAAGGTAGGAACGGTTCCTGAACAAGTCAATGGAGGTTTAGAAATTTTCGATCTTTTGCCAATCCAGTCACATTCCTTCCAGACGCATTGAATATAAGCACGGCTAAACGACCCCATGGGAAGGACGGCGAAAATGGTTATCGCCCCCTCTTTAAGTGGCCGCAGTTATCGATTACTCATCCGGAATCATTGGATACGAGTCCTGACCTACTTTGCCGTAGACTTGGGAATCAGACTCTCACTTGGGATGTACACTAGCTATGGATTTCAACAACCGTGTCGTCCTTATAACCGGCGCCGCCCGCGGGCTCGGCCGCGAGTACGCCGTCCGCTTCGCTGCCAGCGGAGCCAGTGTGGTGGTCAGCGACTTAAAAGACTGCCGGGAGACGGTTGCCTCCTGTGCAGAGCAGGGTGGCGAGGCCCTAGGCGCGGTCACCGACGTCACCGATCTAGACAGTGTCAACCGCATGGTAGAAGCGGCCGCGGGCCGGTTCGGTCGGGTAGACGTTCTGGTTAACAACGCGGCCTTATTCGGCAACCTCAGCTTCGCCCCCTTTGATTCCCTGCACGAGTCCGAGTGGGACGCCACCATGGCGGTTAACGTCAAGGGTATATGGAACTGCTCCCGAGCCGTCGTGCCGGTCATGCGCGAGGGCGGGGGCGGCTCCATCGTCAACGTGAGCTCGCTCGCCGCCATCTACGGCATGCCCAACGGGCTTCACTACACCACCTCCAAAGCGGCGGTTATCGGGCTCACCCGGGGGCTAGCGCGGGAGGTGGGGCGCTACGACATCCGCGTCAACGCGGTGGCGCCGAACATCGTAGAAACCGAGGCCGCCGGGGAGTTCTTCGGCGAGGTCACCCAGAAGATGCTGGACGCCACTCGCGCTCAGCAGGCCATCCGCCGCACCCTCGAGCCCAAAGACCTCGCCGGCACCGTGCTCTGGCTCGCCAGCGATCTGTCTCGCCACGTCACCGGCCAGACCATCATGGTGGACGGAGGGACGGTATTCCTGTGATGCGTGGCGGGTCATGGGTAAACGGAAAAAGGTGAGGTGTAACGGATAGTGCGTGACGCGATAAGAAGTAAATGGTGGCTATTGATTCGGGATCAGCCGGGCTTGAGAATTTCCAAACCTGGACTCGGAGCGACGGCGGCTCAAGAATTTGTGAATCCTCGCCTCAATTAATCTTGGTACGCACGGCACAGCTTATAAGAAGGTCGTTCATTCCCGCGGAAGCGGGAATCCAGTAGCTAACTGCGGAGTGCGTGTAACGCACTCTGCACATGTTTTCGAAGGCGAGCTTTATCTCACGACGCATTCGACGTCTTCAGCGCGGGCCGGGAGCACTTTCGACTTGCTGGCAGCGCTGCGCTTGACGGCGCAAGGCTCTAGCAGAGCGCCCGGATGCACCAACGAATGCGGATCTGGCCTGCTTTAGGTTTCTACAATCTCTTTAGGAATCCGCTTGCGGACGAACCTTAAAGAGCGATTAAGGTCAACCAACCCATAGTCGGATTCGCGCGCAAGCGCGCTCCTGCACAGAGCGGCGCTCGGCTAACGGCAAGTCATAACGTATCCACCCGCTTAAGCGCAATCTCCCAGCTCTCCTCGTCCAGGGTGTGCTGTGCCATATGTGAATCCTCGGGCATCGAGTCAGGCCACTCGGAAGCCAGGGTTTCCGTCATCAGGTATTCGCGGTGCTCCTTCAGCGCCGCCTCCACGCCTTTGCTGCCGTTGACCTTTAATGCAATGCGGTCGGACACTTCCAAACCGGCCTGCTTGCGAGCGTCCTGCACCGTGCGCACCATCTCCCGCGCCAGTCCTTCCCGCAGCAGCGCCTCGTCGAGGCGCGTATCCAGCCCCACCAGGTAGCCGCCTTCCTCGGCGCAGGCATAGCCTGCCGCCGACTCGGTTTCCACCAGCACGTCGTCCGGCTCGAACTCTAAACTCTGTTCGCCAGCGAGCACTTGGAAGTTTTCGCCGGCGGTCACGGCGGCGGCGATCTCGGCGCCGCCAACTTCGGCCAGGGCTTTGCGAATCGCCGGAATCAGCTTGCCGTATCGCTTGCCGATGCGCGGCAGGTTGGGTTTGATGCGATAGCTCACGAGTCCCGCATCCCGGGCGATGATTTCCAGCTTCTTAACGTTCAGCTCTTCCAGGATCTGATCCTGGTGCAGCTCGATGGCGGTGACCGCTTCGGCGCTGGGCGCGCGAACCAGGATGCGGGAAAGCGGTTGGCGTACCCGCAGTCGCGTTTCGTTACGCGCCGCGCGGCCCAGATAGACCACCCGCTGGACCACATCGAAGTCGTAGATGAGCGCCTCGTCGCGCTTGGCCTCGTCCACCTGCGGCCAGTCGCTCATGTGGACGCTGAACGGCGCCTCGCGGTGCACGCCGCGAACCAGGTTCTGAAATACGGATTCGGCAAGAAACGGCATCAGCGGCGCGAACAGCCGGTGAGTGACGTCAAGGCACTCGTACAGGGTCAGATAAGCCGCCTGCTTGTCTTCGCCCGCCGCCGCCTTCCAAAAGCGCGTGCGGTTTCGGCGCACGTACCAGTTGCTCAGCTGATCGACGAAGCTCTCCACCGTCTCCCCGTAGCCGCGGGCGTCATAGTTATCCAGGCACTCGGTGGCGTTCTGCACCGTGTCCTGGAGCAGTGCCAGGATCCAGCGATCAATCTCGGGGCGTCTACCGACGGCTACGTCTTTGGACAGGTCGACCCCGTCCAGGCGCGCGTACATGACAAAGAATTTGTACGTGTTCCAGAAGGTGTTGAGGAAGGTGCTCGCCACCTCCGCCACCATCTCCACCGAGATGCGCTTTTGCATCTCTGGGGCGATTCGCGCAGCCAAGTACCAGCGCAGCGGATCCGCGCCCACGGTGTCGAACACGTCGTAGGGGTCGACGATGTTGCCCAGGGACTTGGACATCTTCTTGCCGTCCTTGTCTACGATGTGGGCGAGACACACGCAGTTGCGGTAAGCGACGCTGTCGGAAACCAGCGTCGCGATGGCGTGCAGGGTATAAAACCAGCCGCGGGTCTGGTCGATGGCCTCGCAGATGTAGTCCGCCGGAAAGTGCTGTTCGAATTTGTCCGCGTTCTCGAATGGGTAGTGCCACTGGGCGTAGGACATGGCGCCGGAATCGAACCAGCAGTCGATGACTTCCGGCACGCGAAAATACTCGCGGCCGTCGTCGGGGTGCACAAAGGTGATCTCGTCCACCGCGGGACGATGCAGGTCCAAGTCGCGCAACGACCGACCCGTGAGCTGCTCCAGCTCCTCCAGCGAGCCGATGCAGATGAAATCGCCCTCGCCGTCGGTCCACACCGGCAGAGGCGTACCCCAAAAGCGCTCCCGGGAGAGCGCCCAGTCCACGTTGTGCTCCAGCCAGTTGCCGAAGCGGCCGTCGCGAATGGACTCCGGCACCCAGTTAATGGTCTTGTTGAGCGCCACCAGGCGGTCGCGATAGTCAGTGGTGCGGATGTACCAGGCGTTCTTGGCGTAGTAGAGCAGGGGATCGCCGGTGCGCCAGCCGAAGGGGTAGTTGTGTGTGTAGGCCTCGGTACGAAACAGCAATCCCTGTTGCTGGAGCAGATCGATGATGACCGGATCGGCGTCCTTGAAGAACTTTCCGGCCACGGGCTTGACCTCCGGCAGGAAGTGGCCGTCGAGACCCACGCCGTGCACCACCGGGAGCCCGTACTCCTTGCCGAGCTTCAAGTCGTCCTCGCCGTAGGCCGGCGCAATGTGCACCACGCCGGTGCCGTCCTCGGTGCTGACGAACTCCGCCGGGCGCACGCGGCAGATGTCGCCCTCGGCCGGCAGGTAATCGAACAGCCGCCGGTACTTCAAGCCCACGAGCGCCTCGCCCTTGACCGTCTTCTCCACTTCGTAGGTCATATCGCGGAGCACGGGCTCGAGCAGCGCCTCGGCGAGGATCAAGGTTTCATCGCCTGAGCGGACGTAGGCGTAGTCCACCTCCCGGTGCACGGCCAGCGCCAGGTTTGAGGGCAGCGTCCAGGGTGTCGTCGTCCAAACCAAAAAAGAAGTCGAGGAGTCGTCCTCGAGGCGAAAACGCACGGTCACGGATGGGTCTTCCACCTCCTGGTAGCCGAGCGCCACCTCGTGGGACGACAGCGTCGCCCCGATGCGCGGATCGTAGGGAACTACCTTGTAATCCTGGTAGATGAGGCCCTTGTCCCAGATCACCTTGAGCAGGTACCAGACGGACTCGATGTAGTCGTTATCCAGGGTGTAGTAGGCCTCGTTCATGTCGACCCAAAAACCCATGCGCTCGGTCATGTCTTCCCAGTCGCCGATGTAGCGCATCACCGACTCACGGCAGCGACGAGTGAACTCCGCGATGCCCACCTCTTTCTCAATTCGGCTCTTGTCGAAGATGCCGAGCTCTTTTTCCACCTCGTGCTCCACCGGCAGCCCGTGGGTGTCCCAGCCGGCTTTACGCGGGCAGTGAAAGCCGCGCATGGTCTTGTAGCGGGGAAACAGATCCTTGAAGGCGCGCGCCAGCACGTGGTGGATGCCGGGCTTGCCGTTGGCGGTGGGCGGCCCCTCGTTCCAGGTGTAGATGGGCCGTGCGCTCGAATGCTTGAGCGTCTGGTGGAAGACGGCGTGCTGATGCCAGAACTCGAGGATTTCGCTCTCGAGCTTGGGGCCGTCGTAGCGAGCGGCGACTTCTTCAAAGGCCATCGTTATCTTGACTCCACGCAAACAAAAACGCCCCGGAGAGCCATGGGTATCGGATGCGGTTTCGCTGCTCCACCGGCGGATGCCGGCGGCGCCGATTCCGATGCCCATGTTCTCCGGGGCGATGAGCCCTGGGCGTTTTAACCTGCAGGCTTCGGTCGCGGTACCACCCGGTTTTTCCGCCGCCTCGAGGCGGACGGACTCGGTGGGTTCTTTCAAACCCCGGTCCGTTCACGGGGACCACCCGTCTGAGCCTACTGGACTCGCAGTCGTTCGGTCAGCGGCTCCAGGGGGATATTCGCCGGCCGGCTAAGGCGCGGGGCTTGCACCATCCCCCGCTCGCTCAAGCCCGCCTTAAGACCCGGCTGCTCGGCCCTTTCAACGCCTTTGAGAAACGGAATTCTAGCCGATCGAGGGTTCCTGTGCGCAACCCAGGCGCCAGCCGCCAGCGCCAAAGCGTTGCCAGCAGCGGGCCTTCCTTCGGCAGCAATGTGCCCGGCGCAGGACCTGTAAGCCGCTGGCGGACCGTTAGCGGCTTTTGGTCACCTCACGGTAGCCACGCGCGTGGGATCAAGCCGCAGGACAGAGGTTGGATTGCGGGAAAATGGTCCGGAGGAGAAAAACAAAACGGAGGCAAGAAGATTTCTCGCCCCCGTTTTTCAGGTTGCACAGAGCAGCCGTGAGCTATGAGGGTCTGACTCTGTGCTGTTGCAGGTTATGGCAGAAAAATGCGCTGGCGTAGCTCGGCTTTTTCTTGCTGCAACGTTTCGTTATGGTCAACACCGGAAAAAAGGACAAGGGCCCGGATCCGGATCCGGCTCCGGTTGCGTAAACGTGACCCGGCACTCGGCGTAATCAGAGCTTTTTATACCATGATCTTTGTAGTGGCCTTTGCGTCGACCTCTGTAGTGGCCATCGCCACTGACTTTCAAATGGCCTAATCCGATTCTATGGCCTCTTGGAACTCTCACCGCTTTCACGCGCAGTTTGGCGGCCATGGCTTTCTTCTGCACAACCAAGCCATCGTCGTCCACAAAGCTTCCCATCAGATCACTTTCCTCGAGCTCGAGCTCGGGATCTGCCGTTCCAAAATGGAAGCCGTGGCCCCTGTCCATTTCACCATCGCCGCTCACGTCGTACTCGGCGTTTACGTCAACGGCATAATAAGTTGCATCTTCGACGCTTTCCCAGGTTGAGTGAACTGAGTTATCAAAGTAAGCTTCGCAGACCAACTCATCGGGGGTTTCTAGTGTTCTTTTGGCCACTACCGGTCCCGAGAGCCCCAGCGTGGTTGCTACTGTCAATAGCAGCAACGATGTTTTTGCCTTCATGACTCCATCTCCTACTCAATATTTGCAAGAAAAAAAACCATTAAAATCTGGTCTCTGGGCGCGCCTCGCGAACTTCTCTTGAGTCGGCGGTGGCGCCGTGTCAGGGAGTATCCTGGTGGTTCCCTGACCAAAATTCCGATGACGACTCATCTCCGAAAATGAGTCCAATAATCCTGGCTCAAGTTTCGAACCAGAACGAGATTCCGATGGCCGTCAACGTACTCTTGCAAACGGGCTTTAAAGAACCGTAGAAACCCGCTGGGTAGAACTCCACCCGTAAAACCTGGATTCTAGAGGCGGGTCACGTTTCTGGGCCGGGATTCGGAAGCAAAGTCGTGGCGGGCGGAAGAAAATTACTATTGCGGTCGGGTGCTCGGGAAAAAAACCCAGCAAATACAGTGCGTTTCGGCGATCCGGATTTGACGCTTCCGAGCCAGGATCGGGCCTGAAAGTACGCAAACCCGAAGCGGCCGATAGGAATGGATTCGGACTCTCCGAACCCTCACTTTAACTGTGTTTCATCCCCGTGGCCGGGCTTGGCCTGAGCCGGTGGGGAGGCGGGCGTTTCGTCCCGACCTGACATCGCATGAGAATTTAAGTCGTTCAAGCCCGCTCGCATCGAAGAGATTCGGAGTCGAGTGAATGAAGGGTGGCATGTGCATCTGGCCCGGAAGACGGAGCTGCCGGCGCGCGGTGGACAGCGACTGTCGCCCAATGCTCCTCCGATCAGCCCTCTCGGCGAGCACGCGAGAAGCTTGATCCGTACCTGTTGTGCACCGCCCTGTACCTCATTCCAAGGGTATCGGCAAATCCGCCCGCTCGGATCGCGCCGTCAAAAAGGACCAATCACTGATAGAGTGCAGACTTTCGTAATCTGGAATCACGACAGCAGTGATGTCACAGAAAAAGTACTTCCGCGCCCTGACCATCGCCGGATCGGACAGCGGCGGCGGAGCCGGGATCCAGGCCGACATGAAAACCTTTGCCGCTCTGGGCTGTTATGGGTTGTCGGTGCCGGTGGCCTTGACCGCTCAGAATACCCTCAAGGTCGCTGGGATCGTCGATGTGGATCCGGACTTCGTGTCGCTGCAGATCGATACCGTGATGGAAGACATCGGCGTCGACGCGGTAAAGATCGGCATGCTGGGCAACGTTGAGGTCATTGGAGTCGTGGCGGAGCGGCTTGAAGCCTTTCAGCCGCCCAATGTGATTCTCGATCCCGTCATGGTGGCCAAAAGTGGAGACAAACTGCTCAAGGACGATGCGGTAAAGATCCTGGTACGCAAACTGTTTCCTCTGGTCGACGTCGTTACGCCCAACCTGTACGAGGCGGAAGTTTTGCTGGGCCAAACCGTGGCCACGTCCGAGCAGATGGAGGAGGCCGGACGACGGCTGCTGGACACGGGTCCGGGGGCGGTGGTGGTCAAAGGGGGACACGGTCAGAGTAAGAGCGAATGCTCGGACTGCCTGGTTGTACGCGCGCCGGGCGGTGGAATTCTCACCGAGTGGTTTACTTCCCGGCGCATTGACACCCACAACACCCACGGCACCGGGTGCACCTTTTCCTCGGCCATTGCGGCCTACCTGGCGCGGGGCAACTCGGTGCGGGACTCCGTATCACGGGCAAAGGAGTACATCAGCGGCGCCGTCGAAGCCGGGTCTGTCTATCGACTCGGCAGCGGCCACGGCCCCGTGCACCATTTTCACCAATGGTGGGACGGGATATCGAGTGATGCTTGACGCGGGCCGGAGATTCGAATGTTGGAGGAGGGCGCTTGCGCCTGAACTTTCTGCTGCGTCAAATTCGTTCGCGTCGAAGGGCGGACCTACGGCGTGCTTTTATGAACTCCGCGATCTGGCTGACCGCGATCTGCGCGCCAATTTGACCGGCGATTTAATAAATGTCCGTCGAAGTCGCGCCGAGTGCACTAACGAAATCAATGAAGAGCTTGTCTACTGGATTCCTACTTTCGCGAGAATGACAGTGTGGCTATAGCGCTTACCGTGCCCCGAATGAGTCCGATTGCGGCCCGGGCTGGGAGCAAGAATTGCTATCGGCGATCAGCGGTGCGGGTGGAGCACCCTGCAACCGGCCTATCCCGCACTTGCTTCAACGCTGTAGTCGTCGTCCCCGCGAAAGCGGGAATCCAGTTAAGGAAACTCTGAATAATTCCATCCCTGGAATTTTCAGAGTCGGCAAGTGAAAACGCGGTTTCCACTTGCCTCACGAATCCAATGACTTACAGTCCCCTGCTTAGCTAAGGAAGGTCTGATAAATCAGACCTTCCTTAAAAGATTCCTCGCTGAATCTGTTGCTACAAACGGCGCGGACTAGCCGCTGGTCCGTGAGATCGTCCGCAAGCGCACTCCTGAAGCGGGACTCGTTCAACAGTCGCCTTGGATCACTCGCTGAGACATTTCGCAATTGTCTCCGCATTGGCCGTCATCATCTGAAACCACGCATCGGCGCCCGGCGGGAAATCCGCGCCCAGGGGATCCAGAACCGCCACTCGGGCGTCGGTTTTCTCCACCAGCGTGTCCACCAGCGCTGACTGAAACTGTGGCTCACGGAAGACACATCGTACGCCGTGGTCGCGGATGGCATTACGCAACGCCTGAACGCGCGCCGCGCCCGGGGCGCGCGTGGGCTCCAGGTGCATGGCGCCGATGGATTGAAGCCCGAACGCCTGCTCGAAGTACTGAAAGGCGTCATGGAACATGATGAAGGGCGCCTGCCGAACCGGCGCCAGCCTGGCCGTAAGCTCAGTCGCCAGGATCCCGATGCGTTCCTCCAGGGCGCGAGCGTTGCGGCGGTACGTATCCCCGTTGCGCGGATCGGCGCGCGCGAGCTCTGAAGCAATGGCTTCCACCATCCGTCGCGCAATGATCGGCGAGAGCCAGGCGTGAGGATCCCGCGCCTGGGGAAGGGGGGCCAACCCTTGAACGCCGTGGCCCTTATGCTGGTGTCCTGGCCGCACCCCGCTGTCGCGATTCTCGAGCAGAGGCAGCCCCTCGATGTCGAGCAGGGCAACCGCCCGCGCCGGCGGGCCCACGTTGCGAAGCGGTTTGATTAGGAAGTTCTCGAGCGGCACCCCGATCCAGAACACGAGATCCGCTTGATAAAGCGCCGCCGCCTCGGACGGTCGCATCTGATAGGCGTGGGGAGAGCCATAGCCTTTGACCAGCAGGTGGGGATCACTCACGCTCGACATCACCGCCGCGACCAGAGAGTGGATGGGTTGGATGCTCACCGCCACTTTGGGCGCGTCGGCGGCCGCCGCGGTAGAGAGCAGCGCCGACAAGACCAGGGCACTCAGGGGCGGAAGCGGCTTCGACCAAGACATGAGCGTGGGAACTCCAGAACGACACGCATGCTGCATTAACTTGAAATGATATAATATTACATTTGTTTCAGCCGCCCCATGCGAGAGACCTTTACCTTTATATGATCGTGTCTGAAGGCAGTCCCGAGCGCTTGGTGGAGATCAGGAACGTCACCGTCCGCGCCGGCGGGCGGGAGATCCTTGACCACGTGGACCTGTCGGTTTCCCGCGGCGAGATAGTCACCCTCATCGGTTTGAACGGCGCCGGCAAGTCCACCCTGGCCCGGGTGCTGCTGGGCCTGACTGCTCCGGACGAAGGCGAAGTTCATCGCATCCCGGGGCTCAAGATCGGCTATTCCCCACAGCACTTGCAGCGCGACCCGGCGCTGCCCATCAGCGTGCGGCGGTTTCTAAATCTGGACGACCGCCACCACGAGACGGCGCTGAAGCAGGTGCTCAACGACGTTGGCGCAGCGGGGATCCTGGACACGCCGCTGTCAGACATTTCCGGTGGTGAGCTGCACCGGGTTCTGCTCGCCCGATCCCTTCTGCGTCACCCGGATTTGCTGGTGCTAGACGAGCCGCTTGCCGGCGTCGACGTCACCAGCCAATCCGATCTCTATCGCGTCATCGGCGATATTCGCGATCGCTACCACTGTGGCGTGCTACTTGTGTCCCATGACCTCCACGTGGTCATGGCGGCCACTGACCGGGTCGTGTGCCTCAATCACCACGTCTGCTGCACCGGTCATCCGCGCTCGATCACCAGCCACCCCCAGTTCGTCTCCCTGTTCGGCAAGCAGGTCGCCGACGTGGTTGCGGTATACGCCCACAGCCACGATCACGCCCACGATGCGGAGGGACATCCCGTTCCCTTGGACGAGGCCGAGTCCCGGACGCGGGCTGCTAACGCGAGCGGCGGCGACTGATGGAAGACTTCTTCCTGCGCGCGCTGTTGGGCGGCGCCGGCGTGGCCCTCATCGCCGGCCCCGTCGGCTGCCTGGTGCTGTGGCGGCGGATGGTGTATTTCGGCGCGGCCCTGGCCCATTCCACACTGCTCGGCGTGGCGCTGGCTTTCGTGCTCGATATCAATACCACCCTGGGGATCCTGGCGGTCTGTCTTTGCCTCGGTTTCGCCTTGGTGGCGCTGGAGCGGCAGCATCTCTGGCCCAGCGACACCGTGCTCGGCGTGCTTGCCCACGCAACCCTGGCCCTGGGTCTATTGGTGATCGCGTTCGTCAAAGCGCTGCGGGTGGATCTCATGGGCTATCTCTTTGGCGATATCCTGGCCATCGGCAACGCAGACTTGATCTATATCTTCGCGCTTGCCGTCATCGGCCTCGCAATCCTCGCGATCGTCTGGCGCCCACTTCTTTCAATGACGGTGGACGAAGAGCTCGCCGCCATCGAAGGCGTGCCGGTGATCCGCGTGCACCTGGTCTTTGTCTCCCTGTTGGCGGTGCTCATTGCCGTGGCGATGAAAGTGGTGGGCATGCTGCTGATTCTCGCCCTGCTGATTATTCCCGCCGCCACGGCGAGGCGGCTTTCGAAATCGCCCGAGCAGATGGCAATCGTTGCCGTGGTGCTCGGAGAGATCTCTGTGATTCTGGGACTCTTTGGCTCGCTTCGGTGGGACCTGCCATCGGGACCGCTCATCGTGGTCGTCGCCATGGGCTTTTTCATTGCGGTGCTGGCGGCTTCCTGGATACGGAGCGTATCGGCGCGAACCCGACGGCCGGAAAGCGAGATCGTGTCGAACCCATGAGCGGCGAGCGGCGAAAAGCGTTTCTGTCGAGCGGTCACGATCACGAGAGCTGCATCGAGCAAGCCATGGCCGACGCGGTGGCGCTGTGCGCCGAGCGCGGGGCGAGACTGACCCAGCTGCGCCGCCGGGTGCTGGAGATCCTGTGGCAAAGTCACCGCCCGCTGGGCGCTTACGAGATCCTGGAGGTCATGAGTGGCGAGGGTCGTTCCTCGGCTCCGCCGACGGTTTATCGCGCCCTGGATTTTCTTCTCGAAAACGGTCTGGTCCACCGCATCGCTTCGCGGAACGCCTACGTGGGCTGCAGCAGGCCGGGCCACTCGGCGGCGGGACAGTTTCTGATTTGTGAAGGCTGCGGTTCGGCCGCCGAGGTGAACGATACGCGCTTGGAGCAAGCTATTGACAGCACGGCCGAATCTGCGGGCTTTGCCGCCAGCGAACACACTGTCGAAATCTCGGGACGCTGCCCGAACTGCCGATGAATGGCAGAGGTTAGACGAGTAGCTAAGGCTTGAGATTTATCGGCATAACCTTGCCTTCCGGATCAGGCTGTGCTTACGGGGCACGTCTCACGGTCGTGGAGGAAACTCGCGGGGCGGACTAATTGACCCTCCTAACCGTCGCAAGTACCATTGCGCCCCTTCAAATCCCCGGTAGCTCAGTCGGTAGAGCGGGTGGCTGTTAACCACTAGGTCGGCGGTTCGAGCCCGTCCCGGGGAGCCAGTTTCCTTACGCTCAGTCGAACCAGCGCGCTTGGCACGCAGTGCCCGGCTTTCGGGCAACGGTGGGGCTTGTATAGGAAGGCCTTTTTCATTCAGGTGGCTGAGTCGCTTTTCGATAACCACCGCATTTTCAATAAAGGCGATCACATTGACCGCACCGCCGCAGGCGCGGCAGGTCTCAACGTCGATATTGAACACCCGCTTGAGACGCTGGGATTAAATCTCATGGCCACCCGACGTTCGCCGCGCGTTCGCTCTTGCGCCTTACCCGGCGCTTTGGGCTTACTGCCTTTGCCCCGCTTTGCAGGCATCACCTGCACGCGATGCAAGCTGTTAGCGGAGAATGCTCGGTGGAAGGGGGTGAGGTTAACTCTTAGCTTGGGTACCCCGGCGGCCAAGCCGAAATCTGACAAGGGCCTGACCTCGCACTCAGTCCGTCACGGTATTTAGGCTTCAGAGCTTGCTCACGGCATTGGCTCCAGTGTTCGCTACCCAGATGTTGGCCCCGTCAAAGGCCACGCCGTAAGGGTTAATGCCGACCGGAAAGGTGCCCAGCAGGGCACCGTCGCTGGCCTGAAGTTTGCTCACGGTGCCGCCGCCAAAGTTCGTCACCCAGATGTGGGCCCCGTCAAAGGCAATCCCCGTTGGGAGAGAGCCGACGCTAATGGTGTCAACCACAACCCCGTCGCTGGCCTGAAGCTTGGTCACGGTGTTGTCGTCATAGTTCGTAACCCAAATGTTTGCTCCGTCGAAGGCTACGCCTTCTGGCTCAGCGCCGACGGGAAAGGTGTCAACCAAGAAGCCATCGCTGGCCCGCAGCTTACTCACGGTGTCGTCGCCGTTATTCGCCACCCAGATGTGGGCCCCGTCAAAGGCGACGTCCCATGGGGAACCGCCGACGGTAAAAGCAGTACCGCTTTCATTCGCTTCATACCAGCGCAAGAGCGCCACCTTTAACGGATTGAACTTGGCGGCGGCAATGAGGGCACTGGCCTCCATCCCGTCGACGGTGTCCGCATCGAGACCTGAGCCCGGCCCGCCCACCAACTTCGCCGCGGTGAGGGTGCCATCGGCAATGTCCACCCCTTTGATGCTGCGGTTCTTGATCCGGTTACCGCCGATGGAATTCGGCGCGATGTCCGCGTTGGTGAGGGTGCCGTTCTTAATCCGAGTGCCGGTGATGGAATCCGGCGCGATGTCTGTGTTTTTGATGGCGCCGTTTTTAATGCGGTTAGAGGTGATGGCATCGAGGGCGATATCGGAGGTGTTCACGCACTTGTCACAAACCACATCTGTGGCTTGCGCCCGGGCCACCTCCCAATAAAGCGAAAACAGCAAAAGCGCCGGAAGCCAAATGGAGTGATTCATTTCTTTCATGGCCAATTCTCCCCTTGATTGATTTGGCTATCACGTGGCGTGAGCGGGTTATGGGGCCGTCAAGGAGTACACGTGATGTTATTGGTGCAGCCGCCACAAAGCAGTGGCTCGAGTAAGGGAGGCTGTTATCCCTTGGAGGTGGAGAAAATGAGGTTTTGTAATTCTTAGCTATGCACCCTAGTCCTGTTTTTCTCGGTGACTTTGACACAGGTCAAGTCCGAGTCCTTCGAATATGCTCTGCGCATTAAAGTCCTACTGTAGGTCGCCCCAGACGACGTAATAATGAAAAAAAACTCCGAATTATTAACGGGAAACGGGGGCTCTGTGGCGCGGATTTCGCGCCGATAGCTACTCGGCAACCCGTCGCGCGCGGGATAACCCTATCTCGCCAGGCAGGCATCGTATGTGGGCTGTGTGCGCGGTCTTTATAGGCCAACGGCCCGTTACCGCTCTGAATGTAGCGAGCAGTCGCCAGCCCGATCAGCAGAGGAGCGATCAGGCGGACAACTCCGATGCGCAACGAACGAGAGGCGAGCAACCAACGCATCGGCCGCGTTTGGCGTGAGCGCGGCACTAGAGCCCATCCGGCAGTAGAAAGCACAAAAACATCTGCCACGGTGCGCCAAACCGTCTTTAAATTTACTCGGCAGCGCGCCTGAATCTTGCGCGCCGACTTGCCTGGTTGCTTGAAACGCCGCGCCGTGCTCTCAGTTGGCCACTGAGAAACGCAGTTACAGACTAAATAAGTATGACGAAGCGAAGGAAAAGAAAGTAGGCGTTCCTCCTCATGCAGCATGTAAGGCAGGCGCTGTTTCGCGCAGCTAAAGGTAAGGGATGATTGCAATCCTTTTGACGAATTGGATTCCCACGCTTGACGCGACTTATCATGCATCCAAAACGCAACACCTTAGCTTCTTGATCTGGATCAGGATTCAGTCCTTCCTAGAGGGTACGGTCCAATTGGCGTTATCAAGAAATGCGCTCCGAAAGGATCGCGTAAGTGATTTCTTTTTGATGTCCAGTGCAGGGGCCGCCCCAAAGGAATCGGATTACCAAAAGCGGTTTCTGTAATTCAATCCGTTGGGAGGGCCTTGCTATGAAACTAAAAACATCAGCTTCTGTTTCCCTATTGTTATTAATGATGGTCGCCATGCTCGGCACCGTATCGCCTCGTAACGTATTCGCAGTCACCGCCTGTGAGGCAATTCAGGCCAACGGCGGAGCCGTCCCCAATCGAAAGTGTATCAGGAAGCGCGACCTCTCCCGCGACGTGGTCCGTAACGTGAACATGGCTGACGATTCCGTCGATAGCTCGAATGTGGTGGACAATTCCATTACCTCCGCTGACATTCAAAACGGCACGCTGAATGCTCTCGACCTCGGCCCCAACTCGGTCGGCAGCAGCGAGGTGGCATCGAACTCGGTTCCGTCCACCGATTTATCAAACGAGGCGGGTGCGGACTTTGCTGATGGTGACCAATTCCTAGACCTGACGGGCACCGATGTGACGGCACGTGCTATCGCCATAACGGCGCCCACATCGGGTTACGTCATCGTCAATGCAAGCGGCTATTTCGATTTCAATGAAAATCTCACTACTGATCGAGACTTTGGACGCTGCTCGATAACGACGGGCACCAATATAGACTTCGATGCGCTCATCCCGGGGGCCGAGGCATCCTTAACCACCGAGGTTGCTCTTATGCCGTTCGCCGCAACCCGTGGTTTTACCGTCGGAGCCGGGACGACGACCTTCAGACTGGTTTGTGACCAATTCGACGGCGATGTAGCTGTGAGCGACACGAGCATCACCGCGATCTTCGTACCGACACTGTACTGATGTGGGTTTTCCAGACGTAAGCTAAGAAAGAGCATGTCTTCTCGAAAGCCGGGCTGGCCACGCCTCGGGGTGGCCAGCCTGGTCCTCGTAACGGCCCTGGCCGCGCACTGGGCCTTGCGCCAGCCATCGCCCGGCGGGAAGCCACCGGAGGACGACGCTGTGCCCCAGCAGTCCACGAAGTCCCCTATAGCTCCAACTCCGGCACGGCGGCAGCCGGCAGGCGGCGACTCCCGTCCTTCCAGCGCCGCGTGGCAGGACGACCAGGCCGCCTTGCCGGATCTTGAGGACCCCGGCCTAGAGGAGGATGCATCAAGTCCGCAGGAGCAGGCCCGGGCGCGGGTCGAGTCGCAGATCGCTGACCTGATCGCCAAGGGTGATGTCGGCGAGCGGCTCGAGGCCCTGCTCACGCTCTGGCGCGCAGCGGCGGATGCCGGAGTGCCGGAGGAGGCGATGCAGGAATTCAGGATAGCAAGCTTCGATCCGGACCCCGAAATCGCCGCCTTGGCGTCACGCGCCTTAGAGGACCTGGAGCGCCTGCGCGAATCACAATCCGGGGTCGAAACGGACGCACTCGACGACGAATTCTCCGATACTTTTGACGGCGATCCGACTGGCCGCGCCGCGTCAACGGCGGCCGTAGAGAACGTCGAGGACCTGGTAGCGGCGGGGCTCGAGCAGCACGTCGCGCGCTTCGAAGAGGCCACGCCTGAAGAGCGGCTGGAGGCCCTGCTCGAGCTTTGGCGCTACGCCGCCGACAGCGGGGTTCCGGAGCGGGCCCTGGAGGTCATGGAGCTCATCTCCAACTTGTACCCTGATTTGCGGGTTGCGGAGAAGGCCGAAACGTCGCGGAGTCTCCGGCGCCGCAGCAGGAGTGGACACTATCGCCGGACGATCCCCATCTGACAGGCTCTGGGCAGGCGGCCGCAGAGGCCGAGGCGGCGGCCGAGTCCAAGGCCGTTACCGCGCTCTCAGATCGGCTCGCTCAGGAGTACGACCCGACCAAGCGGGTGTCTCTTGTGTCCGAGATCGGGGGCCACCGTACTCCAGGCAGCGTGGACATCGTCCTCGAGGCGTCGAAAGACCCGGACGTGAGCATGCGCCATGAATCCGTAATGATCCTGTGGCGCAAGGCCGCAGACGGACTGGATGAAGAGGGTCAAATTGCGGCGAGACTGAGGCAGGCGACGCTTGACCCCGACCCCGACGTCGCCGCGGTGGCCAGGGACGCCCTGGATGACCTGCGTCGGCTGGAGTCGGCGGCTCCAGGCGATTAGGCCCACACTGCCAAGTATAAAAATGGTGCCCAAAAGAATGTCGTCGACATCTTTCTTTTTTTTGCCCACCTTTTTGCTTTGGCGAGCATGGATTTGATCTGGCCAGCCGAAAGCGTCAGGTTGACCCGCCTGCCCGCGCCAGGACGATAACCCCCACGCCTGCCAGTCGTCGGTAATGCCGGGGCTGTAAAGCCTTTCGGTCCTGTTGCCATGGTAGTGAATCCTTCAACTCAATAATTCCTTTTGTACCCAGTTGATTGATTAAGTAATGATCAAGAAATGCGAGAGCGGGTGCTGCCAAGTAACCATCCCCTTAAGGAGACCCCCTCGGGGTACCGTCAATCCCCCTTTGCAGTTAAAACGACAAGGTCAGGCCTCGAATCGCTGCGGCAAGCCTGCCCAGGCTACCCTTTGCCGGGCGCGTCAAGATCCCGAGGCTAGGCAATTTTTCAGATTTCCGTGATCGCCCGAAAAACAGCCCTAATCTCGCGTGACGGTGCAAGGCAAAGAAGTCGATATGCGGCCATGATGTAGAGCCAGTCTTTTCAATGATTTAAAACTTCCCGGCTACCTACCAAAACGACGAATCCTTACCAAGTCACCACTGGGCCCCTTCTGGGCCTTCCTGATATTCGGCTTGCCCCATAGCCTTGGGGTCGCCGAGAGCACGATATACCGCTGGAATTCGAAGTTCGGCGGCACGGAGGTGTCGGAGGCCAAACTGACGATCTCCCACATCGGGCCAGGCTTCATTCGCGTCGTACGGTCAAAAAAGAATGCTAGAGAATTAATCCCGGCTGTTTCCCCGGCGCCTTTAAACCTCCGCGGTTTTTTCGCTATTTCTTACGAGTCCGTCGGAGAGCTGTGCGAAACCCAGGGGCGTGATACCACCGAATGCCCTTGGGAAAGTCTCTAATCGATGAGTATATCGATCCAGATCGGATTGTCTGCGTAACGACCTAATTTGATCTACCGGGATTTGAGCTGCGCGGTCTAGATGCTCTTGGAGACGAGCACTTGTATGCGGCGGTACGAGTTCGGTAATTGCGTGATGGAAGCTCGATTGGGCACCACGCCAAAAGGACGTGTCAAACTTGGACCCGTTCGCATAGTGCCACCCGATGAATACGGAAAGTTCTAATATCAGATTACGAATCTCATCATTAACTGTTTCAACCATTTGTTTGGTCATCCCGGTGACCGAGGAAAGCCGGAACTGCTGCATCCAGAATCCGAAGAGTTCCAGCTGAATCCTGACCACGGCCAATGAGCTTGCTTCAAGCGGTTCAATAAAAGAGGCGGCGTTACCAATCTTGAATACACGACCATCGCACGCTTCCTTGCAGACAAAA
>CAMYJH010000065.1 GCA_947258715.1 uncultured Gammaproteobacteria bacterium
AGCCGGTCCCAAGGGTATGGCTGTTCGCCATTTAAAGTGGTACGCGAGCTGGGTTTAGAACGTCGTGAGACAGTTCGGTCCCTATCTGCCGTGGGCGCTGGAGACTTGAGGGGAGCTGCTCCTAGTACGAGAGGACCGGAGTGGACGTACCTCTGGTGTTCCGGTTGTCACGCCAGTGGCACTGCCGGGTAGCTAAGTACGGACAGGATAACCGCTGAAAGCATCTAAGCGGGAAGCCTACCCCAAGATGAGGTCTCCCTGGACCCTCGAGGTCCCTGAAGGTCCGTCGAAGACTACGACGTTGATAGGCTGGATGTGGAAGCGCAGTAATGCGTGCAGCTAACCAGTACTAATTGACCGTGAGGCTTGACCATATAACACCCAAGCGTTCTCAAGCGCTGGGTGCGAAAGCGATACCCCGACGCCTTGAACGACTTTCCAGACTAACGTAGGAGCGGCCTTGGCCGCGAGTAATCCAAAGCGATGGAGCCGCCGCGTTCGCTAGCAAGCTCGCTCCTACAAGCCGGTTTGCCTGGCGGCAATAGCGAGTGGGAACCACCCGACACCATTCCGAACTCGGAAGTGAAACTGCTCAGCGCCGATGATAGTGTGGGGGCTCCCATGCGAAAGTAGGTCACTGCCAGGCTTCTATTCAAACCCCGGGGCTGTCTCAGTCCCGGGGTTTTTTCTTTTCAGGCCGCTTAGTTGCGGTACCAGCCCAGTCCACACTGGCTCCGGCGCTCGGCGGACAAGCGGTCCACTGGGCCGTTTGTTCAATCCGCCTCGCCCGATAGAGGGACGGTCTTGGCTACCTAGCCACGCTTTTACCCGCGGGACGGATTGTCGTAGGGTTCAGGCGAGCTTCAGCTACGCTTGATGATGATGACTGAATCTCCGCACTGCCTCGGTCCCTGCTCGGCCGCTCTCTGGTTGAAAAAAAACTTTCACCAGCGATGGGTGGCACGAGATTTCCTTTGCCAGCGACAAATGATGCGCACTCGTCGTCGGTTGCGTGACCCGATACCGTTGTCGCGGATGTGGTCAGCTGAGTCGCCCGGCGCATCGATTCGGATGGCGATTCGCTCTTATCTATGTTCGGCATCCGAGCTGTTCAGCTTGACCCCATCTGTGACTGTAGCGCGGTGCCGGACATGATCAGGTGCTGGCTTGCTGCCCTCGTGTCGTGGTTTTGGAAACGTCGTCATACCGGGCACGATCACGCACACGTCGAGGAAAATGTACCGGCTTCCCGGAGCCGCGCGCAACAGGAGCTGGCGGCGCTGTTGCAATCCCTCGACAAAAACCCCGATTCGGCGCAGCTGCTTCTCGATTTGGGGGTGGCTTTCGCCAGGCACGGCGACCTGGATCGCTCCATCGAGTATTTCCGGCGCGGGACCGAAGTCGCACCCGAGTCCTCCGCGCTTCACAATAACCTCGGCCTGTCGCTGCAAAAATGCGGCAGACTTTCTGAAGCGACGGCATGTTTTCGCAGCGCGCTGCAGTTGGATCCTGCTCTATCAGCGGCCTGGCACAATCTGGGCAACGCCCTTAACGAGCTGGGGCAAGTTGAAGAAGGGGGCGACGCGTACCGTCGTTGCCTCGCTATCGCACCTGACCATGTGGCGGCGCGATCTGATTTTCTCCTCAGCCTCAATTACCGACAGGACGTGTCCCCCGACGAGGTATTCAAGGCGCACCGTGAATGGGCGAGACGACATGCGATTCGCCCGGAGCCGGTCAAAGTGCGATCAGAATTCCAAAGGGATTGCGGCGCACGCCTGCGGTTGGGCTACCTGTCCCCGAATTTCAAGCATCATTCCGTGGCCTTTTTCATCGAGCCGGTGCTGGAACACCACGATCGGTCACGCTTTCAGGTCTTTGCCTATGCCGACGTATACGCCGGCGATGAGGTTACGAAGCGGATTGCGGGCAAAGTGGAATCGTGGCGCGATGTATCCGCGCTAGGAGTCGAACAAATCGCCGCTCAGATCCTAGAGGATAAAATCGACCTGCTCGTCGATCTGGCCGGTCACACGTCTTTCAGGCAGATGCTGCTGATGTCCATGCGTCTTGCGCCGGTACAGGTCACTTATTTAGGTTATCCCAACACCACCGGGCTCGACACGGTGGACTTTCGTTTGACCGATGATGTCGCGGACCCGGAAGGTCAGGCGGATCGATATGCCAGCGAAAGGCTTGTGAGATTACCGCGCGGATTTCTCTGCTATCGGCCCCCAGTATCCAGTGACATGCCCCAAGCTGGCGAAGCGCCGTGTCTGTCACGGGAATTCGTCACTTTCGGCTCTTTCAACAATCTCAATAAGATTTCACCGCTGATTATGGGTGTGTGGGCGGACATACTGCGCCAGGTTCCGGCATCGCGACTGCATCTGAAGGCGCGCCAGCTGGCCGACGCGACGACGCGAGCGCGTATAGCCGACGGCTTCGAGCAGCTCGGCGTCGACGCCAATCGCCTTTCCATATTCCCGTGGGCGGCTACCCAGCACGAGCATCTTCGCCTCTACAACGAGATAGACATTGCGCTGGATACCTTTCCCTATAATGGCACCACCACGACCTGCGAGGCCTTGTGGATGGGCGTTCCCGTAGTGACGCTGTTCGGCCGCACCCATGCCTCGCGAGTAAGCCTCAGCCTGCTGCGTCAATGCGGCCTCGAGGAATTGGCCGCCGCTACAGAAGAGGATTACATTAATAAGTCCGTTTCCCTGGCCGCGGATCGACAGCGGCTGCAGAAGTTCCATTCAGAGCTTAGGCCCACCCTCGCTTCATCGAGCCTCTTAGACGGGGAGGGGTTCTGTAAGCGGCTGGAATCAGCGTACCTGAGTATGTTGGAGAACCTCGCCGCAACATTCGGCGCGGGTGGTGCCTGAGCGCGTGCTATAGATCAGGGTTCGAATCGGCGAGAATCGAGTGTTCGCCGCTTTTCGTCGGCACCAGTGGCTACTGCAGCCCGATTCCCGTCCGGCACCCTGCGCGGCAAGGAGCAGGAATTTATGCAAAGGAAAACCAGCTCATGATTGCGCCGGCTCAACGTATGTCGATGCTTGGCACCGAAACCGCCTTCGAGGTGCTGGCGCGTGCCGAAGCGCTGGCGCGGCAGGGCAGGGACATCATCAACTTAGGGATAGGTCAGCCGGACTTCAAGACGCCGCCGCATATCGTAGACGCCGCAGTCAGGGCGCTTAAGGACGGTCACCACGGCTACACCCCCGCGCCGGGCATTCCCGCGTTGCGCCAAGCGGTAGCCTCGGACCTTGAACGTCACCGTGGCGTGGCCGTGGACCCCAACCGGGTCGTGGTCGTTCCCGGCGGAAAGGTCACGATATTTTTCGCCATCATGATGTTCGGGGAGCCCGGGGCCGAAATCCTTTACCCCAACCCGGGCTTTCCCACCTATGAGTCGGTGATTCGTTTCAGCGGCGCCACGCCGGTGCCGGTACCTCTGCTGGAAGAAAAGGACTATTCCTTCCATGCCAGCTCGGTGCTGGCGCAGATCACCCCGCGCACGCGTATGCTGATCCTCAACTCACCGGCCAACCCGACCGGGGGTGCGGTGCCGCGGGAAGAAATCGACGCCCTGGTTGCCGGGCTTGTAGACCACCCGCAAGTCGCGGTGTTGAGCGACGAGATTTACTCGCGCATGACTTACGATGGAAGAAGGCACGTCTCCCTGCTTTCGTATCCCGAGCTCGAGGGCCGCCTGATCCTGCTGGACGGCTGGAGCAAGACCTACGCGATGACCGGCTGGCGCATGGGCTACGGAGTCTGGCCGGACTCGCTGGTGGAGGGCGCGACGCGGCTCGCCATCAACTGTCATTCCTGCGTGAACGCCGCCGCCCAGTATGCCGGCATCGCCGCTTTGGAAGGTCCGCAGGACAGCGTCGAAGCCATGGTGGCAGCGTTTGAAGAGCGGCGGCGCGTCATTGTCGACGGGCTTAACCAGATCCCCGGATTCAGCTGCCGTAACCCCGGCGGCGCGTTTTATGCCTTCCCAAATATCAAGCAAACGGGTTTGGAGTCCGCCACGCTGCAGCGGCGGATACTCGAGGAAGCGGGTGTGGCGACAATTGCCGGAACCAGTTTCGGAGCGTTCGGAGAAGGCTATCTGCGCTTCTCTTACGCGAACAGCCGGGAAAACATCAACAAGGCGCTGGATCGCATCGCTGAGCTCATGTCCCAGGCCGTTGCCTGAGCTGCCCCGGCTCCTCCTGCTGACTCAAGCGATCGTCTTGTAGACGAATGTGTTTGACGCGCCGATGAAATCTAGGCCGAAGCTTAGGTTCGTGGAAGCAAGGGGCGATCCTTACCGGATCGGCCTTTCTTTGGGCCGCGCGGCCGGCCGCGCGCTGCGCGAGGAGGTGACCCGCATCGGCCGCTTCCGCGCGCTCAAAAGCAATCCGGACGCATTGCGGTCGCTGGATTCTCTGGAGGAGGCGGCGCGCGACGCTTTCCCGGACATCATGCGGGAGGTGGACGGCATCGCGGCCGGCTCGGGTATGGGTTTTCGTGACGTCTGGCTTTGGAACTGCCGCGGCGATTTTGCCGGCGGCGGGGACCAGAGCGGGGACACACTCGCGGGCTGCACCACGCTGCTGCTTCCAGGCAGCGAAGACCATCCGGCCATCATCGGTCACAACGAGGACGACCAGGCCGAGCTGGATGGGAGCTGCTTCCTCGCCCGGGTGGTGCCCGATGACGGGCCGGCTTTCACCAGCTTCTATTCTCCCGGGCTTCTTCCCGGGCACACCTTCGCAGTCAACGACGCCGGACTCGTCCAGACCATCAATCACATCCGGCCGTACGATCAGCGCCCCGGCGTTCCGCGCCATGTCATCGCTCGCGCGGTGCTCTCGCAGTCCTCGCTAGAGGACGCCCTAGCGCTGTTGAAACGCGAAGACCGCGCTAGCGGTTTTCACCACAACCTGGGCATACGCGGCGAGCAGAGGTTGTTTTCGGTGGAGGCGCCTGCAAGCGGCTGCGCGGTTGAAGAAGTTTCCGCGCGGCCCCGTACGCACACGAATCATCTTATTTTCGACCAATTTGCCCACATGGCGCAGGAGCAGTCGAAATCATCGCGCGACCGGCTGCAGCGCGCCGAAGCGCTTATCGGCGAAGGCGTACTGGCCGGCCGAGACCCTTTGGTGATTCTCCAGGACTCAGGCGGGGGCGGCATGCCGATCCACCGAAAAGGGCAATATCCAGGAGACGGCGGCTATACGCTCGCGACCGTAGTCTTCGAGATTGGGGCCGCCTGCGTCGACTGGCGGGTTTACACCGATTCGACCCTCGAGGCGGAACGTCGGGCACGCGTCAACCTGACGTGATCGGCGGCCGTGGCTGCGCTGATTCGAATTTTTTGATGCAGGCTCGTCAACCCTTGACGCACACCACCTGCTTGAGCGTGTGTACAACATCCACCAGGTCCGTCTGGTTGGCCATTACAGAGTCGATATCTTTGTAGGCGCCAGGTATTTCATCCACCACGCCTTTGTCTTTGCGACACTCGACGCCGACGGTCTGATCTTCCAGATCCTTTTGGCTGAACTGCCGTTTTGCCTGGCGCCTGCTCATTCGCCGGCCCGCGCCGTGGGCGCAGGATTCGAGCGACTCCGCGCTGCCCTTTCCTCGGACGATGTAGGACTTTGCGCCCATGCTGCCGGGTATGATGCCGAGCTCGTCCTTCCCGGCGCGAATGGCGCCCTTGCGCGTCACGAAGACGTCGGCGCCGAAGTGGTGCTCACGATCAACGTAATTGTGGTGGCAGTTGATGGCCTCCTGGGTTAACGAAAACGGCGGCAGCGTGTCTCCAATAGCCTCGACGATGAGGCGCATCATTTCCCGGCGATTTGTCATCGCATAGGTCTGTGCCCAGGTGACCGCGTCTACGTAATCATCGAAATGGGCAGCGCCCTCCTCGAAGTAAGCCAGATCCTTGTCGGGCAGCTGGTGAAGATGACGCTCCATGTCATCTTTAGCGAGCCTGATGAAATACGTCCCGATCGCGTTTCCTATTCCACGGCTTCCGGAATGCAGCATGATCCAGACGTCGTTACCCTCATCAATGCAGAGTTCTATGAAATGATTGCCGCCGCCCAGGGTGCCAAGCTGACAAGTCCAGGTTCCATCCGGATCCCTGAGCATGCCCCGGAGTTTTGGGTGTTTGTCGAAGATGCGTTCGAGGCCCGGGCGCAGTCGCTCCAGCGACGCGCGCTCGGCTTTGGGATCCGAGTGCCTTGAAAACCCAACCGGGACCACGTCCTCGATGGCGTTCCTGACCGGCTTCAGATTGTCGGGCAGCCCGTTAGCCTTGATGGACAATCGAACTGCGTTCATTCCACAGCCGATGTCGACACCCACTGCGGCGGGAATAATCGCCTTTAGGGTCGGAATCACGGCACCGACGGTAGAGCCGATGCCGGCGTGCACGTCGGGCATGGCGGCAACGTGACCGTGAATGATCGGCAGGCGGGCGAGGTTGACCAGCTGTCGAAAGGCCGTAAGCTCCAGCTCGTCGGTGAAGATTTTCACCGGAAACTTCTCGTTTTTAATGGTCCGTCGTACAGGCATTCGGTGCGTTCTCAGAGCTTTAGAGAGACATTTTACTTCAAGGCAAACCACGCCGGCTAAAGCGGCCTCGTACCGGGTAAATTCCCGGCGCTTTTCGGCCAGCCGGTAACAGCGTTGCACCTTGCCCAACCTGTGGTCCTGTTCTAGGGTTTCAGGAGGCCGGCCAACGTGGCATTTTGAGCGGCGCTTGCGGTCCTTTACCGCGATGGCCCGACCGGTAACCTGCCGTGTTTCGGTATTCAAACCCGGGATGAGGAGTGTCCTATGTCCATGGAGTCGATCATCGTATTGGCCGTTATCGTCGGGCTGATCCTGTACGTAATCGTCATCTATAACGGTCTCGTCACGGCGAGGAACCGGTTCAAGAACAACTACGCCCAGATCGACGTTCAGCTGCAGCGTCGCTACGATCTGATTCCGAATCTGGTGGAAACCGCCAAGCGCTATATGGCGCATGAAAAGGACACCCTGGAAGCGGTGATTCAGGCCCGTAACCAGGCCCAGGGCGCGGCCCAGGCGGCCGCGCGAAAACCTGAAGATCCAAAAGCAATTCAAGCACTTATCGGTGCAGAGGGGATTCTCGGCGGAGCCCTCGGGCGGTTCTTTGCCTTGGCCGAAGCCTATCCTGATCTGAAGGCCAACCAGACCATGCAGCAGCTGATGGAGGAGCTCTCTTCCACCGAAAACCGGGTCGCCTTCTCACGCCAGGCGTTCAATGACTCGGTGATGGATTACAACAACCAGCGCGAGCAGTTTCCCAACAATTTCGTCGCCGGTCCCTTCGGATTCCTGCCTGCGCAACAGCTCGAGATTCA
>CAMYJH010000066.1 GCA_947258715.1 uncultured Gammaproteobacteria bacterium
CTCGATGTCGATCGTCGGATCCTCGAACTCTGGTTGCTCGTGGACTCGGTTTATGGTCATCTTGGTGCAAACATCAACCCGGAAGTGAAACTCCTCCCTTTGCGTCGTGGTTAGCGCGGGCCGTTCTGCCGGGCTCGCATAGAGAATCACTAACTTTCCGCAGTTCTCCACGACCCTCTCCTGTATCTCGACAACGTTTCCACCGTCCTTCACCCAACGGTCGAGCTCACCGAGATACTTATCGTCCAGAGCGTCAGCGACGCGCGCAGGCGAAAACTTGTCATATTCGTCGCGCAAGGCGAGGTAATGTGATAAGGGGTACACGCGGATTTCGCTCTTTGGAACTTCTCCGTCGATAAGTTCTACGGCCGTCATTGGCGCGAGAATTCGAAAGGATTCGGGCAAGCTGTAGGGATTCTCGACTAAGCGAATGTGGACGTCGTTTCGAACGTCGACCAAGGCCCCATTGACTCCGAGCCGAAAACGGGTAATTCGGTCGTCGAAGGTGACGATAGACACGAGCGTCTCTAGAAACTCCGTCTTCATTCCCGTGAACTCAGCTGAGACGCAGATAGGAGTTGTAAGAAACAGAAAAACGAAAAGGATCGTTCTTGTACGTCTCCGGATCCACCGTATGACTGCAAGAATTACTACCGCCATGACTCTTTGAATGCTCGTTGATACGTTTGCTAGGGCACCTCATAGGCCGTTAGGCCTTCGAGGGCTTTCCTATTTCTTGAACGAAGCGAATGACTTGATCCACTTGTTATGCATCATAGTTTTTGTCACAAGCTTTACACGAATACCACCGAAATGTTCCGTTTTCACGTGTTCTTTTGCCTAGTTGCAGTCTCACTAATCTTGACTCAACGTCGTAACATCTTTGGCAAAAGGGGCCGTCCCTTTTCTCGCCCTCTTCTTTCCAGTAACACCGGTTCTCGAATACCAAGTTTCCGGTCAGATCAACCTTAGCCTTCAGCGCTCTTATTTCTTCGTCTTTTTCGATAAGAAGACCTTGGATTTCGGCGATCTCGATCTTTGCATCTGCAAGTGCTCCTACTAGCTCTGCAAACTTTAATTTAACTTCTGCCTTTTCTAGGCTAACACCGCTATCGCTAATAAATTTTGCAATATCAGTGGCGGATTTCAAGCTACTTAAAGCAGCCGCTATTGTTCCTATATCTGGCATCGAATTTCCTTATGCATAAGTTGTGTAATGGTCACTGATTGATTCGAGCAGCACAGGTTTCACGGGCCCGCGTAGTTGCATCAACCGCTTTCCGCTGATCTTCGGATAGTTTGTCGTAACCCATCTGCTCCTTAGAAAGCGTCGTAGCCACAGCGTATTGAACCATGTTCACGACCATGGGGATTTCCTCTACAAGGCAAGTACAAAATTCTTCGTGGGGGAACGCTCGCATGCACTGAATAGTCTTGTGCTGTACGGCACGCTCTATGCCTTCCCAAATTGAACCCCCTAACAGGAACTCTTCAGTTTCAAGGTCTTTTATCGACTTAGGGCCGTGTTCATTAGAAAGCGCTGGCAAGGCGAAGCCGAGCAGCAACAGGAGAATGGCTGGAATTCGCATATTGGCTTCCTCCAGTTACGTGACTTGCTTATCACGCGCTTGGGAAGGCTGGAGAAGGGAGCTTAAATCGGCTCAAACCCACCACGCCAGCTTCTGCCCGCGAAGGGCCGCCTTCGCCGCCAGCTTTTAGATCAAAATTCGGTTATTTAGAAAAAGTTATTTGGAGGATGCGGTTACAGATTACAGCTAATATATTGTTTTTATTAAGTTTATTTGATGGGCCGTGCAGGAATCGAGCCTGCGACCACCTGATTAAAAGTCTTCTGCCCATGTGGCAGTTGCTACCACCCTGCTACCGGTCTGAGCCAACCCACCCTGATCCAAGACGACAAAAGGGGCGCCGAAGCGCCCCTAAGTGTCTGTTTCGCTGTTCTCGGGTTTGCTCAAGTAGCCCCAAGACGATTTAGAAGGCCGATGCTCTATCCAACTGAGCTACGGGCGCATGGCACTTACCGCCGGGCACTTCCGGATCCGTCCCTGGAGCGGCGATCCAGCCTCGCCCGTCAGTCGGATCTGGTCGGGGTAGAGGGATTCGAACCCCCGACCCCCTGCTCCCAAAGCAGGTGCGCTACCAGACTGCGCCATACCCCGAGATTAACGTTTTCGAGCGGTATTCAGCTGTCCCACGCTTCGCGCGCGGCGGCGCCGGCCGGCCCACGGGCAAGCGCGGGGATGATACGTCGCGGCCTGTCTATAATCAACGAATTCCCCGGGAATTACTGTCTCGGAGGGCCAAATTCACTATCATGTGCGCGGAATTCAAAGGGGACCTTAGAAAATGATCCGTTTCTTTCCCATCCTGCTTTTCGGGTTGAGCCTTTTCACCAGCGTCGCCAATGCCGCGGAGACGCCCAGAGTCCGCCTGGTCACCTCCATGGGCAGCATCGTGCTGGCGCTCGATGCCGAAAAGGCACCCAAAACCGTAGAAAACTTTCTCGGCTATGTGAAGAACGGATTTTACGACGGCACGATTTTTCACCGCGTGATTGATGGCTTCATGATCCAGGGAGGCGGCTTCAATCAGGATTTCGACAAGAAGATGACACAGCCGCCTATTCCCAACGAGGCCGACAACGGGCTGAAAAACGAGCGCGGCACCATCGCCATGGCGAGAACCGGCGATCCACACTCCGCGACCTCGCAGTTTTTCATCAATGTCAAGGACAATCCCAACCTTAATCACACCGCAAAGTCCCAAAGGGGATGGGGATATACCGTTTTCGGCCGGGTAGTCGAAGGCATGGAGGTAGTGGACCGGATTCGCGTCGTGCCGACCACCACCCACGGCTATTATCGCGACGTCCCTGCGGAGCAAGTGGTGATTAAATCCGCGGTTGTGGAACCCCTGAAATCAAAGGAGTAATGCGCATGCAGGTCAAACTGGAAACGTCGCTTGGAGACATCACGCTGGAGCTTTTTGACAAGGAGGCGCCGAAGACGGTGGAGAACTTTCTCGATTACGTCAGCGATGGTTTCTACGACGGCACGATTTTTCACCGCGTGATCGACGGTTTCATGATCCAGGGGGGCGGTTTCGAGCCGGGGATGACGGAAAAACCCACCAAATCATCGATTGAGAACGAAGCCGACAATGGACTGGGCAATGAAGTCGGGACCGTGGCTATGGCACGCACCCCGGACCCGCACTCTGCATCTGCTCAGTTTTTCATCAACGTGCGCGACAACGATTTCTTGAATTTCAAGGCCAAGTCCCGCGATGGTTGGGGCTACTGCGTGTTCGGCAAAGTTGTCGACGGCATGAACGTGGTGACTTCCATCGAGGGCTCTGCCACGACCACGCGCGCCGGGCACCAGGACGTGCCGCAGGACGACGTGGTCATCAAGCGCGCGGTGAAGGTTTGATACCACTGTCCTAAGCGGAGCCCATGGCGACGCTGTTCGTATCCGACGTTCACTTGAGCGCCCAGCGTCCCGACATCGTGGACGCCTTCGAGCAATTTCTCCAAAGCCAGGCGCGGCAAGCGGACGCTGTTTACATACTCGGCGATCTCTTCGACGAATGGCTTGGCGACGACGACGACCGGGCGCCGCATCCCCGCATCACCCGGGCTCTTTCGGGCTTGAGCGAAAGCGGGGTGCCGGTTCGGATCATGCACGGCAATCACGACTTTCTGCTCGGCGCCTCCTTTGAGCAGGCAAGCCGTTGTTCCCTCATCGGGGACCCCAGCGTCATCGACGTCGGCAGCACCCGGGTGCTGGTCATGCATGGCGACAGTCTTTGCACCCGGGATACCGACTATCAGGCGTTTCGCAAGATGTCTCGGGAACGGGACAATCAACGTGAGTTTCTCGGGCTGCCACTCGAGGCGCGTGCCGAACGCGCAGCGGCACTGCGCGGACAGTCGCGGGAAGCGATGCGCTTAAAGCCCGAAGACATCATGGACGTGACCCCGGAAGCGGTGGTGGAGGCCATGCGCGAGCACAACGTGCGCCACTTCATCCACGGCCACACTCACCGTCCCGCGGTACATGAACTCGAGGTCGCCGAAAGGTCCGCAGTGCGTATCGTGCTCGGCGACTGGTACCAACAGGACAGCGTGCTGATCTGGTCTGGGGGAGGCTACCGGCTCGGCCGCATCAGCGATATCTAAGCGTCCTCGTCGCCAGCCTCTTTCACCCCGACCCGGTTGCGCGCATCGGATCTTCTCCGACCCGACTGCCGGCGGCGGTCATCGCCGGTACGCCGCTCGCCGGTGCGGCGTTCAACCCCCACCCGCCGATCCGGTACCAGGACGCGGCGTTCCATCGAGATGCCAAAAAGACGCATCCGGTGCCACGCCATCGCCATGGTGGCGCAGTAGCCGGCGAACAGCGCCAGGAAAATCCAGAACATCACGTTTTGAGGAATACCCAGCTTCAACGCCGCAATCCCCAGAGCGGCGAAGCCTGTCGCCATCACCATGAGTAGGCCGAAGGTTTGGTTCACCCCGAGACCTATCATCTGCATCACGTGGTGCACGTGCTCGGCGTCGGCGGCGGTGGGCAGCCTGCCGGTGAGCGGCCGCCTGACGAGCAGCCAGACGGTATCGAACAACGGAATCAGCAGCAGCCAGAGCGCGGTCACCGGCGTCATTACGCGTACCGGGCTCTGGGACATGTCGATGAAAAACCAGGTGATGGCGAAGCCAAGAAACATACTTCCAGCGTCGCCCATGAAAACCAGTGCCTGGCTTCGCCCCGGAGCGCGAACGTTGAACATGAGGAATGCCAGCAAGCAGGCGGCGAGCAGCAGAAGCAGATCCCGGCGGTCGTGAAGACCCGCGTCGTGGGCGATGTAGGCGAGCCCGGTCAGCGCCACAAGGCTCAAGCCCCCGGCCAGTCCGTCCATGCCGTCGCTCATGTTGAGCGCATTGATGACGCCTACGGTCGCGAAGATAGTGAAAGGTATGGCCCAGCGTCCCAGCTCGACCATCTGCTCACCACCGCGCAATCCACCCAGATCGTTTAGCGCGATACCGCCCCACCAGGCCATCATTGCGGCGGCCGCGATCTGCGCTCCGAATCGCGCCCGCGACGAAAGCTCGCGCATGTCGTCGAGGACACCGACGATCATCAATATCGCCACGGCGGCGAAAAAGCTCCGGTAAGGCGTGAACGTCTGCTCCAAGGTCAGCGCCGCGATAGCAAAGCCGCAGAACATCGCCAACCCCCCCACCAGCGGTACTCCTTCGCTGTGGACTTTTCGCTCTCCGGGCTGGTCGATGAGCCCGATGCGCATGGCCGCGGGCCGCAACACACCCACCATAAGCACGGTCACCACGAAGCCGAGTGCAAAACTCATGCTTACATTCTGGCTCACCGGAGGCGATTCTTCTTTATACGCCCAACACTTCCCGCCACGCGGCCAGGGCAAGGTGCTGGTCGAATCGTTGCTCGAACAACGCCCGCGCCGCCCGCCCCATGGTCCGCAGGGCGTCGGGATCCGATGCCAGCGTCAAAATTTGTTTTGCCAGCGCCTCCCCGTCATCGGATGACACGCTCACACCGCCTTTTGCCTCTGTCAAAATACGGGCGATCTCCCCTTCCTTGGATCCGATGAATACGGTGGGCCGGCCCGCCGCCGCGATGCCGTAAAACTTGCTCGGCACGATCAGACCTTCGAGCTCGGCTCTCAGGGAGACAAGATGAATGTCGCCAACGCCCAAGCTTTCGCCGAGCCGTTCGCGGGGCTGATAGCCCATGAGCCTAACGTTGCGTAATCCGCGGCGCGCAATCTCCGCCTCGAGCCAGCGCTTTTGCACCCCGTCGCCCACGATGAGAAAAACGATATCGGAATGTTGCTTCAGTATTCGCGCCGCCTGGATGATGGCCTTGAAGTCGTGAGCCCGGCCAAGGTTGCCGGAATACATCGCCACGAATACGTCGCCAAAACCTATGGATTTGCGTAACGGGTTTCGGCTGCGTGCCAGCGGGCGGATCGTCTGTCCGTCGCACCAGTTATGGATAATTCTGATCCGGTCGGGGTCGATGCCTTCCGACTTCAGCACGCTCGCCATGCGCGTTCCGAGCACCACATTGGTCTGCGCCGACTTCAGCGACCAGTTGCGGAGCCGGCGCAGCGCCCGGCCCGCGCGGCCGGACAAGGCACCGACTCCAAGCCGGATGGCCACCTCCGGAAAAAGATCGTGAAGCCAGTTCACCTGTCTGGCATTTCGGATCCTGGTGACGAAGGAAACAACGACTGATATCAGCGGCGGATCCGTCTTCGCCACCACCACGTCTCCGTGCCGACAGAGACGAAAAAGACGCCAGCCGGCAAACAGATAGAAGGTGAGGTAATCGAGCGCCCGTCCCGTCAGAGAATCGCGTGACGAGGAAGTGGTCCAGACCCGATGTACCTCGACGCCGTTGATCCGTTCAAACTTGGCGAGCCCTGCCTTTGGCGCGTCGATCCGCTGCCTGCTGGTAATCAACGTTACCGCTGTGCCGCGGCTTGCAAGATCGAAGGCAAGATCCGTCAGCAGCTGCGACGTCGCCGAATGGTCGGGGTAGAAAAAGCGATTGAGAAAAATGATCTTCACTAGAGTCCAGCCGGCGTGCGGAACTGGCGGTGGAAACGATCCACGACCTCGAGCAACCCCGCATCGAGGCGCGCACGCACTTCCTTTTCTATGCTCGGCGGTACGCCTCCGTAAAAAGCTTCGGCAATGGCGCCGGCAATACAGGCCATAGTGTCAGCGTCGCCGCCCAAAGAAACTGCGTTGCGAATGGCATCTTCGAAATCACCGGACTCCAGAAAGGAGATAATCGACTCCGGCACCGAGCCCTGACAGCTGACATCGAATCCGTAGCTCGGCCTGATTGCATCCAGACTCCGATCCAGCTCGTAGCCGTAGTCCCGGGACAGGCGATCCCGTATGGCCCCCTTGGCCTCGCCCGAACGGGCGAGGAATATCGCTGCCGCGGTGGCCATTGCCCCTTTGAGTCCTTCGGGATGGTCGTGGGTCACTGCGGCGCTTCGCTTTGCTTCCGCGAGCACTGACTCGAGCGTGCCCCTGGCCCATGCCACCGAACTGACCCGCATCGCGGCGCCGTTGCCGTAGCTCCCGTATGAGTGCGCACGGCGTGAGGCTGCCCAGGCAGCGAAGCTGGCTCCGAACCCGCGCCCCGGTCGTTGGGCAAAGTACTCATGATAGGCGCGGATATAGTC
>CAMYJH010000067.1 GCA_947258715.1 uncultured Gammaproteobacteria bacterium
ATTCTGGGGACAGTTTACTTAACTCCTTCAGAGCTTCGCGAATAGCGCCTTAGATAAGTATACTGTCCCCGGAATGCGACTGAATGTTGCATGTCCGAATGCGACTGAATGTTGCATGTCCGGCATTGTGTTACCCTCGAGCCCGCTTCAGCAATTTGACGGATGGTTTCATGCCGGAAGAACAGCCGATTGACGAGACGGAATTGGAAGCGATTCTTACACCGTTCCGGCCTCTTGTCTGCTGGCGGGTGGGATTGGCGTATGGGTCGTTGGTTTATTTCAGAATGGGCGAAAGGATCGAATCCCACCTGCTTGACGGCAGGCCAATCCAGATCGGCAGCGCTGAATTTACGTTGTGGGGCGACCACTGGACAATCCTGGAGGAGGACCGCCAAATCGCGAATTCCCAGACGATCACGCGGGACTTTACCGAGACGGTGTTGAGTAGGCATTTCGTCGGCCGGGAATTCCTGTCGGTCGCGTGCGACCGCGCAAGCTTCCGCTTTACGGTCGCGTTCTCCGGCAACTTGGAAGTCAGCGGCTCCTACCAGGACGAAAAGGACGAGCAACAGGACCTCGCCACATTGTTCCTGCCGGATGGGACGATCATCGCGTTATCCAAGGCGAATGGTCTCTACGTCTCCGGAGAAGTTGACGAGAGACGCGCCGAGCATTGGCGCTCGACCCATCCGGAGTAAGAGACCGGCTCAATTCCGATCGCGGTAGGGACGCGGGTTACCCCGCGCCCCCCGCACAGATCCCGGCGTGCGCTGCTAACGCACCGGGCTCCTGCCTTGGGTGTCTGACGAAGAACCGCTCGTTGGGCCAGGGATGGGTGATGCGCACCTTGGGCAGCCAGCGTTCGGCCAGCCGTGCGAACTTTGCCCATGTGGTACGGTCGTTCTGGCTTCGCCGTCGGAGGGCGTGCAGCCAGAGCCGTTTGACATCGTACCGGAAGGCGGCGAGGGCCGGGGCGTTGGTGGGCACGGCGTGGTAGGCGAAATAGCCGCGCACCACCTGGCCCAACCACCGGCCCTGCTCCGAGACCGGAGCCTGGCTTCGCGCGCGCAGCCCCTCCTTGATCTCCTTGAGCTTGGCCTTCATCCGCTTTCGTCGCGTTTTCCGGCGCAGCTGGAACTTCCCGCTCCGGGTCTTCGCGCAGATGTGCGTGAAGCCCAGAAAGGTGAAGGTTTCCGGCTTGCCAAGACCGCGCTTCTCTCGGTTCGACGCGGCAAAGCGGCCGAACTCGATCAGCCGGGTCTTGTCCGGGTGCAGCGACAGGGCAAAGTCCTCGAGGCGCGCCTCGAGCGCCGCCCGAAACCGCTCGGCATCGCTCCGGTATTGGAAACCGACCACGAAATCATCGGCGTAGCGCACGATGATCACATCGCCACGGGCATGGCGCTGGCGCCATTGATGTGCCCAAAGGTCCAGGACGTAATGGAGGTAGACGTTCGCCAGCAGCGGCGAGATCACCGCCCCTTGCGGGCTCCCCTCCTCCGGGACCGTGACCCGGCCGTCTTCCAGGACACCGGCCTTCAGCCATTTGCGGATCAGGCGAAGCACGCGCCGGTCACCGATCCGGTGTTCCACGAAGCCCATCAGCCAGTCGTGGCTGAGGCTGTCGAAGAACCCGGCGATGTCGGCGTCCAGGATCCAGCTCACCTTCCCGCGGGTGATCCCGGCCGCGAGCGCATCCAGCGCGTCATGCTGGCCGCGCCCGGGCCGAAACCCGTAGGAAAACCCGAGGAAATCCTCCTCGTAGATCCGGTTCAGCACCGCCGTTACCGCACGCTGGACGATCTTGTCCTCCAGCGCCGCGATGCCCAGCGGCCGCTGCCGGCCGTCCGCCTTCGGGATGGTGCGCCGGCGGCTCGGCATGGCCCGGTACGCGCCCCGGTGGATACGGCCGTGCAGGTCCTGGAGATTGCTCTCCAGGTCCTCGCCGTAGTCCTGCCACGTCGTGCCGTCCACGCCGGGCGCCGCGCCGCGCTTCAAGGCGCGGTAGGACCCCCGGAGCAGATCGATGTCGACGTGGTGCAGAAGCGCGGTGAACTGAAGCTTCCCATCCAGCCTTGCGGCTTCTCGTACGCGGTCCAGCGCCTGTGACACGCTCTCCCGGCTCTGGGTCCGGCGCCTGCTTTGCCGGGCCGCGTTCCCCTCGGCCCCGCCCCTTCCCTCCACCGGCTCCGCCGCCGGTCGCCCGGCCTTGTTCGTCGGCTTCCCTGGTACTATGGGCGAGTCTGACTTCTCCCGTCCGTGCGTCATCGGCGTCGGCCCCTCGGGCCTTCCCGGTGCGGACCGCCCCATCCCAAGGACGGCCAGGCGGGAGATCTCCCGGTTTCCGTGCAAGGAGCTTCCATACGTGCATGGGGTCTGCGACCACGCAGGGCCGGGCCAGGCACTCGCCAGAGCGCGCCCGCCCGTGTTGCCTTCCCCATTGTCCCACAGGGTCGGCGCCCCGAATGCGTATCCTTTCGCGGCTCAATACCCAGCCCGCATGTACCCCTGTCAACGCTTCGCCGACACCCTCGCAGACGCCAGACGCATGACTCGGGGCCGGTGTGGGGGGCTAGCCCTTCACCGTACGGCTCTCTCATCCGCTACTCCTCGCCGGCCTCCCGGCGCTCGGGACAGTATATTTGATAAGCTTCCAAACTCCGCCTCCACAAATCCCAAAAAAGTATACTGTCCCCTTATTTGCACATGGGGGGAGGTTAGCGCGGGCGTACGGGAGCTGTCGAGAGATAAGTATACTGTCCCTAGAATTCCTAGAATTCGACGGGACCCCACCGAATACGTGAGCTTCCAGCGCACCCTGCTGTCGATAATATTGGACGCCGCGCCCGAAGTGCCTTGAGCGAGGGTTGGGCCTGCATAATTGCGGTATTGGGGTCTATGGCGACTTGGCGACGGCCGGCCGCTCGGCTGATGTCCACTCGACGCTGGCCACACGAGAGAGATAATACAATAATGCAAGCCTCGGATTCACGGATTCAATTCGAGAATAATCCGCTGATGGCTAGTGCGATGACTTTTGGAAATGTAATCGTGTACGGAACAGATCCGCGCATGCAGCCGACCTCTCCCCGATACGGCGGTGCTCATACTCTTGGCTTCGAAGAGATGCAACATACTTATCAAGGCCAGGTATTAGGTCCACTTTATTTTCCAGCTCACATTATTTCTGGTGTAACTGGACTATTGATGAACGGATCATGGCATGGTTCCTCTGCCTTCTTGGAGGTTGGGCCTCATTTGCAGAAACCAAGTCCATGGCCGTGATCGTGCGCATTCTAAGGATTGTCCCTTTGTTGTTGGTGCTCCCGATACTGCAGGGGTGCCCGAAGTCGCTGGCCATCACAGTCTACAACAACACAGCGTCTGAACTGTTTGTCGAATTAGAAAATGACAAAACAAAGTGGGCGCCTGGTACATCATTGAGGTTCGATGCAAATATAGATAGATTGGAGTGGGTGCACGAGGATGAACTCTTCATTCCTGTGCTAAAGGTCAGAGAAGGCGCACGGGTAGTAAGCTACAAGCTTCTATCTGCCCGACGGCCTGTACCTATGGAATACATTGGTCATTCGCCAGCTAAGGCATTCACTAGCGGGACGGAGGAATATCTCTTCCAGATGGAGCAAGATGGAAATCTTTACATCGTTAAACCAGGCGCTCCTTCGCCTGAAAGAACGCTTGATCGTCAACCGCCTGGGTTTCCTATAATACCAACTCCGACTGACCCCTCCGGCTAAAACCAAACGGGGTCAGCGACTGTGTTGCTGTCGAATTCGGAATTCCGGGGACAATGGCCAATTCCGTGGACCAAATCCAGGGACAGTATACTTATCTCTCGACAGCGGGGGTATCTCCGCGCTAACCTCCCCCCATGGCCCGTTTCGCCCGCGTCGTGGTTCCCGGCGTCCCGCATCACGTGACCCAGCGGGGCAACCGGCGGCTCGAGACCTTCTTCAACGACAGGGACTAGCGCGCCTATATCGAGCTCCTGGCCGAGCACGGGGTGGCGGTCTGGGCCTATTGCCTGATGCCGAACCACGTGCACCTGATCCTGGTGCCGCGGGACGAAGACGGCCTGCGCAAGGCCTTGGGCGAGGCGTAAATGGGGGTCACCCATTTGACCCCCATTTGAACGGACAAGCCGAATGGTGAGCGAGGGTCATCAGCGAAGATTTGCGGAACTGCCTAAGTGGGGCCCCAGAATGGTTTGGCGAAGGCCACCCCTCAGCTGCTTTCCACGCGCCGTGGGCCGCCGCGGATAATGCATTTATGCGGGCCTGATACTCATCTAGCCCGCCAAGAAAAGTCGCCCAGGATCAACGTTCGTATCAGGAGTTCGGGCGAACCCCGTAACCATCCGCACGCGGCTCGGCTTCCACGATCGGTCGGCAGGCGCAGCAGATCTATTGTCAAAAGGTGGCAACGTTTGTCTTCAGGCGGCGCGGCCGATCAGTTCGACTTGGTGCTGCGCCCATGGTAGGGTTTGCCATTCCAGGCGCTGGCTTGGCGCGGCAACGGGAGAAGAACTTGGGAGGCTGCCATGAAGGGGGACAAGAAGGTCATTGAGCACTTGAACAACGTGCTGCGAAACGAGCTCACCGCTATCAACCAGTACTTTCTGCACTCCCGCATGCTGGCCAACTGGGGCGTGACCCGGCTGGCTGCCAAGGCGTACGAAGAGTCGGTCGACGAGATGAAGCATGCCGACAAGCTGACAGAACGGATCCTATTCCTCGAAGGGCTCCCCAATCTTCAAGACCTCGATAAGTTGTTGGTCGGGGAATCGGTTAAAGAAATTCTAGAGTGCGACCTGAAGCTCGAGCGGGCCGCAATTCCCGACCTTCGCGCGGCGATCAAGCATTGCGAGTCGGTCGAAGACTATGTGACTCGGGGCTTGCTCCGCGACATCCTGGAGGGTGAGGAAGAACACGTCGACTGGTTGGAGACCCAGTTCGAGCTGATCGAAAGGATGGGACTGGAAAACTACATCCATCTGCAGAGCAAGCCGGCAGATGGCTGAGCGCAGATCAGGTCCATTCTGGCGAAGGCTTCGGAGTCTCCGACGAGCGGCCCGGCACCAACTTGGCCTGTTGGGGGCTGGAAGAACGGCGTTGGACCTGTCGCCTGCTCTGATGCGGCTTGCTGCGCCGTATTGTACTCAAGGCGGCAACGATCGTGGCGGGTTTCAGGGAGAGCCACATCATCATCGCTAGACGAGTTCGGCGACCTGCGCGAGTCCGGAAATCTTGAGCCCCTCGCACATCTCGATCTCCCGATCGATAATGGCCTGGGCGGTTGGCAGGCAGCGCCGGCAGCAAGGGCCGTTGCCCAGGCGATGGAACGCCTCCTCGGGCGTCGAGGCGCCACATTGGGCGGCACTCGCGATCTCCGCCTCTCGATAACCGTTGCATAGACAGATGTACAAGGGGCTCTCCTATCAGGCAACCGGATTGAAGCTACTTGAGATGAGAATGATTATCAATCGCTATTTGGACCTTTTCTCACCGTTTGGCAGCCAGCCAACCGCAGCGACCGCACCGGGGGCATGGACCCTGGGTTTCCGCCTACAGCCCTCGCGGACGCCCGCACGTGCAAACAGGAGACGGGGTCTGGCTTGCGTTATTGCATTATTGGGTAGGTGAGCCCGGGCCCTCTCCCCGCGCCGGCCGCGACACCAATCCGCTCACATCACCCCAACCGCTCCCGCCGCCTCCGTTTCCGCCGCAGGTGCTCGAGCGCGCGGCGTCGAACGGCCAAGGGGCGGCTCCGGTGCGGGCGACGGCTCGGGCGCACCGGCGGCGATCGTCCGCGGTTGCCGTTTCAGACGATCCGATAGACCTGGCCCGTTCCCGCATCGCGATAAAGGTCAACGCGCGTACCATCCCAGTGATAGTCGAGGTGCCGTCCTTGAAGCGGATTCGCCGCGCAGTCGGGATACAGCAATCCGACGCATTCCCCACCTTGGTGGCGAACGCAGGGATAGACGACGCCATCGGACCCCGCGGCACGAAGCCGAGCGCCCAGCGTCTGACTTGCCGAATAATCGTTCGGGTCGAGTACGGCCGAATAGGCAGGGCCGCCCTCTCGAAGATCGTGCAGCCGCGCGTTCACATCGAGCATGATTTCGCGAAATTGGGAGGTCCATCCGGCGGGCTCGTCGGTGCGCGCCATGAAGCGGCCGTGGTGGTGTATCGTCTCGAACAGGGCGGCCTCGAAAGACTTGCCGGCATAGAGAACGCCGAACGTGCCGCCGCTGAAGCGGCTTTGGCGGTCGGTGCTCACATGCGTAAAGGGCGCCATCAGGGTGCTCGCTCCGGAACCGGCCACGCGCCTTGCCTCCGGCACAAGATCGAGATTGCCGATCGTTTCCATCAGTCGGGGATTGGTCTTCTGCTCCGCGGAGATAATGAGTGGCCAATCGGCCGGATCGGCAATGTCTTCGAATAGGTCGATCGGCGGAAAGACGCTGCGAACGATCCGAATTGCGCCCTTCCATACGACGTCTGCGATAGGCGGGCCGGCGACGTCGGTCACCAACCGCCGCGTTCCGCATCCAAATACCGACGAACCCGCATAAGGTCGGTAAGCTCGCCACCAAGCATCACCTCGAGCCCCGATCTGCCCCCGAATGCGGCGTTTGGCGCCTTGATCCAAGCATAGCCGCGCTGAGCCTCGCGAAAGATGACCCGCAAAGCCTTGTGGATGCCCATGAGATTCGAGAGCCGGGCCTTGCCATCGCGATCGATGCGGCCGATCTTGCCGGCCTTCCAGCGACGATAGGTTCGTATCGGCAGGTCGAGCAGGGTGGCGGCCTCCTCGTCGGTCACACCCCACAAACGAAACATGTTGGCCGCCGCGCGAAACATTGCGGCCGCTTCATCGTCCGTTGCAGGTGCGGGAGTGAATTTCCGCGGCGCAGTCTCAATGGGCAACAAGCTGGTCATAGCGCCTCTCCTTTTGGCATTATATAGCATATATAATGCCAATTGGCAACCTCCAAGCCTCCCGTGCATGGCCGGACGCGCGAACCGGGGTCCGCGCGAACCGGGGTCAGATAAACCGGGGGCAGACATGGAACCAGGGTCGGACATGCGTTATTGCGGTATTGGGTGGGCGAGCTCGGGCTCTCCCCGCGCGGGCCGCGACACCAATCCGCTCACATCACCCCTTCCCGCCGCTTCTCCTTCCGCCG
>CAMYJH010000068.1 GCA_947258715.1 uncultured Gammaproteobacteria bacterium
AGCAGCTATATTGTCGGCGCCAAACGTCTTGGTGATCTTTGCCGGCGCCTCGAAGAACAGGCGCGCATGAATCACACCGAATCGAGCAATGATCTGCTGCAACGCGTGGAGCCGGAGTATGAATCAGTGCGCGATTGTCTCGGATCGGCGCTGACTGCGAGCGGCTAGCGTTATCCGAAAACACTCGTTGCGCACAAACGATAGGCGGACTTACGGTTGCGGCAGGCTTCGTCGTCGAACGCATTGGACGTCCAGGCCGAGCATAAAGGCGGACACCCGCCCCGCTGGCATCTGGAAAGCTTGGAGAACGCCACCGCACGGAACTTAGCTCGGTGGCGCGTCGCTCTTAACGTCTGCTCATTTCGGATGTCCCGAAAACGAGCCCGCACAGGCAGTTAATTGTCACTCCGATAGGTGGCTGTCCAAGTGGCGCAAACCTCTGCCGACTGCTTGGGAAGCTGAGGTTCTACCATTGAACTACACCCGCAAGATGTTCGGTTTCCGGAGATTCGACGCTCAGGCGGGGTGAAGAGTCACGGCTGGGTGGTAGAGGAATGGTCATCGGTACCTCGGGACTATCCTTGGACCCGGTTGGGATGCCAGATCCACATGCCTGCAACCAGCGCGAAACACACCCGAATATCCGCCCACAGGTGCGCGCGGGCGACAGCCTGACCCTGTAGGGCGGGCTTGGGAAGTCCTTCATGCAGGGCGCCGCCAACGTCGGTATCGCCTATTACGCCCAATGGAAGCTGAGCGAGGACGATTTCGGCATCGACCGGCCGAACCTGCCAACCCGCCTGGACAAGCACCGCGTTTACGGTTTCGGCCCCGAGGTGACGCTGCCGATTGCCAGCAAGGAAACCCTGTTCGCTTTCCTCAACCTGCGTTACTTCTGGGAGACCGGTGCCCGCTGGGTGCTACAGGGCATCACATTCTTGGCGACGCTGACCTTCCCCTACCAGGAATTCCACTACGATGAACGCCTCTTAGAGATAGAATGGGGTTCTCGACATGACTTCGATTGACGCAATCTGTATAGATGATTCCAATTCTCTGAGGAATGATCGGAGAAGTGAACTTCAACACTGCGGTGCCCGTGGACTGAAAGGCGAATTGGAATGAGACAACACAAACTGACTCCATCTATTTTCACTGCGACCGTCTTTGTGTTTGCAGTGACCGTGGGCCCGGCGTTGGGCCAGGAATGGACGCCGCACAAGAGCCAGCGGCTCGAGCAGCCGGAGCCCTATTCCCCCGACGTGGATCAACACTAGCTCGCGCGGACGGCAGCAGCGGGTCGTGAACCGTCAATGGCTGGAGCCGACATCCGGGCCCGGCTACGTCCGTTCCCGGGGACCGCTGCCGTTCCGGCCCGGTGATAGCTACCGGAAGGTCTCGGCCATTACCCGCCTGCGCTGGGTGCCTGCCGACCAGCAGCTTCATGCGCACAAGAGAGATCCCCTGGCCAAACCGCAATGGCGTCAGATTGCTGCAGACGTGGTCAGCGCTGAACGGCAGGAATCCAAAGGAAGGATGTGCGTCGTGGATGTGCGGCCGGCGAGAATAACTTCGGAGCAACCTGCTTGTGCTGCGGCCGAGCTCCGCAACTTGGCTGCCGGCAAAGAATCTCGGTAACGGTGTTTGACGGAAATCAGGCTTGCGGAGGTCTTCATGACACGTGTGTTCTTGGTGGGGATGGCAGCGTATTCGAGATTAAGCCACTGATGACTATCTTCCCCATCCCCGCTGATGGCAACATCAGTACGACCGGCCGCCTGAAAATATCACTTTGACTTTGCCGAACTAATCCACTGCCCAAGGCCACGAACAAGACACGACGCGCGTCCTAAGGAAGCACCATGAACCCATCTTTTTGCACCCTGCCACGGACCCCACAGGCCGACGTTCGCGAGACCCTCACCGCTAGCCGATGTTATCTGCATGCGCTGTTGATCCCCGTCTTGCTGGGGCTCGTCGCTTGCGGGGATGGGCAGCCGGCCGAGGTGGCCGCCGCGCCGCCTCCGCCCTCCGTGATTGCGGTTCGTGCCGAAACCAAGCCGGTGGAAGAGCAGTCCCGGTTCGTCGGCCGGGTGGTGGCAGTGGACAAAGTGGAGCTTCGGGCCCGGGTACAGGGATTCCTGAAGGAGCGGAAGTTCACCGAGGGCCAGACGGTCGAGATAGGCGAAGAGCTCTTCGTGATCGAGCCTGACCAATACCAGGCGGTGGTCCGGCAGCGCAAGGCGGACGTCGCCAAGGCGGTGGCCGACGCGAAAAATGCGGACGCGCAGCTTGCCAGGGGCCGGATATTGTTGAAGAGCAAGAACATCGCTGCGTCTAAGGTGGACGAGCTCACAGCCCTTGCCGCTGTCGCCCACGCGAGCATCGCCCAGGCCAAAGCCGCGCTGGTCGCGGCCGAGCTTGACCTCGGCTATACGAAGGTGATCGCCCCGGTTGCCGGACGCATCGGGCTCTCCCAGTATACGGTCGGCAATCTGGTGGGGCCCTCGTCGGATCCCCTGGCGACGATCGTCAGCGGAGACCCGATCTACGTGGAATTCCCTCTGACTCATCGTCAGCTGCTCGAGTCCAAGCGAGCGCTCCAAGCCGAGGGCGGCGACCCCAGGGACATGGTGGTGTTCGTCAGCCTGGCCGACGGAACACGTTACGATCAACCGGGCCGACTTGACTTCATCGACGTAACCACTGACGCCGGCACCGACACCGTCACCCTGCGCGCCCAACTCCCGAACCCCGACGGCCTGCTGGTGGACGGCGAGTATGCCGGTGTCACGGTGGAGGCCGACGAGCCCGAGTCGGCGATCGTGATCCCGCAGTCCGCGCTGCAGGTGGATCAGCAGGGGATGTTCGTGATGATCATCGATGCGGACAAGAAGGCACAGGTCCGCCGCATCGAGACGGGTGCAGACGTTGGCGCCGGCGTTGTGGTGAGCAGTGGACTCAAAGAGGGTGAGCTCGTGATTACCGACGGGGTGCAGAAGGTCCGGCCCGGACTGCTCGTGAGTGCCACGCCCCCACAGGCCGCCGAGGCAGGCGAGGGAGACGGCGGCAAATGATCTCCGACATCTTCATCGACCGTCCGCGGCTATCCATCGTCGTCTCGGTGGTGATAACCATCGCTGGACTGATCGCCATCACCCAGATTCCGGTCGCCCAGTTCCCGGACATCGTCCCACCCCAGGTCTCGGTGACCACCAGTTATCCGGGGGCCTCCGCGGCCGTGGTGGAGTCCACCGTCGGCCAGCCCATCGAGTCGAAGGTCAACGGCGTCGACAAGATGCTCTATATGAAGTCGAGCAGCGCCAACGACGGGAGCTATACGCTCAACGTGTCCTTCGCGCTGGGCACGGACCCGGACATCAATACGGTCAACGTCCAGAACCGGGTCAACCAGGCCACGGCACTGCTCCCGGAAGACGTCAAACGCCAGGGCGTGACGGTAAAGAAGAAGTCCACCGCCATGCTCCAGGTGGTGGCGCTGACCTCGCCCAAGGGGGCCTATGACGCCCTGTTTCTGAGCAACTACGCCACCATCAATGTGGTCGATACCCTGGCGCGGGTTTCCGGGGTGGGCGAGGTGTTCCTGTTCGGCCCGCTGGACTACAGCATGCGGATCTGGTTGTCCTCGGAGCGCCTGACTGCCTTGGAACTCACTCAATCGGACGTCATCTCCGCCATCCAGAGCCAGAACATCCAGGCCGCGGTCGGGCGGATCGGGGCCCAGCCCATGACGGCGGATCAGCAGTACCAGATCACCCTGCAGACCCAGGGCCGGCTGTCCGACGTGAAGGAGTTCGAGAATATCGTGGTGCGCGCCAACCCCGACGGCTCCACGGTGCGGGTCAGCGACCTCGGCCGGGTGGAGCTCGGCTCCAAGCAGCGCGACTCATTCAGCCGACTGAACGGTGGCGACACTGCCGCCATGGCGATCTACCTCTCCCCGGGGGCGAACGCGGTGGCCACGGCCGCTGGCATCAAGAAGGCCATGGAGCGGTTGGCAGAACGTTTCCCGGACGACCTCTCGTATAAGGTCGTCTACGACACCACGGACTTCGTCAATGCCAGTATCGAGAAGGTTATCCACACGCTGTTCGAAGCCTTCGCCCTGGTCATCATCGTGGTTTTTCTGTTCCTCGGCAGTTGGCGGGCCACCCTGATCCCGTTGATTGCCGTCCCGGTAGCCCTGGTGGGGACCTTCGCCTTCCTGCTCATGATCGGCTTCTCGGCCAATACCATCTCCCTGCTCGCGGTGGTGCTCGCAATTGGCATCGTGGTGGACGACGCCATCGTGGTGGTGGAGGCCGTTGAAAACATCATGGAGACCGAGGGGCTGCCCCCTCGCGAGGCCGCCAAGAAGGCCATGACCCAGATCACGGGTCCGATTGTCGCCATCACCCTGGTGCTGCTGTCGGTCTTCCTGCCGGTGGCCTTCATCCCCGGCATCACGGGTCAGCTGTTCCAGCAGTTCGCCGCCGTGGTGGCCTTTTCGATGCTGATCTCGGCCGTCAATGCGCTCACCCTGTCGCCCGCACTGTGCGCCATCCTACTCAAGCACGCTGGGCCGAAACGCGGTCTCATGGGCTACGTGATGCGCGGCATCGACGGCGTGCGCGATGGCTACGCCGCCATTGTCACGCGACTGGTCCGTGTCGCGGCCCTGGTGCTGATTCTGATCGCGGCGACCGGCCTTGGCGCGGGCTGGCTGTTCAAGGTGACACCCACCGGCTTCCTGCCCGAGGAAGACCAGGGCGCGTTCATGGCCGAGGTCCAGTTGCCCCAGGGCGCCTCGGTCAACCGTTCCCTGGCCGTGGCCAAACAGATCGAGGAGATCCTGCAGCCGGACCCGGCCATCGCCCATGTGCTGTCCGTGCCCGGCTACAGCATCATCGACGGTACGGTGCAGTCCAACAGCGTGTTCATTCTCGCCCGCCTCAAGCCCTTCGAGGAACGCACCACGCCGGACCTCAAGGTCCAGGCCGTCATCGGCCGCCTCGCGGCCAAGGGCGCCGCGATCCCGAGCGCCCGGGTCATGCCCTTCAACCTGCCCCCCATTATTGGGCTGGGGACAGGCGGCGGTTTCGAGTACCAGTTGGAGGACCTTCAGGGGCGTGCGCCTGAGGAACTGGCGGCGTCGATGCGCGCCATGGTCCTCGGCGCCAACCAGGACCCGAACCTGCAGCGGGTCTTCTCCACCTGGGCGACCAATAACCCCCAGGTCTTCCTCAACATCGACCGCGAGAAAGCGCAGATCCTGGGGGTGGCGGTCAATGACATCTTCACTGCCATGCAGTCAACGCTAGGCGGCTACTACGTGAACGACTTCAACAAGTTCGGTCGAGTCTGGCAGGTCCAGATTCAGGGCGAGGAGCAAGACCGCAAGCGCTTCGACGACGTCTACCGCATCCATGTCCGCAACAGCAAGGGGGAGATGGTTCCGGTCCGCGCCTTCATGGAGCCCAAACTGATCCTCGGGCCGCAGTTGATTCAGCGCTACAACAACTACAGGAGCACCACCATCCAGGGCACCCCGGCCGCGGGCAAGTCCTCCGGCGATGCCCTGCTGGCGATGGAGGACCTGAGTGCGAAGACGCTGCCGGCAGGCTACGCCTACGAGTGGACCGGCACCGCCCTGCAGGAGAAGGAGGCGGGAGGCAAGACGCCTATCGTGCTGGGGCTTGCCGTACTTTTTGCCTATCTGTTTCTGGTCGCGCTCTACGAGTCCTGGGCTATGCCCATGGCGGTGCTGCTATCGGTGACCGTTGGCATAGTCGGGGCCATGCTGGCGCTGTTGATTACCGGTCTGCCCAACGACCTCTACGCGCAGGTCGGTATCGTGGTGCTGATAGGACTCGCGAGTAAAAACGCCATCCTGATCGTGGAGTTCGCTATGGAGGAGCGACGTCAGGGGCGGTCCATCCAGGAGGCTGCCGCCAACGCTGGCCGACTGCGTATCCGCGCCGTGCTGATGACGAGCTTCGCCTTTATCCTCGGTCTAGTCCCGCTGGTCATCGCCAGCGGCGCCGGCGAGGCCAGCCAGCGAGGCGTGGGCACCGCTGTCTTCGGCGGCATGCTGGCCTCCTCGACCGTCGCCATTTTTCTGATCCCGATGCTGTACGTCGTGTTCCAGTGGTTGCGGGAAAAGTTTCACGGTACGTCCTACCAGGCGGCACCGGCAGAGGCCTAAGCAACCCTGAAAGACGGGTGAGTGTCTAATTGGGCCTGACGCGGATTTCTTGGATGGAAAAGTCAGTTGCACCTAAACGGTCAGCGCTGCCGCAGGCGACGCAGAAAGCTTCACAGGTACTACGGACCTCTCCGACTTCCTGGGACCGTTCATCGTCGGCGTACGTCCTGAGACTTCCCGACGCGGACTACGGCACCATCTGCCACAGACAATCGCAGGATCTTCCGGTTCCCGCACGAGGTGCGTCCGTGCATGCACGGGGTCTCTGACCGCGCAGGGACCGAAGGCGTCTCGCGATATCGACGCTTCCGGTCTGGTCTTCCGCCTTCTCCTACGTCGTCGGCATCCCAGAAAAAATTATTTTCGCGGCTCAATACCCGGCCTACACGTACCTCTGTCAACGCTTCGCGGCCGTGGTTACCCAACGGACTCGCGCATGACTCGGGGATGTCGTGGCTCGCTAAGCCTTCAACACAAATGACTTTCACATTTAAACACCTCGCCGGCGTGACCGGCGCACAGGAGACTGACCATAGTCAGGTGGTCAAGCGGCGCCTTAGGGAAATGCCCCAGTCGAGACGCTGGCGAGTGACCAAGAAGGGGCTGCGCGTATTGAGCAGTGCGATTCGCCTCAGAGACCAGCTCTTCCCCAATTTGTACGCCACTGGGTACGTCTAGTTTCGTTGGCAAATTTCCAAGAACATACAAAGAAAGAATCTATACCCCA
>CAMYJH010000069.1 GCA_947258715.1 uncultured Gammaproteobacteria bacterium
AGCGGCGTGTCGAATGGCCTGTCGATCTGCTTGCGCAAGTTATAAACGTGGCTTCTCAAGGTGTCGCTGTCCGGAAGCACGTCACCCCACACCGCGCGCTCGATTTCACGACGGTTGACAACGCGCGGCGACGCTCGCATGAGCACGGTCAGGATCTTGAGACCAATGGGAGTGAGCGAGATCTCCTTGCCGCCGCGACGCACCTCCAGAGTGCCCGTGTCCAAAGTGAGATCGCCGACGCGGAGCGTTTCCGCTCGGATCTGTCCGCGGCGACGGCGGATCAGCGCGCGCACCCGCGCCTCCAGCTCCTGGATCTCGAAGGGTTTGACCAAATAGTCGTCGGCTCCTGCGTTTAAGCCCGCGAGCTTGTCCTGGAGCGCATCTCTTGCCGTTAGCATCAGCACTGCGGTGTCCCGTTGCGCCTCCTTGCGCAGCTTCTCGCAGAGATCGAGTCCGTCCATCCCGGGAAGCATCAGATCCAGCACCATCACGTCATAGTCGTTGGTCACGGCGAGATGCAGGCCGGTGATTCCGTCGGCGGCATAGTCGACGTCATAGCCCCGGTGCTCCAGGTAGGCATAGACCATCTCCGCGATGTCGCGGTGGTCTTCGACGAGTAGGATACTGCCGCCTTCGACGCTGCCCATGGTTCTGGCCGGGTTGTGCTCAGCGCGAGTATAAACGCATTATGTAAGCGCAGGCGGCGTCATGATTGTGTTAACACGGGCACCGGTCCGGGACCGGATTCAAGGTATTCGCTGCCGCAACGCCTTATCATATTTCCGCTTCGAGGTACGGATCTGTTTCTATGCATCTGCTTCCTGACGGCACGACGCTGTTCATTTTTTTGGGGGCTTCGCTGGTGCTTCTGGTGACTCCGGGTCCAGCAGTGTTTTATATCGTCGCCCGCAGCATCGACCAGGGACGAATGGCGGGCTTGGTCTCGACGCTGGGCGTGGCCGCTGGCTCCTGCGTGCACAGCGCCGCCGCGGCGCTGGGGATCTCCGCCCTGCTCGCCTCCTCGGCGCTCGCCTTCAACCTGGTCAAGCTCATCGGCGCCGCCTACCTGATCTATCTCGGCGTGCGCAAGTTTCTGCTTCCCGATCCGGTGGAGACCGACGTGCTGGTCGCGCACAAGCGCCTGCGCGAGATCTTCGTCCAGGGCGTAATCGTCAACGTGTTCAATCCCAAGACCGCCCTTTTCTTTCTCGCTTTCCTGCCGCAGTTCGTGGATGTCGCCAAGGGCCACGTGGCGCTGCAGATGATCCTGCTCGGAGTCGTCTTCGCTTCGCTGGGGATCCTGAGCGACGGCGCCTACGCCATCGCCGCCGGCAGCTTCGGCCAGTGGCTGAAACGTCACGCCGGCATATTGCGCGTACAGCGTTACTTCGCCGGCAGCGTGTTCATCACCCTCGGCGTGCTCACAGCCGCCACCGGCAGCAGCAAGAAATGATCCCGGGATTCAGCCGGTCAGCGTCTCCCTCGGGATGAGCGCACGGACCTTGAACCTGATGCCGTCGAGCGAGGTGATGGCGGCGGAGGTCGACGGCGTGGACTTGAGCGCGCCGGTGGAGAGCGAACTCGCCGCGGCGCTGAACGACGCGTTTCTCGATCATCTGGTTTTATGCATCCGCGGCCAGCGTTTGACGCCATCGCAATACCTCGACGCCGCAAGAATTTTCGGCGAACCCCAGCAACAGCTGGTCAAGCACTTTCTCCACCGGAGCGAGCCGCTCATCTCTCTGGTTTCCAGCGTCGACAACCGCGATAAGGCCGGCGATGGGAGGCCCATTGTCCGAGGCCCCTACTGGCACACGGATGACTCCTTCTTCGAAATTCCGGCCAAGGCAACGGTGCTCTACGCGGTTGAGATCCCGCGAGGTCGCGGCGACACCTGGTTCGCCAACATGCACGCGGCCTATGAGGCGCTGGACCAAGAGCTCAAGGCGCGCATCGCGAACATGCGCGCGGTTCACAAATACGTGAGCCGGCGCGCGGGAGCCAGGGTGGCAAAACTTTCGGAAGAAGATCGTGAAAAGACGCCGGAGGTCAGCCATCCGTTGGTGCGCACCCATCCAGAGACTGGAAGAATGTCCCTTTACCTCAACCCTAACCGCATCGACCGCGTCGAGGGCCTGTCGCTCACGCAAAGCGACGCGCTGCTGGATTCACTCTATGCCCACGCGTTCGAGGAACGGTTTCACTATCGCCACCGCTGGCACGAGGGCGACCTGCTTATCTGGGACAACCGCTGCACTATGCACCGGGCGAGTACCGATCTGAAACCGGGTGACCGAAGGCTGTTGCACCGGATACTGCTCAGGGGCACGCGACCACAGTAACCCGGAACCGTCATTAGTCAGGCTGGGCGTCGATCCGAATAAGGCGGACGGATACCGACTCCGCGTGGCCTCAGCGTGATTCTACCGGGACTAACCACCTGCGCGCCCGCCCAGGCCGTTGATCCTTCAACTACTCGTCAGCGTTGCTTTCACCTCGGCCATGGATTGGGGCCGTTCTCCGGGTGACTTGGCCATCATGTTCAGGATGAGGGCTTCGAGCGCTTTGGAGCAGGATTTATTCAGATCCCGCGGGGCCGGCGGGTCCTGCGTGAGCACTTGCGCGAGGACCGATTGTGTATCGCCTCGGAACGGCAGCCGGCCGGTGATCATGTGGAAAAGGCTCACCCCCAGCGCATAGATGTCCGTCCGAGGATCGACCGAGCTGCCGCTTGCCTGCTCGGGGCTCATGTAGGCGGGAGATCCCAGCACGGTGCCGGCCCGAGTGTGCACGCTCGATTCCGACAGCTTGGCGATACCGAAATCGCTGATCTTGCAGCGGTCATCATTGTCGATAAGCACGTTGGCAGGCTTGAAGTCACGGTGGACGACGCCTTTTGCATGGGCGTAACCCAGCGCGTCGGCCAGTTCTGAGCCGCGGCGCACCACGTCGGCCATGCTAAAGGCCCCTTCAGACAGTGCCCACTCCAGGTCTTGGCCTTCGACCAGCTCCATGGCGATCCAAGCCCCTTGGCTGCCTTCGATGAAGTCGTAAACTTGCACGATGTTTGGGTGGGACAAACGTGCCAGCACCCTCGCTTCCTGGTGGAACCGGCGGATCATCTCCTCATCGCCTGCGCCCTGAGAAAACAGCTGCTTGAGGGCGACCGGCCGATCCAGGCGGACATCCCGCGCGCGGTAGACCACGCCCATCGCGCCCCGGCCGAGCTCCGTCTCGAGCACGTAACGACCGTCGGCTCCCAAGGACGCGACCGGGAGCCCGAGCCGCTGCGACCTGGGCATCAAGACCGTACTTCCCGCTGCAGCGCCGGGCGGCTCGTCCGGCGAATTCGACCCGCAGGCCGCGCGCCTCACGGCGTCGATCTCTTCTCCGTACTGTCGGCCCAGCCGCTCCAGCTTTCGTTGCAGCTCGGTCTCCTTGGCTCGGTCCGTTACCAGCGCGACCGCTCGCCGGTAGAGCATCGCGCTGCGCGAAGGAGCGGTCCTCGACACTGAATCGGCCTCCGATTCAAGCTCTCGGGCTCGGCGCTGGGCCTGACTCATCGCCTTCGGGATATGGAGCCAAAACAAGCCCATTATCAACGCTGCCGCGCTCCCCCAAAGCAGCAGGCGAACGAGCTGCTGGCGATCTTCGAGGCGAGGATCGGGAGTGGTCTTGGTGAGTAATCCAAATACGTGCTGCGACGTTTCCGGCGGGTAGATCAACTCTAGTACCCGATCGAATCCTGCGGGCACCAGACTTGGCAAGACGAGCAGAGCAACTAGCAGGACCACCTGCGCCTTGCGCGCGCTCAACAACCAATGGCGAGCAAGAGCAGGTTTTCGACGCATCTCCGGTAACAGCTTCGCCGTATCGTGGAAATTGCACGTCAAGCGTTGCCTAAAATCGATCGCGTAGGCTCGCGTCTTGCGCAAAATGGAATGCTCTCCGGAATTAGGCATGGAATCCTTCATACGCCGAATTCAAGCGAAGAAAAAAGTGTGTGTCATAAATAGCGATATGGCAACCATCGGACGGGTGCCCAAAATTGCACGCGATTCTCGTGTTCAGTCGAGAATGGTTTGCGAATGTTAGAATCGAGCCGGCGACCAAACATTTGGCCGCAAGCATTTGCGAAGCGGATCTATGTATTCACATCCCTAAACTTAGATCGACTTGGGCGTGTCCGCCTGGAACTGCCGCAGCACCGGGTTCTTAGTGAAATCGATCTGGAGTCCGGGAAGGATGACGTAATGGAGCCGGGGATTCGTTAGTGAGCTCCTCAAGCGCGCCTTCCAAATGGATAAGATAGATCTCGCTGTCAGGACACTAAAGCACGATATATTTGGTTTTTCGCGTCCAATAAGCGTCTCTAATAGGGAAACTCTGAATAATTCCATCCCTGGAATTTCCAGAGTCGGCAAGTGAAAACGCGGTTTTCACTTGCCTCACGAATCCAATGACTTACAGTCATCGGATTCGGCGGTGCATCCCTGCTTAGCTAAGGAAGGTTTGATAAATCAGGCCTCCCACAGGTGTATTCCACCAGCCAATGCAGGCTTCACGCGTTCCCTGATTCGAGGGCTGAGAAATCGTTGTGATCTCCCGCAAGCGGCTCAGGCGGATTCTGTGCTTGAGTCAATAACGCGCCAACCCGCTGGATGTATAAGAAGATAAAAGAACCGGCTGTGAAGACGGCGCAATCAAGCGGTTTTAAGAAAGAAGCGTGGACCGAGGTTCGAGCTAGTATAAACGACCGGCGCTGATGAAACGGCTGTCCCAGAAGCGCGACGTCAGCTGGGCGTAGGAAACCCGCTTGCCGCTGGACGGGGCGTGGACCATGCGGCCGTTTCCGAGATATATCGCGGCGTGGGAAACTTTCTTTCCATCAAGCTTGAAAAACAAGATATCGCCGGTGCGAATGTTTGAACGACGCACCGGACGCGCGTGCTGGTATAGATCCCGCGTTGTTCTCGGCGAGCGCAGCCCGATCCTCTTATAGGAATAGTAAATCAGCCCGCTGCAGTCGAAGCCCGACGACGGCGAGTGGCCGCCGTAGCGGTAACGCACGCCCACCATCTGCTTGGCCATCATGGCCATGTGATAGTTGGGACGCCGCTCGCCCGGGCGCGGCGTAGCGGGAACCTGCCCCTGAGTTGCCGCGCTCGGGGCGGCGTAACCATTGACGACTACGCCGCGTTCCTCCACCGGCGCCCGGTAAACCTCGCTGGAGCCGCAGCCGGCGAGGAAGCCGATCAGCAACACAGCGGTCCAACGGACGCGATGTTTGCCGGCCCGGAAAAGCGAGCGCGCCGCGGGAGAGATCTGATGGACAAACTGCATGAAATACAGGGCGCTATCTGCGGTGCCTATATTTCATCTTAGATGGTCATCGGGCTCGGGCAAGGCGAATTGTGCCGATCCTGTCACGGGCCGGCCGTCCGCGGGCCATAAACGCATACACGCCAGGCCGGTCCGCAACTCCCGTTACTAACAATGTCCCGGTCGCGTCGGATTCATCTGGCTCGGCGATCCGACCGCCGCGGCCGAGATTGTGGCCGACGAGGGGGCCACGAGACCGGACGAGCGCCGCCGGTTGCTGCCCACTCACCCGGGAACGAGCCGCATCACCTGAATCGAGGGCGTATGCATTTCGACGATGTGCCGCATACAGGGCAGCGTGTAATCGATCAGCTGCGAGCCGCAGCTGTAACCCGTTGGTCCGACCCATCCTCCTGCGCGCCGGTTAACCGTTCGATGAGACTTTCGATTCGCCTGAAGTTCTTGTCCATGACATGGGTGTAAATTTCGGTAGTCGACACGTCCTCGTGACCGGGCAACTCCTGCACCAGGCGGATGTTGGCGCCGGATTCGAGCATATGGGTCGCGAACGAGTGCCTGAGCACATGGCTCGTAGCCCGCTTCGAGATCCCGGCCTGTCTCGCCGCAAAAGCAATGGCGCGCTGCAGCGGCGACTCATGCAGGTGGTGGCGCCGGGTGACGCCGCTTCTGGGATCTTTCGACAACTTTGCCGATGGAAACACGTACTGCCAGCCCCAACGGCGAGCCGCACCGGGCAGCTTACGGGCCAACGCATCGGGTAACGCCACTTCTCCTCGGCCTTCACTCAGATCGCTCTGGTGCAGGCTGCGAGCGCCCGCGAGGTGCGCGCGATACGCCGAATGCAGGATGGAAGGAAACAGCGTAGCGCGATCCTTGTTTCCCTTGCTGTCCCTGATGAACAACTGGTGATTGTCGAAGTCGAGGTCGTGTACCCGCAATCGCAACGCTTCCCCCAGGCGAAGTCCGCCGGCGTACATCGTCTCGGCCACGAGCTTGTGGGTGCCATGCATGCAGGCGAGAAGCGCACGCGTTTCCTCCCCGCTCAGTACAGTCGGCATGCGCCTGGACTTACGGCTGCGAACCGGCGCCAGCTC
>CAMYJH010000070.1 GCA_947258715.1 uncultured Gammaproteobacteria bacterium
TCTGCTTCACGGAATCCAGCGGGAGAGTTCTGGCGGACCTAATCGATGCCATGAACGAGAGGAGTATACGGAGGATAACCCCCGTTTTTAGATTAGCCGAGCATCGTTCGTACCAGGTCGGACACACGTGAGCGGCGGGGATCAAAACCCTCGGATGACGCGCAGTCCCGAATTGCGATTCAACTGCGATGGGCAGCTCCGAAATCGGATCGAACTTCACACTCCTTCGCTCAATCTTGCTTCGGTTTGCTCTCTTCCTTAGCGGATCGCGGCGGGGTGCGCGCTTCTTCGTCTTTCTTGAAGTCGCCGATAACGCTTTTCACGGGGCAGAAGCCGAAGGCCGGGCATTTCCTGCAGCCTACTGCGATGGCGACGGGGCATAGAGTCATCACACTAACTCCCAGAACGACCCAGGCGAACGGGTACCGCGCAGTGGGCACAGGCGAACCAAAATGACGTTCGCGCTCCGGTCGTTCTTCTCTGTCGGGCGAAACCTGTCACTCGCTCGATCTAGGGTTCTACTCCTACGCAATCGGCATTGCAATGTTCTCCCGTCCCGACCTCGCGCATCCGTTCGCACCCTTGCGAGACTATCTGAAAGAAAAACCGTCAGCCTAACAAGCTAGCGGGGCCATTAGCGCGGACTTCGCGCCGGTAGCTACTCCGCGCTGACACGCGCACAATGAAAGTTCCCCCACAACTCTCACTGGTACTGTCAACTTAACGCAAAACTTCTCGTATTTGGGGCAAAACAAGCCTGTATCGAAGCAAACAATCAATAACTTAGAGCCTCCCGCGTGTCCTAATTACATCCCCAATCGGTTAAGTTGACAATACCCTCGCTGGCGTTAGTAGTCGCATTAGCGGTTTTCTCGCACTGGCTGTTCGATTTGATCGTTCACACACCGGATCTACCTCTCTGGAGTGATGCATCACCGAAGCTCGGATTCGGGCTTTGGAATAGTGCCATCGCGACATTTGCCCTTGAGGGGGTGCTTTTGGTATCGGCACTTTGGCTCTATCTGCGTTCAACATCGGCTACGACAACGGCTGGCAGGTATGGCATGAGCGTATTTGTGGTTTCGCTCCTATTGGTGAATGTCGTGAATATCTTCGGTCCCCCTATGGGTGACAGTAAATTGGGTCTTGCAATATTCGCGCTCACTTCTTATTTCTTGCTCGCGGCAGTCGCATTCTGGCTTGATACGAAGCGATCCTAGACCTCTGGCCGCCCTAGCGAAACGGCTGGAGTTGGCCGTTTCCCGCCTGACGCGGCGCACCATGACTGCTCACGGTCGTCGTGAAGTGAAACGATTGTTCACGACCCCACTGCGGTCATTCTCGGGACCGGGGCCTGGCATCCTGCGGAACGTTTCGATGGCGCGGTCGTAGCGCCCGGCGAGACGGTGGATTTAGTGACCGTAGACAAGAGTGACGTCGAGAGATTTTATCGAAAGGTATACAGAACCGGCGCTCCAGACGGGTGCCGCCAAGGAAGCGCAATGGAGCCTGTAGTCTACTATTATTACTAGGTTTCCACCGATGCTCAGAAGGGCGAAGGCGCGCCGACAGACAAGACGTTGCTGGCAACGCAAGTGTGCCTAAGCGCCTGAACGATCGCACAGCAGGGACGGCGCGGCTCGACTCGGGGCTGTGCAAGATTAGGATTTCAACTTTACGCGTGAACTATAGTGCCATCCGGTCGAAGGCCATCGTCGGCGTGCTCGCCTGTCTCGCCTGGACGTCGCTGCCCGCTGCGGTGACGCCCGCCGTCGACCTGAGCCAGAAGCGGGTCTTATTGCTCTACTCCTATCACCCGACGTTCGCCAGCTCGGACGCCATCTTGCAAGGGGTGAGATCTGTGTTCGATAAGCACGACCTGGCTCTGCATATCGAGTACATGGATAGTAAACGGGCGGCGGATGAGTACAGCCAGGAAAACTACCGGCATGTGCTTTCCCACAAGCTATCGCTACGTCCGCCCTACGACCTCGCCCTAGTATCGGATGACAATGCGCTGAACTTCACCTTGGCCCATCGGGCGGAGCTTTTTCCCGCCACCCCCATCGTATTCCTGGCCGTCAACAATGTGGACAAGGCCATCGAGATGGACCGCCACCCTTCGGTCACGGGGGTGGTCGAGGCCCTGTCGTACGCGCGCACCGTCGAACTGATGCGATCGTTGCAACGGCGGCTCAAGCGGGTGGTGGTCGTCGTCGATGCCACCCCCAGCGGGCAAGCTGATCTGGTCGCCGTGAATCGTCTCGCCCCGATATTCCCCGATACCGACTTCAAGCCGATGTCTTTGGGCGACCTAAGCTGGCCGGAGCTCGAGCGACGGCTCGCGAACCTCGGGCCGCAAACCGCCGTCCTCCGCTTAACGGCGTTTCGCGACAAGCACGGTAAGGTGTTAAACAAAAAGGAAGCAGTGGCCCGGATGGCCAGAAGCTCCGCCGCCCCCGTGTACGTCTTGCGGGAGAACGCAGTAGGCGGCGGTGCGCTGGGGGGTATCGTGTTGAGCCATCGCGAGCAAGGGCGCCAGGCAGCCCTGATCGCCGAGAAGGTACTCACGGGTACGCCGATCGCCGCCATCAAAGTCATACGCGAAAGCCCCAATCGGGCCGTCTTCGATCACGCCGCCCTGAAGCGATTCGGCATTGCCGAGGCAGATCTCCCCTCGAACAGTCTCGTGCTTAACAAGCCCGTCAGTTTCATCAAACAGCATGCTGCACTGGTTGCATCTACGCTTGCGGTCATTTTCCTGCTGGCGGGTTTTAGCACCTATCTGGTGTGGCAGATCCTGACGCGAAAACGTCTTGAGCAGTCGCTGCGGGAAAATGAAGAGCGTTTCCGAAATTTGATCGAGGGGTCGATCCAAGGAATTCTCATTGATCGACGGCGGAAAGCAGTGTTCGTGAACCAAAGTTTCGCCGACATTCTCGGCTATCCGTCGCCGGACGAGATCCTGGCGATGGATTCAATGGATCCTTGTGTTGCCCCGCATGAGCGCGAACGTCTCCAGCGCTACACCGAAGCGCGTCTGAAAGGAGAAGCAGCGCCGACTCATTATGAATACGACGCACTCCGCAAAGACGGCACCATCGTGACCTTACAGAACTTCGTGCGGGTCATTAACTGGAACAGAGAACCGGCCATTCAAAGCACGGTTATTGACATCACCGAGGCCCGTGAGCTCTCTGAACGACTCTCTTACCAGGCCAGCCACGACGCGTTGACGGGCCTTGTCAATCGACATGTGTTTGAGCAACGTTTGCAACAGTCGTTGGAGACGGCGAAAACCGAGAAGACCGAGCACGTCTTATGTTACTTGGATCTCGACCAATTCAAGGTCATCAACGACACCTGTGGTCACACGGCCGGGGATGAGCTGTTACGACAGCTTGGGGGCATATTGCAACAACAGGTCCGCGGCCGCGACGCGTTGGCGCGTCTGGGCGGCGATGAGTTCGGCCTATTGCTGGAGCGCTGCTCGGTCAAGCAGGCGCAACGCGTAACCACCGCCGTGCGCACCGCGATTGCAGACTTCCGCTTTGCCTGGGAAGAGCAGAGCTTCACCATCGGGGTCAGCATCGGCGTCGTGCCGATCAACGAAGCCAGTGAGAATATCGCGAGTGTGCTCAGTATGGCGGATGCCGCCTGCTATGCCGCCAAGGATGCGGGCCGCAACCGCGTGCACATATACCGCGAAGACGATGTGGATCTGGCCAAGTGGCGCGGGGAGATGCATTGGGTCGCCGTGATTAACCGGGCGCTTGAGGAGAACCGCTTCCTACTGCATTGTCAGCCGTTTATTCCGCTGGCGGGGGGCGATGATCAGCGCCAAGGCTATGAGCTGCTCGTCCGTATGCAGAACGACAATGACTGCCTTGTGGCGCCCGGTGCGTTCTTACCAGCGGCCGAGCGCTACAATCTATCGACTAACCTCGACCGCTGGGTCATCACGGCGGCCTTTCAATGGCTCAGCGACCATCCGCAACACCTGAAACGCGTGCTCGTGTGCGCCATCAACCTATCCGGCAGCTCGCTGGGCGACAAGGAGTTTCTGGAGTTTGTCATCCAGCAGTTCGGCGAGAAGAAGGTGCCGCCTGAGAAGATCTGCTTTGAGGTGACGGAGACGGTGGCGATTGCCAATCTCACGCACGCCACCAACTTTATCAAAGCGCTGAAGGGGTTGGGCTGCCACTTTGCCTTGGATGACTTTGGCAGTGGCCTGTCCTCGTTTGCCTATCTCAAGAACTTACCGGTAGATTTTCTAAAGATCGATGGCATGTTTGTGAAGGACATCGTCGACGATCCGATCCACTTGGCGATGGTGAAATCTATTAACGATATGGGCCATGTCATGGGCAAGCGGACGATCGCCGAGTTCGTGGAGAACGACGCCATCCTGGAGAAGCTGCGAGAAATCGGCGTCGATTATGCCCAGGGTTACGGCATCGGCCGGCCGCAACCGATTGTGGAGATGGCAACGAACCCCAAGATTGAACTCATAAAGCCCCCCGCCCGCATCGCCAAGCGCGCGGCGGGTGGCGGTCGTAAGGCGTAATCACCCTCGCCATCGTTTGCGTATGCCAAGCCTTAAGTGCTGACTGCTGAACGTCTGCTTTTGGCTGCGGATTCAACTGGTCGTTGTTGCAACCTCCAAAAAAGGGGTGTTTTCCGTACTCGCAAACAGGGCAGTGCAAGTACTTGAGTGTTCGGGAAACGGGGAGGATGATTCGCGAAGGGTTTTCCGTACCCCCAAGAGACGCCCCAAAAATGAAAGCCGGACGACGATCGGTTCGCGCCGTTTTAGAAGGAACCATTGGCGGTCGTTGACATGATCACCTCGCACACCGATGTCGTCGGCAGTCTTTTGCGTCCCCAGGAGTTGCTGATGGCGCAGGAAGAGCTGGCCGCGGGTCGGATCAGCCGGTCGGCCTTCAAGGTGATCGAGGATCGCGCGGTGGACGAGGCGGTCGCCCTCCAGGAAGGGGCGGGGCTGGAGGTGCTCACCGATGGAGAGATGCGTCGTCTTTCTTTTCAGAGCCAAATGACCCAGGCGGTCGAAGGCTTCGGCGAGTGGGATATCGACGCCTTTCTGTGGGGAGAGTGGCACGGAGACGAGGAGGTGGGCGACTGGAGCAGGAAGCGCCCCGCCGGTCTGGGCGTCACCGGCAAGCTCGCCCGCAGACGCCATCTCTGCGCCGAGGAGTTCAGCTATCTGCGGGCGCGCACCGAGCGCACGCCCAAAGTCACCCTGCCGAGCCCCAGCCTGTTCGCGAATTTCTGGTCACCTGAGCACTCCGCCGCGGTTTATCCGACTCTGGAGAGCTTCCTCGCCGATGTGGTCGCCATCTTGAGGGACGAGGTGGTGGAGCTGGTGCGTCTTGGCGCCTGTTATATTCAAATCGATGCGCCCCACTATCCGTTGCTCCTCGATCCCGAGCCGCGGGCTTTCTACGAATCGCGCGGGTGGCAGCTCGATGAGTGGCTGAGCTTCGGCATCGAGCTCGATAATGCCCTGATGGCGGATTTTCCCGAGGTCACGTTCGGCTTTCACCTGTGCCGGGGTAATCAGGGGAGCCGCTGGCTGGTCGAGGGTGGATACGACCTCATCGCGAAGCCCATCTTTCAGAATGTACGCGCCCAGCGGCTGCTGCTCGAGTACGACGACCCGCGCTCCGGCTCCTTCGAGCCCCTGCGTGAGGTGCCCGACGATCGCATGGTGGTGCTGGGCCTGGTCACCACGAAGAACGCGCATCTGGAGTCGCCCCACCACCTGAGAAAACGCATCGAAGAGGCGAGTCGCTACGTGGAGCTGGAGCGCCTCGCGATCAGTCCACAGTGTGGATTCTCCACCTCCATCGTCGGCAACAATCTCTGCGTGGAAGATCAGCGAAAGAAGCTCGAGGTGCTGTGTGTAACGGCGCGTGCCGTTTGGGGCTGAGCGTTCACCT
>CAMYJH010000071.1 GCA_947258715.1 uncultured Gammaproteobacteria bacterium
GAATGCAAGGAAATGCGTTCTTCTTCCCGGGAGCGGGTCGCTCCTTTTTCATTGAAGTGCGCGCCCAAACAGACGCGACGTCTTTTACACGATCTCGAATGATTTTCATGCGCGGCCTTATCCACTTTTGCATCAATACCAACCCATGCGATCCTTGAATCCGTACCAGAGTATTCCTGCCGGCACGAACCAAGGGCGCCCGTCGTAGAGCGGAAGAGCGTGGAAAGAAGCTGCGTCGAAAGCGCTCGCACCGTCAGCGTCGCCGAGGATCTTTAGCGCCGCCTTTCTCCCCAGCCAGCGCGCCCAGACAACGCCCGAACCACAGAAACCGGCCGCGTAATGCACGCCTTCGTGCCTCGCTACCTTGGGCAACTGATCGTAAGTCATCGCCACGTAGCCCCACCAGCAGTGCGTAATGCCTACGCCGGCGAGCTCGGGAAAGATGGCGAGCAGATAGCGGTAGAGATGCTCAGCCTTTTTTTGCGGATCGTCGGTTTGCGCCCCGCGACGCCCGCCGAACAGGATCCGCGTGCCGTCCGGGGAGGGACGATAGTAGTGATATAAATGGCGCGTCTCCCCGATCATGCGACCCTTTGGCATCAGTCTCTTCATCAGTTCAGTATCGAGCGGTTCGGTGGCGATGATCTGGCTCGCCACCGGAACCACCCGGCGCGCGAGCCAGGGAAACGCATGACGCACCGTGTATCCGTTGGTGGCGATGACCACATCGCGGGCCAAGATCTTGCCCCGTGGCGTTCCCACCTCGAAACCGTCGCCCTCTCGACGCAGTCCTATGGCGGGGGTTCGCCCGTGGACGACGGCGCCCGCGCTTTCGGTGCGCTCGAGCATGCCGCGATGAAACAATCCGGGATGCAGGCCGCCGATGTCGGGGCGCACCGCCCCGCCGTGATAAATTGCGGTGCCGATTTCCGTATGCTGTTCGTCACGCGGGACCACGTAGGCGTCGATGCCGAGTTCGCGCCGGAGCAGCTCCGCTTCGCGGGCGAGCTTCTCGTACTGGGCCGGGCGCACGGCGCCGGTAAATCGACCTGCAAGGGAATAGTCACAGTCGATCCCTTCCTCGAGAACAAAGCGCGCGAGGTCTTCCCGCGCCGCTTTTCCCTCGCCATAAATCGCACGGGCGCGTTCGCGCCCGAACATATCCATCATCCTGCGGAAGCCGATGCGGATATTTCCCGAGGTGATGCCGCCGTTGCGGCTCGACGCGCCCTCCCCCGGACGATCTTTCTCCAAAACGTGGACTTCGCGTCCTGCGCGGACAAGAGTAAGCGCCGCGGAAAGACCCGCGTAGCCGGCACCTATTACGATTGCGTCGCAGCGCTTCGCCAACTCGCGCTGCGGCTGCTCCTCGATTGGAGCAGCTTCCCACCAGTAAGGCGTATCTAGAGGTCGGGCGCCCATAGAGTGCCGATGCTACCGAAACTTCATGCTAAAAAGCGCCGCGGCATCTTCCCATCTCGCGTCTTTTATCTTGCCAGCTCAGGCAGGGTAAATACCCGCTGCGGACCGGTGCTATCGACAACGTGCTCGCCCAGTTCGGTCCAGTCCTCGCGCTGAATCTCCGCAAACTGCCGCGACACCAGTAAAGGCACACTCAGAGACTTGCAAAGAGACTCGATCTTGGCAGCGTGATTGGCGGCGTGGCCCACTACCGAAAATTCAACCCGGCGGGGCACGCCGATATTGCCGTACATGACGTCACCCACGTGAAGTCCGATTCCGTACCCGATGGGCTTCTCGGACCTCGCGGCCCGTACTTCGTTCAGCTTCTTCATGCGCTCCATCGCATCGCGGGCGGCCGCCATGGCTTTGCCGCACGCTGCACGGTGCTCTGGGCACTCACGCGGATCGGCCACGCTGTGTTGCTGCATGGGAAATATGGCAAGCATCGCGTCGCCTATGAAGCGCAGGACTTCACCACCACCGTCGAGCACGGCGTCGGCGACGGATTCGAAGAAGGCGTTCAACACGCCCAGAAACTCCTCGGTCGATAGTTGTCGCGACAATTCGGTCGATGCGCGCAGATCGCTGAACCAAATAACCGCGTGAATGATTTCTCCGCTGCCGCGACTTATCTTGCCTTCATAGACCCTACGCCCTGTTTCAGGGCCGAGATAGGCATCGAGAATGTTCTTGGCGATCTGGGTCTTGATGCCCACCTTGCACGCAACCGCGAGACGCTTCTGAATGCGGCACAAGACGCGGATATCCGGCTCACTGTAGCCGCCCTTCCGACCGCACAGCCACGATCCGATGACACCGTCGCTTTGAAGCCGATCGGTCGTCGGGTGCGGTTCACCAAAAGGAATGGCATAAGCGAGATAGTCGCTCGCTCCCGCCCGCTGAAACTCGGCGAGCACCGGAAAATCGAGGGTCGCAGAATCGCCGTCGAGTCGCCGCCGCAACAGCGGCACCCAGTTCTGGAGCATGTAAAAGTGCGGGCTCCGGCGGAATTCCGGGCTCACCGGACCGTGCGGGTGCTCCGAGATCTCGACATCCTGTCCCGGCCGCCATACCAGAGTGATGGCCCGAAACAGCGGATGCAGGGTACGGAAGCCGAGGCTACCTCTTATCACCGGAACATCGGCCGCGTTCAGGCGTTCACAGCAGCCCCGGAACAAATCTTCGATACGGGTCTCTTCAAGCGCTTTTGACATGATCCAACCGGCCAGCTCGTCGATGAGCGCGCTATCGACGGATGGCAAATTTTGAGGGTCACTTTGATTCATTCTCCGGGCTTCCCGTCTGCGGCAATCAGTCGAAAATAAAACTGCTCGCGGTTGACATTTTCACCTCAACTACGTTTCTGCGCTAACGGAAAGGGAAGGAATACTTCAACCAACAAATCCATAGGTCTCGAGCAATCGCATATTAGGAGCGTGCTTGAAACCACCACTTACCGGGCCGTGGGAACCCTCGCGACTCGGCTGCTGGCGCACACACCTAGCGGGGACTTCGAATTCTCCGTCACCATTACCGCGCTCGAGTTCCTGGTCAAGACTATCGTTTACTGGTTGCATCAGCGGGTTTGTCAACAAACACCTCGCGGAACCGTACGCAAGCTGATGCGATGGCGCTAAGTTAGCGAAGCCGGTGTAGAATCGCCAGCGTTTTAGGCTGCGAAAGCCAGGTGATGTACATTTCCGTTATATATAAGGAGAAGAACTGAATGAGAGGCGCCAACCTCGTCGTTGCCGGGCTGGCGGTCGCCGGGGTGCGCACGATATTCACGCTTTCCGGAAATCAGATCATGCCCATCTTCGATGCCTGCAACGGTGCCGGCATTCGATTGATCCACGTTCGCCACGAGGCGGCGGCGGTCTACATGGCGGACGCGTGGTCGCAGCTGACCGGTGAAGTCGGAATCGCCCTGCTCACCGCGGCCCCTGGATTCGCCAACGGCTTGTCGCCGCTCTATACGGCGCGGGCTTCCGAAAGCGCGGTGGTGCTATTGAGCGGCGACGCGCCATTGTCTCAACAGGGGCGCGGTGCTTTTCAGGAACTTCATCAAACCGAGATCTCAGGTCCTCTATGCAAAGCAGCCTTCAGGTCACGTAACGCCTCGGAGCTCGGAGAGGACGTTGCCAGGGCGATTCGCACCGCGCGTTCAGGACGCCCCGGGCCCGTGCACCTCGCGCTGCCTTTCGACCTGCTGAATGCAGAGACTGAAACGCAAAGTCCACCGGCCCGCAACCAGTTCGAGCGCCAACGAAACGATCCGGAGCCGGCGGCAATCTCGAGCATACTCGTGGCGCTGTCGGGTGCCGCCCGTCCTGTCGTGCTTACAGGTCCTAGCCTCAACGCGTCGCGCGCCGGTGCGCTACTAAGGCGTTTGACCTCCGCCCTCGATGCGCCGGTGATCCCGATGGAAAGCCCCCGGGGTCTGCGCGACCCGGCGCTGGGGGATTTTGCGCGGGCGCTTCCCGACGTCGACCTCGTCCTGAGTCTGGGTAAGGACATGGACTTCAGCCTGGGGTTTGGCGAGCCGCCGGTATTTTCTTCTAACTGCCGATTCATGGTCATCGATCCGGAGGTTGAGCATATCGAACGGGCAAAGCGTGTTCTGGACGTCAGTCTGATCAGCGCGCACCAGGCCGACGCCGATGCTGCGGCTGAGCTGCTTGCCGAAGCTGAGACACAATCGTCGAGGCCACGAAACGAGTGGCGCGCAAGGATCGACGCGCTGATCGGTTCGCGACCCGAAGCTGCAAGCGAGCACTCGCCGTCGGGTCGCATTCGTCCGGCGACCCTTTGCCGGGAGGTGCAGCGCGTTCTCGACGCCGCGAAGGATCCGATCCTTATCTGCGACGGTGGCGAGTTTGGTCAGTGGGCGCAGGCCTGCCTCTCGGCACCCACACGAATCATCAACGGGCCCGGGGGCGCCATCGGAGGCGGGCTTTGTTACGCCATCGCCGCCAAGCTCAGCCGTCCTGATGCCACCGTGGTCGCGCTCATGGGCGACGGCACCATCGGTTTCCACTTGAGCGAATTCGAAACCGCTTTAAGGTGCAACACGCCCTTCGTGACCATCGTCGGAAACGACGCCCGCTGGAACGCGGAGTATCAGATCCAACTTCGAGACTACGGCCCCGACCGGCTGATCGGTTGTGAACTCGGCGATACCCGCTACGATCTGGCCGTGGTTGGGCTCGGCGGTCATGGCGAGCACGTCGCAGATCTCAATGAACTGGCCGGTGCCATTCGGCGCGCGCTACAGAGCGAACTGCCGTCCTGCATCGACGTACGGATCGAGGGCCTGCCGGCGCCGTCCGGCTCCGGTCACTGATCTGATTAGAACCTATCCCAAAATTGCTGCGCTTAGCCTAACGGCGTTAAAAACAGGCTCAAAATGCTCGTCTTACTTGCGTGTAAACTCCGCTTTTTCGCCTGTTTCCTGCCTTGTCTCGCCTGCGCTCGCTAATTTTGAGACAGGTTCTAAGGCGCCAAAAACTAATCCAGCTAACCGTTTCGCCTCAAATCGCAAAGAATCGTGTGCAGCGGGCCGAAGTAAGCCACCAGAACCAGCCGATCGTTGATCTCGTCCTGGCGAAACCAGTAGCGGCGGGAGACGATCTTGTCCTCGAAATTCACAAAAGCGAAGGTGCGGCTGATCTCGAGCTCGTGGGCCGGATGAAACAGCTTGTCGAACCGCTCGCGAGCCTTATCCACGGTCAGATGAGCATAGGGGTTTTTCTCGGTAAAGAAGCTGAATCGCCCGTCGAAGAACAGCCCGTCGCCGGCTTTGTCGATGAGGATTGCGCCGTAATGCACCCGATCGCCGTCAAGATTGGGACTATTGTGAAAACATACTCCTGAGTACACACCCGGCGTACGCTCGTGGTCGAGTCCGGAAAACGACTGGAACCGGCTCCATATCCGTTGCTGCCGCGGGCCGCAGAATTCTTCGTAACAGACGTTGGTGGGAAGGTCGGCTTCGAGCGCTGCGCTCACCGACCCCGCGGCCGTCAGCAGGAAACACAGAAGCCACGCGTGTTTCATCCTCTTCCGGCTGCTACTCGGGATGGTGTCGTTAAGATGTAGACATTGACTCCATCACGCCTTCCTTGCGCCGTCGTTCCATCAGTCCGTCGAGCCATTTGGGGTCCATCTCGGGAACCGAAGAGAGCAGCAGATCCGTGTATTCGTGATGCGGGGGTTTGAACATCTCGGCGCACGGTCC
>CAMYJH010000072.1 GCA_947258715.1 uncultured Gammaproteobacteria bacterium
GGTCGCACTGGCCCTCGGCACAACGGCGCTGGCGCAAGATACCGGATCGCCGGATCAGGGACGAGTGGTCGAGAAGCCGGAACCCTATTCGCCATATGTGGATCAGCACTTCCCGCAGCGGGTGCTCTGGGGCGACGCCCACCACCATACCTCGTTGTCCGTGGACAGCGGCATGATCGGGAACAACAACAGTCCAGACACGAGCTTCCGCTTGGCCCGGGGCGAAGAGGTCACGTCCAACTCCGGCTTGCGGGTGAAACTAGTCCGGCCGCTGGACTTTCTGGTGGTCACCGACCACGCGGAATACCTCGGCATTGCTAAGCTGCTCAACGAGGCAGACCCCGCCCTGCTGTCAACCGACGTCGGCAAGGAGTGGTACGCAAAGATGAACGGTAGCCCGCAGGAAGCCTGGCAAGCCGTTGTTTCCATGCAGAATGACTTTACGTCCGGCGTGCCGCGATTCGCTGACCCCAAGGTCACGCGTACCGTCTGGGAGGAGGTCGTGGACATTGCCTCAAAGTACAACCAGCCCGGCACCTTCACCGCGCTCAACGGGTACGAATGGTCAACGGTCAGCAATGGGAAAGACGGCTCTGGCCCGGCAGGTGCCAACCTGCACCGCGTTGTGATCTTCCGTGACGGACCTGATCGGGTGAAGCAGGTCGTTCCGTTCAGCGCCTTCGATAGCGGGGATCCCGAGAAGCTTTGGGAATTCATGGCCGCATACGAGGAGGATACCGGCGGCCAGATCCTGGCGATCCCCCACAACGGCAACCTCAGCAACGGCCAGATGTACGCGGACGTCATCAAGGGCAGCGATATGACCGCGGACTACGCCGAGCGGCGCGCGCGCTGGGAACCCCTGATGGAGGCCACCCAGGAGAAGGGCGACGGCGAGGCGCACCCCTTCCTGTCGCCCAACGACGAGTTCGCGGACTACGGAACCTGGGACTTTGGCGATTCTTTTGGGAACCCCAAGGAAGACTGGATGCTGCAGTACGAATACGCCCGTTCGACACTGAAGAATGGGCTCCTGCTGGAGGACAAGCTGGGGGTCAATCCCTTCAAAGCCGGGATGATCGGCAGCACCGATAACCATGTCAGCATGACCACCACGCGCGAGGAGAACTACTTTGGCAAGCTCCCGAGTGAGGACCCCTCGCCGGAACGGTACAAAGGTGTGTTCGTCAAGAACTCCACAACCGGCGAGGTGCTTGTCTACGACTGGCAGCTGGTCGCGTCGGGGCTGGTCGCAGTCTGGGCGAGAGAGAACACGCGCGAAGCGATTTTCGACGCAATGGCCCGCAAGGAGGTCTATGCCAGTACCGGGACCCGCCTGACCGTGCGGCTATTCGGCGGCTGGGATTTCCAGCCCGATGACGTCCTGCGACCCGATTTTGCGGCGCAGGGCTACGCGCGCGGCGTGCCGATGGGCGGTGACTTGACAAGCGCCCCTGAAGGCAAAGCGCCCACGTTCATGATCCGCGCCTTGCGCGATCCCGATGGCGCCAATCTTGACCGCATCCAGATCGTCAAGGGCTGGCTCAATGCCGATGGCACCACTGAAGAGCACGTCTACGACGTCGCCTGTTCCGACGGTCGCAGGATTGTCAGCCGGAGTGAACCGGTCCGCGGATATCCCCGTCGACACCATTGCGGCTCTGAGGTTGGCTCGACCGTGGACGTCGCCGATGCGAGCTACACCAACTCGATCGGGGAAGCCACGTTCATGGTACACTGGGAGGACCCGGATTTCGACCCGAGCCAGAGCGCCTTTTACTACGTGCGCGCCATCGAGATCCCCACGCCGCGCTGGACGGCCTATGACGCGAAGCGGTTTGGGGTCACGATGCCCAGCGAGGTGCCGATGACGGTGCAGGACCGCGCCTATACCTCGCCGATCTGGTACACGCCCTGATCCGGCGCGGATAGGAGACTGGACATGAGCAGCACTCAGGACGCCCATCTTCGGAAATCCTCCCTGGCCATGCGAGTTGTCGGCTGGGGCCTGGTGCCTGTTCTGCTTCTGGGGTTCGTCGGATACTCCCCGGGATTTGCCTGGGGGGTGCTTCCCGAAGTGCTCCAGATCGGTCCGTCGCATCCTGAATCGCCTTATGACGGAATGCACCCCTACGTGTTCATGCTGGTCGCCCTCTATGTGGGATGGGCTATTCTGCTGGTCCGCGGGGCCGACGATCCACGAGCGAACGCGGCCCTGTTCGACTGGGGCATTCTGGCCAATCTGCTGCATGGGGTGGTCATGGTGCCGCAGGCTTTCTTTTACCCGAACGAGCACGCGCACCTGTGGGCGGATATTCCGCTAACCGTCGTGCTGGCCACAGTCATGTGGATCTGGCATCCCAATCGGGTCCGCGGATAGTCTCGTTGATTCAAACCACGGTGAGCATCCCGCTGGCGCAAGCCCGATCTGGTACACGCCTGCATCATGAGAAGATCTTCAATATGAAACACCTGGCGCGGCTCCTGCGGGAGCCGCTTCTACATTTTCTGGCAATCGGCGGCCTGATCTTTCTGCTCTATGGCGTCGTGGCCGCGCCGACCGCGGAGCCGACCGACACGATCATCGTCGGGCCAGAGCGCGTCGAACAGCTGGCCGCGGGATTCCAAGCGGTCTGGCGGCGCCCGCCGGCCGAGAACGAACTCAACGCTCTCATCGATGATTTTGTCCGCGAGGAAATCTATTACCGCGAGGCGCTGGCAATCGGCCTCGACCGTAACGACACGGTGATCCGGCGGCGCCTGCGGCAGAAGATGGAGTTTCTGACAGACACCGGCGCCGATATTCTGCAGCCGGCCGCCGGCGATCTTGAAGCCCATCTTACTGCAAACGAGCAGACCTATCGGCATGAGCCGCGTCTGGCCTTTGAGCAGATCTATCTTGGGGAGGCCCCGTCCCCGAAATCCGTTACAGACTTGTTGAACACCCTCCGATCCGACCCGGCGACCGACCCTTCCGTGTTGGGTGAGCGCAGCCTCCTGCCGGCACAGCTTGGCCTCTCACGGCCAGAGGCGATTGACGGCACGTTCGGCAAAGGGTTTTTCGAGCGGATATCAGAAATCCAACCCGGCGAATGGGCCGGACCCGTGAAGTCCGGATATGGTGTGCATCTTGTCTATGTCCTCGACAGCCTGCCGGCCAGAACGCCGCCGCTGGAGGAGGTGCGCGACGCTGTGCTCAGGGACTGGAAGGCGGCTAAGGCGCAGGAGCTCCGGGAGCTACATTACGCCCGGCTTCGCCAGCGCTACGTTGTTGAGATAAGCAGCGGCGATACCGAGACGGCGGAAGCCCGGTGATGCAGTCGGTGGCAAGGCCATGGCGATCGTCGCCCAGTTGCCTGAGAACTGTGATCCGCGGATGCCGGGGCAGCCGATCTGGGACGGCGTCGCCTATGTCGCACGCTGGACCGCAACCTGCCCAGGAGGTCTGGAAGGCGGCGTGATCGATATCGACGGGCTCAATCAGACGTCGACGGATGTGCTGGTGCGGTTTGACTTCGCCGACGGGACCAGCGAGGCCCGCCGCCTGACCGCAAGCGAAACGTCCTTAACGATTCCAACCCAACCAAGCAGCCTTGAAGTGGTGCGAACCTACCTTTTGCTCGGCATCGAGCACATCCTGAGCGGCATCGATCACCTGCTCTTCGTTCTGGCGCTGCTGCTTCTGGTGAAAGGCACGCGGCGCATCATTATCACCGTCACCGCATTCACGCTCGCCCACAGCCTCACCCTGGCTGGGGCAACGCTTGGTTTCGTCCATATGCCCGGGCCACCCGTTGAGGCGGCGATTGCCCTGAGCATCGCCTTCGTCGCATCGGAAATCATACACAGCCGGCGCGGCAAGCCGGGGCTGACGGAACAATATCCATGGATTGTCGCCTTCACCTTCGGCCTGCTGCATGGCTTTGGTTTCGCCGGAGCGTTGACCGAAATCGGTCTGCCGCAGGCATCGATCCCCATCGCGCTGCTGTTCTTCAATGTCGGCGTCGAAGTTGGCCAATTGCTCTTCATCGCTGGCGTGTTCGCCATCTTCGCGCTGGCGCGGCAGATCACACGGCGCATCAGCATGCCGCAACCGGCATGGGCCTGGGCGGTCCCACCCTATGCCATCGGTAGCCTGGCGGTCTTCTGGGTCATTCAACGCATTGCGATGTTCTGAATTGAGGTCTAATGCCTTTGCCGATCCGACCCGCAGCTATGGCGTTCCCCTGATTTATGACCTGCACGTTGATCCGAAGGAATCAGAGCCGCTTAATTCACAATGGTACCACAATGGCTGGATACGCTGGCCTGCCGGCCAGCATTTGGTCAACCACATCGGTTCCCTGAAGAAGGAGCCGCCGATCCGCCCTGGCACGCCGGACCCGTACGTCCCTGCCGCGCAATAAAGCAACGGCTCACTACCCCAAAATAATGCAATAGGAGTTCCTAATATGAAACGCCTGTCTGTGTCGCTTTTCGCCTCCATAGCTTTCTTGACAACACCCGGATTTGCGCAGGATTTCGGCTACGAAGCCACTACTGTTCTCGCCAATCCGAGCTATTCGCCCTATGCCGGGCGCAACTTTCCGACACAGGTCTATTGGGGGGATACGCACCTGCATACCGCGCTTTCACTAGATGCGCGCTCGGCCGGGGTAATTTTGACACATGACGACGCCTATCGCTTTGCCAAGGGCGAAGAGATCACAACCTCCAATGGCATGAAGGCCAGGATCGGCCAACCGTTGGATTGGCTAGTCATTACGGATCATTCCGATGCCATGGGTGCCATGAACGAGGTGGTAGCCGGCAATCCCACGCTGATGCAGGACGCCACCGTTCGCGACTGGAACAAGCGCATCAATCAAGGGGGAGAGATCGCCCTGAATGCGGCGCTGGAGGTCGTTGTGTCGTTTACTGAAGGCAACACGCCAGATGTCATGTTGTCTCGCGAATTCCAAAGGCAGATCTGGAATGGTGTTGTCGAAACGGCAGAGGCCCATAACGAACCGGGCGCCTTCTCGGCAATCATTGGCTATGAATGGACCTCGACACCGGGCGGCAACAATTTGCACCGCAATGTCCTTTATCGCGACGGTGCTGATGTGGCCCGCCGCGTTCTGCCGCTGACGGTGGCGGAGGGTGTTGCGCCGGAAAAACTTTGGGCGTGGTTGGAATCCTATGAGAAGGAAACAGGCGGTCAGATTTTGGCGCTGGCCCATAACGGCAATTTATCGAATGGCATCATGTTCCCCGACATCAATCCTGAAACCGGCGCCGCCATTACCGAAGACTACGCCAGGACCCGGGCTCGCTGGGAGCCGCTCTATGAGATCACCCAGATCAAGGGCGACGGCGAGGCGCATCCGTTCCTGTCGCCCAACGATGAGTTTGCCGACTACGAGACCTGGGACCGCAACAATCTTGGGCCGGTGCCCAAGCAAAACGATATGCTGCAATATGAGTATGCACGCGAGGCCCTGAAAAACGGTCTGAAACATGAGGCCGCGCTGGGAGTTAATCCCTACAAGTTCGGCCTGTCGGGTGCGACGGATTCCCATACCGGCATGGCCACCGCGGAAGAGAATAATTTCTTCGGCAAGCATTCACAGACCGAGCCCAGCAAAGCTCGGATGACCACCGATCTTGCCCATTTTGAGGGCATCAGCTGGCCGGGCTGGTTCCAGGTAGCCTCTGGCTATACCGCGGTCTGGGCGACCGAGAACACGCGTGAGTCGATCTTTGACGCCATGATGCGCAAGGAGACCTACGCCACGACCGGCCCGCGGATCACCGTGCGCTTCTTCGGCGGCTATGATTTCGTGCCGGAAGATGCGCTGAGCCGCCTGCCGGCGAATGAGGGCTACGCCAAGGGCGTGCCCATGGGCGGCGATCTGAGCGCCGCGCCGGAGGGCAAGGCGCCGACCTTCCTTGTCGGCGCCCTGCGCGATGCCTATTCCGGAAACCTCGACCGCATCCAGATTATCAAGGGCTGGCTCAACGCTGATGGCGAAACCGGGGAGAAGGTCTATGACGTTGCCTGCTCCGGCGGCCGCGCGATTGTCGATCATGCCTGCGACGGTGCGGTCGGTAACACCGTTGATGTCGCCAATGCGACCTGGACCAACACCATAGGCGACCCGGAGCTGATTGCAGTCTGGACCGATCCCGATTTCGACCTGAACTTGCGGGCCGTCTACTACGCTCGCGTGATCGAGATCCCGACTCCCCGCTGGACCGCTTATGAGGCCAAATACTTCGGCATCGAGGCACCGGCCGAAGCACCGATGACCACGCAGGAACGGGCCTATACCTCGCCGATCTGGTACACGCCCCCTCAATGAGTTGAACAGCGGGCGCTCAATGTACCCGTGAACCTGAAGGAAGAAACCGATGATCAGATTTGTCTTGGCTGCAACGTCGATCCTTGCGCTGGCAATCGCACTGCCTGCCGCGGCGCAGGATGCCGGCTCTCCCACGTCGGAAATGCTGTCTGGGGCTTATGCGGGGAAGGCTTATTCGCCTTACGCCCAACGCACTTTCCCGGAGCGCCCGCTGTGGGGCGACAACCACTTGCACACGTCACTGTCAATGGATGCGGGAGGTTTCGGCAATCGAGTTGGCTTGCGGGACACCTATCGTCTTGCCCGGGGCGAGGAGATAACCGCGTCTTCAGGCCAGCCGGTGCGCCTTTCGCGCCCACTCGACTGGCTGGCAATCACCGACCATTCCGATGGAATGGGACTTATCAACGATATTTTGTCGGCATCACCGCTGGTGACAAAATATGAACAGGGTGCTCGCTGGTCCAAGGGGTTTGGTGCCGGCGGACAAAAAGCGGTCGATGCCACGCTTGACCTGATCGGCACATTTTCACAGGGCAAAATGGACAAGGAGATGTTTGCCAACTATTCGCCCGGCGCGCGTCGCTATGCCACCATCTGGGAGGACGTCATTAACGCGGCGGAAGAATTTAACGATCCAGGCAGGTTCACGGCATTTATCGGGTTTGAATGGACATCGCTGGAGAAGGGCGGAAACTTGCACCGGAACGTCATTTTCCGCGATGGGGCCGATCGGGCACGCCAGGTTGTGCCTTACACAACTCAAGCACCGGTTGGCAGTAATGACCCGCTTGAGCTGTACAAATACCTGGAGAATTACGAGGCCAAAACCAACGGTGCTGCCATGACGTTCGCGCATAATGGCAATCTGTCGAACGGCATTATGTTCCCTGTTGATGCTCAATTTACAGGCCGCAAACTGGACAAGAAATATGTGGAGCAGCGCGCCAAGTGGGAGCGCATGTATGAAATAACCCAGATCAAAGGCGATGGCGAAGCGCATCCCTTCCTCTCGCCCGAGGATGAATTTGCCGATTATGGCACGTGGGACGTCGGCAATCTGGATCTGTCCGAAGCGAAAACCAATGACATGCTTGCCGGTGAGTATGCCCGCGAGGCACTGAAGAACGGTCTGGTTCTTGAGAAAAAGCTCGGCACGAACCCGTATAAATTCGGCATTGCCGGAGCCACAGACAGCCATACTTCGCTCCCGACTGCCGAAGAGGACAATTTTTTCGGCAAGCATACCGGTTATGAGCCTTCGCCGGAGCGGCTGACCCATCCGTTTATGAAAAACGAGAATGGCGAACTTTTTAGCTGGCAACAGGTCGCTTCCGGTTATACCGCCGTTTGGGCTAGGGAAAACACCCGGGCCTCATTATTCGACGCCATGGATCGCAAGGAGATCTACGCCACAACCGGCCCGCGCATGGCCGTGCGCTTCTTTGGTGGCTGGGACTATACCGAGAATGATCTGAGGAGCCGCCAGCCGGCCTTCCGCGGCTATGAGAAGGGCGTGCCAATGGGCGGCAACCTTCCGCCGGCCTTCGAGGAGGCGACTGTGCCGACCTTCATGGTCTATGCGCTGCGCGATCCGATTGGCGCCAATCTTGACCGTATCCAGATCATCAAGGGCTGGCTCGATGCCGACGGTAAGACGCATGAAATGGTCTACGATGTCGTCTGGTCCGGTGACCGGGGGCCAGGCGCCGACGGCAAGCTGCCGTCGGTGGGCAATACAGTCAACGTGGCGAACGCCAATTGGACCAATACAATTGGTTCTTCCGAGCTTGGGATAGTCTGGACCGATCCGAATTTCGATCCGGCACAAAAGGCCTTCTACTATGCCCGTGTCCTGGAAATCCCTACTCCGCCTTGGTACGTCTATGATGCCTTCCGCTTCGGCATCGATGTTCCCGAAGGTGCTCCCACGAGCCAGCAGGAACGCGCCTACACCTCGCCGATCTGGTACACGCCGAGAAGTTGATCAATGTGGCCTTTGTGTCTATAGGCGGCCCGACTACCCGTCGAGCGATTGCGCTCATTAATTTGTCATATTGGTGTCGGACTTTGCCGGCGCCTTTTCCGCTCAGTCCCAATTACCGGCGTCTGGCAGGCGCCGCTCGCCGAAGTTTACCTTTGAACCTGTTTCGCAAGCACGAGGAAAATTCAGGATGAGATTTCGAGCCAAAATATATCTACCCACCGTATCAGCGGTTGCCGGGATGCTCGTGGCGGCATCTGCAGCAACCGCGCAGCAATCAGCCCCCAATTTCCTGATGATTTGGGGCGATGACGTCGGTTACTGGAATATCAGCGCCTATAATCAGGGCATGATGGGCTATAAGACGCCCAACATCGACAGCATTGCCAGGGACGGAATGCTGTTCACAGATGCCTACGGCGAACAATCGTGCACCGCGGGGCGCGCGTCCTTCGTTACCGGCCAGAGCGGCTTCCGCACCGGGCTCCTGAAAGTCGGCTTGCCCGGCGCCAAGGAGGGCATG
>CAMYJH010000073.1:5000-10700 GCA_947258715.1 uncultured Gammaproteobacteria bacterium
AAGCCCCCCTCGAAACCAGGTCTCGCCCGAGAGCCGTGGAAGACGACCACGTTGATAGGCCGGGTGTGGAAGTGCAGCAATGCATGAAGCTGACCGGTACTAATCGCTCGACAGGCTTGATCGCTCATACGAACCCGTCACGCGCAGCGGCAAGAACCGGACACAGGCATCAGAGGTCAGGCATCAGGGATCGGAAATGGCAGCGCGCCTTGTCCGGCTCCGATCCCTGTCATCCAATCCCTGTCATCCGATCCCTGATCTTGCGTCCATCGACGGTCTGGTGGCCATTGCGGGGGACCCAGCACCCGATCCCATCCCGAACTCGGCCGTGAAAGCCCCCAGCGCCGATGGTACTGCGTCTCAAGGCGCGGGAGAGTAGGTCGCCGCCAGGCCTTCGATGGACGCAAGCCCGGAGATCCGGCATCAGAGGTCAGGCAACGCGCCTTGTCCGGCTCCGATCCCTGATCCCTGTCATCCGATCCCTGTCATCCGATCCCAGGCTCGCTGCCCGTTCACACAACCGCAGGGCCATCCGATCCCTGATCCCGGTCATCCGTTCGCCGCGGGGTGGAGCAGTCCGGTAGCTCGTCAGGCTCATAACCTGAAGGTCGCAGGTTCAAATCCTGCCCCCGCAACCACCGGAACCTGCCTGCCACAAACAGCCGTGGTGATCCTCCCCCGATGAATTGGTCCACCGTCTATGATAGGAAACGGAGGATCGAAGATGGCTACCAAGCGACACAAACCGGAAGAAATTGTCTCCAAGCTCCGCCGGGTCGATGTGCTGGTCGGGCAAGGTATGGCGCGGATTGACGCGATCCGCGGGGTGAGCATCACGGAACAAACCTACTACCGCTGGCGCAAGCAGTATGGCGGCATGGGAACGGATCAGCTCAAGGAGCTGAAGCGTCTTCAAAAGGAAAACGAACGCCTGCGCAAGGCCGTGTCGGACCTGACGCTGGACAAGCTGATTCTGGCGGAGGCCGCCAAGGGAAACTTCTAAGCCCCGCACGCCGCCGCATCTGCATTGACCTGGTCCGTGATAAGTTTGGCGTCTCCGAACGCCACGCCTGCCGTGTTCTTGGTCAGCATCGTTCGACACAGCGTCATGTTCCCCAGGGACGTTCTGATGAAGAGCGGCTTGTCGCCGACATGATCGAGCTGGCCCGGCAATACGGACGCTATGGCTATCGCCGGATCGCCGCGCTGCTCCGAGATGCCGGGTGGCACGTCAACGACAAGCGGGTCGAACGTCTGTGGCGCCGTGAGGGGCTCAAGGTTCCCATGAAGCAACCGAAGAAGGGCCGGTTGTGGTTGAACGACGGATCGTGCATCCGCCTGAGGCCCGAATACCGCGACCATGTCTGGTCGTATGACTTCGTTCACCACCGCACCGATGATGGCCGGGCGTTCCGCACGTTGAACATCATCGACGAGTACAGCCGCGAATGCCTGGCCATTCGGGTGAAGCGCAAGCTCAACTCCACCGATGTGATCGATGCCCTCACGGATCTGTTCATCCTGCGTGGCACACCGGCTTGCATCCGGTCCGACAATGGCCCCGAGTTCGTGGCCGAGGCCGTCCGGCAGTGGATCGGGGCAGTCGGCGCCAGGACCGCCTACATCGAACCGGGCTCACCGTGGGAGAACGGGTATTGCGAGAGCTTCAACGCCAGGTTCAGGGACGAACTGCTCAACGGGGAAATCTTCTACTCCCTCAAGGAGGCCCAGATCGTCATCGAGGCATGGCGGAAACATTACAACACCGTGCGGCCGCACAGTGCCCTTGGATACCGGCCGCCGGCACCCGAAGCGATCATCCCAATGGACCGGAAACCCTCAATGCACTAACAATGAAACCGGACCAATCGATGGGGGCTGCTCAAAGTCTCCGGGCCGGAATGAACACGCTGGCAGACCTCAGGTGACATTGGATGGACGGAACGGCGATACTCGTTACGGTTCTCGGCGGCGTGACGCTCCTGTTATGGGGCTGCCGGATGATCCGGACCGGCGTGATGCGGGCGTTCGGGACGGATCTTCAAAAGTTCCTGGGCGACGCATCGACCAGCCGCTGGCGGTCCATTGTGGCCGGTACGGCAGTTGGCGCGGCGCTGCAAAGCTCGACTGCGATGGCGCTGCTTGTCAGCCCGTTTGTCAGCCATGGCGCGATCGCCATGTCGGTGGCGCTGGCCATCATGCTTGGCGCTGATCTCGGTGCGGCGATCGCCGCCGGCATATTTTCCACCGGCATCTCTGTCATCTGGCCGGTTCTGGCGTTTGCCGGCTATGTCCTGCATGCCACCTATGAAGGCCGTCGCATCCGCGTACAAAATGTCGGCCGCATTCTGCTTGGGCTGGGGCTTTTGTTTCTCGGCTTGCGCACAATCGGCGCGGCAGCCAGGGATCTCTCCGCCAGTCCGATTATTTCAGCGATCATCGAAGCTGCCTCCAATGAACCCCTGCTTGCCGTTCTTGCCGGCGCGATCCTGACATGGGCGGCCTATTCCAGCATCGCCATCATTCTTCTCATCGTGGCGCTGGCGGCGTCCGCCGGACTTGCCGCCGATCAGTTTCTGCCGCTGGTCCTGGGGGTCAATCTTGGCGCGGCGCTGCCGGCGGTAAGCACCACCATTTCCGAGCGGCCGGCGGTGCGCCGGGTGCCGCTGGGCAATCTGATCTTCCGCATGTGCGGCGTCGCAGGCGGATTGCTGCTTCTGGATTTCGTCAAGCCTGTCATCGAAGACCTTGGCGGTGATGCCGGGCGGCAGATCATCATCGCCCATCTGGCCTTCAACGCGGCGCTCTGCCTGGTGTTTGTCGGCCTGACCGGTCCCGTCGCCTGGCTCACCGGAAAAATCATGCCCGACAAGGCCGGCGAGGACGGGACAACCGGCCCGCGGCACCTGGATGCGGCATTGCTGCAAACACCAAGCGGCGCGCTGGGCGCCGCCGCCCGCGAAGCGCTGCGCATCGGCGACATTATCGAAGACATGCTATCGAAAACGATGAGCGTGTTTGAGAACGATGATCCGGTTTTGCGCCAGGCGGTGGAAGCGTCCGATGACGAGGTCGACGACCTGCACGAAGCGATCAAGCTCTATTTGACCCGCCTGATGCACGGCGAACTCAATAGCGAGGACAGCGAGCGCGCCGTCGACATCATCACCTATACGATAAACCTGGAGCATGTCGGCGACATCATCGACAAGAATCTGATGGAACTGGCCAGTAAGAAACGCCGGCTGATGCTGCAGTTCTCAGAGCAGGGGCTTGACGATATCCGCACCATGCATGCCCGCGTCATGGACACGCTGCATCTGTCGCTGAACGTCTTCATGTCGGCCGGCGCCGACAGCGCAAGAAATTTGATCGCCCGCAAGACGGAGCTGCGGCAGATGGAAATGGAAGCGACCGAAAAGCATCTGGAGCGGCTGCGGTCCGAGCAGCCCGAGAGCATCATGACGAGCGCCATTCATCTCGACGTCATCAGGGATTTCAAGCGCATCAACTCGCATCTAACGTCCGTCGCCTATCCGGTCCTCGATCGCGCCGGCGAGTTGCGGCAGACCCGGCTGAAGAAAAAATCGGAACGGCAGATCATCTCGCCGGCCGCCGAACTGCCGGACTGACGGCCGCCGCGCCCGGTCGTCAGGGCGTCGGTATGATGACATCCGGGACGATGCCGGAGCGCTTGATGAAATCATCGGCGTCAAGGCCGCGAAACAGGCCGTGATCGGTCACCAGCACCGTTTTGAGACCGGCCGCCGCGGCGCCGAGAATGTCGGTGTGCAAGGTGTCGCCGACCATGGCGATGCGGTGCGGCGGAACGGTCCGGCCCGCCGCCGTCAACCGCCGCTGAACCTCATCGAAGGCGTTACGATATGGCTTGCCAAAAAACACCGGAACAACGCCAGTACGGTCAGCCAGGTCATGGGCGTAGAACCCCGGTTCCAGCGAAAGCCCAAACTCGCGAGGCGCCACCAAATCCGGATTGCCGACCAGTACCGGGCGCGGTCTGTCGGAGAGGCTTGCGACCAGCAAGTCCTGGCGTGGCGTGTCCCAGAACAAGCTGCTGAGAAGAACGAAGCCGTCGGCCCCGTCATAAGCTGATCGATCGTCGCCGAGCATATGGAGGTCGCCCGGCAGGGCTTGCAGATCGGATTGCGGCGCTGCCGCCACGCCCCAGTTGAAAGTGACAGGATATTCACCGAGCGCGCCATGCAGCAGCGCGCGGCTGGAGACGATTTGTCGGGGTTCGAAGGCAAATCCGAGCCGGCGGTATTTCTCCAGCGCGGTACCCTCATTGTATGTCGCGCCGTTGGTGAGCACGAAGACCGTCTTGTCGCGATCCGCCAGCGCGGCGACGCGTTCCGGCGCGCCCGGCACGGCGGTTTCGCCGACGTTCAGCACGCCGAACGCGTCGAGAATGAAGACGTCGAATTCGTCGGCAAGGGCTTCAAGATCTTCGGCCCGCCGCGAACGCGCCGGAAACACCGCCGCCGGTAGCCGCGCGCGGATCGCTTCATAGCGGGCAAAGGCCCACTGCGCGCCGGCGCCGATACCGGGCGCTTCAGATGATCGCGCCACGGACCTTGGCCGATACCCATTCGCTGATGATGACGGCGATCAGAATGACGAACAGAATGAGCGCGACACGCGGCCACGCCAGAACGTTCAGCGAAGCCTGCATCTGCAGGCCGATACCGCCGGCGCCGACCAGCCCGAGAACCGTCGATTCGCGGATATTGATGTCCCAACGAAACACCGTGATACCGGCGAAGGCCGGCATGATTTGCGGCACGATGCCGTAGGCCATGACCTGCCAGCGGCTGGCGCCGGTCGCAGTGACGGCTTCGACCTGATCGTGATCGATCTCCTCGATCGCTTCATAAAGAAGCTTGGCGCAAAACCCGATCGAGCGCAGGGCAATAGCGATCAGACCGGCAAACACGCCCGGGCCGATTATGGCAACCAGAAGCAACGCCCAGATCAGCGAATTGATCGACCGTGACGAAACGATGATCAGCAGCGCGATCGGGCGGATGAAAGTAGCGCTCGGCGTCGTGTTGCGGGCGGCGAGAAACGCCACGGGAACGGCCATGACCAGCGCCAAAGCGGTTCCGAGCGTGGCAATATTGATCGTGTCCCAAAGCGGCCGCCACAGTTTGTTGATATAAAGCCAGTCCGGCGGCATGGACCGGCTGATGATATCGTCGGCGATCCGCGGCGCGTCCCAGACGAAGAACCAAGTCGTGGCGCCGGAGATTTTCTGCCAACAGAAGACAAAAATCGCGACGCCGACAAACCAGGCAAACCAGATGGTCAATTGTGACCGCCGGTCGCGGCGCATCCAGAGCTTTTCGCCGCCCTCGCGTTCCCGCACCGCCATCATTGCACCCAGGCACGAATGATGCCCGATGAATATTCCAGCACCATGACGATAAGAATGATGGTAATGATGATCGCCGCCGCCGTGTCGAATTCATAGCGGTCGAAGGCGGTATTGAGGGTTGCGCCGATGCCGCCGGCGCCGACCAGTCCAAGCACCGCCGATTCACGGAAATTGATGTCGAGCCGATAGATCGAAAGACCGATCAACCGCGGCATGACCTGCGGCTGCACGCCGTAATTGATCCATTGCAGCCACGATCCGCCGGTCGCCTTGATCGCCTCGGCCTGCGCCTTGTCCATCGATTC
>CAMYJH010000074.1 GCA_947258715.1 uncultured Gammaproteobacteria bacterium
TTGATCTTGCACCGCGGACAAGCCGAACTCCAATACCGATGAATCGTCTTACCGGCTTCTTCCCGAGTCATTCGATAAATGAGCCGCTCCCCGGCAGGACATTCGTACTCATCATCTTCCGGCTTGTAGATAAAATCCTGCTTGTCAAATTGTCCCTTCGCCCGGTTGTTTGAGGTCCGGGGTCGGGGAAGATACGTCTTGATTCCCGCCTGTTCACAGGCAGCCAGTTCGTGGCCCTCGTAATAGCCCCGGTCCGCCACGACTTCCAGGTCCTGCGTGCCCATGGCCTCTTGCGCTTGGGTCGCCATGTTCGACAACTGCGCCCGGTCATGTCCCTGATTCGTCACTTCATGCGCCACAATCAGGTGATGTTTAGTCTCCACAGCCGTTTGCACGTTATACCCCACCATCCCTGTCCCCCGACCACTGGTCGCCATCGACCGCGCATCCGGATCCGTCTCCGAGATCTGTCGGTCCGGCGCCTCCTGCATCCGGACCCCCAACTTTTTTAAGCGCTTCACTTCCCCCTTCAAGATCTCGATCTTGTCCTGCAATCTCTGGCTCTTCTCTTTCGCCACCTCCGTCTCCCGACGATCCGCGCTCTCTATTTGCGAAAGATACCGCGCAATGCTCTCATCAATCTGTTCAATCCGACGCTTCAACTTCGCCTTCGTCAGATTCCGGTCCCGGTTGTTCACCGCCTTGAACTTGCTCCCATCAATGGCCACAAAGGCCTCGCTAAACAGATCAAGCTTCCGGCACAACAGCACAAACTCCCGGCCCACTAGCCGAATCGCCTCCCCATGATCCCGGCGAAAGTCCGCAATCGTCTTGTAGGTCGGCGTCAATCGCCCAATCAGCCACATCAACTCTACATTGCGATGCGCTTCCCGCTCCAGACGCCGGCTCGAATGAATCCGGTTCAGATATCCGTAGATATAGATCTTCAATAAGGTCCCAGGATGATACGCCGGAGAACCCAGATCGCTCGGCGCCGCCTTGAAGCCCAGACCTGATAGGTCCAGCTCTTCCACAAATACATCGATCACCCGCACCGCATTGTCCTCGGAGACAAAATCTTCCAGCCGTTCCGGAAACAGTGTGCTCTGATATCGATCCTCACCTACTCTGAAATCTGTCATCGCCATTCCTTATTCTTGGTCCCGCCTATTTTACCCCCCGCAGACTTTTCTCACAGTCTGGGTCGACTTTTCTCACAGTCTGGGTCGCGAGCAGAAGTAGTCGCTGCGCTTCGGCGGGGTCTTGTGTCTTAATGATCGCGTTTCGACGAATGTCGAATTTGTAGTTGTAAGGATTCATGCTGGAATACTTAGCACGCGGGACCGCATTCTGTCTTCACCCATATGAGTGATTATGACGCCCTCAGATCGCGTCTGAGGCGTTTTCTCGGCGCACCGTTGCCTACACTTGTTGCCTAGCAACGAGATTTTAATTTAGCAAGACCTCGTAACTCCCTGTTGTCCTTCCTGAGACATAGGTTACACCTCATACCGGAGAGATAGGTTACACAATGGGGTATTTGGAGGGGTCCAAATGCCTTGGCAGGAGTGTAACCTGATGGATGAGAGACTGAAGTTTGTAGCAAGATTACTAGATGGCGAAAAGATGGCGGCGCTGTGCCGCGAATTTGGAATCTCGCGCAAGACTGGCTACAAGATTTTCAATCGGTATAAGAGTTGTGGTTTAGAGGGATTATTCGATCGCAGCCGCAGGCCGTATCGCCATGCGAATCAACTCCCGTTTCAAATGGCAAGGACGATTTTGCGTATCAAGCGGGAGCAGCCGAGCTGGGGGGCGCCGAAGATTCGCGAGAAGATCATCCGCGCGTATCCGATGGTCAAGCCGCCGGCGACAAGTACGGTGCATGCGGTGTTGGATCGCCATGGCTTGGTGAGACGGCGCAAACCCAGGCGTTATAAGGCTAAAGGGACACCGTTACAGGATACGAAGCGACCCAACGGCCTATGGTGTGCGGACTACAAGGGTGAATTCAAACTTGGGAATCGCAAGTACTGTTATCCACTGACGATCAGCGATTACCGCTCGCGTTATCTATTAGCCTGTGAGGCACTCGAATCCACCCAAGAGCCCTATGCCTTCACCACCTTCGAAAGGGTGTTTCAGGAATACGGGTTGCCCGATGCCATCCGTACCGACAACGGCGTCCCGTTCTCAGCCCCCAACGCCTTATACGGCTTGAGCAAACTCTCGGTCTGGTAGTTGCGTTTAGGCATTCGTATTGAACGCATCAAGCCCGGTCACCCGCAACAAAATGGCCGCCATGAGCGCATGCATTTGACACTCAAAAACGAAGCTACCAAGCCGCCTGGATTCAACTTTCTACAACAGCAAAGCAAATTCGATGTGTTTCTACAACAGCAAAGCAAATTCGATGTGGTCGTGGACCAATTCAATAACGACCGACCCCACGAGGCCCTGAACATGAAATATCCCGGGGAGGTGTATACACCTTCCGCCAGGGAATATCAGGGCCTGATCGAGCCCGAGTATCCGTTCCATGACAAAACCATACAGGTCACCCGCTGTGGCCGGATTTGCCTGAATGGGAGGAAAATTAACTTAAGTGCCGTTTTCGCCGGCCAAATCGTCGGCATCCGCGAGGTCGCTGACCAAATTTGGCTTGTGAGCTTTATGCAGTTTGATTTAGGGTATTTCGATGAAGAGGAATGCAGAGTCGAACCGATAGATAACCCCTTCGCCCCAAAAGTGTTACCTATGTCTTCGGACACTGCTGTCCCGTTAACTTTCATAGCAAAGCCATTTGGTTGACAGCAAGTTGATTGTTACGGGGAGAATCGCCTCGCAACAGGGCCATCAGATCACGTTTCTCGAATAGGTTGAGCTGTAACAAACGCAGGATTTGCTGCATGCTTTTGGTCAGTTTCGATTGGAATTTGATATACGCCAAGATCAGATAGACACACAATGCAATCCAGATCTGGGTCATGACGGCATTCCTGCTGGTACCAACAAAAGATTTGATCTTCAAGTTCTGTTTGACCCATCGAAAAAACAACTCGATCTGCCACCTGGATTTGTAGATATCCGCGATGGTCTTGGCGGCCAATTTGAAATGGTTGGTCAGGAAGACATAATGCTTACCGGTTTCCGGATCTCGGTAGCCGATACGGCGTAACCGGATCGGACACTTCTTTGCCGTCTGGACACCGGTGAACTCGATCGTCTGGTCACTGGTCAGTCCGGTCCCAGAGCGCACCGGGCGGCGACACACCACACGGGTTTTGGCGTTGGACTTAAGGCGAGTAACAAAGAATATTCCTTTTTCTGTCAATTGCTTGTACCAACCATAGTCGTTATACCCCCGGTCCACGGCCACAACGCTGCCCTTGGGAAACGTCAGCGTTCGCCCAATGGTCACATCGTGGGTCTTGCCTTCCGTGATTGTCACAAATTCCGGAAGATAACCCGCATGATTTAATCCAACATGCAGCTTGATCGCCCCCTTCGTCGATCGAAAGTCCGCCCAGGGAAATACTGACAGACACAGATCAATCGTCGAGGCATCCAACGAATACAGCGGATTTTGGAATCGAAAAACATGGCCCGGCGCTTTGCCCTGACAACGGCTCAACAGCTTCCCAAACAACGCCTCATACAGCGTATAGGGCTTGTCTTCGTTGATGCGGGACAGATTAGAACGGGACAGCTTGGCACTGCCCAGATGATACAGTCGATGGGTCTGGGAAGAGACATTATCCACAATATCCCGCAGACTGCTTCGACCGGATAACTGCGCCATGGCCAACGTCACAAACTGCGACCACCGGGACGCCCTACGGAAAGTGCGACCGCTATGATGCCGGTTTGCCAGCACCTCAAATTCATGTCTCGGTATCAATTTTAGGATTTGCGACAAGATCGTATTACAATGTGCCACGGCCTGATTCTCCTCTTTGATTCAACAAGTTATCGACAAACTCATTGTATCAATTACGGATGAATCAGGCCTTTCTATTTACCCGTTAACGGGACAGCAGTGATTTCGCACAGATATGTCGGCTATCATCTAGGAAAAGCCTTTGTCCGCGAATAGCGTTCCATAAGGGTACTGACCCCTTATTTTTTATTTTTATTCCATAGGAGAATTCTGTGGCCTTCTGGGATCGATTGTTTCCTTCGTTATCGAGTGAAACGGATGAAGCGATTGAGCGCTTCAAGCAAAGTGCGCACACCGTTGCATTGAAGCGAGGAGAGCCGGTGTTTCACGTGGGTTCCCCTTGCGACAACTATCTTTTGGTGGTGCAGGGCAAGGTGAGTGTGCGAGTGATGACCGAGACGGGCCGGCAGATCGTGCTGTACCAAGTAGCACGCGGAGAGTCCTGCGTACTGACGACATCGTGCCTGTTGAGCGGTGAGCCTTATCCCGCCGAAGGCGTCGCGGAAACCGAGGTGACGGCAGTCGCCATCGGTAAGCAGGAATTTCTGGAGGGGTTGAACCGGTCGGCCGGATTGCGGCGATTCGTATTCGAAAATCTGGGTAAACGGTTTGCAGCGGTGATCGCCCGGATGAGCGAAGTGGCGTTTGGTTCCATCGACCGGCGCATGGCGAAGGTTCTGTTACAACACCCCACCACCGACAATCGGATCTCGCTCACGCATCAAGGCCTCGCCCTGGAGATGGGAAGCGCGCGCGAAGTGGTATCGCGGCACTTGAAGAACTTCGAAGCGCAAGGATGGGTGCGGCTCGGCCGCGGCTACGTAGAAATTCTTGACCACAGCGCTCTGGAAAGTTTGCTCTCCAGCAACGCTGTGTGACTCGATCACCGACACCCCACAACCGAATCCGTAGAATCCTTCCTGAGTAAAGTTCTCGACGGTACCCGATCACGTTCGGGTCGAGTTAGCGCGAGGTCAAGCATAAGGATGCACGCATTCCGGAAGTCTGCGGACGATTTCGTGGTGGTCTCTGGTCCGCCTTGCAACTCGATTTCCCAAGAATTTTTTGACGTCGAGCCTACCATCACCGTATTGCGCGGCGAGCAGGGCGTTCCGTGGAGCGTTACTCGCACTCCGCTACGATCGGATCGATCGCATGAAGACCTGCGGTGCGTTCGGATGCACCCGTTCCTGGCCGGATCGGCCGAAGGAGTTTAGGTATGAGCACTCGAAACATGGCTGCAGGCCTGGCTTTGTTACTGATCTCCACGGGCGTGGCGGTGGCGCCCGCAAGAGCGCTGGACGCGATCCCGCTCTATGAGCCCGTGTCCATCGGCGATCAGCTCCGGGCAATGTATCCGACGGCCGGCGTGAGCTGGGCGGCGGCGCTGAACGACGGCGGCGACACGGTCGGCAAGGTGATCATCGACAATCAGTACCGCGCCTTCCTCTACACCGAAGCGCACGGCGTCCAGCTGCTTCCCACGCCCGGCGGCTGGACCAGCGCGATCGCATCGGACATCTCCGATTTCGATCCCGTCACCCGGACCGTGCTGATCGTCGGCGCCGCCCAGTCCTCGATCTACGGCGATCCCGAGCGCGCGATGGTGTGGGTCTACCATCCAGACAGCAATACCGTGGACGCGCCGGTCGAGATCCTGCTGCCGTTCGGCGCGGACATCAGCACCGCCGTTGCCGTCAACGATAAGGGCTGGGTGGTAGGTTACGGGCGGGCGAATCTGCTCGCGGGCTATCGGCCCTTCGTTTACGACGCCCGCAGCGGAGTGCTGCACGAGATCGACATTCCCTTTACTCCCGCGGACCTCAACAACAACGACGTGATCGTCGGTAACACGTTCCGCTCCGTGCTCAAAGAAGTGGCGGGGGACATCACCGTTGACAGTACCGAGAACCTGGCCACCACCGAGCGCCCAAGCGTCTCCCGGACGACGGCGCTGAATGACGCCGACGAGGTGGTCGGCGTGACGCTCATGGGGTACAGCGACGGCGCCGGGCGCATGGTGAAAGGCGCCGTGCGCTACGTCGGTTCCGGACCGTGGCAAGTGCTGTGGGCCAAGAGCGCCTTCGACTCCGTGAACGACATCAACATTCATCGCGACGTCGTCGGCAGCATCGGCGTCAGCTCCGCGATTCGGCCCTACCTCTACATCGAGGCGCTGGGCCAGGGGTTTCTTCTCAACGACCTCGTCGATCCGAATGCACCCGCCGCGTACGCGGGCCAGGCCGCCTACGGCATCAACGATAACGGTTGGATCGCCGCCGGCGCGGGCGGTGCAGTGCTGTTCAAGCGCATCGGCGACATGCCGCCGCCCGCACCCCCGTTCGCCCTCACCGCGGTGCCCCACGAGCCCACCTGGCAGCAGCCGTGGAACGCGATCACGCTCAACTGGGAGAACATCGACGGTCTCACCCGGACCTACACCGTCGAGCGCCGCTTGGCGGGCTCGGGCGACGCGGGCTGGATCGTCGTCAAGGAGGACTGGCCGAACCGCCAGCTCTGGGACACGAGCGGCGACCTTGGCGTCACCTACGACTACCGGGTGCGGGCGGTGGGCCTCGCTGGAGCGTCCGAGGCCTCGAACATCGCTACCGCGACCTATCCCGCAGAGCCCGTGGACCGCACTGCGCCGACGGCCGTATTCGAGGCGCCCGCGGACGGTGCCGAGGTCTCCGGCAACGTCTCGGTCGTCGCACGCTTCCAAGACAACCGGACGTTGCAGTATGTGGAAATCGCCGTATCGCCGAGCGGCGGCAGGGCCGAGATCTGCCGGCAGTATCCCGATGGCGCCCCGGGCGTCACTTTGAGTTGCGCGTGGAACACCAAGCGGCTTGCCCTGGGCGATTACACCCTGACGGCGTACGCCTACGACGCCATGTCCAACTGGACCAGCCAGAGCATCACCGTGACCCTGGTCGAGGGCGGCGGCAAGGGAGGTGGCGGCGGTAAAGGCGGCGGCAAGGGAGGCAAATCCTAGAGAGCGATTGCAGCGCGGCAACGAGCGCCTTTTCTAGTAATGTCGCCGATGACGCAGGCAGCGACCTCGCGCGCCGCGTGTACAGATCATGAACTCGATAACCGGTGCAGGAGGTCAAGAGATGATCCGGGAGAATATACCAACTCTTAAACGCTTGCCGAACGCGTTACTTCTCGGTTTGGCGCTGTGTCTCGCGGGCGCGGCAAACGCGCAACCGCACATCGCGAGTGTGTCGCCGGCAACGCAGCACCGCAGCGGCCTGCTCGAGGTCTTCGGGACCGGCTTCGGCACGTCCGGCCAGGTGCTGATCGGGGGCCGGCCCGCGATCACCACGACCTGGAACGACGGCCGCATCGCCGCCTACGTTCCCGAAGCCAGCGGCACCGGCGCGGCAAATGTCCAAGTGGTCAGCGGTGGCGACGCAAGCAATTTTCAAAGTGTCGACGTGACCCGCCGCCAGCAGGTCGGCCGCGTGAAATGGCGATTGCGGATGAACGCGCTCTATTCCTCGGTGCGCCCGGCTC
>CAMYJH010000075.1 GCA_947258715.1 uncultured Gammaproteobacteria bacterium
CAAAAGTTTGCTCAGCCATTTGAGGATGAGGCGCAGGTTGTAGCCGACGGCGCTCATGACGGCGTTGATCTGGTCGCCGAGACGGCCCTTGAGGAAGTTGCGGCCGAGATGGCCGTCGGTCTTGCAGTGTCCGATGACGGCCTCGATGGCGGATCGCCGGCGCAGCTCCCTCTTGATCTGGCCGTGGACGCCGCGCTTCTGGCCGGACTTGAAGACCCTGAGCGGTTTGGGCGCATCGTGGCCCTGATAGCCCTTGTCCACGTAGGCCCGCTCGATCTCGCGGCCGGTCAAGGCTTCGGTCTCCTCGATCGCCTGTCCCAGGGTGTGGCCGTCGTAGGGATTGCCGGGCAGCGCCTTGGCATGGAGGATGAACTGGCCGCCCTTGCTGCGCCTGTTGGTCGTGGTGAGCGAAACCTTGACGCCGAACTCGTAGGGCTTGGCCGCCTTTCCTTTGCCGATGCACTCGACCTCCGGGGCGTGCCATGAGTAGAGCTTCCAGCCGCGTTGGCGCTGCTGCTGGCGGCGGATCTGGCGGGCCTTGGTCAAGGGGATGGCGAAGACCTCGCGCAAGGCCCCGTCGTCCTCGATCTTGCCGGCGATGTCGCGGGTCAGGCGCCCCAGGCGGCTGCGCAGGAACTTGACCTGCTTGTTCATGCGCTTGAACTGTTTGGCATGGGCATAGCGTCCGGCCATCATCGCCGCCTTCTTGGCGACGCGGACATAGGACTGGCGCAGCGCCACGCCATGAGCCTTGGCCAGTTTGCCGAGCTGCCGGATCGCCGTCTCCAGGAGCTTGGCGTCGGTCGGGAAGGCGACGTTCTTGGGCTGCACCGTGGTGTCGACGCTGACCCGGGCGAGATCGCTCTTCTTCAGGGCACCGCTGTCATGGGCGACGCGCAGGCTTTCCTGCAACAGAATGTCGAGGCGCTCGCCGATGCGCTTTCGCCAATGGCTCATGCCGGAGCGCTCGTGGCGCAGCTCGTGCTGAAAGAACTCCTCGCCGGTGAAGTACTGGAAATAGGGATCATGGACCCAGCGCTCCCAGAGCTGCTCGTCGGAGAGCCCATAGGTGTGTTTCAGCATGAACATGCCGAGCATGAAGCGCACCGGCTCGGCCGGCCGGCCCTTGTCGGAAAAGCACTCCGCCAGCTCCGCGTCGAGCCAGGCCCAGTCGATCTTCTCGGCCAGCGCCACCAGCTCGTGCTTCATGTTGATGATCTGATCGAGACGGGCACGGAAGAGATCGCCGTGCCGTGAATGTCGCTGCTGTTTCGGTCGCATCCGAGCCCCCGATAACCTCCAGACCAGGGAATCACAGAGCGGCCAAAAACTGAATCGAAATCGCAAGGAAAACGCAGCCAAAAGGCCCTTTTCTTGCAAACTCGATTACTTCAACGCAGACATAAACTCAGAAATATCAAAGGCCTACGGGTTCTTCACGGGGAACAACGTAGCGTGCCGATTTCCGGCACTACGCTCTTCGGAGAGAGGTTCACAGCACAGCGAATGCCTGGAACCGCCGGTATGGCAGGGTCAAGCGTGGTCGCTGTAACGGAAATCTCGCCTTGATCCGGTGGAAAACCTCCCACCGGAAATGGCCTTTGCGGCTCCGGCTGCAGAGCATCTTGTACCAATAGCGTTCGACGAAGCGGTGCACCCGTAGCAGGGCCCGGAAGTTTCCGCCGATGCCGTAGTAGGCGTAATGCCCGCGCAGGACTTGGTTGAGATTGGCCACCTGTTCGCCGAGCGGCAAGTGCCTCTGGCGCCGCATCAGGTCGCGGAGCTGGGCCAGGCTCCGGCGAAGTCGAGACTTCTCCGTGCGCAGGCCCACCTTGAACCCGCCCTTTTGGTTACGCGTGCAGTAGAGGGTAAAGCCCAGAAAGTAGATCGTCTCCGGGCGTTTACGTCCTCGTTTGCCAGCGTGCCGTTGGGCAAAGCGACCGAACTCGACGAGCTTGGTCTTGCTCGGCTCCAGGGTGAGACCAAACTTCTCCAAGCGCTTGCCGAGGACATCCTGAACGCGGAGGGCATCCGAGCGATACTGGAAGCACAACACGAAATCATCGATATAGCGCACCAGATAGGCTTCACCGCGCAGATGGGGCCGAACCACGCGCTCGAACCAAAGGTCGAGCACATAGTGCAAATAGAGATTGCTCAGAAAGACGCTGATCGACCCCCCTTGCGGGGTCCCCTCTTCGTTCGGATGGATCTCCCCGTCTTCCAAGATGCCGGCTTTCAGCCAGCGCCGTATCAGGCTGATAAGGCGTGGATCTCCGACTCGCAGTTCGACAAAGCGGAGCAGCCATGCATGGTCTAGGCTCCCGAAGAAGTTCTTCACGTCCGCCTCCAGCACCCAGCCCACCTTGCCGCCGGCGATCACCTCATTGAGCGTTGCCAGGGCATGATGGGCGCCCAGGCCAGGGCGACCGCCGAACGAGCAGGGCAAGAAGTCCTGCTCATAGATGGCCGCCAGTACCTGAGCCGTACTGCGCTGGAGCGCCCGGTCGCTGACACAGGGCACGCCCAGAGGGCGCTTGTCCCGTTTGCCGGGCTTCGGGATATAGACCCGCCGGATGGTGGGTGCTCTATAGCCCTTGCAGTGGACCGATCCGAGCATTGGCTCGATCCAGTCCTCGAAGGTCTCCTTCGCCTCCGCAACCGTCTGGCCATCGACGCCGGGGGCCGACTTGAGGGGTATCCGACAAAGATTCCCCCACACCCGCTCCCGCGTCACATGATGGGCCAGAGTGGTAAAGCGGAGCTTTGGCTCACTACGAGCTTTTGCTGCTATTCGTTCGAATTCCGTTGTCATGACTGGCGCGTCTTCTCTTTGCATAGAAGGCCGTATCCTCCCTTTGAATGGAGCTCATGTTTCCTTCGAACAACTCTCTCTCCGCTGACCGCTTCCCCATGTAGCCGGCTCTCCCGGCTTCGGAGTGTCGGGTCGGAGGAGGCGCCCCGCGAGGCTGACCTCCGTCCGCCGCTCAAACGGCCCGTACGGTTTTCCCGTAAGCCGCTTTCACAGAGGTGTCGTGGCGAAGGGGCAAGGAAGGGATCAGTGCAATGAGGCTCACAAGCCCGTACTCGCCGTAGAGCTGGCGCTCGGACAGCCGTTTCCAGCCGGCGTTGCGCCAGCGCTTGAACCGATGCGACCAGATGCGACGCACGATCCAACCGTCGAGTTGGTGGAAGAACCTGCGCACGTGGGCCTTATGGTAGTAAAGGCCCCAACCTCGAATCACCGGGTTGATCTTCTCGATCAGCTCCCGTGTGCTCACGGGCGCCTTGCGTCGCGTACGCCGGCGGATCTGGTCCTTGAAGTGGCGGATGGATTTGTCCCGCGGGAAGGCATAAAGCGCCCCCTCGCGAGCCCCGCTCTTGATCTTGTCGGCCGTCAGCCTAAGCGGCCGGCTGCCGCGCTTGATCTTGTAGCCGAGAAACTCGAAGCCATGGCGAACATGGACGATTCGGGTCTTCCCGCTGTGCAGGGTCACCCCCAGCTTCTCCAGAATCCGCTTGGCCGTTGCCAATGCTCTTCGAGCTTCTTGGTGGCTCTTGCAGGTCACCAGCCAATCATCGGCGTAGCGGGTCAAACGATACCCTTTGCGACGCATCTCCCGATCAAACGGGGTCAGCAGGATGTTGCTCAGCAATGGTGAGATCACCCCGCCTTGCGGGGTGCCCTGCTCGGTTGGCAGCCATTTCTTTTCGGCCACACAGCCGGCCTTGAGGAACTGTTTGATCAGTCCCAAGACCCGACCATCCGAGACGCGCTGGTTGATTAGGGTGAGGAGCTTGTCGTGATCAACCGACCCAAAAAAGTCTTTGAGATCCGCATCAACCACCCACTCATTACCCTGTTCCAACTCGCGCCACACCTTCTTGAGCGCATCCTTGGCGGATCTTCCCGACCGATACCCGAAATTGGCATCATCGAATACCGGCTCGAAGATCGGTACCAGCCGGTTCAACATCGCCTGCTGACACACCCGATCGTAGATCGTCGGGATGCCCAGCGGACGGTGCTTGCCCGGTTGGCCCGCCTTGGGGATCAAGCGTTGTTGCACCGGTTGGGGCTGGTAGGTACCTTCCTTGAGTTCCCGATGCAGGCGTTCCAGGTTCGCTTCAAGCTGCGCCTCGAACGCCGCCAAGTCCTCGCCGTCGATGCCACCGGCCCCGCGGTTCTTCTTCACCTTTTCCCAGGCCACCTCCAAGTTCTTCCGCTTGTACACCTTGTCCACCAATGAGTGGACCTTCCTGTCACCCGTCGGGTTGAGCCAGTCCGCCAGTCTCCTCGGCCGATGTCGTTCGGGTCTTTCGCTCAAGGAACTTATCCGCGTCATCGGCCTTACTCGCTCGCTCGCCGTCTCTCACCGACCACCTCTGCCAGCCGGCTTCCCCGGCCCACTCGGCCGCCGCTTGCGCGGTCACCCGGCTTTCGCCGGGCTTGAAGTACTACTCGGCTGTCCGACGACTCGCCGCGCATCACTTCCCACTTCGTCTTTCGACTTATAGGGTCGCTTATCCCGGTGCCACCCGGAAACGCCACGAGCCCTCCTGGGGTCACGTCCAGATCTTCCGTACCGTGCCGCCCGCAAACACCTTGGTACGACGGGTGGGTAAGAACGCCTTCGCTGCAATAGTGCCAGCTCGACCTTGCCCCGTCTTTGGCCGACCGGTTCATCGCTGGGGCAGCCCCCTCGATTACGGCCCGGTACTTCTCCGCAAGCCCTTCAGATTCCACCTCGCGGTGGACACCCTGCCCTCCGGTTGTCTTTCGACAGCGCACGAACTTAGGTCTCACCTTGGCCGTCTCCACCGTTTCCAGCTTCGTGCCCGTTTAGGTCATTCCTTATCCGTGCACCCCGGCCAGCGAGGCATTACCCCCGCTTTTGGATATGGCGCCCCTTACCCAGGCGCCAGTGGGACTTCAACCCACCCGATCTGGGCGCTGCCCAGCACACACTATGGGCCTCTCCGAC
>CAMYJH010000076.1 GCA_947258715.1 uncultured Gammaproteobacteria bacterium
ATGAGTGACAACGTCACCACCTTTTTCGGCCGGCGTCCAACCGTCTAACGACGCGTGTGCTCGCGAATGATTGAAATACCGTTGGTAACGTTGTAGCTTGCGCTCGAGGTCCACTGCATTCCAAAAGAAGGCTTGATCGAGCAATTCTCGCCGGAGACTTCCGATCAACCTCTCAACGAAGGGATGAGAAATCGGCGTGTACGGCACCGCTTTGACTTTGTCTATATCAAGAACGCGAAGATTCGCCTCCCATTGATGATATGTGAACAGCGGATCATTATCCGAGGACAAATATTTCGGCACAACCGTCCCCGCGATCGCTTTGTTGAACATTCGGCAGAGAGCGGGCCCATCTACATCCCCCGCATGCACGCCGAAGCCGATGATACTGCGCGTGAACTGGTCCATAACCACCAGCACCCAGTGCGTCTTCAGCGTGATGGATTCACATCGGAAAAGGTCGATACTCCACAGACTGTCTTTCGTATGGCCAATGAACGTCAGCCACGACGGACCGCCACCCCCGTGGCCAGGCCGGTAGTACTGGGCGAGGACACGCCGCACGACATCCTTGTCGATCTCGACACCAAACGCCCTCGATATCTGCTGGGCAATCCGAGGACAGCCATAACGCGGATTCCGTCGTTTCAACTCGACAATAGCGTCGATAAGCGCCCGTGAGGGTCCCTTGGGCCCAGGCTTACCCTGCCCTCGCCCTGAGAACAGAAGGCGATACTTGCGATTCTTCAACGCCTCGTGGAACTTCAACAACGTGACGGGGCTCAATGTAATCGCCGCCTTCTCGATGCGCCCGGGCTTCATCAATAGTGAGCAGAAGCCCATCAAGATGCGATCCCCGGTTCTAAAGTTCGGTGCCTTGTGCCGAGCACGATTGACGACGAGCAGCTGGCGCTTCAGAAGCAACGTTTCGGCAAGCAGGCCCCTGATGCCCCCTGGCCCGAGCAGCTTGGCTACGCTGACCACCAGATGTAAGCAGAGCACGAGGAAAGTCCTCATGGGGCCGGCATCCTAGCGCCTGCCCCTGTTTTTACAAGACTATGAAAATGCGCGACTTTCCGGACAGCCTACGAATTCGCCGGGCACGAGCATTGCCACGCCGCTATCGCGGCCTACACCAACCACGATCCGCTGTGCTTTTCCCTGCACTGGGCCGGAAGCCTATTGCAGTGGATCATTGGATATCCGGATCGGGCGCTTGAAATGGCAGAGGAAGCATACGGACTGGCGCACCGGATTAATCACCACTTCAACTCGGCTTTCGCCCTGACCGCAGGCCAGGAGGCACTGCTCATGCGCGGAGACACCGGGCGCGTGCTCGAGTGCTGCGACGAGGTACAGCGTATCGTGGACGAGGAGGGTCTGGGCGACTTTGCGCAGCACGTGCTGGTCAACAACTGGCGCGGTCGAGCCCACACGCGAATGGGCGACTACGAGACGGGCTACCGGCTGACGCATCTCGCAACCACACGCTGGCGGGAAGCCGAGGGCAAGATCTGCAGCGCGTTGTTCTGGGGCGGGGAAGCGATTGCGCTCGGCGGCCTGGGCCGTACGCGCGAGGCAATCGAGCTCATCGATGCCGCGATCGCTCACTGTCGCGACACCGGCGACCGCTACATGGAGCCCGAAGTCGTGCGCGTGAAGGCGGAGCTTATGCTTGCTGCGGATGCCTCATCTCGCGATGCTGCCGAAGCATTGTTTCGTGAATCAATCCAGATCGCTCGTGAGCATAAGGCAAAGTCCTGGGAGCTTCCCGCCGCCACCAGCCTTGCCAGGTTGTGGCGATCGCAACACAGGCATGCCCAGGCAGTTGATCTGCTCGCGCCCGTCTACGACTGGTTCGGCGAAGGCTTTGAAACGCTGGATTTAAAGGACGCCAGGAAGCTGCTCGAGTCGTTAGGCTGAGCATCACTCAAAACAGCCGGCGAACTTCATTTGCTCTGTGTGCCATGCGCATATGGTTCGAGAGTCTGCTTAGCGATACCATTCGAAGACATAAACCGTAGGTAGGAAGTCCCGACGGACCGTTTCGGGCCGCCGGACTGGTCAGGATGGGCGATCTGGGCGCATGGTTGGAAAAGCTTGGGCTCGGGAGTTATACCGGAGTCTTCGCCGAGAACGCCATCGACTGGGAAGTCCTTCCCGATCTCACCGATGCCGACCTGAAAGAGCTCGGTATTCCCTTAGGTCATCGCAAGAAGCTTTTGAAATCCATCGGCGCTTTGGGCGGCGATGGCGCTGAAGCGGCGGTAACGACCGCATCGACTTCCCGCGCAACCTCTGCCCCGCCCCTGTCGGATCGCGAAGCAAGCCTTGCCGCCTGGAAGCGCATGCCCGGCGAGCGGCGGCCGGTTACCATGCTGTTTGCCGACATTACGGGATCTACCGCGCTCACCGAAAAGCTCGATTCGGAAGAAACCCACGATCTGCTCTATGGCGCAACCCAGCTCATGTGCCAGGCGGTGGAGGGTAACCACGGCACCGTGTGCCGGTTCATGGGCGACGGCGTTATGGCAATGTTCGGCGCGCCGCTGGCAAACGAACACCACGCTGTACACGCGTGCGAAGCGGCGTTGGAAATGCAGGATCACATTAAGGCTTACGCGAAGCGACTTGGGGGCGGTGGTAACGGCGAGCTGAAAATCCGTGTCGGCCTGCACTCGGGCGAGGTGGTGGTGCTCAAAGTGGGCGAAGGCGACAAGGCAGAATACGACGCTTCGGGCCCCGTCGTGCCCATCGCCGCGCGCATGGAGCAAACAGCAGCGCCGGGAGATATTTATCTTACTGATGCCACCCGATCCCTTGCCGCTGCGCAAATAGACGTGGAGCCGCTCGAACCCGTTCGGGTAAAGGGGATCTCGAAGCCGTTGCCGGTTTATGTACTTCGCGATGTGCGCTCGCGGGAGGAGGGGATGCTTCCGGAGCGGCTTACGCCTTTTGTGGGCCGAAAGGCGGAAATCGCCCAGTTCAAATCACTGCTGGATGCCGTCTTGAACGGCGGATATGGTCAGAGCGTGTACGTCCGTGGTGAGCCCGGCATCGGTAAAACGCGGTTGACCGAAGAGTTCGCCAGGGTGGCCATAGCCCAGGGCTTTGTATGCCACAAAGGACTTGTGCTGGACTTCGGTGTCGGGAAGGGGCACGAGGCCATTCGCGCCCTGGTTCGAAGCCTTTTGGACATTCCGCTTCGAAGCGGCAAGTCCGAGCGCAACACCGCAGCAGATTCGGCAGTTAACAACGGGCTCCTGAAACCGGATCAGCGCGTGTATCTCAACGACCTGCTTGACCTGCCCCAGCCGGTGGAGCTGCGGACACTTTACGACGCCATGGACAACGCCAAGCGCAACCGGGGCAAACAGCAGGTGGTTGCCGATCTGGTCACCGTGTGTGCGGCACGCAGCCCCTTGCTTCTGTTGATAGAGGATGTGCACTGGGCGCTGCCGTTGACCCTGGCGCACCTGGCGAATCTCGCCGTAACGGTGGGCAAATGTCCTGCAATTATCGTCATGACCTCGCGCATCGAGCGCGATCCCCTGGACGCCTCCTGGCGCAGCGCAACCGGAAATGCCTCGCTGATGACGATGGATTTGGGTCCGCTGCGCAAGGAAGAATCGGAGGTTCTGGCCAGCGGCCTGACCGATGTGGCGAACGTTTGGGTCAGGCGGTGTATCGAGCGGGCCGAAGGAAACCCGCTTTTTCTCGAGCAGCTGCTGCGAACCGCCGAGGAGCACGAGGGGGGCGCAGTGCCGGATTCGATTCAGAGTCTGGTTCTTGCGAGGATGGATCGGCTTCCCGTGGTCGACAGGCAGGCTCTACAGGCGGCATCCGTCATTGGTCAGCGCTTTGCTCTGGATGCCCTGCGGCAGATCGCCGATCGGCAGGACTACAATTGCGGCACCCTGGTGGAAAATCAGCTGGTGCGAACGGAGGGAGAAGATTATCTGTTCGCCCACGCCCTGATCCAGGAAGGTGTTTATTCGTCTCTGGTGAAGAACACCCGCCGTGAGCTCCACCTTCGTGCCGCGGAGTGGTTTAAAGACAGCGACGCAATTTTGTACGCCGAGCATCTGGACCAGGCCGGCGATCCCCGGGCCATCGAGGCGTACGTACTCGCGATTGGTGCGCAGGTGGCCGAGTTCCGCTACGAGCGTGCGCAGCAGCTTTGCGATCGAGGGCTTGCGATTGCGACGCAACCTTCCGAGAAGCACCGGCTGGGCTGTCTCAAGGGGGACATCCTGCTCGATCTGGGACGGGTAGAGGCCGGAATGGCGGCGCTTCAATCCGCGCTCGAGGTCGCCGAGAACGACGTGCAGCGCTGTGAAGCCCGGGTGCTTCTCGCCGCCGGGCTTCGCCTGAGCACCGATTATGTCGAGGCCCTGGAGCTGCTCGAGCGGGCGGAACCGGTAGCGGTGGCAAACGAGCTCGATCTTCTGCTCGCCCGCCTGCATCACCTGCGGGGGAATCTCTGCTTGCCGCTGGGACGGATCGAAGCCTGCCGCAAGGAGCACGGTAAAGCGCTCGAATATGCGCGTAGAGCCAAGTCGGTGGGCGAAGAGGCGCGCGCGCTGGGCGGCCTGGGCGATGCCGAGTATGCGCGCGGCCGAATGCGAACCGCGCTGGGAAACTTTAATCGCTGCGTTGAGCTTTGCCGGGAGCACGGCTTT
>CAMYJH010000077.1 GCA_947258715.1 uncultured Gammaproteobacteria bacterium
CCTACTCATGATCACCACATCCAATAACAGCTTCTAGCACTTCAGGGAGTTCGCTCTTCAATTCGCATTTTGCCAGGACGCTGCCCGCCAGGGGCAAAGGACCAGCACATTAGCATGAAGAACGCCAGTTATACCAACGGCAGCAATCACTGACCGGCATGTGCCCAGTCCCTCATGCCGATTGACCTGATGGTTTGGGGTTGTGCGATGAGCCTGTTCCAGGCTTCGCAGCCGGCCTCGAGGATGGCGTCGTAATCCTCGAAGAGGCGGTTCGAGAGCCAGTTCTGGCGCAGGTACTGCCAGATGTTTTCGACCGGGTTCAGCTCAGGCGATCGGGACGGCAGCAGGATGATGGTGAGGTTCTTGGGAACCTTCAGCTTGTCGGTCATGTGCCATCCGGCGCGGTCCATAAGGACGACGGCGTGGGCCCTGGCGGCGACGTTGGTTGTGTCCAGAATCTTTCGCACTTTTGTTTTTGGGCTGGTGGCTGATCTGGTCAGGCAGTCATCCTTTGCTGCTTCAGTAGATCCATGTTCATGTAACGCTTGAGGGACCACTTGGTCCCAGCGATGTGCCTCAACCTGGCCGCGGCCAGGTTGAGGGCCGATTGGCCGTCGGGGAAGGCGCCGACTACGCGGGTGCGCCTTCGGATCTCGCGCATGATGCGCTCCAGGGGATTGTTGGTGCGGATGCGGCGCCAGTGCTCGTCGGGAAAGCCGTAGTAGACCAGGGTCTCCTCGACCGTCTGCTCGAGCCATTCGGCAACCTTCGTCAGCTTCATGGCGCGCAGCTTGACCGCCACATCCTGCGCCTTAGCCTGGGCCGCCTCGCGGCTCTCCTGGGCGTGGATCGCCTTCAGCATGAGCGCCACCGCGCGCACCTTGGTGCTCGGCACGTTGCTGAAGGCATTCCGGTACCAGTGCACGACGCAGCGCTGCCACTGGGCCTCGGGATAGAACTCGGCGGCACTCTCGACCAACCCCAGGCAGGCGTCCGAGATCACCAGCTCGACGCCCTTGAGCCCCCGCTCCTTGAGGTGCTTCAGGAACGCACTCCAGCCCTTCTTGTCCTCCTTGGCGCCCTCGCAGATCCCCAGGATCTCACGGTAGCCCTCCGCGTTGACCGCGATCGCCACCAGCAGCGAGACGTTGCGCACCTCGCCGGCCCAGCTGCGCTTGAGCACAATGCCGTCCAGATAGACGTAAGGATGCCTCCCTTCGATCGGCCGGTTCCGCCAGACCTCGATCTGGGCGTAGATCTTCTTGTTCAGGTTCGACACCGTGCCGGGCGAGACCCGCGTGCCCCACAAGGCCTCGGTGATATCCTCGACACGACGCACCGAAACACCGGCCAGGTACATCTCGATCAAGGCCTCCTCGACCGAGCTCTCCCGCCGGCGGTAGCGCTCGATGATCGCCGTCTCGAAGGTCTGGCGCCGCAGCTTCGGCACCTGCAACGAAACCTCGCCCGCCGTCGTGTGAAGCTTGCGCCGATAGGACCCCGCCCGCGTGTCCTGACGGGCCTCCGTGCGCTCGTAACGGCCCGCCCGGCAAAGCCGGTCCGCCTCCGCATCTAGCAAAGCGTTCAGCGTGTCCTCAACGCTGCCGCGCACAATGTGCTTCAGGTGGTCCTGTATCCGCTCGTCGTCGATCCGGATGACGTTCGACAAACCCTTCGTGCTATCCTCTGCCATGGTGGCTCCTTCCTTCTGGGGCGGTTGATTTCGGCAAAACCAGCCTAACCAGATTCGGGGGCCACCAGCCCCTCCTCAAATGTGCGAAAGATTTTTTACGTTATCCAGGAGCTTTCTGTGCTTCCGGACTCGGAAATTTACGTTTCCGATCTTGATAAAAATAATATGGAACTTTGCGTTGAAAGATTTGGCTTACCGTCTCAGAACAAACAGCGCCTTGCCTGGGAATGGCTAAATTGGCATCCAAGATCGTCCGAATTGGGTCACCGGTGAACAAGACCCATCACTGACCGGAATTCCGAATGCGAAAGTCCGGCGTGTAACCGAAATATCTGCAGTACTTTGAGTTGTAAACCTTGTCGATGGCGGCCGTTTGATCGTTCAGGTTTGCAAAGGCCTGAAACACCTCCGAGCCATACGGCTTACTGTCGCTCGTGTTCACCTTCTGCAGTGAGAAACCGTCTATTCCAACGAAATCACCGATTACGCCGTGTACCTCGTCCACATCTTCAAAGCGAATCAAAAGGATGTCGCAGAAATCGTTCGTGAAGTGCCGGTAACCCTGCTCGACATCAAATTCCTCTTTGAATATGTCCACGTTGAATATCGGGGCGAAAAAGCGGTCGAACCAGATAAAGGGGCGATTCAGAATATTCAGGTGATTAACCAGGATCTCGGACAATTTGATTTCCGACTCCGCAACAGCCCGTTCGGAAGCATGGTCTTGAGATCGAGCAGAAATTCCGCTTCCTCCTGTCATCGCCGGGCCAGACCCGGGGGGGTCCCGGAAATCAGCCCGGGCGGATGATTTCCCAGATTGCTGGCTCACTTCTGGAAATGAACGGCTGGGCAATCGGTCAAGCGCTTCCCCCGGTCTTGTTGGTCTCGTTTTCGACGAGGTTTTGAGAGCAGTCACCTCCGACTGAAACTCGGCGCTTCCAGGCTGTGATTTGATCGCTGTAAAATGATTGAAAAGGTCGACGTGAAAGGTGCGCAGGTACCACACAAGGTCCTTTTCGCCGCATTCTCCCCGGTGATTCTCATTGACCCAGTCCTTCAGCGCGCCGTAGTACCCCTCGAAATTCTGCGTGAAGTTGGCGCGATACCAGTTCATAGGATCGCGCGCGAGGGTAATTACCTTGAGTTTCTTCCCCTCCTTCTCCTTGTACTTTCTGTACCATTTAACCTTCCTGGTGGTTTCGATATTTTGGACCAGCTGCCCGGTGCCGTGGTGAACGAAATACTCCTCGAGATCGGGCCTTAGGAGATTCTTTAGCATCCTGGCTAGGTTCTCTTCGCCAAGAAAATGGGAATGTACGGCATTGATTTCCGCAATCCTCAGGGCGTCGCAAATCGCCGTCGAGGCAACTTTTCCCATTTGGTAGACAATGACGTCGGTCATGAACGACGGGTTCCTCAATAGTTCTTTGAAACGCGCTCGGGCGTGCTCTGCGTGGCCTGGTCCACAGCTCTCAGTCTGTCGAAAAAGCCAAGGATCTCGTCCAGAGCGACGGCCGGATCGATCCGGCTGATTACCAGGCCGCGGTCATAGCTCCCCACCCGCTCGGCCGGGGCGCCGATATCGAAGCAGCACACCGGCATTTGAAGCTGCATCAGTTCACCGGTGACATAGGAGAAGCTTTCCGGGCAGATGGAGGGCAGGAAGCACAGGTTGACATTATAGCGTTCGAGCCGCTCGGACAGCTCGGCCGGCTCATAGCGGCCCGTGACCGTGAGGTTCGCGAGATTTGGCGCGCCGTTCAAGACGCCGACGACGGTGACCCGGGCGGGCAAGTTCCTTTCCAGCATGAGTCCGGCCATCCGAATCACGATTTCCGAGCCCTTCGCGAAATCGATGGCGCCGACCACCCCGATGTTGAGGCCCCGATCGAATTCGATCCGCGGCGGTGGTGCGGTCTCGCCCTGCAGCGTGTGCGGCCGGATGACCGCCTGTCCGGCGCGTAAGGAAAAGATCCGATCGACCAGCTCGAGACTGCTTCGCGAAAAGCACAGAACCTCGTCGGCGCTTGAGGTCAGCACACCCCATCCCTCGCGCCATGCGTCGATATCGTGCGCCCCGGTGACCGCGGCGTGAGCATTGGCGGGAAGGCACCTGCGGCACTCCGTCAGATCCGGCAGATCGCAAAACTGGCCGCGATCGTTCAGCAGGTTGAAGGACGGGCACAGCGGGAAGTAGTCGTGGATCGCCAGGGTCAGCCGGGCCCCCGTCGCGCGCTTGATCTTGCCGAGCACATCCAGGACGTCCAAGGGCCGTTCGAAGCCGACCAAGTTGTTGTAGAGGATCTCGCCGAGCGGAATGTGACCGAACAGCGTCTCCAGGATGCCGGCTTCGGGAAGGAAAAAGATCGCGACGTAGTCCTTATAGAAACACTGCAGCTTCAGCGACAGACACGTCCGATCGTAGGTGAGGAGAAGGATCGCGCGTCCCTGAACCAGGCACTCTTCTATCCACCGGCGTCGATAGCTGTTCGCGCCACCGCCCATATCGTGGTCCACCACCAGGATCGGCTTTTCGGTTGCGTGCCGGCTCGCCAGGAGAACGACGAGAAATCTGCGCAGGGGGGCGGGCGGATCACGCCGCACGAAATCATCGACCTGCTTCTGATAGGTAGGATGTAGCCGCTGAACCTTTTTCAGGTTCTCCTCCATCAGGGCTTTCTTGGCCTTTTGCCCGAACGATGCGCCGTGCTTGTGATAGACGAAGAGGTTCGGAACCATGACGTTGCGGTAACCGGCGGCGCTGGCGCGCATGCTCCAGTCGTTTTCTTCGCCGTAGCCTCGGCCGAAGGTCCTTTCGTCAAGGCCGCCGATCTCGTCCACGACGCTTCGGTTCATGGCCATGCAGAAGCCGACCCCGCTCGGAAGCTCGATCTCGATCGCTTTTCTATCGACACGACGAAAGGCGCGGTCGATATCGTCGACACCAAGACCCGCAAAAACGTCATTGTCCTGGTTC
>CAMYJH010000078.1 GCA_947258715.1 uncultured Gammaproteobacteria bacterium
ACGGACTACCGCACTCGGGCAACCTCGTTTCACTCATTGCTGAACGGTCATGCTAAGCCTGAAAACATCGAGTGTGCCAGAGTCGCCGGGGACATCGTAAGAGAAGTCCAGCGACTGCACCGGCAGCGTTTGCTGAGTTATCAGGCGATAGTCATTGTCGAGCACCCGGTCGAGCTCGAGCCAATAGTCAAATAGTCAACTCCGGGACCGTTATCCTTCTCGACGTCACAGTCGCCGAAGCAGGAGTTTAGGAAGGATAACCGCCCTTTCACGCCTCATCGAGCATTCGTCGGCGCGGTTCGGACGCATGAAATTTTTCGTGCTCGCGTGGCTCGGAACGCGAATTGCTTTGCAATGACTCAGGCCCGGTCGGAGATGGGCGCCGGGACGGGTGTTTACCCGGCTTCGCATAAGCCGCACCCTGACACCAAAACGCCCGGGTCGTTCGGCCCGGGCGTTTTTTTTTGGCACGGTCTTGAGTCAGAGGATGCTCAAGGCGATGCTCCCCGCGCGAAATGAGACATACATCACCGCCAGGAAGAGCAATGTCGTCACCCACGCCATCGCCCAGCGCATTCCTAGCGCCAGCCTTTTTTTCATCCTGCGAAAGAACTTGTCATCGTCCGCGACGACGGGCAGCGGATGAATGAACGTGTAGAGAACCACCAGCAGGCACATCGACCAGAGCAGGACAGCTATGGCCGCCAGCATGTAAGCCTCGTCCGCCCTGCCCTCGGAACAGAACACGGTCAGCGCGAATCCCGCTAAGCCGAGCGCGGCGAGCAGCCATACGATGAGCCGCATCCGGTAGAGCCAGGTCGCAAGGACGCTGTAAAACTTGAGCATGGTTGCCGAGACTGAATACGCGCCGGGCAGAATTCAAGCGCAAGAACATCGACAGCCGGACGTTCTTACGGCTCCTCCGGATAGGCGCGCGCGCCCTCCGGGATAACCACCCCCTCTAGCTTCCGCTTGGTCCAGATGTGATGGGAGCGCGACAAGCTCGGGGGGTCATCCAGCGAGCCGCCTTTGATGGCCATGGTCCGCGAGTCGGCGGCGTCCTGGTGCCATAGCCGCGTGCCGCAATCCGGGCAGAAAGCGCATTCCACCTTTCCTCCGCTGTCCGCATCCCGCGCCCAGTATCGCGGCGTCCCGCTCAACAGCCTGAAGCTGTCGCGGGGCACGATGAATGAAATGCCGAACGCCGACGCGGATTGCCTGCGGCATTCGGTGCAGTGGCAGATGTAAAGCTCAAGCGGCCTGGCTGCGCACTCGAAACGCACGCTGCCGCATTGGCACGATCCCGTTCGCATCGAAGATTTCCCCGGCTGACGCCCTTGGATGATGCTACCGCTTTTCCCACCCATGTGATCCCCGCCCCCTGGCACGGTCAGTCAGAGCGCGGCGCGAAGCTGGAGCATCACGCCTTCGGCCCGGACAACGCCTTTTGGGCTCACGTCGACGCCGGCGGTCGCGAGGCACGACTAAACATACAAGGAAGGATAACCAGCCTTTTTCCCGTAATCGAGCATTCGTGGGTGCAGTTCGGACTCATTGCGCCCGGGTTTTTCTTTGTAGTCCCTGGCCTACGTGACCCGTAGCCCCTAGCCTACGAACGACGAGCCCTCCGCTTACAAACAGAGCGCCATCCAGCTACAGACGCGCCCGGTGCCGCAGGGTAGGCTTTCCCTCAAGCGAAAACGGAATATGTCTCCATAAGCTCAAAGGGCTTGGCGAATCCCTAGGCCCTCGCAACCTAAGCTGGAGTTCTCATGGAGCCCGATCGAGAGTTGGGAATGGCCCTCGATATGACGCAATCTGTTTACCGGAGGGCACCTCGACCAACCGAACTTCACGCGCCATTGCTACTGCGATTACCTTCCCGTCCGGACTAAAGGCTATATCGCCGCATGGGTGAGCAGTCCTGCAGGGAATGCGGACGATTACTGCATGAGTCCGGAGGTTAACGAGCACGACCTCGAAGTCTCCTCCCCATGTGGGATTGAGACGCGCAAAGGCAAGATGTTTGCCATCGGGAGAAAACCGGGTGAACAAACGCTCGCGAACCGCACGACCAATCGGATTTAGTGTTCCCGTAGGGACCGTGGCTGCCCCTATCGGCGGTGCACCGAGGGGGGCACCACCGAGCGAGACGCTCCTCGCGCTGCCAAGCAGTGAGGCGATTACTGCCAATCCTTCCAAGGCAGACGTGTCGACGGTGCTAAGCAATTGCGTCAACGCCTTTCCATCCGCAAGATCCCACAACCTCACCTCGCCTGCATACGCCGCAAGTGTCGAACCATCGGAAGAAAATGCCACGGAGTGCACCGGGTATTGATGGCCCTCGAGCAAGGCAACTTGCTCCTGCGTTGCCACGTTCCAGATACGCACTGCTCGATCTTCGCTGCCTGATGCGATAAGCAGACCGTCCGAGGAGAATGACAGGGACATGATGGGTCCATCGTGCCCCGAAAGAACGCCGAGCTCCTTCGCGTCCGAGATCGACCATAACGTGGCACTGGTTCCAGAGCCTGCGGCGACTAGGTATTGACCGCGCGGTGAAATCGTGGCGGCAGTTATTCCTTCAACGCTTCGGCTCCGGAATACCACCTGGCCAGTCGCGATATTCCGAACAACGAGGCTGCCATCGTTTTCTATCATGGCCACCCTTCCGCCGACCAGAGAAATAGCCAGAACTTTGGCCGGGGTCTCACGATCGGCCGTCTCGTTGCCCGGCAAGCTGCGTTTGAGCTGCAGGCCCGCTGCGTCAAATAAATACACCGAGTTGAAGACCGTGCGACCCACCGCAAGGTCTCTCCCATCTAGAGAAAACGTGACCTCGCTGAACTGAGCAAAATAGTCCTTCTTCCTGAAGTCCTTGGTCGCGCACCCCGACAGGAGGAGAAAGAGACCGCATGCGATCACTAGAAGAAGTCGCTGGTAAGAAACACAAATTTGGCGCCAGTTCATGGTGTCCTCCACGCTAGTTATCTCACTTCCTCCACAAACGATTTGTAACCGAATAGATAAGACCCCAACCACCTCGCTGCTTACGAGGTGTCAGTATGAGTAATGTTCATGAGCGTAGGAAGGGTAACCGTCCTTTCTCGCCTCATCGAGTATTCGTCGGAGGCGGTTCCGACCGATGAAATCAGTCGTGTTCGCGTTGCTCGGATTCCGAATTTCGTTAGAACTGTGACGGGCGGTTTCGTTATCGGTCCCGCGCCGGGGCTTTGTATATGGAAGAGAGTACAATCCAGGCTCCCAGTTCAAAAGAAAAGGCCCGCCCTTTGGGAAGGCGGGCCGGATCGGTGCGTTCAATATCGAAGCGTGCTCCTTATGCGCCTGCTCTAATCGATCCCCAGCACGGCGGCCGCTTCTTCCGCGATTATGCCGTGCGTGGCCTTGGTCGGATGAATCCCATCCCAAAATAAATATTCACCCGGGTTCAGGCATTTAAACGGAGGGACGAGAGGTTCAATACAGGCTGAAACCACATTCGTTAAACCAAAGTCCGCCGGGTTGGCAATAATTTGGTTGGTAATGCTGAACACATCCAGCTGGGTGATAGCCGCACCGGGAAGCGTTGCGAATATACCGTCCAGGCCGAAATTAAAGTCATCCGCCAGGGAATTGGCAACGTTGATAACGAAGTTGGGACCTAAAAGCGGAGCCAGCGCCTGGTCAAGAGCCATTACGGCGGGAGTCGCCCCGATCGGCGGTGAATTGAAATAGAGAAACTGATCCGCGCCGGCAGAATGCAACGTATCAATATTGATTCCGACCTGTGTAAGAGCGGCCATAAGAATGTCCTCGGCGACCGCTTGAGCGGCAACCAAATCTCCCGTTGTCTGCAATACAAACAAAAAGGCTCCCAAAGCGTCCCGGACATCATTACCGCCGATCTCCACGACGTACAAAGCATCGGAAGGGGCAACTCCTCCCACATCAACCAGAAAATCT
>CAMYJH010000079.1 GCA_947258715.1 uncultured Gammaproteobacteria bacterium
GGGCGAGATCGTCACCGGTTTCGAGACGGCGAACAAATACGCCGTCTCGGACGACTCGGGCCGCGGGCTCTATCTGGCCGCCGAAGAAGCAGGCTCGACGCTGCTCCGCTGGTTTCTCAAGGCCTCGCGCCCCTTCACGATCGCGGTCCTGGCGCAAGACGGCCGGCCGGTCCTGCGGGTCCGGCGGCCCTTCCGCTTCTACTTTCACCGGGCCGAGGTCTTCGATGCGCAGGGGGCACCGCTGGGCGCGATCGAGAAGCGGTTCTCGATCCTGCGGCGCATCTATTCGGTGTTCGACAGCTCCGGCCAAGAGATCTACCGGCTGTTCGGGCCCCTGCTGCACCCCTGGACCTTCGAGATCAGGGACGACCGGGGCGAGCACGGCAAGATCACCAAGAAGTGGAGCGGCCTGTTGAAGGAAGGCTTCACGGATGCGGATAATTTCGGCGTGATGTTTCCGGCGGACTGGACCGTTAAGCTGAAGGCGCTCTTTCTGGGCGCGGTGTTCCTGATCGACTTCGTCCATTTCGAAAACACGGGCGACAACTGAGCGGGCCTGGCGGATGACGACGGCATCTAGCCGACCGCGCGCAAACGGCGCTCAGCCCTTGGCTTCTTCGTAGGCCCGCGCCAGCGCGCAGAAGGCCTCGACGTCCAGCTCCTCGGCGCGGGCGGTCTCGGGAACGCCGGCGGCGGCGATCAGGCCGGCCGGCGGGACGCCGAGCGCCTTCAGGCTCTGGCGCAGCATCTTGCGGCGCTGGCCGAAGGCGGCGGCGGTGACCCGCTCCAACGCCTCCAACGGGGCGGGGGCCAGCGGCTGTGCGCGCGGCGCGAGCGCCACCACCGTCGAGGTCACCCGGGGCGGCGGGGTGAAGGCGCGGGCCGGCACGTCGAACAGCAGGCGCACCTCGGCCAGCCACTGGGCGAGCACCGAGAGGCGGCCGTAGTCCTTGCTGCGCGGCCGGCCGGCCAGACGGCGCGCCACCTCCTTCTGGAACATCAGGGTCAGGCCGGCAAAGGCAGCGGGCTCCTCGTAGAGGCGCTTCAGCCAGCCGATCAAGAGCGGCGTCGCGACGTTGTAGGGCAGGTTGGCGACGATGCGCCGGGGCGGCACGCCGAGGCCGCCCGCGTCGACCGCCAGCGCGTCGCCCGCGACCACCTCGAGCCGGCCGGGACAAGCCGCCGCCAGCTCGGCCAGGGCCTCCAGGCAGCGTTCGTCCTTCTCGATCGCGACGACGTGGCCGGCGCCCTCGGCGAGCAGCGCGCGGGTCAGGCCGCCTGGCCCCGGGCCGACCTCGATGGTCGTGCCCGGGCCGAGGTCGCCGGCGGCGCGGGCGATCCGCCGGGTCAGGTTGAGGTCGAACAGGAAGTGCTGGCCCAGCGCCTTGCGCGCGCCCAGCCCATGGCGGGCGATCACCTCGCGCAGCGGCGGCAGGTCCGGCCCCTGGTCGGAACCTGTTGTCAAAGTCGGGTGTGGCCGCGACATGGCACATTGGACCGTGGGCTAGGCGCGCGGAGAACCGTGGTCCCGGCGGGACCGCGAAAGTTTCCGGGCGGGAGCGCGGTGTTGCGCGAGCATCATAAGCGACGCGCGACGACGATCCACGGTCAAATGTGCCATGCCCCGCGGCCGCGCTGCGCTCGGCGGCCCGTGGTCCGGGCGAACCTCGGCCGTCGATGCCTGAGCGGACCGTCGCGCCGACATCCTGGGAGGCCCGGTCGTTGACCCAACTCGGGCATGTCTGATCTCGCGACATGGTCCATTGGGAGGACGGTCTGAACACGGATGGCAGTCCTTAGCGCCCGGCCCCCGGCTCCGATCTATCGCACACCGGAGCAACCTTAGGCCAGATCACGGCCATGGCGCCGGCGACCATCAGCCATCTGAGCGGGGAATTGGCCTTATCTTGAATCTTGGTGGTGAAACAATTGAGAATGAAGCAACTTTCTTCCGGACGGACACTAACTTTGTGCAATCGCTGTTTCCTTCTTGGTGAAAGCATCGATAAGATTATCCATTCCCGTAAAGAGTAGCTCAACGCTGTAACCAGCAAGGAAAGCAAGGGCCAACGGCTGCAAAGCCGATAATTCACTTGGCAGCTGCTCAGGACCAAAAAACCAACCAACCGCGATGCCAGCTAGCATACCGAGGGGCCAACGAAGTCTGAAACGTATTACAGAAGTCGGAGAAAAGGTTACCTCCCTGATCTGCCTTGTTAGCATTCGCAAAATGTGCGCGCACGCGCCAAGCAGGCCATACAACAAGGGGAGGACATACGATGACATAGCATTTAAGGTCGATTTAGCTGAGTTAAGAGCCAGTTCGTTAGCATAAATATCCCCCGAAACACTTTGAGCTTGTGAACGTTTTTTTGACATTGGAAAATAATAAAGCAATTCACTCCAATTAAAACTCCAATCTGATAACATAATGTAAGATACATCAATCTTATCTTGAATATCATGGAACCTATTTGTGGTAATTTCTAATTTGGAATCAATTGTTCTTTGCTCCTGACCTAGATGTCGAATTTCCTGTACTCCTGGCAAAATCGTACTTTGGTGGTCTATGATATTTTTTTCCATTGAACCCAGTCTATCTATAATTCCATCCAGTCGTCTGATTTTCTTTTGGTCCTGTTCAATCAAATCTGTTCCAACTTGAGACAACAGCGCATCCTTTTTGTCGACTGTTTCTTGAAGTCGAACGACGATTCCATCGTATTCTTTTTTCAGATCGGCGACCAAATCCCGCCGATCTGTCAGAGATGCCGTTTCTTCGGTTATTTTTGCCGATCTTTCTTCCAGTTCTGCTATAAGATTGACATTAATACTGCCAACAACCCAATAAATCTGCAATACGACCAAAGTTACAAGAACAAAAATTGTCAAAGTACTGTATCTAAAAACGACACGCCGGGCCAGCGGCTTTGCTACTCCCATTTTGATGGTCGATTGAACCGTATTCAATGTCACAGGAGCAATTTTTATGGATAAGTCCCTATATGCGTTAAGAAAATTGGTCTCTTCTTTCGAATTCCAGTCCTTCTTACCGTATTTGCTGGACGCGCTGATAATTGCTTTGATCGAAGATTCTGTATCTTTTTTTGAAGCAAGTCCTTCTCTGACCACATATCGAACCAGATTTTGGGCGTCTTTGATGAACTCTCCCAAGTCCTGGGAATCACTTGAACGCATGCCGGGCGAGTCCATGATTTCATGCCTCCGTTTGCGTCTTGTGCCTATTTGCCTCAGCCATTCGACCAGACGTGAAAAACGTGATCTGCCGGTCTGTGCAGTCTGGTCGGATACCTTCGCCCCATCACTGCGTTGATTTTGGTCTGAGTGCGTCATTGGTCGAATTGCGGCCGAGGCCAGCGAAGCTCCCCTCAAAAAGAAAGCATTCGAATCCAGATTTCCCAGATGGATCTCTTTCTTTATCTTGGCCCTTGTGCGTTCTCGCGGTTGTGAGTTTTCTCACATGTCGGTCGTCAATTTTGCCGAACGTGCTGTGGTCTCCTCTCGCTGATAGGGTAATTCGGCCGCCGAAAACTTGTTCGAAGGCCTGTCTCCTTGTCATCGCCACGAACCTTCCCGCCACTGCAGAACCTTTTTTCCCGGGCCGGATTTATCTGGACCACGGTCCGTCATGGAGGTGTAAGAGCTGGCCGTAGTCGGCCGATAAGGTACAAGATCTCAAGGAATGGGCACCTTGACACGGCAACCTCGGCAAGTCGGAACGTGACATAGCGACCGAGGCAAACGACCTTGGCACCGATCCTGATCAGCTTCTCGCGCAGGGTGGTCCGCAAGCAGTGCTCGACCTACTCATACCAAAGGAAGGAAATACTGACTCATTTCATGGGAGCGGATCGGGTCGCCCGGGTAGGCGCGGTGCGCAGCGCGATGCGTGCATCGGGCAAGCGCCG
>CAMYJH010000080.1 GCA_947258715.1 uncultured Gammaproteobacteria bacterium
AAGCGTACCGAGGGTTCGAATCCCTCTCCCTCCGCCAGCACTTAAGTCATTGATATATAGAAATGCTTTCCTTGTGCGGCGAGTCCGAATTGCCGCCTCTTTTCCGCCGGTTACGCCTTTGGTTCATTTCCTCGTGGTCAGCTGAGACCGTCCGGGTGCGGCAAACAGACCGCTGATATTGGAAAAGTCTCATACGCCCTTTTTAGTGGTACGACAAAACCCGCGATTATTGGACGTGGTCGACCGATGGCACACCGGCTGGAACCGGGTAGACGCTGCCTCGTGATTGATCGGCGATGGAAGATGGCGTTGCCGTGATCGGGGGTGGCGATCAGCCGGCTCCGAGGAGGGTGCGCTGCTCCTCCCAGGCGATCGGGAGGCGCGTATCGTTCGCCAACCTCTTCGCGGTCAGTTCGATCGGATGGCCGTTACGGAGGATAGCCTGTACGATGTCCGGCGCGAGGAAGCTGAGGCGTAGGATGCGGGTGAAGTAGGAGCTCCCGACCCCGGCCTCGGCGGCAAGCTCGGCCATCGTCTTACCGCGGTTGCCCATCACCATCTCGCTGAACCGGCAAGCTTGACCAAGCAGCCTGAGCAGACTGTGGTCTAGCTCCCTTCGTGGGCCGCCGCCCGCGCCGTCGATCAGAAGCCTGGTCTCCATCCCGGTGCGTTTCAACAGTGCCGGAACCGTGAAAGTGATCGATGGCCCTTCGCCCGGTGCTTGCCGTTCGATGCTCTCCGGACCTTCTTCACCACACAAGACAGCGGGCAGCTGCCCCGGCAGAATACGAATCTCCAGCGTTTCGCACGTGAGGTCGATCCGGTCTACGAGGTTCATAAGGATCTGTCGCTTCGTTGCTGGCGCTAGGTCGGGCCAGCGCAAGCCAAGCTTGACAGCATGACCGACGAAGTCCGCGCATTCGTCCACATCCGCGACTTGCGCTTCGATCGCATTGAATATCTCCGCCCCGTTTCGGAGGAACTGCCGCAAACGTTCCTCCACAAGGCTTTCGAGATCACCGGCCGGCACGCGGCGGCCGCGCGGCGCGTTGTGCCTGCTTCCCTGGAAGAGCGTTTTCGAAACATAATAGCGATAGCGCACACCCTTTTTATTGGCATGGCTGGGCGTCATGCGCTCACCCGCATCATCGTAAATCAAGCCCGCCAAAAGGCTTGGCTGGGCGGCCTCAGTGCCGATGGCTCGGTTGATGCGGTTGGCGGCAAGTTGTTGCTGCGCCTGGTCCCACAGCGCCTGGTTTATTATGGCGTCGTGTTCGCCGGGATAGCTCTTGTCCTTGTGGACGATCTCGCCCCGGTAAATGCGGTTCTGTAACATCAGATAGAGTGCGCCGCGGGCGAGCGGCTTACCACCGGTGCAGCAACCATATCTGTCCACCCGCTTCTTGCTCACAATGCCGTCGCGGCCGAGCTCGTCCTTGAGTGCCCGGACCGAGCCGAGCTCTAAGTAGCGGCGATACACGTGGCACACGGTTTCCGCTTCGATTTTATTGACGACGAGCTTTCTGTCCTTGACGTCGTAGCCGAGGGGGACAAAGCCGCCCATCCACATGCCTTTTTTCTTGGAGGCTGCGATCTTGTCTCGAATGCGCTCGCCGGTTACCTCGCGCTCGAACTGGGCGAAGGACAACAGCATGTTGAGGGTCAACCGGCCCATCGAGGTAGTGGTGTTGAAGGCCTGTGTCACCGACACGAACGAGGCGTTCCGCTTGTCAAAGATTTCGACAATTTTGACGAAATCACCGAGCGCGCGGGTGAGGCGATCCACCTTGTACACCACGACCGCGTCGACCCCGCCTGCGTCCACATCGGCGAGGAGTCGCTTCAGGGCGGGGCGCTCCATCGTAGCGCCGGAGATTCCGCCATCGTCATACATCTCGGGCAACACGATCCAGCCCTCGTGCCTCTGGCTGGCGATGAACGACTCACAGGCTTCGCGCTGCGCGTCCAGCGAGTTGAAGTCCTGTTCGAGCCCCTCCTCATGGGACTTTCGGGTGTAGACGGCACAGCGGATTAGAGCTTTACCGTTCATCCCCTTGCGGGTTGTGGTTTTACCCATCGCCCGCCTCCCTGATCGCAACCCCTGTATCCGCTTTCCCATTCAAGCCAAAAAAGCGGGGGCCCGACCAGTGGACGCCGGTGATCTCTCGCGCGATCGCCGACAGCGATCGCCATCGGGTCCCTTGCCATTCAAAACCATCCTCGAGAACAACCACCCTGTGGGTCTCGCCGCGCCATGCGCGGATAAATTTTGCGCCAGGCTTGAGATTGGCGACGCGATTGCGAGTCACATCGCCGTCTCGCTCCATGGTCTTCGCCAGCTCAGCGAGGCGACGCTTCGTTGCCACGCTTAAGCCGCCATAGGCCTTCTCCTGGATTTTCCATGCGACGCCCAGCATCAGCAGATCCCGCGAGACACGCTTCGGCGGATGGGCGCGATAGAGCCGACGCCACTCATTGCGGAGGCCATCATAGTCCATTTGCTCAAGGGCCCGGAGCTTGGCAGTCGCTGCTTTTTTGCAGCCGGGGGCACGGTTTTTGCCGTCTGCACACATGGCGCTTTCGCTATTGTGGATATTCGTGCCCAACATGGCTCAACCCCCCGCCTGCGGGAGCCGATAGACCTTCCGGCCCTCCTTCGCTTCCAGACGGATGGCGAAACCACGTGTCCGGAGCCGGCTCAGGATCAGGCCGAGCTTCCCGCCGGGGCGAGGAGTCGTATCCGGATTGCCAGCGCTCGTGGTCGCGTTCTTTTTCTTCGCACGCGTGCGCAGTGGCGTTTTGATGGGGATTCGCTTGGTCATGGGGTGGTCCTCTGTCTCGGGCCGCGCGCCTTGCGCGGCCTCCCACCACCCCAAGCCCGGCAGGGACATAACCCTGGTCCGGGCGGGCGGAGGGCGGAGCCTGTCCCGTTCCTCGACCTGACGACAGTACCGCTTCCTTGTGCGCAGAAGTCCAGTACAAAGTGCACGTTTGGTGCAGGGTTCTCAGAGGCTAAAGTGTTGAATAAACTTCAAAAATTTAAAATGATACGGAAAAGCGTATCGTGGTTTCGAATCCCTCTCGCTCCGCCAACGTTACCGTGCTTTCCCATATTTAGAGCCGCCGCCAGGTGGCCGTGAAGCTCCAGATCGAACTGTCCGCGGATTTCGGCGGGGAACGCGACGATCTTCTCGACGAGCCCGCGCAGAGCAGTAGTAGCTTGCTCACGTGTGTCTGACTTCAACGCCCTTGGGACAGATTGGGTTGATTGAACAAGGGAGGGTTTCTGGCTCATCGTAACCCGTGAGGGAGTGAAGATGAGACGGAAAGCCAAGCAACCCAAATCGTCTGCGGAGAAGGCTATCAAAGACATCCGCCGGGCGACCCGCAGGCAGTACAGCGCCGAGGAAAAGATCCGGATCGTTCTTGAGGGCCTGCGCGGCGAAGACAGCATCGCCGAACTGTGCCGTCGCGAGGGGATCAACCAGAACCTCTATTACCGCTGGTCGAAGGAGTTCCTGGAGGCTGGGAAGAAACGCCTGGCGGGGGATACCGCCCGTGAGGCGACATCCGATGAGGTCCGGCATCTTCGCCATGAGGCTCTGGCGCTCAAGGAGGTTGTTGCCGAGCTGACGCTGGAGAACCGACTGCTCAAAAAAAGCATGATCGGGGATGGGGGAGACGAGGCATGAGGTATCCGGCATCGGAGAAGCTGGAAATCATCCGGCTCGTCGAACAGTCCCATCTG
>CAMYJH010000081.1 GCA_947258715.1 uncultured Gammaproteobacteria bacterium
GTGGAAGGGCCATCGCTCAACGGATAAAAGGTACGCCGGGGATAACAGGCTGATGACCCCCAAGAGTCCATATCGACGGGGTTGTTTGGCACCTCGATGTCGGCTCATCTCATCCTGGGGCTGGAGCAGGTCCCAAGGGTTTGGCTGTTCGCCAATTAAAGAGGTACGTGAGCTGGGTTCAGAACGTCGCGAGACAGTTCGGTCCCTATCTGCCGTGGGTGTAGGAGAATTGCGAGGAGCTGTCCCTAGTACGAGAGGACCGGGATGGACGCACCACTGGTGGACCTGTTGTGGCGCCAGCCGCATAGCAGGGTAGCTATGTGCGGAAGGGATAACCGCTGAAGGCATCTAAGCGGGAAGCCCACCTCAAAACCAGTTCTCCCTTGAGAGTCGTGGAAGACCACCACGTTGATAGGCCGGGTGTGGAAGTGCAGCAATGCGCGAAGCTTACCGGTACTAATAGCTCGATTGGCTTGATCGTTCTCATTAGTCAATGTCCACCCTGATTGCCGCAAGGCGGCTGACGGGCGGCAGCCAAATTGGCTGATAAGATAAGACCAGTATAACAGTTCATGCATTTCGCCGGGCCGGTGGTTCTGGCGAGGGGGCTGAACCCGATCCCATTCCGAACTCGGCCGTTAAACCCCTCAGCGCCGATGGTACTTCGTCTTAAGACGCGGGAGAGTAGGTCGCTGCCGGCCCTGCCGAATGCATGGATAACACGAGGATCTTCTTTAGCGATGCGCCCTTGCGCGACGTCCAGAGCCGCCAGCCGCCCCTATTCGCGGCCGTATCGCCGTCTCCCGGATTGTCGTTGAAAGGGCTCGCGCCGGTTCATCCAGCACATGGCGCGGGTGGAAATGGCGCGGGGTGGAGCAGTCTGGTAGCTCGTCAGGCTCATAACCTGAAGGTCGTAGGTTCAAATCCTACCCCCGCAACCAAATTTAAATAGACGCATCAATGGATTAGCCCGGCTTTGCCGGGCTTTTTCATGTGTCGTCAACGGTTTCGACGGTTTCGCCGTTGGTATAACAACGAGAATCGGCTTGATTTGGAAGGCCCCCGATAGGTGGTCCACCCGTTGGGACCATCTGACCTCGTTTTCGTTGGAATTGCTGGAATTTTGAGCCGGTAAGATGCGTCATACCGATGGCGCAAAGCCGAGATGAACGAACGCGTTTGCTCGACGGTGGCAACTTCCTGGACTGCCTGGCCGCTATGGATCGAGGGAAGAGGATCATACCGGCATCAAACAGGTTGTGACAAGGACGACGCGGCGAGCTTGCCAGAGCAAAGCCGGTGATGCCGGTCTGGATGGTGTCCAGATCTGCATGTCATGATCGGCCGGTACTCGCGACCGGAACCGCTCACCGGGCCTTGTCTTTTTGCTCGTAGACCTCGATGACGCGGCTCGCGTCGTCCTTTCCCCAGCCGGCGGCTTCGGCCCGCTGGAACATTTTCCGCGCCGCCGGAACGATCTGAAGATCGACCCCGCACTCCGTCGCCAGTTCGATGGCCACACCCATATCCTTGACAAAGATCTCTACCGCGCCGCGCGGGGCGAAATCCCGGTCGAACAGCCGCTGACCAACATGGGTCAACATCGATCCCTGCACCGAGCTCGCCGCCAGGCACTTCTTCATGATGTCGTGGCTGAGCCCGGCGCGCTCGCCGACCAGCACCATTTCCGCTAGCAGCGCGGCACACGAATTCACGAACAGGTTCGTCACGACTTTCATGGTGGCGCCGGACCCGCTCGGTCCGGTGTGGGTGACGTCCACCGCCAGCGGTTCAAGGATCGGGCGCAGCCGCTCGAACACGTCGGGCTTGCCGCCCACCATGATCGAGATGGTGCGCGTATCGACCCGGTTATGAGAGCCTGAGATTGGTGCATCGAGCATCTCGATTCCGCTGGCAGCCAGTTTCCCGGCAAGCGCCTTTTGCCACGCCGGATGCATGGTGCTCATTTCGACGTGTATGAGGCCCGTCTTGCCGGCCTGAACGACACCGTCCGGGCCGATTGTATTTTCCTCGATATGTTCCGGCTTGAGCAGGATGCTAAACGTGATGTCGCTTTGCTCGGCCACCTCCCTTGCCGAGGCAGCGGCGCTGCCTCCCGCGTCCTTGAGCAACTTCATCCGCTCCGGATCGATGTCGTAGCCACAGACCGCGTGCCCGTCTTTCATCAGCTGAAGCGAGAGCGGCAGACCCATCTTCCCCAGTCCGATCATTCCCAGCTTCTCACCCATCATGCCTGCCTTTCATCAACACGAAACCGAAATGATCAAAAAGCTTGTATTGCGCCTGAGCACAAGCAGTGTTCCTTATCTTGGGCCAAAGGGCCCGCCGCGGTCGCGAAAGCGCGCCGCCGTCAAACGGATTTCCGCCGCTGCTGGGAGAAGACCGGCAGCGGCTGCGCCGTCGGCGCGCGGATCCACTCATGCTCGCTGGCTGTGAGGCTCGGTATGGCATCAATCGCCGCCATCGGGTCGTCCGGTCCTCGTGCGTGGCCCTCCTGGAGGGCACTAGGACGGCTCGGCACGCAGGGGATTGGCGGCAAAGTAAGCAGCATCTTGCGGGCGTTGGGTCCAGCCTTCTATGCCGCGATTTGCAAGATGGCGGGAGGTCATGTCGTCTCCGAAACGGACGCGGAACAGGAGCGTCCGCTTTGGTCCATTGACATATTCGTGCACCTCCCCCGGAGGATGAACAACGAATGAGCCGGGAGAGATGGCGACCTCATGATCGGGTGTGCGCATTCGGCCACCGCCGGCGAAACAGAAATAGACTTCTGTCGCATCGGGGTGGCAGTGATCGGGGCTGATCTGACCGGGTTCCCAGCAGGCGAGTGACACATCTCCGCCGGGCCACTGGCTGAGTATCCGCTCGACATGGCGCGAAGGATCGAACCGCTGTTCCTTATTCAAATCGAAAACGTCCATGTTCACTCACTCCGATTGGTATGGTTCCATGTTGGCGCGGATTCTGCGGTCTTATCACCTTACGATCGTACGATCATCGCGGGTTTAGGGAACACAATAACCGCACAAATCCGACGCCGGCAACAACGTGACCGGCGGGGATCGGCGGTAAGGATTGTCAGTGCTGAGACGAATTCTCCGCCTCGAACGCCAAGCCAGACCGGTGGGGCAGAAACGGCGGTGGCAGATGCGCCATTGCGGCCTCGCTTGACTCGCTTTTAGCGATATTGCACGCTCTCAACGCACTATGCGCAACACGAATACGAGCCGTCGGCTCGCACCCTGGAGCGTCTCGCGTCAGCAGTTTCTCCTGGGGAATAGGGAGGTATTACGCTGCGCGCGGCTACTTTGCCGCGTCGTCCGCAAGACGAGACGACAGCAGAAATCGAAGTTCACCTTTAACGGTGCCCACTGGTCAAAGCTCAAAGCTCAAAGCTCAATTCTTTGAGCACGGGACCTCGAACTGAGCCGTATCGTCACCGGATTCGTGGTCGAGACGGGGAGCGATCGCCGTCCGGGGGTCGAAAAATAATGATAGAGAAGGGAGAAAACGACAATGACAATAAAACGTAAGTATCAGCCTGGCAGGTTCCTTGCGGCAGTTGCAGGTCTGTTCATGGCTGTCGCCGCGTGCAGTTCCGCCAGCGCGCAATATCCGGAGCGTGACATCACGTTCATCGTTCCGTACTCGCCGGGCGGTGGATCCGATCAGCAGGCACGTCGACTTCAGGCTGGTCTGGAGAA
>CAMYJH010000082.1 GCA_947258715.1 uncultured Gammaproteobacteria bacterium
CGGCTGCGCCTCGACAGAGCAGGAACGAGACCCGGAGCCGGCCGAGTTTGCGGCGGAAGTGGATCGACGCCTCGAGTCAGATCCCAACAAGCGGACCTGCCGGACGATCCGCCCGACCGGGACGAGGATGGGCGAACGTGTCTGCAAGTCGAATTACGAGTGGGCGAAAATCGAAGAAGAGAGCCGCTCCGCGATAGGCCGCATGCAACAGGACCAGAACGTAGCTACAGGCGGTGGGGAGTAACGGGCTTACCGTAATCGTCGTCGGATTCCGATTCTGTCCCTGAACATGTAAAAAAATACCCGCAGCGAACTGCGGGTATTTTCTCCAAGAGCCCAGACTATTTACACTGTCTCCGGGATTACCCCGTCGGCGCAAGATTGTCGTCGCGTCAACCTAGAAGTTCCACTTGAAGCCGAGCGTCATCGTGGTACCGGTGTCGTACACGGTCGGATAGGTATTGCCGTTGCCAAGAGCCGGACCGGCACCCGAGAAGATCGGCGGATCTTCGCCGAGGACGTTTAGCAAACTGCCGCGGATCGTGATGCTGTCGTCCATGATGTACCAGCTGGCGTTCAGGTCGAGGTAATTGACCGAATCCAACGTCGTCTCGAGCGTCTCAACCGGGTTATCGTTCTTGGTTTCGTCGAAATAACGCCAGGTCATGCCTAGGTCAAGCGACCAAGGCGTCGTCCATATCCCGACCACGCGGTGCCGGTATTCCGGTGAGGGGCCCTTCTCGGGGTCGCCGGAACAATTGTTACCGAAGAAACCGGCACACTCGATTGGGGCGCCGCCAGGGAATGGAACCAAGTCCAGCTGATCGAGGTACGTCGCAGCGTAGTCCAAACGGAAGGAATGACGTCCAAATTCGAAATCGTACAGGACCTGGAAGTCCATGCCGGTGGTTTCGAGTTCAGCGATGTTGAGGTTGGTCTGCAGGAAGCCCACACCGAACGTGCCGGCAGCCAACGTGCCGGACGAGGCTCGGGTGATCAGGTCGCAGAAGGCCGCATTCCCGGTGTCAAGACAGTTGTCGAGTGTGGTCTGCGCAGGGATTCCGGCCGCAATGGCGTCTTCGACGAGAATGTTGAAGTAGTCGATGCTGACGGACAGGCCCTCAACAAAGGCCGGCGTCCACACGAACCCGAAGGTGACCGTATCTGCCTCCTCCGGTTGCAGACCCGGGTTACCGCCAGTCAGAGATTGGGTCTGGCCCGAAATCACGTCGAGGATCGTGCCGTACTGAGCCGCCGTCACGCCGGTGCGTTGGCACTCCTCGAGTGTCCTGAGCGGCGCATCGGAGGCGCAGGGATCGAACAGCTGAAAGCCGTTGGCGTTGGTACCCGCCGGGCTGAGGTTTGGCAGGCCGGTGTCCTGCCCGGTGTACAGCTCGATCACATTCGGTGCGCGCACGGCGCGCTGTAACTGGGCGCGGAAGCGGAGATCGTCAATGGGCGCCCACGCCAGCGAGACACCGTAGGTATTGGTCTCGAATGGACTGGTCGTGTTGTTGCCCGTCCCCTCGTAGTCCGAATAGCGGTACTGGCCGCGCAGCGTGAGTTCCTGGATGGCTGTGACGCCAGATACCAGTGGCACCTCGAACTCTGTGAAGAGCTCGGTCACGTCGACTTCACCCCTAACCGGGAGGGTCGCGCCGCCGAGGCCCGTGAAACCACCGCCCGGCACCTGGTAAATCTCGTCGGGCCGCGCGTTGAGCTCGTCCTTGCGCTGCTCCAGACCCACCAGGAAGCTGATGCCGTAGTCGGCGGTCGGCAGTTTGATGCCATATTCGCCGAGGTCGGCCTGAAGGGTGCCACCGTAGATGAACTGCGAGGTCGAGCCGTTGATGAGTCCTATCCCCTGGATAAAGTCGGTCATGTCCGAAGTCACGAGGGTCTCGCCACCGGGTCCGCGCTGGAAGATGTTGTAGGGGACACAGCCGCCCGACGGGTCGGTACAGACAACATTGCCGTTCGCATCGGTGGTCGCCAGGAACGCCTGCTGAAGGTTGCCCGAGATAAAGTCGTTAATGGACTCGACCTGGTCACGAGTTTCCCCGACCTGGGCGAAGACTTCCCAATCCCAGACATCATCGGCGAAGCTTCCGCGAAGTCCGGTGGCAAAGCGAAAGGCGCTGTTCTCGAGACGGGAACTACGCGGGCCACCTTCGACGTTGCGGTGCGAGGCGGTAATGCCGCTGACGATCGTGCCGTCAATCACATCTTGAGCCGTACAGCCAAAGATGTCGGTAAACGGTTCGCCGGCGTTACCCTGGATAAGCGGATTGTCGCAGTTGATGGAGTAAGCTCCGGTGCCGAAGGAGGCAGACGGCGCGATCTGGGCATCGCTGACGTTGTTCATGTACGAGAAATCGGCAAATGCCTCGATCCTGTCGGTCACATCGTAATGACCAATGCCATAGAGGTTGTAGCGCTCCGATGGGCGCTGGAAGAAGTTAAACGGGCCGAAGTTGAAGGTCTGCGCGGGGCCGCCCACGAAGGGAACGATGGTCCCGTCCGCCTCCTGGAAGAAATTTCCGCCGGGGCCGCCAAACAGACGGTAATTCCCCGAGCCGACACACCCGAAGCCACCGAAGCTCTCGGGTCCGGTGTCCTGGCCGAGCGCACACCCGGAGAACACACGATCCTGCTGCAAGATGGCCCTGCGATCCTCGTAGGAAGCGAACAGCGTTGCATTGCCACGCCCATCCGCGGCATTCACCCCTAAGATTCCATAAATAAGAGTCTCTTCCCCGTCGGAATTGCTGCCGGGCACCGGCTGACCGCCCGCCCGGAGAACGTTTGCCCAGAAGTCGTCGTCGTTTGAGTTGTAGGAGGTGGAGTACTGACCACCGATCTCGACGCCTTCAAAATCCCGTTTGAGGATGAAGTTTGCGACGCCGCTGACGGCATCCGAGCCGTATACGGCCGAGGCGCCACCGGTCAGGATGTCCACGCGCTCAACGAGCGGCAACGGAACGAGGTCGAGGTTGGGAGCGCTGATCTGCGACGAGCCGTAGGGAAGCCGCCGGCCGTCGATCATCACCAGCGTCCGGTTGTCACCCAGACCGCGAAGGTTCAGAGCCGCGGTGCCTGAGGCATCGTTCGACACTTCGGAAGCCTGGTTGGCAAAAACCTGTGGCAGAACGTTGATGAAATCCTCGATCCGGACATTGCCACGGATGGCGGCCTCTTCGCCGGCCACGCTCAGTACAGGCGTAGCAGCCGAGAGATTCGGGTTCGCCTTGAGCCGCGAACCTGTGACGGTGATCTCCTCGAGTTCTTCTCCATCCGCTTGGGCGTATGCCGCTGATGGGGCAACACTCGTCAGCGCAAGTGCGGCGAAAGATGCAAAACCGAATTTGCATAGCGGCCGACACGTGCCCGACGCGCGACGTGCAATAATGGGATTCATGGATTTACTCCTTTTGATGTTTGTAAGTCACGTCAAAGGCGGCGCAGTTCGAGTTCTTTGGCTCTGCCCCATTCCCACTCTGTATGTGTTTTTTTTACAACAACTTTCTTGACGACGACTTCTTTCGGAACTTGTCCCAAACGGGATTCTTACGGACAATTTTGCCGACGGACATTCGTATTTACCGCAAAATCGCAGGAAGTCGGATCTTGTTGGGTTCTTGCAACACTTTTCAATCAGAGCCGTACTCG
>CAMYJH010000083.1:0-2902 GCA_947258715.1 uncultured Gammaproteobacteria bacterium
GGAACACCTGTGCGCTGCTTCAGCCGGTGCGCGTCTCCTTCGTCTGCTTCCCCGGCCCGCCCGAGCCGCCCCAATACCAGTAGAAAAAGGGGACATTCTCACTAGTGTCCGGTTGTTGGCGGCCGGTTCGGCATTAATGTTTTGTTACGTAAAGGTTTTTCGCGGTTTTCAGATGTCATCGACTTGAACTCCGCGGAGCGATTCTCCGATCCTTTCACCTTGGCCCCAGGTGGAGGGAAGAGATGTTTTCCGGCAAGCTGGTTTTCGCTCAGGTGATGGGCCACCTTCCGATGCACGGTTTCCGCCGCTGTGTCGATCGCTATCGCGGCCATTACAAGGTCCAAAGCTTCACCTGCCTCGATCAGTTCCTGTGCATGGCCTTTGCTCAGCTCACCTATCGCGAGAGCCTGCGCGACATCGAGGCCTGCCTGCGCGCCCAACAGTCCAAGCTCTACCACATGGGCATCCGCGGCGGCGTCTCGCGCACGACGCTCGCCGACGCCAACGAGAGCCGCGATTGGCGCATCTACGCCGATTTCGCCCAGGCCCTCATTCGCATCGCCCGTCGGCTCTATGCCGAGGACAGCTTCGCCCTCGAGTTGGGTGAGACCGTCTACGCGCTGGATTCCACCACCATCGACCTGTGTCTCTCGGTCTTCCCCTGGGCGCCGTTCCAGCGCTCCAAGGCGGCGGTCAAGCTCCATGTCCTCTTGGACCTGCGCGGCAACATTCCCACCTTTATCCACATCAGCGACGGCAGATGGCACGACGTCAAGGTCCTCGACGAACTCATCCCCGAGCCCGGCGCCTTCTACATCATGGACCGCGGCTACATCCATTTCGCCCGCCTCCATCGCCTCAACCAAGGCGCCGCCTTCTTCGTCGTCCGCGCGCGGGCCAACTTCCGCTTCCGCCGGCTCTATTCCAATCCCATCGACAAGACCACCGGTCTCAAGTGCGACCAGATCGTCCGCCCCGACGGCCAGCATTCCGCCACCGACTATCCCGACAAGCTCAGGCGCATCAAATACAAAGACCCCGAAACCGGCAAAACCCTCACCTTCCTGACCAACAACTTCACCCTGTCCGCCATCACCATCGCCCGGCTCTACAAATCGCGATGGCAAGTCGAGCTGTTCTTCAAATGGATCAAGCAGCACCTGCGCATCAAACGCTTCTTCGGCACCTCCGAGAACGCCGTCAAAACCCAGATCTGGATCGCGGTCTCGGTCTACGTGCTCGTCGCCATCATCAAAAAGCGCCTCGATCTCGACCCCAGCCTCTACACAATTCTACAAATCCTCTCCGTCACCGCCTTCGAAAGAACTCCATTAAATCAAACCCTTGGCGGCGGCGAGCACAAATCAAACCACTACCCAAATCATAACCAATTGACTTTGTTCAATTAACAACCGGACACTAGGGTCTGTAGACATTCATTTGAGGGCGAGGAAGGCGGCGACGAGATGGATGGCGGCTCGGAAACTCGTGTCGGTTTTGTCGTAGCGGGTGGCGATTCGCCGGAACTCTTTGATTTTCTGGAAGAAGTTCTCGACCAAGTGGCGCCATTTGTACATCTCCTCGTCATAGGGGATCTTTTCGGCCCGACTGGCATTGGGCGGGATAACCGCCACAGTGCCGCGCTCGTTCAGCTCGACGCGCAAGCAGTCGCTGTCGAACGCCTTATCGCCGATGAGTGCGCCAAGCGCGACGCCGCAAAGCAGCGGCTCCGTGCCGACGCTGTCATGGCGCTGCCCCGGCAGGAGGATGAAGCGTGCGAGGTTGCCGAGCGCATCGACGAGCGCCACGATCTTGGTGGTCAGCCCGCCGCGCGACTTGCCGATGGCCTGATTTTGAGTCCCCCCCTTGCGCCGGTGCCGTGCCGGTGGACCTTCACAATAGTGCCGTCGACAAGGCCGTATTCGAAATCGGGGTCTTCCGACACCTCATTGAATATCCGCTCGAAAACGCCCTTCTCGGCCCATCGTCGGAAGCGCTTCCACACCGATCCCCATTTGCCGAACCGCGGCGGCAGATCGCGCCACGGTGCACCGGCCCGCACAAGCCACAACACCGCTTCGACAAACAGCCGATTGTCCTTGCCGGAGCGGCCGGGATCACCTTCCTTGCCGGGAAGAAGCGGGGCAATCCGCTTCCATTGCTCGTCGTTCAATAGATCTCGATTCAAGGCTGACCTCCATTTTCCAGCCTTGAATCAAATTTCATCGACCACGCCAAGACTCGTTTCCGGTTCACAAAGCGCCACGAGACTCGCAATAGGTGTATACCAGAGCCAGCTCCAATCACTCTTGCCGACGAATGTCTACAGACCCTAGTGCGGCGGGGAGCGAAACGGGGACTGGCTCGCATTCGCGCCAGCGAATCCGTGCCTGTCTCCGTTTTCGCGGGTTGCCGAGCCGGGTGCGTCCGGCGGCCCGGGAAAGAGGGACAGGCACCGTTTGCCTGGCGTCAAACGGAGCCAGTCCCTGTTTCCCTCTTTGGTTCTCTGTGCCTCCAGGGCGACCCTTCGTCGTTTTCGAAAGCGACGCGATGCCGGTTTGTTCTTGACAAATGCCTTTTTGAATGATATATTTCCTATCATAAGACTTTCAGGGAGGCAAGCCATGGACCCTTATCAAGTGATCGCCGAAGGCGGCGAGGCGCTGATCGCCGGCTGGCTGGGCGTCACGCTGACGGCCGGCCTGCGCCTGCCCGAGGACGAATCCGAAGACCGCCGCGAGTTCCTCCTGGCCGGCGCCAAGGCGGCCCTCGAGCAGCTGGCCCCCGCCGGCGCTTGGCTCGGCGAGCGCCTCCAGGCCGTGCAGTTCCTCTGCGCCCATTCGGCCGCCATGCACTGGCAGGCCGCGGCCAACGCCTCCGACCTGGGCGCGCAAGTGCGCGA
>CAMYJH010000083.1:2921-6528 GCA_947258715.1 uncultured Gammaproteobacteria bacterium
CGACCCTCGCCCGCCTGCGCGACCAGCGCCGCCGCGAGCGCGAGGCCGCCGAGCGCCAGGCCTGGCGCGAAAGGGCGCAGGAGACGCGGGAGCAGTTCGCACGCGGCAGCGCGGTCACGGCCGAGCTCGAGCGGATGATGAAGCTGGGCGGCGAGGCGGAGGGGATGCCGGAAGCCGCGGTGGAGACAGCGCCTCCCCCCGCCGCCCCCCGGGCCGTTGGCGCCGCCGTGCCGGAGCCGCCGCACGACCACGAGGCCGCACTCAACCGCCAGCAGCGCCGGGCGCGCGAACGTCTGCAACGGAAGCAGTGCCGCGAGGAGACTAAGTGAACGTCCGGGGGCAGGCGTGTGGAACTAGCGTAGCACAGGGATGCAATAGAGCCTGACCGGTTCAGTCACGAGCCCATTGCCGTGCGGTGCCGAATCACCGAAGGGAACGGCTCGATACTATTGCTTCTCCAAGCATTTGTTGAAAGAGCCGGTGCGGTCATCCACAAAAAACCTGGCGCTCTTTTGGCCCGACTCGCTGCAACGCCCCGTTTTGGCGCAGAATTTCAGATAACTTTCAAACGCCTCGATCGCGTCGCAGCCGGCTGCGTAGGGGTTGAGCGAATTCAATGAATTGGCGTATTCCCATCGGGCTTCTGCGTTGTCGGGCTCCAGCTCGACCACGCGCCGCAGGTCGGCTTGGGCCAAATGATGTCTCTCAGGGTGGCCAAAATGGAGAATCGCCCTCCGGCGGTAAAGCTCCCCATCGAATGCCCCATAGACCAGCGCATTGTCGTAGTCGGCCACGGCTTCTTCATTTTGGTGCTGGTTTCGGAACCACCACGCTCTTCTTCCGAGCAGATATGGACTCAACGTGTCGAGCTCGATCGCCTTCGCCCAGAACCGGCGAGCCTCTTCGATTTGGCCGAGCCTCGTAAGGATCATGGCTCTCAGTGCAAGCACGCTGGGCCATTGCGGCGCGAGCTCCACGGCCAGAGCGGAATCCGAAACCCCATGATCGCCGATTTTGCCCCAGTAGAGATTGTTCGCCCGATTGTATCTGTAGAGGGACCATTCGCCATACTCGAGGGCGCGATCGTAGTACTCGATCGCCTCCCACCGCCGCCCGCTTCGGGCAAGTTCCTCGGCCCTGGCATAATCGCCATAACCCTCGAGCGCACCGAGCTCGAAACCGCTTTGCTTCGACTCGTCCAAGAAGGCACGAATCTCTTCGAGAGAACCACCCCAACTGGGGTGAAGACTCACGAGATAAGACTCCCGCACCAGAAACGACTGCGGCGCGTGCTTCAACGCTTCCTCGAGGATGCCTCGCTTGCCGCGGTGGGGACCCTGGTAAAGGGCTATGTCCAGCAGGTTGTCGTAGGCCTTGGTAAGCTTCTTGTTGGACGAAAGAGCCTGCCTTGTGTCGGCTACGGCGCGGTCGAAATGCTCCCGCATCTTCTCCAGCGCCTTGCGGTGTGTGCGGTTGTAATACTTTGTACCCCGGTAATGTATCCCCAAGTTGGCGTGATGAATGCCGCGCGCCAGAAAAGGGACGAAGGACTGCGGGAATTCTTCGACCCATTGGTTCAGTCGACGCGTCACCCGGGGATCCGAATTCGCAAAGCTGGCGAAGGCGAGACCAACGTCGTAGTCCTTGGCGTGGCCGGTTTCGAACTGCTCCTGGTAGGCGGTCAGTAGCTCGTTCAATTCGGGGAAATTGCCGTCCAGAAGGAGTTCCAGGATCACCAGTTTGTCCGGCCTCGGCAGATGGTCGGCGAAAGTGGCGACGGGCAGCACGGTTATTGTCGCCGCCACCAGAACGGTCGCCCATAGGATACGCACCCGCCGCATTGCTCTTGAGGTCCGAATCAGCATCGAAGCAATCCCTACACTCTTGTTACAGGCATATATTGAAGAGGCCACAGTTGACCCGCGCCTCTTCACGCATCCAACTACCGGTTCGTCTTGGAGTTGCAGTGGGGGAATTTTCTTTCTTGTTTGGCGATCAACCCCTCGGCCTTCATTAGGTCGGCCCCGGAGCAGGTTCCGTACGTTTCGCAATTGTTCAAATAGAGCGCAAATTCGTAAAGCGGATGACATTGTTGATTGCGGGCAAGGGGGGACCTCATCAGCGCTTCGGCATAGGCCAAGCGATATTTCGGCTCCACTGGGTCGTAGGATCGGGCCCCGTGCAAGTCTTCGAGGCCTTCCGCGTAATTCTCTTGCGATACGAGCAGCATGCCACGCTGATAGAGCATCTTCGCATCGAACAGTCCGTAAATGCGGGCGAACTTGAGCGCCCTGATGGCCTCCGGAATACGGTCGTGGCGCTGGAAGATCGCGGCCTGCTGCATGAGAAGAGTAGGGTGGAAGGGCTCCAGCTGCAGGGCGCGGTCGAGATCGAGAAGCGCCTTGTCGTCCTGTCCAGCTTTTGCGAGTTGTCTTGCCCTGGCCAGGAGAACCAGCGGCTCATGAGGCCACGTCTCCAGAATGCGGTCCAATTCGACCAAGCTTTTCCTGCTCAGCCCCAACTCGTGGTAATTCAGGGCCTTGGCAAGTCGATACGGCCGGAAATCGGCCGATTCCAGGGCGAGATCGTAGTATCTGATCGCCTCTCCTTGTCGTTGTGCCTTCCGAAATGATTCGGCCCTTGAGAAGTTCGCATAACCGGCCAGCGCACCAAGGCTTTGGCCCGCCGGGAGGCTTCGAGCCGTGCTGTCCAGGAACTCTTCGATCGCATCCACGGGCTTTTCTGCAAACCGCTCCAAGCCTTCGGCATAGGCGGCACGGATGGCAAGCGATCGAGGAACGGCTTCAAGACCTCGTTCCAGATAACGATCGATTTTTCCTGCGTTTTTTCGATCCTTGTCGTCCTGCAATATCAACAGCCTGATAACCACGGCATAGGCGACGCCGAGTGTCGGCTCCAGCTGAATTGCGCGCAGCGAATCGACCGCGGAGAGCGTGAAGAAATCCCTGGTCTTTTGCCTGGCGGGAGCGCGCGTGTACCGCTTGAAGCCATCCCCGAGGAAGATTTCGCCAAGATGCAGGTAATAAAAGCCCCGGGCCAGGACAGCGAAAGGCGATTTGGGCGCGGTTCGAACCCACCCGTCGAAACGGCTCTCGAGTTCCGGGTCCGCGCTTGCGAAGGCCTCGAAGGCATAGCTCACGTCCATGTCGGAAATCAGCCGTGCTTGGAAGGCTTTCTGGTATCTGGACAGTCGGGCATCGAGACGCTCGTACTGCTCCTGGCGCAGCATTTCGAGCAGTTCGAGCTTGTCCACGGGGGGTGGGGACTCCCTCCCGCAGTTGCTCAGCGGAGCAATCACTGCGACGAAAGCCAAAATTGCCCAGAAGGGCCGTCGAAACATCGCGATGAACATGTGCAACCTCACATTTGCCCGAAGGGAAGCATATCGGCCTTAAGGTTTGGTTACGTTCTGCGATAGTCTTTATGGGAAGGTTCAATCCTGGCGCGCGGCCTGCGCCTATTCGGATGACGTACGATGGATCTACAGATTCGAGCCGGGCTTGGCACGCGCGCGCCGGGCTGCCAGACTTGGCCGGGGCCTTAGGGGGACAGGAGCCGACATGCCCAACTTGCGCGAGCTTGCCGA
>CAMYJH010000084.1 GCA_947258715.1 uncultured Gammaproteobacteria bacterium
TTTCGTCGGCTTCATGCCTGCTTTCGAACGGGACATTTTCGCCCCGGGCCGGATCGGCGTGATCTCCCGAAGCGGAAGTCTGGGCACGCTTATCTGTCTGAATCTCGTTCAGGCGGGCTTCGGAGAATCCGCTTTCATCGGTATCGGCGGCGATCCCATCCTTGGCACGACTACGCGGGACGCGCTGGAGGCTCTGGATCGAGATCCCGGTACCGACGCAGTGGTGGTGGTGGGCGAGATCGGCGGCACAATGGAAGAATCCGCCGCCGAGTACGCGGCCAGGATGAAAAAGCCGGTGATTGCATTCATCGCCGGAGCGGCCTCTCCGTCGGGTAAAAAAATGGGCCACGCCGGCGCCATCGTCCTGGGCAATAAAGGGACCTATACATCCAAACGCGAGGCGCTCGAGCGCGCCGCCGTGCGCGTGCTGGATACGCCGTCGGATGTGGGGATAGCGGTTAAGGAAGCCCTGGACTGACGGGACGTTGAACGAAGCCCGCTGCAGGAGCCCATCGCTTGCAGGCGAACAGTCTTATCACCACCCTGGAACGATCGTGCCCAAGGGCGCTCCTACATTAGAATGAACGCTTCACGCGGCCGGGACGCTCGTTACAAACGGTCAAGGACTTAGCACAACCGTGCACAACCGTTTTCCACAGAATTCCCGCAACGGGTTGAGCGTCTTTTCTTGGTTATGTATTAGCCGAGGGCTGATTACGACCCGATTATTAGTCATGCGGCAATGGATGCGGTCTGATAGCCTCGGGTAAACACCCCATCGCAAGGATGCGATCATGTTGCCGTTGCCTGCTGGCAGGAAAGCCGGTGCGGGCGTTGCTGGGTCGCTCTACGAGCGCCATCGCCCGGGGCGGACCCTTCTTTACCGACTTGTCGAAGCACACTACCCCGCGTTCAAGGCGCAGCTGGCGGCTCAGGGAAGCGCATTGCCGGACTATGTCGAGCGGGAGTTCGACGAGTACCTTAAATGCGGTTGCCTTGAGCACGGTTTTCTAAGGGTTCGGTGCGAGACCTGCCATGCCGAGCGCCTGGTGGCGTTCAGCTGCAAACGACGTGGCTTTTGCCCCAGCTGCGGCGCCCGGCGCATGGTGGAGTGCGCGGCGCTGCTGGTGGATGAGGTCTTTCCCGAACAGCCGGTGCGCCAATGGGTGCTGAGCTTTCCGTACCCGTTGCGATTCCTGTTTGCCAGCCGCCCGGCGATCATGGGCCAGGTGCTCGGCATCGTGTACCGCTGCATTGCCACGCGCTTGATCAGGAAGGCCGGATGTACCCGCAAGGTGGGCCACACCGGTGCGGTGACGTGGGTCCAGCGCTTCGGCAGCGCTCTGAATGCAAACATCCACTTCCACATGCTTTTTCTGGATGGTGCCTACGTCGATGGTGCCCCTGGACCGAGCATGCGGTTTCGCCGGGTGAAGGCGCCGTCGAGTGCTGAGCTGACGCAACTGACGCACACCATTGCTCAGCGCGTCGGGCGCTTCCTGGAACGCCATGGGTTGCTGGAATGTGATGCCGAGAACAGCTATCTGGCCGGGGATGCCATGGAAGCGGGGCCGCTGGATGAGCTCTTGGGCCACTCCATCACGTACCGCATTGCGGTGGGCCCGCACGCGGGGCGCAAGGTGTTCACCCTACAGACTCTGCCGAGTTGCCATGAGCCGTTGGATGACCAGGTGGGCAAGGTGGCGGGATTCTCGCTGCATGCGGGGGTCGCGGCCCGGGCGGACGAACGCCACAAGCTGGAACGTTTGTGTCGCTACATTGCAAGGCCGGCGGTGTCGGAGAAGCGCCTCTCGCTCAGCGCCCATGGCAACGTGCGCTATCAGCTCAAGACACCGTACCGCGATGGCACCACCCACGTCATCTTTGAGCCGCTGGACTTCATCGCCCGGCTGGCCGCCTTGGTGCCGAAGCCCAGGGTCAATCTGATCCGATTCCACGGTGTTTTCGCACCGAACAGCGCCCATCGTGCGCGGGTGACGCCGGCCAAGCGGGGCAAGGGCAACAAACCCAAAGCATCCGATGACAGGTAACCACGCGACTAACATCACTGGCTGCGGCATCGACGAGCGCGGAAGGGTAGCGATCGGCGTGACGGTGGGACGGAGTCGGAAAACCGCGCTGGCGTGCGGCCGATTCCCTGGCTTGGGAGGCGGGGATTCAGACCGACACCGCGTCGAAGGGTCGGTTGACATCTGCCCGATGGCCTGGGGATACTCGAAGGACTAGGGAAAGGGCGTTCATCCTGCATATTCTCCTCTCGAGAGCCTTCAAGGTCTCAGACATTGTCAGGGTGAGGTAGGACACTGCTAGATGAACCGCAACGACGACGGCAAGACAAAGCGGAATAACAAGTGGCAGCTCTGGATTGCAGTTGCGACGACCGCTATCGCGGCGGTGGGCGCAATAGCCACTTGGGCCTACAACGAACAGCAAAGCCGCTTTCGAGAAATCGAAACCGTCGAGAAGTTCTTCCCGCATCTTGTATCTACAGATCGCCGCCTCAGCAACATGGCGAAGCTGACCGTAAAGAACTTGCTCTCAGACCCTGAGTTGGCAGATCGACTTATTCAGGCTGCGGTCGAAGTAACCAGTGACGATGCCGCGACTAAACCAGAGCTTACGTCCAAAGAACTTGGTGAGCGACGCGCTGCCCGGGCACCCACCGCCACAATCGAAGGTTGGGCCTATCTGGGAAACTACATAGACGGAAACTGGCAGACGCGCTATTTTGATTTTTCCGCTAACGCCGATCCGCAACAGTTCGTTACTCACACCCTGCGCGTGCGAGAGGTTACCGGCGCCTTGAATCTGCGACTCAACATGCCGACGCCGGAGGGTACTTTTCCGCCGGTCATAGATGTACTTGAACCTGGAACCGAAGTTAGGTTGCTAGAAGTCCAGCGCTGGCAGTCAAGCAGCTATATGTGGGGGCGCGTGGCAATTACTAAGAAGTAATCCGGCCTTGCCCGAGCTGCGCCACGCGCTCCTTGAGTTCCTCTAACGAGTCGATCTTCATCGTCATCGCCTCAAACAATAATCGGGCGCGGTAAACTTTCTAACAGGCGCTCGCGCTCGCGTTTCGAGTAACGTCGTTTGCTTGGCTTTTTCAACACCTGTTGCACTTCCTCATCGGCGATGCGGCTGAGTGCGTCCAGCCCGTCGTCATGGGTTGCCACCGGGAACATCAAAAACTCTTCCTCGTAGAATGTCTTGGTCATGTCGTAGATAAGCCCCTGGTAATCGTGCTTTTGAAGCATGGCGGGGAAAACGATTTGCGCATCCGCGAAGAGCGGGACAAGGCGCTTTATCCGGTCAATCTTCGAGAGCTTGTGCCCGCCAAGCCCGAGAATGGGAAAACGGTAACTCTCCCGGTCCTGCATTTCCTTGAGGTATCGAATATCGGCCTGCATGGAATAGCTCTCATACCCGACAGCGCACGGCGCATATTTCCGGTGCATGTCGAAAAGTGCGGCAGCGCGGAGCTGCTCG
>CAMYJH010000085.1 GCA_947258715.1 uncultured Gammaproteobacteria bacterium
ACGTAGGCTCGTCCACTTCCTGCCCCGTGCGGATGCGCTCGTTCTTGATCGCGTTGAGCAGCATTCGCAACGTCGAGAGCCGCTCCTTCTGCTGGGCCTTGAGGGCTGCTTTGACCTCTGTCTCTATGCGTTCCTGAGGTGTGCTCATAAGCGGGATTATACGGTCCACCGCAAGTCCCTACTCCTGCGGCAGTGTGATGGTGAAGATGGTGCCCCTGGGGTGGTTGTCGTCGGCGCGAATACTGCCATGGTGATCACTGACGATGCGGTGGACGATGGCCAGCCCCAGGCCGGTGCCCCGCCTCTTGGTCGAGAAGTGGGGGAGGAAGAGCTTGTCCTTCTCCTCCGGGGGGATGCCTCGACCGCTGTCTTCGACACGAATCTGCAGACTGCCGTTGCGCTTGCTGGCAATGACTGCCACGGATCCCGGCGGCTCGGTAGCCTCCAGAGCATTCGGCCAGGCGATATCAACCTGATGGTCGCGGGCCGGGGAATCGTACATTCAGAGCGCGAAACGCCGGCGGTCACCGCGGAACCGCATCGACTCCACGGTCTGCAACTGTGGCTCGCCCTGCCCGAAGCGGATGAAGAAGTCGAACCGGCTTTCCACCATTACCCGGCCGCAGAAATACCCTCGGTCACGGTGGCGGGCGTGTCCCTGCGCGTAATGATGGGTTCAGCTTACGGCGCGACATCGCCGGTCAGGGTGTTCGCCGAGACGCTCTACGTCGAGGCGCATCTTCATGCAGGCCAATCCATTGCTCTTCCGGATGCCGAGGAACGCGCGGTGTACGTGGCCAGTGGCAGCCTGTCGGCGCGGGGCACGCCAATCCCCGAGCATTCGATGGCCTTGTTTTCCGACGAAACAGGAATCAGCTTGGAGGCGGAGGAGGAGGCGCGCATTGCGGTGATCGGCGGCGCCAAACTGGGCCGGCGCTATATCGAGTGGAACTTCGTTTCCAGCCGCAAGTCGCGGATCGAAGCGGCGAAGGAAGATTGGAAGGCGGGCCGCTTTCCGAAAGTGCCCGGCGACGATAAGGAGTTTATTCCCCTGCCGGACTAACATCCGCCCTTATGATCGGTAAGACACACTCGTTGCGGGACGCGGCAGGGTCGCTTATTTAAAGAGAGTTCGGTGCACGGTGCGGGCATCTGACGCTAATTCTGTGTGATGCAACAATGTTGCAACGCGATAGGCTGAAGAATACTCAGGGTGTGTGAAAACTCGAAACCAAGATGATCGGTGGTGAAGGATGTCCACGGGCAAGCTTTATCATGGTTGATGTGCACAATTAGTTACTCGACTAGAACGAGTTACCACTCCATGTGGGACGTCGTCCCAAGCGGTTCGGATTTCGGCGAGTTTTCCCACAGGTGCGCCGGGAGACCGGCAAGGAGTAGGAGGTGCAAGTCCACTGCAGTGAAGGTCTAGCGAACCACACTGGCCCCGAGTCATGCGGCGGCCACCGCGAGGTGTCCGGCGAAGCGTTGACAGGGGTGCGTGCAGGCCGGCCATTGAGCCGCGAAAGGAATACAGTTCGGGGTGCCGACGTAGTCTGTGGATCGGAAGGCAACACGCTCGGGCGCGTGACCGCGAGTGTCCGAGGGACCCCGCGTGGTCTGAGACCCCGGCATGCGCGTACGCTCCTTGTTCGGGAACCGGGAGATCTCTCGTCTGGCCACGGCCCCGCTGGGCCGGTGGCCCGCATCGGGAAGGCGCGGAGCCGTAGCCGATGACGCACGGACGGGAGAAGTCTGACTCCCCCATAGTAGCTGGGAAGCCGGCGAACAAAGCCGAGATCGCGACGGCGGAGCCGGTGGAGCGAAGGGGGGAGGCTGAGGGAAACACGGGCCAGCAAAGCACGCCCCGGACCCAGGGCCGGGCCGGCGTGTCCCAAGCGCTGGAACGTGTACGGCAAGCCGCAAGGCAAAGGAAGGATGAGCGGTTCACCGCCCTGCTGCACCACGTCACGGTTGACCTCTTGCGCACGGCCTATTACGGGCTCAAGCGGGAGGCGGCGCCCGGCATCGACGGGGTGACGTGGCGGGCCTATGGAGAAGGCCTCGAGGCAAAGCTCGAGTCGCTCCATGACCGGATGCACCGGGGCAGCTATCGGGCACGGCCGGTGCGCCGGCAGTACATCCCGAAAGCCGATGGCCGCAAGCGCCCGCTCGGCATCGCGGCGTTGGAGGACAAGATCGTCCAGCGGGCGGTGGTCGAGGTGCTGAACGCGATCTACGAGGAAGATTTCCTCGGGTTCAGCTACGGGTTCCGGCCGGGGCGCGGCCAGCACGATGCGCTGGACGCACTCGCGGTCGCGATCACCCGGAAGAAGGTGAGCTACATCCTGGACGCTGATATCCGGACGTTCTTCGACACGGTGAGCCACGACTGGCTGATCCGTTTCCTGGAGCACCGGATCGGCGACCAAAGGGTGCTGCGCCTGATCCGCAAATGGCTGAAGGCCGGAACACTGGAAGCGGGGTCGATTGCGGTGGCGTCGGCGGGCACGCCGCAAGGGGCGGTGATTTCGCCGCTGCTTGCCAATGTCTACCTGCACTACGCCTTCGACCTCTGGGCCGAGCGCTGGCGACGGCGCGAGGCCCGCGGCGAGGTGATCGTGGTGCGCTACGCCGACGACATCGTTGCCGGGTTCCAGTACCAGGACGATGCCAAGCGGTTCCGGGCGGAGCTGGAGGCGCGGTTGGAAGCCTTCGCGTTGGCGGTCAACCCGGACAAGACCCGGCTGATCGAGTTCGGCCGCTTTGCGGCCGAGACCCGCAAGAAACGGGGCCTTGGCAAACCGGAGACCTTCACGTTTCTGGGCTTCACCCACATCTGTAGCCGCTGCCGCCGGGGCAGGTTCCAGCTCAAAAGGCGGTCCTGCCGCAAGCGTCAGCGGGCCAAGCTGCGGGCCATCAAGCAAGACCTGCGGCGACAGATGCACCGGCCAGTCGGCCAACAGGGACGGTGGCTCCGGCAGGTCGTGAGCGGCTACTTCGCCTATCACGCCGTGCCGGGTAACTACACCTCCCTCGGGGCCTTCCGATATCATGTTATCGACCTCTGGCGGCGTGAGCTTAGGCGACGCGGCCAGAAGCGGCCGATGACCTGGGCAAGGATCGCCCGCCTGGCCGAACGCTGGCTACCCAAACCGCGTATCCTCCATCCCTGGCCCAACGAACGCTTCGCCGCTAACTACCCGAGGCAGGAGCCGTATGCGGGAATTCCGCTCGTACGGATCTGTGCGGGGGGCGCGGGGTAACCCGCGTCCCTACCGCGAAAGGCACAGAGACACAGAGAAACCAACAAAAGGGGGAACCACCAAGACTCCAAGACACGAAAAAACACAAAGGAGTTTTTTCGCGCGCGCAGCGCGCAACCAACCCCTTTTTGTGCCCTTCTTCGCGGCTTCGTGCCTTCGTGGTGATCCTTCTTGTTTCCCTTCT
>CAMYJH010000086.1 GCA_947258715.1 uncultured Gammaproteobacteria bacterium
CGATACTGTTGAAAAACGCGGTTGAGTTGGCGGCTTGGGCGTGATTCCGTTTTCCGGAAGATTTGGCTTGGAGACGGATCAATGATGGGACGCCAGGCTTTCGATCAGGCACAACTGTTCTATTCCTTCAATCTCGAGGAACGTATTCCAGCCAGGCATTTGTTGCGTCGGATCGATGCGTTTGTGAGGCAGGCACTGTCGGACATTCACTACGAGCTTTCCGCCTACTATAGCCACACCGGCCGGCCCTCGATCGATCCTGAACTGATGCTACGCATGCTGATCATCGGCTATTGTTATGGCATCCGTTCAGACCGCCGGCTGTGCGAGGAAGTCTCGCTGAACCTGGCCTATCGGTGGTTCTGTCGTCTTGATCTTGAAGACGGCGTTCCCGATCATTCGACCTTTTCCAAGAACCGGCATGGCCGGTTCCGAGAATGCGATCTGCTGCGCCTTGTCTTCGAGCGCGTGGTTGGCATCTGCCTTGGCTCCGGCTTGATCAAGGGTGAAGGATTTGCCGTCGATGCCAGCGTCATCGAAGCTGATGCCAGCCGTTATCATGGATTGGCACCCGATGAGATCGACTGGAGCAAGGTCGAGAAGCCGTCGCGGGCCGTGCGGGAATATCTGGAAGCGCTGGATGAAACGGCGCCGGCCGAACCCGGCCGCAAGCCACCAAAGGTGATCTCGCCATCCGATCCGGCATCGGCCTGGACGGCCAAGGCCAACAAGCGTGTCCAGTTCGGTTACGGGCTGAACTACCTGATCGACAACGAACAGGCAGTGATTGTCGATGTGGAGGCAACACCGGCGCGCACCTTTGATGAAGTCGCCTCGACCGAGACGATGCTCGCTCGCGCCAAAAGCCGCTTCAATTTGAAGCCCAAGCTTCTGGCCGCTGATAGCGCTTACGGAACGGGCAAGTTCCTGGCATGGCTTATTGATGAAGAGATCGAACCGCATGTCGTGGTGCGCGATCTCAGCAACCGCAAGGACGGGACGTTCAGCCGGTCGGATTTCAAATATGATCCCGACAAGAACATCTATACCTGCCCGACAGGCAAAATCCTCACGACCACCGGTCGCATCCATGAGGGCAAGACACTTCTTTACCGAGCCAGAAAGAACGACTGCCAATCCTGCCCGCTAAAGCGAAAATGCTGTCCCAAGGCAGCGGAGCGCAAAGTCCCGCGCGATGTCAATGAAGCCGCCCGCGATATCGCAAGATCACTTGTTGGCACGCCTGACTTCGAACGCTCGTGGGACGAACGCAAGAAGGTTGAAATGCGCTTTGCGCATCTGAAGACCCATCACAAATTTGAGCGAATGCGACTGCGCGGGCTCTCCGGCGCCCGCGACGAGTTCCACCTCGCTGCCATCGTCCAGAACCTCAAAACAATGGCACTCCGGCTCACCAAACCACCCACCGCAGTGCAAGTGAGCGCCTAAGAAGGAAACAAAGAAACGAAGGCACAGATCCAGCCGACAAAACCCGATCAACGTGATGGTCGCGGAGGAAGAACGCCGCTCGATTCTGTGAGTTTTTCAACAGTATCGGTCAAAAACGGAAGTCGCGAACCACGATCTTGATGTCCGTTAAGCGGCCGAAAGCGGAAGTCGCGAGACGCCGATAGCACTTCCGTTATGTGCCACAACCGGACATTGATCGCCATGCCGTTACCACTACCCCCCTTGTCTTCCAAAACTCACATGACCCGAGTGGGAGCCGAAAACACAAACTAAAAATCCCCACGGGAGCTGGAAAGATATCGGGGTGCTAAAGCAGTCGGGCCAAATTCGCTAACAGAGGTGCCGGGCACGCCGGCTACCTGGCTCCGGCGAGATTTTCGCGAAAGCGCTCGGCAAGATAGGCGCCGTCTTTGGAGGGATAGGCGGGCGCGTCTTGGGTTAAAGCGATCTTGGCTACCACCAGTACCGGACCCGGCGCCTTAAAGAGGACCTCCGGCAGCGCCTGCGACTCAGCCTCGTCGCGCACGGTCATGGCGTCGGCAAAGCCGGCGGCCCGCGCCATTGCCGCCAAATCAACGCCCGAGGCCGTGAGGCCCTGCTGAGCACCGGTCTCGGCGAAGCTTTCATTGTCCAGTACAAGGATCGCCATATTACTGGGCGCCTCCACGCCGATCACGGCTAGGCTGCCCACGCCCATCATCATCTCCCCGTCGCCCGTGACGACCAGAACGCGCCGCTCCGGTCGGGCCAGCGCCAGGCCGAGGCCGATCGGCGCGGCGAGCCCCATGGCCCCCCACAGATAAAAATTCTCCGACGCGTCGCCCGCGGCGAACAGGTCCCAGGCCGGGCTGCCGAGGCCCGCCACAACAAGTGCCTCGCCGCGCCACGCCAGTACATCGGCAACCAACTCTCGGCGCGAGAGTCTTTTCGATCTGGAATCGTTCATTCGCTGAACCTCTTCACGCCCAGCACGCCTTGCTCGATCAGCACCGCTGCGGCGCGGCCTTCGCCGAACGCCAGGGTCGCGGCCTGTTCAAACAGCACTCCGACCTGATCGGCCGTCTTGGCCTCAAAACAGGCAACATTCATCGCCTCCAACACCGGACGCACGGCACGGCCCATCGGCACCTGCCAGGGGTTAGTCTCGTCCGCCTCACCGCGCATCGTCACTAGCATCAGACACGGCGTTCCCGTGGCGGCGGGTAGCGCCAGGGCGTTGATGCAATTGCCGGTGCCGCTCGATTGCATGCACAGAAGCAACCGGCCATGCCCGAGCCATGTTCCCAGGCTCAGTCCGATCCCCTCCTCTTCACTCGACAAGGTGACCACGCGGACGCCGGCGTCCACCCGGCACAAATCGAGCAGCTTGGTGAGTCCCGCATCGGGCACTGTCGCCACAGTGGAGATACCGTGGTCTTTCAGAAGGTGGAAGACGTGGTCCGGCCAACTCTCCGCCGATGCGTGCATCTGGTATCCTCTATGGTTTTGCGCCCTTGAGGGGGTTGGGTTAGTGACCCCTCTGCAATAGGCCAAATGCATTTAAAGCAGTTGTAGTTTTTAGGAAAATTGGAAACTAGGCGCAGGCGTTGCCAAATGTTGAAGAGGTGCCAGGAGGAGGTAACGCCAATAGTGAGTTGACTTGGCGCGCTCGGCACATCTGAGCCATTTTATGAACCAATGTTCATGTGTTAGGGTGTCGAGCAAATCTGAGAGGGACGCGCGCGGACCTTCCGCAAAGAGAGCAAGGCGTTACTGCCCGCTTAATCCAACTATAGGGCAGAGCCGGCGGGATCGTCTCGGCGATGTAGCATGGAACTCGATCCGTTACTTCTGTCGCGAGTCCAGTTTGCCTTCGTAATCTCTTTCCACATC
>CAMYJH010000087.1 GCA_947258715.1 uncultured Gammaproteobacteria bacterium
CCCATCAGCTGCGTGCGGTCGAGCATCAACTCTTCCGCGGAGACGGCGTAGCCCTTTTTGAGCCAGTTGCGGTAGCCGTCATGGACGGGTTCCAGCGGCTCGAAGGAATCGGCGTCGGTCATCTCGGCCGTCGCGTCGCCGCGGCCGGGCGAGAACGGAACCGTAACGTCGACACCCGCGGCCTTCGCCGCCTGCTCGACGCCGACATTGCCGGCCAGCACGATCACGTCGGCGACGCTTGCGCCGGCCTCCGCCGCGATCGGCTCGAGCACTGCGAGAACCTTGGCCAGACGCGCGGGCTCGTTGCCTTCCCAATCATTTTGCGGAGCCAGACGGAGGCGCGCGCCGTTGGCACCGCCCCGCATGTCCGAGCCGCGGAAGGTGCGGGCGCTGTCCCAAGCGGTCGCGACCATGTCGCCAACAGACAGACCGCTGGCGGCGATCTTGGCCTTCACGGCAGCAACGTCGTAGTTCACGCTGCCGGCAGGCACCGGATCCTGCCAGATCAGCTCTTCCTTCGGCACGTCGGGACCGATATAGCGCACCTTCGGGCCCATGTCGCGGTGGGTCAGCTTGAACCAAGCGCGGGCGAAGGCATCCTCGAAGGCCGCCTGATCCTCTTTGAACCGCAGCGAGATTTCGCGGTAGGCCGGATCCACCTTCATCGCCATGTCCGCGTCGGTCATGATCGGCATGCATTTGATCGACGGGTCCTCGACGTCGACCGGCATGTCCTCTTCCGCGATGTCAATCGGCATCCACTGCCGGGCACCGGCTGGGCTCGTCCGGATTTCCCATTGGTATTTGAACAGAAGATAGAAATAGCCGTTATCGAACCTGGTCGGTTGGGTCGTCCAGGCCCCTTCGATGCCGCTGGTCACCGTGTCGCGGCCGATGCCACGCTTGGTCTTGTTCACCCAGCCGAGACCCTGGTCCTCGGGCGGGGCAGCTTCTGGGTCCGGCCCCAGCAGGGCCGCGTCGCCGTTGCCGTGGGTCTTGCCGACCGTGTGACCGCCCGCGGTCAGCGCGACGGTCTCCTCGTCGTTCATCGCCATTCGTGCGAAGGTCTCGCGAACTGCCTCTCCCGTCTTCAGCGGATCTGGCTTTCCGTCGACGCCTTCCGGATTGACATAGATCAGGCCCATCTGCACTGCTGCGAGCGGGTTCTCGAGCGAGGTCTCGTCGTTGGCGTTCGCATAGCGGTCCTTGCCGAGCCATTCCTTTTCGGAACCCCAGTAGACGTCCTTCTCGGGATGCCAGATGTCTACGCGGCCGAAGCCGAATCCGAAGGTCTTCAGCCCCATGGATTCGTAAGCGACAGTGCCCGCATACGCGATGAGATCGGCCCAGCTCAGCTTGTTGCCGTATTTCTTCTTGATCGGCCACAGCAGACGGCGCGCCTTGTCCAGGTTCACGTTGTCGGGCCAGCTATTCAGGGGCGCGAAACGCTGGTTGCCGGTACCGGCGCCGCCGCGACCGTCGGCTATACGATAGGAGCCCGCGGCATGCCACGTCATGCGGATCATCAGCCCGCCATAGTGTCCCCAGTCCGCCGGCCACCACTCCTGGCTGTCAGTCATGAGGTCGACCAGGTCCTTCTTGAGGGCCGCGAAGTCGAGCTTCTTGACTTCTTCACGATAGTCGAACCCCCGGCCCATGGGGTCGGTCTTGGTGTCATGCTGATGAAGAATGTCGAGGTTCAGCGCTTTCGGCCACCACTCCAGGACATCCATGCCGATGGTTGTGCTTCCGCCGTGCATGACCGGGCACTTGCCCGTATTTTTTCCGTTCGATTGGTTCATAATTTCCTCCTGATTTAGCGGTTGGAGTTTGATCAGTTCTGCGTCAACTGATCATCGAGCGCAGCATCCATGCGGTCTTCTCATGGATTTGCATGCGTTGGGTGAGCAAAATAGGCCGTCGGTTCGTCACCGACCTCGTCGGCCGCAGGGAAGATGCTGCGGGCGGTTCGCGCCACTGTTTCCTGGTCCTTAACGAGTTGCGCGATCATTTCTTCCGCCGCCGGAACTCCAGTCTCTTCCTTGATGCTGGTGTGTCCCGCGAATTGCGTATACGAACCCGGTGCCGCGACACCGAGAGCCCGGATACGTTCGGCGATCTCATCGACGGCGGTCGCAAGTTCTGTGTACTGCGTCTCGAACATGAGATGCAGTGTATTGAACATCGGGCCCGTAACATTCCAGTGGAAGTTATGGGTCTTCAGATAGAGCGTGTAGGCGTCGGCTAGTAGGCGGGACAAGCCATCTGCGATGGCGAGGCGGTCCTGTTCGGGGATGCCGATGTCTATGGTCGGTTTCATGGCGCTTCTCCGCTCCGGTCGGTTTCGATTGCTGTATGCAATCCGATTGAAATGCATGGTAGGCGCGCGGATTAATTTTGTAAAACGATATAAAATCAGTATTCTGTTCGTGAAATACGAATTAATACGACACGCATATGAAACTATTGCCTAGCCTCAAACAGCTGGAATATCTGGCAGCGCTTGTCGAAACCCAGCACTTCGCCCAGGCGGCCGAACGTTGCAACGTCACGCCATCGACATTGAGTGTCGGCATCCGCGACCTGGAGGGTGTCCTTGGCGTCGCGGTGGCAGAGCGAACTAAGCGAACGGTTTTGATCACACCGATAGGTCAAGCCATTGCGAAACGGGCGTGCCAGTTATTGCGCGACGCTGAAGACGTAATGGCCCTGGCATCGACACAACGGGAGCCGATGACGGGGGAAATTAAGCTTGGTGCCATTCCAACGATTAGCCCATTCGTTCTTCCAAGAGTGCTTCCAACTGTCGAAACGAAGTATCCAAGACTCCGACTGTACTTACGGGAAGAGCAAACCGCCGTCCTCTTCTCTCGTTTGCGAGACGGTGAACTTGATGTCGCGCTGGTCGCTCTCCCCTACGATACCGAAAAGTTGGCCGTGAGCATTTTGTTCGATGATGCATTCCTTTTCGCCTGCCATGTCGACCATCCATTAGCCCGGCATAGACTGATCAAGAACGACGACCTTCTAGATCAGCCCCTGTTGTTGCTCGAAGAGGGGCATTGCCTTCGTGGTCATGCTCTCGATGCCTGTAGGTTACATAGTTCTCCTGCCCGTGTTCAGTTCGAAGCAACGAGCCTGCAGACGTTGGTCCAAATGGTAGCCTCAGGAATCGGTGTGACCTTACTGCCGCAAATGGCGGTAGACGCCGGGATGGTCCCTATGGGAAAGATCCGACTGATCCCCCTACAAACACCGGCATCACGTCAAATCGGTTTAGTGTGGAGGCCATCGTCGCCTCGAGTTTCGGAGTTTGAATTGCTGGCCGAAA
>CAMYJH010000088.1 GCA_947258715.1 uncultured Gammaproteobacteria bacterium
CCGTTACCCGGCTGCAGAGGACATCCTCCGGCGCCTCCAGCCAGAGGCCGGTGAAGGGAAGGTCCAGCTCCCGGGCGACAGCCTCGATGGCGGCGCGCTCTTCCGGCTTGGCGTAAACCGCATCAGCGATTACCGACCGCCCGGCGAGCAGACCGGCTTGGGCGCGGAGGGCCAACTCGGCATAGACCTGCCGGCTTTCGTCCGGGCTATAGGCGCCGGCCGGCAGCCGGGTCAGTTCGTCGACCCCGAAGCGGGCCTTGCGCAGGAGGTCGCTGCGTAGGTGCAAGGCCCCCGGCCTCGCGCCGAAACCCGGCGCGAGACGCCGCGCCAGGTAGGTCTTGCCGCTTCCCGAGAGGCCTCCCAGCGCGACCAGCCGCGGCGGACACGGTGTAAGGTAGGCGCTAGCAGACAGGAGGTAGGCCCGCGCTTCGTCGTGCAGATTCTGAGCCTCCTTCGGCGCCGTCTTGGCCTCCGCCAGACTCACACTCACCTTCGCGCGCACGGCCGCGCGCATCGAGAGGAACAGTGGCAAGGCCTTGAGACCCGCGAGATCGTTGCCATGCTCCAGGTAGCGGTTGAACACCAGGTTGGCCTGAGGGAGGAGATTCCGGTGGTCCAAGTCCATCAAAAGGAAGGCCAGGTCGTAGAGCACGTCGATACAAGAGATGGTGTCGTTGAATTCGATCGCATCGAAGATCGTTGGTCGGCCGTTGATCGCGCAAATGTTGCGTAAATGTAGATCTCCGTGGCAGCGCCGGACAAAGCCGGCGTCCAGCCGTCGATCGAGAAGGGCCTGGACCCGAGCCAGCTCTGCGCGCGAGGATTTAGCGAAGGCGCCAAGTTCTTCGGGATCAAAGACGTCCGGCCGTTCGGCCAGCTCATCGATGTTCTCCTCGATCACCGCGCTGACACCCACGGCCCCGCCCCCGGCGGCCGCGGCGCCCGTTAACCGCTTGGCGGCCCGGTGGAAGGTGGCGATCTCATCGGCGAGCCTCCGGAGCAGCGCGGGCGTCAACCGCCCCGCCTGCGCCAGACGGTCGAAAAGGCCGTCTTGGTCGAAGCGACGCATGAGCACCAGCCAGTCGACCGCCTTGCCCGTACCGCCGAGCATCAGCCGGCCGTCAGCGGCGCGCTTGACCGGCACAACACCGAGATAGAGGTCCGGCGCGGTTCTCCGGTTTAGCTCGACCTCCCGCTCGCAAGCCGCCCGGCGCAGTGCCAGGGTCGAAAAATCCATGTAGGTAAAGCGCACGGCGCGCTTGAGCTTGTAGGCGCGCTGGCCCGCCAGAAAAACCATGGCGCCGTGGGTGTCGATCCGCTCGACCCCATGGATACCGGCACCGTGGGTTGCGGGCGTGGAAAGGAACGCGGCGATCTCGCTCTGATCAGCAACCACGTGATCGGCGCGGGCCTTCTTGGGGGAATCTACCATTGTGCCGCTCCACCCGAGCACCTGCATCGCCGGCTGCGATGCGCCTAAGCCGAGTTCATTGATGGCGCGCGAATGCCGGCAAACCATTCCGATGCCCATAGCACATGCGTGTTAAATCCGACGCGTCGGCCGAGCAAGTCGCGCACGCTATAGGGAGTCCGATTCGGATCTTGGATGTGTGGAAACGACCATCGATTTTCGACTGGATCCGAGCGACGACGGTATTTGGGCAAATGGCCGGTTTTGCCTGGATTTTGGCGCTCTGCGGGCATTGTCAGAGCAAATCCTCTTGAACCAGCGAGGGGACGTCTCGTAGCGTCCGCGGATGAGCAATCCCTTCCGATATTTCAAGACGTCGCCTGAGATTATTCGCTTGGCCGTGATGATGTATGTCCGCTTCCCGCTGTCATTGCGGCAAGTTGAAGATCTGCTCCAAGAGCGTGGTATCGACATCAGCTACGAGACGGTGCGCGCCTGGTGGATGCGGTTCGGACCGATGTTTGCGTCCGAGATCAAAAAGAAGCGTGTCGTTGCACACCGAAATTGGCCACAATGGCGCTGGCATCTGGACGAGATTTTCGTGCGGATTAATGGTGAAACTTATTACCTTTGGCGAGCAGTCGACCACGAAGGCGAAGTCCTTGAAGTCTTCGTCACCAAGAAGCGAGATCGAAGGGCTGCAATGAGGTTTCTGAAGAAGGCGATGAAACCATACGGCCGTCCGGAGATGATTGTGACGGACCGCCTTCGCTCCTACCGCGCGGCAATGAAAGTCATCGGAAATGCCGATCGTCAGGAGACGGGTCGTTGGCTGAACAATCGGGCAGAGAACTCGCATCAGCCCTTCCGGCGACGAGAGCGAGCGATGGCAAAATTCAGGAGCGTAAAATCATTGCAGAAATTAGCCGCCGTTCACGCCTCAGTTTGCAACCACTTCAACCAGGAACGTCATCTTTGCCGCCGAGATATTTTCAAGCAGAACCGTTCCGCAGCTCTATCCGAGTGGCGGAAGCTCGGTGCTGCCTGAGACGATTGGTTCTGTGGTTTCGCGAGCCGGTGCAGTTTCCTCTGACAAAGCCCTTTTGAGACCTTCGGCAAATCATCCCGCACTATCACTTTCGGCCCTTAGCTGCCGTTCGAAACGCCCGGCCAACACTCCTCAAAGCCGACATTCGCCGCTTCTGCGAATACGATCGCGTTAAAGGACAGCTAAGCGGACAAACGCGCGACACTACATGGCCATGCCGCACATTCTTAAAGGCTTCGCGACTTTGACCCATGTCATAGTGAATCACTCGTCTTCGCGGCACAAGAAAGGCGCCGCCCGCACGCTTGCAATCCAATCTGCGGGGCGGCATCAGCCATCGAGGATTCAGCAATGGGCATGGTGCAAATCATCATCGGCGTAGCGTGGGCGACAGGGGGAGCCCTTCTGTATGCAGGCCAGCTTATCTCAATCGTCAACTTCCCGCTGGCGCAGCGCCTTGGGCTGCAGGAGAAGCCCGAAAACGCCGATCCTTTGGCCAGTCGGCTCGAGCTGATGACAGCCCGCTGGGACCTCGCCGTGCTGTGGATTCCACCGATCGCCGGAGTCCTTATGCTGATGGATCATGCCTGGTGGCCGCCCGTATGTTTGATCGCTGGCGGCGCATACCTAGACGCGGGAGGTCGCGAATGGGCCAAGATACTGGGCCTCCGCGCGCACGGCGTGCCGATAGGATCTGCCAGAGAGCGCGCCGCAATTTACGCCGCTTACGCCTTTCTCATTGTCACTGGGCTGGCGGGAATTGTCGTAGGCCTTGCCGAATTATTGTAGGCGATCACAACGTCGCTTGAGATCCTGACGACTAACTCAGCTGGTGAAAGGAAGGTGGAACACAATGGAACCAACGATCGTCACATGGGCTCTCATCGTGTTCGGCCTGATCACTCTGACGCCGCTTACCTACATTTACCTGATCTTCCTCCGGAGCCCGCACAGCCCGGAGGCGAAAGACTTGATGAACGGCAAGGGTAAAGACTGGCGGGACGAGACGCATTTCCGTCTCAACCTGGGATTCGCCTGGACAGACTTCTTATTTTTCCTCCCGCTGTTTGTGTCCGGAAGTGTGGGGTCGCTTCTGGGTCAAGCCTGGGGATACATGCTCTTCGGAGCGGCAGGAGGGTGCTCGCTCTACATCAACATCATCCTGTGGTTCACGGAGAAGGAATATGTCTATCCCACTCTCGGGCCACTCCGCTACTTCACCTACTTCTGGGGATTCTTCGTGTATTGGGGGGCACTCGCATTGGCTTACTCGGCTCTGCGAGTCAGCGGAATTGAGTTCTGAAGGGCAATGGGGATAGTCGCTGAACGGGCCAGGATTCCTAAAAGTGTCCGTCTTCAAAGAACTTGAGACAGGTGATCGATCTCAGGATTGGAGGGTCTGGCCCATCCTGGATTTGAGTTTAGGCAGCCGCTTTGGCGTGCTGC
>CAMYJH010000089.1 GCA_947258715.1 uncultured Gammaproteobacteria bacterium
CTCCTGTCTTGCATTCAGTGGCCGATCAACCACTTGAGGTATCCATCATCGATGGGAGCCCTCGAGTCAAGGAGGGGGCGTCTATATCTTCTATACTCGGACGAGGTCCGACATATCACCGACGAGTGGTTACCGATGTATAACGAATATCGGCCGCACGACAGCCTCGGGCGCGTGCCGCCGACCGTGTTCAGACGGCGACAGACGCTTCAATTCTCTAGTTTTGAACTGTCCACTTGACGGGGAAGCCTACGGAGGGGCTCAAGTTCGCTGCCTGACGGCCGAAATCATGGGGCAACGACCCAACCCGCAGGGAGCCACCCATGTCCTCGTTAAAATCACTAGCGGCAGCCGCCGCCGACGTGGAGCAGCCGGTCTGTTCGACGCAGTCGTCAAATGACGAAGAACTGGAAGGCATAGGACTGCTCCGATCCGTCGATTTCTCGACCATCAAGCCGTTGTTGTGCAACTGCCCGATAAGAACGTTGCGGCCGACCGAGGTGCTCATCGCCGCCGGGCGGCCCAATAACTGCCTTTATGTCGTGCTCTCCGGACGGCTCAGCGTTCGGCTGTGCTCTGCTGAAACCGCCCCGATCGCCGAGATCGTTGCGGGCGAGACTGCCGGCGAGCTGTCGATGATCGATCGCCAGCCCACCTCGGCATACGTGGTGGCGGAGACGGATTGCCGGGTGCTCGTCATCGACGAGGAACTGTTATGGATGTTGGTCAACACCTCTCACGCTATTTCCACCAACCTGCTGTATACGCTGACCAAGCGCCTTCGAGTTGGAAACAACACCCTGTTCGAGAATCGCGAACGGCTGGAGCAGTACCGTTACCACGCCACCGTGGACGCCCTCACGGGTCTGTTCAACCGTCATTGGCTCAGCAACATGCTGCCGCGGCAGATGCATCGCTCGCGCATCTGCGATGAGCCGTTCTCGCTGCTGCTGATCGATATCGATCGCTTTAAGGACTACAACGATCTCCATGGGCATGTGGCAGGCGACTGTGCCATCGCCACCATCGGCAAGACCCTGCGGGATACCGTGCGTCCGTCCGACATGGTGGCGCGCTACGGTGGCGAAGAGTTCCTCGTGCTGCTGCCCAACTGCCCGCGCGAGGCGGCCACCGGCGTGGCCGAACGACTGCGATCGGCCGTCGAAAGGACGAAGGTCAACCTCCAGCATGGGCCGGAGCTGCCGTCGGTCACCGTCTCTATCGGCGTCGCAGCCATGCCGAAGGAGGGGACCATGGAGAGCTTTGTCACCGACACAGACGCGGCTATGTATCGCGCCAAAGAGGCGGGTCGAAACCGCGTCTCGCTGTGAGCCGCGCGGGCTGATACCACAGTGCCGGCCCTTGCCCGGAGCTGACGCACGAAGATCGCGGTCCGCTTTCTCCGTTGCTCGCCAACATCTTGTTGGACGACCTCGACCGTGAGCTGGAAAAGCGCGGCCACCGATTCGTGCGCTATGCCGATGATGTGCTCATCCTCGTGCGTAGCGAACGCGCAGGCCTTCGCGTCAAAGCCAGCACCACACGGTATCTGACCGCCGAGTTGCGACTGGTGGTCAGCGAGCAAAAGAGTCGGGTGTGTCGAACCAACGAAGTGGGTTTCCTTGGATTTACCTTTCGAGGAACGAAACTGCGCTGGTCCGACCAAGCCTTCGACGACTTCAACCATCGCATCCGTCGCCTGACGGGGCGTAGCTGGGGCGTGTCAATGGCTTACCGAATCGACAAGCTCGCCAAATACCTGCGAGGTTGGATGAACTACTTCGGCATTTCGGATTACTACCGCCCCGTGCCTGGTCTCGACCAGTGGCTGCGAAGGCGCATCCGCATGTGTTACTGGAAACAGTGGCGGCGGGTGCGTACCAAAGTTCGCCATTTGTTGGCGCTGCGTACGAGCAAACGCCGAGCCATCCTCACTGCCTTGAGCCGCAAGGCGTATTGGCATTTGTCGAGAACCTTGGCGACGCAAACCGGTATGACGAACAAGTGGCTTGCCGACCAAGGACTCGTCTCTATCCGTGATTTGTGGATGAAGTCCCATGGTTACACTTGAGGGTGGTGTGCTCCCTCGTCGTGAACCGCCTGGTGCGGACCCGCATGCCAGGTGGTGTGGGGACTGGGGGTTAAACACCCCCGGTTACCCGATTGGGAGTGAGTTCCGTAACTGCCGCGTTCATTGGGATCTCTCAAGTTCCGCTCTGCACAGCTTGGCTTGCAGCATGCAAATCTCTTGGACCAGCTCCCGGGCGAATTCAGAAACTTTCTCTCTGTATTCGGATTGGAGTCCGTCCACAACCGGCTCGATCACATATCGCATCGCCTTAGGGTCGCATCAGGGCCGCAAGGTATTCACCCTGCAGAGCCTGCCGGCCACCCATGAGCCGTTCGATGACTTGGTGGGCAAGGTGGCGGGATTTTCGCTGCATGCGGGGGTCGCGGCCCGGGCGGGTGAACGCCACAAGCTGGAACGTTTGTGCCGCACCATCGCCCGGCCAGCGGTGTCGGAAAAGCCCCTTTCGCTCACCGCCAATGGCAACGTGCGTTACCAACTCAAGACGCCGTACCGCGATGGCACCACCCACGTCATTTTTGAGCCGCTGGACTTCATCGCCCGGCTTGCCGCCTTGGTGCCGAAGCCCCGGGTCAATCTGATCCGATTCCACGGTGTTTTCGCACCCAACAGCGCGCATCGTGCGCGGGTGACGCCGGCGAGGCGCGGCAGGGGCAACAAACCCAAAGCCACCGATAAGGGCCAAGAGCAAACGCCGGCTGAACGCCGGGCATCGATGACTTGGGCTCAGCGCCTCAAGCGCGTATTCAACATCGACATCGAGAGCTGCAAGGCCTGCGGCGGCCGCGTCCAGATCACCGCCTGCATCGAAGCCCCTGTGGTGATTGAGCAGATCCTGACCCACCTCGAGCGCAAACAAGCAGCAACAGCTGCTTCGCGTTTGCCACCGTGTCGGGCGCCACCCCAGGCTCGCCTGTTCGACTGATGCAGCTACAGCGGACACCCCAGCTGCAAGACCCGCGGCTGCGACATCGACGGGGCAGCTTCGGTCGCTGTCGGCCCGACGCTGGCAAGCGTTGGAAAATCGGCTGAAGTGTGCGATTTCTCCTGGCTCACAAGCCGCGATGACGGCGACACCACGCCGAAGGGCGCCGGTTAACGACTTTTCGATGAGCTTTAGGGTACTCAATCGACTTTCGGAAAAGGGCGTTTATTCGACTTCATATAGACGCCCCATTTGCCAACCTGAATATTCATCGTTTGA
>CAMYJH010000090.1 GCA_947258715.1 uncultured Gammaproteobacteria bacterium
CCCGGGCCCGGGTCTCCGGCCTTCGACGGATCGCGGCTTATCGCGACCACGGTCGCGCCGGCGTCGGCCAGCCGCCGAGCGCTCGCCAGACCGATCCCCGAGGTGCCGCCGAAGACGACGGCTTTCTTGCCGTTTACATCCATTTGTCTCTCTCCCCTGACTGCTATGACCGATATGTCTTTCGGCCGACCTTGCTACGGCAGGCGGGCTTATGCAAACGGCAAATTCCTGCCGTGTGATGACCTTCCCGTTGCGGCCGATGTCATGATCTTTCCACGTATCGTATTTGAAATCCCCAGGCGCCAAGAGATCGCTTTGTAATGATAGCCTCGGGTCATTTTTCTCCCTACGCGGAGAATGCCGGCCACGGTCAAATCCGGGGGATGACCGGACGTTGCAGGCGGGGCTCCAAACCGTCGCGATTAGCCAACGCACTAAATCGCTGCGCGATAGCTTGCTGCGGCGGGCGGCTTGTGCCGGGGGCGATAGTCACCAGTGAAATCATCCTAGCGACGCAGGGACGGCATTCCTGATGATCGAGGTTTCAACCTCAATCAGACAGGAGTTTCCCATGACGGCACGTTCGATCAGCCCTCTGCGCCAACGCATGATCGAGGACATGAACTCGCGCAAGCTCTCGGCGGGTACGCAGAAGGTCCACGTCCGCAGTTGCCAACGGTTCGCGGCGTTCCTTAAGCGCTCGCCCGACACGGCGAGCCCTGAGGACATCCGACGTTTCCAACTGCACTTGGTCGATGGGGGCGTGAGCATCTGTAATCGCAATCGCATCATGACCGGGCTCAAGTTCCTGTTCCGGGTGACGCTGAGGCGCCCGGATCTCGCCGCGGAGATCTATCACATTCGCGAGCCGCAGAAGATCCCGCTGGTGATCAGCACGGACGAGACCAAGCGCCTGCTCGCGGTCGCCAAGTCGCTCAAGGTTCGCGTGCTGCTCTCTCTCGCCTATGGCTGCGGCCTGCGCGCGGGCGAGGTGGTCCGGCTCAGGGTCGGTGACATCGACAGCGCGCAGAACATCATCCGCGTCGTCCAGGCCAAGGGTCGCAAGGACCGCCATGTCATGTTGCCGCACGATCTGCTGGGCCTCCTGCGGCAATGGTGGAAGCTTCGCCCGACCCGCTATGACGCAGGCCTGCCGCCGGCTGAGCGGTGGCTGTTCCCGGGGCGCCGGCCCAATCGACCAATCACCACCCGCCAGTTCAACCGTCTGTTCCACGAGGCCGCGATGGCCGCCGGGATCACCAAGCCGGTGACCCTGCATTCGCTGCGCCACAGCTTTGCCACCCACCTCTTGGAGCGCGGGGTTGATATCCGCGTCATTCAGGCCCTGCTCGGTCACGACAAGCTCGATACGACGGCGCGATACACGCGCGTTGCCACCGGCCTGATAGCCAACGTCGAGAGTCCGCTCGATCTGCTGTCTCAGCCGCGCAGGAGAGCCAAAAGAAGCAAGAAGCCCGAACCGGCGACCTAGCGCGCCGCACCCATGGGCCGTCCAGCGCTGGAGGTCGCGGATATTTTCCGCGACCACGGGGCCACTTGGCGTGCCGCCAATGCCGGCCATGTGAGCCTCGCCCAACTCAAAGTGATGAGCGCGATCGAGCGCTGCCGCACGGCCGCCCTCGGCGGGCACGTTGCGCGCTGTGAGGACTGCGAACACACCACGATCGCGTACAATTCCTGCCGCAACCGACATTGCCCGAAGTGCCAAGGCGCGGCGGCACGGGACTGGCTGACCGATCGCGCGGCCGAACTGCTGCCCGTCGGCTATTTCCACCTCGTCTTTACCCTGCCCAAGCAGGTCGCCGACATCGCCTATCAAAACAAACGCGTGATATACGACCTGCTGTTCAAGGCCAGTGCCGAGACCATGCTCACCATCGCCGCCGATCCAAAACATCTGGGCGCCAGGATCGGCATCACCGCCGTGCTCCACACCTGGGGCTCGGCCATGCCACACCACCCCCACATCCACATGATCGTGCCGGGCGGCGGCCTCTCGCCCGACGACAAAGAATGGATCTCCTGCCGGCCCGGCTTCTTCCTGCACGTGCGCGTGCTCTCCCGTCTGTTCCGGCGCCTGTTCCTGGAAAAACTCGCCGCCGCCCACGTGGCCGGCCATTTGCGCTTCTTCAGCCACCACACGGCCCTTGCCGATGGGGCTGCTTTCAAGCGCTATCTCAAACCACTGCGCAAGGCCGAGTGGGTGGTCTACGCAAAGCAGCCCTTCGCCGGACCCGAGGCGGTGCTCGCCTATCTCTCCCGATACACCCACCGCGTCGCCATCTCCAATCGACGGCTCATCGCAGCCGACCAGCGCGGCGTCACTTTCAAGTGGAAGGATTATCGGGCGACCGGATCAGCGCGTTACAAGACAATGACCCTGCCCACCCACGAGTTCATCCGCCGCTTCCTGATGCACGTGCTGCCCAAGGGCTTCCATCGCATCCGCCACTACGGCTTTCTCGCCAACGGCAATCGCGCCGCCAATGTCGCCCGGGCGCGCCAGTTGCTGGCCGCGACGCTCCACGATCAGGCAACCGACCCCGAAGCCCCCGAAAAACCCGACCAGCCGAACCCGCCAGCATATCCTTGCCCCAGCTGCGGCGGCCCCATGGTCATCACCGAAACCTTCGAGCCGGGACAGAAACCGCGCCAACAGCGATCCCGTGATCCACCCTGCCAGGACACCCGGCCTTGACTGATCTCCGACACAGAAACCTCCAGCTTGCCGCAAAGCCCCGGCCACCGGATCGCTCGCCTCGACGACGCAACCTTCCCTCAGAGCCGCCGAAAAGACCCGTGATCAACGTCATCAAGTCAGCGCAGACCAGGCCAGCCTCTCTCGACTACGGCAAACCCCTCACGAGCCGGACGACCAAGCAAATCAGGGCAACCTCCCTGCCGCCGTCAAATCCCCATAGGCCGAGCCGGCCACGCCATCGAGCCTAAGCCCCCCCGCGATTTCGTGCCTTGGCGCTTCTCGGACACCTGCAACCGCCGTGCCCAATTAAATTGCGCCGGGCGAGGCGTCCGAGAAACCTGCACAACAGCGGACTCACGCCGCTCCTCGAGGGCGGTCGGTATCGGGTACATTGCGATGCCCGTGGCGGGAGCCGTCCACAGCATCATAAGCGGACATCGCAACGCTAAACACCTTTTACAGGCGCGTCGCGGTGCCATGTCCAAACTGGCTGCGTCTGAGTCCGAGGTGGTTTGACGGAGATCAATGCTCGCCCGCGCAGCGATGTCCAGCATGGGCACAATGGCTTTTG
>CAMYJH010000091.1:0-1119 GCA_947258715.1 uncultured Gammaproteobacteria bacterium
TCGGTCACAAAGATGGTTTTCGGGCTGCCCGGGTCGACGAACCCCAGCGGGTTGACGCCCCGCAAGATTTCGGAGGGTCCACTCTCCCTGCCTACGACCACACGGATCCCATCCAGGGACCCGTAGACCCGCCTTATTCGCTCGAGCGTGTCAGAACACAGCTTCGATCGCGTAGGAGGACAATAGTCTCTCAAGTCGAGAGCGCCCCCGGAAACCCGTTTTGCAAGGGGCGCGCCGGGTCTGGTGGAGCTGGAAACAGATTCTCTTGTCGCGGCCGGTCCGGTTGGTCCAGGGGCTCTGGAAGCGCTTCGTGCCAGGGTTCCCGAATCAACTGTTGGGCTGTTCGCGTCTGTTCCAATGGGTCCAGGCATCGGTGTCCTCCTTCAAAGCACGGCAGCGCAAAGGAAGCATAATCGGGGATATCCCATTTGGGTTCGACCTAACCCTATGATACGGAACCTAGAATCAGCGCCCAGGAGGTCCAAAGACGGATTTCACCTGGCAAATGCAGGTTTGATAGTCGTTTTCACCCACTGGCTGTTTATTGCGACGAAACCAGCTATCCAGGCATGATATGCCCCGTGGCTGGACACACGTCACCTGCTGAATGGCCTCGCTAAACCGTGTTTTTCACCGCGGCTATGATGCCACGTTCGCTGTGCATTGTTTGTGGGGTTTGTCACATTGGGCTAACGAATTGCCACGCGATACGCGGAGCGGGTTGCTCTCCCACACCCGGGCTACTTCATCTCTGGGGGTACTTTTAATCCTGGTTAGCCATACACCTCATGGCGGTAAACCCTATCGCCCGCAGGTCGGCTTCGGGTCAGACCTTGCCCTCCAAGATCGGCCAGCTCATGGGCTGCTTTCAGGGGTGAAGCGGGAGGAAATCATTGGAACGTCAGCTATAGCTATTGCCGACCTAACAGACCAACTTGCGCGGCGTTCGGGAAGGGTATAGACAGCCAGCGGCGCCCAAGTTCGCTGTGTTTGGCAACATGCGCGATGGCTTATACCAAAGGTGAATAATAATGACCCATTTCATGGGAGCGGATCGGGTCGCCCGGGTAGGCGCGGCGTGAAGCGCGATGCCTAGCATCGGGCAAGCGCCGCAACGCC
>CAMYJH010000091.1:1141-6237 GCA_947258715.1 uncultured Gammaproteobacteria bacterium
TTGCGCGCCGCTTGTTGTACCAGCACAACGGCGCAGCGCGCGCCTTGCTGGCGGCCAAAATCGCCTCGGTGAAATGAGTCATTATTATTCACCTTTGGTTGTCTAATTCCGGCTTGCGGGTCAAGCTCTCCTGGACCTTTTGTTGACTGTCGTGTGCCGGTAGCAGGGTTGTCTACGAAGTCTTCGCCGACCTAGCGGTCGGGTCGCTTCACGATAGTGCCCTATTGGCAAGGCTTCCCAGGGTATTAGTCGCAGTCTCGGACGTTGTCCGGCAAGCAACCAAAGCAGCGGGTTTGGCCTTGGCCGACGTCCCGGCAGGGACAGTCTATCCGCCGAGGCGGATCTCTTTGATCTGTTGGGCTGGTCTATGCTGTTGCGGCCTCCTTTGTGTCGGCCTGCGGCCAAGCGAAGGCTTCGCCGGTCATCAACATGCGGTGCATGATCACCGCCAACTTGCGGGCCAAGGCCACGCAGGCCTTCTTGTGGCTGGTCCGCTTCTTGACCCGGCGTGCCCAGGCCTTGAGAGGATGGGCGCGCCGCACCACGGTGAGCAAGCTATTCGCGGCGCCATAGAGCAGGGCGCGCAACAGCCTGTCGCCCTGTTTGGAGATCCGCCCGCTATAGTCCATCTCGCCGGATTGGTTGCGCCGTGAGGTCAGGCCAATATAGGCCCCCAAGGAGCGCGATTTGCCGAAGCGGCCGGCCTCGTCGATCGTCGCCAGATAGGCCAGCGCCGTCACCGCCCCCACCGCAGGCACCGTCATCAGCAGCCGGCAGGCCGGCTCAGACTTGGCCTGGGTCTCGACGGCCCGATCCAGTTGCTTGATGGAGCGCTCGAGGGCCTCCAGCTCGCTCAGCAGTGGCTCGAACATAAACGCCAAGTCGGGCTGCGCGACCAGCACCGTGCGAACGCGCCGGGCGAACTTGCCCGATCCCCTGGCAAAGCGAAGGCCAAGCGTGCCCAGAAGGCCGCGGATCACGTTCTGCCGGCTACGGCGCTGCTCGACCAGATGCGCCCGCGCCTTCAGCAAGATGCGCCACCGTTGCGCACGCTCGCTCTTGACCGCCACCGAGCGGTAAAAGCCCGTGCGCGCCAGCTCCGCCAAGACCGTCGCGTCGTTCTCGTCGGTCTTGTTGTGCTGCAAGCGCAAGACGGCATGGGCCTGACGCGCGTCGATGATCGTCACAGGCAGGCCGCGCTTGCCAAGCTCCCGCGCCAGCCAGTTCGACAGTGTCCCGGTCTCCAGCACGATCCGCTCCGGGCAAAGACAATGCTCCTTCAATACCCCGAACAAGGCATCCGGATCGCTCGCCACCTTGCCACGCGCCAAAACCTTCCCCGCCTCGTCCATCACGCAATAAGCCGTCGCTTCCTTCGAGACGTCCAATCCGACATACTCAACCATGGTCGCTCTCCTTTCCGTGGCCCTTTGGGGCATTGATAGTGACCCCGCATCTTAGGCCCAGGAGAGCGACCGCCGGAATTACGCTATGTATTAAACCGAGGCTTCCAATTTCTCTTGATCTCGAGCCGTTGTCGGTTTGGGCTTTATGGCCACCAGAAACGCATCTCGCGCTTCTCCGAAAGGGCCAAGGCCACATTCATCGTGGGCTGTCTGGAGGTGTCTGGGCAATGTCGGTTCCTATCCCTTGTTTAGGTCGTGGATTGTTCGTGCTGTTGGCGGCCGCTCTGATCCCGGCGCCCGTTCCGGGGCAGGCGGACCTGTCGGCGGTGACATGGGACGAGAAGATCGAGGTCGCCTCCGGAGGGGGACACCGCGGGCCCTGGCGCATGAATGAGTCGGAGTTTCGTTACATCGACGACCCCACCGTGGCCATCACCGAGCAGAGTTTTGTCGGGGTCGCCTGGGCCGATCAGTCCCGGCAGGATATTTTCTTCCAAATCTACGAGCCCGACGGCAAAAAGCGGTTCCAGGAGCCGGTCAACGTCTCTGGAAGCCCACGAATCTTTTCCTGGCTTCCGCGGATGGTGATTGGCTCGGGCGATGCGAGCGACGTGTATATTCTCTGGCAGGAGATCGTCTTCTCCGGAGGCTCGCATGGCGGCGAGATCCTTTTCGCACGCTCAACCGACGGCGGGAAGACCTTCAGCAATCCGGTCAATCTCTCGAACAGCATTGCCGGCGACGGCAAAGGACGGCTCACCCGACGCTATTGGCACAACGGGAGCTTGGACCTCGCCATGGGCCCTCAGGGCGATCTCTACGCCGCCTGGACCGAATACGAAGGAAACCTGTGGTTCAGCCGTTCCACGGACGGGGGCAAGAACTTCTCCGATCCGTTGCGCATTGCCGGCAGCCAGGACGCCGGGCCGGCGCGCGGCCCCTCCCTGACCATAGCTGCCGAGGGTACCGTTTATCTCGCCTGGACTGTCGGGGAAGACAAGGCTGCGGACATCCATCTCGCGAAATCGAGCGATCATGGGCGATCGTTCGGCGCGCCGCGGATCGCCTTTGAAAGCGACGGTCATTCCGATGCACCGAAGATCGCTGTGGACAGCGAGGGAACCGTCCATCTCGTTTACGCTGAAAGTCCCATCGGCCCCTTCGACCGATACTACATAAGTTACACCCGGTCCAACGATGGCGCGCGTACTTTCGAGAAACCGCAGGAGATTTCAAGCCCGCACACGCAGCAGTTCGAGAGCGTAAGTTTCCCGGCACTGAGTTTGGATGGTGAGGACAACATTTACATCATCTGGGAGCTCTTCCCCAGCCGGGGGGCCTATCCGCAGGGACTGGGGTTTACGTATTCGATCGATGGCGGGCGGATGTTCGCATCGCCCTCGATCATTCCGAGTAGCGTGGATCCGGCCCTCGGCGTCAACGGTAGCCAGCAGGGGTTGTTGATGAGAAAGCTCGCCGTCAATGGCGCGGCAGCAATCGCCGTCGTCAACAGCACCTTCAAAAGGAACCGGACGAGCCGCATCTGGTTGTTCCGCGGGCAGGCCGTCAGGCGCTAATCCGGATCGCATGGACCGCAGCTTCAGCGGGCAGAGCGATCGAAACATGGTCGAACTTCCGCTTATCCCTCGACTGCGGCTGTGTAATACCAAAGGAAGGAAATACTGACTCATTTCATGGGAGCGGATCGGGTCGCCCGGGTAGGCGCGGTGCGCAGCGCGATGCGTGCATCGGGCAAGCGCCGCAGGAGCATTCATCTCCGGCCCTGCCCACTCGACCCGCGACGGGTCGGCTGCCAGGGGTCGAGCGGAAGGAAACCGTCGAAAGCCGACCTTCAGGCTCGCGCTCCAGCTATCGGGGGTATTGCTGTCGCGGCCGGCGGCATCTCAGATAGGCTCTTCCTAGCCAGAAGCGGCCGTGACGAGTTACATGCACAAGCGGCCGGAAGACTGCTCCAAGACCAATGCCTCGGCAACTGGTCGATTTTGCAGAGTGTCCAGGAGCTTGTTCTCCGACAGAGACTCGTCAATCTTGTCGGTCCAGACCTTAAGGTGCGTCAGCTGGTAATTGCCGAAAGCCGTCATCATCGCCACGTCGGCGGCATCGCGCCCGCGTACCATAAGAATGCGTCCGATGCGCGGCATGTTATTTCGCGGATCAAAGGCGTACCAGCGCCCTTCCAGATAAACTTCGCTCCAGGCGCAGAAATCGCCAGCGGTTTCGGCTTTGACGCCTATGTCGCCGAGATAGCCGCTCGCGTAGCGTGCCGGGAAATTCATTGCACGGCACAAGGCGATAAACAGGTGCGCGAAATCGCGACACACCCCCGTACTCTCCCGGAATACGTCGACCGCGGTCTTGGTCGGGCGGCCGAACCGATAGTCGAAGACAACGTTGTTGTGAACCCAGTTGGAAATCGCCTGCACTCGGGCCCATCCGGGTGGCGTGGCGCCGAACAGGTCCCAGGCTCTGTCAATGAGTTCGTCGCTTTCGCAGTACCGGCTGGCCGTCAAGTACGAGAGTGTCTCGACCGGGAGATCCAAGATTTCATGCTGACACGCATTCCAGTTGAATTCGTCCGGCTCTCCGGAATCTTCCACGATGCAATCGGACCAAAGAGTCGTTGCACCCGGCGGGACCATGAGACGAGCGCATCGATTCCCGAAAATGTCGGTATATTCCTCGACCGTGGTTTCGGGTTCCGTCCGAATGTGATCGGAGCCAATCATCCGACGATTGATCGAGGGGTGCGGGTACAACGCGAGGAACATGGGAGTGGGTTTCGGACAGTCGACCGCGATTTCAAAGCCTATGCGAATGAGTATTGCCGTCTCCTATTGCGAATGAGTATTGCCGTCTCCTATTGTTGATGTGATTTTAACTCGGCGATCACCTTTGAGGGCATCCGGCCGTAGATGGAGGCCGAAGACCAACGGGGCCAGCATGCGCCCCAGTCAACATATCAGGTCTGTAAGCTTGGAGATACGGGCGTCAAAGCCTCCACTCCGTGATTTCTTGGTGCAATTTACAATGCTGACGATTTCTTGGAGTCAGCAGGTTTGATATTCCAACTAGAATGTCGGTGTTGGGTCTACCATCGGATTCTCCAAAGGGATTGCTGTTGCTGTTGCGCAGTGGGGATGTGGAGAACTCGCGGCAGCGGGTTATCCACATCCCCACTGCGGGCGGCGGTGATTTTCTTTGGATCGCAGGTGGCGTGTGCGGTGAGTGGCGGCTAAGCTGAAGCTGACGGGGGTGTGGCTCTTTGGGTCAGTGGCTCGGTCTATCGGGCTCACCCAGTTTGAAATGCCGCCCCCGTCACCTGCATCATCCGACGGGTCGACCGGGATGGTGCCGATCGCTGGCGATCGTGGCTCTGCAGGTAGACGAGACCGAAGGATGATCCGACGGACTTGTTTGCTGAAGGAGCGCTCCATGCTGAACCCACTATCTTTGCAGCTGCGTGTCGGTGTCGATGTCGGCTCGCGGTTCCACTCTGTTGCCGTCGGGCTGTCAGACGGCAGCGTGCTCGAGGAATTCGAGATCCCGCATACCGCCGAGGGGTTCCGGGATTTCTTCTCAAGGATCGAGGGGCACGCCAAAACCCATTGCCATCCGATTGCCGTCGCTATGGAAGGCTACAACGGACACGTCCGGCCGCTCGACAGCCTG
>CAMYJH010000092.1 GCA_947258715.1 uncultured Gammaproteobacteria bacterium
GAAGGTCACTGTCTTCTTGCTCGTGCGTATCGTCATCGGATGCTTCCCGGCTGGCGGGCCTACCGTCCCATTGAGGGCTGCCGGAGGACGGCCAAGCCCCCTCCGTTCCGATGGCTACGACTTGCGCGCCGGCGCGACTTCGGCCGGCGTCTTCTCGGGCTGGGCGGGTGGCTGATCAGCTGCGGGTACAGTTTTGCGTTTGTCGTCGGACTTCTCTTTGGCGAGAGCACTTTGCGCGGAAGACCATTCCTTGAAGGACATGTGATACGCCTTTCATGATAGCAGCAATGATTTGCCGTTCGTAAATATATGATGCTCACATAAATATCTTACAATGACCAGTATGATGTATTTTTCGGTAAGATTTGTTTGAAGCAAAAAAACGCGGCGATACACAACATATTTTTATTTTGTTTTTCTAACAGTAAAGAATTTTTTATTTGGAGTACTGTTTAAGAATTCGCGCGAGCCTGTGCTCTGACAGGCTGTGGAAACGCATCGGCTTCAAGACGACCAAGATCGCCATGGCACGGAAGCTGGCAATCATCCTGCATCGCCTGTGGCGTGATGGAACTGACTTCATCTAGTCAAGTAAGGAGGCGGCAGCTTCGAAAAAACGACTTCCAAACTTCCGCGAGAGCGGAAGCGATGTCCCTGTTGGGACGGCGGCGTTGATCAGAGCCTCTACCGCACCCCGCGCTCAACGTGCCGGTTCTAGGCCAAAGCCGAAGGGACGGCCGACACGCTGAGGGATTGCGGCAGTAGGGTCAATCTTCGACCTTGTCAGGTTCTATAGGCTGGATCTCGCGAAGGAGCTGCTTGTCGGAGGCGGAAATTGCAGCCCGCGCGATATCCAACCAAAAGGACTTCTCGGGCTCTGACAAAGAGGCCCACTTGTTCCGTTTTGGGTCGTGCAGCTTCTCGTAAACGGCTTCTGCCACGCTTTCGACACGAAAGTCGCTCGGCTCCTGGCGGATCGAGATCGATATCCCAGCCTCTAAGGCCGCTCCCGCGATATCTTCGTAAGAGTGCTGGTATCCACCTTCCGCGGACTCCACGAGCATTTCGCCGATCGTGTCGGCTGCTTCCTCGACCGCTTTCGTCCAAGCTTTCTTCATCATCGTGATCGGTCTCATTGGTTGGTCCAGTACCAAATCTAGCTCAAACGGGACTGGCTTTGTTCCCGTCGTTGGACCAGCCGCGACGAGAAAAGTCAGCTTGTTGGAGGCGCCCCGAACCTGGACCGGATATGCATGCGAGTTTTATAGCAGTCTTGACTTTGAAGTATGTGCCGAATCGGACCGATTTCGGTGCCCCAGCGATTTCGAGCTGATTTGGATGCTGGCCGGGGTCGATCCGATCCTTGGCTGAATCGGGTGTGTGCTTAATCAGGGTTATGCGCACCCTGTAGCGGCAATGGCTTGGTCGTCGCGAGCATCTGTCTTAGCTCATCGCGCCGAACAGGTTTGGCAAGAAGGTCAAAGTCGATACCGTAGGACTCGCGGACAGATTCGACCGGATAGGCGGTCAGGAAAATGATCCGGACCTTGTTGAAATCCAGCTGGCGTGCAGTGGTGGCCCCGTTGAGCCCGCCTTTGAGATGGTAATCCATGAGCACGATATCGGGACGATGATATTCGGCGAGTTGCAGAGCCTCCTCGCAGGTACTTGCAATACCCACAACCGCATGGCCCGAGTCGGTTAAGGTTTTCTGTAGATCCAGCGCGATGACTGCCTCGTCTTCAACAATGAGAATTCGCTTTGACTGTGTCATCGGGCCGCTCTTTCCAACTCAAGAGGAAAACGAATATGGAAAGCCGTACCGTCATCCCTTTCAAGCTCGGCCTGACCGTCAATCTGACGAAGCAAGCCAAGAAAAACCTTTAAACCGGTGGAAGTCACCCGCTGGAGATTAAAGCCCTCGGGAACCCCAACACCGTCATCGCGGATGGTGATGTGGCCGTTCCTCGAGTTTTTCTCATCCGACCCGCTTCGAACTGTGATCGAGATGCTGCCTTTGCGCCCCTCCGGAAAGGCGTGCTTGAAAGCGTTGGATATCAGTTCATTGAGGATGAGCGCGATGGGTGTTGCCTGATCCAGCGAGATCGAGACGTTCTCAATGTCCGTCCGAACGTCGATCTGATTCCTTTCAATGGAATAGTCCTTTGCGAGCATCGCGCAAAGCTCCGGGACATACTCGGAGACCACCACCTCGTTCGGTCTATCGGGGTCATAAAAATACGTTCCTGGCACGATGATCAGAAACACCATCCGAACGCAGGTTGAGCAAGCTTACCACGACCTGCAGGTTGTTCTTTACGCGGTGCTGCAATTCCTTAAGCAAGATTTCCCGTTGCTCGATCGCGGTTTCGAGGTCGGCGTTCAAACGCTCCAGCGTCTTGCTCCGTTCCGCGACGGCCTTGCTTGTCTGATTGGGTTCTGCCAACGCGACGGCGACGAGCAGCGACGCGAGCATGGTCGTCCCGAGAAAGAGCTGCAGGTACAGGAACCGCTCGTTGATCGTTATGCCCGGGATGCCGGCGATCGGTCCGCTCAGATCGATTGTGAGTGAGACGGCAATCGCCGAAACGAACAAGCCGGCAACCGCGGTAACGAACAACCCCATGCGCATGGCCGCCCAGATCAGGATCGGCGGTATGAGGAACAACCATGGAATTGCGCTCTGCGAGAACAGGACCGAGGTGGCCACAATGGCCGCGAGCAGCAGGAATGCTTTTTCGACAAAGTCTCTGGCCAAAATCAATTCGCGGATGCGCCCTAGGTCCCAGCAAAGAAGTGCGGGCGCGACGATCAAGACGGCCATCGCATGGGCGATCCACCAGACCTTCCATACCGCCCAATAGGACGCATCAAATGCCAGGCTTGCCAGCGCTGCGCCGCCAGACGCGCCGATCACCGGCGCGATGAGTCCCGCAAGCACCGCGAAGCTGACGAACTGTCTGATGTTCCAGAGCGTGATCGGGGGATCGCAGGCGTAGCGAACGAGGAGGCACCCGCTCAGAACTCCCATCATGTGGACAAAGGTAAAACCGGCCGCGACCAGGAGCGTACCGCCGTATAGCATATACGCCGCCAGGTTCGCGGCGGCACAGCAAGAGGTGTAGATCGGCCAGTTGCGGATGTCGCTCCGTAAGAGGACGGCGAGCAGAACAGCATTGGCTGGCCAGATGGCGGCGACGTTACCTGCTTCGCGTGTGAGCTCGATCGCAGCCAACGCACCCGCAAGGTAGACAAGCGCTAACCCCGCGGCCCTGAGCGGCACAGGTATCGAAATCGGATGATCCGCACTTTGCATCGCAGCGATCCTTGGGATGAACCCTCCGCGTGGGTCCATTGAGCCTCGTCTATCCGTGTCAGGAGCGCCTTAGCTCGGGGCTGAAAATTGACACATAGCTGATTTGAACTGTTCCAAATGAGTTAATTTTTCTTTCCAATTCATTAAGAATTCGTTAATAATTTTTTAATTAACATTGTTGCCGAGATAAGGGCCATCTAAAACGGTAAAGAAACCAGGGGGGCGAAATGCTTGGCCAAGTGACAGATGCAGGGTTCGATCATCTAACGCTGTCAGACGCCGCCAACCCGTGTGACTTTGCAAGTGGTCCAAAGAAGCCGGCCGGAGTTGCGCCCGACTCAATTCGGCGTGGCCTTACCTCGAAATCGCTCTTCCCTACGAAGGTGCTGATTGTTGAAGACGAGGCATTGGTTGCGCTGGATATCTGCGATTTCTTGTGTGAGGCGGGTTATGAGGTTGTCGGCCTGGTCGCCACTGAACAAGATGCTGTCCGGAAGGCGCGCGATCTCCGGCCAGACCTGATCATTATGGACCTCAAGTTGAAAGGCGGGGGTGACGGCTTTCGTGCCAGCCGAAGGATCAACACTAGCCAAAACATTCCAATTCTCTACATCACTGCGTACAAGAATAGAAAGACCCTCGACCGCATGAACGAACAGCCCTCAAGCCACATTCTTTTCAAACCATTTGCCCGCGGACCCCTGCTCGAGGCTGTCGAGACAACCGTGAAGCGCCATCGAAATTAAGCCGTAACGGTGAAACAGGACATGCAGTACCACTTAAAGGTAGAGGCGCAGGTTCAAATCCGCTGGGCGGCGCGTGCTCCCGCCGTACACCAAGCTTCACTAAGCTGTCGGAGCGTTCGTCGGCTCGGGCCATAGCTTGGCTTCGACCACTGTGTTCCGCTCGAAGTCGTTGCCGAGCGGCGCATCCGCAGCATTGCCATCGCCCGCCGCTAACACGCGCCCAGACGGGATCCGTTCTGCAGGCGTCTTAATCTGCCTCGCCATGGTTCCGCTCAGGTTCGCAGCCTTGCGTCAGAGCACAGACTCGTGTAAATGCTTAGGCCGTACTCCAAATAAAAAATCCTTTACTGTTAAAATAACAAAAAGAAAACTATGTACTATATCATCAGGTTTTTTGCTACAGACAAAGATTATCAAAAAATACACCGTATAGGCCATTGTAAAATATTTGTGTGAGCGCCATTTATTTTAAAGGGAGAAATGATTTTTCCCTAAGCGAAGGAAACGCACATGAAATCCCCCGAATGGCTGAAACCCGGACTCCAAGGCGCCGCGGTCGGCGCCGTCGCGCTGGCGATCGTCGGCTTCTCATGGGGCGGATGGGTGACCGGCGGTACGGCCAAGCAAATGGCGTCCGAACAGGCGCGGCTCGAGGTCGTCGCCGCCTTGGTGCCGATCTGCCTCGAGCAGTCCAACCAGGACCCGCAAGTCGTGGCGACGCTCGCCCAGCTCAAGGACACCAGCAGCTATCAGCGCAGCGATCTGCTCATGAAAGCCGGCTGGGCCACGATGCCGGGTTCAAGCGATCCCAATCGCGACGTCGCGCGCGCGTGTATGGAGAAGCTGGCGGCCCAGTTTTAGCCACCTGGCCTGATCCGTTCAGGTTCAACGGAAGTCGGGCGTTGTGCGGCGCCGACGTCGAGCCTCGTTGGCGTCAGTGCTGAGCCTGGAAGCGTTGAATTTCAATTGAAGGCGCACGTCGTGCGTCGTCCGTGCTCCTGAATGGGCTGGCCCAGAAAGCTCGCATCTCTATGCAAGAGTACAGCCTGGGAGACCAGGCTCTCTCCTCGCAACAGCCTGAGCTCGATCGGCGTGGCATAGACCAGACGGATCTAGGATGGCACTAAAAGTACTGACCACAAAGGAGGGGAGAGAAGTGGGAAATCATTTTGAAACGAGGGCTCGCCTCGAGATGACCACGCGGATCGTCGCTGCGTATGTTTCTCACAACACTGTCGGAGGGCGGATGGCTTCGCGGCGCTCAGCGCCACGGCTGAGGGAACTTCAACAGCCAAGCCGGAGCCAGTGGTTCCGGTGCGCAGGTCCGTAAATATGAATCACGTCACGTGTCTGGCGTGCGGCAAGAAGCACAAGATGCTGAGGCGGCACTTGGCGACTGCGCACGAGCTTACTCCCTCTGCTTATCGGGAGATGTTCAGGCTCGAAGCTCACTACCCGATGACTGCTCCGAACTACGCCAGGGTGCGGTCTGAAATCGCCAAGAGGATTGGCTTAGGGCGTGGGAAGAAACCCGCTATCCGCCAGAGAAAGGCTATCCCGCGGAAACACGCGGCCTAGGCGCGCGTCGGACGAATCAATCTCGCGTGCCGAGGCGCTCAAAATAGTTCTTCAACAGCCTCGGCCAATAACGGAAGTCGAGAAGAATCCGTGGCCGCGTCGGGCGCGATTTCGTCGAGCCCTTCCGGAACGACTATCATGGCAAGCCGCTATCCGAAGTTCCGGAACGACCGCGCGGTCCCGGAGATCCGCATCGGGGTGAGGGAATTCAACTGCATCGGCGTGTCCCCGCCGCACGATCATCCGCACGTCTATATCAACATGGGCGACCAGGACGCGATCATCTGCCCTTACTGCGCGACACGGTACCGCTATGATCCTCGATTGGCGCCGTTCGAAGCTGACCCACAGGACAGCTTGTTCGTCGATCCGGACGGAGTTTAGGCAGTCAGTGACCTGGATCGCATGCGGCTTCTAGCCGCTACCTCCGTGGATGAGGCCGTGGACGAAGCGTAGCTTCCCCATGACCGTCGGCGCCAGGACGAAGGGGTAGAGGTCCGGCTGGCCCATGCTGTGGTTGAGGCTATTGACTGCGTAGGTGAGCGGCAGCCATGCCTCGACCAGCGCATCGAAGTCGCCCTGGCGGTAGGGATCGAAATCGATCTCCATCTCGAGCCCGGGATTGCGACCGGCCTTGGGGCGGATGCGCAAGCCGAAGGCGTCGGCCGTCTCCAGGGTATCGACGATGTGCAGGTAGTGCGCCCAGGTCTCGGCGAAGTCCTCCCAGGGATGGGCGCCGGCGTAGCTGCTGACGTAATGCTCCTGCCAGTCGGGCTGCGGACCGTTCGCGTAATGCGCTTCCAGGGCGCCACCGTAGTCGCGGCGCTCGTCACCGAACATCTCCCGGAAGGCTCCGTGCCACACACCATCCCGCACGAGCCGCTCCCAAAAATGGTGGCCGATCTCGTGGCGGAAATGCCCGAGAAGCGTGCGGTAGGGCTCCGCCATGTCGCGGCGATGGCGTTCCCGCTCGGCGTCGTCGGCCTCGGCGATGTCGATGGTGATCAGCCCCTGGGCATGACCCGTGACGACCTGCGGGCCTTCCTGGAACATCGCGCCCGAGCCGGCGAGGAAGTCGAAGGCGAGCCCCTTTTCGGCGTCCTCGAACTTGCTCACCAGTGGTAGGCCGAGACGCAGCAGCCCGTAGACGAGGCGGTGCTTGGCGGCTTCCAGGCGCTGCCAGAGCAGGAGGTTCTCGGGTGCATCGAGGTTGGGTATCGTCCGGTTGAGCCGACAGGCGCGGCAGAATGAGTCCGGGCCGTCGGCCGGCACCAGCCAGTTGCAGGCGTCGTAGACGGCATTGGCGCAGAAGCGGAAAGGTTCATCGGGGGCGGCCAAAGGACGCCAGCGGTCGATGCCCCCTGCCGTCAGGGCGCTCAGCATCGTTCGATCGGGCAGATAGCCCAGCACGTGTTCGCAGCGCTCGCACCGCGTGTTCTCGAAGTAGAGCAGCTGGCCGCAGTGCTGGCATTCGAATAGCTTCATGTTGCGCTCCTAAGAGCCCATTCGCGGACACCGCGGTGCATGCAGAGCCCGTGCGTGGAGAACAAAATCAGAAATCAGTGGCAAAACCCATGGTGGCCTGCTGTGGACGGCCCGCCCGGTAGGAAACTTACATGTATCACACGGTAGCAACCTCTGCGACGGGCTTGGGGGCCGGAGGGCGCCGTAGGCGACCGGAAAGGGCCAGGGCACTAAATCGCTCCGCGATATTTTTTGGGCATCGCAGAGGGTCGCTGATTTTGGGCACCGCTGGCGTTTGCCGATAGAGGGGGCTGTCGTGTTGGTCGAGGTGATTTTGCCTCGGTCGATACGAGGAGCTTCCGATGAACATCCAGAGCAACAGGTCCACCACGCCGCTACGTCAGCGCATGATCGAGGACATGGCGGCACGCAAACTCGGCCGCCATTCCCAGCGCAGCCATCTCTCGAGCTGCGAACGCTTTGCCGCCTTCCTCGGGCGCTCGCCGGAGACGGCGACTGCCGACGACATCCGCCGCTTCCAGCTCTTCCTGATCGAGAGCGGGGCCAGCATTTGTAACCGCAACCGGATCATGACCGGCGTGCGGTTTCTGTTCCGGGTGACGCTGCGGCGCCACGATCTGGCGGTGGTGATGAGCCAGGACGAGATCAAGCGCCTGCTGGCGATGGCGGCGACCCTCAAGGTGCGAACCATGCTGTCCCTGGCCTATGGCTGCGGCTTGCGCGCCGGCGAGGTGGTGCGCCTCAGGGTCGGCGATCTCGACAGCGCCCAGAACATCATCCGCATCGTTCAGGCCAAGGGGCGCAAGGACCGCAACGTGATGCTGCCGGGCGATATCCTGGGCCTCTTGCGGCTCTGGTGGAAAGAACGCCCCAGGCGCCAGGACAGGGATGTCGCCCCACCTGAGCGCTGGCTCTTTCCAGGACGCAACCCGGGCCGGCCACTGACCACGCGGCAGTTCGCGCGCCGCTTTCAAGAGACGGTCAAGAAGGCCGGCATCACCAAGCCCGTGACACTGCATTCCCTGCGCCACTCTTTCGCCACCCATCTGCTCGAGCGCGGCGTCGACATCCGGGTGATCCAGGCGCTGCTCGGTCACGACAAGCTGGAGACGACGGCGCGCTACACGCGCGTGGCGACCGGCATGATCTCGGCGGTGGACAGCCCGCTCGACGATCTGGGCACACGCCGTCGCAAGCGCGGGAAGGCTGGGGGTCGGCCGTCCGGGTAACGCCTCGGCCCCATGCCCCGCCCATCGCTCGAGGTCGCGGATATCTTCCGCGACCACGGGGCCGCTTGGCGCCTGGCCAATGCCGGACACCTCAGCCTCGACCAGCTCAAGGTGATGAGCGCTATCGAGCGCTGCCGCACGGCTGCGCTCGGTGGCCATGTCGCGCGCTGTGAGGACTGCGCCCACGAGCACATCGCCTATAACTCTTGCCGCAACCGCCATTGCCCCAAGTGCCAGGGCGCTGCGGCAAGAACCTGGCTGGCCGAGCGCCAGGCCGAGCTCCTGCCGGTCGGCTATTTCCACCTCGTCTTTACCCTGCCAAAGCAGATCGCCGACATCGCCTACCAGAACAAGCGCGTGATCTACGGTCTCTTGTTCAGGGCCAGCGCCGAGACCATGCTCACCATCGCCGCCGATCCAAAATACCTGGGCGCCAGGATTGCCATCACCGCCGTGCTCCACACCTGGGGTTCGGCCATGACCCACCATCCCCACGTCCACATGATCGTGCCCGGCGGCGGCCTCTCACTCGACGGCAAAGCGTGGCTGTCTTGCCGGCCAGGCTTCCTCCTGCCCGTGCGCGTGCTCTCCCGCCTGTTCCGGCGCTTGCTCCTGGAAAAGCTATGCGCAGCACACGAGGCCGGCCACCTGCGTTTCTTCAACGATCACACAGCTCTCGCCGATAGGGCTGCTTTCAAACGCTCTCTCAAACCAGTGCGCAGGACCCAATGGGCGGTCTACGCAAAACAGCCCTTCGCCGGGCCTCAAGCGGTTCTCTCCTATCTGTCGCGCTATACCCACCGCGTCGCCATCTCAAACAGCCGGCTTATCGCCCGTGATGACTACGGCGTCACCTTCAAATGCAAGGATTATCGGCTGAAAGGATCCGCCCGCTATAAGACGATGACGCTGCCGAACCACGAGTTCATCCGCCGCTTCTTGATGCACGTGCTCCCAAAAGGCTTCCATCGCATCCGCCATTACGGCTTCCTCGCTAACGGCAATCGCGCCGCCAATCTCGACCAGGCGCGAGCCTTGCTGGACCGGCCGGGCCACGACCCGGCAGCCAACACCGCGAACCCCGATAAGCCCGACGAACCAAACCCCTATCCCCATCCTTGCCCCAAATGCGGCGGACCCATGGTCGTCATCGAAATCTTCGAACCCGGACAGACCCCGCTCAGACCGCAAGCGCGCGACCCGCCAGAAGCCAAAGCCGAGGCCGCATGACCAGAGGAACCAAAAGACATCTCAGATCACGTCGCCCCATAGCGGCCAGGCCCACCCACGCCTTGCTCCCGGCCACAAGGCCGCCAAATCCGGCACAAGCGCCGCCACGGCTGCACAGTAGCTATGAAACCGGCCCCTATGGACAGCAACATCACCACCGAGGCAAAATCAACCGCTCTTAAGTCCAGCCGGCAAGGCCTCATCCCGCCTCAAATCCCCATAGACCCGTCACCCAGAACCGCCGAGCCTAGCCGGCCCGCGATTTCGTGCCTTGGCGCTTCTCGGACGCCTCCAAACGCCGAGCACCACCAGCTACGCCGTGCCTGGCGTCCGAGAAACCTGCACAAAACCTGCACAGAACAAGACATTCAGCTGATCTCCCGCCGGCGCTCCACAACCTGTGTCTTGAGGCTCGGAGCGGATCTTGACCAAGATGCACCCGCGACGGCTCCGCCAAAAAAGGTTCTGCAAGCTATCGCTCCCGCCCGCCAATACCAGATACTTCCCGTCTTCACTCGCGAAGGGTCGCAACGGCTCGATCATCAGCAGCGGTGCCCAGCGCCGTCAGCTGCATGCCGTTGTCCGGAAGCCTGTCGGAATGCCTAACTGTTGCGTGGCGGGCATCTAGACATAGAGAATCGGTCTCGGTCCGGACAGGCGCGCCGGATTGGCACTCACGAGCATGGCCAGATTGTAGACTTTGCGTACAAGCGCCGGGGCGTTATCGCGTTTGGCGAGGCCCTCTGTTGTGACGCAAATCACCGGCGGGAAAGCTTTGGACCACCTACCGTGGAAGCCCGCTGGGCCGGCTATATCTTTGTCGGCGGTGAGGATGATCCCCCCGGCGAGTCTTTTGGCTAAGTACGGATCAGCCTGTCGAAGGAGCACCCGCTCGGCTCGGAATTCGAGGCTCTTAAGCAGCGGCACCAGGACCGGGCTAAGGTTCTCCTCCACGTAGATAGTTTTTCCCTCGAAATGCATCGCAATACCCTCCGATATTGGAGCATCTATCGTCCTAATTCCTTGCGAGAAGGACCTCCATACGGGCTACACCGAGGACGTACCATTGGGGGCGAGGGGCTACGGTCCGCTCACTAATACCAAAGGTAGGAAATACTGACCCATTTCACCGGGACGATTTTGGCCGCCAGTTAGGCGCGCGTTGTGCCGTGGTGCTGG
>CAMYJH010000093.1 GCA_947258715.1 uncultured Gammaproteobacteria bacterium
TTCCACTTGCCTCACGAATCCAATGACTTACAGTCATCGGATTCGGCGGCGCATCCCTGCTTAGCTAAGGAAGGTCTGATAAATCAGACCTTCCTTAGAGCAAACGGCGCCTAATCGAGCACCACGACGCCGGGCTTCTTTGCCCGATAATCGGGCCCTTGAATCCTCCGGAAATCACCGCTCTTGACCGTTCTGCAGCGGAAATGGGCTTTGAAGCCTCCTATACTTCTAATAACGAGGGCTCGAATTTCTGCTCATACAAACGCTGGTGATTTCAAACTTTGCTGAAGCGAAATTGCCCTTAACGCGGTCCGCCTGGGCTCCGATGGGTCGCCCGAGTCCGGCGGCAAAAGAATAAGGAGTTTCGTAACTGAAGAGCTAACGCCAATGAACGGTTCCAGAATTCGGCTGTTCGCGGTGCTCGCACTCACCATAACAGCCGTTTTTATCGCGGATCTCCTGCTTCCACTGGGAGTGGCCGCCGGGGTTCCGTACATTGTTCCGGTTCTGGTCTCGCTCTACGCGCCGGGTCGACGAACGACGATTATCGTCGCCTGTATTTGCACCCTTCTCAACTTTATCGGGTTCCACTTCTCCGCGCCTGCGGAAACGCACTGGGTGGCGCTCACCAATCGCGGCCTGGCGTTAGCCGCGATCTGGGCATGCGCGTTCCTGTCCATCGAGCGCAAGCGCGTCGGGGAAGCTCTGCGAGAGACCGGAGATAGACTTCAGGCGATCATCGATACCGCAGCAGATGCAATCATAGTCATCGACGACCACGGACGAATCGAGTCGTTCAACCGGGGAGCCGAGAAGCTCTTCGGCTACAGCGGAAAGAAGGTCATCGGCAAGAACGTCTCCGTCCTGATGCCCCCCCCCGCACACCCGGTTGCACAATGACTACATAGCTCGCCACCTGGCCACGGGTAAAGCACGCATCATCGGCCGGGGGCGTGAAGTAATCGCAAAAAAAAGCGATGGCACCCATTTCCCTGTCCGAATCTCCGTGAGCGAAGTAGAGGTCGGAGGGCGACTGTTATTCACCGGATTTCTCCACGATCTCAGCGAGCTGCACAAGGTCGAGAAAGACAGCCTCGAGGACACGATAACGGGACTCCCGAACCGCCGGGCCTTCGATAAGCTGTTATCGGTTTCGCTGTCACGCGATACGACGTCGCTGCTTTTTATCGACGTCGATAAACTGAAAACGATCAACGACGAGCACGTGCACATCCGTGGCGATGAGGCACTCAGTATGACCGCAAAAAAGATACGCGCCAGCCTCAGAGCTACCGAACCCGGCACTTGCGCCCGTATCGGCGGCGACGAATTTGCGGTTATTCTTCCGAACACTGACGACCAGATCGCAATGCGCATCGCGGAGCGAGTATTCGAGGCCACGCAGCCAGCGCTTGCGGAGATCCATCCACGATCTGGCGTTTCCATCGGAGTCGCCACCGCTTCAAAGGGCACAGCCCCCGTGGAGCTGCTACGCCTGGCCGACGAAGCGCTGTACCGGGCCAAGGCGCTGCGTGGCCGGGTAAGTCAATAAATGGGCCTCCGAGCTCAGAAGGCATGCGCGCTGCTAGCCTGAGTAACCGCGGCGCGCCGCTGCAAACCCAAAACAATGCCGGATGAGGAGAGCTGATACGCTCAATTTGCGGCCGCGACGGCGATCTGTTCAATCATGCGCCGGGAGCGACTGTGTGCCTTTGCCGAAAACACTCTCAGCATCGTCTGCGCAATGAGTTTCAGATCGGTCGAGAACGTCCAGCGCTCGACGTAGTCGAGCTCCAGGCGGAGCTTCTCCGGCAGAAGGACCCGGCAGTAGACGTCCAGTGGGTCGGGCACACTCGCCAGGTATTCGTCCTCGGCAAGAAAGGCGATCGCCGCCGGACCGGTGATTCCGGGCCGAACGCGGTAGACTCTTTGCCGCACGCTGGCCGGGATCTGTTGCAGATGCTGCTCCAGCTCGGGTCTCGGCCCCACCAGGCTCATCTCACCGCTCAATACGTCGAAAACTTGCGGCAATTCATCGAGCCGCCATTTGCGAAGAAAGCGTCCAGGTCGGGTTATCCGCGGATCGCCCACGGTCGCGACGGTTGCGCCATCTTCAAGGCCACTTTTGAGCGTTCGAAATTTGTGGATCGAAAACTTACGCTCCCCCCGCCCGACGCGAATCTGGTCATGAATGATCGAGCCCGAGCCATCTACCAGCACCCACAACGCCACCAGTCCCATGATGGGAAGGGATAGAGGTAAGGTCGCAAGCACCAGCACCAGATCGAATATGCGCTTCGAACGTTCACCCATCGTCGCGGGAATCAACCCCAAATAACGCCCGCGGCAATGCCGATGGCATAGGCGTTGAATGCGAAAAGCGCCGCGCGCTGCACCGGACGGGAACGATAGAAATCCTCCGGCTGCCTCCACGTATGCCAGCAGGCAAAGGCAGCAAAAGGCAGAGCGAGAAACCCGAGCCAGGAGAACCTCGGCACGCCCGCCAGCCAGGGCAGTGCGAGTATCAGAACGAAGGCCAGACCATAGATCCACGGTAACACCCGGCTAGCGGTGCGCCGCCCCAGACGCGCCACCAAATTTTTCTTGCCGGCGCCCAGATCGGCTTTGTAGTCCGGAAACTCGTTGACCCAGAGGAAGGCGGCGATGAAAAGCCCCAATGGCAGCGACAGCCAGAACACCGCCCAGCTCAGCTCATGGGTCTGGATCACATAGGTGCTCAGAACCATGAGCGGTCCGTAGCACAACACCACATCCAGCTCGCCGAGTCCGCGGTAGGCCAGCTTCAGCGGCGGCCCATGGTAGGACCAGCCCATCAGCGCGCCGAGCAAACCAATGGCTAGAGCAAGCGGCTCGCGGAAAACCACGATAATCGCGCCCAGAAATAGACCCGCGCCACCGAAGATTGCGGCCACCCCCCAGGTCTGCCGCGTCGTCAGGAGCCCATCCACGATGACCCGCTTTCCGCCCGAAAACGCAGTCCTGTCTTCGGGGCGTACCGCGAGATCGGTGCCGGAGTCGAAGTCGATGACGTCGCCCCATGCGTTCTT
>CAMYJH010000094.1 GCA_947258715.1 uncultured Gammaproteobacteria bacterium
CCACCCGTCCACAGTTGCATTAAGGCAAGCAGGGATGCTCGGAGACGCCGATTTGATTGATGCCGCCCAAGTGTTGCTGGGGTTGACGGAGGCGCCGGACGAAAACGACTCGGATTCAGATACTCGCGACAACGTGCGCTCCTTGAAGCGTTCCAGCTGAGATCTGGATTCAGGATTTCGGCAAGAGAGCGATTACCCGCGCGGCACCGCCGAAGCTTCCCACCCATAGCGCGCCGTGCTGATCCGTTTCCATAGCGATTACGTAGTCCGCGAACAATACATCGGCGGTGGTAAACGTTTCGAACTCACCGTTACTTTGATACATAGCGTTTTGATCATGCTACGCTGCTAGCCTGGTTACTCTAAAGGAGGTCTCGCTTGCTTGTTTTCTGGATTTTCGTCGTGATCCTGATCGGCGTGAGTTTCGCCTTTATTTTGCCGCCGCTTCTTCGAACGCAAAAAAAGCCGAACATGGGATATCGGGAATCGAACATATCGGTTCAACGCAGTCGGCGCGAAGAGTTCGAACGTATGTTCCGCGACGGCGATCTTGACCAAGACGCCTACGAGGAAGCGTGCCGGGAGCTCGAACGGGAGCTGCACGAAGAGCTGACTTCCGTTTCGACCCCGAACGAGGATCTATCCGAACCCCACCCAGTGGCGGCCATCACGGTCGCCGTCTTGCTACCCGTGGCGGCCCTGGGCCTTTATTTCGCGCTCGGCTCGCCGGCCGCGCTGATTGACGGAGCTGAAACCGAAACCGGATCCCGCAGCTCCGCCTCGATGGCGGGCCAGTCCGCGGCTGGACAGATGCCTCATTCACTCGAAGAAATGGTTGAGCGGCTTGCGCAAAGATTGCAGGAAGACCCGGACGACCCCGATGCTTGGTTGATGCTGGGCCGATCGTACGCGGCTCTGAATCGGTTCCCGGCGGCACGCGAGGCACTTTCGCAAGCCAACCAACGTCGCCCCAGCGACCCCACCACGCTTGTCGCTCTGGCCCAGGTAGAGGCGTCGCTCAATAGCAACGATCTGGCCGGAAAGCCTGAAGAGCTGATACACGAGGCACTCGAGATCGATCCCGCCTTCGTTCGCGCACTGTGGCTCGCGGGTGTTGCCGCCTATAGTCAGGGTGACGCGGCCGGAGCAGTGGGTTACTGGCAACGCATTCTCGAGACTCCCGGAATAAGCGATTCCAATGCTTTGCAGGTGCGGCAGGCGATCGCTCAGGCGAGGCAACTGCCGTCCGCAGCGACGCTGGGCGCAGCGACTGAAACAAAGGCTGAACCCGAACCCGGGATGAAAGGACTGACAGTCGGCGTCTCGCTAGCTCCCGAGCTTGAGAACATGGTTTCCCCCCAGGATACGCTGTTCGTGTTTGCGCGCGCCGCCGAAGGACCCCGCATGCCGCTCGCAATCGTGCGAAAAACCGCCGGAGAATTGCCGATACAAGTTCAATTAGACGATTCCATGGCCATGGCGCCTCAGCTGCGGCTATCTGCATATTCTTCCGTCGTCGTCGGGGCCCGAATCTCGAAAACTGGCGATGCCACACCGCAACCCGGCGATCTGAGTGGAACCGGTTCGGTCGTATCGCCGTCGGAAGCGGGTATTGTTGACGTCGTTATCGATCAGATTCAAAAGTGACGGATACTCAGTTGGCATCAATGCGGCGGCCAACAACGCCGGCGTCTCTGCTCAACTAATGAGTCGGCATTTTTTTTGGCTGCTGCTGCTCGCGATCATGAGCGGTTGCGCCGTTCCGGATCAGCGGCCCGAAGATCCGCTGATTGAGCGGATCTTTCGCACGAGCGATGGCGCGGAGCTCGCCCGAGAGGATCTCATGCGAGAGCTCGAGCAGGCCCGCGTAGTCTATCTAGGCGAGAAGCACGACAATTTCAGGCATCACGAACTGCAGTTGAGCCTGATTAAGGAGCTTGTCCAGCGGGGGCAGCAGCCGGCGATCGGATTCGAGATCTTTTCGCTCGATCAAACGAGCCTGCTGATGCGGTATGTCAGCTCGAAAATACCGGCGAAGGGCCACGGAGAAAGCTCGAACATCGAGTCCAAATTGAGAAAAGCGCTGGGCTGGAACGATAATGACGAGCGCTGGAGGTTTTACGGTCCGATACTTCAGTTCGCCCGGGAAAAGCGACTCACCGTGTTCGGCGCCGACCTCACTCCCGCGGTGCGGCGACGAATTACCGAAGTCGGCACCGCGGGCCTGACCGCGGTCGAACAGCGCCTATTGCACCCCAGCGGCTTCCAGAACTCGGCTTACGAAGCCCTGATGCGGAGCGCGCTGAAGCAGGCCCACTGCGGCTACGGCGACGAGGTTTATATCGGCCGCCTCTACAGCAACTGGGTGGCGCGTAACGACGCGATGGCGATGGCCATCGTGGAAACGCTGGCGCAAGGGGGCAGCGAGAAGGTGGTCATGATCCTCGGCGCGGGCCACGTGCAGAATAACATGGGTGTCTACGAGCGCGTTGCAGACAAGCTTCCTGACGTGCGCCAGCTCAACCTCGGTTTCCGCGAGGTCAGCGAGTCACCGGTACCGATCGAAACTTACATCAAAGCCTTGGAAATAAACGGCGCGCGATTCGCTCCGGATCACGAATATCTCTGGTTTTCGACCAGAGCGAGTCTAGACGGAGAAGACCCGTGCAAAGCTTTTCACCGTCATATCAAAAAAAGCAAAACCGCGAATCCGCCATGAGTACAATTCGCGGATTCTTGTAGAATGTTTGCGGGCTTGTCTTGCCTCTTATTCGGGTCTTCTTGATTCCTTAATCCCGCCGATGCCTGTGACTCCGTATCGAGAATATGTGAGGGTATTTTGAGCATGACCCGATCCCAGGAATTGTTTCGCGCGGCGCAGGTTCACATTCCGGGCGGCGTAAACTCACCGGTGCGCGCCTTTGGCGCCGTGGGCGGTGATCCCATCTTCTTCAAAAGTGGCAGCGGCGCCTGGCTCATCGAC
>CAMYJH010000095.1 GCA_947258715.1 uncultured Gammaproteobacteria bacterium
CAACACCAGTTTAAGAAACTGTGTCCGCACCAATAGCTTAGAAGATTGGCAAGGAACAGACTCATAACCTGAAGGTCGTAGGTTCAAATCCTACCCCCGCAACCACCTTTATCGAACAGGCCGTATCCTCACCGAGGGGTGCGGCTTTTTTTGTGCTCGGCTCCCGGAGCGCGGCTTTGACCATGTGGGCGATCTCGCCGATAAGCTCGATCGATAACGTACAAATTGTTTCGCACATTTGCGGGGTTGGTGGCCCCGAATCTGGTTAGGTTGGTTTTGCGAAAATCAGCCAGCCCAGACGAGAGGAGCCACCATGACAGAGGATAGCACGAAGGGTTTGTCGAACGTCATCCATATCGACGATGAGCGCATTCAAGATCACCTCGGCAAGATCGTGCGCGGGAGCGTTGAGGAGACGCTGAACGCGCTGTTGGATGCGGAGGCAGATCGACTTTGCAATGCGGAGCGCTACGAGCGCAGCGAGGCCCGGCAAGACACGCGGGCTGGGAATTACGAGAGGAAGCTGCAGACGCGTGCGGGCGAGGTTTCGCTGAAGGTACCCAAGCTGCGCCGGCAGACCTTCGAGACTGCGATCATCGAGCGCTATCGGCGCCGGGAATGCTCGGTCGAGGAGGCCCTGGTCGAGATGTATCTGGCCGGTGTCTCGGTCAGGCGGGTCGAGGACATCACCGAGGCGCTTTGGGGCACGCGGGTGAGTTCGGGGACAGTATCGAACCTCAACAAGAAGATCTATGAGCAGATCGAGGCTTGGCGCCACAAGCCGATCGAGGGTGTTCATCCCTATGTCTATCTCGACGGCATTGTCTTGAAGCGGAGCTGGGCTGGCGAGGTACGCAACGTCTCGCTGCTGGTGGCGATCGGAGTGAACCAGGAGGGTTACCGTGAGATCCTGGGGATCGTGGAAGGCGCCAAGGAGGACAAGGCCGGCTGGAGCGCTTTTCTCAAACACCTCAAGGAACGCGGGCTTTCAGGCGTGGAGCTGATCATCTCGGATGCCTGCCTGGGGCTGGTCGAGAGCGTGTCGGACTTCTACCCCGAGGCCAGGTGGCAACGCTGTGTGGTTCATTTTTACCGCAACGTTTTCAGCCACGTGCCCTCGACCAAGGTGCGCGAAGTGGCCCACATGCTGAAAGCCATCCACGCCCAGGAGAGCCGCGCGGCGGCATCCAGGAAAGCCGCGGAGGTCGTTGCCGCGTTGAAGGCCAAGAAGCTCTCCAAGGCGGCCGAGCTGGTGGAGAGCCACATCGAGGAGACCTTCAGCTTTTACGCCTTCCCCGATCAGCACTGGATCAAGCTCAAGACCAACAACCCGCTCGAGCGCATCATGCGGGAGATCAGGCGCCGGACCCGCGTGGTCGGGGCCTTCCCCGACGGCCAATCGGCTCTCAACCTGGCCGCGGCTAGGTTGAGGCACATCGCCGGCACCAAATGGTCCACCAAGCGCTACATGAACATCGACCTGCTCAAGCAGCAAAGGATGTCCGCCTGACCAGATCAGCCACCAACCCAAAAACAAAAGTGCGAAAGAATGTGGACACTACCTCGAGGAACAAGCGCTCCAGGAGGTTGGTGGTGCGGATCGCGCGGCGGTGATTGACCGGCATGCGCAAGTGGGCGATGCAGGCCTCGAAGTCGTCGGTGAAACAGGTCACGGCGCTGGGCAGCTCGGTCTCGTAGTCGCGCACCAGGCCGTCGGCCAGATCGCGAGCGATGGCACGAGAGGGCGCCTGGTAAGCCGCGGTGGCCCGGGCCTTGAACTCGGGCCAGAGATCTTCGGGAACCTTGGCCGCCAGGTTCCTCATGCGGTGCGCCAGGCAGCGCTGCCTGGCGCTCTTGGGTAAACAAATCTCGATCGCCTTGATGATCCCCGGCGCCCCGTCGGAGGTAACGAGCAAGGGATCGCCCAGGCCCCGGCCTCTCATGTCTTGGAAGAACGCCGAGACCGTCTCGCTGTCCTCCTTGGAGCCCGCCATCATGGAGAGCAGGACCTTGACCCCGCTGTGCGAAAAACCCCAGGCCGCCAGCACCGGCTCGCGGCGTTGCCCAGGCCGCAGGCGTTCGGCAATGCCGTCGATAAAGAGATAGGCGATATCGTATTCGCCGAGATCGCGCTTCGAGAACTCTTGATAGTCCGCCCACAGCCGCTCGCCCATCTCCGAGACCGCCGTCCTCGACAACAGCAGCCGGCCCTGCTCGTCCTTGAAAGCATCTTCGATGTCACGCACCGAAAGTCCCCGGGCCAGCATCTCGATCGCCAGATCCTCAAGGCCCTCGCTATGGCCCTTCAGGTGGGCCCGCAACTCGGAACGAAAGGCTTCGCCCGTCCCGGCCACCTGCGGCGCCGAATAGGCGATCCGCCCTTCCGCCGTCTTAAGATGACCCTCGCGCGACCCGTTGCGGTAACCTTGCCCCGGCGCCTCGCCATGCTCGTAGTAACCCCGGCCCAAGGCGTCGCGCACTTCCGCCTCCAAACCTTCCTCGATGATCAGACGTGTCGCCAGCTGCACCAGATCGCTCTTCGCGTTATCCACTCTCAGTCGGCCATCAATCAGATCATTCAAGGCTTCACGCGTCCGCTCGGATCCTGGTAGTCTCTTCGTCATGGAGGTGCCTCCTGTGCTGGGCCGGCAGCCGCCATGCCCGGTTGGGATTCGACACCTCGAAGGATGCACCTCCTACTCAATTCCCAGCAAGTTTAGGACTTCACCGTCGGAGTCGCCGGCCGTAGGCCGCGGAATGTGTCAGTGCGCTATGGCGATCCAGCCAGCGTGTTCGACCGGTATGGGTCTTGGTTGTGTAAAAACGTCGGCCTGGGCATGGCTGGACCAATCTGG
>CAMYJH010000096.1 GCA_947258715.1 uncultured Gammaproteobacteria bacterium
CGAAATCGTCCACGGCAAGAGACTCCCCTACCGCGTCCACCGCACGAAGGTTCTCGAGCATCTCCCGATTAAGGGGCCTCATGTCGGCCGGCGCGCGTGGCGCCCAGCCCACCAGCACCGTGAAGGCCGCCATCGCGGCTACGAGGTGGCGTCTCGTCCCGAAGAAACCCAACATACCGTGCCTTCCACAGCCAGGATTGGACCAACTGAGCAGGATGGTAATTCGGCCGACACGCGCAACGCAAGCCGCAGCAGTCACCCAAACAGGGCCCGTGTAGAGGTCGGGTAGGCGTATCGCTTATCGGGTATGGCGGAGCAGACCCTCGCCTGCGACGACGCTGACGAGCTGGGGCAAACGGCCGGCCGGCTTGAACCGCGAAGTGGTCGCAGCCGGCGAGGGGTTGCCGTTGTGGGAGCTCCCCGGTCGAATGAACGAGATGGTGGTGCTCGAGTTCCTCGCGAACGCTTCTTGGGCGCTCTCGGGCACCCTGCGGCTTGCACAACCGTTCGCCGGTATAAGGGGAGCGAATCGAAGAAAGGGCCTCGCAGTCCGAAACCGCGGAATATATCCCCGATGTTTGTCAGGACATTGTGGAGTTTCGTGTTCGAGTACTTGCCTGAGCGCAATCCAAAGGTCGCCGGGTTCTCGCTGCACGCCGGGGGCCTGGGACAGTCCAGCAGCGACATAAGCTGGAACGCCTTTGTCGCTAGATCGCAAGGCCGACGGTATCCGAGAAACGCCCGTCACTGACCGCACAGGGCAAGCTACGGTATGGGCTGAAATCCCCCTATCGCGACGGTACCAGCCATGTGATCTTCGAGCCTTCAGACTTCATCGCCAGATGGGCCGCCCTGGTACCTAAGCCAAGAATTAAGCTCAACCGCTTTCACGCAGTATTTGCCCCTAACAGCTCGCATCGCGTGTGCGTAACGTCTGCAAAGGGGGGGCAAAGGCAGTAAGCCCAAAGCACCTGAACAGGCGCAAGACCGAACACCGGAGAAGCGGCGCGCAGTCATGAACTCTAAGGCCATTACATTAAGCATGTAGATCGCCGAACCGCGCCCGAACGCCGATCAATAGCTTAGGAACTCTGACTGTCCCTGCACTCTTATACCTCTACTCTTTGATAGATTCGTTTTCCAGGAATCACACCACGAACACCTCCACGGGGATTCTCTACGTCCCCCGCATAGCGAGGGATGACATGCACGTGAAGGTGGAACACACTCTGCCCTGCGGCCTGACCAATATTTATACCTACGTTGTAGCCATCGGCCTCAAATTGTCTGTCAAGTAACGGCTTGGCATGGTCTAGCAATTTCCACAACGCCGCCTTCTCCGCCTCCGTCGCAGAAAAATATTCTTTCACGTGCCGAAACGGAACCAAAAGCAGGTGTCCTTTCGATACCGGATAGCTGTCCCACGAGGCATAGCAGAACTCGTTTTCAAGCACCCGACTCCTTTCACTGGGTTCACAGAACGGGCACTTCTTCGACTTTGCGGCGTCCATTGCTCGAAACCTTTTCCTTCAGCAAACCGGTCCAGGTGAAACGATCGGGAACTCGCGGCGACACGGGTCGACCACGCCCGAACGACAGCGCCTATAGGCGCAACGGCGGCTGCCCGCGATTTGGTTTAATCAACGATGTGGTAAACGGGGGCCTTCTCCATTTCCCACTCCCCGGACTGCCGGTCGTAGCGGGACAAGGTGAAGCAATGCCAATTGGTGTCGTCCAGTTTCGGATGGTCGCCCCGGTAGTAGTATCCCGGCCAGCGCGTTTCCGTCCGGAACATCGTGTGGCGCGTCACGGACTCTGAAGCCAGGACGCGGTGGTGAAGCTCCCAGGCCCGCTGAAGCTGGTGCAGGTCTTCGGCCCCGAGATGGTCGAGGTCTTCCTTCAGCATGCCCAGCAGCTCCAGAGCACGGGTGAGCAAAGGTTCGTTGGTCATGTAGTGGGCGCTGATACCGCCGACGTATTCGTCCATGAGCTTCTCGAGGCGCACAAGACCATTCATCGGCAGGAGATAGCTTGGTGAAACCGTTCCGGCGACGATCTCGTTGCGACCCACCTGGTAGTTCTCCAAGGGTTGGAAAACCAGTTTCTTGAGATCCTCGTACTGCCGCTCGCTGACCCGTGGCTGCTCATTATGCAAGTCGTTCACGTAATTGACCGCCGCCTTCCCGGCGATCCGGCCCTCGGCGAAGGATCCCGACGAGAACTTGTGCGCGCTGCCGCCGATGGTGTCGCCGGCGCCGAACAGTCCGTCGACGGTCATCATCCGGTTGTATCCCCACTGGTATTCGGAGGGCGCATAGTCCGACGGTCCGCTCGCCCATGCGCCCGAGCACGTGGCGTGGGAACCCATGACGTACGGCTCGGAGGTGGTCAGCTCGGGATTGACGTGCTTGGGGTCGATGTTCTGCGACGCCCAGACGACCGCCTGCCCAATCGTCATCCCGAGGAAGTTCTCCCAACCCACGGTCTCTTTGTGCGGGTCCTGGAAGGCCTCTTTCGTCACCATGCGGATGGGGCCTCTGCCCGCCTTCATCTCTTCGAGAAAGGCGTGGTTCCGCAGACAGGTGGGCACCGGGTGCCGATCAATGTAATCCCCGACCAGTTCCTTCGTCTGGTCGTACCATTTGGATTCGTACTCTTCCCCGAACGCGTTTTCGGTGTACGTCTTGAGGTGCAGGAAGTAGGCGCCGACCGGACCGTAACCGTCCTTGAATCGGGTGAGGACGATGCGGTTCT
>CAMYJH010000097.1 GCA_947258715.1 uncultured Gammaproteobacteria bacterium
TGATGGATGAATACTGCGGGGGCATCACGGTCAACTACATGACCAATGAACCACTGCTCCTGCGTGGCCTTGATCTCATGAAGACCCTGCATGAGGATCTGGAGTACCTGGGGGCAGAAGACCTGCACCAGCTTCAGAGGGCCTGGGAACTCAAGCACCGCGCCATTGCGTCGGAGTGCGTCCTTCAGCACACGCTGTTCCGGCAGGAAACCCGATGGCCCGGGTACTACTACCGCGGCGACCACATGAAGCTGGACGATGAAAACTGGCATGTGCTGACCCTGTCCCATCGAGATCCGGAAAGCGGCGAGTGGACCATGGAGAAGGCGCCGGTGTATCACCTCGTCGACTGAACCCAGCCCTTCAGGTCACTACGAAAAGCGCCTGCGGTAAACCGCAGGCGCTTTATGCGTTGTATTACTCGATGACATTGGAGGATCAACACGTTGACCGAACCGGCACCTGCACACAAGCCATCATCACGCCGGACTCTTTCCGTTGCCGACATCCAGGCCGAGATCGAAGCGGCGATTGCTAACCTGGGCGCTGAGCGGCTCGATCTTGAGGCGCTGCTGATCCCTATTAAAGATAAAGCGGTCTCGCGGCTGCACTTCAAGGGGTTGCTGAAACAGGCGCGGGATCGGCTCCACGATCTGCGGCGTGCCCTGGGACGATTGTTACTGCAGAGGCCGGTGGCCCCTTCTGTCGTCGACCCTTTGAAGGAAGCCGATGTGGCGCTTGCCACCGGTCGTTCGTTCTCGATTGCCGATGCATCGAAGGCCCTCGACGACGCTTGCAAACGGAGTATCGAGCGGCGGCAGGCACCGCATGTTGTGGCTGCGATTCTGGGAATGCAGGCGATGGTGGCAATGCTCAGGCAGGATTACCGCGGCGCGAGCGCACGTTATAACGAAGCGGCGGGGACGACCGGACTGGATATCGCCCTGCAATGGCAGTATCACCATGAAAGTGCTCTGGCGCTAATTGATCTGGGCAGGGAATTCGACGATGACGTGGCGCTCGAGGAGGCCATTGCACTGCTGGAAAACAGAGTCATAACGCTCGCCCGCGGAACGGGTCGCGCCAGTCATCTGGCCGCGACCCGGTACTCGCTCGGTAACGCCTGCGGCATTCTAGGCCAGCGTCAGCGGGGCACTCGGAACCTGGAAAATGCCATCGCAGCCTTCGAGGCCTCCCTCGAAAACCGGGTTCGCCAACAGGAGCCTTTGGAATGGGCGGCCACTCAGAATAATCTTGGTAACGCTCTTGGCATACTCGCACACAGACATAATGACGAGGAAATGCTTGGTAAGTCGGTAGAGGTCTTCAACCTGGCGCTGGAGGAGCGAACGCGGGATCTGGCGCCACAGGATTGGGCGACCACAAAGAACAACCTGGCGGCGGTTCTTCAGGCTCTGGGGCAGCGCAACAAGGATGCCAAGATGTTGAAGCAGGCGGTGGAAGCCTACAAAGCGGTTCTGCAGGTCTGGACTCGTGAACGCGTGCCCCTGGACTGGGCCGCGACCATGAACAACCTGGGGACGGCGTTGAGGCTGCTCGGTGAACATCGCAAAGGACCCAGGACGCTCGAACAGTCCGTGGCCGCCTACAACAGCGCCCTGTCGGTGAGAACTCGCAACCATCTGCCCCTGGATTGGGCCATGACGCAAAACAATCTGGGAGCCGCGCTGCATAAACTAGCCGAAAGAGATGAAAACCCCGAGACACTGATCCGGGCTATCGAAGCTTACGAAAATGCGTTAACGGAGTGGAATCGGGAGCGCGTGCCAATGACCTGGGCCATGACGATGGGGAACCTGGCCGTTGCCCGCAAGACGCTGGCGGAAGTTACCGAAGACCGCGAATCCGCTGTTCAGGCAGTTGCGGAACTCGAGGCCGTATGCGACGTATTCCGCGAACTGAGTCACGCCCAGTATTCTGAACTCAGCATCGATCAGCTCGCCAAGGCCCGCAAGTTGGTCAATGCGCTGACCTCGAACGGGGATAGTAATAGGTAGTAATAGGGGACAGACCCTAATTTAACACCGCTTAACGTGAAGTTTACTGAAAGACCCCGCTCCGCGCGGCTTTTGCACCCCCGTGACCTTTGACATGGACACAACGTTGAGACACCGGCAGCCGATGGCGCAACACCGCAGTGAGTGCTTTCAAAATCAATACGTCCCGTGCTGACCACAGATGGAGCACCTCGCCATTGCCGTTGGTCACTTGCGACAGCGGCTCAAAGCGGTAGTCGCTGGATAACAGGCCACGCTGGATACGGGATTTCTCGTTCGCCCAATCAAATCGAAACGACCAAATATCGGCATTGGCGGGATAATCGCGCCCACGTTTACAGAGCCACAGGTACGCCGCATCGATCACTGTGTCGCAGCCAAGCTCTTCGATGATTGTCATGCCGATGAATCTATCTGATGTGATAACAATTTGCACCGGCTGTTCCGTCCGCAGCACCTCCGGCACCGGACGTTTGAAATCATGTCTTTTAGGGTGCTCGAAGGGCCGGAGATGGCCGTTTGCCGAACGATGCAGTGCATCACTCGGCGATAGTATTTTCGCTCTGGCCAATGACGGCAACGAGTATAACCCGGAAGATTAGTAGTTTTAGTTGAACGTCTCCTTACGAGAAATCAGAGTGTTCCTGGAAGCGGACGCTCACAAAATTGGATTAATCGCC
>CAMYJH010000098.1:0-2034 GCA_947258715.1 uncultured Gammaproteobacteria bacterium
ATTCAGGCTCGAAGGCTGCGATCACCGTTGATTACAGAGGTCCGAGCCGCACCAACGGTTACTCGATTACGGGAAAAAGGGCGGTTATCCTTCCTATTCTTCTGTTCCGACCGGTGTACGAGAGCCGACAAACTGTGTAGTCCGCTTCAGTGAGGCACATTATGAAGAGGAACGAGATCGAGCAGACAATCTACGTAGTTCTGAAGGAAAGCCTAGCGATAGACGCTAATGGAATTGAGGCGACAGACGAGCTCACCAAGTTAAACGTTGATACTGACGATTGGAGCTTTTCGTTCATTCCCGATTTGCAAGAGCGGTTAGGGGTATCTGTTCCAGCTGAGAAGTGGAGCAATGTATCTACCATATCCGAAATTGTTGATATGCTTTTGCCCTACATCAATGAGTCGCTGAGAACAGCGGAGAAGAGCTGACGGATCTACTTTTTTGTTGACGCACTCGCCTGCTTTGGAGAGCAACGCATGAGTAATAGGGGTAGATCTATTTTCTGGATATGCGAACGCGGAAGTTCGTGTCGACGGCGTCCTGCGCCTGGGCGAATACGCCCGGCTTATGAAGCCCTCCCACCCGGGAGATCCCTCTAATCTCGCGACCGGCCGCGCCTTCGGGATATGCGACAAACGTCATTCCTTCCTCGTACTGGTCATGCTTGGGCAGCTCCAAAGCGCCGATTTCGGAGCTGCCCATCGCAGTTGCAACGAAATTCAGGCTCGAAGGCTGCGATCACCGTTGATTACAGAGGTCCGAGCCGCACCAACGTCAAAAATGGCATGAGGCGCTTGAACAAAAGAGTCTTGAGAAAACCGATCAATTATTGGCGCCTGCCGTTCGATTGGTTTCTCCGGTTGCGTTTAGACCCGTTACCGACCGTCAATACATTTTGAAAGTCCTGAGTACGGTCGTTTCGACACTCGAGGATTTCCGATATACGCGCTCCTGTGTTTTGGATGACGGCGGAGTCTTGATGGTTTTTGAAGGAGAGCTAAAAGGCAAGACGATCGAGGGGATTGACCTGTTCGATCTTGATGACAAAGGGCGGGTTACGCAGCTGAAGGTCATGCTCAGGCCGTTTCGGGTTTACGCTTCGTTCGCAATCGAAATAGGCGAGCGCCTGGGCAAGAGCAATCTGACAATGAAGTTACTGAAGCTATTGTTACGATAATAGAAGGCGACGAAGGGCGAAGGGGACATTCAGAGTTCGTAAGTGATTGATTTCTTATCTTCATCAAAAGCCGAGAGCACATCAGTTCTGAAAAAAATCGATCACTTACGAACTCTGAATGTCCCCACCCTCCTCAGGATTTGCCTTTCAAGATCGGTCTGAGGTCTTCAAGCTTGTCAAACAGGTGCCAGATATAGCCGTCGGTCCCGTTGACGCGGTGCGGATGCAGATCGGCAAGCTCCGGGTCGTTGCAGTAGCTGTCGAACGCCTCTCGGGAATCCCACTCAACGAGGATCAGGACATCGCGCGGTGCGATGTCGCCCGCAGCCGCCTGGCGAAACTTTCCCAGCGCGACGACGCGGCCACCGTGGGCTTTGACTTCTTTCGCAGATCGGCGCGAATAAGCAAGGTATTCATCCTTGTTCGAGACATTGAAAAGATTGAGGGCATAGACCGTTTGCGACATCAATGATTCTCCAGCCGGTGAATTCCGGGGACAGTATACCTATCTGATTTCAAACCCTTTCTCACCTGGTAAGGCCCAGCTCATTGCGCAAGTAAGCATACTGTCTTGCAAATTGCCCGAGGGGGCCGATTCTTTTTCGCTGTTTCGGACCTCCTTTTTCGACCCCTTTTCCCCTCCCCCAACGTTTTAAGGTGAAACAGCCTGCAAAGGATCCCTGCCTTGCGGTCGTCTAATGAACAAATGGAGCTGCGCACATGACACCCGCTAGCGATTTCGAGCTGGCCGGACTTGCCGCGGGCGGCGACGAGCATGCGTTCACCTGCTCGCCAAGGCAACGTCCGATACCAGCTCAAGACGCCGTACCGGGACGGCACCACGCATGTGATCT
>CAMYJH010000098.1:2099-4731 GCA_947258715.1 uncultured Gammaproteobacteria bacterium
CTGCCGGGCCTTTAAGAATAAGGTTTACGGCTCCCTCTTTCCGCAGGCACGGACGCCATGCCTTGCCGGGCATAGGCACGGCCCCTCTCGTGCCCACCTGTCAGTGCCGGGTTAATACTCCCCATTTCTGCCGAAGTAAAAATCGCCAGTTGTTGAGCTCAGTGAGGTTGTTGAGTTCAGTGGATCCCGCGATGGTAGCTGCGATAGGGCAGCGACGAGGGTGGGATGGTGATTCAGAACGGGGAGTTATTTGTGATACACGAGTTACATCAGGAAGGTCTGTCGATATCGGCCATTGCACGGCGCACGGGCCTGGACCGCAAGACCGTGCGCAAGTACCTGAAGGGCGGCTTGAAGTCGCCGCGCTATGGTCCGCGGGCGCCCCGGCCACAGTTGCTGGATCCGTACCGGGGGTATCTGCGTGAACGCGTGGAAGCCTATCCGCAGATGCGGGCGACCCGTCTGTTGCGAGAGATCCGCCAACTGGGCTACGGTGGTGGCTATTCTCAGCTGACCGATTATCTGCGCGACATCCGTCCGGCCACAGATACGGGCTTTGAACACCGCTTTGAGACCGCACCAGGCGAGCAGGCACAGGTCGACTTCGCGCAGTTCAAGGCCGTGTTTACCGACGAGCCCGAGCGTATGCGGGTGGTTTGGCTGTTTTCTCTGGTGCTGGGCTTTAGTCGATTTTTGACCGGTCAGTTCGTGTTCGGTCAGGACCTGGCGGTGGTGCTGCGCTGCCATCTGCAAGCCTTTGCCCGTCTGGGCGGTGTGCCACAACACATTCTCTATGATCGGATGAAGACCGCGGTGCTCGGTGAGACCGAGGCGCGTCATATCATCTATCACCCCAGGCTGCTCGAGCTGGCCGAGTATTACGGCTTTACGCCGCGCGCCTGCGCCGCCTACCGGGCGAAGACCAAGGGCAAGGTGGAGCGGCCGTTCGGTTACGTGCGCGATGACTTCTTCCTGGCTGGCGTGTTCCAAAATATCGATGATCTGAACGGCCAGTTCACGCACTGGTGCGATACGCAGGCCAACCCACGCTGTCACGGCACCACCCGGCGCATTGTCACCGAGGCGTTCGCCGAAGAGAGCGCGTATCTACAGCCGTTGCCGGCGTTGCCGTTCAATGCTGTGTTAAGCCTGCAACGTCGCATCAGCCGCGATGGCATGGTGAGTGTCAACGGCAATGCCTACAGCGTGCCCGACCGCACCCGACAGCGACTAGTGGAGGTGCAGACCTTGGCCGACGAAGTGCACATCTACGAGGGACCGCGCCTGATCGCCATCCACCCGGTGCTGGAAGGGCGTGGCCAACGTCGCGTTGCTGCCGGCCACCGCCGTTGGCCGCCCCCGGGATGTGGCGGCCATCGCCCACGCGCCGCCGATGCGATGATCCTCACGCCACCGGGGCATGCCGTCAGCCGGCGTAACCTCGCCGTCTATGACCGCGTCGGACACGCATTGGCGGCGGGAGAGCACTTATGACGGCGCTGCCGGCAACACCGCTGGAACGGGTCCGCCGACATCTGGTGGGCCTGAAGATGAGCCGCGCGCTGGAAGCCCTGGATGCGAGTGTGCGTCGACTCGAAGATGGAGAACTCTCGGCACTGGAACTCCTGGATGAGCTGCTCGGCGAAGAACAAGCGACCCGCGAAACACGGCGCATCAAGTCCTCGCTGATGACCGCCCGCCTGACCCGTATCAAGACCCTGGAAGGCTTCGACTTCAGCTTCCAGCCCTCGCTGGACAGGAACCGCATCCTGGCGTTGGCGGAACTCCGCTTCATCGAGCGCGGTGAAGTGGTGCATCTGCTGGGCCCGCCCGGCACCGGCAAAAGCCACCTCGCCATCGCCCTCGGTGTGGAAGCGGTCAAAGCCGGCAAGAGCGTCTACTTCGCCACCCTGGCCGAGATCATCGACTCGCTGGCCAAGGCTGAACGCGAAGGCAAACTCGCCCAGCGCATCGGCTTCATCGCCCGTCCGGCGCTGATGATCATCGACGAGGTCGGCTACCTGCCGGTGCAAAAAGGCGGTGCCAATCTGTTCTTCCAGCTGATCAATGCGCGCTATGAGCGCGGCGCCGTCATTCTCACCTCCAACCGCGGCTTCAGCGAATGGGGCGAGGTCTTCGGCGACAACGTGGTGGCCGCTGCGCTGCTCGATCGCTTGTTGCACCATGCCATCGTCGTGGAAATCACCGGCAACAGCTATCGATTACGCGAGCACGCCAAACTGGTGCCAGAGAACTTGCGCCTGCCGCCCATCTCAGCACCCGAAAAGCCAAAGAAACGCCGTGGCCGACCACCCAGGCCAAAGGAGAACTGATCGCTAGCGGCTGATTACCGTCTAATCCGGGGTACCAGGGCAAAGGGTCCGTCGACATCGTCGCTTACAGCAGCACTCAGACGGCCGATTTTCTGCGTCGATCCATGCAGCGGTCCAAAATCCACCCGAAAGCTTCGGCTCCGGCAAAAGTGGGGAATTTTACTTCGGCACAACTGGGGAAAATTACTTCGGCATTGACAATTGCGATGCTCTCGAAACTCGTCTTTGGAACCTTCTTCTGGGGAGCTGCCCCGCTTGCTGCTGGGCTTCTCCTCTTTGCGGCCGCTTGGCTCGGTCTC
>CAMYJH010000099.1 GCA_947258715.1 uncultured Gammaproteobacteria bacterium
CCTGGGTTGGGTGTTTTTCTCGGCGCTGTCGTTTCCGGCGGGGGCAGCCTTCTCTACGAGCTTGGCGCGGCGGCCAGCTCACGATGGGATCGGCAAGGTCGGGCGGTGCAATCTCTGTGTCGACGTCCGGTACAGCCCGGCGGGCTGCCGTCAAGGCACAGAACGCACTCACCCGTCCCTCGCCCCGCGCGGCCTTGCAGCGCGCGGTGTTCAGGCCGCCTTGGCCGCGCCGCGGACAGTGGCGCGATAGGGCGTGCGGTCGAGCCACATGCGATGCAGGATGACCGCCAGCTTACGGGCCAGTGCCACGCGGGCGCGCATGCCGCCGCGCCGCTTGGTCAGGTTGAGCGCCCAGGCCCTGAGGCTGTCGCGCGGGCCGTCGCCCTGACAGTTCAGCGCCGCCATGTAGAGCAGCCGGCGCATGGCGGCGTCGCCCATGCGGCTGATCCGTCCCGAGTAGTCGAGGGCGCCGGACTGGTGGCGCCGCGGCGTCAGTCCGAAGTAGGCGCCTACGTCGCGCGCGCGCCGGAAGCGCTGCGGATCGTCGATCGTGACGCGGAAGCCGAAGGCGGTCTGCGGCCCGACCCCCGGGCAGGTCATCAGCAGCCGGCAAACTTCGTCGCGCCCGGCCAGCTGCTTGATCCAGAGATCGTAGCGAGCGACCTGGCGCTCGACCGTCGCCAGCGTGGCCAGAAGCGGTTCGACGATCACCCGCAGGGCGCGCTCGGCGCCCGCCGCCGCACGCACCCGGGCGGCGAAATCGCCGCCGCTGGCCGCCTCCGCCTCGAGGCCGGCGCCGCGCAGCAGTCCCCGCAGGCAGTTGGTCAGCGCCGTGCGCGTCTTGACCAGCTGCTCGCGCGCCGCCAGCAGCGCGCGCCCCTGCCGGCCGGCCTGCGACTTGACCCAGACCGGGCGGTACTTGTTCACCCGCATCATGTCGGCCAGACCGCGCGCGTCGTTGCGGTCGGTCTTGTTGCGGAAGCCGCCCTTGAGCATGGCAGAGGCATGCACCGCGTCGATCACCACCACGGGCAGGCCCTCGACCCGCAGACCCTCGTAAAGCCATGCCGACTGCGGCCCCGTCTCCAGACCAACCCGCGCCAGCTCCGGCAAAAAACCCTCCAGAGCCTCGAAAATCGCCGCCGGCGAACTCGCGCAAACCGCCTCCTTCACGATCCGGCCCCGCTCATCGAGAAGGCAGATCGCCGTTGTTTCCAAAGAGCTGTCCAATGCGCCATAGTACGTCATGGTTGTCCTCCGTTCAGGGTGAGTTCGTATCAAGCTTCCAGCTTTGAACCGTCCGGCTCGGGGGACAACCACCCCCAATACCGAACACCCCGGCTCCAAGCCGGGACACCCCATCTCTGTGGTGAATCTTCTTTGTTTGTCTGCCGCGGTGAAACGGGCCCTCGTCAACGGCCTTGGAATCAGCCCGCCACGACCTCGTGGGCCGTTTCCTTGATCTCGTGGTCCATTTCGAAGATCTTGGACCTCACCTTGCACAGGTCCAAGCGCGCGGGCGTGAACCCCGCTAAAACCGTGACCTTGGCGATCGGTACCTTGCCGCCGGCCTTGCCGCCGACGGCGCGCATCGGCACGTCGACCGAGCCCGAAAGCGCGCGGCCCGTCGCCCTCGTCCTTCGCCTTTCGACGAGCTCAAGGTGAGGAAGCTCAGAGGACGAGGGCAACTCCCTGAAAAAGCTCACCCTCGCACTGAGCTTCCTCATCCCGAGCTTGTCGAGGGACGAAGTGCGAGGGTGAGCCTTCGCACTCTTCCGCAACCTGCTAAGGGGCTTCCCATCAGGCGCTTCCGTGGTACACCGGTGGCCTCGCTGGCGCTGCTGACGCGCAGCGGCCGGGCGGTCGTCTTCGACTCCCTGGACGGCCTGGCCCGGCGGATCGACGCGCCGGACCTGGCGGTCGAGGCTTCCGACGTGCTGGTGCTGTGCAACGCCGGGCCCAAGGGCGCGCCCGGCATGCCCGAGGCGGGCTATCTGCCGATCCCGCGCAAGCTGGCGGCACAGGGCGTGAAAGACATGGTGCGGATCTCCGACGCGCGCATGAGCGGCACGGCCTTCGGCACCATCGTGCTGCACGCCAGCCCCGAGGCGGCAGCCGGCGGTCCGCTGGCGCTGGTCCAAGACGGCGACACGATCGCTCTCGACGTGCCGGCGCGCAGTCTCACCCTCGAGGTGGCCGAGGCCGAGCTGGCGCGCCGCCGCGCGGCCTGGACGCCGCTGGTGGCGGCCGCGGTGCTGACCGGCTACCGCCGGCTCTACCACGAGACCGTCCTGCAAGCGCCCCAAGGCTGCGACTTCGACTTCCAGGCCCGCCCGATCACCGCCCGCACGCCATGAGCGGACGGCGGAGATGGGCGAAGGACAAAGGGCCGGGCGTTGCGGCCCGGCCCTTCGGCAATCGTAGGTCAGGCGGTCAGAAGGTGTAGCGCAGGCCGGCCATGATGCTGCTGTTTAGGTAGTCGTACTTGGCGCCCAAGAACTCGGGATCCTCGGTGCCAAAGAACCGGTAGTCAAGGCTCACCGCCAGCTGAGGCGAGACCTCGTAGGCGACGCCGAGGCCGGCCTGAAAGGCAAAGAGGT
>CAMYJH010000100.1 GCA_947258715.1 uncultured Gammaproteobacteria bacterium
TGCGGGCACGGTGCGCACCTTGTTGATTGCTTCGAGCAGTGGCACGAAGGCAATATCCGGCGGCTGGAAGGCAACCATCACGCCTTCCTCGCCGGCGTTCAGTGCGCGAATCGCCCCGGCACCGTAGGCGAGGCCGAGCTGGCGGTCGACCGCGGTCGGCCGGCCGCCGCGCGCCCAGGGCCCGAGTAGCAGCGGATAGGTCTTTTCTGCAAGCTTGAGCTGCAGCCGATTGGCGACGATCTTCGCCGCCCTGCCGGACCTTTGTATGGCATAGCCAGTCGACTCGCCCTCCGCGAGCGGCGACAAAGACGCCCGCAGCGGCGAAGGCTCATCGGCGCTGGCCGAAGCTTCTTCCAACCCTATGCCCTCGGCCACGACCACCAGGCCGAACGGCCTTGCGACACTCATCTTCCCGCGCAGATATTCGGCAACCGCGTCGAGATCTACCGGCAATTCCGGGATCAGTATGACGTCAGCGCCGGCGGCAATACCGGCCTGCAATGCCAACCAACCGGCTTGTTCGCCCTGCACCTCGACGACGCCGATCTGTCGGGAAGACCTCGCGGCCTCGCGTGCCCGGTCCAGCATCTCGATCGTGAAACTGAGGGTGCTGTTGAAACCGAAAGACACCATGGTCGTGGCGATATCATTCTCGAGCGAGCGGGGAACACACACCGCGTTCAGGCCCTTGCGATGCAGTTTGTAGAGGATGCTCAGCCCTTGACCACCAACGACTGAAACCAGTGCATCGATGCCGTGTTCCTTAAATGCCGCCAGCAGTTCGTCGGAACGGTCGACCTCCGCGAGCATCCCGTCTTCGTCCGCTTCGCGCACATGGAACGGATCGACCCGCGGCGACTGACCCAGCACGCTGGCGGCAGCCGGATCCAGACTCTCTGCCAACTGTGGCGACAGGGTTAACAGACCGCCGTCGGGATAATCACCGGGTTCGAGCAGGCCGGCGAAGCCGTCACGGATGCCGACCACCTCCCAGCCCACCTCCGCCGCTGCCAGTGTCACGCCCGTTACCACCGCATTCATCAGCGCTCATGTGAATACCTCGGATACAGGCACCATTTCAATTGCAGGAGAAGGTGCGGCGCGGCAGCATGCCGCGCCGCGTCGCCTCTGCTGTTTTATATCCTTACTAGCACCTCTGTAGAGTTCGCTCGATGATCTCGTCCTGAACTCCCTTATTCAGTTGACAGAAGAAAGCACTGAATCCGGCTACCCGGACCACGAGGTCACGGTAATTCTCCGGGTGTTTCTGCGCGTCTCTCAGCTTCTCGGTGTCGAGCACATTGAACTGAATGTGATAGCCGCCATTTTCAAACAAGGTTCTGACCAGGGCCATCACGCCGTCCCGTCCCATACGCGTATCGAGCTGATCGGGCGGGAGCTTACAGTTCATGTGAGTGGAGTACCACTTAATGGGATCGTTACCTTTGACTGCAGACATCACCAGCGCGGTAGCTCCCTGGGTATCCGTACCCGGCATAGCTGACAGACTTCCATCGGTGAGCGCCACCCCGGCCTTCTTACCGGTTGGCAATGCGCCGGTCACCAGACCCATCAGGTTGTGGATGCTCTTGGTATACGAGTCAAGCGACATGAATTGGTCCTTTGAGAGGTAACAACCGCCGCCATCCACGTTGTTGAATGCTGCCAGGACACTGTCGTACACCCTGCGAACCATAGCGTCCGCTTCGTCGATGTCGTTGCCGTATTTGGGCGGCTCCTCGTAGCATATCTTCCTGACCTTCTCGTATTCCCCCTCGAAATTGGCCGCAAGGGCTTCCCTCAATTCGCCCATGGTCAGCTTCTTCTTGTCGAAGACCAGATCCTTCACGGCCATCAGTCCGTTGCCGGCATCCACAGCGCCTACGGAGATCTGGGCGACCGTGTAGTAGTTGGCCCCGCCACTCCAGGTGTCGGTGCCTGTCTCAACGCATCCTTTCGTGAGGATGGAGCGCCAGGGCACCGGGAGGAAATCTGCGGTTAGCATGCTGGCAATCCAGGCGCCTCGTCGGAGGACGTCCTCACAGAATTGCAGCTGCTGCTCGAAAGCCGCGTACAGTTCTTCGAAGTCCTTGAAGTCTTCCGGATCTCCGGTCTTGGGTCCGACCTGTTTTTGGGTGCGGGGGTCAAGGCCGTTGTTCAGAGTCAACTCGAGTACCTTGCCGAGGTTGGGCTGCCCTTCAACGGGGTGACCTGTCTCGTAAGGAATGTAGCTTCCCACGCACGCCCCGATACAGGTGCGCCTGGCCTTCTCCAGGGACATATGCCCGTTTCTTTCCGTGTACCCCCACATATGCAGGGCCCGTTTAATCATGACTTCGGGATTGACGAACTGGGGCATGCCGATACCGGTTGAGACAACGTCCAGAGCTTTTTCGATGAATTTGCCCGGCGTCTTCGGGGTGAGCACACAGGTCGTCGGAGGCTGCGGCAGGGTCAGGTAATCCTGCGCATCGAGGATCGCGTAGTCCATCTCCGCGGTGGCATCGTCACCATCCTCGGTATAGCCCGCAAGCGTGATGGTCTGTCCCAGGTCGAGCTCATTCTGCAATTTGACCTTCTCGCCATAGTAGTAGCCGACCTCGTTCAGCTTGATGAAAAGGTTTTTGAACATGAAGACTGCGTCGTCGTAGTCGATCAGTCCGGCAGCCTTGTCGGCCTGAAAGTACGGATCCAGGTTCTGGCCCAGGTAAGCCTCCGAGTACCCGCAGCCGGGTTGCTCGATCTCCACAAAGATGTGACCGAGGAAGTGGGCTTGCATGGCCTCCCGCAGGTTGCGTGCGGGATGCTCGGGAACATGTTCGCAGGTCTCGGCAATGGCGAGCAACTCCGCCTTGCGGGTTTTGTCCTTCTCTTTCGCGGCCATCTCGCGGGCCAGCTCGGCATAACGGTGAGACAGGCGGATGAATGCCCGCAACGTAATGAGAGAGGCCTCATAGAAGTAGAGCTTGTCCTTGTTCGGCAGACGCATCTCCAAGGACATTTGCCGCTCTTCGACGTCCTTGATGACGCTGGCAGCGCCCTCCTGGTAGATGCGTGGGTAGTTGAGGTTGCCACCGCCACCCGGCCAGTCATGGAAACTGACAACGAGGCCGGAGCCGTACACCGCAGCCGGATCGTAACCATACCGCCTTGCGAGAATTTCTTCGGTACGGGGCTTCAGCGAACGTTTATCCCAGTACTCGAGCGCCCATTTGTTGGCCGCGCGCAATTCCGGAGTCTTCGACTTCTCGACGGTCTCCTCTTCCTTCATCCATTCCACGTTCCATTCGGGATAAGGGTAAACACCGTTGACGGTACCCGTAATAGAACCCACGAAGAGGTTGTCGTCGATGTAGAGTTTCTTGCGTTCCACCGTGGCTTCGATCAACCTGGCGCGCCGGATGATCTCATCGATGCCGGCAGTCTCCTCGTACACATCACGCATGATGATGTGGCGCTCGTAGTCGACCTCCTGGGGGGTGCTTCTGAGCTGCTCTTTCAGGGCATCGATACGTGCGTCGTCGGGGTTGACGCGGGCGGTGTTGGAAAAAACTTCAGATTGTGCGGTTGCCATGTGATTCTCCTTCCAT
>CAMYJH010000101.1 GCA_947258715.1 uncultured Gammaproteobacteria bacterium
CCACCCGTCCACAGTTGCATTAAGGCAAGCAGGGATGCTCGGAGACGCCGATTTGATTGATGCCGCCCAAGTGTTGCTGGGGTTGACGGAGGCGCCGGAAGAAAACGACTCGGATTCAGATACTCGCGACAACGTGCGCTCCTTGAAGCGTTCCAGTTGAGATCTGGATTCAGGGTTTCGGAAAGAGAGCGATTACCTGCGCGGCACCGCCGAAGCTACCCACCCATAGCGCGCCGTGCTGATCCGTTGCCATAGCGATTACGTAATCCGCGAACAACTCATCCGCGGCAGTAGACGTACCCAACTCGTTCCTGAAACCGGTCGGTCCCTTGCTCGAGCCGACCCGCATGGTTTCGTCCTGACCGCGCTAAAACTTGAACACCTGATTCGCCAGCTTAATCAGCCTGGAGATCCATAAGTTTCCACAGTTTTCGGTGACGGCCGCCGAGTAGAAACCGAGCCTGGCGTCTACGGAGTTGCGGAAACTTGTATTCCGAGTCCCGACGGAGCGACCGCATATAATCACCTTGGGATAATCAGCGATGAAGTCTGGAAGCGGTCGTTGCGTCCTTTGGTCCGAAAACCAAAAAAGGCAAATGGATGAATCACGACGCCTCTCGGTCGGCGCCCCGAATACTGGGCCACCCGTTACGCCAGCGCGAGTGTCGGCACACAGTTACTAGAACCTATTTCAAAATTGCTACGCTTAGCCTAACGGCGTTAAAAACAGGCTCAAAATGCTCATTTACTTGCGTGTAAACTCCGCTGATTAAGCCTTTTTTGCCTTGTCTTATCCAAGCTCGCTAATTTTGAGATAGGTTCTAAGCAGGGCGCCAAGAGGTAAACATGATGCCAAGCGTTTAGATATAGCGTTTCGTTAGCATAACCACTTTAAAGGAGACCGCGTTTGCTTGTTTTCTGGATTTTCGTCGTGATGCTGATCGGCGTGGGTTTGGCGTTTATTTTACCGCCGCTTCTTCGAGGGCAAAATAGACCGGGATTAGACTATCTGGAATCCAACATAGCCGTTCAACGCAACCGGCGCACGGAATTCGAGCGTATGTTTCTCGACGGCGATCTCGACAAGGACGCTTACGACGAAGCGTGTCGGGAACTCGAGTCAGAACTGCTCGATGAACTCAAGCCCAATCCAGAATCCGCCGAAGGTTCACCCGAAACACAACCTGTGGCGGCGATCATAGTAGCCATCACGCTGCCGGTGGCTGCCGTAGGCCTTTATTTTCTGCTCGGCTCGCCTGAAGCGCTGATTGGGAACGCTGAACGAGCCGCTGGATCGGGCGCGTTTGTCGCGACGGCAGGCGAATCGGCACCGGGCCAGATCCCTCATTCGGTTGAAGATATGGTGGAACGGCTCGCGCAACGGTTGCAGGCAAACCCAGAAGATCCCGATGGTTGGTTGATGCTGGGCCGATCATACGCAGCCATGAATCGGATCCCGGCGGCACGTGGGGCGCTGTTGGAAGCCTATCAACGCCGCCCCGGCGACCCCACTACGCTCGTCGCTCTGGCCGAGGTAGAGGCGGCGTTCAATGGCAACAATCTCGCCGGAAAGCCTGCAGATCTGTTACATAAGGCCCTTGAGATCGATCCCGATTTCGTTCACGCACTGTGGCTCGCGGGCGTTGCTGCTTTCAATGAAGGGGACGCTGCTGTAGCAACGGGTTATTGGCAACGGATTCTCGACACCCCCGGGATCAGCGATTCGGATGCCTCCCGGGTTCAGCAAGCCATTGCCCGGGCCGGGGGATTGCCGCCCGCAGCGGCGCGTGCCGCACCGAGTGAGAAAGAGGGCGACGCCGAGGCAGCTACGAAAGGGCTGACGGTCGGCGTATCGCTTGCTCCGGAGCTCAATAAAATGGTGTCGTCCGATGACACGCTGTTCGTGTTCGCGCGCGCCGCCGAAGGGCCGCGCATGCCGCTCGCGATCGTGCGGAAAACCGCCGGCGAATTGCCGATGACGATCCAATTAGACGACAGTATGGCGATGACGCCTGAGACGCGGATTTCCGCATTTTCTTCCGTCATCGTGGGCGCCCGCATCTCGAAAAGTGGCAACGCGACACCGGAACCTGGCGATCTGGACGGGTCCAGTTCCGTCGTATCGCCGTCGCGGAATGCAATCGTTGACCTGATTATCAATCAGGTCGTGAAGTGACGGCCGCTCAGACTTCATAGATGCTCCGGACGCGAAAACTTACCTCTCGGTTAAATCGATGAAAAAGAGCAAGAAGAAGTAATGTTCCATGAATACAATCCGGAGATCCCGGCCGGTCATCTGGAGGCATGGTTCGGTTCAGATCCAGGTACTCTTGATTCCTTAATCCCGCCGACGCCTGTGACTCCGTATCGAGAATGTGTGGGGGTATTCTGAGCATGACCCGATCCCAGGAATTGTTTCGCGCGGCGCAGGTCCACATTCCGGGCGGCGTAAACTCACCGGTGCGCGCCTTTGGCGCCGTGGGCGGTGATCCCATCTTCTTCAAAAGTGGCAGCGGCGCCTGGCTCATCGAC
>CAMYJH010000102.1 GCA_947258715.1 uncultured Gammaproteobacteria bacterium
AGAAGGAGGGAAAAGAACCTCCCTTGTTGGACATCGCCGAAAGCGTGCCTTCGGGTGTCGTTCACCTCATGGAACGCCAAGAACAGGGCTGGTCCTACATTCGGCCGTAGGTGCAAAAAGGGGGCTTCATCCCCGTTTGAAATGTTTCAACGCTTGGCCGGACTCCAGCGCTTGGCGAGCCGCGCTTGCGGCATCGGAAAGGGACGGGTGTTTGCCCAGGTGCCAGAGACACAGGGCGGCGCTGTAAACCAGGGAATCGAAGCTTGCGCCGGCTTTCCCTTCCAGCGCCTCGATACCGGCATGGGCGGCTTCTGCGGCGATGGCGGCCGGGTCGATTCCGGTCGCCACCCCGTCGGTTTTCTTGCGATAGCCCGGGAGGTGATCGGGTAGGGGGACCGCCCGAAGTTGCTGCCGAATGCCCAGTGCTGCGGGCTCGATGTCGACCTCCTTTTCTTCGCCTTGCTGGTGGTAGTGCCAGATTTTTCCGCTTTGACGCAACGAAGGAATGATTCCGCCCTCCGTGCCGCGCACGAGCAGTGCCGATTCGTATCCCGCGTGGCGCGCAAGCAGCGCATAGACGCGCGGATAAGGTTTGTGCACGAATCCGGTCATTAGATGGGTCGCTTTGCGTCCCGTGACGGGCCCCGCCAGCACTTCGGTGGTGGTAATCGCGGGTCGTTTCACAATCAGGCGGCGAAGCTCGCTGAGATTGTAGAGCTTGGGGCAGAAGCGGCTCTGGTCGATATAGCCCCAGCCGATGGCGGGATCTTCCAGGCGCGAAGCGAGATCCTTCGGCGTTAGATCCACCGCAACGCCGGCTGCGCGCAGCACCTGATGATGGGTGGCGCCGAATTTGGGTCCCATGCTTTGCACCCCGTGGCAGAAGCTCGGCACGCCGCAGGCGGCAAGCACCGCGGGGAGAAACGGTGACGCCGGCAAGGTGCGATTGAAGCCGTCGTAGGGATCCGCCATCTCCAGCACGTGGTCGACGGCCGCCTCGACCCTGATCGTCGCTTCGCGGATCGCCTCCAGAATGCCTCGGACCTCGTCGTCGGACTCGCGCTTCATGCGAAGCGCAATCAGAAAAACGCCTGCCTGCACCGAATCGGCCCTGCCGTCGAGAATCAGCTGCATACCGTGGCGCGCCTCTTGCAGAGAGATGTCCTTGCTGAGCTCGGGGCCGGTGGCGATGCGCTGCAGGTAGGAACGCATCGCGGTTTCCGTTTCGGTCAACTTTTCCAGGCTCATGTCGCTCATCGATGTTTCCGCGGCTCAAGTTCGATCTGCAGCGTGCCGTTCTCAACTTTCACCGCATAACAGCGCAGCGGCTCCTCGGCTGGATCCTCCATCGGCTCGCCGGTACGCAGGCTGAAGCGGCTGCCGTGCAGCGGGCATTTCACCAGCTCGCCTTTGAGCGAGCCGCTCGACAGGGACGCATCTTCGTGAGTGCAGGTGTCATCGGTAGCGTAAAAAACCCCGTCCACGTTGGCGACGAGAACGCGCTGTCCTTTGAGGTCTACGCATATCATTTTGCCGGGGGTGAGTTCGCTGGCCTCTAAGGCCGCAATGAAGTTACTCTTCATGCGTTCGATCATAACCAAGATCGGGACCCGAGCGCACGTAGCGACCGGTATGAAATCGTTCGTATTCTGGTAGCATCAAAACCATCGAGAGATCTTGTAGTGAATCGCCGAAGCTGCTTATTCGCAATCACGCTGATAGCCTGAGCATCAAAACCATCGAGAGATCTTGTAGTGAATCGCCGAAGCTGCTTATTCGCAATCACGCTGATAGCCTGCACTGGATGGACGCACCTTGCATCCCCCGGGGTGCTCGCGGCCGCGAGTCCGGAGCCGCCAGCCGAGGTTCAACCCGCGACGCGATTCTTGCCGCTGTTTCCATTGCGCATGGTGGCCTTCCCCGGTGAGCTCGTTTTCCTGCATATCTTCGAGCCCCGATACAAACAGTTGATCACGGAAAGCGCCTACAACGGCATCAGCTTCGGCATCGTGACCATCGTTCCCGGGGGTGGTTCGAGTATTGGAACCGAAATGAATCTGGAGGACATTCTCCGAACAGATGATTCCGGCAACATGGACGTCGCGTTGCGGGGAATCCGGACCTTCGAATTGCAGAGTTTTCAGCGCGTCGTCGACGGCAAGCTCTATTCCGGAGGGCAAGTGACTTTCAACAGCAACGACCACCGGATCGAGCATGAAACTCAAGAAACGCTGGTACAGCTGTACAATGCGATGCAAGATGCAGCCGGAAGGCGAAAAAAGATCGTGGCACCGTATCCGGACAATCTATCCTTTGTCATCGGCCACGACGTGGGTCTGTCCCAGGCCGAGGAGCTGCAGTTGCTCACTATGCCCGTAGAGCACCAGCGGCAGCTGTATCTTCTGCAGCAGCTCATGCGATCCCAGTAGCGGAAGCTCCATGGACAACACCGACATGGACCTTGTGAGCGGTGTCGCCGCCTTCGAAGCCAAGGAGTTTCGACGTTCCCTGCAGCTGCTGCAGCCGCTGGCGGAAAACGGAAGCCCGGAAGCGCAATATCGTCTGGCGGTACAGTACCAGGCTGGTCTCGGCGTGGTGGTGAACGAGCTGCAGGCTCTCCGCTGGATGCGCGAGGCCGCCGGGCAGAACCACGGTCCGGCGATGCACGGTCTGGGCATAATGTACCTCTACGGCGAGTGTGTGGAGAAAAACGAGCGCGAAGCGGCGCAGTGGCTGCAGCGCGCCGTCGATCAGGGTCTTGCCGGCTCCATGGCCGCGCTCGCGGGCATGTACGAGCAGGGATTGGGCGTTGAACGCGACCCTGAAAAGGCAAAAGAGCTGTACCGAGCGGCCGGGTTGACCGACTCTCCAGTGTCGGAGTGATGACCCGCCCGCGCGAAAGGGCGTTAGCGGAGGGTAGCGCGTGATCTCAATGGTGGGGTTGAGAGTTACGGAAGCAAGCCGAAGATTCTTTCCAACCGGACCGATAGTCAGCAGACGCAGGCCATGGTCGAGCTCGGTCTGCTCGCGTTGCCTATACTCGCAGCCCGTATTCTTTATCCGCCCAGGCTAGCGATGACGGCTTCGATGTTTTTCTTGCGATCCGTCATCACGCGGATCGCTGCTTTGGCCCGATCGCTGCCCGTCTCTTCAGCATTCAGCTGATCGTAGGGCTGGACGATGTCGAGATCCTCTGCCAGGCTGAGGCTGTCTTTGAATCGCACACCCGTGAGCTCCGTCAGCGCGATGGCCGAAGCCTTGTTCTCCAGATAAATTTCCTGCAGCGACTTGGCGGGTATTGCTCCCATCCACAGCACTATCGTATGACAATCGCCGCTCTCGGGTGCCTTTTTCAGTACCTGTTCCCAAATCGCGATGGCGCGACCCATCTGCTCGATGATCTGCTTGAAAAGAAGCACGGTCTGTGCGCGATCCTCGGTCCGGTTCGCGTCCCAGCCGTTGACAGTCTCGACGGCTTGATCGAGCAGACTCATGGTGTCGTGACCTGCTCAGCCCGCGATCCAGCTTTCGTGGTTCGACGTGTCGTGATTCTCTCCGTCTTCATAGCCTTTTTCGTAAGCCTCCGTGACCCGTTGTTCTTCGCGCTTGGGGTTTCCAAGAAAGCCACCGATCCAGCCCTGGATGTATTCGGGATCCACGTTCTTTTTCTCCAACTCGGCAATTGTCTGACGGTACAGCTGATAGTCCACGGCACTCTCCCAAAGGCTTATGGAGCTGGCGAGATCATTGACCGAGTATAAAACCGGGCTTTTGCGGGAGACAATATCACCAAGAGAATAGACGGGAGACCCGGGGCTCCCGGGACCCGTCTGATGGTTGAGGAAACCGATATGTCCGCCGTCGTTCGTATCTTACCCAGCGGCCACCAGTTCGTGGTCGAGGTCAATGAGCCCTTGCTGCAGGCGGCGCTGCGAAGCGGCGTGGCGCTGGAATTCGGCTGCGCCAACGGCACCTGCGGTGAGTGCAAGGCAAGGGTTCGGGAAGGCGAGGTGCGGCAGATCCGCTTTTACGACTATGTCATGTCCGAGGCCGAGCGCCGGGAAAATACCGTCCTGCTCTGCAGCTGCACCGCAGACGCAGATGTCACCGTAGAGGCTACGGAGGCGGGTGGGCCCGACGATATTCCTCTGCAGAACGTCAGGGCACGCCTATACAAGCAGGAGCGTGCCGCCGAA
>CAMYJH010000103.1 GCA_947258715.1 uncultured Gammaproteobacteria bacterium
GAGCAGCAGAACTGCCGGCGAGATCATGAAACGTGCGGCGACGCGTGAATGACCCGTGGCCATCGGAACACCCTCTCAAGCGTGAACACCGGAAAAACCAAGGGGCCGATCTCTCGTGGATCGGCCCCTCCAGGCTGGTAGGTTACTTGGGATAACCCGCCTTTTTCATTGTGCGCTCGGTCAACGACTGGGCGTTCTTCAGGGCCTGATCGACCGAGAGGTTGCCGGCCAGGGCCGCTGAGAACTGCTGGCCAACCGCCGTGGCGATCCCCTGGAATTCGGGGATGGCGACGAACTGGATACCGACATAGGGGACCGGGTCGACGGTCGGATTCTTCGGGTCGGCCGAATTGATGCTGTCCAGCGTCATCTGTGCGAACGGTACCTTGGCGTACTCCGGGTTAGCATACAGAGACGCCCGGGTGCCCGGCGGCACATTCGCCCAGCCTTCCTTGGAGGCCACCAGCGCCAGATATTCCTTGGACGTCGCCCAGGCGATGAACTTCTTGGCGCTTTCGGTCTTCTGAGAACCGGCCGGGATGGCGAGGCTCCAGGCCCACAGCCAGTTGCCGCGCTTGCCGAGCCCGGTGTCCGGGGCGAGCGCGAAGCCCACCTTGTCGGCCACGGTGCTGTCCTTGGGATTGGTCACGAAAGACGCCGCGACGGTGGCGTCGATCCACATGCCGCACTTGCCCGACTGGAAGAGCGCCAAATTCTCGTTGAAGCCGTTGGACGACGCCCCCGGAGGGCCGGCATCCTTCATCAGATCGATGTAGAAGGTCAGCGTATTCTTCCACGCGGCACTGTCGAACTGCGGCTTCCACTCCATGTCGAACCACTTGGCGCCAAACGAATTGGAGGTGGCGGTCAGGAAGGCCACATTCTCACCCCACCCGGCCTTGCCGCGCAGGCAGACGCCAAAAACTTCGTTTTGTTTGTCAGTCATGGCGCGGGCGGCCTTGGCGATGAAGTCCCAGGTCGGTGCCTTGGGCATCGTCAGGCCGGCCTTTTCCATCAGGTCCTTGCGGTACATGACCATGGAGCTTTCGCCATAGAAGGGCGCGGCGTAAAGGTTTCCGTCAACGGTCAGGCCGCCGCGGATTGCCGGCAGAATATCTTCCACGTCATACGATGCAGGAAGATCGTTCAGGGACACCAGCCAGCCCTGGCGGCCCCAGATCGGGACCTCGTAGGTGCCGATGGTCATGACGTCGTACTGGCCGCCCTTGGTGGCGATGTCAGTGGTGACACGCTGACGCAGGACGTTTTCCTCGAGCGTCACCCACTCCAGTTCGATTTCCGGGTTTTTCGCCGTGAAATCATCGGACAGCTTCTGCATCCGAATCATGTCGCCGTTGTTGACGGTAGCGATGGTCAGTTTTTCGGCGAAAGCGGCTGTCGCCACCAGCGAGAGTGCCGTCGCGCCCATAACGACTCGGGCCAAGTTGGTCATTAGTTTCCTCCTAGTTCCAAAATGAGCATTTGCTATGATTTTGGGCAATTATTCGATATCTTGGAGCGCGCTGTCAATACATTTGTTTCGCCGACGGGAATCCGCGCGCACCATCCCTGTCAGATAGCGGCGATGCCGCTTTCAAAACAATCCGTTAGCAATGCGAGTGGTTCTGGGAGAAATTCAGGACGTCAGGGTTTCGGCGGTGGTTTCATCGGTGATCAGGCCCGTGATCCAGCGTCCGGCAAGGGCGGCCCGGATGGCCCGGACCTTGTTCGGACCACGGGCCACGCCAATGATCGGGCGTTGGGCAGGCTGCTTCAGGGGGACGCTCGCCACGCGATCGTTGGTCTGTCCGGCGACCAGGATCCCCTGGTCGTCGAAGGCCCAGCCGACGATCTCTCCCGCGGCGCCGGCCGCCTGCAGGTCGTCCAGTTCCCGTCCGGTGATAAATCCGTCGGTCAACAGCGGCGGCGCATCATCGATCTCGCCGATGCCGACAAACGCCACGTCGGCATTCTGCGCCAGGGCGATGTTGCTGCGGATCGGTTTCTGGGCGCAGAGGATATCGCGCTCCTCCTTCGAGGTTGCAACGACCGGGACCGCCATCGGATAGTGCGGCGCCTGCGTCGTATCGCCGATCCTCATGATGACATCGTTGAAGCTTGCCGATCCGTCGGGTGCAAGGTTGCCGACCAGGGAGACCACCTTGTGCTGGGGGCAGTTCATCGGCGACATCTGTTCCACGGCGCCACGGATCTCGCGGCCGGTTCCCAATGCCATAACAATGGGATCCTTGGCCTTTAGACCGCGCTCCATCTCGGCCGCCGCGACCTGTGCGATTCCCAGAGCCGGATCGTCCGACGA
>CAMYJH010000104.1 GCA_947258715.1 uncultured Gammaproteobacteria bacterium
TGCCGTTGGTAAGTTCCACAAACCCGGCGCCAGCCTTGGCAACCGTGACGCCACCGGTCAAGCCGGAATAAACTCCGGCAAAGTCCGCGGGCTTTTCCAGGTTGTAGACAGTTCCGCTGAATTTGGTTGCGGCGGCACCCATTTCCATCGCCTTGCCTCCCTTGGCTTTGAATTTGAAATTCGTGCCGTTATTCATGCGGACGACTCCTTGGCCCCAGCGTACCCCGACGACGAAGCCCACGGATTTACCCTCGCCGGTGAGTGTGCCCGCCTCCACCAGTTCTCGTTCATCGCAGGTGGTGCCGTGGGAATCCGCTTGTGCGATACAAGCCGCAGTGCTGACTACGAGCGCCGTCGTTAGGGACAGGATCTGCCTGGTTGCTTTCACTTTTAAATCTCCTTATCAATTGAATTTCGTCACGGTCCGCGGCAACGTGCCCCGGGCGGGGCCCTCCAGCTTTTCACGACTTCCCAACTTCGATCGGAGGTCCAACGTCGCAATGAATCTTTCCGCGGCCGACGGATTTTTGCCCAGATCCTTCGGGTAGTCCACCCCGATGTGGGTTACCGCAGACGAATGACATACGAGCGCGTAACTAACCCCGTGGTGTTCCAATTCAGTCAGCGGCGCTGCGAACGCGATTCCCGAGACCCGGGAGCCGATTCGGTTAAATCTTACCTCGTCGCTACGCACCGCGGACCACATTACGCAGTTTGACTCATCGCGTATCTGAGGCTTCGTGTAGTTCGCCTCGGGCCATACGGCATGTTATCCATCACCAACCCTTTTCGTTCTGCAGCGCCCGATCCGTGATCTCCTCTTACAAGCGGATCGCGCCGGCAAGGAACTCTTTTCTCAGGTGAAGCGCTCGCTGTTGACCAGAAAGTGCACCCAGACGCTTGCGCCGTAGCCGAGCATGATGGCCCAGCTCCACTTCAGGTGGGCGAAGCGGGTTTAGATGCCCCGAGCCTGGCCCATGACAGGGCCATGAGCCGGCAACCCGCGACCCGGTGCTCGGTGACTTCAATGACGCGGGTATCCAGATTTCCGTCATCATCACGCGCGTCTTCCGCAAGCGCGATGACCGCTTCGTCGAAATGCGAAGGCCGTACGACAGCCCCGTGACTACATGGCCAAGAACCCGATTTCGATGGTCGTGTCGTCAGCCCGAATCCCGATCAAAGGAAGGGTGAACGGCCCGCGCGGGACAGCCGGTCACGCGCGGGCCGATTGCCTCGATGCTACTTCATGCGGACGATCATGCCGTCTGCACCCACCGAAAGGGCGACCCCCTGGCCGGAGAACTTGAGCTCCATGATCACGCCGTGTTTATTGCTCAGCGTCATATAGCCCTTGCCCTTGCCGACGGTTGCGCCCGCACGCGCCTCGACGTAGGTACCCGGAAACTGCGAGATGTCCTCGAGGTTGTAGACGGCGCCCACTGCGTCGATCTTCTGCACTCCCATTCCGCCGACGCCGAGGCCGCCGATTTTGAAGTAGTGCTCGCCGCCGTTGAACTCCAGCACGCCGCCGCCGGTCTTGCCGCTGACCAAGAAAGCAACCTGGGTGCTGTGGATCTCCACCGTGCCCGACAGCACCTTCGGCCCTCCCGAGGTCTGCGCCGCGGCGTAGGCGCCGAAAAGGCTTAACACGGTGGCCACGGCTCCGACAATCAAATTTCTGTATTTCATCTGTTCCATCTCCTGTTGACTTACGATTTCCATTCGAGGCGCCACCGACCGGATGGCCTGCTGGGACGCCGCTTCGCCGCATCACGGCCCGTGCAAGGGTCCACCCGCTGTTCAGCGAGCGCCAAGCGCAGCCAGTAAGCTAGGCCAATGACCCGCAATGGCGCAATTGGACCTAGGTCCCGTGGTGGAAACCCAAGACATGCATATATTGAAACCGCCGGAACCTACACCACGCGCGTGTGGCCTGTCTATCCAATTCGCGTCAAGTTACGCCGCCCCGCGCGAGAGGCTCTTGCGAAAGGACCGCGTTTCGGGATGACACAAACCAAGTGCCGATGGGAAGACATCGCGAGCAGCAACTGACAGAATTGAGAAAGATGCCCGTGCCCTCGGATCGCGGGCGGCCGGTGGCACACGCGCATTGCTACCCTGAATCAG
>CAMYJH010000105.1 GCA_947258715.1 uncultured Gammaproteobacteria bacterium
CGCAGCAGCTCGTGAATATCCTTCGCGGCCAGGCTCTCAAGGTCTTCTTCCATGATCGCGAGCTTCTTGAGACCGATATGCAGGAGCTTATCGTTGGTCATGTAGTTGACGCTCATTCCGCCACAATACTCGTCCATCAGCTTCTGCAGGCGGTCCAGGCCCTGCTTCGGATTGATGTAGTGCGGGTTGACATCGCCCGCCACGATCGCATTGCGGTAGACCTTGTAATGCTCCAGCGGCTTGTAGACCTCTTCTTTGCGGCGTTTGATCTGCGCGCTGGAGACGACAATGCCTTCGGCCTTTCCGTCGTCGATATATTTGCAGGCGGCCTTCGCGGCAAGACGACCTTCGGTGAACGAGCCGGATGAGAAGGCATGCGGCGTACCGCCGACCGCGTCGCCGGCGCCGAACAGGCCTTCGATCGTCGTCATGCGGTTGTAACCCCAGAAATACTCGGGCGGCGACAGATCCTCCGGACCCGAGCACCAGGCGCCCGATCCGGTCGCGTGGGAACCCATCACGTAGGGCTCGGAGGTGGTCAGTTCGGGATTCTCGTTCTTCGGATCCACATCGGTGGCGGCCCACAGAACCGCCTGACCGACGGTCATGCCGAGGAAGTTCTCCCAGCCGACCTCTTCCAGATGAGGGTCCTGGAAGGCCTGCATGGTCACCATGTGAATGGGGCCGCGGCCGGCATTCACTTCGTTGATCAGCGCATGGTTACGCAAACAGGTCGGGATCGGCCGATGGGTCAGGTGCGAGGCTTCCGGATCGAGATATTCCTTGCCGACCATCTTCTGCAGTTCGGGGAACCATTTGGACTCGTACTCTTCGCCCAGACAGTTTTGCGTATAGGTCTTCAGGTGCAGGAAATAGGCGCCGACCGGGCCATAACCGTCCTTGAAGCGCGCCAGCACGATGCGATTTTCCATCTGCGTCATCTTGGCGCCGGCGTCGATCATGAGACCATAGGCAGACGCGGACGACCAGGGCGCATACCAGGTGCGGCCGGAACCTTCGCCCACCGAACGCGGCTTGAAGATGTTGGAGGCGCCGCCGGCGCCGCAGATCACGGTCTTGGACTTGAAGACGTGGTAGTTGCCCGTGCGGACGTTGAAGCCGACGGCGCCGGCAACGCGGTTCTCCTTGCTTTCGTCCATCAGCAGGTGGGTGACGCAGATGCGGTTGAACACCTTGTCCGCCGATTTCTTGGCGGCTTCGGACACGATGGGCTTGTAGGACTCGCCGTGGATCATGATCTGCCATCGCCCTTCACGCAGATATTGCCCGGTCTTCGGGTCCTTCATGATGGGCAGGCCCCACTCCTCGAACTGATGAACCGTCGAGTCAACGTGACGGGCCATATCGAACAGCAGGTCTTCCCGCACCAGCCCCATCAGGTCGATGCGGGCGTAGCGGACGTGGTCCTCCGGGTTATTTTCGCCCCAGCGGGTGCCCATGTAGCAGTTGATAGCGTACAGACCCTGGGCGACCGCGCCCGAGCGATCCATATTGGCCTTCTCGGCAATGACAATATTCTTGTCCTGGCCCCAGAAGCGCCCCTCCCAGGCGGCGCCGGTGCCGCCAAGGCCCGCGCCGACGACCAGAATATCGATTCCGTCTTCGACGATCGTTTTGTAAGCCATCAGTAATACACGCCTTTCTTCATCTTGAGGCCGGCGGACTCGAGCGTATGCAAACCGCCCTCATCCATGCGGATATATTTCGGCTCGTTGTACAACAGCTCACTGTCGCGCATTTCCTGGCTTGGCCCGGGAACATCCGCAAGCTTGGGGATCGCTGTTCCCCAGGGCTTGGTGGTAATGGGCGACAGGAAGTTCTTTTCCGTACCGTTCCGGAACTTGATCCTCCAGGCGATCGTGCCCTTCTCTTCGTCGCGGTCGACGCGAACGCTGTGGCCCAGCGGGGCAAAATCGGCATATCCGCGCACATCGATCGCGTGTTGCGGGCAGGCCTTGACGCAGGAGTAGCACTCCCAGCACATGTTGGGCTCGATGTTGTAGGCACGACGATAGGTCTTATCGATGTGCATGATGTCCGAGGGACAGATGTCGACGCAATGTCCGCATCCGTCGCACCTTGTCATATAGACGAAGGTAGGCATTGTCATATAGACGAAGGTAGGCATTATTCGGGCTCCTTATCTGTATCCAACAGAACTTGCGTGATGCTGATCAATAGTGGCGGGGCTGATCGCGCTTGATGCCAAGCCCCATTTTCATCGGGGCGTCCAGCAACAGTTCCATGGAGTGTCTTTTCTGTTGGTCGGGATCGTCACGGGTCTGCGTCGGCAGATTCGACGCTGTACCATTGGCCTTGGATATTCTTTTCTCGAAGGCCGCCGCGGGCTTGAAGAACATGTGGGGGAACTTGGACCACGGGATGGATGCGAAGAGCACCGTGGTGGCGATGAGAAACAGTGCCAGGAACACCGTCGTCCAGATTCCGCCGCCTGTCGCCTGCAGGATCCCCCATATGATGCCGAAAGTCGTGCTCAGGACCATCGAGACGATGAACAGGTCGGCGCGAACCAGGCGAAACGGCGAATTACCCTCTGCGGCAACGTCCACGCGAATGAAGAACCAGAACCAGTAGCCGCCAACGCAGACCATCAGCGCGCCGACATACCAGAGCACCGGCAGAATGCCCGGTGTGGGGGTGTCCGGAGTCGGGTAAGCGAAGACCATGATGGCCGCCATAGCCGCGTAAAGGGTGAAGCCGTACATCGTCAGAAGATGTGCGAGCCTGCGGCGCGGGTTGCAGAATTCGCCAGAGGCCATGACGTCGACCACGGCAGTCTGAACGGCGATCGATACCTTCTTGCCTCCGCCGACAGGCTTCTCCGCCTTGCTCTTGGAATTGCGCATATTTGCGAAGAAATATTTCGCGCTCTTTTTGTGCCAGACGTCGAACAGCGTGCCGGCTGCGACAACGGATTGGTGGAGAACATCAAGCTGCCTCTTCCCGATTGACATTCAAATTCATGACGAACGTGTGTCGCTGCGACTTATATCGCAATTTGGTGATTCATTAAAAACCATAATCTTCTTCCTCCCGTTTCCGAAACGACGTCGCGCCAGCCTTCGGCGGCATGAAACAACATTTCTCCTGTTGCGTCCGTCTCCGAACTGACCTGGCGACGATTTGCCACCGATTCCACAACGCCGGTCGTGAGCTATCCGGGCCGGCGTCCTTGCACTTCGGCGCCCCCCTTCACGGGTGCGACCGAAAATCACTTTACATGATTTCGCTTTCATGAATATTATTATTTTCAAATATAAGAAATTGGGTTGCCTGGGCTGACCCTTTTGCCCGGGCGGAAGCGTTGAGCGCCGTTCGACTTTCGGGCCGGCGGCATGGGGTGGGCAAGGCGGTGCATCCACCTCGAAGCCACGAGGGAG
>CAMYJH010000106.1 GCA_947258715.1 uncultured Gammaproteobacteria bacterium
CGGCGTGACGCTGCACCGCAATGCGCACCGCCGCGTGACCCAGCGCAAAGTCCACTGTTCGCTCTTCTTTATCCTCAGGCAGATGACCGGCATCCAGGGCGAGGCGATCGACGATGGCTCCCACGCGACTCGGTCCGAACCCGGCGATGGCGGCGATGGCTTCGGCCCCCGCCTGGGCGAGAGTTCCCCTCGCGCTGTGGCGCATGCCCAGATCCCCTTCCACGGTGCGCTTCAGATACGGTTCCGGCAGCCCGCGCTGTATCACCCCGGCCTGCTCCGGCTCACCGCTCGCGACGGAGTGCACGTCGGTAGTGGCGCCGCCTACGTCCACCACCATCAGTGGGCCGAGACCGGGCTCGTTGCCGGCGCCTTCCGAAAGAAGTCGCGCCGCTTCCAGGACGGCGGCGGGCGTGGGCATCAGGACCCGGTCGAGAAGCGCCGCCGCCCGGTCGATGCCCTTGGCGTGGACTATGCGCTGTATGAAAACCTGGCGGATCGCGCCGCGAGCAGGCTCGACATTGAGCTGACCGAATTCCGGCATCACGTTTTCGCTGACGATGACTGATTTTCCGTTTGCCTGCAGAGCCGCGGCCACATCGTCCGCCGCCGCTCGGTTGCCGGCGACGATGACGGGACAGTCAATCCCCGCTGCGGCGAGCGCGCGGGCATTATGCAGAATGACTTCGCTGTTACCGCCGTCGGTGCCGCCGGCGAGCAACAAAATGTCTGCAGCGAGATTTTCAATGTCGGTAACGTCTTTTGCGGTGAGACGCTGGGCGAACGCGGCCACCAGCCGGGCGCCCGCCCCCAGCGCCGCCTGGCGCGCGGCTTCAGCGGTGAGTTCGCGCACCAGGCCAACGGTCACCATGCGCAGGCCTCCAGCGGCGCTGCTGCAGGCGAGCCGGTGGTTGAACGCTGGGAGCGCACCCATGTGCGATTCCAAATCTGCAAGCGCCGCGTTCATGCCCTCGGTGATGTCGCTCGCCACCGTGGACGGTCCCTGTCCGGAGGCCAGAACGCGGATCGGATCCAGCGCCACGGCGCGCAGCTTGGTATAGGTGCTGCCGAAGTCGATGAGCAGGGCGTTCACTTAGCCGTCCTCTCGAGTCCCGATTCCCGCGCGGCGAAATCGGCATTGAGTTTTTCTATCACTTCCTCGGTGCGCACGCCCGAAGGAAACACCCGGTCAAAGCCCGTCCCCAGAAAACACTGTGTCGACATTGGGATTCTTGGCCACCGAGCCGATAGGGACACGGCTATTGGTCCCCACGTACCGGAGCGTTGGCACAGGTTCGAGCTGCCCGACAAAGCCCGGGAGACCAAATATCAGAAAGATTGAGGCCGCTACGTCTTCCTCCTCTTTGACAATGGGCTTGGGCGGCGCCGCTGGCCGGCGGCTGACGCCAGCGTAATTCAGAATTCAGCCTCACGATATCGTCCAGGCGAAACGATCCGTACTTGGCCGGCAACCAGGGGGAGCTTATCGGATGTATATAATGCGCGCACCTTTAACCCGCATAGTGCACCAGGGCGAACATCGGATGGTTGTTACCGTTGGGCTCGGCGGGCGTGCTCTTTGTGCCGTCGCTCGGCTTTGCTAAGGTGTCCGATGAAACGGTATCGCAAGGATGCGATAGATGGCAGGAATTCCTGCGGGCAGGGACGCCTGCTCGGTTGCGGACAGCGCGGGGTACTACGAGCGCCACCGCCCCGATCAGACCCTCCTCTATCAGATAATCGAACAGCACTATCCCGTCTTCTCGGCGCTAATGGCGGAACAGGGCCGGGAGTTACCGGGATACGTGCAGCGCGAGTTTGAGGACTATCTCCGGTGCGGCCGGCTGGAGCACGGCTTCCTGCGAGTGCGTTGCGAGCGCTGTCGGGATGAGAGGCTGGTGGCGTTTAGTTGCAAGCGGCGGGGATTTTGCCCCAGTTGTGGCGCCCGGCGCATGGTCGAGACTGCGGCGCTGCTGGTCGATGAGGTGTTGCCGCATGAGCCGATGCGCCAGTGGGTGTTGAGCGTGCCGTTTGCCATCCGCTTTCTGTTTGCCGCCCGTCCGGAGGTGATGGGTCGGGTACTCGGAATTGTGTACCGGGCCATTGCGACGCATCTGATCAACAAGACCGGGCTGACGCGGGCGACGGCCGAGACCGGTGCGGTGACTTTGATCCAGCGCTTCGGCAGCGCTCTGAACCTGAACATTCACTTCCACATGCTGTTTCTAGACGGCGTGTACATCACGGTGGAGGGCGGTCCGTGCTTTCGCCGCCTGAAGCCGCCCACGGCGGCGGAGATCGAGAAATTGATTCACCGGATCAGTCACCGCGTCGGTCGCTATCTGGAGCGAGCCGGGCTGCTGGTGCGGGACGTGGAAGACAGCTACCTGACACTGGAAGCGCGAGAGTGCTCGGCGATGGACGACCTGATTGGTCATTCAGTCACCTACCGGATTGCGGTCGGCCCACACCACGGCCAGAAGGCATTCACCCTGCAGACGATACCGGCTCACACCGAGGAACGCGACGATGGCGGGCTGGGCAAAGCCGCAGGCTTTTCCCTCCATTGCGGGGTTGCGGCAGGCGCGCATCAACGAGCCAAGTTGGAGCGGCTGTGCCGCTACATCGCCAGACCGGCCATCGCCAACGAGCGCTTGTCGCTGACCCGTCAAGGCAACGTCCGATACCAGCTCAAGACGCCGTACCGGGACGGCACCACCCATGTGATTTTCGAGCCGCTTGATTTCATCGCGCGCCTGGCCGCGCTGGTGCCGAAGCCGCGGGTGAATCTCACCCGCTTTCACGGCGTCTTCGCGCCCAATAGCAGTCTGCGGGCACGGGTGACTCCAGGCGGCAGCGCCCGGCACTGCCGTGGGGACACGGTCAAGACGGCATCGGAGCGCCATGCCGCGCTGACGTGGGCGCAGCGTCTGAAGCGCGTATTCCGGATCGACATAGAGACCTGCCGGAACTGCGGTGGGAGGGTGAAGATCATTGCCAGTATTGAAGACCCGGTGGTCATCAAGCAGGTCCTCGAACATTTGAATCGACGTACCGGGCAACGGCCGCTGGCTTTTGGGCCGCAAGCCCGAGCGCCACCGCAAGGTAAACTGCCGGGCCTTAAAGAATAAGGCTTACGACATTCGCTTCCTCACGCACGGACGCCAGGCCTTGCCGGGTATTGGTATGGACCCTCTCGTGCCCACCTACGCCCGGCTCAGTTTTCACCAACGAACATACCCCTCAAAGCGCCGATTTCGGAGCTGCCCATCGCAGTTGCAACGAAATTCAGGCTCGAAGGCTGCGGTCACCGTTGATTACATAGGTCCGAGCCTCACTAACGGATACTCGATTACGGGAAAAAGGGCGGTTATCCTTCCTATTCCCCGCGAACCAAAACCCCGTAAATTTCATCGACCCAACCGGTCTATTAAGTATCACCTGCATATTGAACCCGATTGACTGCATCAAACGGGCTCTTGGAAGCCCATACTGACGGACTGGCCTTTGAGAGATGTTTCAAGGAACTGAACAAAACGCTTAACAACCATCCGAGTCGAACCGGACGCGACACGGAATGTAAGGCAAAGTGCCTCGATAAATTGAAAATGAGATGTGATCTACAGGCACGCATCTGTCCTATTGAAAGGTTTAAAACGTAGATGAATTTCAGCACACAAAAGCAGGGAATCGTCGTAGTTCTTATTTGGCTGTCCCTTGCCTTTATTTTATTTCCGACGCCGAACGAAGATTTACGTATGTTTGAGCGCTTCCTCATGGAGGAAATGGACGGATATCTCGATTCGAAAAGCGAACAGGAGAGAACCGCTTATGCACGTGATCCAAATGGATACGTAGATTCAGTGATCGCTGATGCGGAGACAAAGCTCTGGATAGTATGGATTTTGAAGCTTGGACTTATAGGTTTAGGTGTTCTTGGTGGAGTGTTAATGTACTTTAATCGCTCATACCGTCTAGTCCTCATAGTTTCAGCGGCCCTCTACTTGGCGATAGTAAACGATCAGTTGATCAAGAGCTTGCCTGCCTGGGATTTACCGGTGCTGGAAGCATATTGGATGTTCTTGAAGAGAGGTAACGTGTTTGCGGCAGACTCTCTTTTGTTCCAGATATTGTTCTATCACCAGTATTTGATTTTTCCCATCTTACAGCTTCTGATAGTGGGATTATGCGGGTGGAAAATTGTTAGGGGACATTGGTCCCGGAGTTGACTATTTGACTATGGGCTCGAGCTCGACCGCGTACTCGACAACGATTATCGCCTGACCCGCCAGCAGACGCTGCCGGTGCAGTCGCTGGACTTCTCTTACGATGTCCCCGGCGACTCTGGCACGCTCGATGTTTTCAGGCTTAGCATGACCGTTCAGCAATGAGTGAAACGAGGTTGCCCGAGTGCGGTAGTCCGTCTTCGCTCAAATCGCTCTCGCGACCCA
>CAMYJH010000107.1 GCA_947258715.1 uncultured Gammaproteobacteria bacterium
GCAGTCCTCGCAGGCTCTGATCAGAGGTCCTTTGAGCAACGGCGAGAGCCCCGACAGCTTCGCCAGCACCCCTTCCATGGATTCGAGCTTGCAGTAGGCTTCGCCCGCCTGGGCCAGGCTGATTTTGCTGAAGGAACCCATGGCCATGGTGAAGGCTTCCCCTGACTGGCGCGCGCTGCGGGCCCCGGTCCGCGACATGAGCGTGAGCAGAATACGAATTTCCGCCAGCACCGGCGCAAACCGACGGTACCTGATCTTCTCCCCGACAGAAGATCCCCGCTTGAGCTGTTTCTTCAACAAGATGAGCAGCACGAACTCGAACAGAGTCACCTTGCGATCGATCTGTACCAGCTTTTCCGCAGTCTTGATTACGGCTTCACGCTCGGGATCTGAAAGCGCACGCAGCGCCGGCGCCGCCAGGTCCAGCAGCGGCAGCCGGTAGCGAACGTCCAGATTTCCGATGGCATCGCAGACGGGACCCAAGCCAGCGTCATCCTTGATTTTGGTTTCATGGCGGATAAGCGCCCGGGCAATTCGCACCCTTTCTTCGGCCACGTCACCCAGCAACAGCGCATAAACGACGAATGGCGCTTCGGCGGGAGCGTGCATCGCCTTAACAAGTTCTTTCGGAATGGAACGGTGAAAGGCGGTGGCATAGTCGACGTGTTCCGGGGTCGGATTACCCACGCTCGCGGCCAGGCCGCCCGATCCGGCTACAACCGCCTCGGTCCCAGATGAAGCAAACGCCATCGCCGCTCCACCAGCCGCGGTTTCTGCACCGGCGGCGGCCCGACGTCTCGTGCCTTCGGCGGCCTGCTTCACCTCGAAGTGGGGATCCACGCGCCGGATACGTTCGTCGATGGGCGGATGCGTCGCCATGAGGCTACTGAAGCTGACCTTGATATTCTCTCCGAAGCACATGTGGCTCGTTTCCTCCGCGTGGGCATTGGAAAGCAATGCCCCTTGGACGTGGGATTTGATCTTCCACAATGCTCCAGCTATGCCGCGAGGGTTGCGCGTGAACTGGACCGACGAAGCATCGGCGAGAAATTCCCGCTGTCTGGAGACCGCGGCTTTAATCAACCGGCCAAAAAACAGACCGATGTACCCGATAAGAAAGAGACCCAACCCTAAGGCGAAAGCGACAAGCTGCGCCTGGGCGCCGCGTCCGCCGGAAGAGGGCCTGATACCTGGGGACCTGCCGAGGGAACGCATCATCAGTCTGCCGATCACGCCGAGCGTAAGGATCCCGGCGAGTATGGCGATCAAGCGGACATTGATTCGCATGTCTCCGTTCAAGACATGACTGAATTCATGGCCGACGACGCCCTGCAATTCGTCGCGGCTCAATGTCTCCAGCGCCCCGCGGGTCACCACCATCACCGCTTCGGTAGGCCGATACCCGGCCACGAACGCGTTGATGCCCTGTTCCTGCTCCATCACGTACAAGTCCGGCACGGGGGTACCTGAGGCGATGGACATTTCCTCGACCACATTGACGAAGCGCCGCTCCAGCGGATCGCGGCTGTCCACGCTGACCGGCCGCGCGTCCATGAGCTCGGCCACCGCGCGTCCGCCGCCTCTCAGCGTAAGGAAACGAGTCAGACTGCCGATGACAATCACCAGCAAAGTGCCAAGGGTAACATTGGGCCACCACGGCAGATCCTTCCAGGTGGAAAGATCCGGCGACTGTGGGCTTCCCGCCGCCACGGCGACATAAACCACGGCGTTGACCGCGACGACAATGAGCGTCACTGCGATGAGCAGATAGAAGATCAAGAGTGCGGTGTATCGCCGCGCCTCGGCCTGCCGCTTGAAGAAGTTCATGAACAAGTCTGCCGCCGGCGCCGGAGATCACTATAGGGACTAAGCTCCGGAAACCTGGTCGCGCTAAGGCAAGGCTGCGGTCCCCGGGAACTAAGAGAAGGACACTCTAACCGCTTCGCGGGCTTCCTCGTTCTGAATCTCGAGCTGTTGCGCAGGCAGGAATCCGAAGGGACCGGCGACGAAATTGTTGGGAAACTGCTCGCGCTGGTTGTTGTAATCCATCACCGAGTCA
>CAMYJH010000108.1:0-1612 GCA_947258715.1 uncultured Gammaproteobacteria bacterium
CCACTTTGGCGAATCGCCCAGCGAGACCTTGGCGGCAACCAAGCTGGATCGTCGCAGGCACGTATCACAAATGAGGATGAATTAGATTACGCAACCGATACAACCCAATCGCCCGACGTCTTCGTCGCGTTAGGCCCGATTTCCCCGGAGCGAATCGCCGAGTTTCCCGGTTACGTGCTGATTTCACTGGGCGCCCCGCAGGACATCGGCTCGGGCGGAAAGATTGATTCGCTGGTCCCGCAGAACCTGTATTTCAGGCCCTTCGTCATTCCGGTTGGCACCTACGGGGAAGCGACACCAGAACCGATCGTGACCTTCGCGGTGGACAAAATGCTGGTTGCCCGTGGCGAACTGGACGGCACGATCGTGCACGATCCGATCAATGAGATCCTGCGCCTGCACCCGGCCCTGGCGGCTACGCGCCCGGGGCTCTTCCAACAGTTGACGGCAGACTTCGAAGCTAGCCGCTCACCCATATCGTGCACTCTGGCGCACAGACTTTCCTGTAGCGTGCCGCACCGAGTTTTTACGAACGCTATTCCGGGGTGGCCGAGGTGCTGGTCACGGTCATCGTAGCGCTGGCCTGTGCACTGTATACGGGTCTGCGCATCTACCAGGCGCGCCGCAAGAATCGCATCGATCGCTTCACGCCGCCACGATTAATATCAGGGATTCCGTTAAGAGCTCGACCGGTCCGACCGGACGCGTGCAGGCGATCACGAAACTACGCGAGTTGCAGGGCGAGACGTTCGACCAACTCGTGCACGAGAAACTGGCGGCGGACGAGAGCTTCCGGATCTTCATTACTCTTTCGAACGACGTGTTGCGGCAACTCGGCGCTGGTGGTATGGACGACGATCAGCTGTCCGACGTCTAGACTCCATTTGCCGCCGTTGTCGTGAAGTGGATAGCACGTGGAACCTGCCGTTGATACAAAAGGCCATGCCGGCTCGCACGTTTGCAAAAACGCGTCGTCGAAATTCTGCATCCGTGAAACACAACGATTCAAATTCTCACTGGGAAACTTGAAATGACAAACAAGATCCTCCTTTCCGCGCTGGCAGCCGCCACATTGGCGCTGGCGGCAAATCCCGCAAATGCGGATAAATGGTCGTACGAGATCGAGCCATATTTGCTCGGCGTGACCATCGACGGTGATGCCGGCATCGGCCGCGCCACCGGCCTGGATGTCGACGTTGATACGAGTGACGTTCTCGATAACCTGGACCTTGGATTCATGGTGCACTTCGAAGCCCGTCACGAAAGCGGCTGGGGCGTGGCAGTCGATTACGCTTTCATGGACCTGAGCTCCGACATCACCGGACCGCGCGGCGGCGTGCTCGATGCCGAGGTGCGCCAGGGCGTTTTCGAGGCGCTGTTGGTGAAAGGCGCCCGGTCGGGCGATGGACAACTCGACTATTTCGCGGGCCTGCGCTGGTGGGACAATGACGTGGATGTCACGATCGACCCCGTAACCCTTCCCGGTACGCTGACTTCCAGTGTAGAAGAGGACTGGGTCGATCTGATCATCGGCGCTCGTTGGAAGAACCCGATCAGTGAGAAATGGTCATTCTTGCTAAAGGGTGACATTGGCGCGGGCGGGGCAGATTTC
>CAMYJH010000108.1:1744-3070 GCA_947258715.1 uncultured Gammaproteobacteria bacterium
CCGCCCTGCTCGAACACTACGGTGCGCTGCATTCTATCGGAAGGGAGCGCCTCTACCCCTCCAACCGCCACGCCATGGCGGCTTATCGCGAGGAGCACCCCGGTAATGCCGCAAAGAACTCAGAAAGGAGAGAGTCAGGAGCGTGCAAGTCGTCTTCAACATCGCGGTCGTCGTTTTCACGGTGGCAAACCTCGCGGCCATGGGCCTCGAAATGAATCTGCGCGAGGCGCTGAGAACCCTGCGGAGCGCCCATGCCATTGCGCTGATAACAACGGGTTAGCTAAAAGGAAATCGGCTATGAGCGAGATCATGCAATTTCTTGAAACCACATTCAAGCCAATGGTATTGGTCTTCACTGTGGCGAACCTGTTTGCCATGGGACTCCAGGTAAACATGCCAAGGTTGATCCAGGCGTTGAAGAACAAGAAAGGTATGGCGCTGATCTTTGTGTGGGGCTGGGTGCTGGGGCCGGCACTCGCTTACCTGATCATCACCGCTATTCCTCTGGCAGAACCCTATGTAATCGTCATGCTCCTCTCCAGTGTGGCGCCGGCCGCGCCGTTCTTCCCACTGATGGTGGAAAAGGCTCGCGGAGACATGAACTTTGCGGGCGCCTTTTATCCACTGGTGGTGGTTGGCGCAGTGGTTTTCATACCGTTGTTCGGACCTCTGGTGATCAAGGAGCTGACGGTCAGCCCCTGGGCTCTCGCACAACCGCTCTTCCTGACCTTACTCCTGCCGATGGCAATCGGAATAGCAGCCCGGCATTACGCGGAGACTGCGGCAACCAAGATCTTTCCGGCGGTCAACGTGATCGCCAAGATCGTCACATTGGTGATGCTCTCGCAGTGCTTCGTGATCTACGCCCGGCCGATGCTCGACACGGTGGGCAGCTTTGCCCTCCTCTCTGGGACAGTTTTCATGGTTGTGATGGCACTGCTAACGTATCTAGTCGGTTTTGGCCTGAAGCAGAATCAGCGAAGCGTCATGTCGCTGGGTATGCTCCAGCGTAATCTTGCAGCGATTTTGATTGCCGCTTTTGCCATTCCGAACGTGGATCCGCGCATCATTACCTTCACCATCATGTGGGGTTTGTGGTCGGCTGTCCTCTCACTCATTGCAGCCAGAATATTCGCTAAGCATGCCGGAGAAACCGTTGCAGGAAATACGACATGAGTGCGGCACACCTGTTCGCCCGGCAGGCTCCGGCGAATTAAAGGAGGAAGTATGAAAGTCATTATCATTGGTGGAGTCGCCGGTGGCGCCTCCTGCGCCGCCCGGTTGCGGCGCCTGGACGAGAACGCCGAGATCGTCATGGTCGAGCGC
>CAMYJH010000108.1:3176-4506 GCA_947258715.1 uncultured Gammaproteobacteria bacterium
CTGTCGCCGGGCGCACCGTCGATCCGGCCGCCGCTGCCCGGAATCGATCTGCCGGGTATCTTCTCGGTCAGAACGGTGCCGGACGCCCGGCATATCCGTCAGTGGCTGGACAAAGGTACGCCGTTTTTGGCCGGCATGAGCCGGTATTCCGGCATTCAGGCCGTCCGACCGAAGACCCGCGCGGTGGTCGTGGGCGGCGGATTCATCGGGCTGGAGATGACGGAAAACCTCGCTCATCGCGGCTTCGACGTGACGCTGCTGGAGATGGGTGACCAGGTACTGGGCCCGCTGGACAAGGAGATGGCGCGCATGGTCGAAGGTTACCTGGAGCATCATGGCGTCAACGTCGTGCTGAATGACGGCGCCGCCGAGTTCCGGCAGGCGCCCACCGGCGCCCTGGAAGTCCACACCAAATCGGGTGCGATGTACCCGGCGGATATCGTGGTACTCGGCATCGGTGTGAGTCCCGATACGGCACTGGCGAAGGCGGCCGGACTCGAGATCGGGGCGCTTGGCGGGATCCGCACCGACGAGCAGATGCGCACCAGCGAGCCGGGCATCTTCGCCGCCGGCGACGCGGTCGAAGTCAGGGATTTCGTGACGGGCGAGTGGAGCCTCGCGGCGCTGGCCGGCCCCGCCAACCGGCAGGGGCGCATTATCGCGGACGTGATCGCCGGCCGCGACTCGCGTTTCCGGGGCACCCAGGGAACGGCCATCATCGGCCTGTTCGAAGGCACGGCGGCGTGGACCGGCGCCAGCGAAAAAACGCTGAAGCGTATCGGCAACGAGGACTACGAGAAGATCTACCTGTTCCCGAACTCTCACGCCGGCTATTACCCCGGTGCGAAGCCCATCGCGATGAAGGTGCTGTTCCGGAAGCCCGACGGGCGGCTGCTCGGCGCCCAGGCGCTGGGCGAGGACGGCGTGGACAAGCGCATCAGCGCCCTGGCCGCGCTGATCCAGATGGGCGCCACGGTGTACGACCTCGAGGAATCCGAACTTTTCGGGGATGGTCGCGGCCGACGTGCTCAGCGGCGATATGCCGATCAGCCACTGGACCGAAATGGGCGAAGGCGTGATCCTCGACGTGCGCGAACCGTTCGAGCTTGCCGTGGAGAACGTCGAAGGCGCCGTCAACATCCCCCTCGGGCAGTTACGGGCCCGGCTGGACGAACTGCCGCGCGACCGGACGATTCACGTCTTCTGCCGCTCGGGGCAGCGTTCCTATTATGCGACGCGCCTGCTGCTCCAGAACGGGTTCGAGGTGAAGAACATTTCCGGAGGCATGTTGTCCCGGACCTATGCTTCGTTCTTTTTGCAGGACGGACCG
>CAMYJH010000109.1 GCA_947258715.1 uncultured Gammaproteobacteria bacterium
GGGCAGAATGCACAGGAAACAACTACCTGGAGTATCCGTCTGCCGTTCACTCTATCTCCCCATAACACGGTCTATTGGTCAGGCGAACATCGGGGTCAAATCGGTCCGTGGCATTACGACCTCAGCGGAGAAGGGGGATCCTACGTTCTTAAGGTCTTTGGGTTTCCTGACGAAGGTGACGCCAAGCGCTTCGTGCAACAATTGGGCGGTGGCCTACTATGGACGCGGGCAGCCGAAAAGGGGGAAAGGGGTCGGGTCCTGTTTTAATGTTTTTTCCAGCTTACGAAGACGCATGGCAGTAGCTTAGAGATCGGGCGGGGAAGAGGCCGCCTGGCGGGGTGCCTTGGCGACCGCGCAGAGCGCTCCCGTCGCCAGGTCCGTTGGACGCGCTTGGGTTGATCCGCCAGCCCTCGGCTGCTCGTCATCGGCGCGACGGCATTGAACCGTGGCAAGATATGCAGCCATCGTTAATCCCTCTGTAACATGCTTGCGTTAGTGAAATCTGGTTAGGCCAGGTTCGTATCCGGAGCGTAGATTCATGCAGGCTCATCGCCCCTCCAAACGTTGGCTCGTCGTCCTTGGGTCGATGCTCATTCAGCTCAGCCTGGGAACCATCTATGCCTGGTCCGTCTTTACGCCGGCTCTCAAAGCGGCCGGCTGGACCAAGGTAGACACCCAGATTGTTTTCGCTGTCAGCCTGGTCACTTTTGCACTGGTGATGGTCTTCGCCGGTCGCGGTCTCGCCAAGCTGGGGCCGCGTAAGCTCGTAGCCGCCGGCGGCGTCGCCCTGGGCGCAGGTTACGTTTTCGCGGGTCTCTTCGGCGGCACCGAGTTTTGGGCCGTGTGCCTGGGGGTGGGCTTGATCGGCGGGGCCGGTATCGGTCTGGCGTACGTGGTTCCAATCGCGGTTGGAATACGCTGGTTCCCCGACAAGAAAGGATTGATCACGGGCTTGGCGGTTGCCGGTTTCGGCTTCGGCGCCATGGGCTGGGTCAAGCTGGCCGGGGCCTGGGGCGATCTGATCGGACTCTACGGTCTGTCCACGACGTTTGTTATCTATGGCGGCGCTTTCGCCGCTCTGATCCTGCTGGGCAGCGTGTGGATGGTCATGCCGCCCCAAGGTTGGAAACCGGAAGGCTTGGCCGAGACGACTCCGGCGGCAGCCAAGGGACTGCAGAATTTCACGGTCCAGGAGATGTTGCGTACACCTCAATTCTATTTGATTTTCCTTACATTCGCCGTTAGCGCCGGCGCGGGACTGATGTCGATCGGTCTCATGAAGCTTTACCCCATGGAGGCCCTGCAGGCGGCCGGTTACAGCGCGGTCGAGGCCAGCGCGATCGCCGGCACCGCCATGGCTGTGTTCTTCAGTCTCGCCAACGGGGTTGGGCGCATCGTCTGGGGGACCTTGAGCGACAAGATCGGGCGGCGGCGCTCGGTGGCGACACTGACCGCTATTCAGGCCATTGCGCTGCTTTCCTTTACCGGCATGGCTGGAAACGAATATCTACTTTACTTCGGCGCCATGCTGATCGGTTTGCCAAAACTATCCATTCATTTTTCTGTCCTATGGCGTCGGCGGAATTGCGGGACCGTTGTTGGGGGGGATTCTGGGCGATATGGGCAACTTCCCGTTGGCGTTTTCCATCTGCGGTTTTGCCTGTCTGGCCGGTTCTGTCAGTATCATGCTGGTCAGGAAACCCGACCACGACGAGGCTCTTCGTCCGGCCAGCGTCCACGGCTTCGTGCACCAGATGCACCTCGACCATCTTGGAGACGTCGTGGACTTTGCCGTGCACCCGGACCATTTCAAACGGGTTGCGGGACATTAGGGTCCGGAACGGAATTATCGATACGTTTGGCGGGAGCGAATTTCCGCCAGAGTTAGGGGGTCGCGGTAGGAGCGCGGGGCAAGCCGCGTACCGCGCCCTCCCCCCTTCTTCGGGGTGTCATGCGTAGGAGCCAAAGGAACAGGGCATGATCGTTCGTCAGACCGACGACCAAGACTTGGATAGCATCATTTCGGTTCATGAAAGCGCATTTCGCCAAAACGACGAAGCGCTGTTGACGGCAAATCTCTTAATCGACCCAAGCGCCGTACCTCGACTCTCTCTAATGGCGGTTGTCGACGGGCGACCCGCCGGACATGTCCTCTTCACAAGAGCAATCGTATCCGGGGCGGAACCGGGCATTACGGCATCGATTCTTGCGCCATTGGCCGTCATCCCCGAATTCCAGGGCCGCGGTCTTGGCGGTGAATTGATCCGCAATGGGTTGCGCCAACTTACCGACAAGGACACCGACTTGGTGTTCGTGTTGGGACACCCGGCTTATTACCCTCGTTTCGGTTTTCGGCCTGCGGGTGCGCTTGGTCTCATTGCGCCCTATCCAATCCCACCTCGACACGCAGACGCCTGGATGGTTCAAGAGTTGAAAGAAGGAATCGTCGGCACTGTAGAAGGCCGCGTCATTTGCGCCAATGCCCTCAACAAACGTGAGTATTGGGTGGAATAGGGATGACAAGAAGCTGTCGGCGGGAATGAGTTCCGAGACGGCTTGCGTTATTGCGTTATTGAGCTCCGCGAGGTGCTCCTGGCCATGGGAGGAGGCCAGCCGAGCGCTCCGGGTGGTTCGATAATACAAACATGCAAGCCTGATACTCATCTAGCCGCCCCCTCGACGGGCGACTTGGTTTTACAGTTGAGCTGTGGAAACCAACCAAGGGCCAATCGAGGAGGCTTAGATGGAACTCTACTGCGGTATCGATCTTCATTCCACGAACAGTTACGTGGTGGTCAGTGACGAGCGCGACCGGGCGGTGTTTCAGCGTCGCCTGGCGAACGACCTGGGGGTGATTGTTCGGGCGCTGGCGCCCTTTGCGGAGCGGCTTTGCGGGGTCGTGGTCGAGTCGACCTATAACTGGTACTGGCTGGTCGACGGTCTTCAGGCGGCCGGCTTTCGGGTGCACCTGGCCAATCCGGCGGCGATCCAGCAGTACGACGGG
>CAMYJH010000110.1 GCA_947258715.1 uncultured Gammaproteobacteria bacterium
GCCCCACATGAATCCCGGGGGATAGATGAACACCATCGGTACGAGGCCGACGACCAACAGCCAGCCCAGGATGCGCATGACCAGGGCCGATTTTCGAAGCTGTGATTCCTGTTCGTCGATCATGTTTGCTGCTCCTTTGGTCAGGCGTTACGGCAAACCCTCAGGGCGTGTACCAGATCGGCGAGGTATAGGCCCGGTCCTGCACGGTCATCGTGACCTCCTTGGGCATCGTGATCCCGAACCGCTTCGCGTCGTAAGCCGTCCAGCGCGGGGTGGGGATCTCGATGACTCGAACGTAGTAGAAGGCGCGCTGCTCCGGATCGAAGTCGGGGTCCCTCCAGTGGGCCATTAGCATGACGTCCCCGATGGAGTTGGTGTAGCTCGCGTTGGCGACGTCGACGGTGGTGCCGACCGGCGTCTTGCAGCGGCCGTCGGCGCCTATCTTGCGGCCATCGGAGACGGCCACGTCATAGATGCGCTCATGGGTCTTCCCGTCGGAACCCAGCCAGCCCTTGATGACCTGCACCCGGTCGAGATTGGCGCCGTCGGGATCGCGAAGGGCCCGGATCATGAAGCTTGGCACGGCACCCGCAGGCGCGCTCTTGAGATCCCCTCCCATCGGCACGCCGCGATCGTAGCCCTGAGCAGCGAAATCGGGTCGCTGGACTTCATCGGGCTGGAAATCCCAACCGCCGAAGACCCGCACGGTCATGCGGGTACCGGTGCTGGCGTAGACCTCCTTGCGGGCCATGGCGTCGAAAATCGCTTCGCGGGTGTTTTCTCTCGCCCACACCGCGACCAGCCCCGACGCGCCCAACTGCCAGGCGCTGACGATAGTCTCGCCGGTTTTCTTGTCCTTCACGAACGCCTCTTTGTACCGTTTGGGAGAGGGCTCCTCATTCGGGAGCTTGCCGAAATAGTTCTCCTCGCGCGTGGTGGTCATGCTGACGTGGTTATCGGAGCTGCCGATCATCCCGTATTTGAAGGGATTGGCTCCGAGCTTGTCCTCCAGCCGGATCCCATTCTTCAGTGTCGAACGGGCATATTCGTACTGCAGCATCCAGTCTTTCTTGGGGTTCCCAAAGGAATCGCCAAAGTCCCAGTTCTCGAAGTCCGCGAACTCGTCTTCCGGCGAAAGCTTGGGGTGCGCCTCGCCATCGCCCTTCTCCTGGGTGGCCTCCATCAGGGGTTCCCAGCGAGCGCGGCGCTCGGCGTAGTCCTTGGTCATATCCTTGCCCTTGATGACCTCCGCGTACATCTGGCCGTTGCTGATGTTGCCGTTGTGGGGGATCGCTAGGATCTGGCCGCCGGTTTTCTTCTCGTATGCGGCCATGAACTCCCAGAGCTTCTCGGGATCCCCGCTATCGAAGGCGCTGAAGGGAAGGACCTGCTTCACCCGATCGGGCCCGTCGCGTCTTTCCCAGAGCTGATCGTTGACCATTCGTACCCGTTGAGAGCAGTGAAGGTGCCGGGCTGGTTGTATTTGGAGGCAATGTCAACGACGTCGTCCCAGACGGAACGGCTGACCTTGGGGTCATTGAATCGCGGTACGCCGGAAACGAAGTCTTTCTGCATGGAAACGACTGCTTCCCAGGCTTTCTCCTTGCTCCCCTGCATGTCCGCGTACCACTCCTTGCCGACTTCGGTTGCCAGCAAGGCGGGGTTTGCCTCGTTGAGAAGCTTGGCAATGCCGAGATATTCCGCGTGGTCCGTGACCACCAGGAAGTCCAGCGGCCGGACCAGTTTTACCCGCTGGCCGGTGTTGGAGACGACCTCCTCGCCCCGGGCCAAGCGGAAGCTCACGTCCGGGCTGTTAGTGTTCCCGATCAAGCCGCTGTCCACGGACAACGAGGTATGGTGGTGGGCGTCGCCCCAGAGCACCCGCTGGGGGAAGTGCTGATCCACGTAAGGGGAAGGATGTTCGACCACCTTGTCCTTGTGCAGCGTTCCAGTATCTTGTGCCAGCGCAGAACCACTCAGCACGGTCAACGCGATTGCGACCGTGGTCAGGATGGATTTCTTCAGTGCGGCGTTTTTCATGGTGTACTTCCTTTTTTGAGGTTTTTCTATAGCGCTCGATCAGGGAGCGTACCAGATTGGTTTGGTGAGATGTAGGCGAGATCTTGAACGGGCCATCGAAGCAGTAGCCCATACTGCTGGTGCACCCACAGCGAGAGCCTTTAAAGCCTTACGGGGATTCTTTTCACTAATTATTTTTACCTCTTGGAAGAGTTATTGTTGTTGTCAACAGGATCGGAGTATACCGAAATTGCGAATGTGCAGCAGAAGAGTTGAATTTCGATTTTGCAACGCCGTGAGTTATGTCTGCTTTCGATGGGACCGGACGTTCATCCGCTTTTACTGCGACCGTCTCTTCTGAGACGATAGCGCCAGTTCGCCCCGATCCTGCGAAAGTCGGCAAGGAGTATTTTGTACGTATTCGATTGATCGTACAGAACACTCGAATTTGGATTTTATAACGACGTGACGACCGTACGCTGGAATAAAGAGAGACGTTCATTCATTTTTTCCGCGACAGGCGGCAACGGAGCGATGGACCAAAGCAGGAGTAGCGTTTGGTAGAAATCTCACACATTTGTGTGAAGAAATCCCGTGCCACCTTTCTCTACAATCGGGTGATGGCTAAAGTCAAACTGGCGGCCCGCGAAACTTATCTAGAAGTGTCCGAGTCATTTATGAAAAAAGCAGGAAAAGTCCGCCGAAC